>CAVTWY010000003.1:0-332643 GCA_963738575.1 uncultured beta proteobacterium
TACTTCACCTGCCGCGCAAACCGCTCCTGATCCATCCGCCGATCCGCATCCACCTTCTGCGCTGATGCGCGTGCGCCCACCAGCTTGGCGTAGGTTTTCCAGTCAATGCCATGGGCCGCCAGCAGGTCTTCGCCCAGCACAATTTTGCTGGCCAGGGCCACCAGGGGCAGGCTGACGTAGGCGCTGCAGTCGGCCAGGGTGAAGGTGTCGCCGGCCACGTACGGCGAGAACTTGGCGAGGCGTTTGAAGCCGGCGATGTTTTTGTTCAAGAGCTTTCGCACACGGGCTTGCTGGCTTTCACCCACAACGCCGCCAAAGAAGGCTTGGGGGTACAGCTCGCGCGCCACCAGCTCCAGGTGCATGTCGACATACGTGCAAAGCTCGCGCACTTTGGCGGCTTGCCAGGGGTCCGCAGGGATCAGCGCGGGGGTGGGGTGGGCGGCTTCGAGGTAGTCGAGGATGACTTGGCTTTCGCTCAATGCGCCGTGCGGGGTGGTGAGGTAGGGCACTTTGCCCAGGGGGCTTTTAGCCAGCACGGCGTCGTCGCTCAGGCCACTGGCCATCAACACTTCTTCAAAGGCGACGCCTTTTTCCAGCAACGCCAACTTGACCTTGTTGTAATAGTTGGACATGGAGAAACCGTGCAGCTTGAGCATGGGCAAAACCTTGAAGCGGTTGGGGGGATGGGGCAGTCTAACGGGGTGCCTTGTTGGACGCGTGCCGCAAACGGGTGGCGGCCAGCACCAGCACCGCAGCGGCCAATCCGGCCAAGGCGCCCGCCAAGTGCGCTTGCGGCACGCTGGCGAACGCGATGGTGCCTGCCCCCCCTTGCAGCAAGCGCGGCCCGGCCACCATCTCGGCGCCCAGCTTGACGGCCAGCAGCGCCAGAAGGGCATAGCCTATCCAAGCTTGAGCCTTGCCCAGCTTCATGGTGACCAGCCACACGCCAACGATTCCCGCCCCGGCGTGCAGCACGCCCGACAGCCCGCCGTAGTGCGTGGGCACCGGTGCTGGTAACTGCACCACCACCAACACCAAGTGCGTGAGCGGCCAGGCTAGTAGCCACGCCAGCGCAGCCGAGCGCGGCAGCCGCGCGGCCCAACCCAGCGCAGCCACGGTGGTGAGGGCCAACAAGTTGAGCAGCAGGTGCTGGGGGCTCCAGTGCACCCAGGCGGCAGTGAAGGCGCGCCACGGCTGGGCTAACGCCAAGCTGGCTTGCCAGTCGAGCCGATGCAGAAAACCGAGATCAGGCGCGCCAACGGAGTTGAATGACACAAGCCCGGCGCCGGAGGCCAGCAGCGCGGCCAAGCCAACCCAGGCCCATGAGGGGTCGCTGCCCGGAGATGCCGCAGCCCTTAGCAAGCTGCCATCACGGAAAAACTTCGTGCCACAGCGCCAGCAACGCGTCGCGCGCCGCGCGCAGTTCGGGCACGGCATCCAGCTCAAAGGTGGTGGGCAGTTCGTCCAGGCGCGCGCGGTGCTGTGCCCGGCGCATGGTGCGGTACGCATCGGCGGCGGCCGTCCCCACGCCTGCGCCCAGCAAGCCGGCGGCTTCGGCGCGTTGCAGCAGCGCGATGTTGCCCACGTTGGCTTGCAGCTCGGGGTGGGCCGACGCGTGGGCCAGCACCAGTTGCTGCACGGCAAATTCGGCGTCCATCATGCCGCCTGGGCTGTACTTGACGTCAAAGCTGGGGGCAGGCACGGGTTTGGCGTGGCGCACCTTGTCGCGCATGGCGCTGATTTCTTGCTGCAAGGCCGCTGGGTCGCGCGGCGCGCACAAGACACCGCAGCGAACGGCCTCAAAGCGGGCCGCCAGGTTGGGGTCTCCAGCGCACCAGCGGGCTCGGGTGATGGCCTGGTGCTCCCAGGTCCAAGCGGTGTTGCTGCCGCGCCCACTTTGGTAGGTTTCAAACGACGCCATCGAGGTCACCAGCAGGCCGGCGTTGCCGTTGGGGCGCAACGCGGTGTCGATGTCAAATAGCTCGCCACTGCGGGTGCGCAGCGTCAGCCACTGGATCAGTTTGCGCACGAAGGCGCCGTACACCTCGGGGGCACGTTCGTCGGCGTCGTCGTACAAAAACACGATGTCCAGGTCGCTGCCGTAACCCAGCTCTTTGCCGCCTAACTTGCCGTAGGCGATGATGGCCAACTGGGGCGTGTCGCGGTGGTGCTGCTTGAGGTGGCGCCAGGCCCAGCGGATGCAGCAGTCGAGCGTGGCGTCAGCCAGGGCCGACAAATCGTCAGCCACCTGCTCGACCGTGATGTGGCCTTCCACGTCGCGCACCAGCGTGCGAAACACCTCGGCGTGGTGCGCGTGGCGCAGGGTTTCAAGCAAAGATTCTTCGCCGGCATCATCGGCCCGCAACCAAGCCGCGTGGCGGGCTTCGAGGTCGGTGGTGAAAGCGTCGCGGTCAAAGCGGCCGTGCAACAGGCGGTTGTCGGCCAGCTCGTCGATGACGCCAGGGTGCAACATCAAGTAGCGCATGGGCCAGCGCGCCAGCCCCAGCAACCGCAGCAGGCGTTGCTGCACGGCAGGGCGCTCGACCAACAACGCCAAGTAGCTGTCGCGGCGCAACAAAGGGTCTAACCAGTCGATGAAGCGGACGGCGGCGTCGGGTGTGGCGCTGCCGTCTTCCACGTGGTTGGCCAGGCGTTGCACCAGGCGCGCCAGGCGCTGCCTGCTCTCATCGCGCAGCGACTGCACCTTGGGCTGCGCGGCCCATTGCTGCACGCGGGTTTTCAGTGCCGGGGGCAAGTTCGCAAGAAAGGCATCGCTGTCAAGTGTGGCGGGTTCGCTGCCGCACCCTTTGCAGCCGGGCGCGGCGCCGGGGGTGGTGCGCCCGTCGTGAAGCAAAGCGTCAAACTCGGTGGCCACCAGTTCGCGCGTGTCGCCCAGTGCCAGCAGCAACGCGCAGGTGGGGCTGGCTTGGCCCAAGCCCATCGTCGCTGCAATCCAGGCCAGGTCGTCGTCCGACGAGGGCAACAAGTGCGTTTGCTCATCGTCCAGAAACTGGATGCGATGCTCGATGCGGCGCAAAAAAACATAGGCCTCGCCCAAGCGGTGCGCGGTGTCGGGCTGGATCAGGCCGCGATCGGCCAGTCGGGTCAGGGCTGTCAATGTGGATCGGGTTCGAATCTCCGGAAACTGCCCGCCGCGCACCACCTGCAGCAGTTGCACGATGAATTCAATCTCGCGGATGCCGCCGCGTGACAGCTTGACGTCGTTGGCGCGCTCGGGGCGCCCGGCGGCGCGGCGCTGGGCTTCTTCGCGAATCTTGTGGTGCAGCTGGCGCAGGCTCTCAAAAATGCCGTAATCGAGGTAGCGCCGGTAAACAAAGTGCGTCACCAGCGCTTTGAGCGGTTTGGCTCGGCCCGACGTCACGCTGGCTTGCGGCGCCACGACACGGCTTTTGAGCCATGCAAAGCGCTCCCACTCGCGGCCTTGTGTCAAAAAGTAGGTTTCGAGCATGCCCATGCCCACGACGGGGGGGCCTGAGTTGCCGTTGGGGCGCAGCGCCAAGTCCACCCTGAACACAAAGCCGTCGTCGGTGGTGTCACCGATCAGCGTTTGCAGGCGCCGCACCACCAGCGAAAAGTACTCGTGCGCGCTGATGGATTTGGCGCCGTCGGTTTGGCCTTCGGCTTCGTAGACGTAGATCAGGTCGATGTCTGACGACACGTTGAGCTCATGGGCGCCGAGTTTGCCCATGCCGACGATCCAGAAGTCGATGCGCTCACCAGCTTCGTCGCGCGGTGCGCCAAATCGCGCATCAGCCTCGGCCAGCGCGTCGGCCAGCGCGTGTTCCAACGTGGCCTCGGCCAACTGGGTCATGCCGCGGGTGACCACGTCCAGCGGCGCGGTTTGTTCAATGTCCAGCACCGCCAGCCGCTCCAGCGTGAGGTGGCGGGCCACACGCAGCGTGCTTTCAAGGCTGGCGCATTGAGGCCGCAGGGCGCCAATCAGTTGGTCGATGGACGCGCGTGTGGGTGCGCCAGGCGCGAGCAAGCCCAGCCACTGGGGCCAGCGCCTGCGCACACGCGCCACAAAGCGGCTGTGGGCAGCAAGGGCCAGGGCCTGTGGGGCTGTCATGGAAGGAACGAGGTTTGCCTGTGCTAGATTGGTTGACAGTGAACGGGGACTAAGCCAGCGGGCCACCAGTGAAGGGTGTCAGCGCATGGGTCTTGGCAACCGTTGTCAGTCATGGCAGTTCGCTGTCGATTTTTTTGTTTCATGGCAGCCGTGACGTCCCAGAGCCCATCCCTTGATGCACCAGCCGCGCCGCGCCGCAGTGGTTGGGTGCGCTTGGGTGCATGGTTGGCCTGGGCAGCCGCGCTGCTGGTTATTGTGCTTGGGCTGGCTTGGGCGATCCTTCAGTGGGGGATTTTGCCCAACCTCGAGCGCTGGCGTGCGCCCATCGAACAACACGCCAGCCGCGCGCTCGGGGTGCCCGTGAACATTGGCGCGATTCACGTGCAGACCACGGGCCTGGTGCCAACGGTGGTGCTCGACGACGTCGTGCTGCGCGACGCGTCCAAGCGCGAGGCCCTGCGCCTGCAACGTGTCACCGCCACGCTGTCACCGCAGTCGGTTTTTAACTGGCGGCCCCACCTGCAGCAACTGGTCATTGAAGGCGCCGCGCTGGACGTTCGGCGCGACACCCAAGGGCGCATCCACGTGGCGGGTATCGACATCAACCGGCCCCGACCGGGGGTCGATGAGGCGGCGGACGGCAGCCCCGCCAATTGGCTGTTTGAGCAAAACGAGGTGGCCGTCCGGGGCGCCGCCATCCGCTGGACGGACGAGCGGCGCTCGGCGCCGCCGCTGGCACTCAGCGCCGTTGACCTGTTGATTCGCAATGCGGGGGGCACCCACGCGCTGAAGCTCGACGCCACACCGCCCGCCAGCTGGGGCGAGCGGTTCAGCATCGAGGGCAGTTTCACCCAGCCACGCCTGGTGCCCGGCACCCTGGGTACCGGCGGCTTCACGGCGGCAGGCGACTGGTCGACCTGGAGTGGGGCGGCCACCACCAACTGGCCCCGCATCGACGTGGCGCAATTGCGCCAGTACGTCAACTTGCCGTTCGAGGTCACGTCGGGACGTGGCTCGCTTAAAACGTGGCTGGAAGTGGTGCAGGGCAGCCTGGTGGGCGCAAAAGCCGACGTGAGCCTGAGCGACGTCGACGTGCGCCTGGCGCAAGATTTGGCGCCGCTGGACATCCAGTCTTTGCAAGGGCGCCTGGTGGCCAAACGCACCCCGACGGGCGGCGAGTCGGACACCACGCTGGCGTTTGAAGGTTTGACCTTCACCACCAAAGACGGGCAATCGTGGCCACGCGGTGACGTGCGCGTGCTGCTGCGGGGTTCACCCAGGCAGCCCACGGGGGGTGAGCTGCACGCCCAGGGCATCGACCTTTCGGTGCTGTCGCTGGTGGCCACGCGACTGCCGCTGGCCGCCAACATTCGTTCGCTTTTGGCGCAAATCAAGCCCCAAGGTCACGCGGATGCCTTCATGGCCACCTGGGATGGGCCATTGGACGCGCTCAAGGGGTGGCGCATGCGTGCCAGCACGCAAAACTTGGTTCTTAGCGCCAACCCCGTGCCACTGGCCGCCAACACGCAGGACCAAACTCTGGGTCGCCCCGGGATCCAAGGTGGCACCGTCACCTTCGACGCCACGCATGAAGGTGGCGAAGGCACGGTCGAAGTGGCGAAGGGTTCGCTGACCTTTCCCGGCGTGTTCGAGCAACCCAAAGTTGAGCTGCAGCAGCTCAAAGCGCAGTTGCAGTGGACGGTGCGCGCGTCTTCTGTCGTGGGTGCGCCGCCCGACATCGTGGTCAAAGCCAAGTCGGTGCAGTTTGCCAACACCGATGCCCAGGGCACCTTTGACGGTGCATGGCGCAGTGGGCCGGGAACAGGCTTTGGCGCGGGAAAGCGCTACCCCGGCGCCATCGAAATCAACGGCAAGTTGACGCGTGGCCGTGCGGTGGCCGTCAACCGCTACCTGCCGTTGGGGCTGGGGCCTGACGTGCGGCGTTACGTCGCCAATGCTTTTTCCGATGGCCACATCAACAGCGCCGCTTTCGCCGTCAAGGGCGACATGTGGGCGTTTCCGTACCGCAATCAGAACGGCATTTTTCGGCTCGTCAGTCAATTTGAAGGCGTGCGCATGAATATCGCGCCCGACGCGCTGGGTCCAAAGCAGCAGCCGATTTGGCCAGTTTTCAGTGACGTGGCAGGTGAGCTGACATTTGACCGCACTTCAATGCAAATTCGCGGTGCCACGGGGCGCTTGGGGGGCGTGCAATTGTTGGACGTGAACGGCGAGGTGGCTGATTTTGCCAACCAGCCCACCGTGGCGATCAAGGGCACGGCCCGTGGCCCCCTCACCGACATGCTCGGCTTCCTCGAAGCGTCCCCCGTGGGCGGTTGGATTGGCAACGCGCTGGCCCTGGCCACCGCAACCGGCAATGGCGAGGTCAAACTGGGCCTGCAAGTGCCGTTGCGGGCGCTTGAAACAGCCACCGTGCAGGGCACCGTTTTGTTGACGGGCAACGACCTGCGCATCCAACCTGGGGTGCCGCTGCTGGGCAACGCGCGCGGCAGCATCGAGTTCACGGAAAAGAGTCTCAACATCAGCCCTGCAACCGCCACCGTTTATGGCGGTGCGGCTGCGTTCGAGGGTGGCATGCAAGGCGGAGGAGCCCTGCAGATCAAAGGCACGGGGGTCATCACCGCCGAAGGGTTTGCGGCCGCCACCGAACTGGGGGCCATCACCAAGTTGGGCGCGGTGATGAAGGGCCAGGCACCGTACCAGTTGGCGCTTAATTTTTTTGGCGCGCGGCCCGAGTTCGTCTTGACAAGTACTTTGCAAGGCATGGCCGTGCAAGCGCCGGCGCCACTGGGTAAAGCGGCCGATGCATTGGCGCCCCTGCGTGTTGCTACCCAGTTGGTGGCGGCGCAGCGCAGTGACAAAGCCAGTGCCACGCGCGACGTCTTGCGCATCGACGCGGGGGCGCTGTTTCAGGCGCATTACGTGCGCGACATCACCGGCGACTCGCCACGGGTGATTGCGGGTGGCATTGGCGTGGGTGACCATGCGCCGCAGCCTGATGCGGGTGTGCACGCCATCGTCAAGGCCGAGATGCTGGATGCCGACGCCTGGCAAGCTTTTGGCGAGCGCCTGGGGCTGAGCCTGGGGCCCGCCGTGGCGCAGCCGGGGCAGCAGGCGAAGGCAGCGGCGGCAGCGACGCCAGGATCTTTGTCGGCGGTCACCCCCCGAGCACCATTTGTAGTTGCCAAAGCTGAGGCTGCGCCAACCGTCAGTGTCGACTACAGCCCGACGGCCATTGCACTGACCAGCAAAGCCCTGGTGGTGGGCGGGCGGCGCATGACGCAGGTCACTGCGGGGCTGACGCAACAAGCGGCCGATGGCACCTGGCGCGCCAATGTCGACGCCGAGCAGTTATCGGGTTATGTGCAATGGCGACCCGCCACCGCAGCGCAACCGCCGCACCTGCAAGCCCGGCTGGCGCGCTTGTCGGTGCCGGCGGCCGCCACCGACAGCGTGGAGGCGCTGCTGACCGACGACGCGCCTGCCGATCCGCCGTCGCTCGACATCGTGGTGGAGGCGTTTGAGCTGCGGGGGCGCAAACTGGGGCGTGTGGAGATTGAGGCCCTGCATGAATCCACCACGGGGGCAGCGCATGTCTGGCGGCTCAACCGCCTGCACATCATCAACCCCGAAGCGCAGTTCAAGGGCACCGGCGTTTGGCAAGCGGCCGCCAACGGCGCCAAAACGCGGCGCATGGTGATGGATTTCACCTTGGCTCTGGAGGATAGTGGCGAGCATTTGGCGCGGTTCGGTTTGAACAACGTCATCCGAGGCGGGCAGGGCCTGATGACGGGTCAGGTTTCGTGGGCTGGGTCGCCGCTATCGTGGCATGCGCCGTCGCTTTCGGGTGCCATCAACCTCAAGCTGAATTCAGGGCAGTTTCTCAAGGTCAACGCGGGCGCAGCACGGCTGCTGGGGGTGTTGAGCTTGCAGTCACTGCCCAGGCGATTGCTGCTTGATTTTCGTGACGTGTTTGCCGACGGGTTTGCGTTTGACAACATCACGGGTGATGTCACGCTGGTGCGTGGGCAAGCCACCACCAAGAACTTGCGCATGCGTGGCGTGCAAGCGGCGGTGATGATGGAAGGGCGCGCCGACATCGTGCGCGAAACGCAAGACATCAATGTTTGGGTGGTGCCCGAGATCAACGCAGGTGCGGCGTCTCTGGTGTATGCAGCCGTCAACCCGGCGGTTGGCCTGGGTACTTTCTTTGCGCAGCTGTTTTTGCGCAAACCCTTGATGGAAGCCACGACCCGCAAGTTTCATGTGCACGGGTCTTGGGCTGACCCGCAAGTTGACCGTATCGAGCGGCCACCGGGCGACCGTATCCCTGACTCGTACACCGACGCCGAGCCATCGTCCGCGCTCGACCCCGCGCCTGCGGCCCCCGCGCCCGACAGCCCCGTGGCGGCATCCCAGCCTGGCGCGTCGAGGCCGACGCGGCCCCATCCACCTGCCAACCCTACCGTGATGCTGGAGCCATGAAGGTCGCTGCCATCCAAACGCTGTCCACCCCTGACGTGGACCAAAACCTGCAATCGGCGGCAGACGCCGTGGCACGGGCGGCCGCGCAGGGCGCGCAACTGGCCGTGTTGCCTGAGTATTTTTGCCTGATGGGTCGCAGCGACCGCGACAAGCTGCGCGTTGCCGAAGCCGACGGCCACGGCCCCATCCAGACGGCGCTGGCCGAGATGGCGCGCAGCCACAAGGTGTGGCTGGTGGGCGGCACGCTGCCCATCAAAACCGACATGCCCGAGCGCGTGCGCAACGCTTGCTGCGTGTATGCGCCCGATGGCACCCACGCTGCGCGCTACGACAAGATTCACCTGTTTCGCTACGACAACGGACGCGAAAGTTACGACGAAGGCCGCACGCTTGAAGCCGGCAGTGCGCCGGTTGCTTTCACCGCCACGGCGGGCGGGCAGCCTTGGCGCGTGGGCTTGAGCATTTGCTACGACCTGCGGTTTCCCGAGCTGTACCGAGCGTTGGTGCGCCAACAGCCGTGCGACATCATCACCGTGCCTTCGGCCTTCACGCACACCACTGGCCAGGCGCACTGGGAGGTGCTGTTGCGTGCGCGTGCGATTGAAAACCAGTGCTACGTGATTGCAGCCGCCCAAGGTGGCACGCATGAAAACGGACGGCGCACCTTTGGCCACAGCATGATTGTTGACCCCTGGGGCGAGGTGCTGGCTGTGCAGCGAGATGAAGGCGCGGGCGTGGTGGTGGCCGAGATCGATGCGGCGCGCATCCAGGCGGTTCGAGAACAACTTCCTGCCTTGTCGCATCGCCGGCATTGACTTCGCGGTAACGCATGAATGCTGTCGCTGCTTGCCGCCGTTGGATGGGGGCGGCGTTGTTGGTGGTGTTCCAAACTTCCAGCCTTGCGGTTGCCGACGACGCGACAGCACAGGCTGCCGCTGCGGTTCACGTCACGTCGGTCGAAGCGCTGGACAGTGACGCCTCCATGCCACCCGGCGCCAATGCACCCTGGCGCAGGCGTGCATTGCCCGATCGATGGCTCGATTCGGGGCGCAGCGACGTTGGATCCGTTTGGTACCGGCTTACATTGCCCAGCGACGTGCTGCAGCAACAGCGCGGCACAACGCTGTGGGTTCCAAAACTTGCCATGAATGTGCAGGCTTGGGTAGGTGACAAAAAGGTTGCCGACACCAACAACGGCGCGGCTGGCGTGACAACACGCTTTTGGAACACGCCATGGCTTTTCGCCCTGCCCGGCGGCGACCTGCGCCAGAACGGGCCAATCGTTGTGCACTTGCGCGTCACTGCATCAGCCACCAACGATGGGGGCCTGTCGTCCTTTTGGTGGGGCCGTCATGAAGACCTTCTGGCCAAGCACGAGGCCTTGCGTTTTGTCCGTGTGACGCTACCGACGTGGAGTATCGCGTTCGGGATGTCGCTGGGCTTGTTGTTCATCTTCGTGTGGGTTCACAACCATGCCCAACGCCCGTGGGGGTACTTTGGCGCCGCTTCGGTGGTGTGGAGCCTCGCGAGCTTGAATCTCACGTTGAACCATGTCCCACTGCCTGATGTGTGGTGGGAGACCTGCGTTCAGCTGTTCAACTTCCTGGGCCTCTGGTTGATGATTGTTTTTGGGTTCTCGCTGACAGGGGTGCTGACGCATCGGTTCGCAAAGTGGTTGTTTGCTCACGCTGCAGCAACCTGCACCTACCTTGTCGCCACGACCAACCTTAGCGCTCATTGGAAGTCACCTTTGGTGATGGCGCCACTGCTGGTGCTGGGCATCTGGGCGTTGGTCTCGATTGCGCGCTGGATTCGACGCAATGCCGTGTCGGCAGGCCTTGTGTTTCCAGCCGTGGCGACGGTCACGTTCATGGCGGCCTTGCACGACTGGGCAATTCAGGCGGGGGTTGTTTCGGTGGAGCAGCCCTTTTTTTTGCCCTTGGTGTCTCCCTTCTTGCTAGGCACGATTGCTTGGTTGCTGGCTGCCGACTACGCGCGCGCACAGCGAGGGCTTCAGCAACTTAACCTGGACCTGGACAGTCGCGTTCGCACGCGGGAGCAGCAGCTTTTTGCTTCATTCGAGCGCCAAGGTCGGGTCGAAAACGACCTGGCCGTGGCTGAGGAGCGCGCCCGAATCTTGCGCGACATTCACGATGGTGCTGGTGCCCACTTGAGTACGGCCATTCGTCTGGTGGAGCGCGGCACTGCCGAGCCCCTTGCGGTTGCACAAACGCTGCGCGATGCGCTCGATCAACTCAAACTTTCTATTGACACGCTGAACGTGCCCCAGGGCGACGTGGTGGCCTTGTTGGCCAACTTGCGCTACCGGCTCGAGCCACGCTTGGCAGACGCCGGTGTCACTTTGCACTGGGTGATCGATGCCTTGCCGCTGTGGCCTGGCGGGGTAAACGATCGCGCGATGCAGAACTTGCAATTCATCATGTTTGAGATCGTATCCAACGTGCTGCAGCATGCCAACGCCAGCGCGTTTCGGGTGGAAGCCAAGCTAAGCAGTGATCAACATGCCATCCGACTGGATTTTTCCGACAATGGCATTGGACGCACATCGCCATCGGGCATGTTGGAGCCGCGCATCGCCACCATTCGCAAACGTGTGCAGATGATTGGTGCCACCCTTTTGGTGACCGATGCCGCCCCTGGCTTGGCGCTGGCGATTGTGTTGCCACTGGCGCCGTGACTTGCGACTGATGCCTCGGTGACGGGGCGTCCACGGGGCACGGGTGAGGGCTTCGGTGGTTGCAAGCCCCTACCGCTACAGACCTGGCTTCATGCTGCGCAGCAACCCCATGCGGCTTGCCTCAAACACGGCCTCACTGCGCGAGTGCACCGCCAGCTTGGCGTACAGGTGCTTGATGTGGCTTTGCACCGTGTGGATCGACACCGCTTGCAATGACTGCGATTTCTGCGTAGGCGTAGCCACGAGCCACCAGCTCCAACACGTCGACCTCGCGCGGCGTCAAAGTCAGCTCGCTCTCGGAGGGAGGTGGGGTTGGTGCAAGCGATGCGATAGCGGGCTCCATTGCTTCGTGCGTCCCCTCTTCCGTCGGCGGCTGAGCAACCACGGCTCCAGCAGGCGCTGCGCCTGTGCGCAAACGCGCCAGCAACTTGCGGGCAATCATGGGTGAAATGGGCGACGCCCCTTGTTTGACGTCAAGGATGGTTTGAGCAACGTCCGCAGGTCTTGTGTCTTTTTGGATGTACCCCACGGCGCCGGCTTGCACGCAGGCCAGCACACTGTCTTCATCGCCAAACACTGAAACCACCAAAATTTCGCAGGCGGGATGGCCTTTTGCGACCTCACGGATCAGGATCAACCCATGCCCATCGGGCAGCGACAAGTCAGTCAGGAGCACGTCAGCCGTGTGGTGCGCGAACCAAGTGCGCGCCAGTGCCAGGGTTGAAAACGAAGCAGACAGTGACAACGACGAATGCGCTGCAATGCAAGCCTCGAAATAGGTGCGCGTCTCGGTGTCGTCTTCCAGCACCGCCACGCGCCACGGGGTGCCTGTCATGGCGCGACATGCCTTTCTTTCCAATCGATGGGGAAGCTTAATCGCGATCCACAGCCGCAGCGCGTGCCATGCTGGCCCATCACTTGTTTATGGGATGGTGCTTGCAAGGAGGGCTTTCTATGGTCGCGGCAACGCATGGCTTGATTGTCGAAGTGTTTGACGATCGTCAACGCGTGAACGACTTAAGCAGGAGTCTTTCGATGAACCCAAACAAGGCGCTGTGGGAAAAGGGCGACTTCACGCAGATTGCGGGGACCATGCGTGAAAGTGGAGATGCGTTGGTTGAGACCCTTGGCATCACGGCGGGACTCAAGGTACTCGACCTCGGGTGTGGTGACGGAACCACCGCGATCCCCGCAGCCAAGCGCGGCGCACACGTGCTGGGCGTTGACATCGCGAGCAACCTCGTCGCTGCGGGCAACCGGCGTGCGGCCGAGCTAGGTCTGGCCAACTGCAAGTTCCAAGAAGGTGATGCCAGCGACATGAGCGGTGTGCAGGATCGCAGCTTCGACCTGCTGGTAAGCATCTTCGGTGCGATGTTTGCGCCCAAGCCGTTGGAGGTGGCAAAAGAGATGGTTCGCGTCACGCGGCCCGGGGGGCGCATCATCATGGGCAACTGGATCCCCAACGATCCGACGCTGGTTGCGCAGATCTTGAAAATCAGTTCTGCATTCACACCACCGCCACCAGAAGGCTTCGTCAGCCCCATGACCTGGGGTGTTGAGAACACCGTGACCGAGCGCTTCGTCGCCGCAGGCGTCCCGGCCGAGAACATAACCTTTGCGCGTGACACGTTTACCTTCAACAGCCCCGGCACCCCGGAGGACCTTGTCGGCCGGTTCAGGGACTTTTATGGACCGACCATGAACGCTTTTGCGTCGGCTGGACAAAGTGGGCGAACCGCGGATCTGCAAGGTCAGCTCGAAGGCCTGTTCCGAGCGCAAAACAAGAGCTTGCGCCATGGCATGACCACCATCGACGCGACCTACTTGCGCGTGACGGTTGCCCTTTCGCGCTGAGCGTGCAGGCTCGGGCCAGGCCGGCTCATCCCATTTATATGGGATGGTGTTCGCAAGTTGGGCTCTCTAAGGTTGCGGGAATTCAAGGAGTGACTGACATGACCTCAACCGGCCGACTTGTTGGACTTTGTGCGTTGCGTTACCGCATCCGCTGGGCTGCACTGGCGCTGTTTGCCGCCATGCAGGTTGCGTGCGGCGGCGGTGGCGGCGACGCCCCGGCCGACCCCATCGTCATCACGCCGCCGACGGGCACGGGCGCGTCGTTGACGGTCAAAGTGTCTGATTCGCAAGGTGCCTTTGTACCTTCGGCCACGGTGTCGGTGGCTTCGAGCAGCGCCACGGCAACCACCAATGCACGCGGCGTGGCGGTCATCGATGTACCCGTCGGCAGCGAGCAGTTGGTGCGCATCAGCAAAGATGGGTTTGCGGTGCAAGTTCAGCCGGTCACGTTGACGGCAGGTGACCCTGCACGCACCTTGCAAACCATGCTGGTGGTGCGAGAAGCGCCAGTGGCCATCGCGGCCATCGAGGCGGGCGGGGTAGCGAGTGGCAAGCATGGCGTTAAGGTTGAGTTTCCAGCAGCGTCGCTGGTCAACGCACAAGGCGCTGCGGTTACCGGCGCGGTAGAGATGTTGATGACGCCAATCGACACGGCCTCGGCAGATCGCCGCGCCTTTCCAGGCACCTTTGAAGGGACAGCGCCTGGCGTCGCAAGGTCGCCCATCGTCAGCTTTGGCACGGCCGAACTTGTGCCGACGCAGGGCGGGCAAAAGCTTAGCCTGGCGCCTGGCAAGCAAGCCACCATCGAATTGCCGCTCTATGCCACGGCGTTGATGGACGGCACACCCATCACGGTGGGCAGCAAAGTGCCTCTGTGGTCGCTGACTGAAACCACCGGGTTGTGGTTGCAAGAGGGCGAAGGTGTGGTGGTTGCGAGTGAGGCATCGCCGTCCGGCATGGCGCTGCGTGCAGCCATTGGTCACTTTTCGTGGTGGAACATTGACGCCTTTGCGCAAAGGGGCAGCGTTTGCCTGCAGGTTAACGAAAGTGGCGCGCCAGCAGGCCAAGTGGCAAACATCGAAGCCCGCGTGCTGTCGGGCCGTGGCCCTGCTTGGGCGGCAACCACCAGCATCACGGTGGGGACGCGTACGTGCTTGACGGTAGCGGCGCCCAGCACCGTGCAATTCGATGCAACCTACGACCGCGGCAGCCAAACCTGTCAGGGCCGTGGCACCGCGTCCACGACCAGTGGCGGTACGGTTGACTTGACAGTGTCTGCTGCTTGCGCTGACGTGCCCACGGCCTTCATTGTGGTGCCGCGATCAACCAGCGTGACCAACTCGCGCAGCGCAACGCGCGTCGACATCGAGGTTGAGGGTCCGGTGCCCGACTCGGTAGAGTTGCTGCTCAATGGCGCGGTCGTCAAGACCTTTTCGCCACAGTTCTTTTACACCGACTTTGTGGATACGTCGCAAGTCTCCGAAGGCCAAGCGACCTTGCAAGCGCGTGCAACCGTTGCCGGGGTGAGTCGATCGGGCAACACGGTGAACATCATCGTTGACCGAACAGCGCCTCTCGTCTCGGAGGTGACACCGGCGACCACCGTGCTGGTGGGCAGCGACACCGAATTCAAGCTCACGTTCAATGAGCCGGTGTATTCACCCACTTTCAACTACAACGATGTTGTGATCCTTTCGGTGCTGTTGCCCGGGGCAGCAACCCCCACTCGCATCGACGCAAACATCGTGGTGAGCAACAGCGACAGCGTGCTGACGATCAAACCCAGAGGCCTGGTGAGGTTTGGCGTGCTGAGCCTCAGTTGGCTCGGGCTTCGCGACGCGGCAGGAAACAACGTGGCGGGCACGTTTGCAAACACTTGGGCGGTGAAGCGCGCGACGCTGGTGGGTGCTGGGTTTCCGACCGACTTTTTTGCCTACGCCGGCGCCAGGGGTTTCGCGGGCATTGCGGTTGGCGTTGGTGGGGAGTTGTTTGGGCTGAGCAAGGTTGCGGACAGTGGCAATCTGCAATTGTTTCGCTTTGACGCTGCAACCAATGCCTGGAGCCCTTTGGGCCCAGCAATTAACGAGCGCCCAGTCGACGCGTCCCACTTGGGTGAACTGGCCGTGGATGCTTCGGGGGTGCCGCATGTTGCGTTCGCGCAGACCAGCGCACCACCAACCACCCCGCCACGCTTTGAGTTGGTGTTGCGCAAGCTGGTTAACGGCGCTTGGCAAGACGCGGCGCTGGCGGCGCCGATGGTGGCGGGTGGTGTGTCGAGGCCGCAAGATTTTTCGATGACCAAATTGCTGTTTGATGCCAGCGGGCGCGCAGTGGTTGCGGTGACCGAAGCGAACGTGGGGCCTCTCAAGGTGTTTCGCCAGCAAGGTGGCGCGATGGTGGCGCTTGGCACACCACTCCAAGCTCGGAACACAATAGATCTTGACCTTCAAAACAACGGCGAGCCGGTGGTGTCTGGAATATCGTCCGCGCGCTTTGTTCAATCGTGGGACGGTACAAACTGGGTGACTCAAGGGCCTCCTGAACCCTCGGGAAGGACATTCAACAATCAGTTGGCCGTTGTCAACGGCGAGATCTGGAGCGCCTTCCAAAACGCGTCGAGCAACGTATCCGTCGAACGTTTGATCAACGGCATTTGGGTTGACGTGCCATTGCCGCAGGTGCAGCGCTACGGTGGCACGCTTGCACTGAGTGTTTTTCAAGGCAACCCCGTGCTGGCGGTGTTCGGTGGTGCCCAAGGGCAGGTGACCGTGTATCGATTCATCGGCAATCGATGGGAAAACGGCTTTGAAGCATCAACGGAAGCCAGCCCCTTCGGCCAACCGAGGTTGAGGCTCGTCACCACGACCGACAAAGTGTTCTTGGTTCAGAACCGCCAGTTCTTGAGCACGGTGCAGGAGCTAGCGTTCCCTTGACTACTTGATGAATGGCAGACTAACGCGACCCAAACATCATCTGTTTTGCAAGCAGCGATTTCAATGGCCCGGCCCGGTCCAGTAGCGCCAGCGCCGCGCCCCGCGCAGCGCCCAGGCCGGGCAAGCCCCAGGTGAAGCTGCGGGCCAGAAAGTCGGTGCCGGCGATGAGCGCCCAGCGGTCGGGGGCGCGTTGCCATTCGACCTTGGTCAGGGCTTCTCTAACGTTGATGGTGTTGCGCAAGGCGTCGGCCAGGGCGTGCGCGTCGCGCAGGCCCAAGTTCAACCCTTGTCCCGCCACCGGGTGCAAGGTTTGGGCAGCGTTGCCGATGCGCACGATGGGGCCGCTGCGGTCCACCAAGGTGCGTTCGGCATTGAGCCCCAAGGGGAAAGTCTTGAGTGGGGCTGCCAATGAGGTGATGCGCCCGGCCTGACGCGGGAAGATGGTGTTGAGCACGGCCACGCGTTGTGCGTCGCTGAGGTCGCGCACGGGGTCGTCCAGACTGGGCACGCACCACACCAGCGCGGCACGGTGCGGGTGCTCGACCAGTGGCGGCAGTGGCAACAGGGCGGCGGGGCCGTGACGTGTGAAGCGCTCAAACGCCATGCCTGGCGTGGCGCTGGCACCGTCCAAGTTGACCCGACCCACCCACGCCGTTTGTTGGTAGTCGTGCACCAGCGCCTTGCGGGCTTGGTCGGCAAACACGCCGCCTTCGGCAATGACGACCAAATCAAAAGGCTCGGCCACCCCGGCGTCCACCTCGACGCTGCCGTTGGGGAGCGGTTTGACACCCTTAACAGCCACGCCAAAGCGGCTGCTGAGCCGCGCGGGGGCCAGGGCCACGGCGTCAAACCAGGCCCGTTGCAACGGGGAAACCAGCGCGCCGTACGGCAGCACCGCGCCCAGCGCCGGCACACCCATCTCGCTTGCGCGCAAAGTAACGCTGGCTTCTTCACCGCCCCCTAGCGGCCACGATGATGGCCAATGGACGGTGGCCCCATGCTGAGAAACATGCACCGTCTGAATCGGCTGGGCGCGGGCGGCGTCCCAAGCACCCAGCCGCTCCAGCAACTGCACGCTGCCCAGCGACAGGGCAAGCGTGCGTGCGTCATGGCTTACGTCGTGGTCGGCAGGTCGGGTGTCGAAGACACAAACTTGGGTGTGGTGGGTGCGACTGGCCAGCAGCAGCGCCAGAGCCAACCCGACGGGGCCGGCGCCGACGATGGCAACGCGGCAATGGTCGCCGAGCGGTGGGTGGGGTGCGAGGTTCACGTCACCGGCTGCGCTCGTACCACCGTCAACCGCAGAGGTAGGCGTTTGGTCCATGAAGAGCCTGCACGACGTGCGCCCTCAGCGCGTGGTCTTGCCGGGCAGGTTGAACTTGACGCCGCGCGAGCTCAGTCGTTTGGCGTTGCTGGCCACACGGCGGCTCATGGGCGCCAAGCCGGCCGCCGCCATTTGGGCCATGCCGTGCGCCACTGCGTTGGAGCTGTTTTGCGCCAACCGGTGCGGCAGGGTGGGGCGCATGGCGCTGTCGAGCCACGCCGCCCAAACGGCTTGCTGCATGCGCATGGCCTGGGCACCCATGGCGACCCAAGACTCGTTCATCGCCGTCATCTTCTCGGCCCCCATGCGGTGCATTTCGCGCTGGTCGCGGGCGCTGGGGTTGAGGCCACTGGCCGCCATTTGCGCCAGCCGCAGCGAGATCACTTGTGGCGAGGCGGCCGCGATCGTCAGGGCGTTTTGGCCCGCACGTCGGGCCGCAACTTGGGTGCGGCGTTTGGTGGTCATCGCCTAGGATACCGCGTCTGGCTTGTTGTTGAGCGATTGCCAGCGCTCGACCGTGCCCACATCGGTCCAGGCGCCATCCCAAGCCACGGCGGCCAGTTGGGCTTGGTCCATGGCTTTGAACAGCAGCGGGGTCAGCGCCATGCGTGTGCCCACCGCAATGCCCTCAAACATCGACGCCCGAAACAACCCGACGCTGGCCCAGGTGCGTTTTTGAAGGCCTGTTGCGTTGCTTGCCAAACCCGTCGCAGCGTCGATGCCGAAGTCGCCGGCGTGGTGCGAGGCGTTTTTGGCGAGCCAGAGTTTGGCCAACAGCGTGGGCTTGGCCTTGAAGCGCTGCACCTCGTCGGCGGCAAACGCAAAGCCAGGCACAAACACATCACCTGACACCACCCAGAACACGTCACCCAAGTGCGGCAGCGCCTTGGCGATGCCGCCAGCCGTCTCGAGCGCGCCGCCGTGGTCGCGGGTCTCGTGCGAGTAATGAATGCGCAACCCAAAGCGGCTGCCATCACCCAGTGCAGGCTCAAATTGTTCTTCCAACCATGCGGTGTTGATCACCACTTGCTGAACGCCTGCATCGGCCAGGGCTTCCAGATGCCATTGCACCAGGGGCTTGCCGCGCACGAGCAACAGGGGTTTGGGGGTGTGGTCGGTGTGGGGGCGCAGGCGTTCACCACGGCCTGCGGCGAGGATGATGGCGCAGGCGTTGTGGGTGTTGGATTTCATGGCCTGTCAGTGTAGGCGGGCGTGTGGGCGAGGGTGGGCCGTAAAATCTAAAGCTCCATCCAGCTTGGCAGGCCCAACACCATCATGAGCTCGACCCCCAACGTCACCTCTGCGTCCAGCCAGCCCACGGCTGCCACTCCGGCTTCCGTTGCGCCGGCCGCCGCGTCACCCCAGCCGATGAGCACCCGCATGGCCAACGCCATCCGCGCGCTGTCGATGGACGCAGTGCAGGCCGCCAACTCGGGCCACCCTGGCGCCCCCATGGGCATGGCCGACATCGCTGTGGCACTGTGGGACCGCCACCTGTCGCACAACCCCGCCGACCCAACCTGGTTCGACCGCGACCGCTTTGTGCTCAGCAACGGCCACGGCTCGATGTTGATTTACTCGCTGCTCAACCTCACGGGGTATGCGCTGCCGACGCACGAGCTGAAAAACTTTCGCAAGCTGCACAGCAAAACGCCCGGGCACCCCGAGGTGGACGTGACGCCAGGCATCGAGACCACCACCGGCCCGCTGGGGCAAGGCTTGTCCAACGCCGTGGGCATGGCGCTGTCTGAAAAACTGCTGGCAGCCGAGTTCAACCGCCCGGGGCACACCCTGGTGGATCACCGCACCTACGTGTTTTTGGGCGATGGTTGTTTGATGGAAGGTGTGAGCCACGAGGCGTGCGCGCTGGCAGGCGCCTGGCGGTTGGACAAGTTGGTGGCGCTGTACGACGACAACGGCATCAGCATCGACGGCCAGGTGGCACCCTGGTTTGTGGACGACACGCCCAAACGCTTTGAGGCCTACGGTTGGCGCGTGATTCGCAACGTCGACGGCCATGACGTAGACGCTGTTGACGACGCCATCCGGCGCGCCAAAACGTCCAGCGACGCCCCCACCTTGATTGTTTGCAAGACCATCATTGGCAAGGGCGCTCCGCAACGCCAAGGCACCGCCAAAGCCCACGGCGAAGCCCTGGGCAGCGAAGAAATTGCCCGCACCCGCGCTGCCTTGGGGTGGCCCCATGCCCCTTTCGAGGTTCCCAGTGACATCCGCGAAGCCTGGAGCGCCAAAGCACGCGGTGCTGCTGCCCAAGCCCGCTGGACCAAGGTGATGGACAGCTACACCCAAGCCCACCCGGCGCTGGCGGCCGAGTTTTTACGCCGAATGAAGGGCGAGCTGCCCAAGGGGTTTGCGCAAACGGCGGTCGACTTGATGGTCAAGCTGCACACTGACGCGCAGACCGTGGCCACACGCAAAGCCAGCCAAATGGCGCTCGAAGCGTTCACGCAAGCCTTGCCCGAGATGCTGGGGGGCTCGGCCGACTTGACAGGGTCCAACCTCACCAACACCACGTCCACGACGCCACTGCGCTTTGGGGCTGACGGCACGGTGGTGCGCAACGAACACGGCCATGCGGGGCGCCACATCAATTACGGCGTGCGCGAATTTGGTATGGCGGCCATCATGAACGGCGTGGCGCTGCACGGCGGCTTCATCCCCTATGGCGGCACGTTCTTGACCTTCAGCGACTACAGCCGCAACGCCATCCGCATGGCGGCGTTGATGAAGCGCCGCGTGATCCACGTCTTCACGCACGACTCCATCGGCTTGGGCGAAGACGGGCCCACCCACCAGTCGGTGGAGCACGCGGCCTGCCTGCGTTTGATCCCAGGGTTGGACGTTTGGCGTCCTGCCGACACCGCCGAGACGGCTGTGGCCTGGACGATGGCGCTTGGCAATGCGTCGCGCCCCAGTGCCTTGCTGCTTTCACGCCAGGGCTTGCCTTACCTGCCCAAAGCAGGCCTGGACGACATCGCCAAAGGGGCTTACGTGCTGGCCGAACCCAGCGAGGTGGGCGTTGCGACGCGCTTGCAGGCTGTGATCATGGCCACGGGCTCGGAGGTAGCGTTGGCAATGAAGGCCCAAGAAGCCCTGGCGCAAGACGGCATTGCGGTGCGCGTGGTGAGCGTGCCCTGCACCAACGTCTTTGACCGCCAAAGTGCGGCCTACAAGGCCAGTGTGTTGCCCCACGGTGTGCCTCGCATTGCCGTCGAAGCAGGTGTGACCGATTTTTGGTGGAAGTATGGCTGCGCTGCCGTGGTGGGCATCGACACCTTTGGCGAGAGCGCCCCGGCCGAAGCGCTGTTTGAGCACTTCAAACTCACGCCGGGCAACGTCACCGACACGGTGCGGGTGGTGCTGTCGTGCGCCTGAGCGGGTGCTGGTGTGCCAACTTGCGCACACTTTGACACGTCAACTGCGCAAAAACCACGCCAACACCGTGCGTGCGGTATTGCAAGGGGGCGGTCGAGCGGCAAGGATCATGGTCTTGGCCGTTGGTACCTTTTGAGCAGTCTCAAGACGGCTGCCTCGCGACAGCACCCCCCATTTCTGACCTTTGTTTTGACTTTTTCTTCAATCTGCTACGGAGCATTCAGACCATGACCATCAAGGTTGCCATCAACGGCTACGGCCGCATCGGCCGCAACATCTTGCGCGCGCACTACGAGGGCGGCAAAAAACACGACATTCAAATCGTGGCCATCAACGACCTGGGCAAAGCCGACACCAACGCGCACCTCACCAAGTACGACACGGCGCATGGCCCCTTCCCCGGCCAAGTGTCGGTTGACGGCGACGCGATGATCGTCAACGGTGACCGCATCCGCGTGCTGGCCAACCGCGACCCGGCGCAGCTGCCCTGGAAAGAAATGGGCGTGGACGTGGTGCTTGAGTGCACCGGGTTTTTCACCACCAAAGAAAGGGCAGGCGCCCACCTGGCCGGTGGCGCCAAGAAGGTCATCATCTCGGCGCCCGGCGGCAAAGATGTTGACGCCACGGTTGTGTTTGGCGTCAACCACCAAACGCTCAAGGCCTCGCACACCGTCATCAGCAACGCCAGTTGCACCACCAACTGCTTGGCACCGCTGGTCAAACCGTTGCACGACAAACTGGGCGTTGAGAGTGGTTTGATGACCACCATTCACTCGTACACCAACGACCAAGTGCTGACCGACGTCTACCACGAAGACCTGCGGCGTGCGCGCAGCGCCACCGCGTCGATGATTCCGACCAAAACCGGCGCCGCCGTCGCGGTCGGGTTGGTGCTGCCCGAGCTCAACGGCAAGCTCGACGGCTTTGCGATGCGCGTGCCCACCATCAACGTGTCGGTGGTCGACTTGACGTTTGTGTCCAAGAAAGCCACCACCGTCGACGAAGTCAACGCCATCCTCAAAGCGGCCTCTGAGCAAGAGCTGCGTGGCATTTTGGGCTACAACACCGACCCGCTGGTGAGCGTCGACTTCAATCACAACCCGCTGTCCAGCGTGTTTGATGCCACCCAAACGCGCGTTTCGCCCGATGGCAAACTGGTCAAGGTGCTTTCTTGGTACGACAACGAGTGGGGTTTCTCCAACCGCATGCTCGACACCACGGTTGCCTTGATGAACGCCAAGTAGTCGTGCGCCGTTTGCCCTCCGAACGCTCCCGTGGTGCCCCCGTGGGGCGCCGCGCGCTGTCATGGGGTTGTGCGGTGGTGCTTGCCATGGGTGCGGTTGGCGGCGCTGCGGGGCAACCCGCCGCCAACGGCGTGATCGTGCAACTGCGTGACGCAGCACCCCATGTGCCAGCGGCGTTGGTCGCAACGCCCCACCTGGCCAAGGCCTCGGCGGTGACGCCTTCGGCGGCGCCAGCTGCAGCGCGTTGGGCTTTGATTTTCAAGTCGCTGTCCAACCCACCGGCGGCGTCCAGTTCCTTGATGGCGTGGCGGGTGCCCGAGAGCCTCAAGCCCGTGGGCGAATCGGCACAATTGCTGGGGTTTGGGCGGCGGCTCAGTGGGGCCGAGGCCGACGCCATCGTGCAGCAGCTTCAATCGCACCCGGACGTGGTGTGGGCAGTCCCTAACACGCGTGAGCGTCGATTGCAGGCCAACCCGGGGGCCATCAACCCTCCGAGCGACCCACTCTTTGCGGGGCCTTCGCAACAGTGGTGGCTGCAACCCGTCAGCGGCAGCGACAGCAACGCGATCAACATGCGTCTGCGCGGTGTGCCGGGCGTTCAATCGGTGTGGCAGCGTAACACCGGTTCTGCTGTGGTCGCGGTGCTGGACACCGGCATCACGGCACACCCCGAGCTGGAAGGCCGCGTGCTGCCAGGCCATGACTTCGTATCCGATTGGGACGCGGCAACCGGCCGTGGCTACGCCAACGACGGCGACGGGCGCGACGCCGATGCCAGTGACCCAGGCGACGGCGTGACCGGTGAGGATGCCTTGAGCGACCCGGCTCGCTACCGGGATTGCGCGGTGCAGTTCAGCTCGTGGCACGGCACCATCATCGCTGGCATGATTGCTGGCCTAACCGACAACGGAAGCGGTGTTGCCGCTATGCAATGGCAAGGGCGTGTGGTGCCCGTGCGTGTGGCTGGCAAGTGCGGAGCCGACGTCGCCGATGTGGTTGACGGCATGCGCTGGGCGGCGGGGTTGCCTGTGGCCGGTGCGCCCGTCAACGCCCACCCGGCGCGCATCATCAACATGAGTTTTGGGGGCGACGCGGCGTGCAACGCCGCCTACGCCCAAGCCATCAACCAAATTCGACAAGCACCCGGCGGTGGCGCCGTGCTCGTCGCCGCTGCAGGCAACAGCGCTGCGGCCCCCTCGCGGCCGGCCAATTGTCCCGGCGCCTTGGGCGTGGCGGCCCTCAACCGCGATGGTTTCAAGGCAACGTATTCCAGCTTCGGGGCCAGCGTGGCCATTGCCACGGTTGGGGGGGACGATTCGGACGGTCGCTGGGGGCCGCTGCTGGCCGACAGTGGCTTGCTTTCGATCACCAACAACGGCGACTACGCCCCCGCCAGCGGAGGGTATTCGCGGGGCTACGGCACCAGTTTTTCCGCCCCCATTGCCAGTGGCGTGGCGGCACTGATGGTGTCGGTGAACCCTGCACTTTCAGCCGACCAAATCCTTGCGGGGTTGCGTTTCACCGCGCGTCCCCATGTCACGTCGCCCCACTTGGCAGCATGCAGCGATTTGAACCCTGGCCGCTGCGCCTGCTCCACCGGCACTTGTGGCTTGGGCATTTTGGACGCCGAACAAGCCACGCTTTTTGCAGCCAACCCCCAGGCCTACGTCAAGCCGGCTGCAGCGGGCGCGGTGCTTGACAACGACGAGCTGCGCAGTGCTGCCGCGCTGGGTGTCGACCGAGACCCCAACCCCGGGGCAGTGGCTGCGGCGAGCACAGGTGGCGGTGCCAGCACGGTGGGCTGGGGGTTGGCGGTGCTGGCCTTGGCTGGGCTGTTGTTGGTTGCGCCGCGATTCAGGGCGCGCAGGTCGTAAACGGTTTGCCGTCGATACCGGTGCCGTTGGCTTTCAAGGCTTGAGCCTGCCCCTCGTTGGCGCCGTCCACCACCAGGCGATGCATGGTGGTAGCGGCCGTCAACTGCACCACGCGCGCCGTGCGAACGCCGCGCTGCGCCAAACCCGCAAGCGACTTGGTGGCCTCGTCACGCGTGCCAGTCCGTGCAAGCACCAGCAAGGTGGGCGCTGCGGCGGCCACCGTGCCGTCAGCGTTGGGTTGAGGGGCACGCTCAAAAGTCAATTTGAGGCGTTCCAATTCGGCCACTTTGGTGCGCAACGCCTCGCGCGTTGGAAACGGCCCCATCACGGCGCCAAAACTGGCCGGCTGCTCGAGCGCGACGCGTCGCCATGCGCTGGCCGGCAGTGCCGCCAGCGCTTTTTCGGCCACCGTGAGCTGGGCCGTACTGAGGTCAGCCGCTTCCAGGCAAATCGTGACGGTGCCCTGCGACGGTGCACTGGCAGCAACGGTGTCAGACGGCATGGCCAGAGGGACCGAGGCAGCCAGGGATGCAGGTGCCGGTGCGGACGCCTTGCTTGAAGGCGAAAGGCTGGGCGGCGACGGGGTTCGCGAAGCAGGCAACTTGGGGCTGGCGCCGGCGGGCAAAACCGTCATGGCCTGAGGATTGACTTGCTGCAGCACCCGATTGGGTTCACGGTCGGTGCGGGCTGTAACGCCCAGCAGGCTGTCGAGCCAACCAAGACTCCACACGCCAAACGCAAGGTTGGCGAGCACCATCAACAAGACAAACAGTCGAAGCTTCATCGGGGCGTGAGTTTAGGGCCAGTTGAGCAGCAATGGGTCAGCGGGCGAACGGCGGACGTTCAACCTTAACGCGCACACTGACCTCGCCACTGACAAGGGCGTGGCGTTGGCCGTCGTTTGCTTGCACCCAGAGTGCGCCATCTGCACGCACGCCGCATGCCACACCGTCCACCACGTGGCTGCCCACGCTGGCCTGCACCTTTTGACCCCAAAGGATGTCGCGCGCCGCCCATTCAGCGGCCCACGGCGCAAGCCCCTCTAGTGCGTGGCGCCGCAAGGCGCTTACCAACGGGGGCGCCAGTTGGTGCAACAAGGCCACCGCTGCAGGGTCTGGGCCTGGCGACCAAGGCAGCGTCAGCTCGGCCACGCTGGCCACACCGTAGTCGGGCGGCTGGGCCAGAGGTGCCGAAGGGGCCACGAGGTTGATGCCAACACCCACCACCAACACCCGCCCGTGCGGGGTGCTGACGGTCTCGATCAACACGCCAGCCAGCTTGCGCCCCCCCATGGGGGTTGCTTCGTCCCGCAACCAAATGTCGTTAGGCCACTTCAGCATCACCTGGGGCTTGAGCCCCATGTCGGGCTCGATGGTTTGTGCCACGGCGGCACCCACCGCCAAAGAGAGGCCGGCGTCCATCGCTGCTGGCATGGACATCGCCAGCGAAAACGTCAGCGATTCACCCGGGGCCGAATGCCACGCACGCCCCAAACGCCCACGACCTGCCGACTGCCGCTCGGCCACCAACAGCCGCAGCATGGGCGCGTTGTCGCTGCGTGCCATCTCGAGCATGCGTGTGTTGGTGGAGCCCACGTCTTCCAAGGCCAAAGCTTGCGCCCTGGGTGCGCTTTGCGCAGGGTGGGTTGACGCGCCCCACGCGGTCGTCAACGCCTGCGCCAAGTCGGCCAGTCGCCACCTCGCCTCGAGGCTGGGCGCGTTCACCGCGCTGCCCGTTAGCTTTTGGGGGCCAACATGGTGCGCCGACATTTGGCGGCACCGCAGCGGCACTCGTACTGGGCCTTGAGCTTGGCGGTGTAGCGCTCGTCGATCACCAGGCCGTAGTCGTAGAAAAGCTCTTGCCCAGGTTTGAGGCTGCGCAGCGTCTTGATGAATACGCGGCCCTTAACCTCATCGGCTTCGCAATTGGGGTTGCAGGCGTGGTTGATCCAGCGTGCGTCGTTGCCACCCACGGCGGCGTCAATGACGTTTTTGTCATCGATGTGAAAGAAGAAGGTGTGGTTGGGCTCGTCAGGGTTGTGGGGGTGGCGCTTTTGAGCCTTTTTCCAGGACAGAAGCTCGCCCACGTACTCGATCAGTGTTTCGCCCTTGGCGATTGGCGCGGTGGCAAACACCCCTTTGCCATGCACACCCGACTCCCGCACCTCGATGCTGGGGCTTTGGGGGACGCTTGCGGTGCGCAGCTGCGGGCCACTGCCTTGCACGCGCTTGAGCTCTTTTTTCAGGCCCTTGATCGCCTTCTTGAGTTTTTGGACTTTTTTCTCGATGTCTTGATCGGCTTGGGCTTGCGGCATGGGGCGCTTTGGGTACATTGAAATCAGGGGCGCGCGCGTGGGTGCGCGCGCATGCGCGAGAGGCTGGATTGTAGGCACGCCGGTGCCATGCGCCCGATCATCAAATTCAACGACTGCTATAAACGACCCATGACTAAGACTTTGATCATTGCTGAAAAGCCAAGCGTGGCGCAAGATTTGGTGCGCGCGCTGATGACCGACTCGGGCAAGTTTGAAAAACACGCCGAGCACTTTGAAAACGACACCTACATCGTCACCTCGGCGGTGGGTCACTTGGTGGAGATCTCGGCGCCCGAGGCCTACGACGTCAAACGCGGCAAGTGGAGCTTTGCCAACCTGCCGGTGGTGCCGCCGCATTTTGACTTGTCGCCCATCGACAAAAGCAAAGGCCGCCTCAACGCCATCGTCAAGTTGGCCAAGCGCAAAGAAGTCAGCGCCCTGATCAACGCTTGCGACGCGGGGCGCGAGGGCGAGCTTATTTTTCGCCTGATCCAGCAATACGCCAAAGCCAAACAGCCCGTCAAGCGCCTGTGGCTGCAAAGCATGACGCCGCAAGCCATCCGCGATGGCTTTGACAAGCTGCGCAGCGACGCGCAAATGCAAGGCCTGGCCGACGCCGCGCGCAGCCGCTCCGAGGCCGACTGGTTGGTGGGCATCAATGGCACGCGCGCCATGACGGCCTTCAACTCACGCGACGGCGGCTTCTTTCTCACCACCGTGGGGCGGGTGCAGACGCCCACCTTGTCGATCGTGGTGGAGCGCGAAGAAAAAATCCGCAAGCACGTGGCGCGCGATTATTGGGAAGTCAAAGCCACCTTCGGTGCCGAAGCCGGCACCTACGACGGCAAGTGGTTTGACCCCAAGTTTAAAAAGGTTGACGGCGACCCCGAGCAGCGGGCCGATCGCCACTGGAACTCGCAAGCCGCACAAGCCGTTGTTGACGCGGTGCGTGGCAAGCAAGGCGTGGTGACTGAGGAGTCGAAGCCCAGCAACCAATCCAGCCCCTTGCTGTACGACCTGACCAGCTTGCAGCGCGAGGCCAACGGGCGCTTTGGTTTTTCGGCCAAAACCACGCTGTCGCTGGCGCAGTCTTTGTATGAGCGTCACAAGGTTTTAACCTACCCCCGCACCGACTCTCGCGCCCTGCCAGAAGACTACTTGGCCACCGTGAAGAAAACCGTGGCGTCGCTGGCTTCGGGCGACCTGCCCGCGCCCATGCGTGACATCAAAGCCCACGCCGCCAAGGCAATCAAAGAGGGCTACATCAAGCCCAGCAAGCGTGTGTTTGACAACACCAAAGTGTCGGATCACTTTGCCATCATCCCCACGCTGCAAACGCCCACCTCGCTCACCGAGGCCGAGCTCAAGCTCTACGACATGGTGGTCAAGCGCTTTTTGGCGGTGTTTTACCCGCCGGCCGAGTTTCAAGTCACCACACGCATCACCCAGGTGGGTGGGCATCACTTTCAAACCAACGGCAAGGTGCTGGTCAACCCTGGCTGGCTGGCGGTGTACGGGCGCGACGCGCAAGAGGCCGACGCCACGCTGGTGGCGGTGAAGGCCAGCGAAAAAGTCAGCACCGACGAGGTCGACGCCATTGCGCTGCGCACCAAACCACCGCCGCGCTACACCGAGGCCACCTTGCTGTCGGCGATGGAGGGTGCCGGCAAGCTGATCGACGACGACGACATGCGCGAGGCGATGCAAGAAAAAGGCCTGGGCACGCCCGCCACGCGCGCATCGATCATCGAAGGCTTGATTGCAGAGAAGTACATGTGGCGTGACGGCCGCGAACTGGTGCCAACCGCCAAGGCATTTCAGCTCATGACCCTGCTGCGTGGCTTGGACGTGCAAGACCTGACCAAGCCCGAACTCACCGGTGACTGGGAGTTTCGCCTGTCGCAAATGGAGCACGGCAAACTCAGCCGCGATGACTTCATGAAAGACGTGGCGGCGATGGCCGAGCGCATCGTCAAGAAGGCCAAAGAGTACGACCGCGACACCATCCCGGGGGATTACGCGACGTTGAGCACAGCCTGCCCCAAGTGCGGCGGTGTGGTCAAAGAAAACTACCGCCGCTTTACCTGCGTGGGCAAGAAGGACGACGGCTGCGGCTTCTCCATCACCAAGATTCCAGCGGGCCGCGCCTTTGAAGTGGCCGAAGCCGACGCCTTCTTGAAAAACAAGCGCATCGGGCCGCTGGAGGGCTTTCGCTCCAAAGCGGGTTGGCCTTTCACGGCCGAGCTGAAGCTGGTGGAGGACGCCGAGATTGCCAACTGGAAGCTCGAGTTTGATTTTGGCGAAGAAGCCAAACAGGCGGGCGAGTCGGGCGAGCCTGTTGACTTCAGCGCCCAGGTTTCGCTGGGCGCGTGTCCCAAGTGTCAAAGCCACGTGTTTGAGCTGGGCACCTCGTACGTGTGCGAGCGCAGCGTGGGCGTCACTGTCACGTGCGACTTCAAGAGTGGCAAGATCATCTTGCAGCAACCCGTGGCGCGTGAGCAAATGAGCCGCCTGCTGTTGGAGGGCAAAACCGAACAGCTTGAAGGCTTTGTGTCCAACAAGACACGCCGCAAGTTCAAGGCACGCCTGGCCTTCAACGCCAAAGAAGGCAAGGTGATGTTTGAGTTTGAGCCACGCAAGTTTCCCCCCAAAGCAGCCAAGAAGTCGGCTGCCAAGGATGGGGGTGACGCAGCGGAAGTCACAGCGCCAACGGGCGGGGTTGCCAAAAAGGCTGTCGCGAAGAAGGGCGCCGCCAAGAAAGTAGCGACTCCCAAAGCAGCTGCGGTAACAGCGGCCACCAAAGCCCCTGCCAAGAAAGCGACCGCCAAAAAAGCAGTGGCCAAAAAAGCCAGCAAGTAGCAAACCACCATGATTCTCGAGATCGCCAACCTCACCCTCCACCCCGGCCAGTCGCCGGCGTTTGAGGTGGCCTTTGCGCAGGCGCAGCGCATCATTGCCAGCATGCCAGGCTACCTCGGGCACGAGCTGCAACACTGCATCGAGCACCCCAACCAATACGTGCTGTTGGTGCGTTGGCAAACGCTTGCCGATCACGAGGTGGGGTTCAGGCAGTCGCCGCAGTACCAAGACTGGAAGGCGCTGTTGCATCATTTTTATGTGCCGACACCCAGCGTGTTGCATTACGAACGGGTGGCGGGCTAACCGCTTGACCATCGCTGCGGTAGGCCTCGCCTTGATGCAAGGGGATTTGCATGCTTGATCGAAAAGCTCGGTTTACTGCCATCGTTTTGTTTGGGCTGGTGGCTTTGTCGTCTGGCATGGCGTGGGGGCAAGCCCCCTACAGCGGCCCGATCTTCGACGCCCACCTGCACTACAACGACGAAGCCCAAGAGTCCCACCCGGTGCAGGACGTGTACGCACGCATGCAACGTGCTGGGGTGCGCGGCATCTTGGCCAACAGCCGACCCAACCAAGGTACTTTGGCCTTGGCGGCCGACAAGGCTGCCAGCCAGCGTGCCGGTGTGACGGTGGTGCCCCTGGTGCGGCTGTACCGCAACCGCGCTGACTACAACGGTTGGTTTGCCGACCCAAGCATCTACACCATGGTGCAAGACGAGCTCAAGCGCGGCACCCCGGTGGGGGCGTATGCGGGCATCGGTGAATTCCATCTCTACGACAGTGCCAACGCCGATGGCCCAGTGGCCAAACAGTTGATGCAACTGGCGCGCGACCGCAAGCTGGTGGTGCTGGCCCACGTTGACGACGTGGCGATTGACAAGTTGATGGCGCACGCGCCTGGCGTCACCTTGATCTGGGCGCACACGGGCATCGGCGGCGTGCCCATCGCGCGCGTCAAAGCGTTGATGGCTCGCCACCCCACGTTGATGGGTGAGCTGTCTTACCGGCCGGGGTTAATCACCAGCGGGGGTGGTTTGTCGGTCGAATGGCGCGAATTGCTCGGCGCCCAAAGCACGCGCTTTTTGGTGGGCTCCGACACGTGGGTGAACGCGCGCTGGTTGCAGTACGAAGCCTTGATGGCCGAGGCGCGCCTATGGCTGGGAGACCTGCCCCCCGAGGCCGCGCAGCGCGTCGCCTGGGGCAATGCCGCCCGCTTGTTTGCGCTGCCAGCGCAGCCGTGACACCCACGCCGAACCACGCATGGGTGGCGCGCCCACCAAACCCAAGGAGTGAACCGCCGTGCGGCCATTGAAGCAAAACCTCGTCCCATCTGCCGCGCTGCTGGTGTTCTTGTTGATGGGCAGTGCTTGCACGGTGCTGGCGCCCAGCGCCCCGTCGACTGCACCTTCTGCAGCAAACCTGCCGTACGTGATCCCCACCTTGCCCGAGGGACCTTCGGGTTACACCGAAAAGCCAGGTTGGTCGGCCGCACGTTTCATGGTGGCAGCGGCCAACCCCTTGGCCACCGATGCTGGGTTTCAGGTACTCAAGGCGGGGGGCACGGCACTGGACGCGGCCATCGCAGTGCAAATGGTGCTCACCCTGGTGGAGCCTCAAAGCAGTGGCATCGGCGGTGGTGCATTCTTGTTGCATTGGGACGGTAGGTCGGTGGCGGCGTGGGACGGCCGCGAAACCGCGCCAGCCGCTGCAACCCCCAACCTGTTTATGCAGGCCGATGGCAAACCCATGCCGTTTTTGCAAGCGGCCGTGGGTGGGCGCTCGGTGGGCGTGCCAGGTGTTGTGAAGATGCTGGAAGCGGCCCACCGCGAGCACGGGCGGCTGCCTTGGGCGCAGCTGATGGCGCCCGCGATGGCGCTGGCCGAGCAGGGCTTTCCGGTCAGCCACCGTTTGCACACCCAGCTCAAAGCCGAAGTGGCACTCAAGGCTGACCCGCTGGCGAGAGCGTACTTTTATGGCGCCGATGGTGAACCTCACCCGATCGGGCACAAGCTCAAAAACCCCGCGCTGGCGGCGGTGTTGCGCAGCATGGCGGCCCAAGGCAGCGCCGTGATGCATGCAGGGCCGGTGGCCCTTGACATCGTCAAGCGGGTGCAGGGCCACCCCAGCAACCCAGGTGGGTTGACGCTGGCCGACTTGGCGAGCTACCAAGTTAAAAGAAGGGAGTCCCTTTGCACCGACTGGAGGGCAACCTTCCGGGTGTGTGGCTTCCCACCGCCCTCGTCAGGGCATTTGGCGGTGATGCAGATCTTGGGGGTGTTGGATCGTGTGCCTTCACCTGCGGGCGCCTTACCACTGCAAGACGGCATCCCCAGCCCCGACTGGCTTCACCGCTACACCGAGGCGGCGCGGCTGGCCTACGCCGACCGCGCCTTGTACGTGGCCGACCCCGATTTTGTGACGGCACCGGCGGGCGGTTGGGCGTCATTGCTGGGCGACGCCTACCTTCGGCAACGAGCATCTTTGATTGGTGAGCGCAGCCTGGGCACAGCCCCCGCTGGCGCGCCTGCGGGCGGGCGGCAGGCGGCCACGCCCTGGGGCGCCATGGGCGAGCAGCCCGAATACGGCACCAGCCACATCAGCATCGTCGACGGTGAGGGCCGCGCCCTGGCCATGACCACCACCATCGAAGCCGTGTTTGGGTCTCGTTTGATGAGCGATGGTGGCACGGGCTTGGGCGGTGGCTTTTTGCTCAACAACGAGCTGACGGATTTTTCGTTGGCGCCGCAAGACGCAAAGGGCCTGCCCATCGCCAACCGCGTTGAGCCCGGCAAGCGGCCCCGCTCCAGCATGAGCCCCACGCTGGTGTTTGACCGGCGTGACAACCGCTTGTTGATGAGTGTGGGGTCACCCGGGGGTGCGGCCATCATTCACTTCACCGCCAAGACGTTGATCGGCACGCTCGACTGGGGCTTGAACGCGCAGCAGGCCATCAGCCTGCCCAACTTTGGCAGCTTCAACGGCCCCACGCTGGTCGAGCGCGGGCGCTTCCCGCAGGCCACGATCGACGCCCTGACGGCAAGGGGCCACACCGTCAACCCGATCGACATGACCAGTGGCTTGCAGGCGATCCATCGCAGCGCCACGGGCTGGTTTGGTGGGGCCGATCCGCGCCGTGAGGGGTTGGTGAAGGGCGAGTAGCGGGTGCGGTGCAGGGGGGTTTTGCGACAATGCAGCATGACCGCTCTTGACGTCACCTCCACCATCGCCCAAATGGGCTTGGCCGCGCGCGCGGCGTCGGCACCCTTGGCCAAGGCCAGCGCCGAGGCCAAAAACGCTGCGCTGTCGCATCTGGCCCGGCTTTTGCGCGCGCAAACCGAGCCGCTGTTGGCGGCCAACGCGCTGGATGTTGCCGCTGCCATCACCGCGGGCTTGCCGGCGCCCATGGTGGACCGCCTCAAGCTCACCCCTGCAGTGCTTGAAACGCTGGCCCAAGGCTGCGAGCAATTGATGGCCATGCCCGACCCGGTGGGCACCGTGATGGACGTCAAGCAACAACCCAGTGGCATCAAGGTGGGCCGCATGCGCGTGCCCCTGGGCGTGTTTGGCATGATCTACGAGAGCCGCCCCAACGTGACCATCGAAGTTGCCGCGTTGGCGATCAAGAGTGGCAACGCCTGCATCTTGCGGGGGGGCTCGGAGGCCACGCACTCCAACCAGGCGCTGGCTGCGCTGGTGTCGCGGGCCTTGATCGACGCGGGCTTGCCCGCGCAGGCCGTGCAACTGGTGGCCACCACCGACCGCGCCGCCGTGAGCGCCATGATCACCATGCCGGCATGCATCGACGTCATCATCCCGCGCGGGGGCAAGGGTTTGATCGAGCGCATCACGCGCGAATCCAAGGTGCCCGTCATCAAGCACCTGGATGGCAATTGCCACGTGTATGTGGATGCGGAGGTGGACCATGCACTGGCCGTCAACGTGACCGACAACGCCAAGACACAAAAGTACAGCCCGTGCAACGCCGCCGAGTCGTTGTTGGTGCATCGAGATGCAGCCGCCTGGTTCTTGCCGCAGATTGGCGCGGTGTTTGCCACCAAAGGGGTCGAGATGCGCGTCGAAGGTGCCGCCGGCGCTTGGCTCAACCAAGTGCCTGGGGCCAAGACAGCACCCGCCACCGAGGCCGATTGGTTCGAGGAATACCTGGCCCCGATCATCAGCGTCAAGGTGGTTGATTCGCTCGACGACGCCATCGCCCACATCAACCACTACGGCTCACACCACACCGACGCCATCCTCACCAGCAACGACGCCCACGCCACACGCTTCATGCGCGAGGTGGATTCGGCCAGCGTGATGGTGAACACCAGCACCCGCTTTGCCGACGGCTTTGAATACGGGCTGGGGGCCGAGATTGGCATCTCCACCGACAAACTGCACGCGCGTGGCCCGGTGGGGCTGGAGGGCCTAACCTCGCTTAAGTGGGTGGTGATGGGTGAAGGCCAGGTTCGCACGTGAACCCGGCGGTGGTGGCAGTGGTGGAGGCGGTGGCGGCGGAGGGGCGCGAGGCGCAAGAACAGCGTGACGCCACGCGCACCGCGCTGGTGCTTTTTTCGGGCGGCCAAGACTCCACTGCGTGCCTGGCCTGGGCCCTGAGCCGTTACGCGCACGTTGAGACCGTTGGTTTTGACTACGGCCAGCGTCACCGGGTGGAGTTGGATTGCCGCTTGGTGGTGCGCGATCGAATCAAGCACAACTTTGCTGCCTGGGCCCCCAAACTGGGCGACGACCACGTGGTTGATTTGACCCTGCTGGCCAGCCTCAGCGACAGCGCACTGGTGCAGTCGCGCGCCATCGAGATGCAAGCCAATGGCCTGCCCAACACCTTCGTGCCAGCCCGGAACTTGATGTTTTTGGTGGCCGCCGCCGCGCTGGCCTACCGGCGCGGGGCCGACGTGCTCGTGGGCGGCATGTGCGAAACCGATTTTTCGGGCTACCCCGATTGTCGCGACGACACCATGCGTGCCATGCAGCAAGCCCTGACCCTGGGGCTGGGCACCCCACTTGAGATCGCCACCCCGCTGATGTTTTTAACCAAGCAGCAAACGTGGGCGCTGACCGAGGTTCTGGGCGGCGACGCGTTGAACCAGTTGATCATCGAGCACACCCACACTTGTTATTTGGGCGAGCGCAACCATCGCCATGCGTGGGGCTATGGGTGCGGCGAGTGCCCGGCGTGCGTGTTGCGGGCCCAGGGGTTTGCAGTACACGCAGCGTCAGTGAAACCCCTCAGGCCCTGAACCGTACTCGCCATTACATTACATGCGCATTGACTGATTTATCCCACAACCTTGTTTTGTGCGGGTGCTAGTCTTTGCTTGGTGCGTTGCGCCCATTCCAATGGGGCATCATGTCAACCTACCGCCATCGACTGAGGAGATGAATTCATGCGTTGTGTCAAACCCCTGAGCCCGCTGCCGCTGGTGGCGGCTCTGCTGCTGGCTGCTGCCCCTGCGATGGCGCAAGATGCGCAAACCCTCAACACCCGGGCTTTGGCAGCGACGTGTGCCAATTGCCACGGCACCAACGGCAAGGCCGTCGCCAACTCGCCGGTCACGGGTTTGGCGGGCTTGCCCGCCAGCTTCATTGCCGAGCAAATGAAAGCCTTCAAGAGCGGCGCCCGCCCCGCCACGGTGATGCACCAACTGGCCAAGGGTTACAGCGACGCACAGATTGACCAAATGGCTGCTTACTTTGCAGCCCAAACACGCTAAGGGGCCACCAACATGACCATGCAACGACGCGAATGGTTGCTGGGCGCCAGTGCGCTTGGCCTGACAGGTTTGGCGGGCTGCGCCAACACCGGGCAATCGGGCAAGTTGCTGATTCCTGAAAAAACCAGGGTGCTGGTGGTGGGTGGGGGCTACGGTGGTGCCACGGCCGCCAAGTACATCCGCATGTTCTCGGGCAACACAGTTGAGGTGGTGCTGATTGAGCCCAACGACGCCTTCGTCAGTTGTCCCATCAGCAACTTGGTGTTGGGGGGCCACACCAGCATGGCCAACATCACCACGCCCTACACCGCACTGTCCCGGCAGCACGGTGTGCAGGTGGTCAAAGACATGGTGTCGAGCATCGACGCGCAGAAAAAAGTGGCTGTGTTGGCCTCGGGCCCCAGCATCCGTTACGACAAACTCATTTTGTCGCCGGGCATCGACATGATGTGGGACAGCGTGGTGGGCCTGCGCGCCGCTAGCGGCGAGGGCCGCATCTTGCAAGCTTGGAAGGCGGGACCCGAGACCATGGCCTTGCGGCGTCAACTCGAAGCCATGCGCGACGGCGGTGTTTACGCCATCACCATCCCCGAGGCCCCGTACCGCTGCCCCCCAGGGCCGTACGAGCGTGCATGCCAGGTGGCGTCGTACTTCAAGGCCAACAAGCCCAAGTCCAAGGTGCTGATCCTGGACGCCAACCAAGACGTTACGTCCAAGGGTCCGCTCTTTAAAAAGGTTTGGGCCGAGCAGTACGCCGGCATTGTTGAATACCGGCCACAACACAAAGCAGTGAGTGTCGATGCACGCGCCTTGTCGGTTAAGTTTGAGATTCAAGAAGACGTCAAGGCCGATGTTCTCAACGTGCTGCCGCCCATGCGGGCGGGGGCCATTGCCGTGCAGTCGGGCTTGGCCACCGCCAACGCGCGCTGGTGCGGTGTGAACTACCAAAACTTTGAATCCACCGTGGCCAAAGACGTGCACGTGCTGGGTGACTCGATTCAAATTGCACCCGCCATGCCCAAGAGTGCCCACATGGCCAACAGCCACGCCAAGGTGGCGGCGGCGGCGGTGGTGGCCGAGCTGGCTGGCTGGCCCATCAACGCCAACCCGATGCTCACCAACACCTGCTACAGCTTTGTCAACGCAACGGACGTGGTGCACGTGGCCAGCGTGCATGAATACGTGGCCGCCGAAAAGACGTTCAAAACGGTGGCGGGCTCGGGCGGGGTGTCTGCGGGCCCCACGGCGCTTGAGGGCCAGTACGCTTGGAGCTGGGCCAAGTCGATTTGGTCAGACACGTTGATGTGAATGGTCGAGCCGCGTGACACGCGGTTCAGCTGTAAAAAAAGGGGCCTGCAGCCGACGGCACAGGCCCTTTTTTTGCGGGCCGACCTAGGACTCGTTCTTGCGCGACAAGAGCGACAAAAACTCGCGCCGCAAATTGCCATCGCGCAAAAACACACCCCGCATCACCGAATTGGTCATGGCCGATTGGTCGTCCTTGACACCGCGCCAATGCATGCAAAAGTGGTCAGCCTCCATCACCAACGCCAAGCCATCGGGTTTCATGCGCCGCTCGATCTCGTCGGCCAGCATCACCACCGCTTCTTCTTGAATTTGAGGCCGTGACATGACCCATTCGCAGATGCGCGCGTACTTGGACAAGCCGATCAGGTTGGACTTTTCATTGGGCAACACCCCCACCCAGACCTTGCCGATGACGGGGCACAGGTGGTGAGAGCAGGCGCTGCGCACCTTGAGCGGGCCCACGATCATCAACTCATTGAGCCGCGACACATTGGGGAACTCAGTCACTGGGGGGATGGGCACAAAGCGGCCGGAAAACACCTCTTCGATGAACATCTTGGCCACACGCTTGGCGGTGTCGCGGGTGTTGTGGTCGTTGTCGGTGTCGATCACCAGCGATCGCAGCACCTGCTGCAAGTGCACCTCCACCTCGCCCCGCAGCGCCAACAACTCTCCCTCTTGGACGTGCTCGGCGATGTTGTCGTTGGCATGAAAGCGCTGGCCGCTCTTGAGCAAACGCGCCCGAATGCGGTCGGACACCAACCCCTCTGCCTTGGCGACTGGCACGGTTTTGGTGGTGGGCGGGCGCTTTTGCTTGGGTGAGGTTGGCATGGTGATTCGTGGGCTGCGGAGCCAAAGATGTTCATTGTCGCTGCCCCTAAACTGCCCGCATGACAGCTCCTGTGCAATCCCTTCCACTTTTCAGGTTGCTGCAACATACCGCCGAGGTGGTGCGGGCCGTGCGCGAAGGGCGCTCTTTAACCGACGCCTTGTTGGCGGTGCCCAGTGCAGCACGCGCTGGAACGCAGTCACTGGCGTTTGCGACGATGCGTCGGCTCGGCCTGGCGACGGCGCTGCGGCAGCAGCTGGCGCCGCGCGCACCGCGCCCCGACATCGACGCACTTCTGCTGACGGCACTGGCACTGTTGAGCATGGAAGGCGCGGACGCACCCTACACCGAGCACACGCTGGTGGATCAAGCTGTGGCAGCCACACGCAAGGCGCAGGCGGCGTCGGCCGGGTTTGTCAATGCCGTGCTGCGCCGCTACTTGCGTGAACGCACGCAAGCAACCGAGTTGGCGCGTCGCGACCCGGTCGCTCTGTACAACCACCCCCGTTGGTGGATCGAGCAACTTCAACGCGACTGGCCTGACACCTGGTCGGTGCTGCTGGACCAAGCCCAGCGCCAGCCGCCCATGACCCTGCGCGTCAACACCCAGCGCACCGACGTACCGACGTACCTCAAGGTGTTGGCTGCGGCCGGCATCGAGGCCCGTGCACTCGACCCTGCGATCGCCTCGGAGGCCGCCATTTTGTTGACACAACCGTGCCCCGTGGCGGCGTTGCCGGGGTTCGTGCAGGGTGACGTGTCGGTGCAAGACGCAGCAGCGCAGCGTGCGGCCCCGCTGCTGCTTCAAGGCTTGCCCCGAGGGCAGGCGCTGCGTGTGCTCGACGCCTGCGCCGCACCCGGTGGCAAAACAGCTCACTTGTTGGAGATGGCCCCCTCGTTGCAGGTGTTTGCGCTGGACAGCGACGCGTCGCGGCTTGAACGGGTGCACGAGAATCTGGCGCGGTTGCACCTGCGGGCCGAGGTTCGCGCGGGCGATGCCCGCCAACCCGATGCGTGGTGGGACGGCACCCCTTTTGACGCGATCTTGCTTGACGCGCCATGCAGCGCATCGGGCATTGTTCGGCGCCACCCCGACATCCCGTGGCTGCGCCGCGCCAGTGACGTGGTGGCTTTGGCGCAAACGCAAGCGCAACTGCTGCAGTCGCTCTGGAGTCTGCTTGCCCCTGGGGGCGTCATGGTTTACGCCAGTTGTTCGCTCTTCAAAGCCGAGGGGGAGCACCAAATTGACGCTTTCTTGCAACGACCAACACCCAGCCCCCCAAAGCTCGACGCCGCGTCACCCGGCCACCTGCAACCGCTGCCGGACAATTCGGGTCACACCGCCGTGCACGATGGATTTTTCTACGCACGGCTTCACAAACCCCGATGACGGGCCGTATGCCGGCCCCGGACCGACCTTGCCATGGCCCCGACCGCTTCCACGCCCAAACCCTCGCTTCGCAGCGTGCGCAGCCTGTGGGGTCGAGCACTGTGGGCAGGGCTGGTTGCGCTTTGGCTGGGGCTGGCACCAGCCATGGCAGGTGCCGAAGCGGTGTCGCTGTTGTCGTTGCAGCGCAGCGCCCAACCCCACAGCGGTATTGCCATTGACTACAGCGTCAAAGTCACGTTACCCAAGCCGGTGGTTGAAGTGCTGCAGCGGGGCGTGCCGGTGTACTTTAATGTGCAAGGCACGGTCGTGCGGCCGCGCTGGTATTGGCGCGACGAGCGCATCGCGCGCGTCACCCGTGTGTGGCGCGTGGCATACCAACCACTCACATCCAATTGGCGGGTAGGGCAGGGCGCTTTGACCCAAACTGTCAACACGCTGGACGAAGCCATCGCGGCGATTGCCACCGCCAACAATTGGCTGCTGGCCGAGCCCCAACGCATCGTGGAAGACGAGCGCTACGTGGTGCAATTTGCGTGGCAACTCGACACCACCCAACTGCCACCTGCCATGCAGGTGGCCATCGGGGGTGGCGCTTCGAGCGACTGGCAAGTCAAGCTGGAAGCCGCCTTTGGCGTGATCCCTTGATGCCCATCCTTCCTCTCACGCCATGACCAAGTCAGCACGCTGGGCGTGGGGCATCGCGCTGGTGGCCTTTTTTGGCATCACGTTGGTGCTGGGTTTTGTGTTGGCGCTGACAGGCGACACCCGCGCGTTTTACGAGCGCAACTTCACCTGGCTGCTGTGGCTCAATGTGGCCGTGGCCATGCTGTTGGGGTTGGTGGTGGCCCTGGCTGCCATTCGTTTGGCCATGCGCATGAAGAAGCGAAAATTTGGCAGCAACCTGCTGCTTAAGCTCGCTGGCATTTTTGCGCTCGTGGGGGTGGTTCCTGGGGTATTGATCTACACCGTGAGCTACCAATTTGTGTCGCGCAGCATCGAGATTTGGTTTGACGAGCGGGTGGAGGGTGCGCTGGACGCTGGGGTCAACTTGGGGCGCAGTTCGCTCGACGCGTTGCAGCGCGATTTGGCGCTCAAAACACGCTTGGCGGCCGAGCGGCTTGGCGACACCCGCAGTGCGCTGATCCCCATCACGCTCGAGCGTGCACGCGAGCAATTGGCGGCCCAAGAGGTGAGCTTGCTAGGCGCCCAAGGCCAGGTGCTGGCGTCGGCAGGGGGCCTTTCTTACCGCAACGCGGAGCGCCCCAGCAGCACGATGGTGCGCCAGGCCCGTGCGCAACGAGTGGTGGGCGTCATCGAAGGCCTCGAGGACGACACGTCGCCCAACACGGCGGACGTCAACGCTCGCATCCGCGTGATTGCGCTTTTGCCCAGTGCTGACATCACCTTTGGCAGCGACGATCGGTTTGTCATGGTGGTGCAAGCCATCCCTCGCCAAGTGGCCGTCAACGCGTTGCAAGTGCAGTCGGCGTACCGCGAGTACCAACAGCGGGCACTGGCGCGTTCGGGCTTGCGCAAGATGTACATCGGTACGTTGACGCTGGCGTTGGTGCTGGCCGTGTTTGGCGCCGTGCTGCTGGCGGTGCTGCTGGGCAACCAACTGGCCAAGCCACTGCTGCTGTTGGCCGAGGGCATGAAGCAAGTGGCGGCGGGTGACTTGACGGCCAAACCGGTGTCGGTATCGCGCGATGAGATCGGCGGCTTGACGCGGTCGTTTGCCGTGATGACCGAACAGCTGGGCCAAGCGCGAACCGAAGTGCAGCAAGGGGTGATGCAGCTGGAGCGTGCCCGCACGCACTTGCAAACCATCTTGGATTCTCTCAGTGCCGGTGTGATCGTGCTGGACGCCAACCGGCACATCGACACCGTCAATCCGGGGGCGACGCGTATCCTGAAGCTGTCACTTTCAGACTACGTCGGCCGGCCCATGAGCGCAGTGCCGGGCCTGGACATGCTGGCCGACTTGTCCGCGCGGCGTTTTGAGCTGCACGCTGCCAACCCCGAGGCCGGCGAGCGCGAACACTGGCAGGACTCTTTGGAGCTCAAAACGGCGCCCGATCACGAAATGGTGAACCTGCTGGTGCGGGGCGCCGCGCTTCCCGGTGGTGCACACCTGCTGGTGTTTGACGACATCACCGACGTGGTGTCAGCCCAGCGATCGGCTGCGTGGAGCGAGGTGGCGAGGCGTTTGGCGCATGAGATTAAAAACCCGCTGACGCCCATCCAGCTTTCGGCCGAGCGCTTGCAAATGAAGCTCGAACCCAAGCTTGAAGCGGCCGACCAGGGCATGCTCAACCGCAGTGTTGGCACCATCGTGGCGCAGGTTCAAGCGATGAAGCAGTTGGTGGACGAGTTTCGGGACTATGCCCGGCTGCCGGCCGCCCGGCTCGAGCCGCTGGATCTCAACACCTTGGTGTCTGACGTTTTGGCCTTGTATGGCCAAGCCATCGAGCAAGGGCGCGTTGTGGCAGCGTGCGAGCCTGGGCTGCCTTGGATCATGGGCGACGCCACGCAGCTGCGTCAGGTGGTGCACAACTTGCTGCAAAACAGCCTTGACGCCGTCAACGACCTACCCGGCGGCAAGGTGCGCATCGAAACGCAAACGGCCCGGGCTGAAGACGGTTCGCTGCGGGCGGTGAGGTTGAACGTGCAAGACAACGGCCCCGGCTTCCCCGACAAGGTGCTCAAGCGCGCTTTTGAACCGTACGTCACCACCAAAACCAAGGGCACTGGCCTGGGGCTGGCGGTGGTCAAAAAGGTGGCGGACGAGCACGGCGCCAGGGTGCGGATAGGTAACCGTCCGGCGTCCCAGCCGCCCACCCCCTCGGAGCAGCTAGACTCCGGGCTGGCGGCGCCCGAGTTAACTTGGAGCGCTACGTCTGGGGGTGCGCAAGTGTCACTGTCGTTTTCCAAGTTGGCGCCGGAGGCTTTGGGTCCGACGCCACCGCCAAACGAATCGACCCCCGCACCTTCGTTGAACCTTCACTGAGAGACCATGGCCACCATTCTTGTTGTTGATGACGAACTTGGCATCCGTGCTCTTTTGTCCGAGATCCTGACCGACGAAGGACACACCATCGAGTTGGCGCAAAACGCCGCGCAGGCTCGTTCCGTGCGCGAGCGATTGCGGCCCGACCTGGTGTTGCTCGACATTTGGATGCCTGACGTTGACGGCATCACCCTGCTCAAAGAGTGGGGCAGCTCGGCCCAGCTCACCATGCCCGTCATCATGATGAGCGGGCACGGCACCATCGACACGGCGGTCGAAGCCACCAAATTTGGCGCCATGGCGTTTTTGGAAAAGCCCATCACGATGCAAAAGCTGCTCAAGTCGGTGGAGCAAGCCCTGAGCAAACCGTCTCCCCGTGCCATGGCGGCAGCCGCCCCCATCAACATGGCGCCGTCGCTGCTGTCGCCCAGCAACGTGGTGACGCTGTCACCGTCGCGCTCCGAGTCTTACCACTCGGCCCCCAGCTACATGATGGCGAGCGACATGCCCCACATGGGTTCGTCGATGGGTGCGTCGCTGGGCCCGCAAAGCGAGCAGAGTTTTGAGCTCGACCGCCCACTGCGCGAAGCGCGTGACGCTTTCGAAAAGAGCTATTTTGAGTTTCACCTCGCCCGCGAGGGCGGCTCCATGACCCGCGTGGCCGAAAAAACAGGCCTGGAGCGCACCCACCTGTACCGCAAGCTCAAGCAACTCGGTGTGGATTTGTCGCGCAACAAACGCGGCGGAAGCCTGTGACCCCCGGGGCACCTCAGCCCGGCCCCGCCTATAATCCTGGTTCTTGCAGCGCCCCGCACTGGGGTTGCAGCGCAAGCGGCCAAGTAGCTCAGTCGGTAGAGCAGCGGATTGAAAATCCGCGTGTCGGTGGTTCGATTCCGCCCTTGGCCACCAAGTTGCTGTTCCAGGACGTCTCAGATCGTCCCGCAACGTCTAGTAAGCCCTTGAGAATTAACGCTCTAGGGCTTTTTCATGTCTCAATCGGTTTCATGAAATCCTTGGAGCTCTTCCCTTCCGTGGAGTAATTTTGGCAGTAACTCGCCCATCGGCAGGGCCAAAAGCGGGAGTTGCAAGGCGTAAAGGCTTGCACCGCACCCGAGTGCGCAGAGCCGGCAGCGCATGTGGAAGCGATGCGTGAACTCGTACAGTAAAAACACTTGCTGCGTTTATTGCACTTGTCGTCTAAGATGCCGGAAAGGATGTTTGCGCAGGTTGATCGTCTGCGTTGACCCCTCAAACGGAGCATCGACATGACCACAGCAGAACGCGAGCAACAGATTCTCCCGCCGAAGTTGACGGTAGCGGAGGCACACATGGCGCGCGCGGCGCAACGCTGCATCATGGCCGCGCTGGACCATTCCAAGGCCGCCACCATCACGCTGGAAAGCGACGATGGCTCCCAGCCGGCGATCCAGCTGCCGCCACAGGCACTGCGCTTCATCGCGCAGTTGCTCGGCGCCCTGAGTGAGCGCAAGCCGGTGGTGCTGATGCCGACGAAGCAGGAGTTGTCCACCGTGGAGGCGGCGAACTTCCTGAACGTGTCCCGTCCGTTTGTCATCAAGGAAATCGAATCGAAGCGGCTGCCATGCCGGATGGTCGGCAGCCATCGCCGCATCGCGTTCGATGACCTCCAGGCTTACGCATCCAAGATGCGGGCCGACCAGAAGGGCGCATTGCAGCGCATGGCCGACAACGCACGCGAGCTCGGCCTGGACTACTAGGATGCGACTGCCCCCACATCGCTTCGCTCCTGCCCCCCGAGGGGGCCGTCAGTGGCTTCGGGCGGCCGGGCGCCACTGACATGGCGGGGCACGCTCGCTATACGGCGCTGCTCGACGCGTGCGTGCTGTTCCCGGTGGCGGTGTGCGACTCACTGATGAGTGTTGCTGCCACCGGCCTGTATGCGCCCAAGTGGACACAGCGTATCGAGGACGAATGGATGCGGTCTCTGGAGCAGAAAAGCGGACAGCCACTGGGCTCGTACAACGTCAGGCGAGATGCCATGCGCGACGCGGCGCCGGACTGGGAGGTGCCCGAGAAAGCATGGATGCGCATCGCACCATGCCTTCAGCTTCCCGATCCTGACGACGTGCATGTACTGGCTGCAGCCATCGCGGGCCACGCCGACTGCATCGTCACCGCCAACCTGAAGGATTTTCCTGAGGATGCGCTCGCGCCGTTCGGTGTTCAGGTCATTCACCCGGACGAGTTTCTGATCGCGCAGATGGATTTGGACCCGTTGATCGTGCTCACCGCGTTCAAGGAGCAACGAGCCCGGCTCAAGAACCCGGCCTACACGCCATCGGCATTTGCCGATGCCCTTGAACGCAACGCCTTGGTTCTGACCGCGCAACGATTGCGTGAGGCCGCACCGTTGATATGACCGCAATGCGCTACTGGTGGGTAAACCAAAACCAGACCTACCGCCATGAAGTGCGCGGCGGGCATCTCTGGTCGCCCAAGCGCAAGACCAATCTCGCAGCCAACCCGTTCAAGTTCGAACACGCCTGTCGAATCGCGGGGGTGAACCGCGAAGAGCATCTGCGCGCGAGCCATTGCAAGCCGTGGCGCGACGCTTCAAACGAAGAACGGCTCGACGGCGAGAACGGCTTGTTTCTCACGCTAAGCGTCGACCACTTGTTTGACAGCGGATTCATCGCGTTCGAAGACACCAGCCAAGTCATCGTCTCGCCCGTGGCCCATCGCGAATCTCTTCTGTGCATGGGCATCCAACCGGACAGTCCGCCAAAGGTGGGAATCTTCTCGTCGCGGCAGCGGCGCTTCTTGCAGTTCCATGGGGACAACGTGCTGCTCAAGCCAAGCTTTCTTGAGCACCTCTAGCTTGCACATCCGCTGCCCATGACGAAAGTTGAAACCGTGCGTGACGACGGTGGGACTTGTTGAGACGACTCGAATTCGACCGAGACATCGCGGGACACGAAGGCCACCAAATTTCTCTGCGGCGCGGCCCCCGGGGTCTCCCCACCGGTTTACGTTTGCTTGCCAAGGCCTTGGCGCATCGCTGCCTGCTGGGCGTGGTTGTGCGGTCGATCACACCGCCGCGCACGTGCATGCTTGGCGGGTGTGACATCGATCACTTTGTGTCAGGCCCCGCTCCGTCAGAGCGTCCCAACCGGGGCTTCGCGATGGGTCGATGGCTAACTAAAAAAAAGAGCGTCATCGAATGACCTTGCTCGGTGCAACATAACGTTAGCAACCGTGGCGTTGTGAAAAAGCGCACGTCAATTCACCTCGTGTCTTGGTGGCGTTGACCTACCATCAATTGGGAAAAACATTCCCACTGACAAAGTCGCAAACGCGCACGGCGTTGATGGACTTCAATGCGCACCCCCGTGATCAATGCACGCCCGCTGTCGCGGACAAAGGATTCAGTTTGACAACGCAGTGGTTGGTAGCTTCGCCCTACATACACGTACCGGACACCCCGTGGCTGATGCCGTTCGTGCCCCGCACCGGCAAACGCGACCCACAGTTTGCTGTGGTGCCCGCCACGTACCGTCACGATCGTTCGCGCAGTATCACCGGCGCGGGCGGCTGGGGCGATTACTTCAATCACGGACTGACGGCATGGCGTCAGGCCTCGCAGCGCAACGAGCCTGCGGGCATCATCACGTGCTTTCCGCAGTTGGCCGCCGTGGTGGGGCTTCGAAACGCGTTGTCGAGGCGCCCGGTGCCCACCATCGCTTGGGTGTTCAACCTGGGCCACATGCCCGATGGTTTGAAGCGCAAAGTTGCGATGCGCGCCTTTCGCGAGATCAGTCTTTTTGCGGTCCACTCCACGCCCGAAATCAAAGCTTACAGCGACTGGCTGGAGATGCCGCGTGAGCGCTTTCGCTACGTCCCCTTGCAGCGACCCGCAGCCCAGCGTTTTGAGGGGTTGTCGGTTGGCGAGCCCTATGCCATTGCGCTGGGCTCTGCCAAGCGCGATTACGCGTCGGTACTGTTGGCCCTGGGGCGGCTCAAAATGCGTGCCATCGTGGTGGCCGCACCGCATGCGCTTGCAGGCCTCAACGTGCCGCCCAACGTGGAGGTCAAATCGGGGCTGACCGCAGAGGCATGCCTGCAATTGCTCCAAGGGGCCCGGGTGCACGTGCTGGCGCTGGCCAACCGCACCACAGCCTCGGGTCAAGTCACGCTGCTTGACGCGATGGCCTATGGCATCGCGTCGGTGGTGACGGCCTGCCCTGGCACGGTGGACTATGCGACCGACGACGAAGATGCCCTGGTGGTTGAGGCGGGCGATCCGGACGCGCTAACGCATGCTATCCAACGACTTTGGGAAGACGACACGTTGCGCCAGCGGCTTGGCAACCGCGCGTTGCAGCGCCAGTTGCAGGAACACTCCGATCAAATGGCAGGGCGGCATTTGCGCAACGCCATCGATGCTGTTTCGCGCAGCACCCCAGGGTTTGGTGGGGCTGACACGTTGGTTCCCGATTCTGCGTTTCAGCCGTAAGTATTGACGCACCCTTCGGTCTTGCGGAGGGTGCGTTGTTTGCCCGTCGCCACAGGGCGCCAAGCGTGCCATGTCATCATGCGCCGAGATAGCACTGACACCTGCCTCCATGAAAGCAAATACCCCCCCCCAAGGCATCGTCGCGCTCGACGTTTTTAGAGGCCTGGCCGCTTGCTTGATGGTGTTGAACCATGCCGGTTTTGCGTGGTTGTCAATCGATGATGCAACCACGGGGTGGGCTGGTGCCGTGGTGTTTTTGGGCGGCTTTGCGCCCGTGCTGTTTTTCTTTGCCACGGGTGCTGGCATGGGGCTCTCGACGGGTCGACTTAAACGCCCAGGCGGGTTGAAGGATTTGCTTTGGAAGGCGGGCCTGTTGGTGGTGGCCGACCAGCTCTTGTTTTTGCGCAACGGACAGTTGTTAGGACTCGATTTTTTTGGTTTTATCGCTTTGTCGATGGTGGTGGTGTCGCTGGTTGACGCCACGCGGCACCCGGTGCGCAACGCGTTGGTTCTGGCAGGTTTGGTGTTGATGGCGCGTTATGGGGTGGTGCCGCTTTTCAAGAGCTCGCTGCCCGACAACCCTTGGGTTGTCTTCTTGCTGGGCTCCAAAGTGTTGGCCAACGTGTCGTACCCAATGGCGCCCTGGATTGTGTATCCGCTGCTGGCTTATGCCTTGGCGCGTTTGGGCTGGTTTCCGCAGCTGGCGGCCAGCGAGGCATCAAGCCCGAACAAGCGAACCGGGTTGTTGGTGATGGGGGGAGCCTTGTTGTTAGGGGCTTCGTTGGTGCTGTTTTTGCGCGGTGCCGATTTTTACCGCTGGGGCATGATGAATGCGGCGTTCTTCGTGGCGACCGTGGGGGTGATTGCTTGGTTTGTGGTGGCCTGCGAGGCCCTTTCGGTGCGCAGCCCCCGCGTCGCCAATGCTGTGGCCTTGCGTGGGGTGGCGGCCTTCCTGGTGGTGCCCGTGCACTACGCCATGGTTCAAGGCGCTGCGGGGTTGGGGGCTGTCCCGTGGTCGACGGGTTTGTTTGCGGTTGCGGGCGTCGCCGCAGTCGTCATGTCATTTGCTCTGTCCCGTTGGCTTGCGCAGGGCATTGCGCGCTTGCCACCGGGGTCTTTGGCCACGCTGGTGGTGCTGCTTGTGGGCGTGGTGGCGCTAACCGTTTGGCTTGCAGGCGGCCACGCGACGCCTGCCTTTGGGGTCGCCACGGCAGGGCAAGTGCTGGCAGCAGCATTGCTCAACATGAGGGTCATGCGCAAGCAAACACCCTCGTTGGCGCCCCATTGACCCGCCCCGGGTCAGGTCGCCGCTGACATGCGTCGAAGCTTGTCTCGAACCTTGAAAAACAGGCGTGACAGCTTCGGAGGCAACCAATCTTTGAGGTTTTCGTCGGCCCGAAACTTGCGTGCCTCGCGGTGAACAGCGGCGTCGTCGGTCGGGCGCGCGTAATACATCGTGCTGTTGTTGGGCACTTCTTTGTAAACGTTTTTGGAGCCGGTGTAGTAGTAGAGCGCAATGGAGCGCCGCTTCACGTGTTCTGGCGTGTTGAGGGCGTCAGGGTGGCCGTGGAAGCTGTCGGCATCGGTGCTGAACACCACGCATCGATTGAGCAACGGCAGCACCTGCGACTCGCATTTGGTCATCGCCTTGTCCCAGAGCTCCAGCTTGCCGCCCCAGGCTTCGTCCCAATCTGGGTTGAGGTAAATAAGCAGGTTCAGGCGTCGCTCGAGGTGAAGCGTTTCGTTGATGCGGAAGTCGGCATGCACGCCCAGCAGGCCACCACGAGAGATCTCGTGAAAGCCACCGCCTTCAAAGTACGGATCAGGGATCAAGCCTTTGATGCCGGTGAGACCCTCCAAAAACTGCAGCACAGGCTGCGAGTTCAAGAAGCTGAACAACGCTTGGGCTTCTTTGTTGCAGTCGTAGGGCAGGATCTGGCGTTTGTGGTGACCGCCATAGTTGATGTTGAAAACGCGATCAGATTTCAGCGCTTCGGCAGGGAAGTTTTTGAGCGCCACGTCAAGCACTTCTTGAGGCAAGAAGTTGTCCAACACGATGTGCGAAAACGGGGCCGCGTTGGCGTAATCGTCGGCCAGCATGGCACCGGTTGCCTGGGCTTCTTTGGCGTCCATGCGAAAGCCATCATTCAACGCGACGGGCAGGGTGAGTTCGTGCAGATTCATGGGCGTGCTTGCGAGGTGATTGGTCGGTACCCAGAGAGGTTAGCGCGTGCGACGTGGTTGGTGCCACACCCACACCGAACTGCGGGGGCCGGTAAGCGTGCGAATTTTCGCAGGTTTGCTGCAAAGCAACACTGAGGGCAGCGAGGCCCCAGGCCACGGGTGGCCCGCGCACCCGCCATGCGCACGCGGCGCCCTACCGAAATGACTGCAAGTGGATGCTTGTTTCAGTGCTCTGAATGCCCTTGAGAAGGCGGATGCGCTCAAGCACTTGGGAAAGCTGTGCCATGGAGTCCGCCCGCAATTCGGCCAGCAAATCCCAGCGGCCATTGGTGTCGTGCAGCGCCGCCACCCCAGGCTCACCCATCAGGTTGGCGATCACCGCACGGGTCTGGTTGCCCTCCACCAAGATGCTCATCCACGCCCGGATGTTGTCATGCACCACATCGGGCTTGAGCTTGACGGTGTAGCCAACGATCACACCGTTGTCGGCGAGCTTTTGCATGCGGTTGACGACGGTTCCACGCGACACGCCAAGCTTTTTGGCCAGCGTGGCCACCGCAGCGCGGGCATCTTGGCGCAGCAGGGCGATCAGGCTGTGGTCGAGTTGATCGATGTTCATATTGCAAACTGTATGTGCCAAAACGTCAGAGGATATAACTTTATGTGGCAAAAGTTGGCATTTTAATTGTCTTGGACAAAGGCCAAACTGAAGTGGTCAGCAGTGACGCCGTTCAGGACACCCAAACCCAAAAGAGGGACCGCATGAAAACATCGCAGCAAGACGCCACCACCCTGTACTTGAGCGCACCCGATGTGGTGCGACTGGTGCGGTGTGTGGGCTTGTCAACATGCCTGTCAGGGGTTGCCCATCGCATTCAAGAAGCCTTTGTCCGTTGGCCCGACTTTGACAAAAGCGCCCGCGTGGCCAGCCACTCGGGTGTTGGCGTGATCGAGTTGATGCCCATCGCCGACCAAGACGTTTATGCCTTCAAGTACGTCAACGGCCACCCGAAAAACACGGCCCATGGCCTGCCGACGGTGATGGCCTTTGGCATGTTGGCCGACGTTGCCACGGGTCGGCCGACGTTGTTGGCTGAACTGACGCTGATGACGGCCATTCGCACCGCGGCCATGTCGGCGCTGGCCGCCAAAACCCTGGCGCGCCCTGGCAGCCATGTGATGGCCATCGTTGGCAATGGCGCGCAGAGTGAGTTTCAGGCGCTTGCGTTTCGCGACCTGGTGGGGGTGAACACTCTGCGGCTGTTTGACGTCGACGCTGAGGCCACGCGCAAATTGCAGCGCAACTTGATGGGCTCGGGGCTGACGGTGGTGGCATGCAGCAGCACGCGCGAGGCGCTGCAAGGCGCTGACATCGTCACCACGATCACCGCCGACAAAACCAACGCCACCATCATCGGTGCCGACATGCTTGCACCGGGCATGCATCTCAATGCAGTGGGGGGTGACTGCCCTGGCAAGACCGAGCTTCATCCCGACGTTTTGCGCGGCGCGTCGGTGTTCGTGGAATTTGAGCCCCAGACACGCCTGGAAGGTGATTTGCAGCAAATGCCTGTGGACTTCCCGGTAACCGAGCTTTGGCGTGTGCTGGCGGGTTTGGCGTCAGGGCGGCGCAACGACCACGAAGTGACCGTGTTTGACTCGGTTGGGTTTGCACTCGAGGATTACGCGGCGCTGCGATTCATGCAGGACGAAGCCCGGCGCTTGGGTTGCGGCCAAACGTTGCAACTGGTGCCGGCGATGGCAAACCCCAAGAACCTGTTTGGCACGCTGGGCCTGGGTGGCAGTGCGACGCGCGATGCGTCGGCACCTGCCGTGCCCATGACGTGGGACCTCACCGGCATCGCCTGATGCACACCATGAAAAACGCCGGGGGTCGCAAGACGCCCGGCGTTTGGCAAGGGGTGCTGCGCCAGTGGTGGCGCAGCCTTGCTTAGTTGCGCTGCTGGATGCCGGCAATGCGCCAGGCGTTGCCGCCGTCACGCGCTTTGCTCAGGTGCCACACCTCGTCAAACGACTCGGCAGGGCCATCGGCTTGCTCGCGGATCACCCCCACGTAGCGCACGCTGACGATTTGCGTGTCACCTTCTTCAGCGAAATCGATCACCGTCGGGTTGACCGACACCACGTCGGTGGTTTGTGCCGCATCACCGCGGTCCATCAAGTCGGTGCGCAGCTCGGCAAACATCTCGGGGGTTGTGAACGCACGCAAGTCGTCGAGGTTGCGCGCATCGTTGGCCGCTTGCATGCGGATGAAGACCGTTTTGGCAATCCGCTCAAAAGCTGCGGTGTCAAAGTCTGCGGGCAGGAAACGTTGGCCGTCGGCCGCTGCAGCTTCAGCGGCGCGGCCTTGCACGGGCATGGCGGGCGACAAGGCCGAGCCGATTTCAACCTTGGTGGTGTCGGACGTGCGAGCCGTCACGGGCGAGAACGGGTTGACACCCGTTTTACCCATGGCGCCTGCTGCGCCGGCGCCAGCACCCGCCATGGCCAACGACGAGCCAGCACCTTGCTTGCGGCGGCTCATGAACCAGCGCAGCAAGCCAAAGGCCACCATGCCGATAAGCAGCATCATCATGACGCTGGCAAAACCTTCACCCATGCCCAAGTGGCTGAACAAAGCGGCCAGCCCCAAGCCGGCGGCCAAACCCATCAGGGGGCCCGTCCAGTTGCGGCGTGCGGCGGCGGCTGGTGCGGCTGCGGCGGCCGCTGCGCCAGGCGCTGCTGCTGCAGCACCGGGTGCTGCGTTGGGTGTTGCTTCTTGTGCAGGCGCCTTTTGCACAGGTTTGTCGGGCGCTTGGCGCTGCGTGCCCGACGAGCGCGAGCCGCCCAAGCGCTTGGCTTCGGCGTCAAACGGTGTGGCCGAAAGGGCAACCCCCACCATCAAAGCCGCCATCAAACCAACTTTAAAGCCCAATTTCATCGTCGCCTCCTAGTGCGTGTCAGTGGCCAGGAACATGCGGCCAGAGTGGCGCCGTTCAAGGGCAATAGTCTGGCATCCTATCCAAATTGGCGATTCCCGGCAAAACGACCCTACCCAATGCGTGGCATTGGGACGAATAGGGGTTCCGCATGGCGCATGGAAACCGCCGTAGACAACGGCTAAAAAGGGGTTGGCGTGACGCAAGAGACTTGGTGGTGGATGTTGAGCGCGGCGTTGATCCTGGTGGGCTTGGTCGGCACCGTCATGCCGGCATTGCCCGGCGCGGTGTTCGTGTTAGCCGGCATCGTGCTGGCCGCTTGGATCCAAGACTTTCAACAAATCACGTGGTGGGCGGTGGGGGCTTGCATCATGCTTACCGTGCTGTCGTTCATCCTTGACTACGCCGCAGGCATCATGGGCGCACGCAGGGTCAACGCCAGCAAAGACGCGGTCATTGGCGCCGCCGTGGGCACAGTGGTTGGGTTGGCGATGGGCTTTGTCGGGGTGCTTTTCATGCCCCTGGTGGGTGCAGCCGTGGGGGAGTACATCGCCCGCAAAGATCAAAAAAACGCCGTCAAAGTGGGCGTTGCCACCTGGCTGGGCACGATGGTGGGTTTGGTGGCCAAGGTGGTGATTGCCTTCATCATGCTGGGCATCTTTTTGGTGGCCCTGATTTTTTAGGGCCTCACGCGATGTCCTCCTTGCTGACGCTGCGTGAGCGTGCGCTTCAAGTTGCCGCGCGTCGCTTCAACGCGCGCATCAAGGCGCCCAACACCGGCACCTTCTCGTAAACCTCTTCGGCTGCGTCCCAGTAGTCACGGTGGTAGTTCACCAAGCCGTCAGCGTCAAACCTCAAGTGCGACGCGCCGTGGATGGTGAAGGGTTCTTGTTTGCCCGAGCGCATGCGGCAGCTGAAATCCCAAACCAAAAATGCTGCGTCGCCCTGCAATGCAGCGTCGCTCACCACAAACCTGGGCGCTTGCACGCGCTTGAACATATGCGCAAAGATCTTGCTGACTGCATGCAAGCCCTCGACCGTGTTGAACGGGTCTTTGAACGTGGCGTTGTTGGCGTAAACGTCGCCCATGCGCTCTAAATCACGGGGTTGCAGTTGCTCGAAGAAGGCGATAACGCGCGCCACACGCGGGTCTGTCGTGTGGGGCATTCGAAGGTTTGGGTTGCGTGGGTTCACAGCCCCGTGGCGCGACGAATCGCGGCAAAGTACAGGCCGTGCCACGTGGACTGCAGCGTCTTGAGCCATAGCGTGAAGCGGCGCGGAAAGTGCATCTCGAAGTTGCCACGCTCCCAGCCCCGCACGATGGCCTTTGCGGCATCGGTGGCTGTCATCAAGGCCGGCATGTGAAATTGGTTTTGCGCGGTGAGGGGCGTGTCGACGAACCCCGGGTTGACGATGGACACCCCCAACCCCAAGTCGTGCAAATCCATGTACATCACCTCGGCCAGGTTGTTGAGGGCTGCCTTGGTGGGGCCGTAGGCCAGCGCTTGCGGCAAGCCTCGGTAGCCGGCCACGCTGCCCATCAGGCTCACGTGGCCCCGGCGCGCTTGAATCATCGACGGCAAAACGGCGTCCAGAAGGTACAGCGTGCCCAGGTAGTTAACGTCTTGATGACGCACCATTTCGGCCAGATCAAAGGCCGTGGCTCGTTGAGGCTTGTAATGCCCAGCACAAGCAAACAGCAAGTCCAGCGGCCCGTAGAGCGCCTGAATGCGCCGCGCCGCCGCCGCCACCTCGGTGGGTCTGGTCACGTCCATGCTGAGGGCCAGCGTGTTGTCGTGCGTGCTTGCAAAGTCTTCGAGTGGCGCCAGGCTGCGCGCTGAAACGATCACACGCGCGCCTCGCTGGTGCAGCAGGTGTGCCGTTTCGCGCCCCATGCCACTGGACGCGCCAACGACCCAGACCGTTTTGCCGCGCCAGTCGGTGATGGGAGGGTTGAGGGACATGGTCGCCTTAAAGTTTGGTGAAGGCGAGTTGAACCTCGCCCAGGCGAATGCCAAATTTGCTCATCGTGGCGCGGTTGAGCATCACGCGATCGTCGACGAGAAACATCCAGTCGTCGAACTGCACATCGATCACACGCCCGTCGTAGGGCAGCCGCAGGGTGTATTGCCATTGGAAAGCCGCACCCGCTTGGGCCCCCAGGGCATCGCCCACCACGTCGTCGGCTCGACCTCGGTAGCGCCCTTGACCCAAATGGGTGAGACGCCAAACTCGTTTTTGCCGCTCGCCGTCGTCGTACAAAAAGTCTTCGTCCAGCACGCCATTTTCGCCTTGCCACGTGCCCGTCATCTCAACCACAAAGCGACGCAGCACGCGGCCCGAACGGTCGCTGAACATGCCGTGTGCACGCAGCTTGCCGTTGAGGTATTGCTTCAAGTCCAAGACGGGTTTGCCGGCGGCGTAGTCGTTCACGACCGGGCTGGCACACCCGCTCAGTGCCAAGGTGCCGGCACCGATGCTGCCCAGGACCATCATTCGACGTTTCATGTTCGTGTTCCTTTTCATTTGGCGGCCGAGGCGGGGCTGGATGGGGTTTCAGTCGCCAGCGATGCGGGGCTGGTTTCGTGCCACCGGGTGAGCCCCAAAATCAGCAGCGCGATGCTTTTGATGGCGCAGGGCACCAAGGCGTAAATGATGACCAGAGCTTGCAGCGCTTGGGGGGTTCGCGACCCACTTTGATAGCCCAACATTTGAAGCAGAGGCAGCGCCAGGCCGGCCGCCAGCGCGAGGTTGAGTTTGGTGCAAAGGCTCCACCAGCCAAACCAAACCCCTTCAGACTGCTGCCCCACCCCCGCGCGTTGGATCACACCCGTGAGCAAGGCCGCCGGGGCAATCATGTCGGCGCCCAGGGCCACGCCGGTGACGATGCAAACGGCGGCGAACCCCAACCCATCGCCGGCGCCCAGCCAGGCAGCAAACACAAACGCGCCCGTGGCCAACGCCATGCCCAAGCCCCAGGTGCGCACCAACCCCAAGCGCGGCACAAGCCGCATCCAAAGGGGTACCGACAAGGCCGCGGCCACGAAGTACATCAACAAAAAAGCGCCCTCCCATTGCGGCAGCGCCAATCGGTCACGGATGTAGAAGATGACCAACGTGGCTGGGATGGCGCTGGCCATGCCGTTGGCCACGTACACCAGCACCAGCGCCCGAAACTCGCGGTGGGACCAGGGCTGCCACAACCCGCTGCTGGGGTGGCCCGCGCGGCGACTGGCGATGTTTGACTGCGGTAAGACGAGGTTAGGTTTCTTTTCACTGCGGCCGGGCAGGTTGCCATCATCTGCACCCGGTGCGCGGCGCAACAGGGCCAGCGCAATCAGCAACAAGAGGCCCAACAGGGCCGCCGTTGCGGCCCATCCGATTTGCGAAGGCAGCACGCTGGCCAGCGCCACGCCCAAAAGCGCAAAAGCTTCGCGGGCACCCACCACACGGGCGCGGTAGGGTGCGTCGCCGCCCAGCCTTGCGCCCCAGGCTTGATGCCCGATTTGGGCCACGCTGTAGCCCAGGTAGGTGACGGCCAACGCCACCACCGACCAACCAAGCGCCCAGGCAAGCGAGGTTGCAACCCAACGGGGTGGCAAGAACAACGATGCGAACCCAAGCCCCACCATCACGCAGGCGACGGCGATCAAGCGCCAGACGCGACGCGAGTCGCTGGCAAACCGCCTGTCAATCTGGGCACCCAGCCACGGGTCGATCAGGGCATCCAGCCCGCGAAGGGCCAGCAGCAGGGCACCCACGAGCGCCAAAGACAAGCCCAGGTGCTCCGCCGCAAAGGCAGGCCATTGCACGTAGAGCGGCAGCGCCACAAACGCCAGCGGTGCGCCCAAGGCCCCGTAACGCAGGCCGTCACCCAGCGCCCAGCTTGTGTCGGCGCTTTGGCGCGTCATGGGGCTGTGCTCAGCAGTGCCGCACGCAGCGTCGGCGCCGACGAGTGGGGCGCAAGCCAAATGCCAAAAAAGCGCTCGCCAAAGGCGGGCTCCGCCACCACCGCGCGCTGGACATCGTTGGCGAAAAACGTGGTGTGACCGCGCGCGGCTGACCATACGGCCGCTAAACGGCTGCCTGCGTCAACGTCTGGAAACGCAGCCGACATGGCAGCAAGCCAACGGGCAGCGGTTGGGTTGGTGAGCTCACCCCCCAGGCGCATTTCGTCCAGTGACTTTTCGGCAATCGACAAACCTGAAAAAGCGCGCGCGTATTCAATCTCGAGTGCGAGAGGGTGTTGCAGCCAGCGGTTGGCCTCAAACGTTGATTGCGTCCACAGTTTGGCGGTGTAAACCTTGAAGCCCCAAAAGCGAAGGTCGCCTTGGCCGCGCAGCGTGGCGTTTGGAACGCCTTGCATAACGGCCGCAGGCCGGGCTTGAAGGGGCAGCACCCAGGCGCTTGCCAACGCAGCGCAAACGGCGCGGCGCGAGGCATCGGCGCGTGGCCTTTCACGCATGGCGCAGGGTGAACTGAACCACGTTGGTGTTGCCTGTCAGGAAAGCAGCTTCGCAGTACGCGAGGTAGAACTCCCACAATTTGATGAAGCCTTGGTCAAACCCCTGCGCTTTGACTTGGGGCAGCGCCGCTAGAAAACTTTCACGCCAGCGCCGCAGCGTCTCGGCGTAGTCTTGACCAAATTCGAGCTCGGTTTCAACCACCAACCCCGCCTTGAGCTGCCTGGGCCCTGAACGCTGATGCGCTGGGCAGCAGACCCCCTGGGAACACGTACTGCTGAATGAAGTCGGTGGAGTTGACGTAACGGTCAAAGAGGTCGTCGCGGATGGTGATGCTTTGCACGCAGGCATGGCCACCCGGCTTAAGGCAACGCTTCAAGGTGTCAAAGTAGCTGTCCCAATAGTCGCGACCCACCGCTTCAAACATCTCGATCGAAACCACGCTGTCGTAGGGCTCGAAGCCGGGCTCGCGGCCCAAGTCGCGGTAGTCTTTGAGCAGGAGATCGCCTTGTTTGGCCAACTGCGCCGTGGCCAGACGCTGCTGAGCCCAGGCGAGCTGTTCGTGCGAAAGCGTGACGCCGGTGACGTGGGCGCCGCGCTTGCCCGCTCGCTCTGCCAAAGCCCCCCAACCAAAACCGATCTCGAGCACCCGGCTGTCGGCAACCACGCGAGCCTCGTCCAACGCGCGGTCGACCTTGCGGTCTTGCGCCACCGGAAAGGGCTCCAGGCGGTTGGCGCCGAAGAGCGCGCTGGAGTAGTTCATCGTCGGGTCAAGCCACAGGCTGTAGAAGTTATTGCCCAGGTCGTAGTGCGCCTGGATGTTGCGGCGGCTGCCGGCGCGGGAGTTGCGGCGCCCAAGGTGCCGCAGGCGGTAAAGCAACGAGCCGATGGCGCTGCCGTACACCACCCGCTCCAGCACGGCGCGGTTGCGCATCATCAGCACCAGCAGCTCGGTGAGTTGGGGCGAATCCCACTCACCCGCGATGTAAGACTCGGCCAGCCCGATGTCGCCCGAGGCCAGCACGCGTGAAAAAACGCGTGTGTTGTGAACCGACAGCCCCACCCAGGGCTGCGACTGAGACAGGCCAAAGTGGCGCATGGCGCCATCGGGCATTTGCAGGTGCAGCGACCCGAAGTCGAGCCGCTCAAGCAGCTTGACCACGGTGCGTTCGGCGTGGCCGGCTCCCAGGCTCCAAGGGACGCGCCGTTTGGGCAGCGAAGTGGTTTGGTTGTTCATCGATCGGTGCGCTTAGCGCGAGACAAGGGCCTGCGGTGGGGCAGGTTTGCGGTGGAAGGGCACGCGTTTGAGCCAAAGCTTGAGCGCGTGCCAATGGATGCGGCCCACGACGCCGAGCGTCATGAGGGGTGTGTTGATGAATGCGCGCCGAGCCAACGACGCAGAGAAAGGCTCCAAACTGCCGCTGAGGCTGGTGAGGATCAAGGGCCCCACGTTGTCATCGTGCTCGATGCGTGCCACGATGCTGCCCTCGGTGCGCATGAAGCGAAAGCGATAGACCCCCTCGACGGCGCAAAAGGGTGACACGTGAAAGGCTTTGTGCGCCACCAAGGTGGCGCCCCAGCGAACGTCCTGGCCGTCGAGGACGTAGAAGTGCCGCTCGCCAAAGGTGTTGTTGACCTCGACGACGACGGCCCGCAAGCTGCCGTCGGCGCGGTGGCAATACCAAAAACTCACGGGTTTGAACGCGTACCCCAACACTCGCGGGTAGGTTTGCAGCCAAATTTCGCCATCAGCATCTTGCACACCTTCCGCCGCCAACAGGGCCAGCAGCCAATGCAGTGCGTTTTCGCGACCGTCGCCATGGTCACGGTCATAAAAACTCAACAAGCCGCGTTGGTTTCTGGAAAGCGCCGTCGCACCGGGCCCTGGCGACGCTGGGCTTTCCATGCTTCGCATCGGCAACAGCAAAAAGAAGGTCGTGTAGCTGAAGGCGTGATGCTTGGGCCGCAATCGTGTGTGTCGAACGAGGCCTCGCCCCAGCATGGGTTGTGCGGTAAAACGTTTTGAGGTTGGGGCGGCGATGCGTGGATCGACCCTCACGGCGGGCGCACCCACGGTTGCCGTTGCACGTGCTGCTGGGCTCATGGGCGAACCTGCGCAAGCTGGCCAAGCCATTGCTGCGCGATTGCATCGGCGGCGCGTTGCCCGGCTTGCAGGCCGTCCTCGTGAAAGCCATAGCCACACCATGCCCCTGCAAACCAGGTGCGGTTGACCCCTTGCAGGGACGGCAGCATTTGCTGCGCTGCTACGGCGGCGCCGTCAAAAACCGGGTGTTCGTAGTCGTAGCTGCCAATCTGCAGGGCGTGCTTTGGCTCGCGGTTGGGGTTGAGTGACACAAACACGTCCTGCGCAAACGGCAGCGGCTGCAGCCGGTTGATCCAGTAGTGAAGGCACACGGGCGACGCGTCGGCTGCCGCCGCGCCACTGCGGTCGAAGTTCCAAGCTGCCCAAGCACGGCGCGCTTGAGGCATGACCGATGCATCGGTGTGCAGCACCGCCCGGTTGGCTTGTGTGCGCATGACGCCCAACACGCTGCGCTCGGCGGCTGTGGCGCCAGCCCCCAGCAGCGCCAAGGCCTGGGGGGCATGGCAAGCCAGCAGCACGGCGTCGAAGCGGTCGCGGGAGTGATCGGTTTGAATCGTGATGCCGCCTTCGTCGCGCTCGATGTAACGCACCCCGGTGCCCACGCGCACGTCGGGCAGCTGCCGGGCAATGGCTTGCACGCAGTGTTTGGAGCCGCCGCGCACCGTGTACCACTGCGGGCGGTTCTTCACTTGCAGCAAACCGTGGTTGTGGCAAAAGCGAATCAACGTACCAACCGGGAACGCCAGCATTTGATGGACGGGGCACGACCAGATGCAGGCAATCATCGGCAACAGGTAGCCGTTGCAAAAGTGGCTGTCAAAGTGGTGGCGGTCGAGAAAAGCAGCCACGGACTCTTGCATGGCCGTGTCGTCGCCGTGCGCGGCCAAATCGGTGGCCAGCCGATTGAAGCGCAGCACTTGCCGCAACATCGACAAAAAGGGCCGCGAAACCAGATTGCCGCGCTGGGCAAACACCGTGTTCAAGTTGCTGCCGCTCCATTCCAAGCGCTTGGCACTGCCGGGCGCGAGCGGAGGTGATTGCACCGAGAACGACATGTCCGACACCGCTGTGGCCACCCCCAGTTGCGAGAGCAAGGCAATCAGGCCCGGGTAGGTGCGTTCGTTGTAGACCAAGAAACCGGTGTCCACGCCGTGGGTGATGGGCCGCCCCTGGGTGTCGTTGAGGGTCACGTCGACGGTGTGCGCATGCCCGCCCAGGCGATCATCGCGTTCGTACAGCGTGACGTCGAGGCTTGCGTCGTGGGCCCGCAGCCGCAGGGCGGCACCCAAGCCCGCAATGCCTGCGCCCACCACGGCCACGCGTCGCACGCTGCGCCCCATGTGCTGCGGGGCGCCTGCCGCTGCGCTGTGAATGAATGCTGAACTAGAAACCATACGGTCTGATTTTAAACCGTACAGTTCAACCTTGGGAATCTAGGGTTAGCGCGTACGCGTGATGGCCTTGCGCGGGACTTTTTTGGCCGCCGAGGGGCGCGAGACGCTGACACGCGCTTTGGGGCTGGTTGTGGCCCCAAGCCCTTGGAAGCAGCTGCGCATCACCCACTCAGTGATTTGCGCATCACTGTGTTGGCCGCTGGCCTTGAGCACTTGAAGCACCTGATCGCAGGCTCGGGCGTAGATGGTGAAAAGAATCACCTCGCCTGGAAGGTCGGCGTCCAGGTCGCCATGCTTTTGCGCCTGCACGATCCATTCGCCCAAAATGTCCGACAGCTGCATCAACAGTTTGGTGAAAGGTTTGCTGGCCGTCATGTAGGCCCGCAAGGTGGAGTTTTGGGCAGGCAGCGACGGCATGGAGCCCGCAAGCTGCACCTGCAGCGTCCAGCGCACCACGGCCTTCAGGCGGCCAAGCGGTGTCGGCTCAAGCAACACCAACTCGCTTTGGGCAAAAGCGACCGAGCGCTCCATCACGCGGATCATGGCAGCGGCTGCAAGCTCTTCTTTGGAGCGGAAGTGGGTGTAGAGGCTTGCCTTGGACAGGCCGGCGTTGGACGCCACCTCGTCCACCGTCATCAAGTCGTACCCCTTGTCGGCCAACAACTGGTTGACGACATGGATGATGGCGTCTTCGCGGACTTTGAGGAGGTGCTCGCGCATCCGGGGCTTGGTCATGCTCGCATTGTATGCACGGGCGTGCGTGGCTCGCGTCTGAACTCAAGGGGCGGCGCGATGGATTTCGCGCTGCACGCGGCTCCAATCAAAGCCGTTGTCCCTTGCGTAGCGCTCCACGGCTTGCCACTGGGCGTCGCTGAGTGAACGCTCGCGAGACAGCACCCACAAATACGATTGGCTGGGCTCACTAACGATGGCCAAGCGCTTGTCAGGCGTCAAATGCACCACGTCGTAATTGCCCCATACCAGCGGCAGCCAACGCAGCCAAGTCGGCGCAAAGGCCACTTCGAGCGATGCGGGCTTGAGCATGCCACCACCCAACTCAGAGCCTCGCGGCCTTGCCATGCCCACCACGCGCTCGGGGCCGTCTTTGGTGGTGCACTGATTGGTCACCTCCACTCCGCCCGGTACCAAGCGGTAGGTGGCGCTGGTGTCCGACAGGCACTGCGACTGAAACCTGTTGGGGTACAGGGCGACTTGGTACCAGCGGCCCATGTAGGCGTCGACATCCAACGATGGCAGCGCAGCAGGCGCAGCAGCAGCCGCGCCTGCTGCCCAGACCAGGCACAGGCCCAGCAGGGTGGTCAGAAACCGGAAGCTTGAGCAGGTAGTGATGTTCATGGCAAATCTTGGGTGGGGGGTGCGTGTGGGTTGAAGAAGGCCTGTACTGTGAGGTCGATAATTAAACGGTAGGGTCCAACCACGAGACTGTAGTGACCAAAACTTCACGTCGTCAAGCGCTTTCAATCGCAACCACTCGTTATCGGCAGGGGGCTTTTTAGGCGCGCGGATGGCGCAAGGGCTCATTCTTGGTATGGAGATAGAACTGTTAGGTCTACTTGTTGTACTCTACAGTTTAATGCGGTGGAAATGCTTCGCAAGCGTCGCCGCAAACCGCCAACCCAACACCTGAAAGAGCAACCATGCATCACTTGAAATGGGAACGATTGGAGTCGCAAACCAGCGGGGCTGCGCAATCGATGGCATCCACCCATTGGTACCGCGCCCGCTTGCCGCACGGGTGGTTGTTGCAAGCGATGCGGCAGCGCATGGAGATGGTGGGGGGGCGCGAGGTGATGTTGGAGGGTGGCATGGCCGACGTTGCGTCGACGACGTTTGTGCCGTTTGGCCCCGCGCCTTGGAATTGACGCGCGGCGCGGCCGCCGTCGCGACGATGAGGTCGGGTGTCAGAAGTTCCAAGCCGCATCGTGACGGCAGTAAAAAAACGTAAGAGTATGAAAGATAGACTGACTAGTTCACAAATCAGACTTTACGGTTTATACTTCGTTCAGAACTTGACGCTTTCCAGCCGATAAACCGTCGAGGTCCACGTTTCACATCCTCTTTTTTGACTGGAGTCTTCTCATGAAAAAACTCGTACTCACCGCTTTGCTTTCTTCGTTGACGGTGGTGGCACAAGCCAAAGACATCGTTGACACCGCCGTGGCCGCTGGCAGCTTCAAGACCTTGGCCACCGCGCTTCAAGCGGCTGGCCTGATCGAAACCCTCAAGGGCAAGGGCCCGTTCACCGTGTTTGCCCCGACGGACGAGGCCTTTGCCAAAGTGCCCAAGGACCAGCTCGACGCGCTGTTGAAAGACAAAGCCAAGCTGCAAGCCGTGTTGACTTACCACGTGGTCGCCGGCAAGGTGATGGCCAAGGATGTGGCGGCCGGTAAGGTCACCACGGTTCAAGGCAGCGCTTTGACGGTGTCAACCGTCGGTGGCGTGAAGGTCGACGGCGCCAACGTCATCAAAACCGACATCGTGGCCGACAACGGGGTGATTCACGTGATCGACAGCGTCGTGCTGCCGAAGTAATCGTTGTTTTCATGGGGCGCGCGGCGCCCGCAAAAAAGGGTCAACAATTTTACTGTTGACCCTTTTTTCTTGTTCAAGTGCTGTGGCTGCCGAGGCGGCTCGTTAGTCGAGCCCCAAGTTGATGCGCCGAGCCACTTCGCCCCATTTTTTAAAGTCCGCAGCCACCAGCGTTGCCGCTTGAGCAGGGGTTGAAGCCACCACAATTTGGTCGCTTGCTTTGAGCTTTTCAACCACGTCTGGCGCTTTAAGCGCGTCGGCCATCGCGCCCTGCATCTTGCTGATGATGGCGTCAGGTGTGCCCTTGGGGGCATACATGACGAGTCCAAAGTCGGCTTCAAAACCTCGCACGCCCGCCTGCGCCATGGTGGGGACATCGGGCAGGGTGGGCGAGCGTTCTTTGCCCGACACCGCCAACGCTACCAGCTTGCCCGACTTGACATGGGGCAGCACGGTGGGGCCGGCCAACAAGCCGCACGGCACTTGGCCCCCCAAAACATCTTGCATCGCAAGCGCAGGCCCTTTGTAGGGGACGTGCTGCATGTCCAAGCCCGTCATGGACAAAAGAAGCTCCATCGACAAGTGCCCTGGCACACCCGCGCCCCCCGAGGCATACGACATTTTTTCAGCCTTGGCCTTGGCGATCAAGTCACCAACCGTCTTGACACCAACCTGCGTGTTGCACACCAGCGTTTGGCCAAACCGGGTTCCCACGGTCACGGGCACCAGGTCTTCAGGCTTGTAGGTCAACTTCTTGTAGACGTGAGGGTTGACGGTGGCAATTGTGTCCGTTGCCCACAGCCACACCGAGCCATCGGGCGTGGCGCGCGCAACCTCGGTGCTACCCACCATGCCACCTGCGCCCGGCTTGTTCTCGATCACGATCGTCTGTTTGAGTGAGACCTGCATCTTTTCCGCCGCCAAGCGAATCACCATGTCGCTGGGGCCGCCGGGTGGAAACGGCAGCACGATGCGCAGGGGCTTGTCGGCCCAGGCCGCTTGTGCCGTGGCCGTTCCCGCAAAGCTGCATGCCACGAGGCCAGTCGCGATCCACAAAATCGCGCGGCGAGACCGAGGGGATGTTTGGGGGGTGTGGTGATGCATGAGAACTCCGTGGTGGGTGGGCGCAAAGGGGTGCAGCACGGCGCGACGAGGCTAGCCCCGCATGGCGCCGAGAATTTCTTGGGCCCCTGCGGCCATCAATCGCGCGTCAGAGCTGATGGTGACAAATTGATAACCCATCGCGATGCGGGCCTTGGCCACATCAACACGCCCGTTGTGGATGCCAGCTTTCACGCCGTGTGCCTTGGCGCGCTCCACGATGTGGGCAATGGCCTGCGCCACTTTGGGCTCCACGTCGTCAAACGTGGGCTTGCAACCCAGCGACAACGACAGGTCAGAAGGGCCGATGTAGATGGCGTCCAGCCCCTCGACGCTGAGGATGGTGTCAAGGTTGTCAAGCGCCTGCGCCGTTTCAATCATGGCAAATCGAACGATGGTGTCGTTGGCGTGCGTGGGGTAGTCGGCGCCGCCATAAATCAGCGCGCGAACCGGACCAAAGCTGCGTGTGCCACGCGGCGCATAGTTGGTGTAAGCCACCAAACGCTGCGCGTCTTCACGCGTGTTGACCATCGGGCAGATGACGCCGTAAGCGCCGGCGTCGAGCGTTTTCATGATGATGCCTGGCTCAAGCCAGGGCACACGCACCACCGGCACGGTGTTGGTGGTGCTGATGGCTTGCAGCATGGTCGTCATCGCCTGGTAGTCCAACAAGCCGTGCTGCAGGTCCACCGTCAGTGAATCCCAGCCCTGGTTGGCCATGATCTCGGCAGAAAAGCCATTGGCAATGGCCAGCCAGCCGTTGATCACAGGCTTGTGGCTGGCCCAGAGGGTGCGCAGGTTGTTGGGACGCATAGGAATGGTTGAATGCGAGTGAGTAGGTGGGGCATCGTACAGCGAATGCTCAGCCCGCCGCCCCTTGCCGATTGATGTCCATCACGGATGGCTGGCCGCGCAGTTGTAGGTCAGCCGACAGGCGATCAGCGCAGTGCGATCACTCATTCAAGATGAGCAAGAGCAAACAGTGTGTGTGACGAGTCCGCGTGTGGCCTTGGGTACATTCGGGTTGAGCCAAGCAAAAACATCAGGGCCGAGGACCGCACCATGAACCCAGACCAACCCCCCCCATTCACCCCGAGCCTTCGACTGCCCGACCCGTGCATTGAGGTGCTCGACCCGCGCTTTTTGTCCTTGCGATTGTTGTCGGGCACCGTCGAGCGCTTGGCCACGGGCTTTTACTGGGCCGAAGGGCCGGTATGGTTTGGGGACGGGCGCTACCTGCTGTTTTCGGACATTCCCAACAACCGCATCATGCGTTGGGACGAGTGCACGGGGGTGGCGTCGGTGTTTCGCCAGCCAAGCCAGTTTGCCAACGGCCTGGCGCGCGACAGGCAAGGGCGGTTGTTGACGTGCGAACATGGCACCAGGCGCGTCACGCGCACCGAGTACGACGGCAGCATCACGGTGTTGGCCGATAGCTACCAAGGCAAACGCCTGAATTCGCCCAACGACATCGTGTGCCAACAAAACGGTGCGGTTTGGTTCACCGACCCGCCGTTTGGCATTTCCGGCTGGTGGGAGGGAACCCCTGCAACCCCCGAGCTGCCGCACGGCTTGTACCGCGTTGACCCGGCATCGGGGGCCCTGGTGATGGTGCTTGACGATCTGCAAGGCACCAACGGCCTGGCTTTCAGCCCTGACGAAAAGATCTTGTACGTGGTCGAGAGCCGCGCCACACCGCACCGAAAAGTCTGGGCCTACGACGTGGACGGCGCCATCTTGAAGAACAAGCGCATTTACGTGGATGCCCAGGGCCCGGGCGCCTACGATGGCATCGCCGTGGACGCCCAGGGCAACGTGTGGTGTGGGTTTGGCGGCAACGGTGCGGCTGACGCCGACCCCGAAGTGCTCGACGGCGTGCGCGTCTACGACGCTGAGGGCCGCGCCTTGGCGCACATTCATTTGCCCGAGCGCTGCGCCAACTTGTGTTTTGGGGGCGCCAACCACAACCGCTTGTTCATGGCGGCAAGCCATTCGCTGTATTCGCTGTATGTCAATGTGCGGGGTGCGTGAGGGCTTGGAGCGCCCCCGTCACAATCGGGGGTTCACTTCAAAGTTTTCATGGCGCTCATCACCCTTTCCGACGTCGACCTGGCTTTTGGCCACGTCCCCCTTCTGGCCAAGGCCAACTTCACCCTGGAGACCAATGAGCGCATTGCGCTGATTGGCCGCAACGGCACCGGCAAGTCGTCGCTGTTGAAGATCCTCACCGGATTTGAAAAACCCGACGACGGCGTGATTCAGTTGCAGCAAAGCCTGCGGCGCGCGTACGTGCCCCAAGAGCCGGTCTTTGACTTGGAATCCACCGTGTTTGAAGCCGTGAGCGAAGGCGTGGGCGAGGCACGCGACGTGCGCGCCCGCTACGAGGCCCACGCACCCGGCGACGACCTGGACGCCCTGCAAACCCGCCTGGAAGCCCTGAACGGCTGGAACTGGGAGCAACGTGTCGACGAAGCCTTGCAGCGCCTGAACCTGCCACCCGATGCGTCGATCAACACCCTGTCAGGCGGCATGCAAAAGCGGGTGGCGCTGGCGCAGGCGCTGGTGGCGTCGCCCGACGTGTTGTTGCTGGACGAGCCCACCAACCACCTCGATCTCGACGGCATTTTTTGGCTGCAAGAGCTGCTCAACACCTTTGGGGGCAGCGTGGTGCTGGTCACCCACGACCGCGCCTTCTTGGACGCCGTGGCCACACGCGTGGTGGAGCTGGACCGTGGCACCCTGCGCAGCTACCCGGGCAACTACGCCGCCTACGAGGCCACCAAGGCTGACGAGATGAACGCCGAATCACTGGCGTCGGGCCGTGCCGACAAGCTGCTGGCGCAAGAGGAGGTTTGGGTGCGCAAGGGCGTGGAGGCACGCCGCACGCGCAGCGTGGGGCGCGTCAAACGCCTGGAGGCCCTGCGGTCGCAGCGCGCGGCTCGCCGCGATTCGATCGGCAAGGTCAAACTTAACCTCGACGCCGGCGAGCGCAGCGGCAAGCTGGTGGCCGAGCTGACGGACGTGCGAAAAACCTACCCTTCAAGCAGTGGTGACAAGGTCATCGTCAAAGACTTTACCGCCACCATCTTGCGCGGCGACAAGGTCGGCTTGATCGGTGCCAACGGCGCGGGCAAAACCACCCTGCTCAAACTTATCTTGGGTGAAATCGAGCCCGACGGCGGCGTGGTCAAGCTCGGCACCAACTTGCAAGTGGCCTACTTTGACCAGATGCGGGGTGAGCTGGATTTGGAGGCTACGCTGGCCGACACCATCACGCCCAGCAGTGAATGGGTGGAGATTGGCGGCCAGCGCAAGCACGTGATGAGCTACCTCACCGACTTCTTGTTCTCACCCGCGCGTGCCAACTCGCCCGTCAAAACGCTGTCGGGGGGCGAGCGCAACCGCCTGCTGCTGGCACGCTTGTTTGCCAAGCCGGCCAACGTCTTGGTGCTGGACGAGCCCACCAACGACCTCGACATTGAAACGCTCGAGCTGCTGGAAGAGCTGCTGCAAACCTACAGTGGCACCGTGTTCTTGGTCAGCCACGACCGGCGCTTTCTGGACAACGTGGTGACCAGCACCATCGTGTCTGAGGGCGCGGGAATCTGGCGCGAATACGAAGGCGGCGTCGAGGACTGGCTGCAGCAGTCCAAGCGGTCAGCCGCCGCCGCTGGCAAAGGAGCGTCAGCGTCGGCGGCAGCGACCAAAGCGGTCGTTGCGGCCGCGACGCCCACAGCGCCGCCCGCCGCCGCAACGCCCAAGCGCAAGCTCAGCTACAAAGAGCAGCGTGAACTCGACGGCCTACCGGCCCAGATTCAGGCGCTCGAAGCTGAACAAGAAACGTTGTCGACCTTGATGAACAGCCCCAAGTTTCACGCCGAAGGGGCTGCACGCATGGCCGAAGTGCACGCGCGCCATGCTGCCATCGAGACGACGCTGATGGGGTGTTTGGAGCGGTGGGAGTTGTTGAGCGCGCGCTAGGTGTCCATGCCCGACGCTCAACGCCCGATGGGCGACACCCCGATCAACCATGCGTGGCCCTGCACCACCAGCCAAGCGTATACAGCAAGGCCCAAGGCCAATGCGATGAGGTCGTTTGCCACCTTGGGCTTGGCGGGTTGGGCCGCCGCGCCAGGCTGCACGACCGGCGTGCGCCGCTTCAACGCGATGCGATCGGCCACTGCCCACAGCAAAAAGGCGCCAAACAGGAGCACGTCGGCAAGCGTTCCGTTGGCCAGCAAGTGCGCCGTAGCCCACAGTTTGGTGGCCAGCAGCATCGGGTGTTTGGTCACGCGGCGAATGTGCCCGTTGGTGTAGGCGGCCACCAGCAAGACAATCGATGGCAGCATCAGCAGCAGGGCCAGATGCCGCGTCCAAACGGGCGGTTGGTAAAGCACCACGGGTTGCACCCGAGCGGCGGCGTAGCCGACCACGATCATCACCAGCCCGGCGGCGGCCAGCAGGCTGTACAGACCTTTCCAAGGCCCTTCACCCAAGCGTTGCATCAAATTGTCGCGCGCACCGCGGGACACGATCGACACGCTGTGCGCGCCCAAGAACAGCACCAAGCCAATGATCAACCAAACCATGGGACGCCCTCCAGCCGCACCGGCAGCCGCCTGGGTCGGTTTGTATCACGGCTCTGGCGTGCCGGTGTCTGGCATGCCGCGCTGCAATTCGCGGCGTGCGGCGGAGGCAAGAAATTGGTACTTGGCACGAAAGGTATCCAGGTTTTCTTGCTCCAGCTCTTCCAGGTCCAACAAAGCGTTGTGCGCACCTTGCGTCGCGCGAATCAATTCGTCGAGTTTGATTTGAATGGCTTCAGTGTCGCGATTCTGGGTGTTTTGAATCAGGAAGACCATCAGGAATGTGATGATGGTGGTTCCGGTGTTGATGACGAGCTGCCACGTATCACTGAAGTTGAACAACGGGCCTGACAGAAGCCAAACGACGATGACGGCCACGGCCAGCGTAAAGACGGGTGGGCGGCCGCAAAAGTGTGCCGTGGACTTTGCAAAGCGTGAATACAAAGAGGCTGTGCGCATTCAGGGTCCTTTCCATGGCTTGAAGGTCCGTTCAGAGATCTGCCCATTGATCTCCAACGCTGGCGCGCGCGGCTCACTCAGGCCCGCGGCAACCCACGCAGCATGATGCGCCGCTCACGACTGTTGGCAAGATGGGTTCGCATGGCCGCCTGGGCCGTGACGGTGTCTTGGCGCTCGATGGCGGCAAGGATGTTTTGGTGCTCGTCATGAATGCGCAACAGGTATGCCTTGCGTGCGGGCTCGGGCCAGGCGTCGATGCGGTCGTGTTTGGCGCGCGGAATCAGCCCCACCCCCAACGATTGCAGCGCGTTGGCGAAGTGTGGGTTGTGCGTGGCCGTGGCCAGTGCTTGGTGAAACTGAAAGTCGGCTTCGACGGCCATGTCGCCTGCAGCAACGGCAGCCGAGAAGGCTCTGAGTGCGTTGCCCATCTCGCGCAGGTCGGCGGGCTTGCGGCGCTGCGCCGCCAGGGCGGCGGCCTCCACTTCAAACCCGATGCGGTATTCAAGCAAAGCCACGCTTTGCAGCAGCGCACTGGAGCGTTGCGCTGACGATTCGGTGCCGGCAGCGGCGCGTCTCGGTTTGGGGGCGGGCGTCGTCTGCGTCACAAACGTGCCGACGCCGTGCCGAGTTTGCACGATACCCGAGGCCTGCAACCTCGACAAGGCTTCGCGCACCACCGTGCGGCTAACGCTGTGCTGCCGCATGATGGCCGCCTCGGTGGGCAGGCGCTCGCCCTCGCCAAATCGACCCATTTGGATGTCGCGGTTCAAGGCTTCAACGACGCCAATGGCCAGCCGCGGCGAAGGTGAGGAGTGGCGGTCTTGCATGTCTCGGGGGTGGGGGATGCAGCAGTGCTGCATGGACGGCGGGAGGCTATGTTGTACGACAACTGACAACAACGTGCAAGGGTGCAAATCATGATGGTGGTCGGTGCAAGGGCCATCGAAACTAAGTGCCAACCTGGGTTCTTGCTGCCGCCATGCTTTCACGCCCCGTCTCCACCATCAGATTCAAGCGCCTGCTGCTCACCGGCGCAGCGGGCTATCTCGGCCAAGCCATGCGGCCGCGCCTCAAAGCGTATTGCGACGCCTTGCGCTTGAGCGATCGCCATCCACTGGCCTCTGCAGCCGCGGGTGAAGAGCTGGTGATGGTTGAGTTGGGAGACAAGAAAGGTGTGCTGCAACTGCTCCAAGGCGTTGATGCTGTTGTGCACCTGGGCGGCATCTCGACCGAGCAGCCCTGGGAGCACATCCTCCAGGCCAACATCGACGGCCTTTTGAACGTGTACGAGGCGGCGCGGCACTGCAAAACCAAACGCATCGTGTTTGCCAGCTCCAATCACGTCACAGGGTTCTACAAACAAAACGAGGTGGTGAGCCCGCGCGACCCCCTTCGCCCTGACGGTTTGTATGGTTTGTCCAAAGCGTTTGGCGAAAACCTGGCCCAGCTCTACTGGGACCGCCATGGCATCGAGACCGTCAGCCTTCGCATCGGCTCGGCGCTCGATAAGCCCAAAGATCGCCGCATGCTGGCCACATGGATGAGCATCGACGACACCGAGAGGCTGATCGTTGCAGCGCTGACGGCACCTGTTGTGGGCCACTCTGTCATCTACGGCTTTTCAGACAACGCCACACGCTGGTGGGACAACACGTCGGCCGCCCACATTGGTTACCGGCCCCAAGATTCGTCCGAAGTGTTTCGTGCCGAGCTCGAGGCCAAGCAACAGACGGTGGATTCAAGCGACCCCGCCGTGGTTTGCCAAGGCGGTGCATTTGTTCGTACAGGCCCATTTTTTGCAAGCTGACCGCATGCCTCGCGTGCCTGACCTTTTTACCCAACCCTCAAACTGGAGCGTCTCCATGAAATTTTCGACCGTACTGCGCCACACCACTGTGGCCGCCCTGTGTGCTGTGGGCGCTTGGGCGCAAGCCGCCGAGTTCCGCTCGGCCGACGTGCACAACTCCGACGACTACCCCACCGTTTTTGCCGTGCGCCACATGAGCGAGCTGCTTGAAAAAGCCAGCGGGGGAAAAAGCAAGATCAAGGTCTTCAACAAAGGCGCCCTGGGTACCGAAAAAGAAACCGTCGACATGGTGAAGATCGGCGCACTCGACTTCACACGTGTCAACGTGGGCCCCATGAACGCCATCTGCCCGATGACGCAAGTGCCAACCATGCCCTTTTTGTTCCGATCGGTTGACCACATGCGCAAGGTGCTGGACGGCGCGGTGGGTGAAGAGATCCTCAAAAGCTGTGCGTCAGCCGGCTTCATCGGCTTGGCGTTTTACGACTCGGGCGCGCGCTCCATCTATTCACGCAAAGCCATCAAAACCGTGGCCGATACCAAAGGCATGAAGATCCGCGTTCAGCAGTCTGACTTGTGGGTGTCGCTGGTGAGCGCCATGGGTGCCAACGCCACGCCGATGCCTTATGGCGAGGTGTACACCGGCCTCAAAACCGGCCTGATCGACGCCGCCGAAAACAACATCCCTTCTTACGACACCGCCAAGCACTTCGAGTCGGCCAAGTTCTACTCGCGCACCGAGCACTCGATGGCGCCCGAGATTTTGGTGATGTCCAAAGTGGTGTGGGACAAGCTCCCCCCCGCCGAGCAAGCCATGATCCGCACCGCCGCCAAAGCCTCGGTGGCCGTGCAGCGCCAAAAGTGGGACGAGCAAGAGAAGAAATCGCTGGCGGTGGTGTTGGCCGGTGGTGCCCAAATCAGCGAAGTGGACAAAGCGTCGTTCCAAAGCGTGATGCAGCCGGTGTACGACAAGTTCATGACCACCCCAGAGATGAAGCGCTTAGTCAAGACCGCTCAAGATACCAAGTAACTTCAGGCGCACCGTTTGATGGTCGCTGACCTCTACACGCGTCTGTGCGCCGCCCTGTCTAAACTCTGTTTGGCGGTGGCGGTGCTGCTGCTCATCTTGGTGATCTTGGCAGTGCAGTACCAGGTGGTGGGGCGTTATGTCTTCAACGACACCCCCACTTGGGCTGAAGCGCTGGCCCTGCTGCTGGTGCTGTACGTCACTGCGTTTGGCGCTGCGGTAGGGGTGCGCGACGCCAACCACGTGGGGTTTGACAACGTGGTGCAGATGTTCCCGCAGCGCATGCAAAAAGGGTTGGTGATTCTTTCGCACGCCTTGGTGGCGCTCTTCGGCGTTTTGATGGCGTATGGCGGTTGGATCTGGGCGCAAGCCAAATGGACCGAACGCAAGCCGATGTTGGGGGTGCCCGACGCGGTGGATTACATCCCGCTGGTGATTGCCGGTGTGTTGATCGTGATGTTTGCCATCGAGCACATCGTTGCCAAGGTGCGTGGCACCACGGTTGTACCGGCGTGGCACTGAACCCGCAACACTGAAAGCAGGATGCGATGGAACTGACAGTGTTGGTGATCAGTTTCAGCTTGCTGCTGATTTTGGGAGTGCCCGTGGCCTTCTCCATTGGCCTGTCGTCGGTGGCCACCATCTTGGCAGCTGGCATCCCCATGCCGGTGGTGTTTCAAAAGATGGTGGGCGGGATGCAGATTTTCTCGTTCTTGGCCATTCCGTTTTTTGTGTTTGCTGGCGAGCTGATGCTGGTGGGCGGCATTGCCGACCGCATCGTCCGCTTTGCCAACAGCATGATCGGTCACGTGCGTGGTGGCCTGGGCATGAGCAACGTGTTGGGCTGCACCCTGTTTGGTGGGGTGGCGGGTTCACCGCTGGCCGACGTGTCGGCCATGGGCTCGGTGATGATCCCATTGATGAAAAAAGAAGGCTACGACGCCGACTACGCCGTCAACGTCACCACCCACGCTTCACTGGTGGGGGCCATCATGCCCACCTCGCACAACATGATTATTTATGCCCTGGCCACCGCAGGCATTGCGTCGGTAAGTGTTTTTAGCTTGATCTTGGCCGGGCTGGTGCCTGCCGTCCTCCTAACGCTTTGCAACCTTGCCGCCGCTTACTGGGTCGCGCGTCGGCGCGGTTACCCCACGCGGGGCACGTTTCAGGGGTGGGCTGAAGTGGGGCGATCGTTCTTGGTGGCGCTGCCGGGCCTGTTTGTGGTGGTCATCATTTTGGTAGGCATTTTGTCGGGCGCCTTCACCGCGACCGAGTCGGCCTCCATCGCCGTGGCCTGGGCCTTGCTCATCACCACGCTGGTGTACCGCACGCTGACGTGGCCGCTGTTCTTGAAGGCCTGCGCCAAAGCCTGCAAGACCACCGGCGTGGTGCTGCTGCTGATCGGCATCTCGGCGGCCTTTGGCTACTTCATGGCGCTGTACGACGTGCCCGAAAAAACCGGCGCCCTGATGAAGGCGGTGTCGAGCGAGCCTTGGGTGATTTTCTTGATGATCAACGTGCTGCTGTTCATCTTGGGCACCTTCTTGGACATGGCGGCCACCATCTTGATCTGCACACCCATCTTTTTGCCAATTGCGATGCAATTTGGCATGGACCCGGTGCAGTTCGGCATCATCATGCTCATCAACTGCGCCTTGGGGCTCAACACCCCGCCGGTGGGCTCGGTGCAGTTTGTGGGCTGCGCCATCGGCGGTGTGTCGGTCGGGCAAGTGATGAAGACCATCCTGCCGTTTTACGGGGCCCTCACGGCCTGCCTGCTGCTGGTCACTTATGTGCCTGCGTTTTCGCTGTGGTTGCCTGGGTTGTTCAAGACCTAGCAGGCCGCCTGGCGCTCACGGCTTGTTGTCGATGGCCAGACGCCAGCCCGGGTTGCTGCCAAACCCGGTGTAAGCGCCGCGGTCACGAGGGTCACGGGTGGCGCCGTTGAAATCAACGGCAGCGTCGGGCAGGCTGGCCAGCGCGGCGTTGTCCAGTGCGTCTTGGCGCAACACGTCACTGCGTGGGTAGGCGTCGAGTGACCCCACGGCGGCATCGGGTTGCACCAGCCAGTTGGCCGCATTGGCGTGCGTGTCCACCACGTTTTGGGTGGCACTGCCGCCGGTGCTGGTGACGCGCACGCCGCCACCTGCAAACACCGCGTTGCCACGCACCAGTTGTGTGCTACCGGCCACACCGCCAGATACGGCAATGCCGTCACCTTGGGCCACCACGGTGTTGTTGACGATGCGCACATCGCGCACGCCGCCGTTGTGCGTTTGCACGCGCACGGCGCTGCCCGTGGCCACAAAGATGTTGTTGTACAGCGCGATGCGGCCTTCGCCCTGAAACAGTGCCTCGCTTGGGTTCTGGTAAAAGAAGTTGCCGTAAATGGCAAAGTCGTTGGCGGCACCAGGTCCGCTGGGCGGCACGTCACCAATCAACAGGTTGGGCCGCGCGTTGGCGCCTGTGGAGCTGTTGCCTGATTTGGAGAACACGTTGTTGCGCACGATGGTTGTGGTGGCGCCCGTGGGCATCCCTGATGGCACACTGGCCCACGGCACCTGGTGCTTGATCTGAATGTTGTAGCCGATGGTGTCCCGGATCACGTTGTGCTCGACGATGCCCGCCACAAACGGGCTGGTGCCGTCTGAATTGCCCAAGTACATGCCGGTGCCAGCGTTCGAGATGTGATTGCGTCGAATGATCCAGTTCCACGTGGCACTGCCCGTGGTTGAGATCGCGACCACTTGTTGGTCACTGTCCAAACCGTAAAACACGTTGTCGTCGATGGTGATGTGGTGGGCCGGCCCTTGTGCTGACACGCCAAACCCCCCGAGGCGGCGGCCGTTCACCTCAAGCCGCCGGATGACCACGTGGCTTGAGTTGGCCAGGCGAATGGTGTTGTGCGAGCTGCGACCCATCAGCACTGGGCGAGGCCCTGTAGCCGGGCCGCTGATCACGATGGGCGCCTCGGCGGTGCCGTTGACGTTGAAGAGGGGCAAGCCCGGCACGCTTGACGTGTCATTGCCCGATGCGTCCACGCCGTAGTTGCCCGCTGCCAGCATGAGGGTGTCGCCGGGTTTCAATGTGCCGATTTTGGCCAGGTAGTCGGTGGGGCCAGCGAAGATGGTGTTGCCGGTGGGCGCTGGCTCGGGTGCAGGTGCAGGTGCAGGCGCAGGCGCAGGCGAGGGTGAAGGGGAAGGAGATGGCGTGGGTGAAGGTGAAGGAGAAGGAGAAGGAGAAGGAGAAGGAGAAGGAGAAGGAGAAGGAGAAGGAGAAGGAGAAGGAGAAGGAGAAGGAGAAGGGGGTTGGTGTCGGCGTAGGTTGGTTCCCTGCAATCACGTCGAGCGCAGGTGACGCCTCACTGCCACCACCACAACCGCCCAGCAGCACGCCCGCCAGCCCGCCTGACATGCCGTGCAAAAAGCGTCGCCGATTTCGAAGCATTGAGTTACGCATCAATCATCACCCCTCGTCTTGCAAGAGGCGGTATTTTCGGCCCTTAGCGCCTGCAACACCATGTTCCCAAGCCTGGCCGTGCGACATCTGCACGATTGACGTGCAAAGGCCTCAAGGCGCTGCCTCAGGTTGCGGCAGGACCACCCGCACCGCCAACCCAGGGTTCGCATGGTGCAACGTCAGTGTGCCGCCGTGCGCCTTGGCCACCAAGCGGCACAAGAACAACCCCAAGCCCACGCCGCCTGCGGTTCGGGTGCGGGCACTGTCAGGACGGTAAAAAGCATCGGCTAGGCGTGACAACTGATCGTCTGCCACGCCGGGCCCGTGATCGCGCACTTCGATCACAATGCCGCCGTTTGCAGCGGCTTGCAGCAGAACTTCGGGTGCATGAAGGGCGCCCGCACCATGGCGCAGCGCGTTGTCGAGCAAATTGCGCAGCAACAACCGAACGCGTGTTCGATCCAGCGCCATCAACGGCAGCTTGGACGGCACGTGCACGGTAATCTCGCTGGCCTGCGGATGGCGGTCGCACAGCTCGGTTGTCACTTCAGTCGTTAGAGCGTACAAATCGCTGGGCTCGCGGTGGAGGGTTGCGTGGCGGTCGGCCAAGCGCTCGCTTTCCAGAAGATCACTGACCAGCGTGGCCATTTCTTGCAGGTCGCGAAGCAGCGCCCGACGCTGCACTGCGGTGTCGGCGGCCTCGGGGAGCAGTTCCACGTTGAGGCGGGCGCGCGTGAGCGGGCTGCGCAGCTCGTGGCTGATGGCCAGCAGCAAGGCGCGCTTGGCCTCAAGCATTTGACCGATGTCGTCGGCCATGGTGTTCACGGTGTGAGCCAATTGGTCCAGTTCGTCGGGCCTGGTTGTGTGGCGAACTGCGATGCGCGCGTCAAAGTCACCACGGCCAAAGCGTTGGGCCCCAGCGCGGATGTCGTCCAGAGGCTTGAGCAAACGACGAACCACCAAGTAAGCAGCAAGCGTCAACAGCAACAGCGCCGCCAACGCCCATCCAAACTGGCCTTGCCGCCGCGCGACCGCCGTGTTGTCGATGCCCAAGGTGATGCGGTGGCCATCGGGCGTCTGGCGCGCCAGCACGCTGTCCCAGTCACCTCGGTCGTCGAACGCGCCTCGGCGGCGCAGCTCGGCCATGGGGTGCGACGCCCATTTGACCGTGGGGCCTTCGATGCGAATTGTGATCGGCAGCCGCTGCGTCAAAGCCTTGGCGCGTTCGATGCTTGACGCCGAAACGCTTGCATCCAGCCCCGCGATTTCGACATGGAGTCGGTCAACGTAATCTTGAAGCACGGGGCGCGCCGCTTCGCGCCAGCCAACACTGAAGGCACGCTGGGCGCCGAAGATGAACACGGCAGCCAAGGTTGCGGCCAAGAGCAAAAACAGCACCACCAACTGGCGTTTGATCGATCGACCCGGCCCTCGGCGACGAGCAGCGGGCGCGTCTTGCGCGACGCCTGAACCAGGCGACGTCGAGTTTTTTGCCTGGGTGCGTGCGTCGCCAGCCATTTGCCAACCCGTCTTGAGCTTCAAGCCGTCGTGCGCGGCAACGCCAACGCGTACCCGGCATTGCGTAGCGTCTTGACGGCTTCAAGCGGCTCCAGCTTTTTGCGCAGGCGGCTCACCACGATGTCCACCGCACGGGTGTACAACTCGGCTTCATGGCCACGAAGGTTGTTGAGGATGTCGTCTCGGCTGAACACGCGGCCTGGGTCGCGTGCCAACATCAACAACAGTTCGTACTCCGTGCCCGTTAGCTCCACCACCTCGCCCAAGCGCTGAACGCTGCGGCGTGCGACATCAATGCTTAAACCGTCAAAGTGAAGCACTTCATGGTGCGGCGCCAGAGGCACGTGCGTGGCGCCAGCAGCCCCCACCGAAGGGCCCCGCCGCCGCAACACGGTCTGCAGCCGCGCAACCAGTTCGCGCGGCTCAAAGGGTTTGGGCAGGTAGTCGTCGGCGCCAAGCTCTAAACCAACGACCCTGTCCATCACCTCTCCACGGGCCGTCAGCATGACGATGGGCACATCGCTGTCGCGTCGAATGGTGCGGCACAACTCAAAGCCATCCATTTCCGGCAGCATCACGTCCAGAATCGCGGCGTCGAACCCACCTTGACGCAAAAGCGCAAGCCCCTGACTGGGGCGCGTGGCGTGCTGCAGGCCCAACTCGAAGCGCTGAAAGTACGTTGCCAAGGGAGGCCCGAGCTGTTCGTCGTCGTCAATCAACAGGATTCGGAGCATGTTGGCATTGTGCAATGGCGGGCCAGTTGAGCGACGGTGTCGCTCAACTGGCTGTTAACGCGTGCTTGCCAGAGAGGCCTTGTGCACGGCGCGCGACCGACTCGCACGAACCACCAAGGCGCCCACCACGCCCGCTGCCACAGCAAGGTACGCAAACGTAAACATGGCAAACTTGACCGCAGCCAAACTGGAATACAACCAAGCCAGCTCATCGGCAAAGCCAGTGGGGCGGGCCAGCATGACGTACGACACGAAGTTCTCCAGCGTGTCGGCCAGCGGCGCGATGGCCGACAGCAGCGCCGCCCCCACCATGATGCGTCGGCCGCGATGCCCGGTTGGAAACAAGCGTGACACCCAAAGCAGGGCGGCAACGTGCAGCACCAGCACGGTGGCGATGAACACGTGATCGATGTATTGCGTGCGCAAGTAGACGTCCAGCGTGCCCCACTCCAAGAGCTGGGCATACCAACCCTTGAGCTGCGCAGCACTGAAGGACAGCTGCGCTTGAAAGTAAGGCACCGGAAAGCGCGAGAGCGCGTAACTCTCGTTCAGCCACTGAGTGGCCAGGGTGTTGGCGACCAAGGCAAGGATGGACAACAACGCCAAGGACCTGGTGCTAGGGCGGTGGAGAAAGAACTTGAACATGAATAGCCTTCAATGGGGCGCCGATCACGGCAGTCACGCTTTGCAGACGTGACTGCGTGGAGGGCCGATAGGGGTGGGAAGTAAGAGTGTCGAAACAGGCAGCCGGTGGGCTGCGTGCTACCAGCGGCTGCGGCCGTGCTTGTCCATGCGCTCGCGCACCTGAGCTTGCTGTTGCACGCTGAGGCTGTCGTAAAAGTCAGCCATGGCGTCCAGCACCTTCGGGGCTTGGGTCTGCACCGATCCCACTTTTTGATCCAAAAGCCGGCGCGCGGCCGCACGATCAAAAGTCTTGTTTGCGACGATGGCCTTGAATTCGGCGTGGTGATCAGACCCGGTGCTGCTGCCGCGCAGTGCCTGACGCTGCGCAAGCAGTTCGTTGGCCACCACGTCGAGTTTGGTTTTTTGGTTTGCGTCCAGCGCCAGCTTGCTGCTGATGCGTTCAACGACCTTGCCGCGCATGGCGACGATGCGATCCTCGCTCATGCCGCCATAGCGATGATGGTTGCCGCCGCAGGCCGCCAGGCCGAGCACGAAGGTTGCTGTGGCTGCGGTCAACAGCGTGCGTTTGATCCAGGGTTTCAACATGACAGGGCTCCTTTAGGGGTGATGGGATGACCGTGATGGTCGTGGTCCCGGCCCCTGAATAGGTCTCAAATGGGTTGCGCTGTATGTCGTTTTGTTTCAGAGGGTGCCTCGTGGCATAATCCGTATGCGGGGTGGAGCAGCCTGGTAGCTCGTTGGGCTCATAACCCAAAGGTCGCAAGTTCAAATCTTGCCTCCGCAACCAAATTCTTGTGTGCCGACAGGCACTTGCGAAGCCCGCCTCCAGCGGGCTTTGTTGCGTTTGGGTCGCTGGTTGCGACTGACGTGACCTTGCCCCATACAGCCAGTTCAATACCGCTTACATTCAGGCTATCGATGAGCTAAAGGTAAGAAATGAACACGGCCACGCTGTCCAGCAAATTCCAGATCTCGGTTCCGAAGCCCGTGCGCGACGCGCTGGGCCTTGTGCCAGGGCAAAAGCTCGCCTTCATTCAGACGGGATCGGGCATTCGCCTGGTGCCCCAAGCTGCGGTGGCCGACCTGATTGGCCTGGCAAGAGGAGCCAACACCGAGGGCCTGCGCGACCGTGAAGAGCGGCTGGTGCCACAACAGGCCGGGCTGTCGCCGCAAGCCAAGCGCAAGCGACGCGCCTTGTGAAGCTGCCTGATACCTGCATCTGGGTCGAAGTGCTGGCCGATACCGTAACGGGCCGCCGCTACGTTGCCTTGTTTGAACGCACCGAAACGCTGGTCGTGCCCACGCTGGTGCAATACGAACTGCGCCGCTGGGCACTGCGCGAAATCGGCGAGGACGCGGCTGACCGGGTGATTGCCGCTACCCGCAACGCCAACGTGGTTGCGCTGGACGAGCCCACGGCGCTGCATGCTGCGTCTCTGGCCCAAGAATTCAACCTGGCCAGCGCCGATGCACTGATTTACGCCTCTGCACTGCGCCACGGCGCGACCTTGGTCACCTGCGACAAGCACTTTGAAGGCTTGCCGGGCGTGGAGTACGGCGCGAAGGCCACTGCCAGACCTGCGCGCCGTTAAGGTCGTGTCAAAGCCAGCGCGGCTTCTGATACCCCATCGCTAACGCCAGATGGCTGTGTCGCAGAACAATCGCATTCGAGGTCTCAACGTGAGGTGACCTGGGCGAGTCGGGTTAGGGCTGGTTGCTGACCTTGTCGAGAGGCATGCCCTGCGAGGGGTTGTGCTGGCCCAGTTGCGGCGCAGGCCCGCGCGGGCCGGGCCGTTGGCCGTCGATGGTGAACGGCAGGGCGGTTAGGCTGAAATCCTCGCCCGGCACCGGCAGCAAGATGTCCAGCGCCCGAACCTGCGGGTGCGCCAGAGCTTCAGGCACCGTGTGTACCGGCGCGCAGGGCACGCCCGCAGCCTCCAGGCGAGTGATCCACGCGGCGCGCGGCTGCGCACGCATCAACGGCTGCATTTGCGCCATCAGTGCGGCCTTGTTGGCAAGGCGCGCGCGGTTGCTGGCAAACAGTGGGTCGGCCACCCAATCGCCGCGGCCCAGCTCGGCCGCCAGCTTGGCAAACAGCCGGTCGTTGCCGCAGCAAATCAGCAAGGGCGCATCGGCGGTGTCGAAGGCTTCGTAAGGCACGAAGCCCGGGTGCCCCGAGCGGTGGCGATCAGGCAAGCGGCCCTCGTTGGTGAAGGCATCGGCCTTTTGAGCGTTCCACACCAGCGCTGTCTCGAGCAACGACGCGTTGACCACGCCACCGCGTCCACTCTGTTGGCGCCGATGCAGCAGCGCCAGCGCGCCGATCACGACCCACATGCCGGTGCCTTGGTCGCACAACGATGCGCCGCTGCGCAGCGGTGGGTCGTCGGGGCCACCGTTGAGGCTCGAAAGACCACTGAAGGCTTGAATCAACGGCTCGTAACCGGGCCGCATGGCCATCGGCCCCGTGTCGCCAAAAGCCGAGATGGCGCAATACACCAAGCGCGGATGGCGTGCACACAAAGCGTCGCCATCAATGCCCAGGTCCTGCGTCACGCCCGGGCGCAGGTTGTGCACAAAAACGTCGGCCTGTGCGGCCAGGGTCTCAAACGCTTCGCGACCCGCATCAGACTTGAGGTCGATGGCCACCGACTGCTTGCCACGGTTGAAGATATGGAAGTTAAGCGCGTCGCCGTTTCGAAACGGCGGGCCCATGCGGCGCGCGTCGTCACCGCCATCGATGCGTTCGAGCTTGATCACCTTGGCACCCAGGTCGGCAAAGATCGCGCCCGCAAAGGGGCCGGCCAGCACCTGGCCGAGTTCGAGCACACGCAGGCCATGCAAGGGGGCAGTCATGGGTTGAGTATGCCCACTGCATTCAACAGGGCTGGTTTCGCGCCCTGCGCCAGCAGGGTATGCCCATCGCTTTGCGTCCAAAGCTCACGCTTACGCTGGTAGATAAAAAATATAGATGTATTTTTTATAACTATTTTGATAACATCTATATTGTGCCAAAGCAGTCCCAAGCACTCATCGAAATGCCGCCAGCCGTGCGCGCGCTGCTGCGCGAGCTGGGTGCCAACCTGTCCATCGCCCGCAAGCGCCGAAAAGAGTCGCTAAGGGCTTGGGCTGGGCGCATCGGCGTATCAGAGCCAACCCTTGCGCGCATGGAGCAGGGAGACCCGGGAGTCGCCTTCGGCACGTACGCCACTGCGCTTTGGATGATGGGGCGCGCGCAGGCCATTCCCCAACTGGCTGCGCCTGCCCTTGACCTGGGCGCGCTCGAAGGCGAGGTGCGGGTGGCGCTCGCGCGCGGTAGCCGTCGAGCGATTTGACTGGGTTCAGGATGGTGTGGCGTTAAGATTTTGCGCAGCCGATAGCTCCTCAATCCGCCGGCAGCGCCACCAGCCGCACGCCAAGCGCGGTGCACACGCGGCTGATGGTGTCGAAGCTGGGGGCGCTGTCAGGCCGCAAAGCTTTATAGAGCGCCTTTCGAGTGAGCCCGGCCGCTTTGGCGATGTCTGCCATGCCGCGAGCCCTGGCAATATCGCCCAAGGCAGCGGCTAGCAAGGCAGCGTCATTGGCTTGCAAAATGTCGGTTAGGTAAGCCGCGTTTGATGTCGCGTGGTAGATCGGCTGTTTCAATGTCGACACCGTGCCCATCACGGTTTGCCTCGACGCGTCCCAGCAGCCCCGTGCAGCAAATCCAAAAACCGGCTCGCCGCCGCGCTCAGCGGCAGGCCGCGCCGCACGATGGAGCTGTAGGGCTCCAAGGCCGACGTGAGCTGAACCGGCAGCACGCGCACCATGGCTTTGGCAGCGTAGCGGGCGGCCAGGGACGAAGGCACCACGGCCACCATGGGCGCTTCGCCTAGCAAGAAGATGGTGGTGAGGATCGACGACGTCTCCACAAGATTTTGGGGGCGGTCCAGCCCACACAATTTGAACTCGGCTTCCAGGACCTCGCGCATGGGGGAGGGGCGGGGTTGCAGCACCCAGGGTTCGTGTTGCAGGTCGGCAAGCAGCAGGTCGCGCCGGCGTCGGGTGGGGGCGGCCAACGGATGGTTGGGCCCCACCACCACGCTAAGCGCTTCGCTCTCCAGCTCACGCAGCACGTGGTCGCGATGCGCGTGGCCTTCGGTCATGCGGCCAATCACCACGTCTAGCACACCTTGACGCAGCAGCCCCAACAGGTGGTCGCTCGTTTCGGTAAGGATGGACAGGCGCAGGCCTGGTTGCTCGCGCTTGATCTGTGCCACCGTGCGGGTTAGCAGGGTGGGTGAAGGGGCCAAGATGCTGCCCACGGCCAGCGTGCCCACGTCACCGCCACGCATGCCGTCCAGCTCGCGGCCCATGGCCGTCATGGCGCCGCGCAACCCCTGGCAGTGCGCCATCACGGCCACGCCCGCCGCCGTTGCCCGAAGGCCCCGGCCTTGGCGCTCGAACAAGGGCATGCCTAGCGCCGATTCCAACTCTTTGAGCATGTTGGTGGCCGCCGGTTGGGTGATGCCCAGCTCGGCTGCTGCTGCGCGCAGGGTGCCGCCACGGTCCAGCTCCAGCATCAAGGCCACCTGGCGCAATCGCAGGCGGCTGAAGAGGTAAGGGGCAGAAAGGGGGCTTGTCATCGATAAACACCACTTATCAATTCATCATGAACTTTGAGTTTACCGATAACCTTCAGCCGCCTACCATCGCGGCACAACCAGACTGATGGAGACACTGATGCAAAACCGTCGAAACATGGCGTTGTCGCTTGCGTGCATGCTGTTGGCATGCACCGCGACCGTTCAAGCGCAAACGCAAGACTGGCCGCGCCAGCCGCTGCGCATGCTGGTGGGCTCTTCCCCCGGCGGTGGCACCGACGCCATGGCCCGCGCCGTGGCCGACAAGCTCGGCCCCGCGCTTAAAACCACGGTGGTGGTGGAAAACCGCCCCGGCGCATCCAACACCATGGCGGTGGACGTCACCGCCAAGTCCACCGACGGCCACACGATGGTGATGGGCGTGTCCACTGCCCATGCCATTGCCCCGCACCTGCTCAAGCTACCCTACGACAACGCCAAAGATTTGGTGCCCGTGGCGTTTGTGGGCTCGGTGCCCAACGTGCTGGTGGTGAACAACGACGTGCCGGCCAAAACGGTTGCCGAGCTGGTGGCTCTGCTAAAACAACAACCCGGCAAGTTCAACTTTGCGTCCAGCGGTTCGGGCAGCACCCAGCACATTGCCGCCGAGCTTTTCAAGGCGGCCACAGGCACGTTCATCGTGCACATCCCCTACCGTGGCAGTGGCCCGGCGCTGGTGGATTTGATGGCGGGCCAAGTGCAGTTGAGCTTTGACACCCTGGCGTCGGTGGCACCCCACATCAAGAGTGGCAAGGTGCGCGCGCTGGCCGTGGCCAGCAGCAAGCGCAACGCCCAGTTGCCAGGCGTCCCCACCATGGCCGAAGCGGGTGTGAAGGGGGTGGAGATGAGCGCTTGGTACGGCGTGTACATGCCCACCTCAACACCCGCCGCCTTGCAGGCGCGAGTGCAATCGGAGATTGCCAAAATCATGACGCTGCCCGACACGGCCACCCGCCTGGCTGCCATTGGTGCAGACCTAACGCCTTTGACGCAAGCACAGTTCACGGCGTTTCACAATGCTGAGAACCAGCGCTACGCCGAGCTGATCAAAAGCCGGGGCATCAAACTCGACTGACCCAGGACACGCCCAAGATGTTGAACCCTCCACTGCCCGTGGTGGCACTGGTGCTGGGCGACCCCGCCGGCATCGGCCCCGAACTGATCGCCAAGTTGCTGGCCGACCCAAGCCGCATGCAAAGTGCCAACCTGGTGCTCGTGGGGGACCCATGGCTTTGGGATCAAGGGCAACAAACCGCTGCCGTGCAGGTCGTCACCCAACGTGTTGATTCGTTGGCCGGCGTTCGCACGCGCGCCAACACCGCGCAGCCAGCCTTCTTGGCTTTGCACACCGTACGCGCACAGCACGTGCAGGTGGGTCAGGCACAAGCCGTGGGTGGTGCGTCGGTGCTGCAAGTGCTGAACCACTGCATGGACGCGGCCAAAGCCGCAGAAGTGGACGCCATTTGTTTTGCGCCGCTCAACAAACAAGCCATGAAGATGGGTGGCCTGAAACACGACGACGAACTGCACCACTTTGCGCAGTACCTGGGCGTGCAGGGCTTCTTTTGTGAATTCAACACGCTGGACGGGTTGTGGACGTCTCGCATTTCGTCACATGTGCCCCTGGCCGACGTTCCCAAGTACCTGACGCGTGAGCGCATCATCGAAGCCACAACGCTCATCTACCGCTCACTTCAAGCCAGTGGCATCGCCACGCCGCGCGTGGCCGTGGCCGGCTTCAACCCGCACAACGGCGACGGTGGCACCTGCGGACGCGAAGAGATTGACATCATTGCACCCGCTGTGAGTGACTTGGCTGCGCTGGGCATGCCGGTGCAGGGCCCGTTCCCCGCTGACACCATCTTTTTGCGCGCACGTGGCGGCGAGCTTGACGCCATCGTCACCATGTACCACGACCAAGGTCAGATTGCCATCAAGCTGCTGGGGTTCTCCAAGGGCGTCACGGTGCAAGGTGGGCTGCCGATCCCCATCACCACCCCGGCCCATGGCACGGCCTATGACATTGCCGGCCAAGGCAAGGCCGACGTCAACGCGATGGCCAACGCCCTTGCCATCGCAGCGCGCATGGGTCGCGCCCGTCTCGATCAACACCTTTAACCAATCATCATGAAGATCACCAACGTCCGCGCCCGTGTGTTTGAGTGGAAGGGCAAAACCGTGCCGCCGCAGGGCAATTTTTGCTCCAACGCGATGGATTTGCTTTACGCCAAGCAAGAGACGATGAGCACCTTTCGCTTTCATGGCTGGACGGTGGTGGAGATCGAGACCGACAACGGCCTGGTGGGCTACGGCAACGTGGCCTTGGCCCCGCACATCAGCAAACAAATCGTCGACCAATACCTCGAGCCCTTGGTGATGGGCCAAGACCCGTGGGATTACGAATACCTGAACCAGCGCATGTACAGGGCCACGCACGCCTGGGGCCGCAAAGGTGTGGGCATGGCCGCGATCTCGGCGGTTGATATTGCGATTTGGGATTTGCTGGGCAAGAGCGTCAACAAACCCGTCTTCAAGTTGCTGGGCGGGCGCACCAAAGAAAAAATCCCCTGCTACTACAGCAAGCTTTACCGCACTGACCTGAAGGCCATGCAGGCCGAGGCGCAAAAGTACCTCGACGAAGGCTTCACCGCTTTCAAAATGCGCTTTGGCTATGGCCCGGCGCACCTGCAAAAAGGCGTGGCCGAAAACTTAAAAGCTTGCGAAGCCATCCGCGAGGTGATCGGCTACGACAACGACTTGATGCTCGAATGCTACATGGGCTGGAACGTGGAATACGCCAAGCGCATGTTGCCCAAGCTGGCGAAGTTTGCGCCGCGTTGGTTAGAGGAGCCCGTCATCGCCGACGACATCGAAGGCTACGCCGAGCTCAACGCCATGAACATCGTGCCCATCTCGGGTGGTGAGCACGAGTTTGGCGCCTACGGCATCAAGCAGTTATTGGACCGCAAGGCCGTGAGCGTGGTGCAGTACGACACCAACCGCGTGGGCGGCATCACCATGGCGCACAAAATCAACGCCATCTGCGAGGCCTACAGCGTGCCCGTGGTGCCGCACGCCGGCCAGATGCACAACTACCACCTCACGATGAGCTCGTTGGCGTCGCCCATGAGCGAGTACTTTCCGATGTTTGACGTTGAAGTGGGCAACGAACTTTTTTACTACATCTTTGACGGCGAGCCCGTGGCCAAAGACGGCTTCTTGCAGCTTGACGATCACAAGCCGGGCCTGGGGCTGACACTGAAGACCGAGTTTCTCGACCAGTTCAACATTGTGGAGTGAAGGCACCGTGGCCCCCACTCGCGCTGCACGTTACCAAGGCTTGTTTCCGGTGGTGCCCACCACGTTCACCGAGCGTGGTGAGCTTGACCTGCCCAGCCAAAAGCGTTGCCTTGACTTCATGATCGACGCTGGGTCCAACGGGCTTTGCATCCTGGCCAATTTTTCAGAGCAGTTTTTGCTGGCCGACGACGAGCGCGAGCTGTTGACACAAACCGCGCTTGAGCATGTGGCCGGCCGTGTGCCCGTGATCGTCACCACCACGCACTTCAGCGCCAAGGTTTGTGCCGAGCGCAGCCGCCGCGCCCAAGACATGGGTGCAGCGATGGTGATGGTGATGCCGCCGTACCATGGTGCGACGTTTAGGGTGCCCGAAGCCAACATCTTTGGCTACTACGCCGCCATCTCAAACGCCATCAACATCCCCATCATGGTGCAAGATGCTCCCGCCAGTGGCACGCTGTTGACGGCTGCCTTCTTGGCCCGCATGGCGCGCGAGATCGAGCAAGTGTCTTACTTCAAAATTGAAACCCCCGGTGCCGCGTCCAAGCTGCGCGAATTGATCCGCCTCGGGGGCGACGCCATCGAAGGCCCTTGGGACGGCGAAGAAGCCATCACCTTGCTGCCCGACCTGGACGCAGGTGCCACCGGCGCCATGACGGGCGGTGGCTTCCCTGATGGCTTGCGGCCCATCCTTGATGATTACCGCGCTGGCCGCCGCGAAGCGGCTATCGAACGCTACACGCGCTGGTTGCCGCTGATCAACATCGAAAACCGCCAGTGCGGCTTCTTGGCCGCCAAGGCGCTGATGAAAGAGGGCGGCATCATCGATTGCGAAGCACCGCGCCAACCCTGGCCCAACATGCAGCCCGAATCACGCGCGATGTTGATGGAAGCCGCGCGGCGGTTGGATGTGTTGGCACTGCGTTGGGGGCGCTGACGGCTCTGCCCCCCAAGGCGCAGGTTGCTCAACCCGCCAAGCGCTCGTTCTGCGGAAACATCGCGCGCCGCGCGTCGGCGTCCATCTCTGTCTTGAAGGCGTACCGGTCCTTTAAAGCACCTGCGCGCTGCGCTGCCGGGCGCTCGCTGATGGTGTCAAGCAGGCGTTTGACGTGGGGCAGTTGCTCCCAGGCTTCGGCGCCCAACGCAAAGGGTACGGCACGGGCCCAGCCCCACACGGCCATGTCCACCAGCGAGTAGCTGTCGCCCACCATCCATGGGCGGTTGGCCAGGTGCGCGTTGAGAATCTTCCAGTGACGCCAGGCTTCGAAGTCGTAGCGGTTAATGGCGTAGGGGTTGGGTTCGGGGGCAAAGTGCTTAAAGTGCACGCACTGGCCGGTGAAGGGCCCGATGCCTGACGCCACAAACATCAACCACGACAACAGGGCGCCTCGGTCTTGCGGGGCGGCCACAAACTTGCCTGCTTTTTCGGCGAGGTACAGCAAGATGGCGTTGCTGTCGAACACCGTGCTGGCGCCGTCGACGATCACCGGCACCTTGGCGTTGGGGTTGATCGCCATGAAGGCCGCCGAGTGCTGCTCGCCCTTGCGCGTGTCCACCGGGATGGGCTCGTAGGGCAGGCCTGTCTCTTCGAGCATCAGCGCCACCTTCATGGGGTTGGGGGCGAGGGAGTAGTAGAACTTGAGCATGGTGGGATCCGTCTGGTATTGGGTGAGAGAAATGCATTGTCTCTCGACGCGCTATTTGCTGTCCTCCAGTGCCATGGCCACGGCTTGTGCCATCGTCATGGCGGCGCCCTCGGCCATCAGGGTGGCGAAGGGGGCAGCGCCCAGCCGGTGGCGGAGCAAGCGGCGTGTGCGCCGGAGTTCGCGCGCTTCGATGTGGTTGGGGGTGCCGTAGCGACGTTGGTGTTGGGTGGTTCCAAAGCCATGCAGGCGGGCTGCGGTGGCGGGGTCGCTGCCCATCACCAGTGCATTGGGTAGGTGCATCATCGCGCGCACCAAGTGGCGCCACATTTGAAGGTCCCAACTGACACGAATGCTGTGGCGAAATGGCGCGGCTGCGTCATGCCAGCGCCGAGCCATCACATAGACGCGCCCCAGCTGCTGGGTCGCGTGGGCGTAAGAGGACTGTGTGTCTGCTGTATTCAGTTGAGCCTCACACGCCATGCCATTTTCGATGGCTTCGTCAAAGCGACCTAGAAAGGCGGCTGTGGCTGCGCAGTCGATCAACGCATTCGCTGCTGCAAACTTGTCCCCCAAGCCAATGAGCAGCGCGTGGCGCTCGATCACCAATTGGTCGGCCAACTGGTACTGCCGGTACACGTCATTCAGGATGATGGCACGAATGTTGAGCGCCAGGTCGAGTGCGCGGATGTCACCTGAGCGCCGCGCCAAAACCAAGGCCTCAGAAAGCACGGATTCGAAGTCGCTGTCAAAACGGCCAAGACCGTAGCGCACGTAGCACCATCGCGACAGTGCTTGGCTGCGCACCCCGTCGTCGTCGCAAGCCAGGGCTATGGAAGCGTCAGAGTGCGCCACAGCCTCGTCAGTCCGCCCCACGACCATAAAAACCGCGCTCAACATGCTGCGCGCCAGCACGACCTTGGTCGGCTCGAGGGCCGCCGGGAGTGAGCGGTCCATCGCGGCCAGCACCGCAGCGGTGGGTGCCGCAGAATACCAGTAGCGTCGCAAAGAAAGTGCAAGGTCCAACGCCTCGCTGGGCTCGCCGTCATCGGGGCCCGTGGCGATGGCCAAATTCACCAAGTTGAGATCGGGCGCGATGGCCGTTGGACCCTTGGCAGTTATCTCGGGCACGAACCCAATCAGCCACCTGCGCAGCCGGTGGCGCGCGGCCAGGGCTTCGCTATCTGCCAAGAACTCGGCCGCAAATTCGCGCACCGGCTGTAGCATCGCATAGCGCACGCACCCATCAGGGCCCTCGGCAACTTGCACCAAAGACGCTGCCACCAAATCGTCCAAGTGATGCTGAGTGCTTGGCACGCTGGCATCGGCCAAAGCTGCCACGGCTTCCAGCCTTGCGCCCGTTGGGGTGAGCGAAAGCCCCCGCAATAGCCGCACCTGGGGCTCTTGCAATTGCTGCCAGCTCCAGGCGATGGTGTGCCGCATCGAGCCGTGGCGCGCCTCGGGCGAGCCGCCTTGCGCGCCTCGGGCCAAAAGCTCAAGCATGGGCGAGCCGCCATCTTGGCTCAGACGCCGCAGCAACTCGGTGGCAGACATGCTGCGAATGCGCGACGCTGCCAACTCGATGGCCAGGGGCATGCCGCCCAGCAGCCGAACCAACGCGATGGCGGCTTGGGCGTTGGGTGCCGTGCCCAGATGAAAGTCGAGCCGTGCGGCGCGGGCGCGGGCCAAAAACAGCGCCAGCGCGGGGTTGTCGGCGGCGGACGTTGCGCTTGCATCGGTAGGCGGAATAGGCAAGCCGTGTTGGACGAACGCGGATTCACCCGCGACATCAAGTATCTGGCGCGACGTGACCAAGACATGCAGCAAGGGCACTGCCAAAAGCAATTGGGCGATGGCGTCGCCCAATTGATCGGCAACAAGCTGCTCGGCGTTGTCCAGCACCAGCAAGGTGCGGCTGTTCTCGAGCAGGGTTGCCAGTTTGCTGTGCGCGTCACCAGAGCCCTCGGCCCGCATGGCATGGCACAAGGCCTCCATCGCCTGCGCTGTGCTGACACAGGCCAGCAGGGACACAAACTCCACGCGGTCGAATCGGGTTGGCATGTCACTTCGAATGCGCCTCGCGACTTCGACAGCCAGGCGTGTTTTGCCACTGCCTCCGGGGCCATGCACCGTGACCAAGCGCTCGGCAAGCAATTGGGCTTGAAGCCGTTCCAGCGAGGGCTGGAGGCCAAAGGCCCGCGTCCAGTAACTGGGAAGCCGAAGGTTGCTGTGCAGTGGAAGCGCTGACGGCGAGGGCGGGGTCACAGGTTGAATGGATGAAGGCACAAGGCCGTTCGCGACGGCGCGCCTCGGAGTCGTGATCGGCAGTTACCCTGGGATCAGCTTGGTCGGTTGAGCCGTGGGCAACTTGGCGCTGCATTCGCTCAGCCAAGGTGGCCAGGCGTTGCCGCTCCTCCAGCACCCATTCATCATAAAAGCCAGGAAGCAGATCACCGCTGTAATGGCCCAGCGCCTCGTTAGCAACTCCGTGGGCCACAGCGCTTTCAAACGCCGTCGCGTCGCACCACACCGCATGGGGCACGAGCCGAAGTGTGCGATTGTCGGCCACCACCACTGGGGCGCAACCCGGGGGTTCGAGCACGGCACGCAGCATCGAGAGCGTCTGGCGCAGCCGACCGAGGCCTAGTGGCCTAGGCGCTTGCGGCCAAATCATGTCGCACAGCTCTTCGCGGGGGTGGCTTTGCCCTGGGGCCAGTGCCAAGCGGGCGAACAACAACATGGCAGCGCGGGTGCGCAGTCGGGTCAAGCGCTGGCTGCCATCGTCGAGCTCGAAGCTGCCAAGCAACCGCAGCCGCCAGGGGCCTGTTGGCAGTGGGGATGCAACACCTGTCGTGCGGGGTGAAGGCAGTGGATTCAGCATCATGCAAGTTGATTTTGCCCCACGCGGCCCAATCGGTTCGTGGGCACGTGCGCGGCGCTCCGCGAATCGGTGCCGACGCTGCGGAAGAAGGTGTGCAGCGGGGCGCGAGAACCGAGTGTCGCCGCCTTTGCCGTTCAAGCACTGAGGCTCTTGCAAGTACCCCCCATGACCCTCGCTACTTTCGCCAGCCAAGCCGTGCTCGAAGTAAAAGCGGTACTTTCGTGCAACTGTCCCAGGACGCTCGGGTCTACACCACCAAGGGCGACCCCAAAAACGGCATCATCGTTTCCATGAATTCTTCATCGCACCACTGACGAGGTGTTCAATTTACCCGTTAGCGGCTGTTCCCGTACTGCAGATCGATCTGGAAGATCGCTGTGGTGCCACTGACCTCGTTGTTGACAACCAGCATCGGATTGCCGTTGGGAGAATCGTGCGCATCGATGAGACTCAGGCCCTCGGGCCCGCGATCGCCCGAGACACCGTCGCGGGTGTTGACGTAGGTTACGAAGCGTGGATTGAAAGGGTTGCTGACGTCGTAGACCATCACGCCGCCCACGCGCTCCAACCCGATGAACGCATACTGGCGCAGGCCGATCCGACCCACCAAGACCCCTTCGGGCTCGGGGCCCTTGTTCGGACTGCGGGCATCGATGGTGTTGTTGTCGTTGCTGGCATTGAAGAGCACATTGGGCAGTGACTGCGTGCGCTGCTCGAGTGCGTCGCCCGAGTCGAACACGCGCTTCATGTCGCCAGTCCAGATCGAGAACGAACGGGCACCAAAGCTGTACAGCTCGGTGCACTGCCCCGCCGCGTTCTTGCCGGTGAACCCACCGCCAAGCGGCGAATTCGTCACGCGCAGTCGGCCCAGGTTTGAGTCCAAACCAAGCGTCGATGACGCAGCGCCGAAAACCGACGCATCAAAACCCTTGTCGCAGTGGGCGCGCACGCGCACCTCTTCGTTGAACCCGGGCCAATCGGCGCGCGCATCACCTTCATTGGCGGTGATGAGAAAAGTGAAACCAAGGACGCGGTAGCTCGCGATGGCGTCTGGCATGTACAAGCCGCGCACCGGCTGCGGCGCGATGTTGACCTTGGGTGTGCCGCTGTTGGTGTTGGCGCCACCATCCTCATCGCTGACGTCCAAGCCCGCCCCGGGCAAGCTGTGATCCTTCCACCCCAGTGCGCGCACCGCCGTCACGCGTGCTTGATGAATATCGACCAAGGCCACCGCGTTGTTCTCCTGCAGGGTCACCCATGCCGTTCGGCCGTCGGCACTGATCGTGATGTACTCTGGTTCGAAGTCTTGGGCCGCGTTGGCGCCCGGCCCAAAAATTCGAACACCCTTGGCACGCAAGGCATCCTCCTGACCGATGAATGCCTTGAAGTCTGCGGTCCGCACCACCGACTTGCCGCCACGTTGCACCTCGATCACGCTGACTGAACCTTCGGGATCCACCGAGTCAGCCAAGCCGTAGCTGTTGGGCTCGCCTTCGTTGGCGACCAGCAAAAAGCGACCATTGGGCGTGAACGTCAGCATGTCTGGAAGTGCGCCAACGGTTAGGGTATCCAAGCGCTCAAGTGTTTGGGCATCGAGCAGGACTACCGTTCCAGGGTCGGTCTTCTTTGTCGCCTGAATCGCGAGCGCCGCCACCCCATGGCTGACGGCCACGCTGTTGGCGCCAGAGCCTAGGTCGGCGACAGAGAGTGATCTGACCAACACGGGCGCGGCGGGGTCGACCAAGAGATAAAACATCCACCGTGGCGTTGGCACCGTTGACCACGAAAAGGCGTTTCGACTTTGGGTCGTAGGCCGAGACTTCAGCCGCACCGACAGCACCGCCTGAGTAGCCACCAATCCGGGTAAGCGTCATGGCCGGTGGCGAGAAGTTCAACTTTTCAGTGGAGGTGCCAGGGGCGACGTCCGCGCTTAGGATTTCCTCATCGGTCTTGTCGGCAAGTGCTGAAAGTGCGTCCTCAGAGTTTCCGTCTCCGCCGCCGCACGCGGTGACCAGCGCCATGAACGATGCTGCGACGATGGCGCCGCGGCTGATGGTGCTTAGAGAAGCGCGAATTCGGCGTGGCTGATGCAGTTTCATGAGTGAGTGATCTCGTCTTAGTTTGCAGATTTGAGGATGTTGGGGACAATTCGTGACAGCTTCGTGACGGCCCATGTCACTGGGCCGGGGCGTGGGAGGATGTTGGCCATGGGAGGGCGCACGCCATCGAAATGCGCAGTGGGCCGAGGTTCGGCGGCACTGCGTGCGTCAGCCAAGTGGTTTCACGCGCAGTACGTCGGGTTTGACGCTCATGAACGTTGACATGGGTCATGCCTGCTGATTTGACCGCCGACCTGGCGCCAAGTTGGCTGCCGCATCAACCCTACCTGCCTGCAAATTGAACTGAATCCGGATGACGTCGCCCCTCTGCGTCAAGCACCGCCGTAGAAGCTGTCAGCCGCCAGCGCCAGCGTCCCACTGGCCAGAAAAGACGCCAGCGTCTGGCCTGTGACGCCAACGCCAAGTACTCGTTGGAAAGCATTCACTCACACTGACTGCAGGCGAGCGTGTTGCGTTGCTGTGCATGGTTGGCAGCGGTGAATCGACGCGGTTGCGTCATGCCACGTAGAGATTCTTTGAATCAATCGGCGCTTAGACTGAGCCCCAATGGACCGCTTTCTCGCCATCGATGCCTTTGTCCGCGTTGCCGACACGCGGAGCTTTGCGCAGGCCGCGCGCAGATGCGCTGCTCTCGATCGGTCGTTACAACGCGAATTCAGCAGCTTGAAGCGTTTGTCGGCGCACCGCTGTTCCATCGCAACACGCGAAGTGTTCGGTTGACCGAGCTGGGCCACACGTTTTTTGCGCGATTGTGTTGATCTGGTGGGTCGCACCAACGACGTCGTTGATCAAGTGCGTGAGGTCACTACGTCGCCAGTGGGTCGGTTGCGCATCAATGCACTGCCGGGGCTAGTGCTTTGCCTTGCATGCGGTTCATGATGAAATCCTTTATGGAACGAATGGTCAAAAAAAGGGAGTTCAGCACGGTTGGAACTAGCGTGGGTGCAGCGCCTCCAGTCCCAATTGCACAACGGACTTGAGTTGTCTTTTGTGACCGACGGCGCGTGCACTGACGCGCAGGCCGCCAACCAGCGTCATCAGGCTGTCGGCCAGGACGATTGCGGCCATGTCTCCGCGCACGGACCCATCGGCTTGACCCCGCTCGACGGCAACCAGCAGCAGCCGACGCGTGGCGGCCCAGGTTTGGGTGAGCTTGTCGTTGATGGCCTGTACCTCCAACCCTTCCAACAAACCCGCCGACACGATGCAGTTGTTGACCGCCGGGTCAGGGATTAGGCAAGCGCCCAAGAGTTGAGAAAAAAACGCTTCGAGCGCCGCCCGCCCGTCGGGTGCCCGCCCCATGGCGGCGGCGGCCGCTTGCGCCAAATGGCTGGCGGCATGGTCAACGGCTTGCAGATAAAGCGATTCTTTGTCGCCAAAAGCGTTGTACAGGCTTTGTTTGCCAAGCCCTGTTGCCTGGGTGAGGTTGGCCAGTGACGTGCCGTGGAAGCCATGCAACGTGAAGGCTGCAGCTGCACGCGACAAAACGGCATCGGCGTCGAAATCGCGTGGGCGTGGCATGGGTGAAGCATAACGTGTTATTTACCGAACGGTCAAGAACGCAGACGGTTTTGATGTTTGACCCCAGCCGCATGATCAATATTCGCGCTTCCTTTGTTAAAAGAAGACTTATAAGACTTATAACACTTGACAGGCATGAGGTGGTCGATCATGATTGGCTTCACCGCTGGTTCCCCTGCGGCTGCCCTATCGAGCGCCCTACCGATGACCAAACAAAGCCCTACTCAAACAGGCGCCGCCGATGCTGATTTGTCGGTGGGTAGCCTATCCATGCCCACCCGTCAAAACCTGCAGGCGGTGTTTGAGCACCGCGTGGGCGATGTCAGGCGTCGGCTTGGTTTGGCCCCCGAGCGGCTTTTGTCTGCACGCGCACCCGGTGTTCGCTACAACCGCTCGATCGTGGAGGGCGATATTGACGAGATGGTCGCGAGTTTTGACGGTGAGCTCGACGCCGAACTTACCCGAGCAGGTGCCTCGCCCCGTTTGATCAAACTCGTGCGGGCGATGGTCGATGTGCGCGTTGAGGCCAACGCTGTGGTCATGCAATCGAGGTTCGGCGAATGGATTGGGCAGACCGAGGTGGCGCGGCACTTGCGTGTGCAAGATGCGCAGGCTCCAACAGCGCCAGATGTGATCGAACTCTGGTCAGCTGCAGATCTCGCCCGGCACATGCATCTCAGCGAAGATGCCGTGCGCGCACGCGAAGCCAGGCGTGAACTCTTCGGGTATTTGCCAGGCGACCGCAAGCGTGGCCGGGTGTACCCATCTTTTCAGGTGTGGGAGACCATCAAAGGTGAGCCGCTTCACCAGATTCTCAAAGCGCTTGGCGATGAACCGGCTTCCTCCGATGCGACATTTTTTACCAGCGTCAACCGAGAGTTGGGAGGGCTCACGCCTATCGAGGCTCTTGTGGGTTCGCTTTCAGTCGAGCGCGCGTTTGAGGAAGACGTTACGTCGCTGTTGCTGGCCACATCCGAAGACCGCTTGCGTGCGGTCATTGAAGCAGCCGAAGCTTTTGTGGCCGCCGCGGCCTGATTGCCTTGCATGGCGTTTCATGGCGTCGACCTGAACCTCGAACTGGTTGACCCCAACACAGTTGACTTGGTGCGCCTCTACAAACCCAGCGTGCAGCGCGATGGCTATTGGGAGCCCCCGCCCGACAGGTACCGCAACTTCCGTGTCGACCCGCCTGTTGGTGAACAACACCGTTATGCAGTGCTGTACTTGGGAGACACGCTGCCGTTGGTGGCAACCGAGTGCCAAGTCCTTTTTGCTGAACCAAACGACCATTGGGTTGCGCTGGAGTCAAAGGCCAAGCTCTACCACGTTGCGCGATACGCGATGGACAAGCCTGCCGTGTTCTTGCCGATTGATGGTGCCAACCGTCGCCATCTGCTGCCGCCCGACCCTGCCTTGGCCTTTCGCGGTGGCTATGCGTTGCACCGATCCATGGCCTTGCAGGTTTTTGAACGCTACGGCGATGTGATTCACGGTTTGAGCTGGGCGTCCTTTCATCGCAACCAACCGGGGCGAGCCTATGCGCTGTGGCACCACCAAAAAGCGCATGTGGGGCTGCGTTTGCTTTTGCCAACGCCCCATGACTGTTTGCACGACACCCTAGTGTGGCAGCAGTTTTTGTCCAAATTCGGCGTAGAAGTACGCCCTTAGCGTGACTGGGCGCCGTTGGGTGCGCAGCAGCTTGAACAAGTCGTGATGGCGCTTGCACCCACTGCATCACCAAAGCAAGCAACGCCCCCCATGACCACCAAAACCTTTGCCAGCCAAGCCGATCTCGAGGAAAAAAAGGTCACCTTCGAGCAACTGTCGCCGCACGCCTGGGCCTACACCGCCGAGGGCGACCCCAACACCGGCATCATCATCGGCGACAACGCCGTGCTGGTGGCCGACACCCAGGCCACGCCGGCGATGGCGGCCGACGTCATCCGCCGCATCCGCGAGGTGACCGACAAGCCCATTCAGTACGTGGTGCTGACGCATTACCACGCCGTGCGCGTGCTGGGGGCCAGTGCCTACCAAGCGCAGCAGATCGTGGCCAGCCAAGACACCTATGACTTGATCGTCGAGCGCGGCGAGGCCGACAAGGCCAGCGAGATTGGCCGTTTTCCGCGCCTGTTCAGAAACGTCGAAACCGTGCCCAAGGGCATGACCTGGCCCACCATCACCTTCAGCGGCAAGATGACGCTGTGGCTGGGCAAACTCGAGGTGCAGTTGCTGCAACTGGGCCGCGGCCACACCAAAGGCGACACCGTGGTGTGGTTGCCAGGTGAAAAAACACTGCTGTCGGGTGACCTGGTGGAGTTTGATGCCACGCCCTACGCCGGCGACGCCTACTTCACCGACTGGCCTAAAACGCTGGACAACATTGCGGCGCTAGGCGCGCAAGCGCTGGTGCCTGGCCGGGGCCCCGCGCTGAAGGGCCACGCTCAAGTGCAGCAGGGCCTGCACGCCACCAAGTCGTTTGTGTCCGACCTGTACGCCAACGTCAAAGCGGGCGCCGCAGCCGGTCAAGACCTTAAAACCGTCTACCGCAACACCTGTGCGGCATTGAAGCCTACCTATGGCCACTGGGTGATCTTTGACCACTGCATGCCCTTTGACGTGACGCGCGCCTACGACGAAGCCACCCAGCACCGCGACCCGCGCGTGTGGACGGCCGAGCGCGACATTCAAATGTGGCAAACCCTGGAAAGCTGAATCAACCCAGGCGACGCCCCGTGACGGTTCAGGCTCAGCCCCCTCTAAGCTACGCCAGCAACGCAGCGGCCATCCAGGCCCATGCGTTTGCCTACCAGCGCTGCAGCGATCAAGATGCCGCCACCCCGGCCCACCACCCGGTGGTGGTGGTGGGCGCTGGCCCCGTGGGCCTGAGCCTGGCCATTGACCTGGCCCAGCGCGGCCAGCGCGTGCTGCTGCTGGACAACGACCACCGCCTTTCCACCGGGTCGCGCGCCATCTGCTTTGCCAAGCGCACGCTGGAGATTTGGGACCGTCTGGGCGTAGGCAACCCCATGGTGGCCAAGGGTGTGGGCTGGAACACCGGGCGTGTGTTTTTCAAGGGCGACGCGCTGTACCACTTTGACTTGTTGCCCGAGCCCGGCCACGAACGCCCTGCCTTTGTCAACCTGCAGCAGTACTACGCCGAGGCCTACTTAGCGGTGCGCGCCGCTGAATTGCCTAACATTGAAATCAGATGGAAGAACACGGTGACTTCGGTGACGCAAGCGGCGGACGGCGTGCGCTTGGGCGTTGACACCCCCGAAGGTAATTACGAACTAGCCGCCAGCCACGTGGTGGCCTGCGACGGGTCCCGCTCGCCCATGCGTGCCCAGATGGGGCTGCAAAGCGAGGGCCGTGTGTTTCAAGACCGCTTCTTGATTGCCGACGTGCGCATGCAAGTCGACTTTCCGGCCGAACGCTGGTTTTGGTTCGATCCGCCTTTTCACCCCAACCAAAGTGTGCTGTTGCACCGCCAACCCGACGGCGTGTGGCGCATTGACTTTCAATTGGGCTGGGACGCCGACCCCGAAGCCGAGAAGCAACCCGAGCGCATCAAGCCGCGCGTCGACGCCATGCTGCGCGCCGCCATGGGCCGCACTGTGCCGTATGAGCTGGAGTGGGCCAGCGTCTACACCTTTGCCTGCATGCGCATGGCCAACTTTCGCCAAGGCCGCGTGCTGTTTGCGGGCGACTCGGCGCATGGCGTGTCGCCCTTTGGCGCGCGAGGTGCCAACTCGGGCGTGCAAGACGCCGACAACCTGGGCTGGAAGCTCGACGTGGTGCTGCGCGGCGTTGCGCCTGATGCCCTGCTTGACACCTACGCCACCGAGCGCGAATTTGCGGCCGACGAAAACATCCTCAACTCCACAAGGTCAACCGACTTCATCACCCCCAAGAGCGACATCTCGCGCTTGTTTCGCGACGCGGTGTTGCAGTTGGCGCGTGCCCACCCCTTCGCGCGCCGGTTGGTCAACAGCGGCAGGCTTTCGTTGCCGTCCACGCTGCTGGGCTCGTCGCTCAACACGCCCGACAGCGACGTTTTTAAGGGCGCCATGGTGCCGGGCGCGCCCGCGCTGGACGCACCGCTGGGCGATGGCCACGCAGCGCCCTGGCTTTTGCGGCACGTCGCCAGCCACGGCTTTACTGCGCTGGTATTTGGCGATGCAGCCACGGCGCTGGCACTTCGGCAACAACCCCAGGGCGCGGTTGCCGTGAACGTGCTGGAGTTGCCAGCCCAAGGCGTGGCCGCCGAGCGCTACGATGCCCAAGGGGGCACGGTGTACCTGCTGCGCCCCGACCAGCACGTGTGCGCCCGCTGGCGCCGTGCCACGCCAGCGCAGGTGCAGGCGGCGATGCAGCGTGCGCTGGCATTGAATTAACAAGGCCGCAAGATGAACCTGGTGATCGAACCCAATCTTGAATCGCCCGACGACTTCTACGAAGCGCTGATCGACACGCACCGCGATTTAAGCAACGCCGACAGCCATGCACTCAACGCCCGGCTGGTGCTGCTGTTGGCCAATCACATCGGGCGCCTCGACGTGCTCAAACAAGCCCTGCAGGCCGCGCGCGGCAGCGCTGCGGTTGCCAAGGATCCAACACCATGACATCCCCCAAGATCAGCCCCTTAACCTCCGCCACGACCGCCACCACGACGAGCACTGCCGCAACACCCAAACGCCACTACCTCAGCGGCTTTGGCAACCAGTTTGCCAGCGAGGCACTGCCCGGTGCCTTGCCCCAAGGGCGCAACAGCCCGCAGCGTGCGCCGATGGGTTTGTACGCAGAGCTGATGTCGGGCAGCGCCTTTACCGCGCCCCGGCACGTCAACCAACGCAGTTGGTTGTACCGCCGCCAGCCGTCGGTGGTGAGTGGGGCGCACACACCGTATGCGCAGCCGCATCTCAAGAGTGGTGCCGCCGACGGCGTGGCCATGCCGCCCGACCCCTTGCGCTGGGCACCCATCAACGTCCCCGACGCCGCGACAGATTTTGTGGATGGCCTGCGCACCGTGGTGGTCAATGGCGACCCGCAAGCGCAGTTTGGTGTCGCCGTGCACCTGTACCTGGCCAACCAGTCGATGGGCGCACGCGCCATGGTCAATGCCGACGGCGAGATGCTGGTGGTGCCCCAACAGGGCCGGCTCACCATCACCACCGAGCTGGGCGTGCTGGACGTGGCACCTGGCGAGGTGGCGCTGCTGCCGCGTGGCATGGCGTTCAAGGTGGCGGTGGATGGCCCCTCACGCGGCTACGTGTGCGAGAACTACGGCGCCCCTTTCAGGCTGCCCGAACTCGGCCCCATCGGATCCAACGGCTTGGCCAACGCACGCGACTTTTTGGCACCCGTGGCCGCGTTTGACCCCGAGCAGGCGCAGCCCCACGAGATGCTGCGCAAGTTTGGCGGCGCGCTGTGGCGCAGCATGCAGCCGCGCACACCCTTTGACGTGGTGGCCTGGCACGGCAACTTGGCGCCGACAAAGTACGACACCGCCAACTTCAACACCATCGGCTCGATCAGTTTTGACCACCCTGACCCGAGCATCTTTACCGTGCTGACCAGCCCGAGTGACACCCCCGGCACCGCCAACTGCGACTTCGTCATCTTTCCGCCGCGCTGGCTGGTGGCCGAAGACACGTTTCGGCCACCGTGGTTTCATCGCAATGTGATGAGCGAGTTCATGGGCCTCGTGCATGGCCAGTACGACGCCAAGCCCGAAGGTTTTAAGCCTGGCGGCATGAGCCTGCACAACAGCATGGTGCCTCACGGCCCCGACGCCGAAGCCTTTGACAAAGCAAGCAACGCCACCCTAACGCCGCACAAGCTCGACAACACCTTGGCCTTCATGTTTGAGAGCCGCTGGTGCTTTCGCCCCACCGCCTTTGCCATGAACCACCCGGCGCTGGACGCCAACTACGCGCAGTGCTGGACCGGGCTGCGGGACCATTTCAAACCCTGAACACCCTGAACGCCATGCCCACCGCAAGCACCCTGGACGCCACCCACAACCCCGCTCTGCGCAGTTGGGTGGAATCAGCCCAAGACAGCAACACCGACTTCCCCATCCAAAACCTGCCGTATGGGCGCTTCAGGCGCGCAGGCACCGAAGAGCCCTGGCGCATCGGCGTGGCCATCGGCAACCAAGTGCTGGACTTGAAGCTGGCCGCAGCCCAAGGCCAATGGCCGCAAGACATTGCGGCGCTGCTGCACCCCCTGGCCGAAGGCAACCTCAACGCCCTGATGGCCCAAGGGCGAGCCGCCCGCGTGGCGCTGCGCGCTGCGCTGTCGGCCGCGCTGGCCGAGGGCGGTCAAAAGAGTGCCTTGAGCCGTTGTTTGTTGCCGCAAGCCGCCGCCGAGATGACGGTGCCTTGCACCATCCGTGACTACACCGACTTTTTCATCGGCATCCACCACGCCACAGCGGTGGGCAAACTGTTCAGGCCCGACAACCCACTGCTACCTAACTACAAATACGTACCCATCGGTTACCACGGCCGCGCGTCGTCGATCGTGGTGAGCGGCACCCCCGTGCGCCGCCCCTGCGGCCAGTTGCCGGGCGACCCAGCACCCCGCTTGGCCCCCACGCAGCGCCTTGACCTGGAGCTGGAACTGGGCTTGTTTGTCGGCGCGGGCAACAAGTTGGGTGAGCCCATCACCCTCGATCAAGCCGAAGACCACCTGTTTGGTGTCACCCTCTTCAACGACTGGTCGGCCCGCGACATCCAAGCATGGGAATACCAACCCCTGGGGCCATTCTTGGCCAAAAGCTTTGCCAGCACCACCTCACCCTGGGTGGTCACCCTCGAAGCCCTGGCCCCTTTTCGCGCCCCGCTCATGCAACGCCCCGAAGGCGACCCGCAGCCCCTGCCGTACCTCGACAACGCCAACAACCGCGCCCACGGTACGCTCGACATCCAACTCGAAGTCACCATTCAAACCGCCGCCATGCGCGCTGCAGGGCTACCCGCCACAACCCTTTCCCGCAGCAACGCCGCCCAAGCCGCCTACTGGACCCCCGCCCAACTCATCACCCACCACACCGTCAACGGCTGCAACCTGCAAAGCGGCGACCTGCTCGGCTCCGGCACGCTTTCGGGCCCCACCCAAGACACAGCTGGCTCGCTGCTGGAACTAAGCGCCGGCGGCAAACAACCCATCACCCTGCCCAATGGCGAACAACGCACCTTCTTGCAAGACGGCGACACCGTAACCTTGCAAGGGCGCTGCGAACGGGCCGGTGCAAGGCGCATTGGGTTTGGGGTTTGCAGTGGGACGGTGACGCCAGCTTTGCAGAGCAGCTAGGCGATGGTCGTGGCATGGCTTGATTGCGTTTGCCTGCAAGTCCTCAGGACTACATCACGCTCGTCCTCGTAAGGGTTTCAAGCAGGGTACTTGCACGAATGTAGCTCATAGGCTACAGTAATGCCATGCGCGTCGAACAGACTGAGGTCTACCGCGAATGGATCAACGCACTCAAAGACCGAGCAGGTCGGGCGCGCATTCAGGTTCGTATTGATCGCCTTGTTCATGGCAATCCCGGCCGCCACCGCAACCTGACGGACGGTGTCTCTGAACTCAAGATCGACTTTGGTCCGGGCTATCGCGTCTATTACACACGGCGCGGTGATTGGCTGTTGCTTCTCTTGATTGGCGGAGACAAGTCAACGCAACAGAAAGACATCGAGCGCGCGATCGAGTTAGCACGGGGTTTTAAGGAGTAACGAATATGGCCAAGGCTGCAGTGAAGAAGGTTACCAAGACTAAGACTGTCCCCTACGACGTTGCGGAACAACTCCGCACCCCAGAGGAGATGGCGGCCTATCTAGACGCCTGGCTCGAGGAGGCCCCGGACGACGCGTCCGGAATCGCCCGAGCTCTAGGGGACATAGCACGTGCCAAGGGCATGTCGCAGGTCGCCAAGGATGCGGGGCTCAGCCGGGAAAGCCTTTACCGAGCGCTGAGTGCTGACGGTAACCCGAGCTTCGCAACCGTCCTGAAGGTTGCGCGCGCACTCGGGGTCAAGCTACACGCGGCAGCGGCTTAAGCCTCGTTTCATTCTGACCCAGGGGCTCCAGACTTTTAAAGCGCCCCACGCAACACCCGCCCAGGCCGCAAGTCATTGCGCACCCCATCCCGCACCACCATCTCCCCATTCACCATCACGTGCACAAACCCTGAAGGGTGCCGCGCAGGCGTTTCGATGGTCGCCAGGTGATTCACCAACGCTGGGTTGAACACCACCACATCGGCGAATGCCCCCGGCTGCAGACAACCTCGATCTTTCAGTCCCAAACGCTGCGCGGGGCGCCCCGTGATGCGGTTCACCGCCTCGGGCAGCGACAACACCCCGCGATCACGCGCGTAGTGCCCCAACAGACGCGCCGTCCAGCCATAGCCGCTGAGCGAGCCAATCGTGTCGCGCAATGGCCCGCGCTGCGACACCGCCAGCGTGTCTGACATCACGCTGCAATGGGCCTGTTGAAGGCAAAGGCAAATATCTGCGTCTTCGAAGTTTCGTGACGTCCACATCAAGTGCGGCATTTGCTGGCCTTCTTCGATCAGCAAATCAAACACGGCGTCGTAGGGGTCAACGCCGCGCTGCTTGCCAATCGCGGCCAAGTCCATGCCCACCAACGCGGGGTTGGCGACAGAGTGCAGCAACACGATGCGCGTCCAAAGCCGCTCGCTCACCAAGCGCCAAATCGGGCGCGGGTTGTGCTTCATGCGCTCGCGTTGCGCCGGGTCCTTCAAACGATGCAACGTCTGCAAGGTGCCACCCTCGCGCGCCCAGGCCGGCAACACCGACACCACCACCGTGTGACTCCAGTCATGGGGGATCACGTCAAACGCAACATCCACACCATCGCGCCGCGCCGCGTCCAGCATTTCCAGCGCGTGTGCCATCGCGCGGGGTGGGGCGCCAAACTTGGGCTGGATGTGCGAGATTTGCAGCCGCGCGCCGGCGTGGCGCGCGGTGCGAATCGCCTCGGCAAAACCCATCTCGTAGTCCACGTCACGGTTGCGCACATGCGTGGCGTACAGCGCGCCGCGCCGCGCTGCCACCCGCGCCAGCGCTTCGATCTCGTGCGCGGGTGCTTCGTTGCCGGGCCAGTACTCCAAGCCGGTGGACAAGCCTATCGCGCCGTCGTCAAACGCAGCTTCAGCCAGCGCCTTCATCGTCGCAACGGCACCATCACCCGCCGCTCGACTCAAGGCACCGTGCCCCACAAAAGCCGCCACGTTGACCGCTGGCTTGGCGTCTTGCAACCGATCAAGGTACTGCCCAAAGCTGCGCCAATTGAGGGGCACACCAGCATCTACGTAGCCGATCAAATGGCTGGCGTCGGCGTTGGCACCCATCGGCGCCGCGCTGAAACCGCACTGCCCGATCACCTCGGTGGTGACGCCTTGGCACACCTGGCTGTCGGCGCGCCCGTCCACCAACAGCGTGAAATCGCTGTGCGTGTGGATGTCGATGAACCCTGGGGCCACCGCCAAACCCCGGGCGTCAAGCGTCAACTTGGCCGCAGCGCCTTGAAGTTTGCCCACCGCCACCACGCGGTCATCGCGCAACCCCACGTCGGCTTGCAAGGCCGCAGCGCCCGTGCCGTCAATCACTTCGCCGCCTTCAATCAGGATGTCAAACATGGTGTAAAGGTTTGGGTTGATGGGGTGATGGGTGGATGACGCCTACTTGCTCAGCTCGCGCCCCATCAGGCGCACGCCCGCGTCGATGCGCTCGGTGGGGATGGACGAATAGCCAATGCGCATGTGCTGCTTGGGGCGCCGCGCCCCTTCAAAAAACACATCTCCCGGCTCCACCACCACCCCGTGACGGTACAAGCGTGCGGCCAGGTCGCGTGTGTCCACGTTGGGCCGGGCACTTACCCAAAGTGCCGAACCACCATGTGCCGACATGGGCGTCAAGCTGGGGGCATGGGTGGCGAGGGCGTCGCGCAGGGTTTGAGCGCGGTCGCGGTAGGCGATGTTGAGGCGGCGCACGAAGGCCTCTTGGTGGCCCCGGGCGATGAAGCTTGCGGCCACCTGCTGGTTGTTGGTGGGCACGTGGCGGATCATCAAGCGACGCAGGGCGCGCAGCTCTTTGATCAACTCACGGGGGGCCACCACATAGCCTAAGCGCAGGCCATGCGCCAGGGTTTTTGAAAGGCTGCCCAAATAGATGACACGCGCTTGGGTGTCCAGGCTCTTCAACGCCGGCGTGGGTTGGCTGGAGAAATTGAGCTCACTTTCGTGGTCGTCCTCGATGACGACGAAGTCGTCACGCGCCGCTCGGGCCAGCAGATCCAGGCGGCGCTGCAGCGGCATTGTCACGGTGGTGGGGCACTGGTGGCTGGGCGTCACGTACACATAGCGGCAAGGCGACAAGCCCGCGCCCACCACCAAACCTTGCTCATCCACCCGCAGCGGGTGCACATGGCGGGTGCGCAGCAAAAATGTGTTGCGGGCGTCAGGGTAGCCGGGGTTCTCGACACCCACATGCGTGCTGGACCCTACCAACAACGTGGCCAACAAAAACGTAGCCTGCTGCGCGCCTGTGGTGACCAAGATCTCATCCCGCTCTGCCCAGATGCCGCGAGCAGGCAGCAAGCGGCGATGGATTTGCTCCACCAGCGAATCGTCATCGCGGTCGATGTGATCGGGGGCCCAACGACGCAGCGCGCGGGCTTGCAAGGATTCCAACACGCATTCACGCCAATCGGCGGTGGGGAACAAGGTGGAATCAAACTGCCCGTAAATGAAAGGGTAGGGTTGCTGTTGCCAGTCGCTTGGTTTTTGGATGTTGCGCTGCGCCGAAGGGTGCAGCTTGAGGCGCTCGGTCCACAGCACGCTGCTGGGCAGTATGGCCTCGGCAGCCCTTTGGCGCGCGCTCAGGTAGGTGGCCTGCAACTGTTCGCTCACAAAATAGCCGCTGCGGGCGCGGGCCACGATCAAGCCTTTGTCGGCCAGCGCCTGCAGGGCAAGGGTGACGGTGGCGCGTGACATGCCCAAAATCTCGGCCAACAAGCGGCTCGACGGCAATGCCTCGCCAGGAGACAAAAACCCCTCCATCACCGAATGCACCAGCATGTCGCGCAGTTGGCCCTGCAGTGTGCGCGACGTGCCCTCAAAGCGCTTGAACAAGCGCGGCCACATCAGCTCGCTGGTGCGGGCGTGCCGCGTCACGCTGACCCATCCGGCAACGGCAGGGGTTTGCGCTCGGTGGGACGAAAAGGGCGTTGATCCAAGGGCTTACCCGTGGGTTTCTGGACTGATTAATTCATGATATCTGGACTGAACCGCGTGGGGCCACAAACCGTATGATTTTGCGATGCAACCTGCCCGTGAATCCGCGCGCTTGTGGACTGGCGCCGCCACCGTGGTGGCGCTGCTGGGCTTTTGGCTGATCGGCTCCAAAGTTGGGTTCATCGGCTCGCAGTCGTTCCCCAGCCCCGAGCAGTTTGGGGCCGCAGCCAAGCAGTTGTTGTGGGGCGAAGGGTTTGCCGACGGGCGCATTCATGAGCATGTGCTGCAAAGCATCAAGCTCATCTTGCTTGGGTTTTTTGCAGCCACCGCCGTGGGTGTTCCGTTGGGGCTGTGGATGGGTTGGAGCCGCCGTGCAGAGGCGTTGGTTAACCCCATCTTTTTGTTGATTCGCCCCATCCCAGCGCTGGCTTGGATTCCGCTGGCCATCGTGTGGTTGGGCCTGGGTGATGCTGCCAAGGTGATGATCCTGTGGTTTGCGGCCTTTGTGCCTTCGGTGATCAACAGCTTTACCGGCGTGCGCAACATCGAGCGCCCCATCATCGAAGCCAGCCGCATGCTGGGCGTGCGTGGTTGGTCGTTGATCAAAGACGTGATCGTGCCCGGTGCGTTGCCTTCTATCTTCACGGGGCTTCGCCTTTCACTGCAAGGTTGTTTGACGGCGCTGGTGGCGGCCGAGCTGTTGGGCGCGCTGCTGGGCATGGGCAAGGTGCTGTACCAAGCGGGGCTGGACATTTACCCCGCGATGATTTTGGCGGGCATGGTGACGGTGGCGGTGGTGGGTTTTGCGCTTACGGCTGTGCTGGACTTTATCGAGCGCCGCTCGATGCCGTGGCGCACGCAGCACTGACCGGCACCCATGGGCGACAAACTCGAACGCAATCAACTGGTGGTGCTGTCCATCACCGGGCTGATGGTGTTCTTTGGGATTTGGACGTTTGCGGCCTGGGTTGAGCTGGCCCCGCGCAAGTTTTTGCCGCTGCCTTGGGAGGTGGTGCAGCGTGGCTGGGCGCTGACGAGCAAGACGTTTTCGGGCCAGACGCTGCAGGGCCACCTGGCGGCCAGCCTGGAGCGCTACCTGTTGGGGTTTTTGCTGGCTGCTGCGGTGGGCGTGCCCCTGGGGCTGTTGATGGGTTGGTACCGCTGGTTGGACAACATCGTCACGCCGCTGTTTGACAGCTTGCGCTTCATCGCACCCATTGCCTGGGTGCCGTTTGCGGCGCTTTGGTTTGGCACCGGTATTGGTGGGCCGATGATGATTATTTTTGCCGGGGCGTTTCCGCCGTGCTTGATCAATGCGTACCGCGGCGCGCGCTTTGTCGATAAAAAATACATCGAGGCTGCGCAGGTGTATGGCGCCTCGGGACTGCGGATTGTCAAGGAGGTGCTGTTGCCAGCGTCGCTGCCTTCCATCATCGCGGGCTTGCGCATCAGCGCAGGTGCCGGTTGGCAGAGCCTGATTGGCGCCGAGTTGATTGCAGCCAACAGCGGCATTGGTTTGATGATGGTGCGTGGGCAGGGTGCGCTCGACACGTCCATCGTGATGGTGGGCATGATTGCAGTGGGCATCATTGGCATGCTCATTGACGTGGCACTGCGTGGTGTTGAAGCAGCGGTGAACCGCAAACGAGGGCAATAGAGACTCATGGCCAACATCGTGCTGGACAACGTGTCGCGCAGTTTTGTGCGCGATGGCAAATCATTCTTGGCGCTCGACCAGGTGAGCTTTGTCTGCAACGAGCACGAGTTTGTGGCTGTGGTGGGCCCCTCGGGCTGCGGCAAAACCACCTGCATGCGCATGGCGGCGGGGCTGGAGTTCCCAAGTTCAGGCAGCGTGACGGTGGGTGGCAAGGTGGTGAAAGAGCCCGGCCCCGACCGCGCCGTGGTGTTTCAGGCTTTTGCGCTCTTCCCCTGGAAGACAGTGCAAGAAAACATTCAGTTTGGCCTTCGGTCCCTCGGAGTGCCCAAAGACGAAGCCGCTGATCGCATCGCCAAGAACTTGAAGCTGATGAACTTGGAAGGGTACGAGTCGGCCTACCCGCACCAGTTGTCGGGTGGCATGCAACAGCGGGTGGCGATTGCGCGCGCCTACGTGCTCAACCCCGACGTGCTGCTGATGGACGAGCCCTTTGGTGCGCTCGACGCCCAAACCCGCACCGTGATGCAAGAAGAGCTGCTGCGCGTGGGCCGCGCCAACCCACGCACGGTGATGTTCATCACCCACGCCGTGGACGAAGCCGTGTACCTGGCCGACCGCGTGGTGGTGATGACGCGCCGCCCTGGCCGCATCAAAGAAATCATCGACATCAAACCCGTGCGCGAGGCCGAAGGCTGGCTGCGTCACGAACGCATCGAAGACGTGATGGACTTGGAGTCATTTGTGCAACTTCGAACCAAGATCTGGCGGTTGCTGCGCGAGCAGCATGAGCCAGGCGATCACTGATACCACGCCCTTTGTGCGTGGCAACCCCTTTACCCACTGGAGATAACCTGATGAAAAGCTTGATTCGCAAAACGGCGGCCCTCACTTTGATGGCGCTGGCAGCTGCCACCTCGATGGCGCAAGACCTGAAAGAAGTTCGCATCAGCTCGCAGCCTGCGCTGCTGGGTTCGGTGCCGTTTTTAGTCGCCGAGGAAAAAGGCTGGTGGAAAGAGGTGGGCCTGAAAGTCACCATCACCAACTTCCCTGCCGGTGCGCCACAAATTGCCGCCAGCAAGAGCTGGGACGTGGGCTACACCGGCGGTGTGCCCGCCGTGCTGGGTGCGGTTCGCTTTGGCCTGCACACGGTGGCTTTCAGCGACGACCAATCGGCCACCAACGCACTGTACGTGCGCGGACCCAACGCCGACGCGCTCATCAAGACGCCTGCGTCGATGAAGGGCAGCACGGTGTTCCTCACCGGCAACTCCACCGTCGACTTGGCAGCGCGCGTTTGCATGCAAAAGTTTGGCCTGGCCAAGGGTGATGTGACAGTGCGCTCGATGGGCCAAGCCGAGATCATCGCCGCGATGAGCTCGGGCAACGCCGACGTGGGCGGTCTGTGGGCCCCCAACACCTACACCGTGGAAGAAAAAGCCGGTGCCAAGCTGCTGTGCTCGGCCAAAGACGCTGGCGTGATGGTGCCCGGCAACCTGGTGGTGCGATCGGAGTGGGCCAAAGAAAATCCACAACTGGTGGCGCGCTTCTTGGCCGTTTACCTGCGCGCCCAGCGCTTCTTGAAAGATGATCGCAAAGCAGCGCTGGCCATGATGAAGAAGCACTACGACACGGGTGGTGTGGTGATCTCCGAAGCAGCGATGAACAAAGAGTTTGACATTCGCCCCACGTTTGACTTGGCCGGGCAACTTGCCATGTTCAACCGCAGTGCGCAGCCATCACGCGGCGATGCCACGATGAACACCATTGCGGCTTTCATGAAAGAAGTGGGCTCGCTGCGTGCCGACGAGGCACTGCCTGACCCCAAGGTCTACGTCACTGACGAGTACCTGAAGCTGATCGACCGCGATCCGAAGCTCAAGGCGTTTGCCACGAGCCTGAAGTAACGCGCTGCGAGGCACCGAGCGCCTTACGCGTTATTGAACGCTGCGCTGCGTTTTGCCCCGGGCTGGCCCCGGGGCGAACCTGCGGCGTTCCCCTTGTTTCATTGAAAGAGGCTCCCCATGGCCATCACTTACCTTAAAAAAGCCAACCCGCCCCAGCAAGCCATCGACACGGCCACCACCGAAACCGTGCGCAACATGCTCTCGGCCATGCAAAGTGGCGGCGAAGAAGCCGTGCGCCGTTATGCACGCGACCTGGACGGCTACACCGGTGACATCGTTTTGGGCCCTGCTCACTTTGCGGCGGCCGAAAGGGCGCTTTCACCCGGCATCAAAGAAGACATTCGTTTTGCGCGCGACCGCGTGCAAGACTTTGCGCAGCGCCAGCGTGCGTCGATGCACGAGTTTCAGGCCGAGCTGATGCCAGGCCTGGTGGCCGGGCAACGGCTGATCCCCTGCAACACGGCTGGTTGTTATGTGCCCGGTGGCCGCTACGCCCATGCGGCCAGTGCCATCATGAGCGTGACAACGGCCAATGTGGCCGGCGTCAAGCACATCGTTGCCACGTCACCTGCCACCAAGGACCACGGCGTTCACCCTGGCATCCTGTACGCCATGCAACTGTGCGGCGCCCACACGGTGCTGGCCTTGGGTGGTGTGCAGGCGATCGCGGCCTTGGCTTACGGCACCTTCACCGGCCACGAGGCCGACATCATTGTGGGCCCCGGCAACCGTTTTGTGGCCGAGGCCAAGCGCATGCTGTTTGGCCGCGTGGGCATTGACGTGGTGGCCGGTCCGACTGAATCGGCGGTGATTGCCGATGCCAGCGCCGACCCCGCCGTGGTGGCTGCTGACTTGATCGGCCAAGCCGAACACGGCCCCGATTCACCTGTTTGGTTGTTCACCACGTCGCGCGCAGTGGGCGAGGCTGTCTTGGCGCAGATACCCGGCGTGATCGCTGCCTTGCCTGACCTGGCACGCCAAGCAGCCACCGCAGCCTGGCGCGACTACGGCGAGGTGGTGCTTTGCGACACACGAGACGAAATCGTGACGGTGAGTGACAAGTACGCCAGCGAACACCTGCAAGTGTTGGCCGACGACTTGGACTGGTGGCTGCACAACCTCACCAACTACGGCTCGCTGTTTTTGGGCGAAGAAACCACGGTGGCCTACGGCGACAAGTGCAGCGGCCCCAACCACATCTTGCCGACCAAGGGCGCGGCGCGCTACACGGGTGGCTTGTCGGTGGGCAAGTTCATCAAGACGGTGACGTGGCAGCGCTTGACGCGTGATGCCTCGCGCACTGTGGGCCAGGTGGCGGCCCGCATCTCGCGGCTTGAAGGCATGGAAGGCCATGCCCGCACCGGCGACGTGCGCTTGCACAAGTACTTTCCCGAGGAGACTTTTGACTTGGGGACGTTGGACGGGCACCGAAGCTGAGAACACAGCGACACCTTGCCACACCACTCTGCAACATGACAACCCAGCGCATCGACATCGACCTGACCAATCAAGAGCCCATCCCGCAAGCCGGGGTGGACGCTGCGCTGGCCTTGATGGCGAGTGGCAAGTTGCACCGCTATGGTGAAACGGGTGGCAAACCCAGCGAGGTGTCGGCACTTGAGGCTGAGTTTGCGCTTGAGATGGGCGCGCGCTACTGCGTGGCCATGAACTCGTGCGGGTCGACGATGTTTGTTGCGCTCAAGGCTGCGGGGGTGAAACCGGGTGATGCAGTGATGTCCAACTGCTTCACGCTGGCACCCGTGCCGGGCGCCATCGCGCATGCGGGGGCACGGCCGGTGTTGGTGGACGTGACCGAAGATTTCACCATCGACCTGGACGACCTGGCGCACAAGGCAGCCACCAGTGGTGCCAAAACGCTGCTGCTGTCGCACATGCGCGGCCATATTGGTGACATGCAATCCTTGATCGCGCTGTGCCAGCAACACGGCGTGCAACTGATTGAAGACTGCGCCCACACGATGGGGGCCGCGTGGGCCGGCAAGGCCACGGGCACTTGGGGCCGCGCGGGGTGCTTCAGCTTGCAAAGCTACAAACACGCCAACGCAGGCGAGGGTGGTTTGTTGATCACCGACGACGACGACGTGGCGGCGCAGGCCATTTTGTTTTCGGGCAGCTACATGCTCTACGGCACACACGTGGTGCGCCCAGCCGACGCGGTGTTTGAGCGCTGGAAGTACACCACCCCAAACTTCAGCCTGCGCATGAGCAACTTGGCGGCTGCCGTGGTGCGGCCGCAGTTGGGTGCCGCTTTGGCCGAGCGCTGCACGCGCTGGAATGAGCGTTATGCATGGATGGCGGCTGCCTTGTCAGGCGTGGCGCACCTGCACTTGCCGCAGCGCCCGCCACAAGAGCAATTTGTGGCAAGCTCGCTGCAGTTTTCGCTGGTGGAAGTGGCGCGCCCCCAGCTGGTGGCGTTTATTCAAGCGTGCTCGCAGCGTGGTGTGCACATCAAATGGTTTGGTGCCGATGAGCCCATGGGATTTACCAGCGCCTGGACGCACTGGCGTTACTTTGGCGAGCCGCAATCGTTGCGCAACGCCGAGCGTGTGTTGGCGGGCTTGTGCGACATGCGGCTGCCCTTGGTGTTGACGCAGGCTGACTGCAACGCCATGGCGGCCATCATCAAAGACGAACTCAAGCGGGTGATGGCGGCATGACGACTCCTTTGTTGCCAAGCGTTAACGCGTTGTTTGGCCTGACAGGCCGTGTGGCGCTGGTCACTGGGGGCGGGTCGGGCATTGGGTTGGCCATGGCGCAGGCGCTGGCCGGGGCGGGGGCCGCCGTGGTGCTGTGTGGCCGCCGCGAAAGCATGTTGCATGAGGCCTGCCAGGCGTTGCAGGGGGCGGGTGCCAAAGCCGCCTTCGTGGCCGCTGACGTGGCGGTGCGGGCCGGCCTGGTTGACTTGGCGAAGGCCAGTGCCAAACCCTTTGGCGCCCCCGACATCGTGGTCCACGCGGCAGGCATGAACCGCCGCCAACCGTGGGACGCGGTGGATGACGCGGCTTGGGATGAACAAATTGACGTGATGCTGGCCACACCGTTTTTCTTGTCGCGCGCGCTGGTGCCCGCGATGGCCGAGCGCGGCTGGGGCCGCATCATCGCCATCGGGTCGCTGCAATCCACGCGTGCTTTTGCCAACAGTGTGCCTTACGGCGCAGCCAAAGGCGGCGTGGTGCAACTGGTGCGGGGCATGGCGCAGGCTTGGTCGGGGCAGGGCATCACCGCCAACGCCATTGCGCCGGGATTCTTCCCCACGGCGCTGACGGGCGCGGTGTTTGAAGATGCCGCGCGCTTGGCAGAAATCCGCAACCAAACGGCCGTGGGCCGCACAGGCGAGTTGGCTGATCTCCAGGGTGCCACCCTGTTTTTGGCCAGTGACGCGTCAGCGTATGTCACAGGGCAGACACTTTACGTCGACGGCGGCTTTACGGCCAAATAACCAATCGAACCCCTTGAACCATTGAAGAGACGGCCATGCAAGCACTGATGTTCACTCAACCCGAAAAAATGGCCATGCAAGAGGTGCCAACACCGCAAGCCACCGCAGGCCAGGTGCTGCTGCGTGTCGACGCCGTGGGCATCTGTGGCTCCGACCTGCACGCCTACAAAGGCCACGACCCACGCCGCGTGCCGCCCATGGTGCTGGGCCACGAGTTTGTGGGCACGGCGCTGGAAGGCCCACGCGCGGGCCAACGCTTTACCGGCAACCCCTTGGTGACTTGCGGCGCCTGCCGCTACTGCCTGCAAGGGCGTGGCAATTTGTGCAGTGACCGCAGCATGATTGGCATGAACCTGCCCGGTGCCTTTGCACCTTCGCTGTTGGTGCCCGAGCGTTGTTTGGTGGCCATCCCGGCAACCTTGAATGACCGCGGTGCAGCCTTGGCCGAGCCCGCCGCCACCGTGGTGCATGCGTTGGCGCTGGCGGCGCGCGTGATGGCGCAGCCGATGGTCGACACGCGTGTGTTGGTGCTGGGTGCGGGCGCCATCGGGTTGTTGGCCGTGCTGTTGTTGCAGTCGCGGGGCGCGGCGCACATCAACGTGGTGGAGACTAACCCCTTGCGTGCGCGGGCTTTGCACGACGCCACGGGGCTCAAGGCCATCGACGGCGCTGCCGCCTTGGCCTATGCGGGTGGGCACGACTTGGTGTTTGACGCGGTGGGGATGGCGGCCACGCGCGACATCGCCATTGCCGCCGCAGCGCATGGCAGCGTGGTGACGCACGTGGGCTTGGGCGACTGGACCAGTGCGCTGGATTGGCGCGCCCTGACGCTGCGCGAGATCACGCTGGTGGGCTGCTACACCTACACCACCGCCGACATCGAAGTTGCGGTGGCCGCGCTTGACGCCGGGGCATTTGGCAACCTGGCGTGGGTGCAAGAGCGCCCCTTGCATGAGGGCGGCGAGGCTTTTGCCGACTTGGTGGCGGGCCGCGTGGCGGCTGCCAAGATCTTGTTGCGACCTGGGGCTTAGCAGGAGGCACTCCGGCAGCGCCTCGGCTGCGACGTGGTTGCGCGAGGGCTTCGACCCCGCCACTGGCCGGCGCGTGGCCTTCAGGTTAGGTAAGCAAATCACCCAGCGCCCGTGCCATCACCTTGGTGGCACGGCGCAGGTCGTCAAGCTTGATGTGTTCGTCAGCGCGCTTGGCGTTGCTTTCCAACACCGTGCGCGGGCCGCAGCCGTAAAGCACGGCAGGGATGCCACGCTCGCAGAACAAGCGCGCGTCGGTGTACAGCGGGGTGCCCGAGGCTTCGATGGGCTCGCCAAACACGGCACTTGCGTGGTGGCACAGGGCGTCCACCAACGGCTTGTTGCCCGCCAGGGGCATGAGTGCGTGGGCCAACAAAATGCGGTCCACGTTCACGGTGATGCCAGGCGATTGGGCCACCGCCTCGGCAATCACGCGCCGCAGCGTCGCCTCCACCTCGGTGGGGTTTTCTTCGGGGATCATGCGGCGGTCAAGCTTGATCACCACCTTGCCCGGCACCACGTTGGTGTTGGTGCCGCCTTGAATCAAGCCGACGTTGAGGTACGGGTGGGTGATGCCTTTGACTTGGCTCTTAACCTGTTTGTACAGCGTGTTCTGGTGGTAGAGCGCGTTCAAGATGAGGGAGGCCGCTTGCAGGGCGTCCGCCGCCGTGTCCGGCACGGCGGCGTGCCCCATCTTGCCGTGCACCGTCACCACCATTTGCAAGCAACCGTTGTGCCCGGTGATGACTTGGTAGCTGAACCCGGCTGCAATCAACAAGTCGGGCTTGACGACGCCTTGTTGCAGCAGGCGGCCCGGGCCCAACTCGCCGCCAAACTCTTCGTCGTAGGTAAAGTAAAGCTCAACACCGCCGGCCAGCGGCGTTTTGAGTGACTCAATCGCGCGGGTGGCAAAGGTGTAGCTTGCAAAGTCGCATTTGCTGACGGCTGACGCACGGCCATAAAGTTTGCCGTCCACCACAGCGCCGCCGTAGGGGTCGTGCGTCCAGCCTTCGCCTGGTGGCACCACGTCGCCGTGTGCATTGAGCCCGATGGTGCGCCCGGGGCCGTAGGGGCGGCGCACCACCAGGTTGGTGATGGATTGCAGGCCGGCCGCTTGCACGTCTTGCGCTGGCACGGCGTGCTTTTCGGCCACGAAGCCAAACGCTTGCAGCAACTGCGCGGTGCGTTCAGCGTGGGGCGCGTTGTTGCCGGGGGGCGTGTCGGTGGGCACCTGCACCAAGGCTTGCAAGAAGCGCACCTCGTCGTCAAAGTGGGCGTCGATCCAGGCGTCGAGTGCGGCGTGTTGGGAAGGGGTCATGACAGTTCCGTGGCAAATTGGTCAAGCAGGTTTTGAAAGGCGTGCACGCACAGCTCGGTGTCGTCGTTGGTGATGGATTCGAGCGGGTTGTGGCTGATGCCGGCGTTGAGGCCGCGCATGAAGAGCATGGCTTGGGGCATCACCTCGTGCAGCTTCATGGCATCGTGGCCGGCCCCGCTGGGCATGCGGTAGAGCGGCAGCCCCATGGCTTGCACGGCACGCTCCCAGCGTTGTTGCCAAGCGGGTGCTGAAGGCGCGGCGGCGGCGCGCATGGTTTCTTCAAGTGTGAAGCTCACACCGCGCCGTGTGCCGATGCGCTGCAGCTCGGCTCGCACGTCGGCCACGCAGGCGTCGCGCACATCGTTGGTGGTGGCGCGGATGTCGAGGCTGAATTTGCAGCGCCCGGGCACCACGTTGATGGAGCCACTGGGCACTTCGAGCATGCCCATGGTGGCCACCAAGTTGGGCACGGCCCCGCCGCGCTTCTCGACGTACAGTGCCAATTCAGCCGCAGCGGTGGCGGCGTCGCGGCGCCGGTCCATCGGCGTGGTGCCGGCGTGGCTGGCCATGCCCACCATTTCGCCCAAAAATCGCACGCTGCCATTGATGGATGTGACGATGCCCAGCGGCGTGTCGATCTCGTTCAACACCGGCCCTTGCTCGATATGCACCTCAACAAAGCCGTGGTACCGCGTGGTGTCGCGCTTGAGCTTGGGGATGTCTTCGATGCTTAGGCCCGCATGCAGCATGGCCTCGCGCATCGAAATGCCGTCTTTGTCATGCTGAGCAAGCCACGTGTTGTCGAAGTGGCCGGTTAGGGCGCCCGAGCCCAAGAAGGTTGCCTTGTAGCGTTGCCCCTCTTCTTCGGCAAACCCCACCACCTCAAACGCAAAAGGCAGGCGGCGTTTTTGACGGTGCAGCTCGCGCACGCATGCCATGGGCACGAAGATGCCCAGTCGGCCGTCGTACTTACCACCGTTGCGCACGGTGTCAAAGTGGCTGCCCGTGAGCAAGCGCTTGGCGTTGGGCGTGCTGCCGTGGTACAGCCCCACCACGTTGCCCACCGCGTCGATTGACACCTCGTCAAAGCCGCAGTCGACTTGCATCCATTGCACCAGCTGCTTGGCGCAGGCGCGGTGCGCGTCGGTGAGGTACGTGACGGTGAGCTCACCGCGCTCGGCGTAGCCGGGGTCGCTGTGGGTGGCCAGCTGCTCGGCCCAATCCCACACGAGGTTGCCTTGGTGGGGCACGTGCTCAAACTTGTCGTCTAACCGAATCTCGGCAATGCGGTGGATGTTGCGCAGGCATTCAGCGCGTTCAAAGTCGGGGTGCTGGTCCAGCCTGCGCGCAAAGGTGGCGATGATTTGCGCCTTGTTCAAACCGGTGCCGCGTGGGCCGCGCACGGCAAGGATGAACGGAAAGCCGAACTTGGCGTTGTAGTCGGCGTTGAGCTGATGGATGCGCGCCAATTCATCGGCGGTGCAATCGGTCAAGCCCGCTTTGCTTTGCTCGTGGGTGGATTCGGCCGTGAGCGTTTTGCTCAGCATCGCTTTGCCGGCCAGCTCGGGGTGGGCCCGGATGAGCGCCAGTTGTGCGTCAAGTGGTGACTCGCGCACCACTTGGGCCAGCGCCCCTTTGAGTTGCACCAGGCTGGCAAAGGGCCGCTGCGAGGCGGCGCGCTCGGCGATCCACGGCGAGTGCTCGTAGGTGCCGTCCAGCAGTGCGACAAAGTTTTGTGCTGTGGCGGCGTTGAGGGCGTCTAGTGTGAGGGTCAAGGGATGATCCTTGGATGCGGTGATGTTGATGTGCGTGGGCTGGCCGGTGCCTGGATAGGGGTGTCCACGTTTCGAGTCAGAATCAGAGTATCCCTTCAAGTTGACCTTGCCATGAAGATCACCAACGCGCGTGTTGTCGTTTGCAGCCCGGGGCGCAATTTTGTAACGCTGATCATTGAGACTGACGCTGGGCTGGTGGGCATCGGTGATGCGTCACTCAACGGCCGCGAGCTGGCGGTGGCCAGTTACCTGACCGATCACGTCATCCCCTGTTTGATCGGGCGCGACGCGCGGCAAATTGAAGACACCTGGCAATACCTTTACCGCGGGGCTTACTGGCGCCGTGGGCCGGTGACGATGAGCGCCATTGCATCCGTTGACACGGCCCTGTGGGACATCAAGGCCAAGGCCGCAGGCATGCCGCTGTACCAATTGCTGGGGGGCGCAAGCCGCGACCGCGTGATGGTTTATGCCCACGCCAACGGACGTGACGTGGCCGAAACCGTGAACGAGGTGCACAAACAAGTAGCGCTGGGCTACAAGGCCATTCGCGCCCAAAGTGGGGTACCGGGCTTGAACAAGGTTTACGGCGTGAGCACCGACGGTAAAAAATACGAGCCTGCCACCAAGGGCCTGCCGACCGAACAAGATTGGGATACCGACAAGTATTTGCGCAGCGCCCCCAAGCTCTTTGACGCCGTGCGCTCGGCCGTCGGTTGGGACACTCACTTGCTGCACGACGTGCACCACCGACTCAGCCCCATTGAAGCAGCGCGCTTGGGCAAAGACCTCGAGCCCTTTCGCCTGTTTTGGATGGAAGACCCCACGCCGGCCGAAAACCAAGACGCCTTTCGCTTGATCCGCCAGCACACGACCACCCCCATTGCCGTGGGTGAGATCTTCAACACCATTTGGGATTGCAAGGCCCTGATCGAAAACCAGTTGATCGATTACATCCGCACCACCGTCGTGCACGCCGGGGGCATCACCCACTTGCGCCGCATTGCCGACTTGGCAGCGCTGTACCAAGTGCGCACCGGCAGTCACGGGGCGACTGACTTGTCTCCCGTGTGCATGGGCGCAGCGCTGCACTTCGACTTGTGGGTGCCCAACTTTGGCATTCAAGAGCACATGCCGCACAACGAAGAGACGGACGCCGTGTTTCCGCACGCCTACCGCTTTGCCGAAGGCTTCATGCACCCGGGTGTCGTGCCGGGGCACGGCGTCACCATCGACGAAAAGCTGGCCGCCAAGTACCCCTACCAACGCGCGTACCTGCCCGTCAATCGCTTGCAACGCGACGGCACGTTGTGGGATTGGTGATGCGGCTGGCGCCAGCCACCTTGGCGGCACTGCCAGCGGCCGTGGCACGGCCGCGGTATGACCGTTCAGCGTTGAAGCCGGGCATCGTCCACCTGGGGATTGGCGCCTTCATGCGTGCGCACCTGGCCGTGGCCACCGAGGCTGCTTTGCACGCCGATGGCGACATGCGTTGGGGCATCGTGGGCGTGTCGCTTCGCCAAACCGACACGCGCGACGCCTTGGCACCGCAGGGCGGTTTGTACAGCGTTGCGGTGCGTGATGCCGACGAAGGGGGCGCAGCGCGGCAGCAGTTGCAGGTGGTGGGCTGCCTCGTGCAACTGCTGGTGGCGCCCGAGGACCCCACCGCCGTGCTTGACGCTATCGCTGCCCCAGCCACACGTGTGGTTAGCCTCACCGTGACCGAAAAAGGTTATGCGCACGACCCAGCCACGCGGGCGCTTAAGTTTGACCACCCCGACATCGCGCACGACCTGGCACACGCCAACGCGCCACGCAGCGCAGTGGGTTTTATCGTGCATGGGTTGGCACGCAGGCGAGCGGCGGGACTGGGGCCGCTGACGCTGATGTCACTCGACAACTTGCCAAGCAACGGGCACACCTTGCGTAGTTTGGTGCTTTCGTTTGCCAAGCGTGTGGATTTGCAGCTTGCCGACTGGATTGATGCGCAATGCACCTTTCCCAACAGCATGGTGGACCGCATCGTGCCGCGCACCACCAACATCAACCGCAATGACGTGCAATCGATGCTCGGCGCAACCGACGCCTGGCCAGTGATGGCCGAGCCGTTTTTTGATTGGGCGGTTGAAGACCAGTTTGCGGCGGGTCGCCCGGCGTGGCAGGGGGGCGGTGCGCGCCTGGTGCACGACGCTGCGCCCTACGAGACCCTGAAGCTGCGCATGGTCAATGGCAGCCACTCGGCCATGGCCTACCTGGGTGCGATGGCGGGGTGGGGCACGGTGGATGAGGCGATTGGTCAGCCGCCGCTGCGCCACTTCATTGAAGCCTTGATGCGCGAAGAGATCGAGCCTACGTTACAACCAATGCAAGGCCTTGACTTGGCGGCCTACCGCACCCAGCTCATCACCCGCTTTGCCAACCCGGCGCTGGCCCATCGCACGCAGCAAATTGCCATGGACGGATCGCAAAAGTTGCCGCAGCGCTTGCTGGGTACGGTGCGCGACCGCCTGGCTGCGGGCCAATCCGTGGCGCGGTTGGGTGTTGGCATCGCTGCGTGGTTGCATTACCTGCGTGGGCGCGACGAACATGACGAGGCCTACGCCATTGACGACCCCCTGGCGAACGAGCTAACCACACTGGTGCGGCACGGTGACGCCGTGCCGCAGCCCCGCGAGCGCGCTGCGATCCTCACCAGTCACCCGGCTGTGTTTGGCGACTTGGTGGGTGCGCCAGCGCTGCTCGATGCAGTATCCCCGGCTCTGGAGATGCTGCGCCAGCAGGGCGTGCGTGCAACGGTTGCCGCTTTGGGTTGAGCCCTGTTTGCGATGGATCCAAGGGTAAACCTGCGCACACGGGCATCGGCAGCGCCGCTAGCATCCGGGCAAATTGGTCTGACCACTTGACCGTGGTGCCTGCACGCACCCATGCCGACCCATGCCGATCCAAGCTGTCGAACCCAAGCGCCTGTACCGCCAAATTGCCGAGCAGTTGCGAAAGCTAATCCTCGCGGGGGAGTACAGCGTGGGAACGCGGCTGCCTGCCGAGCGCGACTTGGCGGCCAAATTGGCGGTGTCGCGCCCCACCGTGCGCGAGGCACTGATCGCGCTGGAGATCGAGGGGCTGGTGGAGGTACGGCCGGGGTCGGGCATCCACGTGGTGGCCAGCGACCCGGCTGCAAACGCTGTCCCGTTGGAGGCCAACGCTTACGGCCCTTTTGAGATCATTCGGGCGCGCCAACTCATCGAGTGTGAGCTCGCCGCTTTGGCCGCCCAGCATGCGACCCGATCCCAGATCGACGGCCTGCACGAGGCTTTGGTGATGATGGAGACCGAGTTGTCCCGAGGCGCCATGCCCATCCGCAGCGACCGCGTGTTTCACGTGCGCGTGGCCGAGATTGCCGCCAACGGGCCGCTGCTGCGCACCGTGAGTGAGCTTTTTGACGAACGCAACAACCCGATGTTCGAGCAAATGGGCCACCATTTTGAGAACGAAAAAAGTTGGCGCAAAGCCATGGCCGAACACCATGCCGTGGTGGTTGCCATCGCAGCCCAAAAACCTGAAGCCGCCCGCATGGCGATGCACCTGCACCTGGAGCGCTCGCAAGAGCGTTTTGCCGACGTTTGGCCTCAACCCGTGGCGGTTGCTGTTGCGGCCCATTGACCAACCCCTCTAGAGAGAAGCCCATGTCCCTTGCCTGCACGATCCACGCTGCGCTTGATTTGCGCCTGGAACAAGAAACACCACGCGCCCTGGGCGAACACGACGTGCTGCTGCGCTTGGGCGCGGGGGGCATTTGTGGCTCCGACCTGCACTACTACAAAGAGGGCCGAGTTGGTGCCTTCGTTGTGCGCGAGCCGCTGGTGCCGGGGCACGAGGCCTCGGGCATCGTGGACACGGTGGGCAGTGCCGTCACACGCGTCAAGCCCGGCCAAAAAGTGGCCATCAACCCGTCGCACCCCTGTGGCCGCTGCGACTACTGCCGCTCAGGGCGAGGCAACTTGTGCCGGAGCATGTTTTTTCTGGGCAGCGCCAGCGTGTTTCCGCACGCGCAGGGCATGTTCCGCGAGCACTTTGTGATGGGTGAGGCCCAGTTGACGCCGATCACCGAGAGCGACATCAGCCTGGGCGAAATTGCCTGCGCCGAGCCGCTGTCCATTGGCTTGCACGCGCTGCACCGCGCCGGCCCTGTGCTGGGCGAAACGGTGTTGGTTACTGGCGGTGGCACCATCGGTTGCATGAGTGTGATCGCCGCACGCATGGCGGGTGCCGCGCACATCATCGTGTGCGACATCAACGACCGCGCGCTGGAGATTGCGCGCGCCGTGGGTGCCGACCGCACCATCCGCAGCGACCAAGTGGCGCCCGAGAGTTTGGTGGACTTGGCTGACGTGAGCATTGAAGCAGCGGGCAACACGGCCGCACTGGGCACCTGCTTGAAAGCGACGCGCCGTGGTGGCCGCATCATGCAAGTGGGCACTTTGCCAGCTGAGATCCCCTTTCCGGCCAACAACGTGATGAGTCGCGAGCTGGATTACCGGGGCGTGTTTCGTGCGCACCTTGCGTTTGACTGGGCGGTGCAGGCCATCCGCTCGCGCCGCGTCGACGTGCGCCCCCTTATCAGTGCGCAACTGCCCCTGTCGCGTGCCCAAGAGGCCTTTGACTTGGCACTTGACCGCACCAAGAGCACCAAAGTGCAGGTGGTTGCCGGTTGACGTGGCGACCACCATGCACTGAATCTATTTCCTAACTCTTTTCCCCTAACCCCTTTTTTGCCACCCAGGCCAACCCTCCAAAGGAGACCAACGATGAAACGCCAGACCCTGAAAACACTGATTGCGGCCGCCGCCGCCCTGATGACCGCCGGCGCCATGACCAGCACGCTGGCCCAGACCAAGCTCAAGTGGGCGCACGTGTACGAAACCAGCGAGCCGTACCACACCGAGTCGGTTTGGGCCGCTGAAGAAATCAAAAAACGCACCGCTGGCAAGTTTGAAATTCAAGTGTTCCCCGCCAGTTCGCTGGGCAAAGAAACCGACATCAACCAGGGCATGCTGCTGGGCACCGTGGACATGATCATCAGCGGGCCGAGCTTTGCCGCGCGCAGCTACCCGCGCCTGGGCATTGCGTACTACCCCTTTATCTTCCGCGACGGTGACCACTTGCTGGCGTACAGCAAGAGCCCTGTGTTCAAAGAGATGGTGGACGGCTTTCGCGCTAAAACCGGCATCCAGATCTTGGCCTACACCTATTACGGCGCACGCCAGACCACCAGCAAAACGGCTTTCACCGATTGCGCCGGCATGAAAGGGCTCAAGATTCGCGTGCCCGACGTGCCAAGCTACCGCGCCACGCCCGAGGCGTGCGGCGCCAACCCCACGCCCATCGCTTTTGCCGAGGTTTACCTGGCACTGCAAAACGGCACCGTTGATGCACAAGAAAACCCCTTGACCACGATCGAGGCCAAGAAGTTCTACGAAGTGCAAAAGCACATCATGATGACCAGCCACATCGTGGACGGCCTGACCACGCAGGTGGCGCCGCACGTCTGGAACAAGTTGTCGGCTGCCGAGCAAAAAATCTTCGCTGATGTGGCGCTTGAAGCGGCTGCCCGGGCTTCGGCGCAGATCAAGAAGCGCGAAGGCGAGCTGGTGGAAGAGTTCAAGAAGAAGGGCATCGTCATCAACGCCGTCAACCGCCAGAGCTTTGTGGATGCGGTGCTCAAGACCAAGACGGTGGAGTCGATGGGCTTTGACAAGAAGGACTACGACCGCATCGTGATGGTTAAGTGACCCCCCCGATGCGGCCTTTGGCCGCCTCCCCCCCGGGGGGGCGACGCTGGCGGCCCGGCAAAGCCGGTTCCGCGGCGTTTGCAGGGATGACACTCCCCCCGAAGCCGCCTGCGGCTGCCTCCCCCAAGGGGGCGACGCTAGCGGCCCGGCAAAGCCGGTTCCGCAGCGTCTGCTTGGATACATCTCTTTATCTTGTTAGGGTTTTATGGACATTGATGCGGGGCCCAAGGTAATGGGCGATGACGGTGAGTTTCACGCCACGGATGAGGCGGTGGACTTGTCGGGCACGCCCATCGAGGCTTGGGTGTCACTGCTTTTGTTCTGGGCCTTGGCGGGGGTGGTGTTCACGCAGTTCTTCACCCGCTATGCGCTCAACAACTCGGCGTCGTGGACCGAGGAGATTGCGCGCTACTTGTTGATTGGTGTGGTGTTTGTGGGCGCGTCGATTGGCGTGGCCAAGAACAACCACATCCAGGTGGACTTGCTTTACCGCTACTTGCCAGCACCCGTGTGCCGTGTGATGGCCGTGCTGGTGGACGTGGTGCGCATCGCCTTCTTGGGCTCGATGTCGGTGTTCACGGTGCAGATGATGCAAAAGATGGGGCCGTTGCAGATGACGATTGTTGATCTGCCGATGAACATCGTCTACAGCGTGGTGCTGTTTGGCTTTGTCGCCATGACGCTGCGATCCATCTGGGTCATGAGGGTGCACATGAAGCGTGGCTACAGCGTGCTCGAGCGGCCCGAATCAACCATGGACGACCGCTGATGCTCAAGATTCTTTTTCTCTTCATGATGACCAGTGGGTTGCCGGTGGCCATTGCCATGGCCGGCTCGTCGCTGCTGTACATCTTGATCAGTGGCGACTTGCCACCCTTTGCCGTGGTGCACCGCATGATCGGCGGGATCGACAGCTTTCCGCTGCTGGCGGTGCCGTTTTTCATCCTGGCGGGCAACCTGATGAACAACGCGGGTGTGACCAACCGCATTTACAACTTTGCGCTCGCACTGGTGGGTTGGCTCAAAGGTGGTTTGGGCCACGTCAATGTGGTGGGCTCGGTGATTTTTGCGGGCATGAGTGGCACGGCCATCGCCGATGCCGCCGGCCTGGGCACGGTCGAGATCAAGGCCATGAAAGACCATGGCTACGACCTTGAGTTTGCGGTGGGCGTGACCGCTGCATCGGCCACGCTGGGCCCGATCATCCCGCCCAGCCTGCCGTTTGTGATCTACGCCATGATGGCAAACGTCTCGGTGGGCGCCTTGTTTTTGGCTGGCATCTTGCCGGGCGTGTTGATGGCCTTGCTGATGATGGTGACGGTGGCTTACTTTGCCCACAAAAACGGCTGGGGCGGCGACATCAAGTTTTCGGGTCGCCGCTTTGGGTCAGCGCTGATCGAGCTTGGCCTCGTCATCGCGTGGCCGCTGATCACCTGGGCGCTGGTGGCCAAGCTGGGTCTGCCTGCACAGCCCGTGGTCTTTGGTGCCATCGTCCTGATCTTTGTGCTCGACCGCATCTTTCGCTTTCAGGCGGTATTGCCGATCATGACGCCCGTGCTGCTGATTGGTGGCATGACGACGGGCCTTTTCACTCCCACCGAAGGCGCGATCGCGGCCAGCGCCTGGGCACTGTTCTTGGGCTTGGTCTGGTACCGCACCATGACGCTCAAACAGTTCGTCAAGGTCAGCCTGGACACGGTCGAGACAACATCCACCGTGATGTTCATCGTGGCGGCCGCGTCCATCTTTGGCTGGATGTTGACGGCCACTGGTGTGACGGCGCAGATTGCGCAGTGGGTGCTGGCGGTGACCAAAGAGCCCTGGCTCTTTTTATTGATGGCCAACTTGCTGATGCTGTTTGTGGGCTGCTTCTTGGAGCCCACCGCCGCCATCACGATTTTGGTGCCCATCTTGTTGCCGATCGCGCGCCAACTGGGCGTCGACCCAGTTCACTTCGGTTTGGTGATGGTGCTCAACCTGATGATTGGCCTGCTGCACCCGCCCATGGGCATGGTGCTGTTTGTGTTGGCGCGGGTGGCCAAGCTCAGTGTCGAGCGCACCACCATGGCCATCTTGCCGTGGCTGGTTCCGCTGCTGTTGAGCTTGATCATCCTCACTTACGTGCCGTCCATCGTATTGTGGTTGCCACGCACGATGGGGTTTTGAGGGCGCGCCTACCGCCCCCCGCGGCGACTTTCAAGGATCCATGGAACCCAACGCGTTGAGTAGCGCTTGCTCGACGTTAGGCGGCTGGCTGGCCTGTGCTTCCAGCACCAAGAGGTAAGTCACGTGCTGGGCTGCGGCGGGCAATGCATACCACGCGCCGTTGGCGATGCGGACGGCGCCTTGGTCGTCCAGGGATGCAATCACCGCTTGCTCACTCACGCGACACACCACGACGGTCGCGCCCAGCTCACCTTGCTTCACCTTCAACGTCACTTGAGGCCATGCGGTAGGAAGGCATGGCGACATGCTGATGCGATCGCCCCGTCGACGCAAACCGCAGATTGACTCTAACGCCGCGCGGTGCAACCAAGCGGCTGACCCGGTGTACCAACTCCACCCACCGCGCCCAGCGTACGGGGGCTGCGAGTAGATGTCGCCCGCCACCGCGTACGGTTCGAGGCCGTAGACTTCGGCAAGGTCTTTATCGCGTGATCGATGCGCCGGGCTGATGGCCATGAAGCTGCGGTAGGCCGCGTCGCTGTCACCACCTTGCGCTTGGGCCATCAGGGCCCACACGGCGCCGTGGGCGTATTGGCCGCCGTTTTCGCGCACACCGGGCGGGTAAGCCTGGATGTAGCCCGCGGCGGGTGCAGCGTTGGCCAGTGGTGGGTCCAACAGCCGGATGAGCTTGTGCTTGCGGTCGATTAACAAGTTGTCCACCGACTGCATGGCCGTGGCTTGCTGCGCCGGTGTTGCAGCACCCGACAACACCGACCAAGCCTGCGCAATCAAGTCGATGCGCGCTTCGGTATTCGCGTGCGAGCCCAAGGGGCTGCCGTTGTCAAAAAATGCGCGCTTGAACCAGTGGCCATCCCAGGCGTGGGTTTGCAAGGCGTGGCGCCAACCCACGGCGGCAGCTTCCCACGCTTGCGCGCGTGCCGTGTCGCCGCGCTGGTGCGCCAGCGGGGCAAATCCCTGCACCACGCTGATCAAGAACCAACCCAGCCAAACCGATTCGCCTCGCCCCAGGTGCCCCACACGGTTCATGCCGTCGTTCCAGTCGCCCGTGCCCATCAAAGGCAAGCCATGCGCCCCGACGCGCAGGCTGCGGTCCATGGCGCGCGCACCGTGTTCGTACAACGTGGCCTCTTGCTGGCTCTGCGTGGGCACGTGGTAAGCGTCTTCGTCACCCGGGGGTATGGCTTGGCCATCGAGGAACGCCACGGACTCGTCCAGCAAGCTCGTGTCTTGCGTGCATTGCAGGTAGTGGGCCGTTGCGAATGGCAACCACAACAAATCATCGCTGAAGTGCGTGCGCACGCCAGCGCCCGTGGGCGCATGCCACCAGTGCTGCACGTCGCCCTCGACAAATTGGCGCGATGCGGCCAGCAGGATTTGCGAGCGCAACATTTGCGGTTGCGTGCCAGTCAGCGCCATGGCGTCTTGCAACTGGTCACGAAAGCCAAACGCGCCGCCGGCTTGGTAGAACCCAGCGCGTGCCCACAACCTGCATGCCACCGTTTGATAGAGCAACCAGCGGTTCACCAGAACGTCAAACAGTGGGTCGGGTGTTTGCACGGTGACCCCGCCAAGTAGCGTCGCCCAATGGTGGCGCACCTGGGTTAGCCGCTGCAAAGGATCTGCCCACAGGGCGCGGCGCGCGGTGGAGCGGGCCTCGACTGGGGTGCTGCCGCAACCCACCAGCATCGTCCATGATTGCGACGTGCCAGGGGCCACGCTAAACGGCACAGCCACCGAGCCACAAGGGTCCAACCCCGCCCCGCTGACTTCATCGAGTTGCTCGGGCACGACCAAGCGACCACGCGCGTCAAACCACTCGCGGCGATCGCATGTCCACTCGGGCAGCAGCCCGTTGTCGCTACCGGCCAAGCGGCAGACCATGAACGCTGTGGAGCCACCCATGCCAGCGTGCGCGTCGCCTTGGGTGGCCAGCAACAGTTGAGCCGGTTCACCGAGCGCGTTGGTCATGGTTTCGCACGCGGTGCGAACCGTGTGCCTGTCACCCCGTGCAGCGCCCATGATCCATTCCACCATCGCCAGCGCGCGCAACTTCAAACCCCGTGCACCGTGATTGAACACTTGAACGTGCACCTGCTTGACCGACAGTTCGGGGTCCACGCACCACGTCACCTTGACTTCAATGTCGCGCCACGTGTGCTCGATGCGTGTGGTGCCTTGCCCATGGCTCACGCGGTAGCGCGTCGGCGCCGCCCCGAGGCCCGCAGCGAGGTTGATGACATCACCGCTGCGCAAGTCTTGAAGCAGCAGCCACTCGCCCGCCGGGTCGGAGACAGCGTCGTTGGACCAAGCGCTGAGCTGATTCAGGCGGCTGTTGATGCCCCAGGTGTGGCCGCCGCCCGCCTCCGACACGTGGGTGCCAAAGTGAGGGTTAGCCATCACGTTGACCCAAGGGCGCTGGGGCCGCTGTGCGGCATCGACCTGAAACGTGAAGGTGCCGTCGTGGGCGTCAAACTCGCCGCTTGTCACTTGGGCAACCGGCTGTGGTGTTGATCGAAGGGGCAGCGCCTTGGGCGTTTGCGCTTGACGACGGTCAAGCGCCGTGTCGTGCCACTGGACGATGTCTTGCACATGCCGCTCCAAAGGCCGACCGTCGGCGGTCAAGCGAATGCGCGCCAAGGCACGCAACGTGGTCAGCTCATCTGCCGAGACATCGGCCATGCGCAGCACGTGCATGCGCGCGCGTGCCGATTCGCGCGGTAGCGCTGCCGCATCGGCTGCAACGCGTTCACTCAACGCTGTCAATTCAAGCTGCAGCGGCATCAAGTACGACGCTGGCTCGGTGTTGATGACCACCAGGTCGCACGCCAGCGTTGACCACGACCACAGCCGAAGTGCCCGCGTAAGCACGCGCGTCAATGCCAAGCCCTGCACCGCACCGCCCGACACCAAGATGATGGGTCGGTCGCCCGAGATGCCAAAGCGCCAAAGCAGGCGGCGATCGCAGCCGGTGGTTTCACTGCCGCGCGGCGCTGGCCGCGCCAGCGTCAACATCAGTGCGGTGGTCAACGTCTGAATGGCGGCCAATGAATCGGGCTTCAACTGCAATTCGCGTGCGCGTATGGCGGCCAGCGTGGCCGACATCAACGACGAGCGCTCGACGTGTGCCGATTGCAGGTACTTGTCCACCAATGACTCCATCGCGGCGCGGCTGGTGCCGGCGGCAGTCACCCAGGTGAGATGCGCGCTGCCATGCGCCGGCAGCACGATTCGCACCGCGATCGACGCCACGGGGTCGAGCCCTGTTTGCAGCTCGCCGTGGGCATCGTCGCAGGTTGCTAGGGGATGCGTTAAGTCGCGGTTGCGACCGATCCATTGCGCCCGGTCCGTTTGCACGGCAACCGCGATGGGCGGTTTGTCACTGTGCGCCAGAAAGTGCACGGCGTGCAGGCCCTGTTCCGTGGTCAGGCGCGGCACGCGTTCGAAGTACAACGCGGCATCGGTGGTGTCGCGCGCCGCGCGCACAAACAAATTGGCGAACGCAGGGTGCGATTCGTCACTTGCCGCGTCCGTCAAAGACACTTCCAAGTAAGAAATCAACTCGACCTCTTGCGCTTCGTCGGTGAGGTTTCGCAGTTCAATTTGGCGCACTTCGGCGTCGTCTTCCGGGCTCACCCAAACGGTGAGGCGCGATGTCATGTCGGGCCACTGGGCGTCCAGGCAAACGCGGTCGGCGTGAAGGCTGCACTGGTACTCGGCTTGTGGATCGGGTGCTGGGTGCTGGGTCAACGACACCACGTCGGCACCGGGGGTTCGTCGCACGTAGAAGAAGGTGCCGTGCGTGTCGCGCAAAGCGTCATCGCGCCAGCGCGAGATGAACTGCTCGCCCATGCGACTCCAGCCCGCGCCGTTGGCGCGCAGTGCAACGCTGTAGCGCCCGTTGGACAAAAGTTGGGTGGGTTGCAGCGCACTGGCACCCGGTTGAATGTCGTGCTGAGCAACCCATGACGGGGCTTGCTCGCCGATGCGCAGCGCCACCGCAGGCTCCAGCAACGACGAGACTTCGCGTGGCACCCGCTCGGACAGCAACGTGGCGACGGCCCCCAAATGCGGATGGCCCATGGCCCATCGACGCGGCGCCGCGTCGAGCAGCACATTGGCCAAGGCCACGATTTGCAACCCTTGGTGGTGCGCCATGAAGGTCATGACGGGCGCAAAGGCAGCGCCGGGCGCGGCTTCGGCGCGGCGCTCAGTGGTGTAGTCGAGTGACTCGATGAAGCCCATCGCATGGCGTGCCTTGAGGCCCTCCAGGCGGCGGTAGTTTTCTGCGGCAAGCTGCGGCGCCACCTGGGCCGCGAGCCCGGTGGCGTAAGGGGCAATCACCAATTCGTCGGGCGGCGTGCGGCGCAACGCCAACCGTGGCACCCCTTGCGGCCCGTATTGGTAAGCCGTCGTGTGGTCGCGCGCCGCGTGGGCCGACTCCGAGATACCCCACGGCACACCGTGTTCAATCGCAAAGGTTATCTGCTCAGCGACTGCCGCCAGCGTTGCGCTGTGCAGGGCGCTGCCAGGGGGCTCGTGAAGCAGCAGGCTTGGCATCAGGTACTCAAACATCGACCCTGACCACGAACGCAAGCCCACCCGCGTGCCGCTGGCGTAGAACGGCCGGCCGAGGGCCATCCAGTGACTTACGGGCACGTCGCCCTTGGCGATGGCCCACAGGCTGGAAAAGCGTGCCTCCGAGGCCAGCAGGTCGTAGTACGACGCGTCGAGCGATTGCTCGGCCAAACGCAGACCGATGTGAAACAAGCGCCGCCGCGGGTCGTAGAGGCAGGTGAAGTTGGGCTCGAGTGCCAGCCCCTCGAAGGCGTCTGCAACGCGTTGCGCACGCTCGCATAGCAGGGGGTCGTCGTGCCCCTGGACCATCTCGCGTAGCGCTTGGGCGGTGGCAATCAGGTGGCCACACAAGTTGCCACTGTCGACGGTGGAGACATAGGCAGGTAGCAGCGGTTGCAGTGTTCGGGTGTCGTACCAGTTGAGAAAGTGACCGTTGTGGCGCTGCAGGCGCATCAACGTCGCCAAGGTTCGTTCCAGCCGCTGGAGCAAGTGGGGTGCATCCAGCCAACCAAAGCGGTAGGCGCATGCCACGCTCAGCACGTACAGCCCGATGTTGGTGGGGGAGGTTCGGTGCGCCACCATGGTTTCGGGCGCGGTTTGAACGTTGTCGGGTGGCAGGTGGTTGTCTTCGTCGCCCACCCAACGCTCGAACAAGTTCCACGTGTCTCGGGCCACACCGTGCAAGTACAGCCCGTCGTGGGCCGACAGTTGGTTGGCGTCGTCACGCTGCTCGCGGCTGACCCACCAGGTCCACACGGGTGAAGCACCCCACACGCAACACACCACCAGCACCCACCAGGGTGTAGGCGTGCCGACGATCAGCATTGCGACCAGCAGCACCATGGCCGCCACCACCACCTTGGCGTGCTTTTGCGTCAGTCCAGCCAGATCGCGAATCGCGGCGGCTTGGGCGGCCGCGGCCGTGGTCCACTGCAGCAGGTGATGTCGGCTCACCAGCAGGCGGTACAAAGCGCGCGTGATGGCATCCGCAAACAGCATCGACTGGCTCAACAACTGCGCCAGGTGCCACGCCGTGCTCAACAGCGCGCGCCAAACTCCCGTCAGAGCCTGGCTGAAAAAATGCGTCAGTGCCAACCCGTCGCGACTGGGCGCCAGTGCCGCCAACGCGCCCAGCAACGGCCCGGCGCCAAAGGCCGCTGCCACCAGCAACCAGGCGGCGCCTGGGGCCAAGGCTTGCGTGGTCATGGCCACCAGCACCAACGCGAGTGACATCGGCGCCACCAAGGAGCGGCGAAGGTTGTCCAAGAGCTTCCAGCGGTGGATGGTGCGAAGGCCGAGGTGGCGTGCCCCCATCAACACGGGCAACAGTTGCCAATCGCCACGCGTCCAACGGTGAATGCGTGCGGCCGCCACGTCAGCGTGCATGGGCGCTTCTTCAATCAACGTGACATCGCTCACCCCCGCGCAGCGAACGATCGAGCCTTCAATCATGTCGTGGCTCAACACCTGTTCTGTCGGCAGGCGGCCGCTCAACACGCGGTGGCATGCGTCGACGTTGAGCAAGCCCTTGCCGGTAAAACTGCCTTCACCCGTCAAGTCTTGGTAAACCTCGGACGTTGCTGCCGCGTAAGGATCGATGCCACTTTGGCCCGCAAACAGCTCGTGGTAGACGGATGCCATGCCGTGGGTGGGCAGCTGCGTTGCAATGTGTGGCTGCAAGATGCCATAGCCACCGATGACGCGGCGCCCATCGACGTCCAAACGTGGTTGGTTGGCAGGGTGCGCCGCCACGGCCACCAGTTCGCGCAGCGCGCCCGGTGGCAACAGCGTGTCGCTGTCCAGGGTCACGACGTACCGCGTGCCCTGGGCCCACTGCGAAAGTGGGCCTTGGTCGATGAAGGCGGCGCTTCGACCGGTGGCCAAGGCATCCACCAGTTGCTCAAGCTTGCCTCGCTTGCGCTCCCAACCGAGCCACTTCTGTTCGGTCTCGGACCACTGTCGCTCGCGGTGCAGCAGCAAAAAACGCGCGGGCTGTAACGGGGCAGCAGGGTACTTGTCGTTCAAACGCTGCAGGGCATGGCGGGCAGCCCCGAGCACGGCGTTGTCTTGGTTGACGTGCTTGTGCGCCGCATCGGCAAAGTCACTGAGCAGTGCGAATTGGGCATGAACCTCTGCGTTGGCAAGGTGATGGCGCTCCAGCGCTTCGATCAGGGCATGAACACCGTCCAGGTCGGTGAGCAGCGCGGGCACCACCACCATCACCCGGTGCTCGGCCGGAATGCCCAGGGGCCATGCCAGCCGAGGCAGGCGGTGCGGTTGCATCGACTCACTGATCAAGCGGTGCAGCAAGGCGATCACGGTTTCCGAGGCCGGGAAGAGTGCCAACAAGCCCAGCAACATCAACAACCAGGGTGCCGTTTGATCGGGCGCTTGAGTGATCACCACGAGCGACGTAACGGCCATGCTGCCGACTGAAATGAGGGCCAAGTACGTTGGCACCGCCAGGGTGCGCCTCAGGGTTTCTCGGCTGGGCCACGCCACGCGCGGCAGCCCCAACGATTTGCGCAGGATGGGGCGCCCCGGGCCGTGGAGCCAATAGCCGGGCGTTGCGTGGGCCGCGTCGCCAGCCTCACCCGTGAGCTGCAACAACGTGCGTGCCACGTCGATCTCACCTTGATCGCCATGGCGCGACAGCTTTTCGATGGCGCGAAGGGTGTCGTCTTGGGTGTCGTCGCGCTCGGCGCGGAACAGCTGGGACTGCTGCATGCATTGCATCAACTGGCTGGACCGCCCAATGATGTCGCGCCAATCGGCGTCGCCCAGCAGGCGCAGCGAGCGGATTGCATTGCTCATGCTCAAGTTGTCGGCGGCTTGGTCGGCTTGCTGCTGCAATTGCGCGGCGGCACGGTCCGGCAGGACGCTGTCAAGCCAGTGCTGCAGCGTGGGCTGCGGCGGCAGGCGATGATCTTGCAGCCGCAAGGCCACTTGCAGTGCAAACACGTCATGCACCCCGCGTTGGCGAAGGCGTCGGTACTGTTCTTCAGGCCCCAGCGCGTTGCTGTCGGCCCGTTCGTCAGCCCAGCGATTGGCCAACTCGCGTGCAGCTTTGGCCGTGGCCACGCGCTCGGCCATGCGGCGAAGGTTTTCGACCAACACCACGCGCAACGTGGTGGACAAGGCCCACAGTTCTCCCAGCGACAGCGGGCGCGACTCTTGGTAGGCCTTCAAAAACGCATTCAAGAGTTCTTCATTGAACGCGCTGTCGGTGTGCGCAACAAATGCCCATGCCACGCCATAAATGCGCGGCAGCCCGGCCAGTGGCTCGTCTTGCAACACCGGCAGCGTGGCGAAGTAGCGCGCTGGCAAGCCGTCGTGGATCTCCCTGACTTGCGTCAAGACGACGTGAAAATTATCGAGCAACCATTCGCCCGCAGGGCTGATGTGGTGCCCGGCGTGCGCTTGCAAACCAATGTACCGATGGGCTTCGCGCAGCACGCGCACGTTGCTGCGCATGCGCGGAAAGAATGCGGGTGTTCGGTGGCCCGTGCCAAGCACTTGGTGCGTGGCGGCCAAACTGCGGCCGTGTTGCATGAAGCGGGCACTGCCGAAGATCTCGGCGCGGATGGGCGCGTCGATCGGCCCCCGCGACCCAGCCACCATGTTTTGTGCCGCATCGTCTGGCCGCATGAAGGCCCACGGCGTCCGTTGCCGCAGCCACCGCCAGGTAGGCATGGGTCAGAGCACCAATAAGGCGCTGAGCAGAATCAGGGAGCTGACGAACAGGGTGGTGATGACACGGGGCATGACGATGCTGTGAATGGTGTCTGCCACGCATCGCATGCGAAACCCGGGGCCCAGCGATGCCATGCACAACTGCAGGTGGTCGGCCAACCCACCTCGCTCGTCGAGGTCAGATCGGGGTGCGGTGGTGTGAGGCGGCTTCATGGCGAGCTTTCTTGGTTCTTTGTTCTGGGGTCTTGTGGTTGATGATGGTGCCCACGGCTAACTTGTGGTATCGGTCGTGCACGGGTCAAGCTGTAGGACACCTCCGACAGGCTGGCCGGTTGGATCAGCGTCGAGCGTCTGGGCGACGCGAAAGCAAGACCCAAAGCGCGGCCAAACCCACACCAACGGCGGCCGCCATGGCCACCGCCTTCAAGGGCTCTTGCTGAATCGCTTCGCGTGCTTGTTTGGAGACGACGCCTGCTTGGGAGCGCCATTGCTCCGAGCGTTCACGCATGGCATCGGCACCGCGACGGGCCAGTGCTTCGGCCTGCGCGGTGGTGTCGTGAATGGCCGCCGGGGCCTGATGCACAACGTCGGCCAAACGGTCAAGCGCCTGGTTGGTGACGCGCTGGGTGGTTCGGATGGCTTGGTCGGTGCCATTCGCGACAGCTTCGGCGGCGTGGTTGGCGGTCTCGCTGATTGAGCGTTGGGGGGTGATGGTGGATGTCATGGGTGTCCTTAATGAAGTTAGGGTTGTCATTTGGCGCTGTTCAACTGCGCTTGATCAGGCTGGCAATGAAGCTGATGACGGCCAACACGATGAAGACAAAGAAGAGTGTTTGGGCAATGCCGGCAGCGCCAGCTGCGATGCCGCCGAATCCGAACAACGCGGCGATAAGCGCAATAACAAAGAAGACGACTGCGTAGTGCAACATGGTGATGCTCCTGGGTTTGATGTGTGCAGCGCTGGGGCTGCGACGACAAAAGCTTAGGGGCGTGTGCTGTTGATGCCTGTCGGCAAGGAGCCCCTTGGTGTGTCAGCAATCATCCTGCTGGGTCTGTAGGCGCCTGCTGACACGTCACCACGTGCAAGCGGTGCAAGCGAAAGCTGGTGCAAACAACCCGCAGCAACGATGTGAAACACGCCTCGCAATGGTGCGAAGGCATCGTCCTACACATCAACGGCCGGATGGGTGACGTTGGCGCCACCGCTCTCGTGGCAACCTGCTGGGCAAGTCCTCAAGGCAGCGTCGAATGGTCAAGGGGCTTCGTTCAACTCAACCTCTCTTCAGGAGCTATCACCATGATGATGAAAAACCTTCTCTCTCTGGGCCTCGCGGGTACTGCGGCGATTCTTCTCGTTGTCGGCGGCGTGGCCGTGGCACAAAACACGCCGTCATCGCCTGCGGTGAGTGCACCGACGGAAGCGCCCGCAAGTGCGCCAACGCAGTCGATGCCAAGCGTGCCGGCCGTTCCTAGCGTGCCTACGATGCCCACCGCACCGGTGGAGTCGGGTGCGTCGGCCATGGACGCCAACCGCCCGTCGATGACAACCGATGCGACGCTGCCAGCACGCGCCGATCGCAATTGATCGACTGAAGCTTGCGCGCGAAGGCGGCGACCGCAAGGTTCGCTTGCCTTCGCTTGGCGCTCGCAGTCGCGCCCGCTGCTTCCATCAAGGAGACATTCATGCAAGCTGCACTGAAACTATTCGCGCTGGCCGTGCTGTCCGCTGTTGGCTGGGGCTGTTTGCTTAAAAAGAGCCAAGCACAAGGCGCCGCTACCTCGTCGGCCAAAACAGAGGCCATGCAGACGTGGGAGGGTGAGGGCGGTGGTCTGCCCGACGGTGGGCCGGGTCAAACGACCGCCACGCCGCCGTGACCGATGCAGCAGCCTCCAAGATGGCGCTCGGTGGGGTCGCGCTGGGGCTGATGGTGATTGCCGTGGGCGCGGTGATGTCACTGCAAGCAGGGCGTTTGGCGCGTGTATCTGCCACACCCGAACTTCCGGCACAGGCGGTGAGCGAGCCGTTGCAACGTGAAGCCCAGTTTGGGGACCATGCACCACCGGCGCAAACACGTCGCGTGGCCAACTGGGCTGTGGCGACCGACAACCGGTCGCGCCTGCCGTTCATGGTGATTGATAAAAAGCTCTCGCTGCTGCATGTCTTTGATCGCGAGGGCGTCAGGGTGGGTGCCACGCCGGTGCTGTTGGGGCAAGCGCTGGGCGACCACAGCGTGCCCGGCATTGGTGACCGGGAGGTGTCGCAGGTGCGGCCCTTTGAGCGCACCACGCCAGCTGGGCGCTTTGCGACGCAGGCAGGGCGCAACCTGGCCGGTGAAGACATTGTCTGGATCGACTACGGCGCTGCGGTGTCGTTGCACCGCGTACGCGCCACGGTGCCACGCGAGCGCCGGCTGCAGCGCCTGGCCTCGTCCTCGGCGGCTGACAACCGGGTGTCCTATGGCTGCATCAATGTGCCGGTCGAGTTTTACAACGCGGTGGTGCATCCCTTGTTTTCGGGCACATCGGGTTTGGCTTACGTACTGCCAGAGGTCGACGCGTTGCACGAAACCTTCAAGGGCTTGCCAGCATCGGACCTTCCTTGAGCACGCTTTGCACTGGGTCGACACACAACCTGATCATGGGTGCGTGGACGCGCCAGGCCTTTGCGCCACCGGCTTGCGGTTTGCGGCCTTGTCCTACCGCGTACTGAGGCTGCGTCCGACCTGCCCCCGGTGGCAGCCGCCGTAGAGTGACCTGAACAACTTACTGCCTTGGCCAAGGCGCCCCTTGCCCACCCCCATCGTCACCATCGCCCGATTTGAAGCCGCCCCAGGCAAGGAGAACACAATGAGCAGATGGTGGATTGGTTATGGCGCCGCCACGTTGGTGCTCGCTGTTCTCGACGCCCTGTGGCTCGGGCTGGTGGCGCGCGATTTCTACCGCCAAGAGATGGGTGATTTGATGGCCGACTCGGTGAGGTTGCTGCCTGCCGCCGCGTTTTACTTGGGCTACCCCGTCGGGCTGGTGACGCTGGCACTGCATCCGTTGCCTGCATCGGCCAGTGACGCCCTTTGGCGTTCGGCACTCTTTGGGTTGATGGCCTACGGCGTTTACGACCTGACCAACCTCGCCACCATGCGTCAGTGGAGCCTTGAGCTGGCCTTGGTCGACATGGCCTGGGGCGCGCTTGCCAGCGCGTTGGCGGGTACATCTGCTTGGTACGCCATGCAATGGCGTACCACCATCCTCACGTGACCGATGGCGTGACTTTTTCGCAGTGTGTCGCAGGCAACCAAGCCTTGATGACGGTGCCGTGGGCGGGCGTGCTTTGAACGGTCATCGTGCCGCCAAGACCCACGACGCGGTAGCGCATGCCCGTGAGGCCGTGCGTGTCGCGCTTGACTGTCGTGGGGTCGAATCCGTCGCCGTTGTCTTGCACGCTCACGCAAACGCGGTACGGCACCACGTCTTCCTTGCACAGGACGATCGTGACGTGGGTCGCTCGCGCATGTTTGGCGATGTTGTTGAGTGATTCTTGAACAAGCCGGTAGACCGTGATCTGCGCTTTGTCAGACAGCGCCACCGGTTCCAGTTTGGTGGTCACTTGCATGGCCGCGCGAGCCGCAAACTCCGTGGCTTGAATCTCCAGGGCAGCCACCAGGCCGAGGTTGGCGAGTGACGACGGCCGAAGGTTCTCGATGATGTTGCGTTTCAAGGCAATGCCTTGATCGAGGGTGCTGTGCAAATGCTTGAGCCCTTCTTCGGTGGCGGGGGACATGGGTAGCATCGTTCGCCGCAGGCGCGCGGCGTCGAGTTTGGCTGCCGTCAGCAGCGCGCCGAGTTCGTCGTGCAGCTCGCGGGCCAAACGGCTGCGTTCGTCTTCGCGCGCCGACTCCAAATGCTGCGCCAGTTCGGTCAGCTCGATCGTGCGGCGTGTCACCACTGCCTCCAATTGATCGCGGTCGGCTCGCAGCGTCTGCGAGTGTTCGTGTTGCACGCGCTCAAGTGTGCGCGTCTTTCGCAAAAACAATATCAGGGCGGCCAACGCAAACGCAGCCATCACGTTGACGCCGATTCGACCCACGCGCAGCGTGTCGAAGATGCCCTGGCGCTGCACCACGATGCGGTCATTTTCGGATTCAATCAATGCCTCGGCGTGACCGAGCAGGATGTCCATCGTCTGTTTGCCACTTCCCGTCATCAGCATGGCGCGCCATTGGTCTTGCTTGCCCTCATCGTGCAAGCGCAACGTGGCCGCCAGCTCGGCAAGCCTTTCTTTTGACTTGGCCTCGATCGTCTTGACCCGCATGAGCGACGCGGGGTCGTTGGCAAAGTAGTCTGCCAACTTCTGGATCGAGCTGTTGACGGCAAGCACCCCTTCGTTGTAGGGCGCGAGGTATTCATTGCGAGCCGTGAGCAAGTAGCCACGCTGCCCGGTTTCCGAGTCGATGAGCCCACGCATCAACAGATGCAGCTCAATGCGCGCGCCGCCGCGCTCGGCCAGCGCCCCCAGCGCTTGCGTTGATCGGTTGTACCCCGTTTCGTTGAACACCACCACCACCAAAGCGGCCAGCACGGCCAGCGGCAGCGCAAAGACACTGCGGCGCAATCGATCGAGGGGCTCAAAATCCATGCAAAAACCTCCGCTCGACGTGTTGTGATGGGCCGTGTCGTGTTGCTGCTAGCGCCTTAGTTCAGGTCGCTTGGCTTGCTGTCCGTGCCGTCATTCAACCGCTCGCAGTAAGCCAACAGTTCTTCAACTTCACTGGATTTGTCAAACACGCGGTCGGCACCCAATGCGCGACAGGCGTCGCGCATGTCTTTGGTGGCGTAGTTGGTCAGCACCACGCGTTTGCTGGTGACGCCCAAGGTGGTTGCGGCACGCAGGACACCCAGGCCGGTCCCTGACTTCAAAAAAATATCAATGATGAGCAACTCACAATCGTTGCCATCATGTTGGAGCCAAGCCACGGCTGTGGCTTCGTCGCTGGCCGAGCCAATCACTTGCACCGGCGCCAGCGCCTCCAGCGTCGCTACGAGCTTCTGCAAAATCAGCGGGCTGTCTTCGACGATGAAGGTTTTCAAGGTAGAACCCGCCGGCTGCAATGCAATTTGCAGGGCGGGTGGGGTTGTCTGGCGCCGATTGTGATGCCGTTTGGGGGCAACGCCGTGTAGGATGAATCCGACTCAATTGCGGATGACGATGTCATTGCGTACCGAAGTCACACCCGACGTGCCCCTTGCCAAGCTTTCGGCCATGGACTTTTCGTTGGCCGACGTGGCGAACCCTGACAGTTGCACCACGCCGTTGACGGTGTCGACGCCGATGGCCAAGGCTCGCAACTGAGGGTCATTGCTCAGCGCTGCGTTGACGGCCAGGGTGACGTTGGCATCGCTGGAGGTACCAGCATTGCCCGTGGCAGATGGCGTGGCGGGCGCAACGCCTTCCACTCGTCCTTCTTGGGCTGGTTTGTTGGCTTCAGACGTGGGGCTGCTGCCTTGATTGGCTGCGATGGTGCGATCTTCAGCGCGGTTGCAAGCGACCAGTGTCATGGCGGCTGAGGCTGCAATCAGCAGTGTGACAAACGTGGTGGGTCGATTTTGAAGCATGGGGCAATCCTTGAATGCTGGTGGTATGGAGGGTGCAAGTCGAGCCTTGACTTTGAGGCTGACAAGGGCCCAGATGGGTCGGCCACGAGGCGTTTGACTTGTCGGAGGATGCCGGCAGGTGTTGACCCTGGCGCCGTGTAGGACAGGTCTGATGCCCTGGCTTGCGAGCAACTGCTAGGCTTGTGCACAACAGGACTAAGGAGCACACGTTGATCAACATTGGCATCGTCGATGACCACGCGATCGTGCGCAACGGGTTGCGGCAGTTCTTGTCAGCGTATGTCGATCTGCGCGTGGCGGGTGAAGCCAGCAACGGAAGCGAAGCGCTTGAACTGGTGCGCCAGGGCAATGTCGACGTCTTGTTGCTCGACATCTCCATGCCAGGTCAAGGGGGTGTTGACGCGCTGGCCGCCATCAAAGGCCGCTTCCCGGCGCTGAAGATTTTGATCCTTAGTGGGTTTCCAGAGGCCCATTACGCAACAGCTTTGATGCGGCAGGGGGCCAGTGGTTACATCAACAAATCATGCGACCCGGAAGAGATTGTCAACGCTGTGCGCACGGTTGCCTTGGGCCGCCGCTACATCTCACCGGCGGTGGCCGAGATCTTGGCTGACACCATGACCCAGGGCGGTGATCGGCCGCAGCACGAGCTGCTGTCGGAGCGCGAGCTGCAAGTGTTTTTGCGTTTGGCGCAGGGCGAGACCATCGGCGCCATGGCCGAGAGCATGTTCTTGAGCATCAAAACCGTTAGCACCTACCGCACCCGCGTGATGGAGAAACTCAAGCTGCAAACCAACAGCGACTTGACGTACTACGCGCTCAAGAACGGGTTGATTCAGTAGTTTGGGCTTGGCGGGCTGAAGAAGGTAGGACAAGAACTACCGGGCATGGCGCTGATGTCCGGCGTGAGGGTGGTGTGCACGCACTCACAGTACGGCTTTCAACGACCAACAAGGCTTTACCGTGTACCCCATTAACTTTCAAAAATCACTGACAGTGATCGCCCTGGCCACCAGCTGCCTGATCTTGAAAGCGAGCAAATGATGGCAACACGAAAGCAACCTCGATCAACCACCCCCCAAGTGGCGACTTCGACCGACTTGCAGCCCCGAGGCCAGGGCGACGAGTTGCAGCAAACGCGTGACGCAGCGCATGCAAAGCTGACGAACAACCAAGGCGCAGCGCTGAGCGACAACCAGAATTCACTGCGCAGCTTTGACCGCGGGCCAACGCTGCTTGAAGACTTCATGCTGCGCGAGAAGATCACGCACTTTGACCATGAGCGAATTCCAGAGCGCATCGTGCACGCGCGCGGCAGCGCAGCGCACGGCGTGTTTGAGCTGCACACGTCACTCGAACGCTACACCACGGCCAAGGTTCTAACGCAGGTCGGCAAGTCGGTGCCACTTTTTTGTCGCTTCTCCACCGTTGCCGGGGGCGCTGGTTCGGTGGACACACCGCGCGACGTGCGTGGTTTTGCCGTCAAGTTCTACACCGAAGAAGGCAACTGGGACCTCGTTGGCAACAACATTCCTGTGTTTTTCATCCAAGACGCGATGAAGTTTCCTGATTTGGTGCACGCCGTGAAGATGGAGCCTGACCGTGGGTTCCCCCAAGCAGGCAGCGCGCACGACACGTTTTGGGACTTCATCTCTTTGATGCCCGAGTCGATGCACATGATCATGTGGGCCATGAGTGACCGCACGATCCCTCGCTCGTTGCGCATGATTGAAGGCTTTGGGGTGCACAGCTTTCGGCTGCTCGACGCCAAGGGCCAATCGACCTTCGTCAAGTTCCACTGGCGACCCACGCTTGGCCTGCAATCAACGTTGTGGGACGAGGCCGTGAAGTTGGCGGGTGCCGACCCTGACTTTCATCGCCGCGATCTGTTTGAAGCCATCGAGGGCGGCAACTTCCCCGCGTGGGACTTGGCCGTGCAGTTATTCACCGAAGCCGACGCGGCTGGATTTCCGTTCGACCACCTGGACGCGACCAAATTGATTCCGGAGGAGTTGGTGCCGCTTCAGGTGATCGGGCGCATGACGTTGAACCGCTGGCCAGACAACTTCTTTGCCGAGACTGAACAGGTGGCGTTTTGCCCTTCCCATGTGGTGCCAGGCATTGACTTCAGCAACGACCCGTTGTTGCAAGGTCGACTCATGTCTTACCTCGACACCCAACTCTCGCGTCTGGGGTCTCCCAACTTTCATCAGTTGCCCATCAATGCGCCGAAGTGCCCGTTTGCCAACTTTCAGCGCGATGGTCACATGCAGCACGCGGTGCCCAAGGGGCGAGTCAACTACGAACCAAGCTCACTCGACCCAACATCCCCTCGCACGGTGACAACGGGCTTTCGAAGCTTTGCGCAACCCACCGACCCCGGCCAAATAGGGCGATTGCGCGCCGAGAGCTTTGCCGACCACTACACCCAGGCTCGCATGTTTTTGCGCAGTCAAACGGCTTTTGAGCAGACCCACATGGTGGGTGCGCTGGTGTTTGAATTGTCCAAGGTGGCAACGGCAGACGTCCGCTTGCGCGTCGTGGGCCACCTGCGCTGCATTGACGACACATTGGCACAGCGTGTTGCCGACGGGCTGGGTCTGGCACAGCTGCCACCAGCTGCTGCTGCGCGTGTCGCAGCGAGCGACATGCCTGCGTCCAAGGCGCTTGGCATTGTGGCCAACATGAAGCCAACGCTGCAAGGTCGCTGTGTGGGGCTGTTGGTGGATGAAGGCAGCGATGCCAAACAGATCAAAGCGGTGTTGGACGCGGTTCAACGCGCCCATGCGGTGGCAAAAATCGTGGCGCCCAAAATTAGTGGTGTAAAACTCTCGGACGGCAGCCTGTTGGTCGCCGACGGGCAACTGGCAGGGACGCCGTCCATCGTTTTTGATGCTGTTGCCATCATTGTCAACAAGGCTGCAGCCACACGGTTGTCTGACAACGTGTCGGCTTGCAATTTTGTGCGCGATGCGCATGCGCACCTCAAGGCCATTGCGTTCAGTGCCGAAGCCCAGCCACTGCTCGACGTTTGTGGCCTGGTGAAGTCCAAACACGACGCGGGTGTGATGCCGGTGCAAGACGTCAAGGCATTCATGGCGGCAGCGGCGACGCGGCAGTGGGGGCGCGAAGCCTAGTCGCAGTCACCCTCAGCGGCCCGCTTCGCAGGCCTCCCATGCCACCCCCTCCACAGCTTGCAGCGCCGTCTCGCAGGACGCGAACGCTGGGTCGGAGAACGACTGCCTGAAGTGCTTCACAAACTGCACTTAGCATGGTTCGGGTGCGGCAGGGCCCTCGCGCACCGACGGCTTGGGGGCTGTCATTCGAGATCAAAGTGCATGGCGTCGAAGTTGAGCTTGTCGAGGGGTTGCACGGCCCGCGCATAGGCCATCAACATCCATGTGACAAGCCCGAATGAGGCCAATGACAACGCGACGATTCGGGAGGGTGTGAAGGGGCTCATGGGGTTCCTTGGAAGTCAGACAGGGGGCGTGACAGCACTGTCTGCCTCGGACCCACGTGTCACCAGCAGACACCGCCGCAGCGCGCGGTAGGCCTTGACCTACACCCACGCGCTTCAGCCTTGCAACCGATCTCGCACCAAGTTGATGTGGCTGCGCAGCGCGTACAGCTGATCGGCGTAGCTCAGCGGTACGGTGACACGCTCCACGTGCTTTTCGATGTCGCCCAGCTCTTGCAGCAACTGGTTGGCGGGCCGTTGCCCCACGGCGTCTTCAATCTCGCGCAGTTGCCGGTACCACTTGAAGATGCGTGAACGGATGCGGAACTTGTACACCGGTGGCAGCACGCTGGACATCGGGATCAAGACCGCTGCGATGGACAGCAGCACCGGCCACATGCGCTCCACCAAGTTGGCCAACCAAAATGGCAGGTAGCGTTGCAGCAAGGGCGTGCCGTTGCGGTAGAAACGGTCGGCCTCTTTGGCCAGCGGGCGCTCGGTGTTGTTGGCGCTGGGGAACTCACCCTTCTTTTGAAACCAACCGGCCTCAGCGTGAAGGGCGTGCGCTGCTTGCACAAACAATTGCACCAGGGCTGGATGCAAGGTGTCATGGGCCACCAGGGTTGCGGTGGGTGCCACCAGCTTCACGTCAACGGGCGGGATGTCTTTGGCCAAGTCCACCACACCGCGCGGCAGGGTGACGGGGCTCATGAAAGCGAAGCGGCGCGAGTAGGCCTCGGACTGCGCAAAATTAAAGAGCTTGATGCCCGGCGTTTGAAGCAGCATCTGCACCATCAACGATTCGGGTGCCGAGGCAAACACCAAAGCATCACTTTGGCCCGCCAACAGGGCCACCACGGCGGGGGTTTGATCCTCATCCAACAGGGTGATGCTGTTGGGGGCGATGTTGTTGGCCTCCAGCAGCTTCTTCATCAAGTTGGGCGCGCCGCTGCCGGGCGGCCCGATGTTGAGCTTCCAGCCCGCCAGCTGGGGCAGGTTGTTGAACGCCGCACCCTTGAGCAGCCGCTGGGCCGAGTCTTCGCGGTAGAACAACCACAGAGGCTCGTAAAACAAGCTGCCCAGCGAGCTGAAACCCTCGGCTGGGGCGTCGTCCCCGCGCACGGACCCTTGTTCGTCGGCTCCCCCTTGCACAAAGCCAATTTGCACGCCCGAGTTCGGGTCTCGCAGCAGCGCCAAGTTTTGGGCTGCACCCTGGGTGGTGCGCAGTTCAACGTCAACGCCATACGCTTTGAGCCGTGCGGCGTAGCGTTTGCCAAACTGCGCATAGGCCCCTTGCTCGGGCCCGGTGGCCATCACCACCTTGGGCGGTGGCGCGGGGTCCAGCACCCCATAGGCCAGCGCCAACAACAGCGCAGCCACCACGACAAATGGCCCCACCGTGACGAGCAGATCGCGCACCGACACCAGCGTGAGGCGGGGAATTTGGGGCCGAAGCGGGGTTGGTGTCACCATGGCCTACGATAACGCGACGCAGGTTGAGCAGCGCGAGTGCCCGCGCGCGGAGTCGCAGGCCGGGTTGCGTTGGCTAAGCCGCAGCGCGAGCCCGAGCGCGCTTGCGCGGGGCGGGTTTGGGCGCCGCCTCGATTTCGGGCGTGGCGCTTCGGCGCATCAACATGGCCGTGGTGGCGCCGATCGACGCCAGCGCTGCGGCGTGCGACGCCAGCATGGTCGCCATGTGGGCCACAGTGTTGGGGTTGACTTGCTCGACAAAGTCGGTGAGCTCGGCGATTTGGCTGGGCAAAAAGTGCGAGGCATGGTCAAGGTCTTGCTCGCTGTCGGTCTTGGGTTTGTGATCCAAGAAGTAGGCAAAGGCGCCAGCTGACACCCCCATCAGGCTTAGGGTGTTGAGGGGGCTGAGCAAATACTGGAGCATTTGGGTGCGCAGCGGCTGAGGCGCTTGCCGGTACAAGCGCGACACCAGGCGTGGAGTGGCTTTGCGAAGTCGCTGCGACGCTTGGGACACCGTGTTGTCAAGGTCGGTGGGGTGCCACAGCGCGTAGTCGGGGTCGAATTCGTCGGACATGGTTGCTCCCAAGGGGCTGGCCACTTTGGAGCCAGTGGATGGACATGAGGGTCATCCCAACAGATCCCGAAGTTACGCTTGATTGATGACGGTGTCATGATGCCGAAAGCATCATGGCGTAACGAGTGCGTGAACAAGTTCACGCCAAGGGTTGCAGCGTGGCGCGCCGGGTGGTGCAGCCCCCGGCAACCCGTGCGCTTCGCCCTTGGGGATGGCTGTGGTTTTGCTTACTATCTCGACGCAGCGAATTTTTGGGGCGTGCGCTTGGCTGCACCCTTTTTTACCCCACTGATCATTGGGATGCTTCTTTGCCGTGACCACCGCCCACCAACCCCCTTTCAACACGTCGAACCTGGTCGAATTTGAGACTGTTTCACTGGCCATGGCGCGCGACGTGCTGAACGATCAGCCCGCCGCCTTGGAGAAGATGCTCGAAGGCGACCCCGCGGCCTGGGAAAAGTTTCGCCAGGCGCAAACGCGCGAGGACAAACGCCTGGGCAAACACGCCATGGTGTGGCTGAGCGATTTGCCCAAGGCGATGCGGCCGCTGCGCACGGCAGTGCACTACACCCACGTTGTCAACCGGTTGGCTGCACTGTGGGTCAAGGGTGATGAGCTGGACGTGTACTTTGAGGGTCTGCTGAACAGCCGACGCAAGAACAGGCGCGGCTTTCCGGCCGATGTGAATCAAGAGCTCGAAGTGCTGCGCGCGTTCAAATTGGGTTAGGTCGACACGATTGCCAATGCTGCAGTCGCGGCCAGGCCCCGGGCGCTGGCGCTACCGCCGTCCAGTAAGATGCCCCGACACCATTGGCGGGAGCCCACCTTGCGACACCATCAGCGATCCGATCTTAGAAGCCCTGGCTGTGGCCGCCATGGTGGAGCGGGGTTTGACCCCCGAGTTTTCGGGTGACGTGGTGCGACAACTGGGCACCATCCAAGGCCCGAGCGAAGAGGCGGGTGCCACCATCCAAGACCTCACAGCGTTGTTGTGGTGTTCGATCGATAACGACGACTCACGCGACCTGGACCAACTCACGGTAAGCGAAACGCAGCCCGACGGCTCGGTGCGCATCTTGGTGGCCATCGCCGACGTTGACACGCTGGTGCGCAAGGACACGCCGATCGACGGGCATGCGCGTGGCAACACCACGTCGGTGTACACGTCGGCGCGCATTTTTCCGATGCTGCCCGAAAAGTTGTCCACCGACTTCACGTCGATGAACCCCCAGGTGGAGCGCCTCGCGATGGTGACGACGATGCACATCAAACCCGACGGCTCGGTGGGTCACGCCGAGCTTCAGCGCGCGCGTGTGCACAACAAGGCCAAGCTCGACTACGACACGGTGTCGGATTGGATCGACGGCAAAGCACCGTTGCCGGCTGCGGCGGCCGCGGTGAAGGGCATGGAGCAGCAGTTGCGGGTGCAGGATTCGGTGGCGCAACAGATGCGGGCCTTGCGGCGCGAGCACGGGGCGCTGGAGTTTCAAACCTTTCAGCCCAAGGCCGTGTTTGACGGCGACCGTGTGGTGGAGATTCGCCAGCAGGTGCAAAACCGCGCGCGTCAAATCATCGAAGAGTTCATGATCGCCACCAACGGTGCCACGGCGCTGTACCTGGCGGGCAAACGGCGTGCGTCGGTGCGCCGCGTGGTGCGGTCCCCCGAGCGCTGGGCACGCATCGTCGAGGTGGCGGCCGAGTATGGCGAAAAGCTGCCTCCCGACCCCGATGCCTTGGCGCTGGAGCATTTTTTGGTCAAGCAGCGGCAACGAGACCCGCTGCGCTTTCCCGATCTGTCGCTGGTGATCATCAAGTTGATGGGCGCGGGCGAGTACGTGGTGGAGGTGCCGGGCGGCCCCAAGATTGGCCACTTTGGGTTGGCTGTGCGCGACTATTCACACTCCACTGCCCCCAACCGCCGCTACCCTGATCTGATCACGCAGCGCTTGCTCAAGGCCGCCATCACCGGGGCGCCAGCGCCCTACAGTCATGCCGAGTTGGCGGCCCTGGCCACCCACTGCTCGCAACAAGAAGACGCCGCCAACAAAGTGGAGCGCCAGATGCGCAAGTCGGAGGCGGCCTTGCTGCTTCAGTCGCGTGTGGGGCAAACGTTTGACGGTGTGGTGACAGGTGTGGCCAAGGGCAACACCTGGGTTCGCATTTTTGCGCCACCGGCCGAGGGCATGTTGCGCACGCGCCAGTCGCTGCGCGTGGGGCAAAAGGTTCGGGTGCGCCTCGATTCAACCAACGTCGAGCGCGGGTTCATTGACTTTGACCACCTGAGCTGAAGGGCGCCTAAGCGCTGTGCGACGAAAGCCGGGACAGTGGTGTTGCTGCGCTGACACCCTGCATGGGGCGGGGACTCTGCTTGGCCTTGCCACTGGCGCTGCCACCTGCGGCGTCCAGTGCAGCCATCATGGGTGCGGGCAGGGCGCTGCGATGCATCGCCACCCCCACCGCCAGCACATCGATCACCAGCAGGTGCAAGATGCGGCTCACCATCGGCATTTGGGTGGCCACGTCTTCGGTGTGGTCAACGATAAGCGCCACGTCGGCCTTGCGCGCCAGCGGTGATTGGCTGGCGGTGATGGCGATGACGGCGGCGCCGCGCTCTTTGGCCGTGGCGGCCACGGCGTCCAGCTCGGCCACATGGCCACTTTGGCTGATGACGATCACCAGGTCATGTTGTTTGAGGGCACTGGCCGCCAGCAATTGCAGGCGCGGTTCGGTGTAGGCGTTGCAGGTGATGCCAAAGCGCAGAAACTTGTATTGCGCGTCGTGTGCCACCACGCCGTAATGGCCCACCGCGTGGATTTCGATTCGCTGCGCGCGGTCGATCAAGGTGACGGCGCGGTCGATCATGTCGCGGTTGAGGTGGTCGCGCAATTGGAGGATGGCCGACGCAGTGTTGCCAAGCACCTTGGCGCCCAACTCCAAGCTTGAATCGTCGCCCGTGACTTGCACGTGCGTGACCGGCATGGCGCCCGTCAAGCCCGAGGCCAAACGCAGCTTGAAATCAGACAAGCCCTCACACCCCAGCGATCGGCAAAACCGAATGACGGTGGGTTGGCTGACGTTGGCAGCTCGGGCAATTTGGGCAATCGGGTCGTTGAGCGCTGCACGCGGGTGCGCCAACACGTGGTCGGCCACGCGCCGCTCGGCGGGTGAAAGGCAGGACACCCCGCGCCGCACCTGCTCCAGAATGGATGAGCGAGGCTTGGCGTTGAGGGCGCGCAGTTGCGACTCCAGGATGGCCGACGCACCGATGAAGGTGGCGCTCTCAGCAGTAATCACATAGGTGGGCACGGCCTTGAGGTAGTCGCTGAAACGGCCTTTGTCTTCAAAGCGTGCCCGAAACCGCGAGGCGTCAAACGACGCGCCCAGGCGCGGCACGATGCCGCCGCCGATGTAGATGCCACCCGTGGCCCCCAGCGTCACGGCCAAGTTTGCCGCCGCTGTGCCCATCAAGGCGCAAAACAAATCAAGGGTATCGACACAAAGCGCGTCGGACGCGTCCAGCGCACGGCGTGTGATCTCGGGTGCCAGCAGCGGCATGACGCTTTGGCTGTGGGCCGCCGCCAAAGCGCTGTGAATCAGCTCGATGCCGGGGCCCGACAGCAAGCGCTCAAAAGACACGTGTGGGTATTTGGCTAGGGCGTATTGCAGCACCGCAATTTCACGGGCGTCACGGGGTGCAAAACTGGCGTGGCCGCCTTCGGTGCCCAAGGCCACCCAGCCGTCGTCGCTGGGGATCAGGCCCGACACACCCAGGCCCGAGCCTGCGCCCAACACCCCCACCACGCTGGCTTGGCGCGGCAACCCACCCCCCACCTGCCGGCGTTCTTTGGGTGTCAGTCGCGGCACCGCCATGGCCAGTGCGGTGAAATCGTTGACCACCACCAGCGTCTCCAATCCCAAACGCGCGCGCATCGCTTCAATCGAAAACTGCCAGTGGTAGTTGGTCATCCGCACCTGGTCGCCCTCGACCGGGTTGGCGATGGCCACGCCGGCGTGTTGCACGGTGTTTTGCGACACACTTTGCAGGTAGGCGCTGACGGCAGCCTGAAAGTCAGTGTGGTCAGCGCAGCGCAGCGACGCACTTTGCACGAAGGTGCCCGGCGCGGTCTCAAGCGCAAAGCGCGCGTACGTGCCGCCGATGTCAGCCATGAGGCGCGGGCATTCATAGGGCGTCATGCCACCATGGTAGCAAGGCTGCGGCTGCATCCACTTCGGAAGCTCACTGCTTGCGTAACTTGACTACGGGTGATCGCGTTGGCGCTGCCGAGTGCATGTGCGCCGCCGAGCACCCAGGGGCCAGCTTTAGCCGGAAAAACGGCTATCACTGTCGGCGCGTACAGTCTGGAATTTGGCGTGATCTTTGCAGTGATACTGTTGCGCTCGTTGGGTAATTTCGCTACGTTTGGACGATTAACAGATAGCCACGCATCCCATGAATTCATCGATTGACCTCGGTGCGTCGCACCAGGCAGACGCACGCGCCGTCGACACTGGGCTGATCGTGGCCGACATCGGTGGCACCAACGCCCGCTTTGCCCGTGTGACAGCCACAGGTCAATTGGCCGATGTGCACACCCTGTCGGTGGGCGACCATGCCGGCGTGGTGCAAGCCACACGAGCCTACCTGGACGCGGTGACAGCGGGTCAGGGCACGGGCGCCGGTGCCGTCAAGCTGAAGCGTGCTGCGTTTGCGGTGGCATCGCCCATTACAGGCGACGAGGTGAGCCTGACCAACGGGCCGTGGTCGTTTTCGCGCCAATGCGTGACGCAAGAGCTGGGGTTGAGCAGCTTGCTGGTGCTTAACGACTTTGAGGCTCTGGCGCTTTCGCTGCCTTGCTTGGGCGCGCATCAAATCAGGCCGTGGGGTGCAGCGCCGGTGCCGCAGGGCATGCTGGCCGTGGTGGGCGCAGGCACGGGGTTGGGCGTGGCGGGCGTGCTGCAAACGCCACAGGGCTGGCATGCAGTACCCGGCGAAGGGGGCCACGCCACGCTGGCCAGCACCGACGACTTTGAGCGCCAAGTGCTGGACCACGCTCGCCAATCCTTTTTGCACGTGTCGGCCGAACGCTTGCTGTCTGGCACGGGGCTGCCGGTGTTGCACCGCGCCGTGGCGGCGGTGCTTGGGGTGTCCAGCGAGTCTTTGAGCACCGAGCAAATCATCGAGCAGGGGTTGGCGCGGCGTGATGCTGCCTGCGACCGCACCGTCGACACCTTTTGCGCGCTGCTTGGCAGCTTTAGCGGCAACGTGACCCTAACCTTGGGAGCGCGGGGTGGGCTTTACATTGGCGGTGGCATGGTGCCGCGCCTGGGTGAGCGGTTCTTTCAGTCGGCGTTTCGGCAGCGCTTTGAGGCCAAGGGGCGCTACAGCAGCTACTTGCAGACGGTGCCCACGGTGTTGATCACCGACACGATGGCGGCGCTGTCGGGCGCCGCGTTTGTGCTGCGTTCTACGCCAATTCAACCGTAGTTGACGACCCACTCTATGGCCTGCGCGCGGGCCGCGTCGAGTGCAGTGGCCTCGGACAAATAATCGCCGCGTGGCACCGCAATGATGCGCGGTCGGCGCGGCCAGTGATGCTTGCACACCACCACGTTGGGCACAAACAGACCGCGGTCGTCAGCCTGTGCCGTGCATTGCAAATCGTAGTCGCCGTGCCGAAAGGTGTTGTGTGCGTCCATGGTCTGCGCCCGGGCCGAAAAGGGCAGTATGCACCTTTCTGGGTGACGCCAATCGTAACGGCGCGCAGCGCTCGAACGGCGATGATGCCGAGTCGGTCGTCCGGCACGGCGACGCCTTCGGCCGTGGTGTTCACGTTATTTCACAAGCGGTGTGGTGGAGGCTTCCAGCTCAACGCCTTCCAGTTGCGCCTGCCCAGCAAGCAGTTGCAGGTACTGACGCAGCGCGGTGGTGAACGCTTGTTGGCGCAGCGCCTGTGCCACTGCCGACTTCACGGTCTCGTAGGCGGGCTCGACACCAGGCTCGCGCGCCAGCACCTCCACCACATGCAAACCAAAGCGGCTGTGCACCAACCGCGGCAGCACGCCAACCTCGGGCTTGCCGAACAATTCGCGCGCAAACTCTGGCGCGCAGTCGTCGCTGGTGAGCCAGCCCAAAGCACCACCGTTGGCCCCGCTGGGGCAGTTCGACATGGCTGCGGCTGCGACTGCAAAGCGGCCCTCCGCGCCCGACGCCGCGCACCGCACGTCCAGCAGGCAACCCTCGGCGCGCTGGCGCAAAGCGTTGACGTCCACCCCGGGGGTGACGGCGAACAGCACATGGCGCACCTGCACACGCTCCCCCGTGGCATAACGCCCATGCTGCGCGGCATGATGTCGCCGGCAGGCTTCCTCAGTCGGTGGTGGCACGGCCAGTTCCTGGTCGAGCAAGGCTTCGATGGCGGCGCTGGCCGCTTCGCTCAGGGCGCCGCCCGAGGGCGCATCATCGCCCTTGGGCAACAGGCCCGCGTCGATGGCCGCTTGGCGCAGCAGCTCCGCGCAGGCACGCTGGCGAACTTCTTCGACCGACAACACTTCTTGCGCATCGGACAGCCAAACGCCGTTGACGCGGGGGAGAGGCGGGGTTGGGTGGCTCACGGGGGCGTTCATGGGGAGTTTCATGGCGAGGTCCTGGTGAGCTTCAGCCAACACGGCGGGTCTGGTTCTGGCCGCCTGGCACATTGAGCCGGCGCGAACGCGAGATTTGGTAGGGGCGGAACAGGTAGGCCATGGTGCCGAAGCCGCTCCACACGTGCACCAGGCGGCTGAAAGGGAAGAGCAAGAAGATCGTCATCCCTAACAGCATGTGCGCCTGGAAGTGCCACTCAATGCCCGCCACCAGAGTTGCGTCGGGCTGGAAGGTGGCAATGCCTTGCAAGTAAGTGGCCAGGCGCAACATCGTGGTGGGCTCCGACACATGGTGCAGTGACGACGGAAGCGTTGCCAGGCCGATGCACAGCTGCACCCACAGAATAAGCAAAATAGCGATGTCGGTGCGATGGCTCGTCAGGCGGATGCGGGGGTCGAACAGGCGCCGGTGCAGGAGCAGGGTCAGACCGATGAAGCACAGCACGCCGGCCACGCCGCCTGCCACCACGGCCAACAGTTGCTTTTGCGATGCAGTGACGAAGATCTCGTACAACCAGTGCGGGGTGAGCTGGCCGAACAGGTGACCAAAGAAGAGAAACAAGATGCCGCCGTGGAACAAGTTGCTGCCCCAGCGCAACTGGCCAGCGCGCAGCAACTGCGAGCTGTCGCTTTTCCAGGTGTACTGGTCGCGGTCGAAGCGCGCCAAGCTGCCCATCAAGAACACCGCCAGACAGAGGTACGGGTAGATGGTGAAGAAAAAATAGTGTGCGGCCTTCATGTTGAGGCTCCTGACGAGGGGGCGTGGGTCGAACGGACAGGCACTGCAGCGAGTGCCGCATTCCTGACGAGTTGAATGGGATGCGGCTGGCCTGGCCGGGCCTGGCCCTGGGTGGAGCAACCGTCGAAGGCCATCGGCTCGACCCAGCTTTCATCCAACTCGGGCTCGGGCGGTACCGACACGGCCTGCGCCTTTTCGCCCGCGAGGTCCAGCAGTGCGGCCAGCACGCAGGCGTGCGCTGCGTTGCGTTGCAGCAGCGCGCTGAAGATCACCTGCAGGATGTGCGAGATCTCACCCAGGAAGGCCTTGGCCTGCGCCGGGGGTTGCGTGGAGACGTATTGCAGCACCACGGTCAGGTGGTCGGGCAGCTCTCCGGGGGCCAGAAACAAGCCTGCCGCCTCGAAGGTCTGGCACAGGTCCACCATGGCCGGGCCACGGTCGCGGCTGTCGCCGTGCACATGCTCGAACAAGTGCAGCGCGGTGCCGCGACCACGGTCGAAGAGCTCCACGTGGTCGGCCTCGACATCCAGCAACTTGCGCCTGCCCAGGCGGTTGATGAGCGCATCCAGCTCGGCAAGCCTCGACGCACCCAGCGCGCGCTCGTCATGCAGCGCGGCCTGCAACTCGGGCAGGTGAGCGCGCAATTCGGCGTCGGGGTAGCTGAGAAGGTGCTCGAGCACCCGCAGTGTGCGAGCAATCGTTTTCATTTAGAGGGTTGCCTTGATGGGAATGGTGCGCTTCTTCTCGCTGCCAAACAGGCTGGTTTCGGTGTTGCCTTCGCTGCAACCATTGCCAAAGCTGAAGCCGCAACCGCCGCGCACGTTGAAAGCGTTCTCGGCATACTCGCGGTGCGTGGTGGGGATGACAAAGCGGTCTTCGTAGTTGGCGATGGCCATCACGCGGTACATGTCTTCGACCTCGTTGACGGTCATGTTGACCTGATCGATGGCAGCGTTGTTGGCCAGGCCGTCCACATGCTTGCTGCGCTGGTAGGCACGCATGGCCAGCATGCGTTCCAGGGCCCGCACCACCGGCACGGGGTCACCGGCGGTTAGCAGGTTGGCCAGGTACTTGACGGGGATGCGCAGCTGGTTCACGTCGGGTATCTCGCCGTTCGTGCCCACGTGCCCCGCGTTCGCCGCCGCCGTGATGGGCGACAGCGGCGGCACGTACCACACCATCGGCAGCGTGCGGTACTCGGGGTGCAGCGGCAGCGCCACCTTCCACTGCACCGCCATTTTGTAGACGGGGCTGTTGCGCGCGGCGTCCATCCAGTTGTCCGGGATGCCGTCGAGTTTGGCCTGCGCGATAACCTTCGGATCGTTCGGGTCGAGGAAAATGTCGAGCTGGGCCTGGTACAAATATTTGTCATGCGTGACACTCGCCGCCTCCTGGATGCGATCGGCGTCGTACAACAGCACACCCAGGTAGCGGATGCGCCCCACGCAGGTTTCGCTGCACACCGTGGGCTGGCCGGCTTCGATGCGCGGGTAGCAGAAGATGCACTTCTCGGCCTTGCCACTCTTCCAGTTGTAGTAGATCTTCTTGTAAGGGCAGCCGCTGACGCACATGCGCCAGCCGCGGCACTTGTCCTGGTCGATCAAGACGATGCCGTCTTCTTCGCGCTTGTAGATGCTGCCAGAGGGGCACGATGCCACGCAGGCTGGGTTCAGGCAGTGTTCGCACAGCCTGGGCAGGTACATCATGAAGGTGTTTTCAAACTGGCCGTAGATGTCCTTCTGGATGTCGTCGAAGTTTTTGTCTTTGCTGCGCTTGCTGAACTCGCCCCCCAGGATCTCTTCCCAGTTGGGCCCCCAAACGATCTTGTCCATGCGCTTGCCGGTGATGAGGCTGCGCGGCCGTGCGGTGGGCGCGTGCTGCATCTCGGGCGCCGACTGCAGGTGGTCGTAGTCGAAGGTGAAGGGCTCGTAGTAGTCGTCGATTTGGGGCAGGTTGGGGTTGGCGAAGATGCGCATCAGCAACTTCCACTTGCCACCCTGGCGAGGCTCGATGCTGCCGTTGGCCTTGCGCACCCAGCCCCCGTTCCATTTGTCCTGGTTCTCCCACTCCTTGGGGTAACCGATGCCGGGCTTCGTCTCGACGTTGTTGAACCAGGCGTACTCAACGCCGGGGCGGCTCGTCCAGACGTTCTTGCACGTCACGCTGCAGGTGTGGCAGCCAATGCACTTATCCAAGTTCAGGACCATGCCTACTTGAGCGCGGATCTTCATGAGCCTTCTCCTTGGGCTTGCACTGTTTCGGCGCGTTCGTCGCCAAGTGGGGTGTCGAGCCAGTCAACCTTTGCCATCTTGCGCACGACCACGAATTCGTCGCGGTTGGTGCCGATGGTTCCGTAGTAGTTGAAGCCGTAACTGAACTGCGCGTAGCCCCCGATCATGTGCGTGGGCTTGAGCACGATGCGCGTCACGCTGTTGTGGATGCCACCGCGCACACCCGTGATCTGCGACCCCGGTGTGTTGATGATCTTTTCTTGCGCGTGGTACATCATCAGCATGCCGGGGTTGACGCGCTGGCTGACCACCGCCCGCGCCGCGATGGCGCCGTTGATGTTGAAGACCTCGACCCAGTCGTTGTCCTCGACACCAGCGACCCGGGCGTCGTCCTCGCTCAACCAAACCACCGGGCCACCGCGGTTCAGCGTCAGCATCATCAGGTTGTCGCTGTAGGTGCTGTGGATGCCCCATTTTTGGTGCGGCGTGATGAAATTAAGCAAGATCTCCTTGTTGCCGTTGGGCTTGATGTTGTGAATGCCGGCGGTGGTTTTCAGGTCCACGGGTGGGCGGTAGCTGCTGAAACCTTCTCCAAAAGCGATCACCCACGGATGGTCGAGGTAAAACTGCTGTCGCCCGGTGAGCGTGCGCCACGGGATGTATTCATGAACGTTGGTGTAGCCAGCGTTGTAGCTGACGGTTTCGCTTTCGATGCCGCTCCAAGTGGGCGAACTGATGATCTTGCGCGGCTGCGCTTGCACGTCGCGGTAGCGGATCTTCTCGTCCTCGCGGTGCAGTGCCAGATGGGTATGGTCGCGCCCGGTCTGCTTGCTCAAGGCCTGCCAAGCCTTCACGGCCACGTGGCCGTTGGTTTCGGGCGCCAGCTGCAAGATGACCTCGCAGGCATCGATGTCCGTCACGATCTTGGGCATGCCGTGGGTCACGCCCTCGGTCAGTGTCTTGCCGTTGAGTTGACCCAACTGCTCGACCTCGGTGCCAGTCTTCCAGCCGATGCCCTTGCCGCCATTGCCCAGCTTGTCCATCAGCGGGCCCAGGGCCGTGAAGCGCTTGAAGACGTTGGGGTAGTCGCGTTCGACCACGGCGATCTGCGGCGCGGTCTTGCCAGGAAACAGTTCGCACTCGCCCTTGCGCCACTCCTTCACCTCAAAGGGCTGTGCCAGCTCACCGGCGGTGTCATGCATGATGGGCGTTAGCACGATTTCTTTCTCGACCCCCAGGTGGCCAACGCACACCTCGCTTAAGGCTTTGGCGAAGCCCTTGTAAATCTCCCAGTCGCTCTTCGATTGCCAGACCGGGTCCACGGCTGCCGACAGCGGGTGAATGAATGGGTGCATGTCGCTGGTGTTGAGGTCGTTCTTCTCGTACCAACTGGCCGTGGGCAGCACGATGTCGCTGTACAGGCAGGTGGTGCTCATGCGGAAGTCCAAAGTCACCACCAAGTCGAGCTTGCCGACGGGCGCGTGTTCGTGCCACACCACCTCGGTGGGCTTGGCGTCGTCCTTGCCAAGGTCTTTGCCCTGGATGCCACTTTCAGTGCCCAACAAGTGCTTGCAAAAGTACTCGTGGCCCTTGCCGCTGGAGCCCAGCAGGTTGCTGCGCCAGACAAAAAGCACACGCGGCCAGTTCTGCGGCGCGTCAGGGTCCTCGCAACTCAACTGCACGGTGCCGTCTTTGAGCCCCCGCACCACGTAGTCCTTGGGGTCCATGCCTGCCGCAGCCGCGTCAACCACCACCTGCAGCGGGTTGGTCTTGAGCTGGGGTGCACTGGGCAACCAACCCATGCGCACGGCGCGCACGTTGTAATCAATCATGCTGCCGCCATACAGCTGCTTGTCGGCCAGTGGCGAGACGATGGCTTCCATGCCCAGCTTTTCGTAGCGCCACTGATCGGTGTGGGCGTAAAAGAAGCTGGTGCTGTTCATTTGCCGCGGTGGGCGGATCCAATCGAGCGCGAACGCCAGCGGCGTCCAGCCGGTTTGCGGCCGCAGCTTCTCTTGGCCCACGTAGTGCGCCCAACCGCCACCACTCTGGCCGATGCAGCCGCACATCATCAAGAGGTTGATGACGCCGCGGTAGTTCATGTCGGCGTGGTACCAGTGGTTCATCGCCGCGCCAATGATGATCATCGACTTGCCCTGCGTCTTGTGCGCATTCTCAGCAAATTGCCGGGCGACGGTGATGATCTGGTCGCGTGGTGTGCCGGTGATGCTTTCGGCCCAAGCCGGTGTGTAGGCCGCGTCATCGTCATAGCACTTGGCGCCACTGCCCCAACCGCGATCGATGCCGTATTGCGCCGCTTGCAGGTCGAACACCGTGGCCACCAGGGATTCGCGATGCGCGCCATCTTTGCCAAGGCGCAGGCGCACGGCGGGTACTTTGACGAAGTTGATCTCGCCGTTTTGTGTGTTCGACTTGAAGTGCGGCGTGCTCACGCCGCCAAAGTAGGGCAGGCCGACGCTCACGATCTCGTGCGCTTGGGCGCCATCTTCAATGACTGACAATTTGAGCTTGACATCAGCCCCGTGCCGGGCCTCCTTGCTCTCCAGGTTCCACTTGCCCTGATCCACGCCGCCCTCGGGGGTCCAGCGGAAGCCGATGCTGCCGTTGGGCAGCACGGCGCGGCCGTTGGTGTCAAAGGCCACCGTCTTCCATTCGGGGTTGTTTTGCTGGCCGAGCTTGCCGTTGAAGTCGCTGGCGCGCAAGTAGCGGTCGGGTACCAGGGTGATGCTGCCGTCGGGCAGTGGGTGCTCCTTGAGCATCACCAGCAAGGGCAGGTCGGTGTAGCGTCGCGCATAGTCATCAAAGTAGGGGCTGCGCTGTTTGAAGTAAAACTCATTGAGTGCCACGTGACCAAAAGCCATGGCCATGGCAGCGTCCGTGCCCTGCTTGGGGTGCAGCCAGATATCGGCCAGCTTGGCGACTTCGGAGTAGTCGGGCGTCACCGCCACCGTCTTGGCGCCTTTATAGCGAACCTCGGTAAAAAAATGCGCGTCGGGTGTGCGCGTTTGTGGCACGTTGCTGCCCCAGGCGATGATGTAGGTGCTGTTGTACCAATCGGCCGATTCGGGCACGTCGGTTTGCTCGCCCCACACCTGCGGGCTGGCGGGTGGCAAGTCGCAGTACCAGTCGTAGAAGCTCATGCACACCCCACCGATCAGGCTCAGGTATCGGCTGCCTGCGGCGTAGCTGACCATGCTCATCGCCGGGATGGGGCTGAAGCCGATGATGCGGTCGGGCCCGTGCTTTTTGATCGTGTAGACGTTGGATGCGGCAATGATCTGGTTGACCTCGTCCCAGCTGCTGCGCACGAAGCCGCCCATGCCGCGCACCTGCTGGTAGTCGCGCCGTGCAGCGTCGTCCTCGACGATCGTGGCCCAGGCTTCCACGGGCGTTTTGGCGCTTGCCATCGCAGTGCGCCAGCGCCCCAGCAGGCGGCCACGCACCATCGGGTACTTGACGCGGTTGGCGCTGTACAAGTACCAGCTGTAACTGGCGCCCCGTGCACAGCCGCGGGGCTCGTGGTTGGGCATGTCCCATCGGGTGCGCGGGTAGTCGGTCTGCTGGGTCTCCCAGGTAACGATGCCGCCCTTGACGTAGATCTTCCAACTGCAGCTGCCGGTGCAGTTGACACCGTGCGTGCTGCGAACGATCTTGTCGTGGGCCCAGCGGTTGCGGTAGGCGTCCTCCCAGGTGCGGTCTTCGCCGGTGGTGACACCGTGGCCACCCGCAAAGGTTTCACGCGGTTGTGAAAAGTGGCTCAGTCGGTCCAAGAAGTGACTCATGCCGTGTCTTTCAATCGTCAAGGGTTGTTGGAAGCAAACCGTGTCGCCGCGCGCGGGCTCAAGGGTTTTTGACGTACGCGTTCTTGCGCAGGTAAAACCACCAGTTCAAAACGAGGCACAGGGCGTAAAAGACCGCAAACCCGTACATCGCGATCTGCGGGGTGGCCGCTTTGATTTGCGCGCCAATCACCACTGGGGCAATGAAGGCGCCGTACGCTGCAATGGCCGATGTCCAGCCCAGCACGGGGCCTGCCTGCTGGCGATCAAACAGCACGCCGATGGTGCGAAAGGTGCTGCCATTGCCAATGCCGCTGGCGGTGAAGAGCAGCACGAACAGCGCCATGAAAGGCAAGAAGTACTGCTCGGGCGTTGCCGATTGATAAGCCAGCAGCATCACGTAGCCCACGGCCGCCGAGGCGAACACCATCACCGCCGAAATCACCTGCGTGACGATGGAGCCGCCCACCTTGTCAGCGATCCATCCGCCGATGGGGCGCACACCCGCGCCCACAAAGGGCCCGATCCAGGCAAACGTCAGTGCCGACGGGGCGTTGGGGTTCTTGAGCGTGTGCTGCATCACGCCCGACGCGTCGGGCACGTGGCTGATGCCAAAGATCACGGTGATGGCCAGCGGCAAGGCCATCGAAAAGCCGATGAACGAGCCGAAGGTGACGATGTACAGCAGCGTCAGCGCCCAGGTGTGCTTGTTGCTAAAAATCTTGAACTGCGCGGCGATGTTTTCTTTCATCGTGCCAAACGCGGTCAGCTTCATCACCAACAGCGTGCTGACGATGATGAGTGGCATCGCCAGCCACATGTTCAGCAGCCCCAGGCCGCTGGGTTTGGGCAGGTAAAGGTACAGCCCCAAGCCGGCTGGCAAAAACGACAAGGTGTAAAGCCAAACGATCTTGGCAAAGGCGCTGAGCGTGCCCCCTGTGTTGGGCGAGACCGTCTTCAGGTTGTTCATGCCAAACCAGCACACGATCGACAGCGGAATCAGCGACAACAGCCAAGCAAAACCGGCGTTTTGAATGAAAGTGGGTGTGCCCGCTTTGATCTTTCCAAATATCCAACCACTGTCTTTCACCAACGCCATCGGCTCACCGCCATAGGCACCAAACAGGCTCATCGTCATCACCAACGGGATGACGATTTGCATGGTGGTGACCCCGAAGTTGCCCAATCCGGCGTTCAAGCCCAGCGCGGTGCCTTGCAGTCGCTTGGGAAAAAATGTGCTGATGTTGGACATCGAGCTGGCAAAGTTGCCACCGCCCACCCCCGACCAAAGCGCCATCAACTGGAAAGCCCACAGCGGCCAGTCCTTGTGCTGCAAAACGATGCCGGTGCCGATGGCGGGTGCCAACAGCATGGCGGTGGTCAAAAAGATGGTGTTGCGTCCGCCCGCCAGGCGAATCAAGAACGAGGCCGGAATGCGCATCGTGGCACCCGCCAAGCCGGCGATGGCCGTGAGCGAAAACAGCTCAGCCTGGGTGAAAGGAAAACCCAGGTTGAGCATCTGCACGGTGATGATTCCCCACATGCCCCAAATCGCAAAGCCGCACAGCAGGCACGGCACCGAGATCCAGAGGTTGCGGTACGCGATGCGTTTGCCGGTGGACTCCCAAAAGGCTTCGTCTTCGGGGCGCCAATCGGTGACGTCGGCGCGCCCCGAGGGATGGGAGAGGCGCGGGGTACCGTCAAGTGCATGGTTCATGTCAGTGCCTTGGATGGGTGCGATGCATCAGCCTTGCAGGCTGAAAGGGGTGGCGTGTTGTCCCATGACTTCGGTGCGCCGCACCTCGGTCCAGTACATCCAGATCAGGGACACCCACACCACGCCGTACATCAGCATGAAGGCGCTCGAGCGAATGCCCGTGAAGTCCATCAGCGCGCCAAAGAGAATGGGCAGCACAAAGCCGCCCATGCCGCCCGCCAGGCCGACGATGCCGCTGACGGTGCCGATGTTGTCGGGGTAGTCGTCGGCGATGTATTTAAAAACGCTGGCCTTGCCAAACGCCCATGCGATCCCAAGGATGAACATCAGGCCGGTGAAGGCGTAAACGTTGAGCCCGATGTGAAACGTCTTGGGGCCGTTGAGGGTGAGCACGGTGAAATCGGTTTGCGGGTAGCTGAGCAAGAAGAGGCTGATCCAGCTCACCCACATCACCCACCACGTGACGGCGTGGGCACCGTACTTGTCAGACAGCCACCCCCCCACGGCGCGCAACACACCACCCGGCAGCGAAAAGCACGCTGCCAAAAGCGCGGCGGTGCGAATGTCCAAACCGAATTCACCCACGTAGTACTGCACCATCCAAAGGGACAGGGCCACGTATCCACCAAACACGATGCTGTAGTACTGGCAGTACTTCACCACCTTGGGGTCTTTGAGCATCTTCAATTGATCGGCAAACTTGGTGTGGGATGGCACCAGATGCGCCGGGTCGCTGGCACTGAACACCCAAAACAGCACCAACGCGCCCAGCATGATGGCGGCGTACACCTGGGGCACCACCGCCCAGCCGTAGGCCACCAACAGCGCGGGTGCCACAAACTTGTTGACCGCAGCACCCGAGTTGCCGGCGCCGTAGACGCCCATGGCAAAGCCTTGGCGATGTTTGGGAAACCACCGCGCCACGTACGGCGTGCCAACCGAAAACGAGCCCCCCGCCAACCCCACAAAAAGCCCAATCACCAAGAAGTGCCAGTAGGCCGTCGCGTAGCTCATCAGCCAGATGGCCGGCACGGTGCAGGCCATCAGCAGCGTCATGACGATACGGCCGCCGTACCTGTCTGTCCAGATGCCCAGCGGAACACGAATCAGCGAGCCGGTTAACACGGGCGTGGCGGTGAGCAAACCGAACTCGGTGGCGTTGAGCCCCAGTGTCTTCTTGATGGGGATGCCAATCACCCCAAACATCATCCAGACCATGAAGCAAACGGTGAAGGCCAGCGTGCTGACGATGAGTACCGAGAGCGCCTTTTTGTTGTTGGGGGCTTGCATGGGCGCAGTGTCGGAGCGTGCTGGTGATGGGTCTTTGCGCCAGATCAAAGCCGCTTCAGTTACGAAGTCACGTTAGCGTTTGTACCAACAGACCCGCAGCCAATATGGCGGCGGTGGCCACGCCGATCGGCAGGCGCATGGACCTGGCACCAACCACCAGCACGATCGCGCCCTTGACAACCGTGTTGGTGGCCAGCGCCACGGCAATGGCCATGCCAGCCTGGGCGCGTTCGGCGTCGGTGTTGGCCCCTTGGGCCATGGACAAGGTGATGGCGTCCACGTCGACCGTGCCGGCCAATGCCGCCACGGCGTAAACACCCAGATCGGGGGCGTGTCGCTTGGCCAACTCGACGCCCAAGAGCACGAAAGCGAAGAGCGCACAAAGCTTGCTTGCTGCCGTAAGGCTGAAGGGGTTGCGCAAAGGCACTTGCTGGCGCGGCGCGTGGCGCGCGTCGGCCAACGCGTGGGCGTAATGCCACGCCGCGCACGCTGCGGTCATGCAGCCCATGGCCACCATCGGTGCCCACGCCTCCCCAAGCAGCCGCTGGTTGACCACGCCCACCAGGATCAACACGCGCGCAAACATCATCGTCCACGCCAGCAAGATGCCTGCCGCTTGCGCGTGGCCATCGGCTCCGGGTGTGTGGCTGCTGCGGGCAAAGCTGAGGGTGGTGGCCGTTGACGAGACCAGCCCACCCGCCAGCCCGGTCATGGCGCTGCCGTGCGAGCTTCCCAGCCACACCACGGCAACGTACCCTGCCAGCGACAGTGACGCGATCAGGATGACCAACAGCCACAGTTGATGCGGGTTGATCACCTGCCAGGGATCGATGGCCCGGTCGGGCAGCAGCGGCAGCACGATGAACGTGGCGATCAACAACTTCAAGCCCGCAAAGACGTCGGCCGTGTCGAGCCGCTGGACCGCGCCGTGCAAGGGTTGTTTGTAAGCCAACACGGCCGAGGTCACGACACCCAGCGCCACCGCCAACGCAGGGTCACCCACCACGGCCATGGCACCCAGCAAGAACACCGCGACTGCAGCGATCTCACTGGTGAGGCCGTGCGCCATGTCATCGTGGGATGTGCTTTGGTGCACGTAGCTGGCAACCAAAGCGGCACCCACCACCGCCATCGTGACGGCAAAGGCCCACGGTAGCGCACGCGCCACCGCAAGCCACGCTGACGCCGCGCCTGACAGCGCCAGCAGGATGTGCGTTCGGATGCCACCGAAGGTGTGGCGTTGCTCGTTGGCCTTGTTGCGCTCACGATCGATGCCCACCAGCGCGCCGATCAACAAGGCAATCAAAAATTGGCGTGCAAGCTGCAAGTCCATGGCTAGGCACCTTGCATATGCGCCATCGAACGCGGGTCAACGTGGCAGGCTCGGTTGCACCCCCATGGTGGCTGCGTGAGCCGGAGGCCAAGCAATCACGCCACCGCGACTTCCGACCCGACCAACAGCACGGGCACGGGGCTGATGCTGACCACCAGCGACGCGTCGCTGCCCAACAGCAGGCGGCTCACGCCTTTGCGCCCGTGAGTGCCCATGACGATGCAGTCACAGCCAGAGGCTTTGGCTTCGTCAACGATGGTGTGCGCAGGCCGCCCGCCCGCGGCATCGCGTTTCACGGTCTCGGCCTTGACACCTTCGTCTGCGGCGGTCTTTGCGGCGGCCGCCAGCAATTGGTCGGCGTAAGCATGCAGCTCGTTGTGCATTTGCGCGTAAGTCTTGGTGGAGGCGGATTCGAGCAGCCAGACCACGTCGGTGACCACGTGCAGCAGGCGAAGTTGTGCGCCCACGCTTTGGGCCAAGCCGATGGCTTCGTCAAGACCACGCTTGGCCGTTTCGCTGCCGTCAATCGGGACAAGGATTTTTTGGTACACGGTGCGGGTCCTTCTCGGTTGCAGGTGGGCTGCTTTGATGGTGCCGCCGTCGTGTTTGCGCCTGCTTGATCTGGCGCAAAGTGAGGCACGACTCCCAATCGCTTGAGCTTGGTATGTCAGCGCGAGGATGAGCACCAACGCGGGCGCTAAGCACGGCTCAGTCTCGGGGTTGCCCTCGAGCGTCTGGGCGCAAGTAAATCACGTGGTACACCAGTGCGACCAACACGCTGCCACCCACCACATTGCCCACCACCACGGGCACCAGATTGCGCACCCAATCGACAGCCCTGCAGCGGAGCGCCCAGCAGCATCGCCAACGGAAAGTAGTACAGGTTGGCAATCGAGTGCTCGAAGCCTGCAGCGACGAAGGCGGTGATCGGTGGCACGAGCACCAGCACCTTGTCGGTGACGCTGCGCCCGGCCAGCGCCATCCACACCGCCATGCAGACAAGCACGTTGCATAACACGCCGCGAAAGAACGCCTCGCCCAGCGACAACTGCACCTTGCTGTTGGCGATGGCGATGCACCGCTCGCCCCACGGCACCGTCGTTCATCGAGGTGTGCCCCGACAGCCACACGAGCACAGCCAAGCCGGCGGCACCCGCGAAGTTGGCCAAGCCCACCACCAGCCAATTGCGCAGCACCTGGGCCGCGCTCACCCGACCGCTGGCCCATGCCATGGCCAGCAAGTTGTTGCCCGTGAAGAGCTCGGCGCCCGCCACCGTGACCAGAATCAAGCCCAGCGAAAACGCCACCCCACCCAGCAGCCGCTTGGCGGCAAAGCCAAGGCTGGCGTCGCTGGCCACCAGCGCAAACAACATCGCACCCAAGCCGATGAAAGCGCCGGCGAGCATGCCCAGCATCCAAAGCGTGAGCAGCGGCATGCGTGCCTTGACCAGCGCGAAGTCGTTCACCCGATCGGCGATCTGTTGCGGTGCGTAGGCGTCGAAGTTGTGGTTGTCAGGCAAAAAGGCGACTCCATGGTTGAGGGCGGTGGGGCCATCGTGTGGCACCGGCACGCCGGCGCGCTTGACGCCCTTCACACCGCCACGGTCGAGCCGTGTTCGGGCACCGACACCGACCAACCCAATGTGTCTTGAATGCGCAGACGCAGCGTGTCGGCGGCTGATGGTTCACCGTGCACTACAAAGCAACGCTTGGGGGGTGACTCCAGCTTCTGCAGCCACGCCATCAATTCTTCGGCATCGGCATGGCCCGAAAAGCCTTCCAGCTGACTGACTTGGGCTTTGACCGCGACGTACTCGCCAAAAATCTTGACCTCGCGTCGTCCGGCCACCAAGTGCGCGCCGCGGGTGCCCGCCACTTGAAATCCAGCAAACACGATGTGGTGGCGCGGGTGAGGGGCCATTGCCTTCAGGTGTTGCAACACGCGCCCGCCGGTGGCCATGCCACTGGCGGAGATGATGACTGAAGGCCATTGCGAGCGCGTGAGGCGCGTCGACTCCAAAGGCTTGCCGACGATGGTGACATGATCGGTTAGCGTGCTCGCCTCGGCGGCACTGATGCGCAGCAGCTTGCGATGGCGCAGGTACAGCTCGGTGGCCGCGCTGGCCATGGGGCTGTCGAGGTAGACGGGTAAATTGGCGGGTATCTCGCCGGCAGCTTTGAGTCGCTGCAACACCAACAGCAAGGCTTGTGCACGGCCCACCGCAAACGATGGCAGCAGCACCGACCCCCCGCGCCGCGTGGTGGTGCGGATGATGTCGCCCAGCCGCGCTTGCGCATCGTCATCGGGGTGCAGCCGGTCACCGTAGGTCGACTCGATCAACAACACGTCGGCATGCGCCACGGTGCGCGGCGCTGGCATCAACAAGTCATTGCTGCGGCCGACATCCCCCGAGAAGACGAGGGTGCGGTCGTCGGCATGCAGCGTCACCGCCGTCGCCCCCAGCAAGTGCCCCACCGGGGTGAACTCGATGCCAATGTCGCCCACGCGCGCGCGGCGCCCAGCGGCGACCACTTTGATCATGCCCACCGCGCGTTTGGCGTCGGCCACGGCGTAGAGGGGCAGGGCGGGTGTGTGGCGAGTCCAGCCGCCGCGGTTGGCGCGACGCGCGTCTTCTTCTTGCAGATGGGCACTGTCAAGTAACAGCACTTCGGCCAAATCACGCGTGGCGGCCGACGCGTAGACAGGCCCTTTGAAGCCCTGTTTGACCAACGCGGGCAACCACCCGCTGTGGTCCAGGTGCGCGTGGCTCAACACCACGGCGTTGATTTGCGACGGCGGCACGGCCAGCGCAGCCCAGTTGCGTTGACGCAGCGTTTTGAAACCCTGAAACAAGCCGCAGTCAAGCAGCACTTTCGCGCCACCCGCTTCAACCAGGTGTTTGGATCCGGTGACGGTGTCGGCGGCGCCGAGAAAAGTGATTTTCATGGTTAGGCCTTTGGGGACGCAACGCTGCGTCGCTGGGGTTGTCTTCGTCCACCATGGGGGGCACTGTCGGGCACGCTGGGTGGGGCGCGGTTGACGTGGATCAGTTGTGCCTTGGATTTTTGCTTCCTTGGCTCTTTGCTGGGGCTGTGCTTGGCCGGCGCCGGTGGGTACGTGTTGGATCGAATGTCCTCCGATTCGGTCCGCCTTCGCGGCCCGCTCTCCCCCTTAATTTCGACCCAACACGCACACACCGTCACCGTCCTTTTGGGCATCGCGCTGCTTGCCCTTGGTGATTTGCGGGGGATTTCTTTTTGGTTGCGGCACTCCACCTTTCGCAGGGCCGTCGGTGGTGGGTGGGGGTGGGGGCGAAATAAAGGGGGAGCGCGGGCCGCGAAGGCGGACTGAAGCGGAGGACATTCGCCTCCACCCCCACCCGCCGCCGATGGCCAAGCACCGCCTATGCACAGGACACCGCCAACCAGAAATAGAAGCACAAGCACAAGTACAAGCACAAGCACCGCCTTTTGCGCGCAAAGCGAGGCGCCATAGGCGCCTGCGGCAGAATGGCCGGGTGACACCTCAACACATTGCCATCGTCGACGACGAAGTTGACATCACCCAACTGCTGGCGGGCTACCTCAAGGGCCACGGGTACCGGGTGAGCGAGTTGCACTCGGGTGCGGCCTTGATGGCCTTGATGGGCAGCGACCCCGTCGACCTGGTGTTGCTTGATTTGGGCTTACCGGGGGAAGACGGGTTTGCCATCGCGCGTCAGCTGCGCGAGCACTGGCACTGCGGGTTGGTGATTGTCAGCGGGCGGGGTGACGCCATCGACAAGGTGGTGGGCTTGGAGGTGGGGGCCGACGACTACGTCACCAAACCCTTTGACCTGCGCGAACTGTTGGCTCGCATCAAAGCTGTGGCGCGGCGACTGACACCCACACCGTCACTTGTCCCTTCTGCGGCCGTGGGCAAAGCCACCCGATGGCACTTTGCCCAGTGGGTGCTCGACGCCGACGCGCGGCGCCTGACGAACAGCCACAACGCCGAGGTGTCGCTCACCACGGGCGAGTTTGACTTGCTGTGCGTGTTTGTACAGCAAGCCGGGCGCGTGCTGTCGCGCGACTTTTTGCTGGAGTCCACCCACCGTCGCGAAGCGGGCCCGTTTGATCGCACCGTTGATGTGCAAGTGGGGCGCTTGCGCAAAAAGCTTGAGGTGGACCCCGAGGATCCGCAGATCATCAAGTCGGTGCGCGGCAAGGGGTACATCTTGGTCCCGCCCGTGGTGGTGCACTGACGACGGGGTGCACGCTCGATGACGGGTCACCCATCAACCACCCACTCAGCAACCCTCTTTCAGGGGCTCTTTGCGGCATACCCAGACGCCTTGTTGGTGGTGGATCTGGCTGGCATCATCGTCACGGCCAACCCGGCCGCGTGCCAATTGCTGGGCTACACGATCGATCAAATCACCGGGCTGTCGGTTGACACCCTGGTGCCTGATGCGATTCGTCCGCGTCACGCAAGCTACCGAGAAGCCTACGCACACAACCCCAAGCCGAGACCGATGGGCACGCACATGGAGCTGGTGGCCAAGCGTCGCGATGGCAGCGAGGTGATGGTGGAGATTGCACTGAGCCCGCTGCGCGAACAAGGGCTTCCGTTTGTGGTGGCGGCGGTGCGCGGCATCGAGTCGTACCCTCGCGTCCGGCAGGCCTTGCAGCGTGCGCATTACAGTGAACTCGTGGCGCGCATGGGCCGCCTGGCGGTTGACAACCGCGACCCCAGGCGCCTGCTGGATGAGTTGCCGGGGGTGGCTGCCGAGGCCTTGGGCGTTGATTCGGCCGCGATCTACCTGCTGGAGCCCAACCGGCAAGACATCCGCCTGGCCAGCGCCTCGGGTTTGGACGAGCGCGAGCGCGGCGAGCGCACGGTGTTGGCCAACGGCCCCGGTACGTTGGTAGGGTGTGTGTTGTCGCAGGGGGTGCCGGTGATCGTTGAGGACGCCAGTGCCGAGCAGCGCTTCAAGCTGATGCCGGGGTTTGCCAGCGCCGTCGCCGTGCCGCTGTCCGACCAAGGCCAAGCCATCGGTGTGTTGGCCGTGGGTGCGCGTCAGCTCAAACAGTTTGGCAGCGACGAGGTGCAGTTTTTGCAGTCGCTGGCGCACTTGCTCACCAGCAGCTTGCAACGTGCACAAAGCGAAGATGCCCTCAAGCATGCACAGCGGCTTGAGAGCGTGGGTCAGCTCACCGGGGGCATTGCCCACGACTTCAACAATTTGTTGACGGTGATTCAGGGCAACCTGCAAGTGCTGGCCGAGCAACCTGCGCTGCGTGGCGATGCCACCGTCGAACCCATGCTGGCGGCCGCCATGCGCGCCAGCCGTCGGGGTGCCGAATTGACGGGCAAGCTGCTGGCGTTTGCCAGCCGACAGGCGCTCAGTCCGCGCCGTGTCGATGTCAGCGCGCTGGTGACGGCGCTGGCCGACATGCTGCGGCGCACGGTCGATCAGCATGTGCGGATCGAGGTGCAGACGCCGCCCTTGGTGGCCTGTGTCGCAGATGCCGGACAGCTTGAAGCCGCGCTGCTCAACCTCGCAATCAACGCGCGCGATGCCATGCCCGGCGGCGGCAAACTGACCTTCACGTCGCGCATTTGCCACGTTTTGACGGACGACGAAGCGGCCGACTTGGGTGTGTCCGTTGATTTGCAGGACGCCTACATTGCCATTGGCGTCACCGACACCGGCCAGGGTATGTCGGATGCTGTGCGTGAGCACGCCTTCGAGCCTTTTTTCACCACCAAAGAATTGGGCCGTGGCACGGGATTGGGTCTGAGCACCGTGTACGGCTTTGTCAAGCAATCGAAGGGTGCCGTGCAATTGCAGTCAATCGTGGGCGAAGGCACCACCATCACGCTGTTGTTGCCGCGTTTTCGAGACGCGAGTGGTGATCAAGCGGCCCATGCTGAGCGGAGCGAAGCGCTGCCGGTCGGGCTGCGGGTGGTCTTGGTGGAGGATGAGGTTGAGGTGCGCCATGTGGTGCGCAGCCATTTGCAAGCCTTGGGCTGCACCGTGGTTGAGTTTGCCAATGCCGAACAAGCCTTGGTGGGCCTTGGTGTCGCAAGCCAACACGATCTACTGCTAACCGATATTGCACTAGGCCCAGGCATGCGCGGCACACAACTGGCGCTTCGGGTGCAACAGCGCTGGCCCCGACTTGCGGTACTGACCATGTCAGGTTATTCGTCAGAGCTGCCGCAGGGTGAGGGCGCTGAATCCCCCGTGTTGCGCAAGCCTTTTGACCGCCAGCAACTGGCGCACGCCCTGGCGCAAGCGGTTGCCGCCCGCGACGCGCGAATGCCTTCAGCCCTCATTGCCACGGCGCCAGACGGGGAACGGCCCAACCTCGATGACCGATCGACGTAACGCGCAACCCGTGCGCCGCCTTGTGTTCAAGCGTTGACGTGAACCTCGTTCACCACGCCATCCTTGACCTCCACACCCATGTCATTGCAGCGTTGACGAGCTCGTGCTCAAGCTGCGCTGAACAAAAGCGCCCAAGGCAGCCACGTCGGGAATCTGGACGTCGCGGCCGCCTTTTTCGTGAAATGCAATGACCTTGTCGCGTGCCAAGCGCGACAGCGCCCGGCTGACGGTTTCGAGCTTCATGCCGAGGTAGTTGCCGATTTCCGCGCGCGTCATGCGCAAGGTGATTTGGTCGTTGCGCAAGCCACGGTCGGCCAGGGCTTCGGCCCAGCTGCGCAAGAATTCTGCCACTCGCGCATCGGCGGGCAGGGTGCACAGCGACATCATCGAGTCCCGGTCGCGACCAATTTCGCGGCTCATCGCAGCGTGCACCAACGCCATCAGACCAGCATGTTGTGCACAGGCCTGCATCAAAGCTGGGTATTCGATGCACAACACCTGACCGACGTCCATCGCGATGGCTTCGCAGCTGTGCTGGTTTTCGGCAATGCCGTCAAAGCCCATCCAATCGCCCTTGAAGTGCAAGCCCACCACTTGCTCGCGGCCGTCGCGCGACAAGTTGACCGACTTGAAGCAACCCGAGTGCACCACGTACAGGCAGTGCAAAGGGTCACCCACTTGATAGACAGCGTCGCCGGCATGCACGATGCGGCGCGTGACCACCACATGCGCCTCCAGCAGCGCCAACGTGTGGTCAATGCGTTGGCCGATGCTGGTTTTGCCCGAGACCGACCGTGGGATGGCGATGGGGGGAGAAGCTGCAGCGCGTGTGGTGGTGTTGAGCATGGTGTTTCTCTTGGGTGGGTGATGGATCAATGGGGATAGCTTAGGCAGGCCCAAGCGCGCGCCGATCAACGCTCGGTTTGATTGCGCAACAGTTTGTGAATTGACGGTGACTGCTTGGTAACGGCCTCAAACCGCAGGGCTGGCGTTGATCGGCGTCAACGTGGCAGCGCGAGGACCACGTAGCCTTGAGGTGCAAGCATGGTGCTTTGCCTTGCTCGCCCCAGCCGCACCGCTTCGCTGCTTCATGCAAAGAACAAACCTCCCGCACAGCCTTGGCTCGTTGGACCAGCTTTCGCCCGGTCATGCAGCGTCGTTGATTGCGACGGCGCAAACGCTCAAACGCGTGGGCAGCGGCGCTCGGTCCTTGAAGTGCGACCACGTGGTGGTGCTCTGCGACGCTGCGCAGAGCGCGTCCGCCGATGCCTTTGCGGCGGCGGCCGGGGTGCTGGGTGCCACGGTGGTCCGCATCCGCCCCAGTGCGTCCGCGTTGGCCAACGAGACCGACCGCATGGACTTGGCACGCACCTTGGGGCGGCTCTACGGCGCGATCGGGTGCGATGGCATCGATGCCGGCCTGCTGATGCATCTGGTTCAATGGGCGCGCGTGCCTGTCTTCAATGCCTTGTCGTACAACACCCACCCAACGCGGATGTTGTCGGACCTGATGACGCTTTCTGAGGCGGCGCGAAAACCGATTGCCAACCTCACGCTGGGGATGGCGGCCACGCCCGGGTCACCACTGGTGGAGGCGTGGAAGCATGCGCATGCACTTACTGGGGTGCGTTTGACCGTGTGGCAGGTTGATACCCCAGTGCCGTCAGTTGACTTTTTCTGCCACGCGCCGCCGTCGCCCGCGCTTGACGCACCTGTGGCGTGGATGGCAGTGGATGGAAATCGTGTTCCGCAGCCCGTGTCGGCAGCCAAGCAAAATGAGAACCATCACTTCATGATCCAATCGCTGCTGCTGAACACCGTGGGCTGAGCATGAGCATTCGGCATCTTGACCAGTTGTTGTCACCCGGCTCGGTGGTGGTGGTTGGCGCGTCACCCACCGTTGGCAGTGTGGGGGCCACCGTGTGGCGCAACTTGCAAACGGGTGGCTTTGCGGGGCCCACTTTTGCGGTGAACCCCAGGCACACACAACTGCCGGATGGGTCGCCTGTGTTTTCACGGGTCTCGGCGCTGCCGGTGGTGCCCGACTTGGCGGTGGTGTGCACCCCACCGGCTACCGTGCCAGGCCTGGTGGCCGAGTTGGGCGCCATGGGCACGCGCGCGGTGGTGGTGTTGACGGCGGGCCTCGATGCCGCTGCCAAACAGGCGATGTGCATGGCGGCACGCCCGCACGGGGTTCGTATCCTCGGTCCCAACTGTGTCGGGCTGATGGCGCCCAGGCTGGGGTTGAACGCGAGCTTTGCGCACACCCAAGCGCTGCCAGGCGAGTTGGCATTTGTGTCCCAGTCGGGGGCGCTGGTCACCGCCATGCTGGACTGGGCCAAGTCGCGTCGCATCGGCTTCTCGCACCTGGTGTCGCTCGGCGAGCACGCTGACGTGGATTTTGGTGACTTGCTGGACCACTTGGCCAACGACAACACCACACGCGCCGTGCTGCTTTACATCGAGTCGGTCACCGCGCCGCGCAAATTCATGTCGGCGGCTCGGGCGGCCGCGCGCAACAAACCTGTCATCGTGGTCAAGGCCGGGCGCGCCGGCCAAGGCATGAAGGCCGCCGCGTCGCACACCGGTGCACTCGCAGGTGAAGACCGCGTGATCGATGCAGCCATTCGACGCGCTGGCATGCTGCGTGTCGACACCTTGCAAGACCTCTTTCTGGCGGCCCAAACGTTGGCGCGCTTTCGCGGCAATCGCAGCGACACCCTGACGGTGATGACGAACGGCGGCGGCGGCGGTGTGATGGCCGCTGACGCCGCCGCGCGCGAGGGGGTGACCCTTTGGGATCTGGACGCGTCCATGCTGGAACAGCTTGACGCGGTGTTGCCGCCAACGTGGTCGCATGGCAACCCCGTCGACATCATTGGCGACGCCCCAGTGGCGCGTTACACCCAAACGCTGTCAGCCCTGCTGGCCGAGCCGCGTGCGGGGGCAGTGCTCTTCATGCATGCGCCCACAGCCATCGTTGCCAGTGCTGACATTGCCCGAGCCTGCGCGCCACTGGCCGCCACCGCACGCGACCGGGTGATGGGTTGCTGGTTGGGGGACACCGCGGTTGCCGAAGCACGTGGCATTTTTGAGCAGGCTGACGTGGCCGACTACGCCACCCCTGAAGATGCAGTGCGCGCCTTTGCCATGCTAGGCACCTACCGGCGCAACCAAGAACTGCTGCTCGAAGCTCCCGCAGCGCGACCCCAGCGCCCGTTGCCCGACGTGGTTGCAGCGCGTGCTTGCATCGCCAGCGCTTGCGCACACGGCCAAGTGTGGTTGAGCCGAGAGCAGACCAACACCGTGCTCACAGCGTACGGCGTGCCCGTCGTCACCAGCGTCACGGTGGAGGCCAACGAAGAAGCTGCTGCCCTGGCGTCTCAATGCATGGACTTCCCCGTGGTGCTGAAGATCATGTCGCCCGACATCACGCACAAGAGCGACGTCGGTGGTGTGCGGTTGGCGCTGCGTCATGCATCCGACGTGCGCCAGGCCGCGCACGACATGCTGGACTTGGTGCGCGCACGCCACCCCAAAGCCCACATCGAAGGATTTGACTTGCAGCCCATGGTGCGCAAGCTCCACGCCCGTGAACTGATTGTGGGGGCCAGCGTTGACGCCGTGTTTGGCCCCATCGTGCTGTTTGGGCAAGGTGGCGTGGCCGTCGAGGTGGTGGGTGACCACGCCATTGCGTTGCCGCCGCTCAACGATGGGTTGGCGCGGGATCTGGTTTCTCGCACGCGGGTGGCGCGCTTGCTGGGCGCCTACCGCCACGTCCCAGCGGCCAATCTCGACGCCGTGGTGGACGTGTTGATGGCCGTGTCTTGCATGCTGGCTGATTTGCCCGAGCTGGCCGAACTCGACATCAACCCCTTGTTGGCCGATCAGGACGGCGTTGTTGCGCTGGACGCGCGCATCAAGGTTTCATCGGCGCGACCTGCGGGCTCTGACAACTTTGCCATTCAACCTTACCCCGCCGAGCTGCAAGAAACCGTGATGTGGGAGGGCAGCCCGTTGCTGCTGCGACCGATTCGCCCCGAGGACGAGCCCCAACACCGCGCATTTTTAGAGCAGCTGACCCCCGACGACATCCACATGCGCATCTTCTACACGCGGCGTGACCTGCCACGCAGTGAACTGGCCCGATTGACGCAGATTGACTATGCGCGCGAGATGGCATTCATTGCCGAGCGAGAACAGCCGAGCGTTTCCAGACAAATACACAGTGTTTCGCGAGAGACGCTGGGCACCGTGCGCGCCATCAGCACCCCCGACAACGTCGAGGCCGAGTTCGCGATCATCGTTCGCTCGGACCTGAAAGGGCGGGGGCTTGGGCAATTGTTGCTGGCCAAGCTGGTGCGGTACGCCCGTCAAAAGGGGCTGGAGCGTCTGGTGGGTGTGGTGCTGCGCGAGAACAAGGGCATGCTGGCGTTGGCGCAGCACGTGGGTTTTGTGGTCGATGCATCGCAGCCCACCGAGCCAGGGGTGGTGCGGCTGGTGTTGGCAACTTCCATGACGGCCTAACGTGCAAAGAGTACTGCCTGATCGCCTTGCTGTGCGCGTCACCCCAAGCGCAGCAATTCAAAAGGCCCACGACCACTGGCTGCGCTGACAAGCCCCAGCACCCGCGTGGCTTCCGGTGTGATTTGGGGCCACACGAAGCGCCAAGTCCAGTTTTGAGGTCCCAAGGTTCCGGGGGTGTTCATGCGTTGTTCGCTGGGCAAGCCCAGCACGTCTTGCAGTGGATACACGGCCCAATCGGCCACCGAATTGCAGGCACTGCGGATCATGGCCCAGTGCACGTCATGGGTGCCGCATGCAAGGTAGCTGCCAGCGAATGATCGTTCGCGGGCGCTGGTTTGCTGCCACCAACCACAGCTTGTGTTGTTGTCATGCGTGCCGGTGTAAACAACACATCTACGAGGGTAAGTGTGTGGCAGGTACTCTTGCCCGGCGTCACCGCCAAATGCAAACTGCAAAATCTTCATGCCCGGAAAGCCGCAGCTGTCACGCAGGGTGGTGACGTCTTCGGTGATGAAGCCCAAATCCTCGGCCACGATCGGCAACGAGCCCAAGGCTTTCTCTATCGCGTCAAAAAGTGGCTTGCCAGGCCCTGGCAGCCACCGTCCTTGTTTGGCGTCGGGGCTGCTCATGGGGATCTCGTAGTAGCCGGCAAAGCCCCGGAAGTGGTCGATGCGAATCACGTCAGCACTGTGCAGCGCGCGTGCGATGCGCGCTGTCCACCAGGCGTAGCCTTCGGCAGCCATGCGGTCCCAGCGGTACAAAGGGTTGCCCCAGCGTTGCCCCATGGGCCCCAAATCGTCGGGCGGCACACCCGCGACAACGGTGGTTTGAAACGCATCGTCCAAAAAGTACAGGTCGGGTCGGGCCCAGCAGTCGGCGCTGTCGTGCGCGACAAAGATGGGCAGATCACCCATGATGGACACATCATGTTGATTGGCGTAGGTTTTTAAGGCCGCAACTTGTGTGTCAAAGCACCACTGCACAAACTGCCAAAAGCGAATTTCATCGGCGTGGTCGATCCGCGCCTTCACCATGGCTGCGGGCTCGCGCCGCGCCAAGGGCGCGGGCCAGCTCCACCAGGGCTGGCCACCCAGCGGTGAGCGGATCGCCATGAACAAGGCGTAGTCGTCGAGCCACGCGCGCTGCGCTTGGCACCAGTCGGCAAACGCTTGGGTGTCGCCTTGGGTGGCACGGGCGGCAAACCCTGCAGCCGCCAAACGCAATTGCGCTTCTCGCCAAGGCAGCACGCGCCCAAACTCGACGCAGCGCGCGCTAAAGCCTTCAGCCGGCGGCGTGGGTTGCGCCAACCATCCGCGCTCCATCAGCGGCTCAAGCGCAACCATCCACGGTGAGCCGGCCATGGCACTCACGCCTTGGTAGGGTGAATCGCCGGGGCCGATGGGGGTGCTGGGCAGCCATTGCCAAACGCGTTGGCCAGCGCTTTGCAGCCAGTCGACAAAGCGGAAGGCTGCAGGCCCAAAGTCGCCCATGCCGTGGGGGCCTGGCAAGGACGTAACGTGAAGCAGCACGCCAGCGCTGCGCTTGGAAAGCTGCCCGGGTGAGGGTGGAGGGAGGGTCATGCTAAGGGTTCTGCGGTGTGTCGCAACACCACCAAGCTCTGTGAAGGTGCATTGATGGTGTCGCGCATCAACGCTGCTGGCGCCAAAGTACCCGACGCGTCGACAAGCACTTGCCAATGCCCGGTGGCGCCCAAGTGCGGCAGTGAAAACGGCAGCCCATGCGGGTGACCATTGAAGACAACCAGCAGGGGCTCGGCGCTGGCATGGGCCGACAGCATGCACGCAAAGCCCTTGGCCTGTTTGTCGTTCCAGTCGTGGGGCTGCATCGACCCACCGTGCGGTGTGAGCCATTGAATGCGCGGCGAGTCGGCTGTGGCGGGCTGCTCCACAAACCACGCGTCGTGACGCAGCACGGGCTCGGCCCGCCGCAGCGCCACCACACGCCCCACAAACGCCATCAAGTCGGTGTCGGCTTGCAGCCAGTCGACCCAGTTGATGGCGTTGTCTTGGCAGTAGGCGTTGTTGTTGCCTTGTTGCGTGCGGCCCAGTTCGTCGCCCATGCCCAGCATGGGCGTACCCTGCGCCAAAAGCAAAGTGGCCAGCATCGAGCGTTGCACACAGCGGCGTTGGTGTTGAATGGCCACGTCCTGGGTGGGCCCCTCGGCGCCATGGTTGAAGCTCAGCTCGTGATCACGGCCATCGCGGTTGTCTTCACCGTTGGCGTGGTTGTGCTTGTGGTTGTAGCTGACGGTGTCGTGCAGCGTGAAGCCGTCGTGCACGGCGATAAAGTTAACCGACGCGCTGGGGCGGCGCTGGCTGTGGTGAAACAAGTCATTGGAGGCTGTGAAGCGGCGGGCCAAGTCGCCACGCGTCACCTCGCGCCCCAACCAAAAACCACGCACAGCGTCGCGAAACTGATCGTTCCAATCCAAAAACGCCCCCGGAAACCGTCCCACTTGGTAGCCACCCGCTGCCGCATCCCAGGGCTCGGCAATCAAGTGAACCTGCGCCAGCACGGGGTCTTGGCGAATGGCGTTGAAAAACGGCGCGCCCACGTCGAAGCCGTCGCGGGTGCGACCCAGAATCGACGCCAGGTCGAAGCGAAACCCATCCACCCCCATCACCTCGACCCAGTAGCGCAACGAGTCGAGCACAAATTGGGTGACGCGCGGGTGGGCCGCGTTGAGGGTGTTGCCACAGCCACTGAGGTTTTCACACTGCATGGCTTGGCTGGGGTTCAAGCGGTACCAACTGGCGTGGTCCAGCCCACGAAAGCTCAGTGTGGGGCCACGCTCATCGCCTTCGGCGGTGTGGTTGTAAACCACGTCGATCACGACCTCCAACCCGTGCTGGTGCAAGGCGTGAACCATGGCTCTAAATTCTTCCACCACAGCCGCAGGGTCGGTGGGGTTGCAGGCGTAGCGGGGGTTGGGCGCGAAGAACCCGAGGGTGTTGTAGCCCCAGTAGTTCGCCGCGCCACGCGCCGCCAACCCTGCTTCGTCCACGGGGTAGTGAACCGGCAGCAGCGACAACGTGGTTAGCCCCAAGGCCTTGAAGTGTGCGATGGCGCTGGGATGCGCCAAGCCGGCGTAGGTGCCACGCAAGTTGTCGGGTAGGTCTTGCCGCAGTTGGCTGAAGCCCTTGACGTGCATTTCGTACAACACCAAGTCGCTCGTGGCGTGTCGCGGCGCGTTGGCGCGCGGCGATGGGCCGCGTGGGGGTGTTGGCACGCGTGCCTTGAGCGCATGTGATGCATTGTCTTGCGTGTTCTCCGTGCGCGCGCCATCGGCGCCGACGGTGTGGCCATGGTGCATGTCGAGCCACTTGAACTCACCCACAATTTCTTGGGCGCAGGGGTCAAGAAGCAGCTTGTGGGGGTTGAAGCTGTTGCCCAGCGCAGGCACGTCTGGCCCCTGCGCGCGCAGGCCGTAAATCAGACCGGGCCCTGCCCCCGGCAAAAAGCCGTGAAAGACTTGGTCATGCGGGCCGTGCAAGGTGTGGCGTGCCACCTCGTGACGGCCATCGGCGTCGAACACACACAACTCCACGCACTTGGCATTGGCTGAAAATACGCAGAAGTTGACGCCGCCGTCGCGCACCAGGGCACCCATGGGCGCAGAGCGACCCGCTTGCAGCGTGGTGTGTGTCATGGCTTGGCGGCGGCGCGCAAAAACACGGTCGCCAGTGGCGGAATCAACAGCTGCATCGAGCGTTGGTGCCCATGGTGTGGCACAGCCTCCAACGTGAGCGCCCCGGCGCTTGGCATGACACCGCTGCCGCCATAACGCAAATCATCGCTGTTGAGTGCGGGCTCCCAGTGCGAAGCGGCGTGCGCTGGCAAGCCTACGCGGTACGCCGGCCGAGGCACGGGCGTGAAGTTGCAAGCCACCAGCACCTCGTTGCCGTGGGCATCGCGTCGCAGCCACACAAACACCGACTGCGCGTCGTCGTCGTGCACCAACCATTCAAAGCCAGCACTTTCGCAATCAAGTTGATGCAGCGCAGGCGTGGTGCGGTAGAGGTGGTTGAGGTCACTCACCCAGCGCGAAATGCCTTGGTGCGGCGCGTGATCGAGCTCGTACCAAGGCAGTGCCTGCGCATGGTTCCACTCGCTGCGCTGGCCCCATTCTTGGCCCATGAACAACAGCTTTTTGCCCGGGTGACCCCACATGTAGCCGTAATAGGCGCGCAAGTTGGCAAACTGCTGCCAGTCGTCGCCTGGCATCTTGCTCAGCACAGAACCTTTGCCGTGCACCACCTCGTCGTGCGACAGTGGCAGCACAAAGTTTTCGGTGAAGGCGTACACCATGCCAAAGCGCATCTTGTCGTGGTGCCAGCGCCGGTGCACCGGGTCTTGGTGCATGTAGGCCAGCGTGTCGTTCATCCAGCCCATGTTCCACTTGTAGTGAAAGCCCAGGCCACCGTGGTCCACCGGGGCGCTCACCTGGGGGAAAGCGGTCGACTCTTCGGCCACCGTGATGGTGCCCGGCAGCTCGGCCCCGAGCAAGGTGTTGAGCTCTCGAAGCAGCGAGATCACCTCCAGGTTCTCACGCCCACCGTGCACGTTAGGAACCCAAGCACCCTCGGGGCGGGAGTAATCGCGGTACAGCATCGACGCCACGGCGTCGACACGCAGGCCGTCAAAGCCATAGCGCTCCAACCAGTACAGCGCGCTGCCTTTCAAGAAGCTTCGCACCTCGGGGCGTGCGTAGTTGTAGATCAGCGTCTTCCAGTCGTGGTGAAAGCCTTCGCGAGGGTCGCCGTACTCGTACAAGGCGCTGCCGTCAAAGCGCACCAGCCCATGGCCGTCGCTCGGGAAGTGCCCCGGCACCCAATCCAGCAGCACCCCCAAGCCTTGCGCGTGGCAGGCGTCGACAAAGTGGGCCAGACGCTCGGGCGGTCCCATGCGCGCGGTGGGGGCAAACTGCCCCAGCGTTTGATAGCCCCAAGAACCGTCAAAGGGGTACTCACTGATGGGCAGCAGCTCGATGTGGGTGAACCCCATGCTCGCGGCGTGGCGTGGCAATGCTTCGGCCAACTCGTCCCAGGTTAGGTAGCTTCCGTCGTCGTGTCGCCGCCAAGAGCCTAGGTGAACTTCGTAAATGCTGATGGGCGCGTCGCGCCGGTTGGCAGCGGCACGACCCGGGGGCAGCACTTTGACGCTGGGCAAAGGCGCCACGCGGCTGGCGGTTTGCGCGCTGTGTTGGGCCGCAAAGGCAAAGGGGTCGGCTTTGAGCGGCAGCAGTGCGCCCCCGGCGTCGTGCAGTTCGTACTTGTACAAGCTGCCCTGCTGCGCCTCGCGCACCAAACCGCGCCACACACCCGTGGCGTCGTCTTTGCGCAGCGGGTGGGTGCGGCCGTCCCAGTGGTTGAAGTCACCCACCACGCTCACGGCAGACGCTTGCGGTGCCCACACCGCAAACCACACGCCGGCGTTACCCGTTGCCGGGTGCGCACCGAGTTTCAGGTAGGGTCGGTCAGCGTCACTCAAGCGGGCAGTGCCCATACGTGCTTGACGTAGTCTGCAATGGCGCGATCGGACGTGAAGCTTCCCATGCCGGCAATGTTACGGGCTGCGCAAGCGTGCCAAGCTGTGGGGTTGGCAAAAAGCGCGTCCACGCGGGCTTGCGCGGTGAGGTAATCGGCGAAGTCAGCAGCCACCAGGTAGCGGTCTTGGTGGCGCAGGTTGTCGATCAGTTCTTGGTAGCGTGTCGGCTCTTGAGGCGAAAACACGCCGCCCGCGATGGCGTTCAACACCGCCGCCAGTTGCGGCTGCTGGTCGATGAAGCTCGACGGGTTGTAGCCCGACGCCCGCAGGGCCGCCACTTGCTCGGCGCGCATCCCAAACACAAACATCTGGCGCTCGCCCATCGCCTGCGCCATCTCGATGTTGGCGCCGTCCCAGGTGCCAATCGTCAAGGCGCCATTGAGCGCGAACTTCATGTTGCCGGTGCCCGAGGCCTCGGCACCCGCGGTTGAAATTTGCTCCGACAAATCGGCTGCCGGGATCACGTGCTCGGCCACGTTGACACCGTAGTCGGCGATAAAGACCAACTTGAGGCGTCCGCGCGTGCGCGGGTCGTTGTTGATGACCTCGGCCATGTCGTTGGCCAACCGAATGACTTGTTTGGCCGCGCGGTAGGCAGATGCCGCCTTGCCGCTGATGATCACGGTGCGGGGCGTCCATGCCACTTCGGGCGCAGCCACCATCGCGTGCCAGCGTGCAACCACCTGCAGCAGGTTCATCAGTTGGCGCTTGTATTCGTGAATGCGCTTGATCTGAACGTCAAAGAGCGTGTTGGGGTCAATTTGCACGCCCATGCGCGCCTGCGCCCACGCGGCCAAGGCCTTCTTGTTCTTCAGCTTGACCGATTGCAGGTCGCGCGCCAGCGACGGGTCTTGGGCGTGCGCTTTGAGGTCTTCAATGGCGGCCAGGTCGCGACGCCAGCCGGTGCCCAGGCGCTGATCCAGCACGAGCGACAGCCCCGGATTGGCTTGAGCCAGCCAGCGACGCGGCGTGACGCCGTTGGTGACGTTGAAGAAGCGCCCCGGGTAGAGCTTGGCAAAGTCGGCAAACAGCGTTTGCACCATCAGTTGCGAATGCAAGGCCGACACGCCGTTGACGCGCCGCGATGCCACGATGGCCAAGGTGGCCATGCGGATGCGACGATCACCTTGCTCGTCGATGAGTGACACGCGCTGCACCAGCCCCTCATCGCCCGGAAAGCGCGAACGCACTTCTTTCAGCAACATCGCATTGATTTGGTAGGCGATGTCCATGTGCCGGGGCAGCAGCACTTCAAACATCGACACCGGCCAGGTCTCCAAAGCCTCGGGCATCAGCGTGTGGTTGGTGTACGAGCAGGCCGACTGCGTCACCTCCCAAGCCTCGTCCCAGGGCAGCTTGTGCTCATCCAGCAGCACACGCATCAGCTCCAGCGGTGCCAGGGCAGGGTGGGTGTCGTTCAGGTGGATGATGTTCTTGTCGGCAAAGTTACGGGCCGTGCCCCCTTCTTGCGCATGGCGGGCCAGCATGTCTTGCACCGACGCGCCGACCAAGAACGCCTCTTGACGCAAACGCAGTTCGCGCCCTGCTTGTGTGCTGTCGTCGGGGTACAGCACCCAGTTGAGCGAATCGGCGCGCATCGTCGCGTGGCTGGCGCCAGTGTGGTCACCGCGTGACAAGGCGTCAAAGTCGATCGGTTTGGTGGCGCTGGCGTGCCATTGGCGCAGCGTGCAGACGTGCTCACTGTGGTGCGCGGGCACGATGAAGTCATACGCTTGCGCGTTGACCACTTCGCTGGGCGTCCATAGGCGGTTGGTGGCATCGCCACTGACACGGCCCCCAAAGCCGATGCGGTAACGCAGCTCGGGGCGTGCCACCTCCCAAGGGGTGCGGTCGCGAAGCCATTCGTCGGGCACCTCGTTTTGTTGGCCGTCGACGATGCGCTGGGCAAACATGCCGTACTGGTAGCGCAACCCGTAGCCAAAAGCGGGCAGTCCCAGCTCGGCGAACGAATCCAAGAAACAAGCGGCCAGGCGACCCAGCCCACCGTTGCCCAGTGCAGCATCGCCTTCGCGCTCGGCAAGGGCGGCAAAGCTGGTGCCATGGGCCGCCAGGGCGCGGTCGGCCGCCTCATTCAGGCCCAAGGCCGCCACAGCGTTGGCCGTGGCACGACCCATCAAGAATTCCATCGAAATGTAGTGAATCCGGCGTGCCTCGCCAGCGGTCAAACCCGCCAAATGAGCCCGATCGGCGGCTTGGGTGATTGCCCAGCGACGCTGCAGCTCTTCACGGCACGAGGCCGCGCAGGCGTTGAGCCAAGTTTGAGGGGTGGGTGGTGCAGCGCTGTAGCTTGCATGCTTGCGAAAGGCGGCCTCAAACCAGGCGCCGGAGGGGACCGACTGCTTGGCTGAAGGGTGGGAGGCGTCGATTCGATCGGGCACGTGGGTGGTTTCTGTGGTCATGGGGTACTGAGCGTTTCGAATCGGTCGTGAGCCCCCCTATTGAGCGGAGAGGGCCGCGACGGGAAGGGCTGTGGCTTTTGCAGCCTCGGCCTGCGTTTGAAGGGTATCGTGCTTGATAGAAGGGAAGGCAAAATCAGTCTATTGTCTCCAGTGCGAGGTGGGGGCGACAAGCGCTCGCTTCGCCTTCTGCGGCCTTTCTGAGGATAAATGCTGTGGCCTATGCAACGATCAACGGTTTCGGCAAAGCCACCTTCGCAGCGCAACGGTCGCAAAACGTTTTTTTCCCCAGGTCGTTGGTTTTAAGTGATCGGCACCGTGGTGGGTGCTGGGCATTGCTCGCCGGGAGCCTCTTGGCCGTTGCTGCGCCGGTGGTCGCGGGCCAACCCGCGCTCCAAGGGCCAGCGCGCTTGCAGTTTGTGGTGGTCATTCCACCCGCGCTTCGGTTGGGCCTCGAGACCAACAGGAACACGACCGAGACCTCTCAAGGGTTGAGGCCCTCGTTGATGGGGGCGTCAGTCAAGCGCGGTGCCGCCGTGGCCATGGTGGTCAAGGCGACGGCTACCCTTCAGGCCTCGACGGCAACGCAAAGCCCATCGACACAAAGCCCTTCGATGGTGGTGCACACTGCCGTGATGCCGTAGCATCGCGGCGAACCGCGGCATGGTGCCAGCGGTGCACGCCATGCAACCGATGCTCACCCTTGCTGACCTGATTCGCACCCACGCCATCGAGCGACCCTCGCATCCTGCGCTGATTCAAGGCGACGAAGTGGTGAGCTACGCGCAGCTGAATGCCGGCATGGACCGCGTCGCCGCTGCCTTGCAACGCGACGGTGTGAGGTCGGGGCAGGTGGTGGCCTTCGTCGGCAGCAGCACCCCCGCGCAGGCGCTCGTGATGTTGGGCGCACTGCGCGCTGGGGTGGCGGTGGCTCCCATGCCGGGATCGGTCACGCAAGTGCAGTTGATGGCCATGCTGGACGACGCACAAGCCCAGTGCATTTTTGTGGACCGTGTCACCCATGACCGGCTGGCGGGGCCCCTGCAAAGCCGATGCGTCGTGCTGGACGATGATCTGGATCGTGGCGCCCCTGGCAAAACCCTGCAGGCGTGGTGGGCGGCCCGGGGCACGCAACCCGCACCCGTAACGATTGATGCATCAGCCCCGTTCAACATCATCTATTCGTCGGGCACCACCGGTACCCCCAAGGGCATCGTTCAATCGCATGGCATGCGCGCCAAGCATGTGGAGCGCGGCGCCACCTACGGATACGGCCCGGGCACTACCACGCTCATCGCCACGCCGCTGTACTCCAACACCACCTTGGTGGTTTTTTTGCCGTCGCTGGCGTATGGGTCGTGCGTGGTGCTGATGGCCAAGTTTGACGCCAAGGCGTACCTGGCGTTGGCACAAGCGCACCGGGTGACCCACACCATGCTGGTGCCGGTGCAGTACCAACGCATCATGGTGCTACCCACCTTTGCCGACCACGACTTGTCCAGCTTTGTTTTCAAGTTTTGCACCAGCGCGCCGTTCAACGCCGCTTTGAAAGCCGACGTGTTGGCCCGCTGGCCGGGTGGTTTGGTGGAGTTTTATGGCATGACCGAAGGGGGTGGCAGCTGCATCCTTGATGCCCACCTGCACCCCGACAAACTGCACACGGTGGGCCGCCCGATCGAGGGCCATGACATCCGGATGATCGACGATGAAGGCCGAGAGCTACCCCGCGGGCAAACCGGCGAGCTGGTGGGGCATTCGCCCGGCATGATGACGGGCTACCACCGCCAACCCCAGTTGACGCGCGAGGCCGAGTGGTACGACGCCCAAGGCAAACGCTTCATCCGCACTGGGGATGTCGCGCGGTTTGATGAAGACGGTTTTTTGACGCTGCTCGACCGCAAAAAAGACATGATCATCTCGGGCGGCTTCAACATCTACCCAAGCGACTTGGAGCAGGTGCTGCGTGAGCACTCGGCCGTGTTGGAGTGCGCCGTGATCGGGGTGCCGTCGGTGCAATGGGGTGAAACGCCTGTGGCCTGTGTCGTGCTCAAGACGGGCGCCTCGGTCAGCCCTGAAGCGCTAACCTCGTGGTTGAACGAACGTGTCGGCAAAACGCAGCGGGTGGCTGCGGTGGTGATGCTGCCCGAATTGCCGCGCAGCGCCATCGGCAAGGTGCTCAAGCGCGAGCTGCGTGATGCCTACCTCGCCAGCACATTGCCGCATGCAAGTCCATGAACACCATTCAACTAGGCCCGCTGGCCTTTCCGGTTGCGCCACTGTTGCTGTTGGTGGTTTGGTTCGCTGCGCAAGGGCTCGCGGGCCGATTGGCCCTCAAGCCCTGGCGTGAGGCCGCGCAGTCCGCCCTTTGGTGGGGTCCGCTCGTGGGGCTGTTGGTGTCTCGGGTTGTTCATGTTGCCATCAACGGGCAAGCCTACGCCGCCAACCCGTTTTCGATGCTGGACGTGCGCGATGGGGGATGGTTTGCCCCCGCAGGCGTGGCGGCCGCGTTGGCGTGGATGGCCTGGCGCGTGTGGCGCACCCGTGCGTTGGCGCGCGCCGTTGGCATCAGCGCGGCGTTGGGGCTTTGCGTGTGGTGGGGAGCCACCACGTGGCTCGCCCCCGCCACTGGCCGCCCGCTGCCCAACGTGAAGGTGTTGGCGCTGGACTCCGGGCGGCCCACCACGCCCGCGCAGTTGGCCGCAGGCCGACCAATGGTGATCAACCTCTGGGCAACCTGGTGCGCCCCCTGCCGTGCCGAGATGCCGGCTTTTGCGCAAGCGCAAGCCGACAACCCCGACGTGCTCTTTTTGTTTGCCAACCAGGGTGAATCAGCCGCCGTGGCCGCACGCTACCTGGCCACCTTGGGCATCGCGCCCAGCACGGCCGTGCTCGATCCCGATTGGGCGCTGGGCCAAGCTGTGGGGTCGCGCAGCCTCCCCACCACGCTGCTGGTCAATGCCCAAGGATTGATCGTCAACACGCACGTGGGTGTTTTCAACCGCGCCGCCCTGCAGGTGCAGGTGGACGCTGTTCGGTCAAAGCGTTAGACGTACGGGCCGACCGGTGATCCCCTGCGTCAATCAGGCGCTGGGTGCCCCGCGCGACAACACCGAACGCGGGCGCGGCAACGGCGCGACGTGCGCCTTCGGCTGCTTGCGGATTGCCTGATTGCCCGCGATGAAAGTCACGTAGGGCAATCCAACCAGCGTTTGGGCCGTGCCGTACAGGGCCACGGCAAACCCCAGCAACGACGCGGTCGCATAGCCCCAGCCGTCAAACGAAGGGCCGCCCTGCAAGCCTGCCAACGTCAGTGCCGCGTTCAGAAGCAAAAAGAGTCCTGTCGCGATCACCATCCAGCGCTGCTGGTCAAAGTAGGCAAGGGCCGCCAACATCACGATCAGCATCCCGTGAAACGCAGCACCAATGACACCAAAACGAAACGTCGATGCCATGGCCTCACTGCCGCCCAAGACGTTCATGATGGCGGGTGTTGCCACGACCACCACCAAAGCCAACACAGCCTGCAGCAACACCAAACGATGCAACGACTCGGTCGTGATGCGCAGCAAGGCGCCGTGGTTGCGACGGATGTCACGCAGCGTGCCTTGGTTCATGATGCCACGCTGGTAGCGCTGAAAGCTCACGTGAAAGCGTGTTTCGATATCGATCAACAACAACACCATCAAGGGAACGATGGTGAGGAACGCGTGAAACATCGCGCCCTCGTAGTCGGCGTTGGTCCACAAACCACGCCCGGCACTGTCTGCACTGGGGGCCATCCACATGATCCATTTGTCAACCCAAATGGCGGCGCTGTAAAACAAACCCGCCCATGCCAAACCCTGGTGCTGACGAAGTGCCTGGCGAACCCCGAACGGGGTGGCGGTGGCACCCGCCGGAAACTCGGCCAGCAGCCTGGCCGCAAGGGCAAAAAACGTCAACACCAAGCCCACCACCAACCCCATCAGCAAACCCGTTCCTTGAAGCGGGCGCAGGGTGAAGTAAGCCACCGTGCTGCCCACCAGCAGGCCCAGCGCAAACGCGCCTGATACCGTGGTGTAGCTGCGCAGCGCCGACATCATGGCGGCCACGACCCAAAGACCCCCCGCGATCAACAGCAGCGCGAAACCAAGCACACGGTCGGGCACCGGCAAATCCAACACCCAACCGAACAGCAAGAGACCGATTGGCGCCAAAAGCCCCCACACCCAAGCCAGCGACTTGAACATCATCGATGTCACGCCGTCCACCTGCTTGGCATGGATGGCGTCGGCCAGGCAACGCGACAACACCAACGCCAGCGGCCCCGCCACCACCAAAGAGAGCGAGAACGCAATCACAGTCACGCTTGCAAATTGCATCCTTGCCGAGTCGCCCACAAAACCCTTGGCCATCGACTGCATCCACGCCAAGGCCAAGCAGGTGAAAAGCCACGGTCCAGCGGCGATGAGGGTGGCGTGAACGCACCCATGAACATTGCTGCTCAGGCGATCCTGGGAAAGCAGGCGTTGCAGTGAAAAGCCGATGCCTGCCATGTCAAGCCGCTACCAAGGTTTTGCGCGGCGCCAAGGTGGCACTTGCGTCGGTCAGTGTGGTGTTGAACTCAGCGTATATTTCACGGTATGTTTGATTGACCATCTTTTGGTTGTAATAGCGTCGCACCCGCTCGCGCAGGGCCAAACCACAGCGGCGTCGCAGCACATCGTCGTGCAGCAGCTGGGCCACCGCCTGGGCCGTGGCCTGCGGGCTGGCCAAGGGGGTGATCACCCCACCCGCAGGCAGGGCGGGGAACTCACCTGCACGGCCGTGGATGATTTCGCTGCACGCCCCCACGTCGGTGGCCACACACGCGATGCCTGCGGCTCCAGCCTCCAGCATCACGAGCGGTTGAGCCTCGCTCAAGCTTGTAAGCACCAACACGTCGATGAATGGCAAGACCGCTTCGGTGTCCATGGGTCCGGTGAATTCAAAGGTGTCCTGCAACCCCAGGTAATTGACCATGTCGGCGCATGACTGGTCGTAGTCTGGGTCTTCGTCTCGCGGGCCGATCATCAGCACTTGCACACTTGGCACCATGTCGCGCAGCATCGCGGCCGCGCGAATGTAGGTCTTGACGTCTTTGATGGGCACCACGCGGCCAATCAGGGCCACCGTGGGTCGGCGCGGCGCAAGGTCTTGTTCGATGGCTCGGAACCGCTTCACTTGGATCCCGTTGGGTACCACCATCATGCGGCTGCGCATCGCGCCATCGCGTTCCTGCTGGGTTTGATTGCCTTCAAACAAGGTCACGATGCGGCTGGCGGTTTCGTACGCTGCGCGTGCGTAACCACCAAACGCCTGCATCCAAACATCGCGCAGGTCGGTGGGGCGCTGATCGATGCTGAGCGAGACAGGTTTGGGCTGACGCAGCCAGTCGGCCATGGCAATTTCGACGCGACGCTCGTTGGTGTAAATGCCGTGTTCGGTCAACAAACCCGGCCGACCCGTGGCAATGACGGCGCGCGCCATGGCCAAGCCGGCGTAGCCCGTGGACAAGGCGTGGTACGTTCTGGCATTGGGCAAGCGAGACAACATCACGGCGCACAGTGCGCCCATCATGGCTCGCCAGCTCCAGAAGTAGTGCAGGAACGAAACGTGGGGCACGCTCGCTTGATACATGCGCTGCACCATGTCGTAGGCCGCCTGAGAGTTCAACAGTTGCGCCATCGTGGCGCTGTCGTGATGTTGTGACAGCACCTGCATCAGTTGGCGCAAGCTGTTTCGCCCACCGCCGCCCAGCAGCGCCTGCATCGGTGCTTCCAGCTTTTGCATCAATGCCTGTGCGTGGGTGTTGTTGGGGCATCGGGATTCGTGCTGCACCAGCGCCATGTTGCGCAAGCTCAACACGTTGGGTGGCAGGGCGTAACGAAACGGCAAGGGCTGTTCGTCGCTCACCAAACAAACGATGTGAAACTTCAGGCGCGTGTGCTTTGAAATCAAGTCGTGCACCCATTGCGACACGCCGCCTGTGACGTAGGGGTAAGCGCCTTCGATAAACAGGCAAACGTCGGCCGATGCGTTGGGTTCTGTTCCAACAGCCACCGGCGAAGGTTTGGCACTTGTGTTTGTCATGGTCAAACCGTCCGGGGTGCAAAGTAGGGCACAGTGATCACCCGCTTGGGCGGGCGCATCACCGCTTCACCGTCCACCACGTCGTCCAATTCGATCGGCACGATGTCGGTGCCGGGTCGCGCGGTGCCGTGTGCCCAGGCATGGGCAGCTTGCAGGCTGCGATCGTCCAGCAAGTTGGCTTGACGCGCTTGCATCAGCAGCGGTGCGCTGTAGTGGCGAAGCTCTGTGTACTGGCGGCGCCGAAACAATGCTTCCAGGAACCAACTGGTCAACGTCGCGTTCGCCTGGCCCGAATCCATCAACGGGCGATAGGTTTGAATGGCCTCGTCCTCACGGTTGAGCTTCACCAGCAGACGAATCACCGCGTTGGCGATGTGTGGGGCGCTCGGTTGGTGCTCGCCCGCGATGCCGTACATCTCGAGCGCACGCTCTCGGGTTTCGGTGGTGCGGATGTCGTCGAGCAGGCCCGTGTTGGCGTATTCGTCATAGTGCTGCGCCAACGCAAGGGCGCGTTTGGCGTTTTCGGGGTCATGGGCCCAGTCACTTTCAAGGCTTATCGACGAGTCCAAAAACTCACTTTCGATGCGTGACGCTGTGGCGGCGGCCACCATGCGCACGCTGGGTTCTGCGTCGCGCATGGCACGCTTGAGGGTGCGCGCAAACTGCGGCCTGAAGTGCGCGCCAATGGCCGCGACCACGTCTTGTTTCTGCTTGGGCGTTCCATGCGACATGACATCGGCAAAGGGGCTGACGGACGGGCGTGCTGCAAGGTCGGTGGCCACGCCTTGGTGGTCGTGACGGTTGTCGAGTTGATCGATGTCGGCCGGCCCGATCACGTTCAACCAGGCAGGGTCTTGGGCCACACCGCGACGGTCAAAAACGTGCTTCAGCGCGGCGGCAAGCAAGCCCCCCGCAGCACCCAGGGGCCCCAAGGCGGCGATGCCCATGGCCAGAAGTCGCCATGCTGCTGAATCCTGTGCGGGGCCAGCGTTTGTCGTGCGGCGGTCCATCAATTTCAACGCCCACAAGCAGGCCAGACCCGCCGCTGCATGCGCCCCCATCAACACCCACCACAGGCCGGGTGCCATCAGAAGGCTTTGCGGCGCGATCAGCAGGCCCAACACGGCCAGCTCGATCACCAGCGCCAAGATGACCCAGACACGCCCGGCGGTGGCTTGGGCTGGGCTGCGGGGTGTTTCGGAAGTTGCGGGGCTCACGGCTTTGGCGTTCATGGGGCGGCGGCTCAGGCCGCCTTCATGGTTCCGACCAACGGTGACAGCCGTTGGCGCACCATGGCGTGAATGCCCTCGTCTTCCAAGGCCTGGCGCAGCTTGAGGATGATGCGTGCTGCAAAGGGGCGTGCCGTGTCAACACTGAGGTAGGGTAAAAACACCACGTAACCACCCTGATCGTTGGTAGCGCAACACAATTGCTCGGGCAGCGTGGCCTGCGCCAAGGCTTTTGCCACCACGCCAGCGGCTTGTTGGCGCATGTGCGTTTGATTGGCTGCTCCGTTAAAAGTAAGCTCAAACTGCAGGGTCGATGCTTGCATTCCCGAGCGGTACACCATGCTGTGCATCAACGCGCGCACAGGCTCCACCAGAAGGGGTGATCCCACACGCGTTCCCTCAGCAGGCCGCTGGGGCGTGCTGCCACCGCGCTCGCCCCGATGGGCCTGCGTGATGGCGGCGCCGATCCAGGCGCAAAGCACGTGAAAGTTCTGAATGCTGGCGGCGTGCAAGTCAAGAAAATCCATGGATTCGATCTTCAACATGCCGATGACTTCGCTGGTGTCGCCGTTGACGATGGGCCCTGCAAGGATGCCCTCGTCACGCAGGAAGGGCTCGTCGTTGGGCTGCGTGACGGCCACCTGCCGACGCTCCGAGACCACGGCCCTGAACAGCGGCGAGCTCGGGTCGAAGCGGCGCGCAAATCGGTCACCCGCCACCCAGCCTTCGCTGACGGCGGCGTCAAGCAGCGTGCCATCCAGCAAGTAGAGCGAGAATTTTTTGGGGTTGAGTGCCGTGCGAACCAACTCCGTGACACCCACCAACACGTCGCCCACACCGTCACGCTCGATCGCTCGCGACGCGCTGTACATCGCGTGCACGGTCACCGACTGATCAGCCACCCGCTCTTCGAGGTGCTCTTTTTGGCGGGTGAGCCGGTCGCAGGCGAGGCTGAGCCCTCGGGCGCGGTCGCGCGCGGTGTCAAGCGACTCTTGCATCAGCACGCTGCGCCTGCGAAAGGCGTCGCGAATTTCGCCCAGCACCACGGCTGCCACCAACCACAGCAGGGGTTCGCGCACGGCGCGCAACAACCAAACGTAGCCGCCTTCACCCGCCATGCGGGCTGGAAACTGCCCCCACAGCAGCGCCACCGTGCCCACTGCAGCCGCCCACAACGCCTCGCGCGTGCCGTAGTACGTGGCCGCCAACAGCACCGGGATCCACAGGGGGTGGGGTTTGAGGCTGGCAAAGCGGTTGCCTGGCCCCCAGATTCGATCGATGAGCAGCACCAGGCCCACCAACACCAACACCTCCAGGATGGCGCTGACGCGCACACCCAAAAACCGGCGATGCCTGGCGCGTGCGTGGAAGGCTGAAAAGCGCTCCATACCGGATGCGGGTTTCACACGCATGATGTGTGAAGATTCGCTGGCGGTGGAAGTTAAGGTGTGCATGAGTCAATCAATAACGCAAATTCAGGTGAGGCGCCCGTCCACGCGTGGGCCCTAGGTACCGAGGTCATGGCTTCGACGGGTCGAGGCTACCGAACACGCGCGTGCTCGGCGATCCTTCAACGCAGGGGTGCAACCACACGATGCCCTCGAATGCGGGTGCATCACCACCACTGGCAGGTAAGGTGCCGTTACCGAACCGGTCCTGAAGCCCCTCGACTAAGGGGTTCAAGGCGCTTCAGTTGATGGACGGTGTGCCGCGCAGTGCGGCAGCCAGTGCAGCCCGGTCGCCCACTTTGGTCAGGGCATCAACGTACGCTTCAAACACAGGGCCGCGGGTGGGCCTGGTTGCAAGGCGCCTGTACACCGCAGTGGTTCGGGCTGCGCCACCCACGTCGTTTAGTTTTTTGAGCCATGTTGCGCGCACGGCTTCGGCATCGGGGCCAGGGCGCACCGTAAGCGCACGCGCTTCGGCCCAGTCTAGTTGGTTGGGCTCCCAGCGCGCCCCCCAGTACTCGAACAAGCGTTGCACCAAAGGATCGTCTGGGTTTTTGTCGACAGCAAGCATGCGCATGGCCATGTCGGCATTGACTTTGTCACCAGCGTCAAATAGCTGCAGCGCGACTTGCTGTCGCAGGGCTGCAGGCACAGTACTTTGGCCCACCAACTTTCGCCACGCGGGAATCAGCAGTTCGGGGCGATTGGCCTTGGTGGCAGCCGTTTCAAGTGCTTGCAGCCAACGAACGGGGTCGTCCAGCGCCATCAACTCCAACGTTGGAAGCACCTGCGTGTGGGCGCCCAGTTGCAGCAACTGAAGCACCATGTCGTCGCGTCGCTTACCTGGCGCTGCGGTCTTGAGTGACGCGACCAACCAGGCCACCCACTCGGCCTCGGCCGCACCGCCAACGCCACGCCCAACGGCTTGCGACAGGGCCAATCCGTAGTCGTCGTTGTAGGTTTGCGTTTGTGTGCGCAACTGACGCCACAACGCCAGGCTTTCTGCCGTGCGATCTTGCGCCATCAAGGCTTGCGCCACCATCACCTGCTCGGCGGGTTTGAGGCTTGCGGCTGGCAAGCGCTGTCCTGCGGCCACCGTCAGGGCGTGTGCTTTGGCGTTCACCGCCATCATGAAGACCTCGCGCATCACGTCAGTCGGGACGTCGCTGGATTGCCGGGCTCCAAGCCATGCTGTCACGGCAGCGTGCTGACCATTGGCTGTGTTGAGCAACAACCACGCTTGACTGAAATGATCTGAAGGCGGTGCGCGGCGCTGCTTTTCAAGTTTGGCGGCGGCCTCGCGACTGCGGTTCAAGGCAATCGAAACGCGCGCGTAGTCGCGCAGAAAGGTCTCTTGCAAGTCGCTGGCTTCATCGGCCACCTTCAGGGCCGCCAAAGCCTCTTGGCCACGCCCTTGTTGGTGATTGATGATCGCCACTTGCACCGCGCAGTCGGGCTTGCCAGCGCACCCCACTGACGCTGTGTCAATCAGCGGGCCGATGGCTGCATGGTCACCCACGGCGGCCGCGACGCGCGCCGCCAGAAGGCTGTCGGCGGCAATCAGCGAAGCCTGGGCGCCGTGTTTCCACAGCTCTTGCAGCACGGGCAGTCGGACGTTGGTGCCGGAGGCGCCGGACCCATCAATGGGCGCCAAGGCTGCCTGCGCCACCGCTGCCACCACCGCCTTGGGTGCGCGAGACAGCCCTTGGGCGCGCAGTGCATGCATGGCCACCTCGATCCTGTCGAGTTCGAGTGCCAGGGCCACGCGCTGATGCAGCAGTTCGGTGCCCATCACGCCAGCTTGGGCAGACCACTGCGTCAAGCGTTTGAGCGCCTCGTCACCACGCCCCGCACGTTTCATGGCTTGTGTCCATGTCGACACCAGCGAGGGCGCGTTGGACTCCAGCAGGGGCGCCAGCAAACCCGCCAGCGCGTCGTTTTGGTCGGCTTGTACCCAGGGCGCTGCCACCACCACCACATCTTCGTTCAGCCGTTGGGGATGCGCCTGCAACCATGTGCGGGCCCTGCCAAGCGCTTGCTCCGTGGCTCGGTCGGCAGCCCCTTTGTTGTTGCTGGCTTTCGCCATGGCCAACAGCGTGGTGACTTGCGCTGCGACCACTTCGGCGGTCAGGGCTTGCGGCTGGGATCGCTCCAAGGCGTCGAGCGCGTCGATGGCCGATTGGTAGGCACCCGTTTTGCGCCCATGCTCGGCAAGTGCCAAGTGCTCGGCCACTGTCCCTGCTTGAAAGCGATCTATCAAGATAGTGAGCGCTTGCACCCATTGCGATTGTTGGCCGCTGCCATGGTAACGCGACACGAGCAGGCGCTGCCGCTCTGAGCTGGGGTCGAGCTGCTGGAGGCGCTCCAGCGTGTTCAGGGCATCGTTGGGCCGGTTGGCTCGGTCGTACACGTCTGCAAGGGTTTGCAGCGCCGCAACGTCTTGTGGATTTTGGTCAAGGGCGTCCTGCACCGCCAAAAGGGCGGCAACGTTGTCGCCCCTTCGCATGTGTTCGCGCGCCAGTGCAATGCGACTGGTGCTCGAGGTGTCGCCTCTGGCAGCCGCCTCGAGCGCCACTTGAGGCGCCTGCGCTTGGGCATGCAGGGTCGCCAGTGAGCTTTGGCGCGGCACAAGCCAAACCAGCAAACCTACAGCAAGCAGCGCACCACCAGCCATCAAGGGCCAACGTGGAACCTTCGCTTGCGTGGAACGCAGTTCGTCGGCATGCTGCTGGGACACGCCTGGTGTCTGCGCCGCGTCGACATCCCCCCCGGCTTGATCGGGCGTCGGTGACGCATCGGCCGCGTCATCGGGCATTGATCTCATGGTGCTGATGCACCCCAGCGTGTGGATCGGTTGGGGCCTGGTGGTGATTGGCCCCAGTCACCATCGATCCAAGGCACCTCGTTCTTGAGTTTATTGCGGCGTGCGTCGGGGCCGCCTGCCGCCAGATGACTCTTTTGGCTGGCCCCTGCATCGGCTCGGTGTTGTGCCATCTCGATGGCGTCCAGTGCATTGGCCTTTGACGAAGCCAGACAGCGGCGTACCAGCGCCTCGAACCGGGGAATTTGAATGGGCTTGCAAACGACCACCACGCCGTGGGCCCGCATCCATGGCGCAAGATTGTCGGTGCTTTCATCCCCGTCGTAGGGGCAATCGGTCATGGTCAGGATCACGGGCATCAGTTTGGCGCCGGGTGGTTGTCCGGCGACATGGATGTTGTACGCGGTCTGCACAACGTCTTGTGCCTCGCCATCGGGCAGGTGTTGTGACAGCAAGAGCAAGCTTGGTTTGCGCGACTCCAGCACGCTGGTCGCCTGCCCCATGGATTGGACGAGGATCACCCGACACCGCATGGGCGCCAGCACCGAACGCATCAAGCTGGCCACCCAAGGGCTCGGCTCGACCAGCAAAACTGGATCGCTCATGCCCATGCCCTTCTCAGGTGCGCCAAACGAAAGCAACTCGCGGTGTTGAACATGATTCTTGGCGAATGGCATGCGGGCATGGGGGGGACGGAGTCGACGGTGCTGCGCCATGGGTATGGATGTCAGCGCGCCTTTCACGGACGTTGCCTTGATTCTAGGTTTGAGGCGCCAAATCAAACGCAACCAGGGCACGCTGGAAGGCCTGCGTTTAGAGGGGGGTAGGTGTAACGGCAGTGACGCGAATGTTAGAGGGCCCCGTCGGACGCCATTGCAGTTAGAGGGGTGCCCGAGCCGGCGGTTTTCATGGGGCTGCTGGTTTCGGCATGCTCACCTGGGCGACTGGACGAGTCACGATCCGAGCCTTGGTCAATCCTTTGATCAACCGACTGGGCACTGACGTCCTTGCTTGGGTAAACCCTTGCGCCATCGGCGGGGCGATGGGCTCGCGCCACTGCGTCGTGCGCCGCGAAACTGGCAAACGCAATCGACGCACCCAAGTGGGTACCCGGTGCAGGGGCCACGCCGCCCATGATCGAATGCATGTCGTTGCCCACGGCGTACAACCCCGGCAGCACACGCCCATGCCGATCCAGCATGCGTGCGTGCTCGTCGGTGACGAAGCCCGTGGCCGCGCCGATGTCACCCGGGTAAAGCTTGACGGCATAAAACGGAGGTTTGTGAATGGGGCCTGCCAGCGAACGTTCGGTGTGCCAATCCAATTCACCGGCGGGTGATGCATCGGTTGCGGTGGAGGGCCGGTGCTCAGCGGCGTCGTGCGCACTGTCAGCGCCCTCGCCATCTGTCCAGCGGCTGTTGAATTGCAACACCGAGTCGGTGAGTGGTGCAGCCCGAATCTCGAGCTTGTCGGCCAGGCCTCGCAAGGTGGGGGCGCTGATGACGTAGCCGTCGGCCAGCGCCGAGGCCAACCCGTACCCGTGGGGGCGCACCATCCCCAGGCCATACCGGGCCATACCGTCAGCGTCAGTAATTAGGTAGGATGGGATGGTGGCTGCCGTGGCATTTGCTTCTTGCATTTCCACCGCAAACAAGTGATGCGACGTGGCTTCGTTGACAAACCGCAGCCCACGAGCATCCACGGCCACCATGCGGGGTGAAGCACGGTCGATGTGAAAGTGAGGGATGGCCGCCAGCGTGCCATCGCGGCGCTTGCGCAACGACACCGGTGCCCAATAACAATGGCTCAGGGCGCCGACGCCGTGGGTGGCGCCAAGCGCTTCGGCCAACGGATGCGCGGTGCCAATGTTCCCTGGCGCACCAGGGCACCAAGCCATGTCGATGTTTGGCATGCGCGCGGCGCGCATGCCTGGGTTGCGGTTGAAGCCGCCGGTGGCCATCACCACGCCACCCTTGACCTGCACGCGGCGTGTCACGCCGCCCTCGGCCAACACCACGGCGTGGCCGCCGCCAGGGGTGGGCGTGCACGACGTTGCGCGAGTGCGCGTCAACAACGTAACCCCGCGTTCACGCAGTGACAGCAGCATGCGTCCCACCAAGGCATTGCCCCTCAACAAGCGCGTGCCCCGCCCCCACCTCATGCGGTCATGACCATGCTTAATCACCAACTTGGCCATGTGGCGAAACGACGCCCACGAGCGACGGGCGTTTTGCCAATGGGCCATGTCGACGCGATTGACCATCATGCCGCCCAGCACGGTGGATTCGGGTGTGGGGGGACGCACCAGCGCTAGGTCTGCACCAAGCAAGCGACCATCCAAGGGTTGGGGGTCGAGCGCGCGCCCCATGCGGACCGCGCCCTCAACGTCCTGCATGAAGTCCTGCCGGGTGCGCCGGGCGCGAAAGCGGGCGTGAGACTCGGACTCCAGCGTGGCCAGCGCTGTGGCACCGTGTTTCAAAAACGCGTCTCGCAGCGACGGCGACGTGCGCCCTCCGACCGTGTGATTCAGGTACCGGCGCGCCGCGTCGATGGAGTCACTGGGGTTCAACGCCAAACCTTGCTTGCTACCGGGAACCCACGCCGTGCCTGCAGACAAAGCCGTGCTGCCGCCCACATGCGCTGTGGATTCGACCAACAGCACACGAGCGCCCTCGAAGGCAGCAAACAGCGCTGTGGCCATGCCAGCCCCGCCAGCGCCCAACACCACCACATCAAACACGGTGTCGTCGATCAGGTCAGCGAGGGTAAAGGGCTTGAGTGGTAGCACAGCGACGCTGGAATCACAAGGGCATGCACTAGGGATGTGTGCCTCAATCAGCGTTTGATCGTAGCATCGTGGCCCACGTTGTGAGAGCGGGCCCCAGGGTTGGCATAATTTGGTCATGTCACGACCCACCTTGCCCGAAGCGCCCGTGTCTGGGTCAGCCCCATCACTGGCGCCTCACACGCCCTTGCGTGACTACTATGGCGACGACGCCAAACGCGAAATGTATGTGCAAGGACTGTTCGACGAAACAGCGCCCGACTACGACCGCATAGAAGCCGTGTTGGCGTTTGGCAGTGGCCCGTGGTACCGGCGCCAAGCACTGTTGCGAGCCGGATTGAAATCAGGTGCCCATGTACTCGATGTGGGCATTGGCACGGGTTTGGTGGCGCGCGAGGCCGTGTCCATCATCGGGGCACAGGGCAAGCTTGTCGGCGTCGACCCTTCGCCCGGCATGATGAAAGAGGTCAACGTGCCAGGGGTCGAGTTGGTGCGCGGGTATGCCGAGCGCTTGCCCCGCCCCGACCAAAGTGCTGACTTTTTAAGCATGGGGTATGCCCTTCGCCACATCAGCGACGTGGCGGCCGCTTTTGCCGAGTTTCACCGCGTACTCAAGCCCGGTGGGCGTTTGTGCGTGCTCGAAATCACCCGCCCCAAGACGGGCTTTGGCACGTCGGTGTTGCGGGGTTACATGCGCGTGGCCGTTCCCATGATTGCGCGCGTGGTGGGCAAGCAAGGCCATACATCAGAGCTGTGGCGCTATTACTGGGACACGATTGAAGCCTGCATTGCACCGGCAACCGTGGTGTCGGCTTTGGAGGCAGCAGGCTTCATCCACGTCAAGCAACATGTCGAATTGGGGATTTTTTCTGAGTTCACTGCGGTGAAGGCGGAAAGCCAAAAATGAGGCACAGCGACAGCGTGCATGGGGCCTCACAGGTCGCTTCGCCAAGCTCCACCGCTGCGGCCAGCCATCCGACCGCATGCGGCGCTGTCCAGCTGTGTGACGTGTTGGTGATTGGCGGCGGGCCGGCGGGTTCCACCATGGCCACGCTGCTGGCGCAACAGGGGCGCCACGTGGTGCTGGTTGAAAAGGCGCGGCACCCACGGTTTCACATTGGCGAGTCGTTGTTGCCGGCCAATGGGCAGCTGTTTGACCAGCTCGGCGTTCGCGCCGATGTCGAGCGCATCGGTCTCAAAAAGTTTGCGGCCGAATTTGTGGCCACCGAAACCGACGTCAAGGGCAGCGTCATGTTTGGCGAGGCGTGGGACAAAACAATGCCCTACGCTTGGCAGGTTAGGCGTTCTGAACTTGATGAACTGTTGTTTGTCAATGCGCGGCAAAAGGGTGCCCAAACGGTCGAAGGATGCCGCGTGCGCAACGTGGTTTTTGACAACGAAGGCGCCACCGTGATGGGCGACGACGACCACGGCCAAGCGCACCATTGGCGCGCGCGCTACGTGGTGGACGCGTCGGGGCGCGACACGTTTTTGTCGCAGCGCGAGGACACCAAACGCAAAAACCCCAAGCACGCCAGCTCGGCGTTGTATGGCCATTTTGAGGGTGCTCAGCGCTACCAAGGGCGTGACGAAGGCAACATCACCATCTATTGGTTTGCCCATGGTTGGTTTTGGTTCATTCCCCTCAAAGATGGCACCACCAGCGTGGGCGCCGTGTGCTGGCCTTACTACCTCAAGGGGCGCGACAAGCCGCTCAAAGCATTTTTTGACGAGACCATCGCCATGGCCCCCAAGTTGGCGCAGCGCCTGCAAGGGGCGACCTTGGTGGGTGATCGCGTTTGGGCCACCGGCAATTATTCGTACACCAGCACGCAAAGCACGGGCGATCGGTATGCGCTGCTGGGCGACGCCTACGCCTTCATCGACCCCGTGTTTTCGTCGGGCGTGTTTTTGGCCATGAACAGCGCCTTCAAGGCCCGTGATCTTGTTAACTCGACACTGGACGGCCTCCCTTCGATGGCCGCTGAGCGACGCAAATTTGAAGCCATGATGGCCAAAGGCCCGAGCGACTTTTCGTGGTTTATCTTTCGCATGACCAACCCGGTGATGCGTGGTTTGTTGTTGCACCCCCGCAACCCGCTTCGCATGAAAGAGGCTTTGATTTCACTACTGGCCGGCGACATCTTTGGTCGCACGCCCATCTGGCACTCGATCCGCGCCTTCAAGGGCGTGTACTGGGCAGGCCAAGTGGCCAACATCCCGCGTGCTTGGCGCGCCTACCAACGGCGTCGCCGCAACATCCAAGACGTGGGCGTGGTGCAAGGTGAAAACGTCATGACTGAACATTCGTGAATCATTCAAGAACAAGCGCTTCGATGCTGCTGATGGGTGCGTTGTTGGGGGTGCCTGCAGCGCAAGCGCAGGTGGCTTCGCTACCCACGCCGCCCGACACCGTTTCGGAAGCAGCACAACCACTGTGGGAGGTGGGCATGGGGGCCGGTTTGATGCGGCTGCCTCACTATCGCGGCTCCGATCAAGCCAAGACGTGGTTGCTGCCCTTGCCCTACGTGATCTACCGGGGTGCGATTTTCAAGGCCGACCGCGAAGGCGCGCGCGCTGAATTTTTAAAGACCAACGACTGGCGCTTTGACCTGAGCGTGGCCGCCGGTGCACCCACCAACAGCAAAGACAACCTGGCCCGACAAGGCATGGCCGACCTGTCGCCCACGTTGGAGTTTGGCCCCAATTTTGTATGGACGATGGCGCGCGGCCAGGGCTGGCGCCTTGAAACCCGTGTGCCCTTGCGCGGCGCACTGACGTTGGCCCGCAGCCCCAAAGTGGTGGGCTTTGTCACCACCCCTAACATCAACTTTGACATCGTCATTCAAGGTTGGGACTTTGGCGTTTACGTTGGCCCTGTTTTTGCCACACGCAAACAAAACGGCTACTACTACGACGTGCCCTTGTCGGATGCCACCGCCAGCCGACCTGCCTACCAAAGTGGTGGTGGGTACGCTGGGTCGCAACTGGTGTTTGGCACCTCCAAGCGGTTTGGCAACACCTGGGTGGGCGCCTTTGGCAAGTTTGACCACTTGGCCGGCGCCAGCTTTGCCGACAGCCCGTTGGTGCGACGCAAACAAAACTTTGCCGTCGGTGTGGGGGCTTCTTGGGTGTTTTGGCAATCAGCCCGGCCCGCCCCGACGCCCCATGGCAAACAATGATCTTGGTGTGGCGGGGTTTAAAACTGTTAACACTTTATGGGCTCATCCTGGGGCTCGGCTTGGTGTCGATCGTGTGGAACCTGATGGCCTTGGTGCTGTACCCACTGTTGCCCCCCGAGCGCGGCATCACCATTGGCCGCGCGGTCATCTCAAGCGTGTACCACCGCTTTTGGCGGTTGGCCATGGCGGCCGGGTTGCTCGACCTGGACACCACGGCGATCGAACCGCTCAAAGATGAACCAGGCCTTATCATCGTGTCCAACCACCCTTGTGTGCTGGACGCCTTGATGTTGGTGGCGCGGTTGCCCAAAAGTGCGTGCGTGATGAAAGCCAGCCTGATGGTCAACCCCTTTTTGGGCCCAGGCGCCAGGCTGGCGCGCTACATCCGAAACGACACGGTCATCGGCACCATCCGCTCGTGCGTCAAAGATTTGCGGCGAGGGGGCCAGTTGGTGCTTTTCCCCGAAGGCACACGCACCATGCAGCACCCCGTCAACCCCTTTCGCCCCGGCGTCACGTTGATCGCCAAGCTGGCCAAGGCGCCCATTCAAACCGTTTTTATCGACACCGATTCGCCCTTCACCACCAAAGGCTGGCCGCTGTGGAAGCTACCGCCCCTACCCGCCAAGTACGTGGTGCGTTTGGGCAAGCGCTTTGCACCTTCCAACGACGACACCGCGCTCTTGAAAGAGCTGGAGCAATACGTCGGTGAAAACACCGTGACCAACGTCGGCGAGAATCTGCGACGAGCACGCGCATCATGAACCTAGCCGATCTGCCCCACGCCAAGCCTTCTGCGGTTGCCGCCAGCAGCAGCCATGTGGTGTTGATCCCCAGCTACAACCCCGGCACCAAGGTCTATGAAACTGTGCACGCGGCGCTGGCCCATTGGTCGCCCGTGTGGGTGGTGGTGGACGGCAGCACCGACGGCACTGCCGAAGGCCTGCAGCGCTTGGCCACCGAGCAGCCTGGCTTGCGGGTGTTGGTGTTGCCACAGAACCAGGGCAAAGGCTCGGCTGTGATGCACGGCCTGCGCGCGGCGCAAGCCGAGGGGTTCAGCCACGCGCTCACGATGGACTCCGACGGTCAGCACCCAACCGAGCTGATCCCCAAGTTCATGCAGGTGTCGCAGCGCGACCCGCGCGCGTTGGTGCTGGGCCGCCCGGTGTTTGACGCGTCGGCCCCCATGCTGCGTGTGCGTGGGCGCAAGGTGTCCAATTTTTGGGCCAACCTCGAGACGGGTTTTGCCGGCATTGGCGACTCGCTCTATGGCTTTCGCGTCTACCCCATCGCTGACTTGCTGGCGGTGATGCAATCCAGCCGTTGGATGCGCCGCTTTGATTTCGACCCCGAAGCCTCGGTGCGCATGGTGTGGCGTGGCCTGCACCCCATCAATGTCGACGCGCCCGTCAAGTACCTGCGCGCCGACGAAGGCGGGGTGTCGCACTTTCAGTATGGGCGCGACAACGTGTTGCTGACGGGCATGCACGTGCGCCTGTTTGTTGAAGCGCTGCTGCGCTCGCCGCTGCTGCTGTGGAAGCGTGTGTGGCGCCTGCCGCCGTTTTCGTCCGGTCGGCGCGTCACCTAAGCGTTCAAGCGCGATGCCCCTGCCTTCCAGCAACCGTGGCAACACGGCGGCCCACGCGCTTGCGCCCACGGGCGACGATGCCTGGCGCGCCTTGCTTGATGCCGCCACCCACCGCTACCGCGCTTCGGGCCGCTTTGGCTACCACTTTGCCCGCGGCAAATTGGGCCGCGACCCGGTGTTTCGTCACCTCATCGCCTCAGGTCTGTTGGCCCCCGCTAGCCAACAAGGCGACGTGCGCCTGCTGGACATCGGCAGCGGCCAAAGCCTGCTCGCCAGCCTGGCCCACGCCGCACGCACCGCCCAACTTGAGGGTCGCTGGCCCAGCGCCTGGCAGCCCGCGCCCGCACCGCTGCAATACACCGGGTTGGAGTTGATGCCCAAAGACGTGGCCCGCGCCCGGGCTGCGCTGGCCGACCTACCGCACCCCCCGACGCTCATCTGCGGCAACATGTGCGACGCTCCCTTGCCCGCCAGCGACGTGGTGGTGATTTTGGACGTGCTGCACTACGTCGACATCGCCGCCCAGGACGCGGTGCTGGCCCGCGTTCATCAATCCCTGCGCCCTGGCGGGCGCCTGTTGCTGCGCGTGGGCGACCAAAGCAGCCCCCGAGGCTTCGCCGCCAGCCAATGGGTCGACCGCATCGTCACCAACATCCGGGGCCACCGGGCCGCACCGACCTGGGGGCGCCCGCTTGCCGCATGGGTTGCGCAACTAGAGCGTTTGGGCTTCTCGGTGCAAGCCGTGCCCAAGAGTGAAGGCACGCCGTTTGCTAACGTGCTCCTGATTGCAGATCGCTGATAAGCGTCGTTTTTTCGAAGCTTGGCAGCTGTTAATTCAGCCTTCGCGAGCATGGTGCTTGGCCGTCGGCGGCGGGTACGTGTTGGATCGAATGTCCCCCGCTTCGGTCCGCCTTCGCGGCCCGCGCTCCTCCTTGATTTCGACCCAACACGCACCCACCACCAACGGCCTTGTCGAGGTTGTTCGCTCTTTAAGTGGCTCGGCTCCGCCCCTCTTTAGGCAAGACACCAAACATGCGACTTGCGGTAGGCGGGTGGGGCTCACTGTGGGACGGCGAGAAGCGCAGGGCTTGATGCCCGCGCGCGCAGCGCGCCTCAAGCTCTGACTCGTCGCAACTGTTTGAGCGCAGCGGCCAAAGGCCGCGCAGCGAGATGGTATGGACGCCTCCCACCTCGTCAATCACGCAGGCACCAGCGCCACCATGCCTATTTAGGGGTGGGGTCTCGCGCCGTGCGGCATTGAGTGCCAAAGTGGTGATGTTGATCAACCCCTTGATGACGGAGACCCCACATGAATGCTACGACTTATGGCGTGGACACTGCCAAGAATGTGTTCCAAGTGCACTGGGTGGATACCGACACAGGCGAGATTGGGCGTAAGAAGATCAAGCGCGCCAAGTTCGTGGAATTCTTCGCTCAGCTGCAGCCAGCGGTGGTGGCCATGGAGGCTTGTGGAGGCTCCCACCACTGGGCGCGAACGCTTGGCCGCTTGGGTCACGATGTGCAGTTACTGCCTGCTGCGCAAGTGCGCGCCTTCGTGCGCGGCAACAAGGACGACGCAGCCGATGCGCGCGCCATCTGGCTGGCGGCCAAGCAGTGCGACATCCGCCGCGTTCCCGTCAAGGACGAGCAGCAGCAAGCGGTACTGTCGCTGCACCGCACGCGTTCCCACTGGGTGAGCGTGCGCACAGCCACCATCAACGCCTTGCGCGGCCTGTTGGTGGAGTTCGGTGTGGCGCTGCCGCAGGGCAAGAAGGCAGGCCTCAGCGCTTTGGCTGAACAGCGCGCGCAGCTGGATGCGGTGCTGCCCGTCATCATGGTGAACTTGGTCAACGAGCAGCTGCGAGCCCTGGCTGAGTTGGACCACAACGTGGCGGTGATGGATGCGCAGATTGCGCTGATGCAAAAGGCCATGACAAGCGCGACCAGGCTGCGGCAAGTGCCTGGCCTTGGGGTGCTCGGGGCCACGGCCACGGCAGCCGTGCTGGGTGATGGCAAGGCGTGGCGCAGTGGGCGCGAGTTCAGCGCCAGCCTGGGGTTGGTACCAGGGCACACGGGCACCGGTGGCAAGGTGCGCATGGGCCGCATCACCAAACGCGGTGACCCGTACCTGCGCACGCTCATGATCTGCGGCGCGCGAGCCGTGATGCAAGGCACCAAGCACCCAGCATGGATCGATGCGATGTTGTTGCGTCGGCCCTTCAACGTGGTGGTGGTGGCCGTGGCCAACAAGATGGCGCGTACCGCCTGGGCGCTTGTGGCGCATGCCAGGCCGTATGAAGCCGCCTGGGCTTCACGTCTACCAACGACGCAGGAGAAGCAAAGCCTTGCAGCCGGCGCCTAACGTTAACGCGCCAAGATTACAAAAAACCAAACGAACACAAGGAGCAACCACAATGCCGTAGCAGGTTGCCCTCAGCCGTGCGCGAGGGGGCGTTGAAGAAGTGATGGAGAAGCGGTTCAGACCGTGGGTTGATCAAGCCGACGCAAAACTAGGGCAAGCCTTGTGCAAAGCCCGGTAGCGAGATGGGCATCAACCTCGCGATTGACCATCAAGGCCAGTGGCACGACCGGTGCTGCGCCAACAGGCCGGATATAAGACTGCCGTTGACTCGCCAACCAAAACTTCCAAAACACCCTTGCCACACGGGAGGCGTCCATATAAGTTTTGCGACGGGGCTTCAAGCCCGAGCATCGCAGCGCAGTCGATGCGCAGCATCGACCGTCACAGTGTGAGCTCCACCCGCCTACCGCAAGTCGCTACCCAAGAGCCAACAGACTCGGCTCAAGCGGCGAATAAAAAGAGAAGGACGAACCAAATCGTCCCACTGTTAAGCCCACCCTTGGCCGAATAGGAAGTCGGGCTGTGACCCCGTCGCGCGGCTTGTCATCCCGTACCATGCGGTGATGTCGGCCGTGCCCACCCACGAAGAACCACGTTACGGCTGGGTCGTCGTCTGGGCCTGCTTTGTTGCGCTGGCGGTGATCTTTGGCATTGCCTATTCCTTCGCTGCATTCTTCGAAGCCTTTGCCGACGAGTTCGGTGCCACACGCGCCGACGTGTCGCTGGTCTTTGGCGTGACGGGTTTGGTGTACTTCACGCTAGGGGCCTTTGGCGGCATGTTGGCCGACCGTTTTGGGCCTCGGCTTGTGACCAGCGCGGGCATGGTGTTGATCGCGCTCGCACTGGTTGCGGGCAGCCGCGCAGGCTCGATGCTTGAAGTGACGCTGGCTTATGGGGTGGTGCTGGGCCTTGGCGTGGCGCTGGTCTACACACCGTCGATCGGCTGCGTGCAACCTTGGTTCACGCGTCGGCGCGGTCTGGCGGCGGGCATGGCAAGTGCGGGCATTGGCGCGGGGACCCTGCTGGTACCGCTGGCGGCCACGGCGGCGATCGCGTGGCTGCATTGGCGTGGCGCGATGCTGGCCTTGGCTGCTTTCGTGGTGGTGGTTGGCCTGGCGGCCACCTTCATGCTTAAGCCAGCACCGCTGGCGACGCGCACGACGGGTGGCGGGCCGGTGAGCGGTGTGTCGCTACGCGACGCATTGCGCAGCAAGCGTTTTCGTTGGCTGTACTTGATGTGCGTGTTGGGAGCGCCGAGCATGTTCGTGCCTTTCGCACACCTTTCGGCTTCGGCGCGAGACCTGGGCATTGCCGACGCGCAGGCGGTGGGTCTGGTCGGGCTGATCGGCATCGGCAGCCTAACGGGACGCTTCGTGGTGGGCTATTTGGCCGACCGTTTTGGGCGGGCGCATGCGCTGGTGGGTGCGACGGCTTCGTTGGGTTTTTCGATGCTACTGTGGTGGGCGGCACCAAGCTACTTGGCGCTTGCAGTGTTTGCCTTGTGGATGGGCCTAAGTTATGGCGGCGTGGTGTCGCTGATGCCTGCCATGTGCATGGACTACTTCGGCGCTCGCGCGGTGAGCTCGATCATTGGCGCGCTCTACACGGGCGCGGCCTTCGGCAACCTTGTGGGGCCCTGGCTTGCAGGGCGCGTTTTTGACGCGAGTGGCAGCTATGCGCTCGTGATCCTTAGCTGCGCAGCGTTGTCGGCCATGTCGACGATGGCGGCGTGGTTGGCGGGGCGCGTGGCAGCTGTGAGCTGACGCTGGATACAAGCTTTAGACGCAGGTCGTTGTTTTGAACCAAACAAAACCGACGATTCGACTAGGTGTGCAACTTTAGGCAAGTCGCTGCCCAAGCGCCAACAGTTCAACTTAAGCACGGCTGTGACTAGGTAAGATCGTTAATCGTTAATCGTTGATCGCTGATGGCAATATCAGTCCTGTCCTAAACGCACTTCCAAGTGGCGCGATGAAGAGCGTCTGGCCTACCCAAGTGGCGGCAGCCGTTCAACTGCAGCAAGCACTTTTGTGCAAGCTACGTGGAGGTCCGTGACGAGGCGTTTGTCGATTCTCAAATCACGCAAAGCTTTCCCGGGCCCTGCCAGGTTCTTAAGCGGCGAGGGCACGCTCGTCTCCGATCACCCAGATTTTGGGTCGCGCCAGCACGCGCGTTATGAACACGTCCTTTGTTTTGACACGCTTCGACAGTTCACGTTTTGTGAGGATGGTTGGGTTCACTGTTCGGCCCAAATGATCGCCAACCTGATCGAGCGCCAAGAAGAGGTCTCCGTAGCTCAGTTGGTCGCTGATGACCATGAGATCTACGTCGCTCGTGGTCGTGTCTGCATTCTTTGCAACCGACCCATAGACGAACGCTGCGCCGATCTCATTGGCGAATGGCGCCAATGATTTGCGTAGGGGCTCTGACAATCCAAATGTCTTTTGAACGATTCCCCGAAGTTCAGCAAAGATCGGAGACGAACTGTTGGCTGCGTAGTGCTTCTGGCTTCCGACGCTGCTAACCGTGATGAGACCGACGTTAGCCAATTTTGCTAGCTCGCGCTGCACAGAGCCCGATCCCATCCCGACCAGCGCGATGATCTCGCTTGCGTAGTACGTTCGGGAGGGGTTCCCAAAAAGTAAGGCCAACACGCGCTGGAGCGTCCCGGAGAACAACGCCGCACCTAACCCTTGGCTTTGAGCCGGAATATCAAACTTACCCATATTGGGTAGAAATATACCCAATATGGGCTACTTGTCAAGTGTGACCACCAGCGGCCTAGTCGAGCTTGTTCGTTAAGTGGCCCGACCTCGCCCGATTTTGAGGCAAGACACCAAACATGCGACTTGCGGTAGGCAGCCAGGGCTCACTGTGGGACGGCGAGAAGCGCAGGGATCGGGTTGGCGCGCTTGCGCGCTTCGTGGTCTGACTCGTCGAGTGTGTCCGAACGCAGCGCCCAACGGGCGCGTAGTGAGTTACGCGACGCAACCCGATCCCGAGCATCGCAGCGCAGTCGATGCGCAGCATCGACCGTCACAGTGTGAGCCCTGGCTGCCTACCGCAAGTCGCCGCCCCAAGCGCAATCAGCCTAAGCTCCGTAGCGCACAGCCAAAAAAGTGCGTCTCTAAATCATCCCGCCGTTGATTGAAATCACCTGCCCCGTGATGTAAGAAGCCGCGTCACTCGCCAAAAACCCCACCAACGACGCCACCTCATCCGGCGTCCCCGCCCGCTGCAACGGCACCATCTGCTTGATCATCGCCGCGTCAAACACCGCGTCCGCCATCGGGCTTTGAATGATCCCCGGGGCCACTGCATTCACTGTGATGTTGCGGCTTGCCACCTCTTGCGACAACGCCTTCGTCGCGCTGTTGAGCCCACCCTTGGCCGCCGCGTAATTCACCTGCCCCCGGTTGCCCGTGATCCCCGCCACACTCGACACGTTGATGATCCGCCCCCAGCGCGTGCGGATCATCGGCATCATCAGCGGTTGGGTCACGTTAAAAAAGCCATTCAACGACACATCAATCACCCGCGACCACTGCGCCGGCTGCATCCCCGGAAACACCGCGTCATCGTGAATCCCCGCGTTGTTCACAATGATCTGAATCGTGCCCGCTTCGGTCAGCTTGGCGGTTGCTGCGGCCGTGGCCTTTGCATCGGCCACATCAAACGCCACCGCCTCGGCCGAGCCCCCGGCCGCCACCACCGCGTCCACCACCGCTTGCGCCGCCGCCAGGCGCGAATTGGCGTGCACGATCACGTGCACCCCGTCGCGTGCCAGGCGGTGCGCCATCGCCGCGCCCAGGGCGCCGCTGCCCCCGGTGATGAGGGCACGGCGTGGGGCTTTGGGGGTGGGTGTCATGGGGTGAGGGGGGTATTGAGCACCACCGTGGCGCGCCCGTTGACCACGGGCTGACCAAGGCTGTGCACGTTGAAGGAATACAGCACGTTGCTGCCTTGCGAAGTCACCCGCGTGGCCTCCACTATCAGCGGTGAAGTCAAGGTGTCGAGCCGCGTCACGTGCACCTGCACCCCGCGCACGCTGGCCAAAAACCCCGGCGTGGGGCTGGCCCCGGGGTTGTCGCGCTGCGCGATTAAGCCACCGTGCAGCGCCATCGCTTGCGCAGCGTACTCAATCGCCGCCGCAGGCAACAAACCACTGCGGCTGCGCAAAGGGTGATCGGGCTCGGTGTGGTTGGTGGCGCTGCACACGATGCTGTCGTCGTCCCAGCGATGCAGGGCTTGCAGCAAACACATGCGGCCGGCGTGTGGCACGCAGGCGGCAATGCCTTGCGCGTTCATCAGCACATCCAAGGGGGCTTCCGATGCAGTCATCGGCTACGGCGTGCACACCACGTGCACGTGCAGTGACAAGTCGGGGTGGCCGGCAATCACCCGCTCGTGCTCACCGCGTTGCGCCAAAGCCTCCAGCAGAGGCAAGCCACGCGCGGCGGGCAGGGCGAGACGAAGTGACTCCAGCGCAGGGTCTTGGCAGACCGAGGGCGCTGCACCCGGCGCGTAGCGCAAGGTCAATGTTGCGCAGGCGTTGGGATGCGCACGGCCCAACACCACCAGCGCCACGCCCATCGCGTCTTGCAAGGGGCGTGTGGCGCTCAGGGGCGCGGGGTAGGGCTGATCGGCCACCACCAGCAGCACGGGCCCTTGACTGGCGCTGGCTTGCAGTGCCGCCTCCATCAGGCCTTCGGCAAAGCTGGCATCAAAGGCACACAAGCTGGTGGACGCCCCCATGCTGTGGGCTGCAATGTGCCAGTACCCGGCGGCGGCGTTGTGCACTGAGTTGGTAAACCGCGTGGGCGACACACTGCGCTCAGGCGGCGGCACGGCCAGCGCTTCGCACAGGTCGTGGCAGTTTTTGCCATCACCCTCTGACGCGCTGAAGACCGTGGGCATGGTGGCGTCCAGGCCGCTCATGGCCAGTGCCTCATCGGCCACGTTGATCGACACCTTGATGATGGTGCCGGCGCGGCGGCGCTCGGTGGCAGGCAAACGCTGCGGCGCGGCCACCACGGTGGGTGCCGCCACACACGGCGCTTCACCGCGCAGCACGGCACGCGCCGTGGCCCAGTCCACCAACCCCGGCGCGGCGATGCCGATGCCAAGCACATGAACCGTTAGGCTTGGAGGCGACAAAGGGCTGCTCATGTCAAGCGGCGGCAAAGATCAGGCTGGCGTTGGAGCCGCCAAAACCAAAGGAGTTGCTCATCACATGGCGCAACGCGGCGCTGCGGCTGGTGTCAACGTATTGCAGTTGCAAGGCGGGGTCGGGGGTTTGGCGGTTCAAGCCGCCGGGCAAAAACTGATGCTCAAGCGCCAGCATGCACACCAGAGCCTCCAGCGCCCCCGCAGCCCCCAGCGTGTGCCCGGTGGCCCCTTTGGTGGAGCTGCACGCCACCCCCATCTCGCCAAACACCGTGCGCATGGCTTTGTCCTCGGCCGCGTCGTTGCTGGGGGTGGCCGTGCCGTGCAGGTTGACGTAGCTCACGTCACACGGCTGCAAACCCGCAGCGGCCAAGGCCAGCCGCATGGCTTGTGCGGCGCCAGCGCCCTCGGGGTGCGGCGCGCTCATGTGGTGGCCGTCGCTGGTCTCGCCACTGCCCACCAGCCAGGCGCTGGGCTCTTTGGCATCACGCTCCAGCAGCGCGAAGGCGGCGGCTTCGCCAATCGACAAGCCCGAGCGGTTGGCGTCGCAGGGGCGGGCGATGGCGTCCGACAACAACTCCAGTGAATTGAAGCCGTACAAGGTGGTGAGGCACAAGCTGTCAACGCCGCCCACTACCGCAGCATCGATCACCCCGGCGTCAATGGCGCGCTGCGCATTGGCAAACACTTTGGCCCCCGACGAGCAGGCGGTGGACACCACCATCGCAGGGCCTTGCAGTTGCAGCGCATCGCGCACAAAGCCAGCCACTGAGTAGGTGTTGTGCGTGCGTGCGTAATCAAACCAAGGCGGCAGTTGCCCCGTGGCGGGGTCGCGGTCGCGGTAGGCCAATTCAGTCTGCAAAATGCCCGAGGTGCTGGTGCCCATGTACACCCCGACGCGCGCTGCGCCGTAACGCTGGCGCGCCTGCACTGCCTGCTGTGCAAAGCCATCGGCCAACAGCGCCAGGTGCGCCAAGCGGTTGTTTCGGCAATCGTGAGCTGCCAGCTCGGGCGGCAATGGGTGATGGTCAACAGCCTCCACGCGCCCCAGCCAGGTGGGCAGGTTGACGGTTTCAAACGGGTCGGGGCGCAGGCCCGTGCGGCCCTGCTGCAAGGCTTGCAAGTGGGCCGCGCGGCCAGTGCCCAAGGCGCTTACGGCGGTGGCGTGGGCGACAGCCAAGGGCTTCATGGGGCGGTGCCTCGGGTCGCTTGGGGCATGGGTTGGGTTGGAGCAGGGCTAGGCTGGTGTGCAAACGCTTGTGGCAAGGTCACGGCGCGCAGTCCACGTGCCTTGGCTTCTTGTAGCAGTGCGGGCAAAACGCGCAGCACCACCGGCTGGCCCTGCGCGTCACGCGCACCGTGGCCATCGTGCAGCAGCAAAATGGCGCCGCCGTGCAGTGCAGGCGTTAGGCGCGCTAAAACCACGTCGGCGCGTGCCTCACGCGTGTCGTAGCCACGCCGCGTCCAGCTCACCAAGCGCAGACCCAAGCGGTGCAGCACCGGGGCCAAAAACGGGTTGCGCAAACCCGCAGGCGCCCGAAAAAATCGCGGCTGCGTACCTGTGACGCGCCCCAGCACCTCTTGCGCTTGGTGCAGCTCGTGCTCGATGCGACGCAGCCCAAAAAACGAAAAGGTGTGGGGGTGCCCATGGCTGTGGTTTTGCACGCTGTGGCCACGCGCCACGATCTGGGCCGCCAGGGCAGGGTGCGCCAGCGCCTGCGTCGCGATGCAAAAAAATGTGGCCTTGGTTTGGTGGGCGTCCAACAAATCAAGCACCTGCGGGGTGACGTCTGGGTCAGGCCCGTCGTCAATCGTCAACGCCCACTCACCACGCTGCGCCGCGTCAGCCGGCAATTTCGTCAGGTTGTCGCCCAGCCAGTGGTTGCGTGGCAGCAACCCACAAACGGTGATGGCCAAGTGGTTGAGCACCACCAGCGCCAAGGCCCAAGGCCACACGGCTGGGCGCATCAGCACCAGGCCGAATAAGGCAAGGTGCAGCGCAACGCTCAGCCACAAAAACGGTGGCAGGCGCCACGGGGTGGTGGGGGCTGGGGAGAGGCTCTGCATGGGGGAGCTTGGATTTTCCCACAGGGTGGCATGGGCCTTGGCGGTGCACGGTGACTCGGTGTTCAATCTGAAGTGGGACGTTGCATTTCACTCATCCGCCCAGCTTGTATAGATAAGTCGGGAAAGTATTTCAAACGAGTGGAGCCACACCCATAGATCAAAAGGCTCAAGGCCCATCAACAGAAGACGGTGTTGACAGTTTATGGTCTTTCCGCCATAGTTCATCCATGGCAGAAGGTGACTTCAAACCCGTCGATTGGGTTGGCTCCAGCTACAAGGACTTCCGAGTCTTCCCAGACGAGGTGCAGGATCACATGGGTTATGCCTTGCATGTGGCGCAAACGGGCGGCAAGCACGAGGACGCCAAGCCGATGAAGGGTTTTGGCGGTGCCGGTGTGCTTGAGATCGTGTCCGACCACAGGGGTGACACGTTTCGAGCGATGTACACCGTCAAGTTCGCGGCGTCGATTTACGTGTTGCACGCGTTTCAGAAGAAGTCGACAGTGGGCAACAAGACTTCCGCGATGGATATGGAGCTGATTTCGCGACGCCTCAAAGTGGCACAAGCTGATCATCAGGCTCGGCTTGAGAAAGGTAAGAAGACATGAGCAACGACAGCAGCATTAAGCGTGGCAGCAAGAACATCTTTGCTGACCTTGGCCATGCCGACCCCGAGACTCATCGGTTGAAGGCTGAGTTGGTGAACCGCATCCGGGACATCATGGTTGACAGCGAATGGACGCAGGCCCAAGCAGCTGAACGCATGGGACTTAGCCAACCGGATGTTTCCCGTCTGTTGCGCGGACAGTTTCGCGACGTGTCGGTCGAACGCCTCATGCGAATGCTGACCAAGCTCGGTTGCGATGTGGACATCGTTGTCCGTGGACGTGGCAAGGTTGCCAGCAAACGCGACGTCATCCAGTTGCTTGGGCAGGCCGCGTAATTGACCCTGTCTCAGGATTTAAGATCATCTGGCAACACAAGTGACTGGCACCTTGAGGGTGCGTTGGCGTCATCACCGATGTTGGATCGCGCTTGCCTTGCCCCCCATCAACGCCGCCGACAACACCAGCGACAAAAACGCCCCCGGCGCCACGACCATACCCATGGCGGCCAGCACGGCGATGTCGGACGCGGCCATCAATCCAAACGTGAGCACGGTGGTGATGTTGGCCAGCAGCAGGGACGCCAACGTGTCGTTGTCGGTGCCTTCACCGTCGCGCGCGGTGTGCCGTAGGTGGTCAAAAAACAAAGCGTAGTTGGACCCCACAGCCACCACCAGCAACGTGCCTACCAGGTGCAGGATGCCCAGTGGCACTTGCAGCACCGCCAGCAGTGCCAGCGTTAGCGCCACGGCCATTACCAGCGGCAACACCACAGCCGCCAGGCGCTTCAAGTTGCGCAGCACCAGGGCCAGCAGCAGCACCACTGCCAGCGCCCCCAAGGTGGATTGCCAAATAGCTTCACGCAGGTAGTGGTTGTACAGGCCGTCGAGCGATTGTTTAACGTCCAGCACCAGCGCCTCGGGCACGGCCTTCATCGCATCGCGCAGGCGCGCTTGGCCCTGTGCCGCCGCTGCTGGCGTGGCGTCGTCGGCCCATTGCAGCGGCAGCACGGCGGCCCACGAGCCGTCGCTGCGTTTGAACAACAGCGATTCCACCGCCGTGGCCAGTGGTGTGCCCGCGTAGTGGGCCGCCGTCAGCGGCGCTTGGCCGCGCGCGGCTTGCACCTCGGCCACAAACGGGCTGATTTGTTCGGCGCGAAAAGGCAGGCCCTGCGTGGCTTGGGCCAACAACGCCGTGAGCTGGGGCGCATCGGGCAGGGCCGCGCGCCGTGCTCTTTGGGTGGCAGCGCTGGGCAGCAGGCGCGTGGGGGTGTCAAAGCCCGTCAACACACCGCTGTCGACCAAATCGCTAAGCACGGTGCCGGCGCGTTCGGCTGCGGCGAGCGCTTCGTCCACCGTGGCGCCACGCACCACCACCATCGTGCGTGCATCGCTGGCCCCCAGGTCTTGGCGCAGGCTGGCGTCCAGCACCATGGCGGCGCGCGGCACTGGCGACAGCGATTGCAAATCCCCCCGCCACAAGGGTTTGGGCAACCACAACAAGGCGCCGAGTGCCATGGCCGTTAGGCCTAGCAGTGGCCAGCGCCAACGTGGCAGCACCGTCGCCGCGCGGCCCGTCCAGGCACCCAGGCGGTCGCGCAGGCCGCGCCCTGGGCTGCCTTGGGGTGCCAAGGCGGGCAGGACGTAGCGCGTGGCCAGCGCCGCCGCCAGCAACCCGGCAAGTGAAAACACCCCCAACTGCGCCAGCCCCGGAAACCCCGAAAACGCCAGCGCCGCAAAGCCGCACAACGACGTCAGCAACCCCAGGCGCACCGTGGGCCACCCGTCTTGCCACCACTTGGATTGGCCGGTCTTGGCATGCGGCCGGGCCTGAATCAAATAGTAGATGCCGTAGTCCACCGATTCGCCCACCAGCGTGGCGCCAAACCCCAGCGTCATACCGTGCACCTGCCCAAACACCAGCGCCACCGCCGCCACGCCCGCCACCACCGCCGTCAACACGGGCACGGCCGACAGCGCCACCGCCGACAGGCGCCCAAAGGCTAACCACAACACCAACGCCACGCCCAGCGCGCCCACGATCGACAGGCGCTCGGCCTCGCGCTCGATCAGGCTGCGGCTTTGCATGGCAAACACACCGTGGCCGCTGATTTGAAGCGTCAGCTTGGTGTCGCCTGCAGCTTGTGCTGCCCCCGCCACCCGTGCCGTCTGCGCCGTCCCAGGTGCCGCATCGGCATCAAACGCGGCTTGCACCTGGCCCACTGCGCGTGCCTGCGCGTCGATGTCTTCCGAGCCCGCTTGCAACGTAAGCAACAGCAGGGCGCGCTTGGCGTCCCGCGACACCCACACGCCGTCTTGGATGCGCGGTGACTGCGCCGGAATCAGCCCTTCGGCGATGCGCAAAATCTCGCCCGTTGGGTCGCGCGGCCACAGCGCCTTGAAGGCTGCGCCCTCGGGGGTGGCCAGCCGCAAGGCAGTGTCTTGCAGCGCCTCTTGCAGCCCAGGCACGGTGAACCGCTCGGGCGTGGTGGCGTCGCTCAGCACATAGCGATAAGCCATCAGCCGCTCGCCCGCAGCCGTGTAGTCGCCGCGTTCACCGTTGTTCACGCTGGTAAAGGCGGCTTCTTTTCGCAAGCGTGCCGCCAGCGCGCGCGACGCGGCCTGGCGAGCTGGGGCGTCGCCCCCCTCAATGCCCACCATCAAGGTCTTGGACGCCACGCCTTGCTTCAGCTGGTCGATCAGCAGCCGCTGCTCGGCGTCGGGTGCGGCCGGCAAAAAAGCCGACATGTCGGCCGTGAACGAGGCGCGCGAGATCACCCACAGCCCCAACAACAGCGTCAACGCGTAAAGTGCAAAGGTCAGTCGAACCGGGGGTTTGGAGGGCGTGGGCAACGGCATGGGCCGATGAGCTTAGCATCGGCATCCACGCATGAACGCCGCCGCACCACACCCTTCGCCCCTTGCCATGCCGCCCTTGGCCATCGCCGCCTCGTCGGTGGTGACGGCCGCGGGCGTGGGGCGCCAAGCGTTGGCCTTGGCGCTGCGCGAGCACCGCAGCGCCTTGCGGCCCAACACCGTCAGCTCGCGGCCCTTGGCCACGCTGGTGGGCGAGGTGCTGGGTTTGAGCGAGGTGCGGTTGCCCGAAGCCCTTCAACCCCTCGACTGCCGCAACCACAGGTTGGCCCACCTCGGGTTGCAAGCCGATGGCTTTGCCCACGCCGTGGCCACGCAGGTGGCCCGCTTCGGCGCGCAGCGCGTGGGCGTGGTGATGGGAACGTCCACGTCAAGCATTGCAGCATCCGAAGAAGCTTACCGACGCCTTGACGCACAAGGCCAGGTGCCACCGAAGATGCGCGTGCCCGCACTGCATTCGCTGCACTCGCTGGGCCTGTTTGTGCAGCAAGCCCTGGGTGTGCAGGGGCCAGCGCTTACGTTGTCCACCGCGTGTTCGTCCAGCGCCAAGGGTTTTGCGGTGGCGCAGCGCTGGTTGGCGCTGGGGCTGGTGGATGCAGTAGTGGTGGGCGGGGCCGACTCACTTTGCGACAGCGTGCTGTTTGGGTTTAACGCGCTGCAACTGGTGGCGCCGGGCGCGTGCCAGCCGTTTGACGTGGCGCGGCGTGGCATCAATTTGGGCGAGGCGGCGGGGTTTGCCTTGCTGCTGCGCGAGGGCGATGCCCCCAGCGGTTGTGCACGCCTGCTGGGCGTGGGCGAGTCGAGTGACGCGCACCACCTGTCGGCACCGCAGCCCGGCGGCGTCAGCATCGAAGCCGCCGTGCGCCAGGCATTGGCGCAAGCGCAGCTAACCCCAAGCGACGTGGACTGCATCAATTTGCATGGCACGGGCACGATCAAGAACGACGAGGCCGAAGCCGCGATGATTGCGCGTGTTTTTGCCCCCACGGTGCACGCCAGCTCCACCAAGGGTTGCACCGGCCACACCTTGGGCTCGTCAGGTATCGTCGAGGCCGTGGCGGGCTTGTTGATGATGGAGCAGGGCTTCATGCCGGGCACCGTCAACAGCACGCAAGTTGACCCTGCCTTTGGGCCGCACATCAAACTGCGACCGGCTCAGGGCACGGTGCGTCACGTGCTTTCCAACGCTTTTGGCTTTGGCGGCACCAACTGCGCATTGGTGCTGGGGGCCGCACGGTGACCAAGTTGGTGCTGCACGTGCAAGGCGTCGGGTTTTGGTCCGATGCGGTGCCCAGCTGGGTGCATTCCTGCGGTGTTTTGACGGGCGCGGCCGTGGCGTTGGACACCCCCGCACCGCGGCCCGCGCCCGAGTTGCTGGCGCCGGCTGAGCGCCGCCGCGCCCCCGACACCGTGGCCATTGGCCTGCACGTGGCCACGCAAGCGGTGCAAGCCTCCGGCTTGGATGCGCGCGACATGGCGAGCGTGTTTGCGTCGGCGCATGGCGATCTGGGCACCACGAATTACCTTTGCGAAACCCTGGCGCGCGACCCTGCTGCGCTGTCGCCCACCAAGTTCATTCACTCGGTGCACAACGCGGTGTCGGGTCATTGGGGCATTGCCACGGCCTGCACCCAACCCAGCGTGGCCATGGCGTCGCACCAGCACACCTTTGCCATGGGCCTGCTCGAAGCGGCGTCGCAATGCATCGCGTTGCAGGCCCCCGTCTTGCTGGTGGCTTACGACGTGCAAACAATGGGGCCCATCACGCAGCTAACCACCAGCGAGGGGCGCATGGCCGTGGCGATGGTGCTGGCGCCCACCGCAAGCATCAACAGTTCGCACCGGATCACCTTGGATGCAACCGCCTGTGACAAACCCCCGCGCCCAACGCCATTGACTGGCCTTGCCAACAACGCACTGGCCGACGCCTTGCCCTGCCTGGACGCACTGGCCTGCGCCAGCAAAGGGCAATCGCTTGTGCTAGGGTTCTCCCTCGGTAAAGACACCTGCTGGACATTGACCGTGGAATCTCTTGCATGAACGCGCGCGTGGACCCCAACCACCTGGCCTCGCCCGATGTATTGATCATGGGTGGTGGTCTGGCCGGCCTGACCTTGGCGCTGCAGTTGCGGCGCCGCCTGCCTAACTTGATGGTGTGGGTGCTGGACCGCAGGCAACATCCCGTGCCCATAGCCGCCCACAAGGTCGGCGAGTCGACGGTTGAGATTGGCGCGCACTACCTGGCGCACACGCTGGGCCTGCGTGACCACCTCGACAACCACCACCTGCGCAAGTTCGGGTTTCGCTTTTTCTTCTCCGACGGCCGCAGTGACTTTGACCAAACCACCGAGCTGGGCGCCAGCCGCTACCTGTCGGTGCCCACCTACCAAATTGACCGTGGCATCCTCGAGAACCACCTGGGCCATGCGGCCCGCGCGGCCGGCGTTCATTTTGTGGACGGCGCGATGGTCAATACCGTCATGGTGGGTGACGGCAAAACCGAGCCCCACCAGGTTGAGTGGACCTTGGGCGATCAGCGCCACCTAACGTCGTGCCGATGGCTGATTGATGCCAGCGGCCGCGCGGGCCTGCTCAAGCGCAAGCTCAAGCTGGAGAAAGCCAACGACCATGGCTCGCACGCCATCTGGTTTCGCGTGAAGCACCGCATCAACGTCGACGCCTGGTCGAGTGACCCCGCATGGCAGGCCCGGTGCGACGCGCCCGAGCGTTGGTTGTCCACCAATCATTTGTGCGGCCCCGGCTACTGGTTGTGGTTGATCCCGCTGGCGTCGGGCTCGCACTCGGTGGGCATCGTGGCCGACCCACGGCTTCAACCGCTGGAGTCGATGAACACCTTTGAGCGCGCCATGGACTGGATCAAAGTGCACCAGCCGCGCTTGTTTGACGAGCTCGACCCGGTGCGCGACACGCTGCAAGACTTTGCGTTTTTCAAGCGCTTCTCGTTTGGCGCCAAGCAGGTGTTCTCAGACCAGCGCTGGGCGTTGGCGGGCGAGGCCGGGCGCTTTTTGGACCCTTTTTATTCGCCCGGCAGCGACTTCATCGCCATGGGCAACACCTACATCACGCACCTGGTGGCCGACGAGATGGCGGGCAAAGACATCCGTGGTCAGGCGCGCATTTTTGACACCACCTACCGCACCTTTTACGACAGCATGCTGCCGATCTACCAAGATCAATACAGCCTGTTTGGCGACGCCGAGGTGATGCCCATCAAGGTGATATGGGACTACACCTACTACTGGAGCGTGCTGGCCCCGCTGTTCTTTCACGAGCGCCTGACCGACGTGGCCTTGTTGGCGTATGCCCAGTCTGACCTCAACACCTGCCAGCGCTTGAACGAGTTCATGCAGGCTTATTTCAGGCAGTGGGCCCAGCACAGCGACAAGCGTGGCAAGGCGGTGATGTTTGACCAGTGCCGCGTGCCGTGGTTTGCCGAGCTGAACCGGCAGTTGACGGTGGACAAAGACGCCGCCGCCTTGCGGGCGCAGTTGCATGCGGGGGCCAAGTTGCTGTCCCAACTGGCCGATGAAGTGGTGGGCGAGTCGTCCAGCCGCCACCCCGGCTTGGCGGCGGCGGCCGCTGCACTGGCGCAATTGCCGGGGCGCTCGGCGCATGCCAAGCCCGGCGCAGCGGCACTTTTAGGCGACACGCGCAAGCCCGACGAGGCGCTGCTGCACGCCTTGTAGGCGCCTTGCAGGCAAAATAGCGGTTTGGGCTTGCATTCCAAGCCCGTTGGGACACCTTGGCATGACATCCAGTGAATCGTTTGCCCGCGAAATGGCGGGTGTGGTGGTTGAAGCGCTCAACCTCGAACAAAAGCCAGAGACCATTGACGTCAACGCATCGCTGTTTGGTGACGACGGGCTGGGCCTTGATTCCATCGACATCTTGGAGCTGGCCCTCGTGGTGTCCAAAAAATACGGCATCGAATTGCGCGCCGACGACCCCGACAACATGCAGATCTTTGCCTCGATCCGCGCGCTGGCCGACCACGTGGGCTCGCAGCGCCCTGCGGCGCAAGCGGCATAAGCTCAGGCGCATGGCCACACCGCTCAAGCTCGCGCTGATTGCGCTGGCTTTGATGCTCAGCGCTGTGGGGGGGCATTATTTGATGACCCAGGCCCCCAACTCACCGTGGGCCGTGGTTTTGTTGTTGGGCCCGATGGCCTTGCTCACCATTCTTTGGATGTGGCGTTCGGGCCGACGCTGGGTGGCGGCGGTTGTGGTGGCGGCCGTGGCCGGTTTGGCGTGGGGCCTGCAGCGTGGCGCGTTGCAACCCGAGACGCTCTACGTGGCCCAGCACGCTGGTATTCACCTTGCATTGGCGGCCTGGTTTGCGTCCACCCTGCGCACCACGCCCTTGATCGTGCAGGTTGCGCGTCGCGTGCACGCGCTCACCCCCGCCATGCATGCCTACGCAGTCAATGTGACACGCGCGTGGGCCGTCTACTTTGTAGCAATGGCTGTGGTGTCAGTCTGGCTTTACCTGTTGGCGCCTTTTTCGGTGTGGTCGGCGTTTGGCAACGTGGTGACGCCGCTCAGCGTGGTGGTGATGTTTGTGGCCGAGTACTGGCTGCGCTACCAACTGCACCCTGAGTTTGAGCGCGTCACCATGCGTGTGGCCGTCAACGCTTGGCGCAACGGCGTGCAGTAAACCCAGTCAGGGCCGCTTCACCGCCGCCACCATCGGCACGATCTTCATCAGCGACCGGTCGCCGCTGGCAAACCAGATCTCCACGCTGTTGACAACACCCTTGCTGCCTTGCAATTGCAGGTTGCGCACGTTGGCAGCCAGTTGCGCGTCACGCGGCACCAAGTCGAGCAGCCAGCGGTCGCCATTGCCTCGCGCAGCCACCTGGTAGTGCTGCGCCAGGGTGGTGCCGTCGCCCGTGAGGGTGCCGCGAATGGCGCTCACGATCGCGGCCGCCTCGGGGGCTGCGTCGAGTGCCATCGTGCGCTTTTGTTTGCCACGCACCAACGTCATGGTGTTGCCGTTTACGCTCATGCTCTCTGGGCTGGGTTGCAGGGTGCGGCGTTCAAACTGGTCAGGCGCTTTAAAAGATAACTCGCCGCGCGTCACCAGCGGCGCGTCAAAGCCTTGCACGGTGCGCTCTTCCACAAACGTGGCGGTGCCCTCTTTAGTTTGTGCCAGCCAGCCCATCAGTTGTTGCACCTCGAGCGCGTGCACCGGCAAGGGCGCGGCGCCCAGCATGATCACCATCGCCATTGGCATCGCCAGTCGGCCCATCCACTCAAACCGGCTTGGCTTCATCTTCGTTCCAAAAGTCATGAAAGTTGAACCAGTTGTAGGGTGCCTCGCGCGCCAGTGACTCCAACTCGCACACGTAGGCATGCACCGCCTCGCGGATGGCGACCTCGCGTGCAGGGCCACCGGGCACGTCCCTGAAGTCCACCAACGGCTTGAAGCGCACCTCGTAGCGGTTGCCCCCTTGGTACAACCCCACCATGAAATACACGCGGCGTTTGAGCAAAGCCGCCATGCGCATCGGGCCGTCGATGAAGGCGGTCTCTACACCCAAAAACGGCACGCGCAAGGTTTTGGTGGCGTTCAAGTCGGCATGCAGCGTGCGGTCACCCAGCATGCCCGCCAGGCCACCGCGGTTTAAACAATCGCGCACCGCCAGCATCGACTCCATGCGCCCTAGCTCGATGATGGGCACCAGGTGGTCGGGTGCCAAGGCGTTGAGCACCTGGTTTACTTTTTGTGCATTGCCGGGGTACATCACCATCGACACGTCCAGGCCACCCAAGCGGTCCCCCACGGCGCGCATCACCTCAAAGCTGCCCACGTGACCACCCACCAAAAATGCACCTGGGTCTTGTTTGCACGCTGCTTGCAGCTCGTCGTGGCCGTTCACCGCGATGTCAAACGGCTTGACGCCTTCGCGCAAAAAGTACACGCGATCGAGGATGGTGGACGCAAACGAATGGATGTGACGGTAACCGTCGCGCCAGCCAATGGGGCGGCCCAACGCGCGTGCCAAAAACCGTTTGGAGTTGCGCGCCTCGCGTGGCGAAAAAAACAAGAAGTACAGCGTGATGGGCACCAAACACAAGCGCGCTGTGCGTCGGCCCAGGGTGACGGCGATCCACGCCATCAGCTTGAGCATCGATGCGTTGCTGCGCTCGGGCGCTGTGGCCCATTCGGCTTTGCCTTTGCCGCCAGGGGCGGCGGAGGGTGTTTCGCCTTGCGCCGCCGACGCGCTGCTGGCTTTGGAGCTTTCAGTCGATGCAGCGGCCTTGGGAGCCTGCGCCTGTTGGCTCATGCAATCACCCGCTCAAAACTGCCCGTGGCAGCCAAAGTTTCACCGCGCCGAATGTCAAAGCGCAAACGCTCGCCGTTGGCTGTGGGGCTGCACTGCAGCTCGATGGTGCAAGCGTCACCCGGCTTGAGCGGCGCCAAAAATTTAGCAGACCCTATCTGCATGGGCGCTGTCAACCAAGCACCCCCAAAGTGCGCCACCGCTGCCTCAATCGCCTCGTTGATCAATGTCACGCCAGGCATGATGGGTTGGCCGGGAAAGTGGCCGGCGAGGGCAGGGTGATCAACCGGCACCGTCCAGTTCACCACGCGCATGCCGGGCGAGCTCATGCACCACCGGCTTGCTGCACCAGCATGCGCAGCGTGGCGGCCGTGACCTTGCCGGTGCCTTCGCGGGGGATGTGGTTCAGCATGATGATGCGGCGCGGCACAAAAACAGCGTCGAGCCGCTGATGCAACGCGGCCACCACCTGCGCCGCCGACAAGGTGGGCGCCACCACCATCGCAACAGGGCGTGTCACGGTGCCCGAGGCCACGTCGTCGGGCATCCAAAAGGCACCGTCCACCACCCCCGGAATGCTGTTGAGGTGGTGGTTGAGGTGCGCCAGCGAACTGCGCCGCCCCGCCACGTGAATCAAATCACCCCGCCGCCCGAGCAAGCGAAAGTGTTGGGGATCGTCCAGCTCCAGCACGTCGGCCAGGCTGGTGGGTTCGGCCACGTGGCCACCGGTCACCCAGTAGCTGGTGTCGTCGTCGGCCTCAGCACGCGCGCTGATGCGCAAGTCACCGTACGTCGTCCAGGTGGGAGAGTGCGTGGTGTGCCGCGTGGCCACCTGGCCGGCCTTCGGTGCAGCCGTACACCTCAAACAGGGGCCCACCCAGTTGCTTCTCGGCCAACGCCGCCAGCTGCGGCGATAGCGGCGCCGTGGCGCTAAAAATCACGTCAACGGGCGGCAACTCAAGCTCGGCTGCCAACAACGTTTTGAGGTGAAACGGTGTGGTGACCAAGGCGCGCGGCCGCGGCACACGGGCCAGCGCTTGCACAATATCAGCTGGGTAAAACGGGCGCCCGTCGTCAAAGGCCGCGCCCGCCACCAGCGCCAGCGTCACCGACGACTCAAAGCCGTACGAGTGCTGCCCGGGCACGGTGGCCACCAGGGTCAGGCCCGCCAAATCTCGCCGCCCCAGCACCTGGGCCATGCGCTGCGCCTGCGCCCGTGCGTTAAGCACCACCGACCCCCAAGTGCGACTGTGCGGCACGGGGGCTCCGGTTGAGCCCGAGGTTAAAAGTACCGCCGCCATCAACGCCCCGTCAACCTCAGGAACGCCCTTGACCAGCGCCACTTGCGCCGCCGTCGCGCGCTCAGACAACTTAACCACCGTGGCCAACCCAGGGTGGCTGCTGTGCAGCAGCTCCAGCGTGGCGGGCAGTGTGTTGGGGGGCATGAGTGAAGGCACGCCGCGCATCAACGCCGCCGCCATCACCACCGCAAAGTCGTAGCGGTCGGCACACAGGTCGAGCACGCCTTGGGCGTCACAGGGGATGGCTGCAGCGGCCACTTGTGCGTCGGCCAAAAACTGGCGCGCCGAGATGGGCTCGCCCAAACGCCATGCCAAGGGTGCGTCCAGGTCGCGGACGCCCAACAGAGGGTACGTGGTGGTCAAACGGCGAGGTCTCAGGTGGTGCGGTGCGCGGCCACGTGCGCTGCCAAGTCACGCAGCGAGCGAAAGATGCGCTCGTTGTTGTTGTCGTCCGACCGCAACTGAAACCCGTACTTTTTGGACACCACCAGCGCCAGCTCCAAAATGTCGATGGAATCGAGCCCGACCCCTTCGCCGTACAAAGGTGCGACGGGGTCGATGGCCTCTGGCGCCATCTCTAAATTGAGCGACGTCACCATCAAGGTGGCAACCTCGTGCTCTAGCGTTTCACTTGCAAGTTGATTGGGGGACACGGTGGCTCCAGGGGTTGCCAGCGCCACGGGGCTACCCCTGCGCTGCACAAAAAGTACAAGGGCCACGCCCTCAACTTCAAAGATTTTAAGCGGGGTCGCCAGCGGCACCTGTGTCGTGATGCAATGCGTTGTTGGAATCACCCCCCTAAACAACGGAGCCGAAGCCCCATGACCCGCAAGCCCTACGACCAACTTCGCAGTGCGCGCTGGTTTGCCCCCGACGACTTTCGCTCGTTTGGGCACCGCTCGCGGGCCATGCAAATGGGCTACGACCACGCCGACTGGGCCGGCAAGCCGGTGATCGCCATCCTCAACACCTGGAGCGACATCAACAACTGTCACGGGCACTTCAAGCAGCGTGTGGAAGAGGTTAAACGTGGGGTGTTGCAGGCGGGTGGGTTCCCGCTTGAACTGCCGGCTATTTCGCTGGCCGAAAACTTCGTGAAACCCACCACGATGCTGTACCGCAACCTGCTGGCGATGGAGAGCGAAGAGTTGTTGCGCTCGCACCCGGTGGACGGTGCCGTGCTGATGGGTGGCTGCGATAAAACCACGCCGGGCTTGTTGATGGGCGCCTTGTCGATGGATTTGCCCTGCATCTACCTGCCCGCAGGCCCCATGCTGCGGGGCAACTGGAAGGGCCAAACCCTGGGCTCGGGGTCAGACGCCTTCAAGTACTGGGACGAGCGCCGCGCTGGGCGCATCACCATTGAGCAGTGGCACGAGGTGGAGGCGGGCATTGCGCGCAGCCACGGCACCTGCATGGTGATGGGCACCGCCGCCACCATGATGGGCATTGCCGAAGCCTTGGGGCTGACGCTGCCCGGCGCCAGCAGCATCCCTGCCGTGGACGCCAACCACCAGCGCATGGCCACGCACTGCGGGCGCCGTGTGGTGGACATGGTGTGGGAGGGCCTTGCGCCGTCCAAGGTGCTTTCGCGCAAGAATTTTGAAAACGCCATCACCGTGGCCATGGCCGAGGGCTGTTCCACCAACGCCATCATCCATTTGGTGGCCATGTCGCGCCGCGCGGGGGCTGCGTGCACCGTCACGCTGGACGACTTTGACGCCTTCAGCCGCAAGGTGCCCGTCATTGCCAACATCCGCCCCAGCGGTGACAAGTATTTGATGGAAGATTTTTACTACGCAGGCGGCATGCGCGGCTTGATGAAGCGCCTGCAAGACGGCGGCTTGCTGCACCTGGACGCCATGACGGTGAGCGGCCAAACCGTGGGGCAAACCTTGCAGGGCGCCGAGGTCTACAACGACGACGTGATTCGCCCCTTAAGCAACGCTATCTACCAAGAGGGCGCTTTGGCCGTGCTGCGCGGCAACTTGGCGCCAGACGGCTGCGTCATCAAGCCCTCGGCATGCAGCGCCAAGTTTCAGCAACACACGGGCCCAGCGCTGGTGTTTGACGATTACCCCTCACTCAAAGCTGCGATCGACGACACCAACCTGGACGTCACCGAAAACCACGTCATCGTGCTGCGCAACGCAGGCCCGCAAGGCGGCCCTGGCATGCCCGAGTGGGGCATGGTGCCCATCCCCACCAAGCTGGTGAAGCAGGGCGTTAAAGACATGCTGCGCATCAGCGATGCCCGCATGAGCGGCACCAGCTACGGCGCCTGCGTGCTGCATGTCTCGCCCGAAAGCTACATCGGCGGCCCGCTGGCCTTGGTGCAAAACGGCGACACCATCAGCGTGGACATCCCCGCGCGCACGCTGCAACTTAACGTTAGCGATGCCGAGCTGGCGCGCCGCAAGGCCGCATGGCAAGCGCCACCACCGCGTTTTGAGCGCGGCTACGGCAAGATGTTCAGCCAGCACGTGTTGCAGGCCGATCAGGGCTGTGACTTTGATTTTCTTGAGACGTCATTCGGCGCGCCCAACCCCGAGCCGGTGATTTACTAGCTTCGAACCCAAGGTATTGAGCCCCACCATGATGAACCCCACCACCCGCCAAAAGCTAATGCACGTCAGCACCGCCACGCTTTGCACCGCGCTGTACAAACGCGGCCTGCGCAACCAGTTCATCCAAGACGTGCGGCCGCTCAACCCGTCGCTGCCCAACATGGTGGGCGAGGCCTTCACCCTTCGCTACATGCCTGCGCGCGAGGACCTCAACACGCTGGCCGTGTTTGCCGACCGCGCGCACCCGCAACGCAAAGCGGTGGAAGACTGCCCCCCAGGCGCCGTGCTGGTGATGGACAGCCGCAAAGACGCACGCGCCGCGTCAGCTGGTGGCATCTTGGTGGGCCGCTTGATGAAGCGCGGCGTGGCTGGGGTGGTCACCGACGGCGGCTTTCGCGACAGCCCCGAAATCAGCCAGTACACGATGCCGGCGTACCACAACCGCCCCAGCGCCCCCACCAACCTCACACTGCACCAAGCCATCGACATCAACGTGCCCATTGGCTGCGGCGACGCGCCCGTGTTTCCGGGTGACGTGGTGGTGGGTGACGCCGAGGGTGTGATCGTGATCCCCGCCCACCTGGCCGACGAAGTGGCCGAAGAAGCCACCGAAATGACCGTTTTTGAGGACTTTGTGCAAGCCATGGTGATGGGCGAGGGCCGCTCCATCTTGGGCCTGTATCCGCCCACCGACCCCCAGTCCAAGGTCGACTTTGAAGCCTGGCGCGCCAAGGCGGGCCGCTGACAACGCGGCGCGCATTGAAAAGCAACGCCCCAGCCTCACCTGCGGGGCGGCGCCGTTTAGAATCAAGCGCTTACCCTGGCCTTCGCGCCCGGCACTTCTCCCATGGCCAAACGCCGTCGGTGGTGGCGCTGCCCTTTGTTTCATGAGGATGTACACCCGTGTTTATCACCCAAGCCCATGCCCAAACCGCGCCGGCAGCACCTGCTGCAGCGTCCGACCCGATGTCGGGGTTGATGTCGTTCTTGCCGCTGCTGTTGATGTTTGGGGTGCTGTACTTCATCATGATCCGGCCGCAAATGAAGCGCCAAAAAGAGCACAAGGCCATGATCGACGCCATCGCCAAGGGCGACGAAGTGGTCACCGCCGGTGGGCTCATCGGCCGCGTGGCCAAGCTGGGCGACTCTTACGTGCACGTCGAGATCGCCAACAACACCGAGATTCAGCTGCAGCGGTCGGCCATCACGCAAGTGCTGCCCAAGGGCACGTACGGCAAGTAACGCTGGCGTGGTCCACCGCCCGCTCAAGAACCATTGGCACGCCGACGCCGCCCCTTGTGGGTCCCGCTGATGCAGCGGGGCGTCTGTGCTGGGTGCTCCCCAAGGGCACCGACCTGAGGATGTTTGCATGAACCGCTACCCCTGGTGGAAATACACGCTGTTGGCCATCGCCCTGGTCATCGGCATCGTCTACACCTTGCCCAACTTTTTTGGCGAGGCACCTGCGGTGCAAGTGTCCAGCGGCAAGGTCACCGTCAAGGTCGACGCCGACCTGGCCAAGCGCGTCGAGCAAGCCGTGCAAGCCGCCGGCATCAAGGCCGACTTTGTGGCGCTTGAGGGCACGTCGGTGCGCGCGCGCTTCTTGGACACCGACACGCAAATCAAAGCCAAAGACGTGGTGGCCAAGGCGCTTAACCCCGACCCTGCCAACCCGTCGTACGTGGTGGCGCTCAACCTGGTCAGCCGCTCGCCCACTTGGCTCAAAAGCCTCAACGCCTTCCCCATGTTTTTGGGCCTCGACTTGCGCGGCGGTGTTCACTTCTTGATGCAGGTGGACATGAAGGCCGCGCTCACCAAGCGCGCCGAAGCCCTCACGGGTGACGCTCGCACGCTGCTTCGCGACAAAAACGTGCGCCACGGTGGCATCCAGCGTGAAGGCAACGAGTTGGTCATCCGGGCCCGCGACAAGGCAACGCTCGACGCCGTCCGCAACACCCTGGGCACGCAGTTGACCGAGGTGGATTGGCGTGAGGTGCCGCTGGCCGGTGGCGAATTTGAGCTGCGTGGTGGCCTCAAGCCCGAAGCCGCCCGCTTGGTGCAAGAGCAGGCCCTGAAGCAAAACATCACCACCCTCAACAACCGCGTCAACGAGCTTGGCACCTCTGAGCCCGTCATTCAGCAGCAGGGCCTGGACCGCATCGTGGTGCAACTGCCCGGCGTGCAAGACACAGCGCGCGCCAAAGACATTATCGGCCGCACCGCCACGCTCGAACTGCGCATGGTGGACGACTCCGCCGAAGCCGCTGCCGCAGCGATTGGTACTGGCCCTGTGCCCTTTGGCACCGAACGCTTTGTGGAGCGTGGTGGCGCCCCCATCATCGTCAAGCGCCAGGTGGTGCTGACGGGCGAAAGCCTGACCGACGCCCAGCCCGGGTTTGACCAGCAGAACAACGAGCCCATCGTGCGCCTGACGGTGGACGCCAAGGGCGGCCGCATCATGCGCGACGTGTCCAGCCAAAACCTCAAGAAGCGCATGGCGATCTTGTTGTTTGAAAAAGGCAAGGGCGAGGTCGTCACCGCCCCCGTCATCCAAAGCGAGCTGGGCTCCACGTTTCAGATCTCGGGCCGCATGAGCACGCAAGAAGCCAGCGACACCGCGCTGCTGCTGCGCGCTGGGTCGCTCGCCGCGCCCATGGAGATCATCGAAGAGCGCACCATCGGCCCTAGCTTGGGCAAAGAAAACATCGACAAGGGCTTTCGAAGCCTGATCGGCGGCTTCTTGGCCATTGCTGTATTCATGTGCCTGTACTACCTGCTGTTCGGTGTGTTCAGCACCGTGGCGCTGGGCTTTAACTTGCTGCTGTTGGTGGCCGTGCTGTCGATGCTTCAAGCAACCCTAACGCTGCCTGGCATTGCCGCCATCGCGCTCACCCTGGGCATGGCCATCGACGCCAACGTGCTCATCAACGAGCGTGTGCGCGAAGAGCTGCGCAACGGGGCCTCGCCGCAGGTGGCCATTCACACCGGCTACGACCGCGCCTTTGGCACCATTTTGGATTCCAACATCACCACACTCATTGCGGGCTTGGCCCTGCTGGCGTTTGGCTCGGGGCCCGTGCGCGGGTTTGCCGTGGTGCACTGCCTGGGCATCCTCACGTCGATGTTCTCGGCAGTGATGTTTTCGCGCGGCTTGGTCAACCTTTGGTACGGCGGCAAGAAGAAGCTCAAGTCGGTGTCGATCGGGCAGATTTGGAAGCCCGCAGCCGAGCCCGGCGCCGCCATGGCGAGCCCCGGCGCCACGCGACCCGACTAAGCCACGCACCCCACCGAACACGAGTAATTCACCATGGAATTTTTTCGCATCAAGCGCGACATCCCGTTCATGCGGCATGCGCTGGTGTTCAACATCATCTCGTTCTTGACGTTTGCGGCCGCCGTCTTTTTCTTGGTCACCCGCGGCTTGCACCTGTCGATCGAGTTCACCGGCGGCACCGTGATGGAGGCCAAGTACGCCCAGTCGGCCGACGTGCAAAAGGTGCGCGGCGTGGTCGAATCTCTCGGCTTTGGCGAGGTGCAGGTTCAAAACTTTGGCGCCTCCACCGACGTGCTCATCCGCATGCCGCTCAAGGCGGGCGCCAAACAAAGCGACGACACCCAGCGTGTGTTCGAGGCCCTGTGCAAGGCCGAGTTGGGCACCGTGTCACAGCAAAGCACCGTCAGCGACAAAGGCGAGGCCGTCAGCCGCCAGGTGTGCACGGCCGCAGGGGCCGAGCCCGTCAAGTTGCAGCGCACCGAGTTTGTGGGCCCACAGGTGGGCCGCGAGTTGGCCACCGACGGCGCCAAGGCGCTTGCGATGGTGATCATCGGCATCATGATCTACCTGGCGTTTAGGTTCGAGTGGAAGTTCTCGGTGGCGGCCATCATCGCCAACCTGCATGACGTCATCATCATCCTTGGGTTTTTTGCCTTCTTTCAGTGGGAGTTTTCGCTCTCGGTGTTGGCCGCTGTGCTGGCCGTGTTGGGCTACTCGGTCAACGAATCGGTGGTGATCTTTGACCGAATCCGCGAGGCCTTCCGCAAATACCGCAAGCTCACCACGTCCGAGGTGATTGACCACGCCATCACCAGCACCATGAGCCGCACCATCATCACCCACGGCTCCACACAAATGATGGTGCTGGCGATGTTGATTTGGGGCGGCCCCACGCTGCACTACTTTGCCTTGGCGCTCACCATCGGCATTTTGTTCGGCATTTATTCGTCGGTGTTTGTGGCTGCGGCCATCGCCATGTGGTTGGGCGTCAAGCGAGAAGACCTCATCAAGGGCGGCACGGTGGCACCCAAAGATAAAGACAAAGACGCCGACCCCAGTGACCCCAACGCGGGCGCGGTGGTTTAACGTCCAATCAAGCCATGGCGACATCCAACCCCAAAGACAGCAACTTGGCGCACAAGGTGCGCGAGTTGTTTGTTGAAGACTTGCTTGAAGGTTTGTCTTCTTTGGTGGCGGTGGTGAACGCCTACCCGTCGCGGCACGTCGAGGCCAAACTGGGCGATGCACCCGGTGGCCGGCAGCGCCGCGAAGACGCGCAGTTTGATTTGAACCACAACGGCAGCGCCTGGCACGAGGCCATGACGCTCGGGTTTGCACAAACCTTGCGCCCGGGTGCCATGCTGACGCGCATCGGCCCCATCACCAAGCCCGACATGGGCCTGACCTTGGTGGAAGACAACACCATCGAGCTCGAAATATTGGCCTCGCGCCTTGGCAACGCCATCATCGACCGCACGCAGTGGGAGTACGCCGATTTGCGCGCCCGCATGGCGCTGCTTGAGGGCCGCGACGATCTGGAGCCGCACGACGTGATGCGCGCGCAATCAGTCGCGCGTGTGGTGGTCAACGCCTGGAGCACGGCCACGTTGCTGAAAGGTACCTGGCTGGAGGTCGAGGCCATGCTGCGCACCGAGTTTGCGGTGCTGTCGCAAGAGGCCTACCACGAAGCCAACCGCTACCTGGTGGAGCGCAACGTGCTGGCCGAGATCGACTTGCGCCCCATGGTGCGGCGTTCTCGTCAAACATTTAACACCACCACCGATTCCAACTTTGACAAGGGCGGCAGTGGAGGCCGCGGTGCCAGCTCGGAAGAAACGCGCATGATGACGCGCCAGGCCGCCGTGCAGCGCCTGGCCGACAACGCCGAGGTGGTGAACTCGCAGCTCAACCACCTGGTGGCCAAGCAGGTGCCCAACTTCACGGCCACACAAGCTGACGGCCCACGCGTGGTGTCGCCCAAGCTGAGCGACGCCATGAACAAAGTGGTTGAGCAGGGCGTGCCCGTCGGTGAAGACGGAGAGATCGCCACCACCCCAGCTTTGTTGGCGGGCTTGGCTCAGCGCAAAGCCGCCCTTAAAGAGGCTGCCACCACGCAACTGGAGCGGGCCACGATTGAGATCGTGGCGCTGATGTTTCAGGCCATCTTGACGGACGAGCGCCTGCCCGCGTCGGTGCGCGTTTGGTTTGCCCGCCTGCAAATGCCGGTGCTGCGCGTGGCCGTGGGCGAGCAAGACTTTTTTGCCACCACCGACCACCCTGCGCGCCGCCTGATCGACCGCATGGGCGCTTGCGTGATGGGGTTCTCACCCAGCTCGGCGTCCATCGGCGACGCGTTGGACAAAGAGATCAAGCGCATCGTGCAAGTGATCGAGGCCTACCCCGACACTGGCCGGCGTGTGTTCTCGACCGTGTTGATCGAGTTTGAGAAGTTCCTTGAGCACTTCTTCAAGAGCGAAAACGAGGCCACCAAAAAGAGCGTGTCGCTGGCGCAGCAAATTGAGCAGCGTGAGACTTTGGCCATCCAGTACACCATCGAGCTGCGCAAGATGCTCAACGAGGTGCCGGTGCAAGAGGGCATTCGCACGTTCTTGTTTCAGGTCTGGGCCGACGTGCTGGCGCTTACCGCCGTCAAGCACGGCCCGCAAAGCACCATCACCAAAGCCATGCGGCTGGCCGCTGCCGACTTGATCTGGTCGGCGGGTGCCAAGGTGTCGCGCGACGAGCGTGCCGAGGTTATCCGCCGCCTGCCCCCGCTGCTTAAAACGCTGCGCGACGGCATGGCCACGGCGGGACACACGACTGAGAAGCAAGACCAGCAAGTCAAGGCGCTGAACGAATCCCTGGCTGCCGCCTTCAGCGCGCGCGCCGCCGCCATCCCGCCCGAGCGCTTTGAGCAGATCAAAGAAAACCTCGAAGAGTTGGAAGAGCTGCTGCCCGACGCCAACGACATCGAGCTTGATCACTCCATGGTGCTGGACATCTCGGGCCAAGACAGTGGTGATTTGCACGTGGTGCAAGACGGTGGGTCCATGCCCACGCCCGCCATGACGCAATGGGCGCGCGAGCTTCAAGTGGGCAGCTGGTACATGCTCGATTACGACGGCCGCCACGAGCCCGTGCAACTGGCCTGGACGGGCATGCGCCGCCACCTGAGTTTGTTTGTGTCGGGTGACGGGCGCTGCGTGCTGTTTCAGCAACCGCGCTTGGCCGCGTTTTTGCAGGCGGGGCTGTTGGTGCCAGCGCAAGAAGAAACACTCACCACCAAGGCCACCCGGTCGGCCATGGAAAAGATTGACGCCGACCCCAAGCGCTTGTTGAGCTAGTGAACCAGCCTGATCCTCGGGCGCCACAAACAACTCGTCCAAAATCAGCGCATCGGGCTCTTCGCCCAGGCTCCAAAACACCATCAAGACGATCACCTTGAGGTCGTCCAGGTCGATGGGCGACGCACCGGCCGCCGTGGCCCGGTCAATCACCACCTCGCGCAGCGGCGGCGGCAACACACCAGCTGATTCCAAAAACTTGATAAAACCCAGCGACGCATCACCGATGCGCTCGCGCTCGAGCTCGGTGTACACGCGCACACTGTGCGCCCCCTGCGGCCGCGCCTGCTCGTGCGACACGTGCGCCAAGCCATCCAACCAGCTCAGCGCGTCCCGAATCTCCTCACTCTCAAACCCCACCGCCGACAACTTGCGCGCCAACTGCACAGGGTCCGGGCACGCATCAGGGCGCCCGTAATTTTCGTAGAGGTAGACCAGCACGTCGAACATGGTGGATTGACTATAGCTCAGGGTGGGTTGGGGGCATGCTTGGGGGTGTGACGGTTTGCACGGGTGCTTGATCGCATGGCTGGCAGCATCGGCTGCATCTCTCAACCCCACGCTGCGCACGACGCCGCGAGCCTGCGTCATTGACGCCCCGTCATCAAACTGCAGGGCAGGCATCGTCCACGCGAATGCCCGCGCTGCCGGGCAACGCACTCGGCGTCACAAAATTCTTGGCAAAGGTGAAGGCATGCGCGCTCGGCCCATGCACGCGCAAATGGTCCAGCCGCTCGATTGCTTCGGTCACGCTGGGGATGTGCCCCGCAGGCACCCACCACAACACCAGGATGGCTTGATCCATTGGCTCGAACCACTGCTTGCGCTTTTTCATCAACTCCACGTGGGCCGACTTGTAGACGTAGCGGCTCAAGGCTTGCAAGTCTTGCCACACCGACATGTTGACCAGCATCTTGTCGTCGTCGGCAAATGGGCGCAGCGAGGTGGCGTCACCCTCGTCGGTTTGCAGCCGCCACACAAAGCCTTCGGTCTGCTCGGCCAGCGCATTGATGCGGTCGAGGTTGTTGGCAAACTCGGCCATCAAGGGCGAATCCATGGCGTCTTTGATGCGGCCGATGTTGAGCTGGGCGAGGTGGTAGTGCACGCGAATATTTTAAAGTCGCCCCGCTTTTGTTGGCGTAGTGACCAACGCAATCTGGGATTGGACCAAGGAGAACACAACTTTTGCGTCGTCAAAATGGCCGCGTCTGAAGGGCCATTGGGCGATTGTGCATACCGATGGTTCACGGGTTGGCGAATGGACCGAAATTCGCCAACAGTTCGGCCCAAAATTTCGAGGTGAGCTGCACACGCCGAACCCAGCGATGGTTGGACGAATGCTCGTCCAAGAGGTTAGAGGAGAGTTGCAGGATCGCTATCACGCCCTATTCACTGTTCAACAGAACGGTGACGATTTCACAGAGATAGGGGCCGGCATGATCACCCTTGATGCAAGCCAGAAGACTGCGCTCAAGTGCAATTCCTGAAGGTTTGAGTCAGACTGGCCGGGTTTTGGCTTCAGTCTTTGGGGTTCTTCGGTGCCCTGGCATCAATAGCGTCTCGTCGACGCTGAAGCTGGCGGATCGCATTGTCAGCATCAAAAGTGCGTCTGGCTGCGATGTCTGCGAGGCAACGCTTGATGTCGTTGTTGAGTTGTTTTCATGGACAGCCTCGATGATCTGCAGGTCAGCCGTCGGGGTGAGGTTGCACCACCGACAAGGCGTTGCGCCCACTGGCTCATTCAAGCAATAGAGCTTGACCTGGGAAACAAGAGGCTTGATCATTGATGCCAAGGGAGGCTCCGGTGCAACTCTTGACTTACCTTCGGCGCATCAAGCGGTGGGATCATTCGCTGCACGAGCTGACGCTCGTCCTTGTGGTGGTCAGCGCTGTGTCTCAGGTTGCAGCCAACTACCTCGCGTCGCGCGGCCCCAGGGCCAGCATGGCGGCAAGCGTCAACGCCTTTCTGACGACCGCTTTGCACTGGGTGCATTGGATCGCGGTGGGTATCTTGATGCTTTATGCGGCGGCGTACTTTGTGTTCTCACGGCGCCCCGGCAAAGAGCTGTCAGACGCACTGCCACTGCCGGCTGAAGTGCCCCCATCAGACGACGGTAAAGTGGCTCACGGGGCGATGCAAGTGCCTTACGCCTACCAAGGCCGAGGGGTTCTTGCTGAGGACATTCAGTTTGTCACAAAGACTGACAAAGCCCTGGCCGAGATTGTTTATCAAATGAACGTCGACGGCTTTCAGGCCAGTGAATTTGAACTGTCGCTCGACGAGGCACGCACGCGCGACGCGGCGTTTATCGATCGCAACGGTGTTGCGTTTCTTTTGCTTCGCGACCCCAACCGAGAAACAACGCCGGAACTTTCGACGAGCAGCCGCAAGGACTTCATCGGCTACACGTGTGTCTTGCCGTTGAACGAGGTGGGTACGGACGTCTACCTTCGAGGGCTTATTTCAGACCGGGTCTTTCCTGCCTCATTGATTTGTGGCGCCGGCGAACCTGCGGCTTCCATCTTGGTCTTTGCGATGTACCTCGAAAAGGAGTACCGAGCCAAAGCAGTCGGCCAAAAGTATGTCGTCGTGCTGGTGCGATGCATCGAAGAGCACATCAGAAGGGTTGTGACAGGCAACGCACCGCGCGCTGACACGATCGATGTTTGGGTTCAAGCCGAGCATGAGAGCCTGCGCAAGCACTTCAGGCAGCGTGGTTTTGTTGAGACCGACCGCAAGTCCAATGAGGGCTTTCCGCTGTTCAAGCGCTCGCTGTTGCGTCCACCAGCTCAGCCGGGGTGAGGTGCTGAAGCCCACCGCTGCATCGCACCCCAGTCGCGTGCTCCGACTGAGACAACGGCATTCATCGTCGATGAGACATCTTGCATAGCTGAGTTGCCGCTTCACGGTCTTCCACGGCCCAACGGGCGCGTGCAAGCTCCATGCCCAGGAGATTTGCCCATGACCCCACGCGCGACCCCCCCGGCCACCTTGCTGCTGCTGCTGCTTGGCCTTGCCAGCTGCAGCACCAACACCAGCAACCCCTCACCCGCAGCGGTGATGTCGCCGATGCCAACGGCCACCGAGCTGGCCGCTGCGTGTCCGCCATTCGCATCGGCTGCGATGGCTGCCGCGCTGCCCGTGGCCAAGACCACCCTCAAGCCTGCTGCACTGGTGGTGGCGACTGCCAGCGTGCCCGAGCATTGCCAGGTTGACGGCGAGATCAACCGCCGCACCGGCATCGACGGCATGCCGTATGCCATTCGATTTCGCCTGCGGCTGCCGACGACCACGTGGAACGGCCGGTTGTTCATGGGCGGCGGCGGTGGCACCAACGGCAATCTGGTTGATCCGATTGCGCGCGTGGCGCAGGGGTACGCGACCCTTGGGACCGATGGTGGCCACGACAACGCCGTCAACACCGTGGCCACGGCGGGTGGTGCGGCGTCGTTCGGCGTGGATCCGCAGGCGCGCATCGACTTTGCGTACAACGCCTACGATCAAGTGACACAGGTGGGCAAGGCTTTGCTCGCGCGCTTTTACCAACGCCCTGCGGCCCGCGCGTATTTTGTGGGCTGCTCGGAAGGCGGTCGCGAAGCACTGCTGATGGCGCAGCGCTTTCCAGGCCACTACGACGGTGTGGTGGCTGGTGCGCCTGTACTGCACTTGCCGCTGGGGCCCATGTCGGGCCTCTACACCACGCAGCTCTTTGCTGGCTTGGCAGCGCGCAGTGGCTTGCAACACGCCAACGGTACACCCGCGATCAGCAAAACCTACTCGGACCCCGACTTGCTGCTGATGCGCAACGCGGTGCTGGGTGCCTGCGACCAGCTCGATGGCTTGGCCGACGGCATCGTTGACAACTTGGTGGCTTGCACCAAACCTTTGGTCAACGCCAAGCTCGCCGAGGTGCGCTGCGCCGGTGCCAAGACCGATGCCTGCCTCACCCCCGACCAAATCGCGACGATGCAAAAGGCCTTCGAGGGCACCTTCGACTCCAAGGGCAAGCGGTTGTACTCGGATTGGCAGTGGGACGGCGGCATTGGGGGGTTGAACGGCAGTATCTACAACCCCTCTTGGCGCTCGTGGTGGATCGGCGGCCACGCGTCGCCCACCAACAATGCGATCAAACTGAACTTTGCCACCGCGCTGGCCGTGGCCTACACCACGCCGCCGCTGCTGCCCATCTCAACAGCCGACTCGCTAGTCTATTCGTTGGGCTACAACTTCGACACCGAGCCAGCCAAGCTGTACACCACATCGGGCCCTTACACCCAATCGGCGGCGCAGATGTACTTCACGACGGCGGTGGACCTTGGCGCTTTCAAGAACCGTGGCGGCAAAATGATGGTCTACCACGGTGCCAGCGATTCGGCGATCTCGATCAACGACACGCGGCGGTGGTACGAGGCGATGAACACCCACATGGCGTCACGGGCCCAAGACTTTGCACGCTACTTCCCCGTGCCAGGCATGGCGCATTGCAGCGGCGGCCCAGCCACCGACCGCTTCGACATGCTGCCGCAGCTTGTCGAGTGGGTCGAACATGGCAAGGCCCCTGACGCTGTGGTCGCCTCGGCCACCAACCCTGGCTACTTTGGCGTGGCCGCCCGCACCCGCCCGCTGTGCCCTCACCCCAAGCATGCGCGCTACAACGGCAGTGGTGATGTCAACGTGGCGGCCAATTTCAGTTGTCGGTAACGTTGCCATTTAATAATTGGCGGTCTCCCCAACAAGTCAGTCGTCGGCGTGGCGTTTGCATGGATGCTGTATTGTTTGGGATCCATGCCCTGCCTTCGTCACCCATGACAAGCCGCCCGATTTTCGCAAGTGTTGACGAGTACATCGACGCCGCTGACCCCAAGGTGCGCGACAGCTTGCGGGCGATCCGCAAAACTGTTGCAGCCGCCGTGCCAAGCGCCACCGAGTGCATCAGCTACCAAATGCCTGCACTGCGCCACACTAAAGTATTTTTCTACTTTGCGGCCTTCAAAAAGCACATCGGCATCTATCCACCCGCGCATGAGCCCTCCCTTGCAGAGGAACTGGCGCGCTACCGGGGGCCCAAGGGCAACCTGCAGTTCCCCTTGAATGAACCATTGCCGTACGCTTTGATCGCCCGCGTGGCCATGTCATTGGCCAAGCAGTACGCTGCAGCCAAGCAATAGTCGCAGACGTCTCGTGGCCGCCAACCAAACCGCAGTGCCCACCGAACAGGTCTTTTTGGCCTCTTCACGGCGCTTGACACCGAGCGACATTTGATTGGAGACTTGGCCACTTCGCCGTGCCGCAATCGCACATTCAATGCGATATCTTCGCGCGGCAAACCCATCTGACCCTCTCAAGGAGAACAACATGCCCGCAAGCCCCCACGTGCTGAATTGGTTTGAGATCCCGGTCACCAACTTTGTCCGCGCCAAAGCCTTTTACGAAACCGTGCTGGGGATCTCCATCGCGCCGATGGAGATGGGCCCCACCACGATGGGGATGTTCTCTTCTGACCCCAACGCTGTGGGTGGTGCCCTGGTGCAAGGTGACGGTAGCGCACCGTCCAGGAACGGCACGATCATCTATTTAAACGGCGGCGATGACTTGGCGCCGATGTTGGCTCGGGTTGAGCGGGCGGGGGGCTCGATTGCAGTGCCCAAGACCGACATTGGTAGCGGCTTTGGCTTTTTTGCGCACTTTGTCGACACTGAGGGCAACAAGGTTGGTCTTCATTCGATGGGGTAGTTTCCAGTCGGGTTCTTCGTGCTGGCGTTTGATGCGGGTTAAAACATGAGACAGCTTTTGTTGGGCGCCGTCGGTGGTGCCGTGGTCTCTGCATTGGCCATGTCGTCCTACTATGGTGGTGCCACCAGCGCAAGCGCGACGCCGCCAAAGACACCCGTTGGCCAGGCTGCGCCAGTGGCTGTCGTGCCGCCTCCAAGCGGCGCGTCGCCGCAGGTCGAAGCCATGGCGCAGGCCAACGCAGCACCCGCCAAGTTGAGCACGCAGCCCGCTGCAACGCCTGCCCGTACCGTCCCAGCGTTGTCGCCAGTGGCCGCCGCTGCCGTGGTGCCCGCGCCCGTCGAAGCGCCGGCCCCGATCCGCTTGTCGGTGGATCACGCCAAAATACTCTCGCCCACCAGCAAAGATGGACGTCCATTGACGATACCCGAGTTGCACATGCAACTCAGCACCGAAACCAAAGACCTAAATTGGGCCGTGGAGATGGAGCAGCACCTGAGTCAGTTCATTGCCCAGGTCAACATAACCAGCGAGTTCGAGGTGCTGGGCATTGAATGCCGCGCAACGCTTTGCGAAATTCTTGCCTTTGGAAACCTCCCATCATCGAGCGAGCGCTGGAGCGTGATTGGATCCGAGATGACCAAGCAGGCTTGGTGGTCAAACTTTCAAGGCAACTCAACGTTGTCATCGGGGCAAAACGGGCGAACCACGATCGTGACGATTCTTCAGCGGGCCAAGCGATAAATTGCTAAGTGCTAAGTTGCCTTGTCGGCAGGTCGTCAAGTGACGGCCGTAACCAAGAAGCACAAAGGCGCCTGCCATTGCGGCGCGGTGCAGTTCACCATCGAAACTGATTTTCCCGAGTTGACCCAGTGCGACTGCTCCATATGCAAAAAGAAGAATGCGCTCATGGTCAAGGTGCACGAGAGTCAGTTCACGCTTGTTGCTGGCGGCGAGTCGTTGACGGAGTACCAGTTTCACACCAAGACGGCCCGGCACTTCTTTTGCAAGGTCTGCGGCATTTACCCTTTTCATCGCAAACGGGTCACGCCAGACTACCTCGGCATCAACGTGCACTGCCTTGAAGGGTTTGACCCTCAAGGCATGCCGGTTCGGCTCGCTTCGGGTGCGGCCATGCCGTAACTACCCTTTTGGCCGTGGCCATGGCGGGTCGCGAGTTGACCAAGTTGCGCAGTGAAGCTGCGATGTGTAGACTATCACACAAGGAGTTCGACATGGCTACCAATCTCGCGCTGGATCCAGATCTTCTTGACCGTGTCGTTGCGGTCAGTGGCCAGCCCACGAAAAAGGCAGCGGTGACGCTCGCCTTGAAGGAATTCATTGCCAAGCGAGAGCAAAAACGCCTTGCGGATCTGTTTGGCAAGCTCGAGTGGGATTCAACTTACGACTACAAGTCCGAGCGTTCTAGATCATGACGCTGCTTGTTGACACCAGCGTTTGGTCGTTGGCGATGCGCCGCGACGACGTTGAGGAATCCAAAATCGTGATCGCATTGCGAGAGGCTTTGGATGGCGCCGATTCTGTCGTCACAACTGGACTCATCTTGCAGGAGCTTTTGCAAGGCTTCAATGGACCGAAGGCACGAGACGCGATTGTCGGGCGCTTTGGCGTCTTGCCCCTTATCCAGCCTGACCGACAAGACCATGTCGCCGCTGCCGAGGTCCGCAACACTTGCCGAAGGGGCGGAGTACAAATCGGCACGATTGACGCATTGCTCATTCAGTTGTGCGGTCGCTATGAGCTGACATTGATGTCAACCGACCAAGATTTTGCAAATGCCACCCCGCACGTCCCCTTCAAACTTTGGGGTGAGAGGTCGAGGTGAGGGGTAGGCGCGCGCTGGATTTGTCTCGGCGTTTCCCTCCAGGTGATTGGCAGCCATTGCTTCATTGAGGCATCCATGCAAAGGGCAATTGTGTTACACCCTACACGCCGTCAGTATCTTGTTGTTGCGTTGGCAAATGCCGCGCTTGCCGCAAGCGCGTTTGCCCAAAACCAACCCGAGCAGCGATACCCCGACATCGTGTCGGTCAAGGCGCGCTCGGCGGGGCCAGATACCTTTGACTTTGACGTGACGGTTTCTTCGCTTTATGACACCCCTGCGCGCTACGCCGACGGGTTTCGCGTGGTGACGCTGACGGGCGAGGTCCTTGGCGAACGCAAACTGTGGCATGACCATCAAACCGAGCAGCCCTTCACACGAGACCTGCACGGCGTCAAGATCCCTCGGGCGGTCAGGTTGGTGATGGTGCAGGGCCGCGACCAAAGGCACGGCTACGGCGGCAAGGCGGTGCAGGTTCAACTGCCCGCCCGATGACGGCCGCCTTGTTGGTGCAGCCCTAGCGCCCCGTAGCGCAATTTTGGTGCACGCAGCGTCGACCCAGCCCTGATGCAGTGCGCCGCAGCGCGTTGAGCGACGCTGCCACCCCTGGCACAGCAATTGCAAAGTGTTGATCAACTCCCAAGCGTACGGCGGCATTGTGGCCGTTCGCGTTTGACAGCACTTACCTCTTGTTGAAAGCGCACATGAACGTCCCAACACCAACATCGACCCCCAATCACCGGCTTGGTTTGCCTGGCGCCATCAGCCGCAGAAAGTTGATGCAAGCCGCCGCAGCCACGCTCGGTGGCGTTGGGGTGGGCGCATGGGCCCAAGGCAGTGACAAGCCCGAAAAAGAGGAGGTGCGCATTGGATTCATTCCGCTCACCGACTGCGCGTCCATTGTGATGGCGTCGGTGCTTGGGTTTGACAAAAAGTACGGCGTCAAGATCGTGCCGACCAAAGAAGCCTCGTGGGCGGGCGTGCGTGACAAGCTTGTGAACGGCGAGCTGGACATGGCGCACGTGCTTTACGGGCTGGTTTACGGCGTGCACTTGGGCGTGTCAGGCCCCAAGAAGGACATGGCGGTGTTGATGACGCTCAACCAAAACGGCCAGGCCATCACGCTGTCCAAGAAGCTGGCCGACAAAGGAGCGACCGACATCAACACGCTGGCCAAGGTGATGGCGGCTGACAAGCGTGACTACACCTTTGCGCACACGTTCCCCACCGGCACGCATGCGATGTGGTTGTACTACTGGTTGGCCAGCGGCGGCATCGACCCGATGAAAGACACCAAGGTGATCACCGTGCCGCCGCCGCAAATGGTGGCCAACATGCGGGTGGGCAACATGGATGGGTTTTGCGTTGGCGAGCCCTGGAACCACCGCGCCGTCATCGATGGGATCGGTGTCACGGCCGCAACCACGCAAGACATTTGGAGGGACCACCCCGAAAAGGTGCTGGGCACCACGGGTGACTTTGTCAAGAAGTACCCCAACACCGCGCGCGCGGTCATCATGGCGGTACTGGAGGCCGGCCGCTGGATCGACGCCAACCTGGCCAACAAGCAAAAGATGGCCGAGACGATTGCCGACAAGTCTTACGTCAACACCAATGTTGACGCCATCAATCAGCGCATCCTCGGTCGCTACCAAAACGGCCTGGGAAAGACCTGGGACGACCCGAACCCCATGAAGTTTTTTGCCGATGGCGCCGCCACGTTCCCCTACCTTTCGGACGGCATGTGGTTCTTGACCCAACACAAACGCTGGGGGTTGCTCAAAGAACATCCCGACTACCTGGCGGTGGCCAAGCAGATCAACAAGATCGATCTCTACACCCAAGCCGCAGCCGGGCTGAAAGTTGGTGTGCCCAAAGACCCCATGCGAACCAGCAAGCTGATGGACGGCGTGGTGTGGGACGGCAAAGACCCGAAAAAGTACGCCGATGGTTTCAAAGTGCGAGCCGCAGCGGCTTGATGAGGGGCAAGAACATGGTCAGTGCTGTGTTTCATTCGCCGCTGGGTGCCATGGACGACAAGCTCACCGATGCTTCAGCGGGCGCCGCTGCATCAACGAACGTGGCCCAGGCCCGGGAAGGTGAGCGGTCGCGCGACACCCAAGCGTCGCCTGCGGGCGGCGCTGTGCGCAAGCCCAACGCTTGGCGGCGACGGTTGCGCCGCGCAGCGGGGGTGGTGCTACCGCCCTTGGTGGGCATGGCGTTGCTGGTGGGCTTGTGGGCGATGCTGACCCAAAAGAGCACGACCTTTCCCACCCCGCTGGCCACCTTTGAAGAGGCCGTGCGCTTGTTTGCGGACCCGTTCTACCGCAAGGGACCCAACGACCAAGGCATCGGCTGGAACATTCTCTATTCGCTGGAGCGGGTGGCGCTTGGGTTCGGCTTGGCGGCGTTGGTGGGCATCCCTTTAGGCTTCATGATCGGCCGCTTCAAGCTGCTGAATCAGATGTTGATGCCGGTGGTGAACTTGTTGCGGCCGGTGTCACCACTGGCGTGGCTGCCCATCGGCTTGTTGGTCTTCAAGGCTGCCAACCCGGCTGCCATCTGGACGATCTTCATCTGCTCGATTTGGCCCATGCTCATCAACACGGCGGTGGGTGTGCAGCGTGTGCCAGAGGACTACCTCAACGTGGCGCGCGTGCTTAACCTGTCCGAATGGAAGGTCACGACCAAAATTTTGTTGCCCGCAGTGCTGCCGTATTTGCTGACGGGCGTCCGGTTGTCGGTTAGCACGGCATGGTTGGTCATCGTGGCTGCCGAGATGTTGACGGGCGGTGTGGGCATCGGGTTTTGGGTGTGGGACGAGTGGAACAACCTCAACGTCAGTCACATCTTGATTGCCATCTTTGTGATCGGTGCGGTGGGGCTGGTGCTAGAGCAGCTTTTGGTGGCCCTGGCGCGCCGCCTGTCGTTTGACACGGTTTAGAGGGAGTCGGTTATGTCCAGTTCACCGGAGCGGCCGCGGGTAGCCAAACCCGACTTCATCAAAGTCGAGCATGTTGAAATGGTGTTCGAGACAGCGCGAGGGCGCTTTCACGCACTGCACGACATCAACCTGAGCGTGGCCCAGGGCGAGTTCGTCACGTTGATCGGGCACTCGGGATGTGGCAAATCGACGCTGCTCAATTTGATCGCGGGCTTGCTGCAGGCCACCTCAGGTGTGCTGCTGTGTGACAACCGCGAGATCAACGCCCCTGGCCCCGACCGCGCCGTCGTGTTTCAAAATCACTCGTTGTTGCCCTGGATGACCTGCGCCGAAAACGTGCACCTTGCCGTGGAGCGGGTGTTTGCGGCCACCGAGGGCAAGTCGCAACTGAAGGCGCGGGCGCAAGCCGCGCTAGCCTTGGTGGGTCTTTCACATGCCGAGGGCAAGCGCCCCGGGGAAATCTCGGGCGGCATGAAGCAGCGGGTCGGCATTGCGCGCGCGTTGGCCATGGAGCCCAAGGTGCTGTTGATGGACGAACCCTTTGGGGCCCTGGACGCACTCACCCGCGCCAAATTGCAGGACGAGTTGATGAAGATCGTTGCAGCAGCCGGCTCGACGGTGGTGATGGTGACGCACGACGTGGACGAGGCTGTGTTGCTGTCCGACCGCATCGTGATGATGACCAACGGGCCGGCCGCAACCATTGGTGAAGTTCAAACCGTGGCGCTGCCGCCGCTGCGCGAGGCGCCGCGCGATCGCGTCGCGATGGCGCGCAACCCCACGTACCTGAGCACGCGCGAAGCGGTGATTGAGTTTTTGTACAACAAGCAGCCGCATGTGGAGAAGGTGGCTTGACGCTGACGTTCAGTGCAAAGCGCGGGGGTCGCGAACGTTGCGTGGCGAGGGCTCTGGTGAGGGATCGGGCTACCATCCAACCCTTGTCTGTCGCGCGCCACCGACCCTGCCCACCATGAACACACTGCCCATCGACGTCCTCGCGCTAAAGTCCATCACCGGCTCCGGCTACCCCGAGCCCTTTGCATCACGCATGGGTGATGGGGCGTGGCGCGCGCTCGGCGATCACTTTGGCCTGTCGCAGTTTGGCGTCAGCCACGAAACCCTTCAGCCAGGTGCGCAGTCGTCCGTATGCCACTGGCACACCACCACGGACGAACTGGTCGTGATGCTGTCGGGCGAATTGGTGTTGCGCCTGGAAGGCGACGAGCACATCATGCGGGCTGGGCAATGCGTCGGGTTCAAAGCCGGGGCACCACGGGGCCATCACTTCGTCAACCGATCGGCGCTGGAGGCCACTTTCATCGTCGTGGGCACACGGGTGCTTGGTGACATCGCACACTACCCTGAAGACGACTTGGCCATGCGTCGCGACGACGCAGGCCGGCATTGGGTGCACAAGAACGGAGCGCCGTACTCCGGCGCGTAATGGCTGGTAGCGACGCGCCACGCACAGTGGTTGCCGACTGGGGCCATGGCCCCCTTCCGCTACCCCTGCATCCGCTGCTGAAACCGCCCTCCAGGCAACCGCACCACCAGGTTGTCCAACTCCATCTCCAACAGCCGCGCTTGGGCCGTGCCGGTGTCAAAACCGGTGCGATCCAAGATGGTGTCGAGGGTGACTGGGTCTTGCCCCATGGCGTCGAGCAGTGGGGCGTAGCGACCTGACACGGCTGGTGCTGGGGTACTTGATGGTTTGGCTTGCTTTGCATCACTACTGGCACCCTGCGTGCCCACCGTCATGGTGCTGCGCGTTAGCTCGCTCACGATGTCCTGCGCGTCTTCCACCAACTTGGCGCCTTGTTTGATGAGGGCATGGCAGCCGCGCGACTGCGGAGAGTGGATCGAGCCGGGGATGGCAAACACTTCGCGCCCGCACTCGTTGGCCATGCGCGCGGTGATGAGCGAGCCCGACTGCAGGGCGGCTTCAACCACCAAGGTGCCCTGTGACAGCCCAGCAATGATGCGGTTGCGCTGCGGAAAGTTTTCTTTCAACGGTGGCATACCCAAGGAGAACTCACTCAGCAGCAGGCCATCTCGGGCGATGTCGCGGGCGAGTTTTTCGTGGCGCGCGGGGTAGATGCGGTCAAGCCCCGTGCCGATGACGGCGATGGTGCTGCCGCGCCCCAGCAACGCGCCCTCGTGGGCTGCGGCGTCGATGCCCAGCGCCAAGCCCGACACGATGGTGTAGCCACGCTCGCTCAGGCTTTTGGCAAAGGCGCGCGCGTTGTCGCTGCCTTGCGCGGTGGTGTTGCGGCTGCCGACGATGGCGATGCACGGTGCACGCAACCATTCAAAGTTGCCCTGGCCGTAAAGAAGCAAGGGCGGGTCGGCGGTGTCGAGCAGCGTGGCCGGAAACCGCGCGTCGTCCAGCGCCACCACGTCGCGGCTGCGGGTCGGCTTGCAGCCATGCAACGGTGGTGGCCACCGTTTGCTCAAGCCCATCAGGAGGCGAGGCAAGTGCCACCACCACGTCCTCGGGCACCAGTTCGCGCAGGGCCTGGGGGCGCTGCTCAAAGATGCCTTGGGGTGGCCCAAAGTGGGCCAGCAGTTGTCGGGCCGTGCCGCGGCCAACGCCAGGGGTGGCCAGCAGTCGCAGCCATGCGGTTAAATCAGCGGTGTCAATTTGCACCGGTTGATTATGCCCAGCGAGCGTGCGACATCAGCTCCATGAGCCCAGCGCTGGTGCGTCGCGGCTCATCAAGAAATGGGACGATTGTTGCGTGCCTTACGGCAAATCGAAGTGGTCGCCCGACGCCACTGGGGTTTCGGTGTTGAGCAGCAAGGCGTACGAGACGCGATCAAACACGCGGAACACAAACATCAGGCCGTGGCGCTCATCGGGCAACTTCACCTGCAAGGTCTTGCCGGTCTCGCGGTCGGTCAACGCCCTGCCGTCGCGCAGCACGGACAGCACGTGGCCACGCTCCACGCCTTCGGCGGCACCGCGGTTGAGGGCAACGATTTGGTTTTGACCGGCGATCAAGGCGTCACCGTAAACCGAGATGATCTGTCCCGACAGAGGCTTGCTGGGCGCATGCGGCACGTAGGTTGTCATGTCGGTGGCGCCCGTGGGCATCAACCGGTCACCGGCCCGAATCTCGCTGCGCACACCAGTCACGGTGAAGGTGGCAGGCACGACGTGAGGTTTTCCGTCGATGGTGCGGGTTTCACCTGGGCGGGTGAACTGCGCCGAGCCAAGCAACCGCGATTCGTAGCCCAGCAGCTCTTTGGTGCGTGGGTCCAGCAGCGGTGTCGCGTTGCGAAACACGTTCCAGTCGCTGCCTTTGGCTACATCACCCAACACATAGGCTTTGTCGCCACGCCCGATGAGCACGCGATTGTCGGTGCCCGCAACGATGCGCGGCGCGCTGGAAAGCGTGTCGGCATTGAAGACGGCCATTTCTTGCAAGAACGGCCGAATCAGGTGCATCGGCACGGTGGTGATGGCGTCAGTGGCCGCGCTTTCACGAATGCGAGGCGACAGTTTGACCGTGTCGCCAGGCCCGGTCACAGCTTGTCCAACCGTCAGGCGGGCGCGGCCATTGGACTTGTCCAGCACCAGAACCTGCCCGGGGTAAATGAGGTGCGGGTTGCGAATTTGGTCGAGGTTCATGCCCCAAAGTTCGGGCCAGCGCCAAGGGCTCTTGAGGTACAACTTGGAGACATCCCACAGGGTGTCGCCACTTTTGACGGTGTACACGTCAGGGGCGCCCGGGGCCAAGTCGGCGATGGCCACACCGCGCGATGCCACCTGCTGCGCGGTGCTGCGCGCCTGGGCAGACACGGGCAAATCGGCGGCTTGCACCTGCAGGCCCACCGTGCAAAGCACAGCCAGGCTTGCCAGAGACGCGGCAACGGCAGCCCGTGGGGTTGAACGCTTGGGTGGCTGGTGGCGGTGATTCAACAAGGGTCGGTCCTCGGGGGTTTCAGGGGCACCTGTTCAGTGCTGATGGGCAAGCCAGTGCAAAATGCGGGTGTTAACAAACTGGGGTGCGAGTGGATGCAAAGACCTCTGCATCCTTCGTGCCACGGCGCTAACACCTTGATAGTCTGAGGGATTTTGCCGTCAAAGCAGGGGTGCGGCAAACAAAGCGCCTCTCATTGCGGCGAGGTGTGTCGCCTTTCACGAAATGCGGCGTTGCCCTTGATCCACAACGTTGCCCAGCCACCCAATTTCATGTCGATTCTTAACATTCTTTGCTACCCCGACCCCCGCCTGCACCGGGTGGCTGCGCCCGTGGCGCAGGTTGATGCACGCATTCGCAACCTTGTCGACGACATGTTTGAAACCATGCGCGACGCCGAGGGCATCGGTTTGGCTGCCACGCAGGTGGACGTGCACGAGCGTGTCATTGTGATGGACGTGACCGAGGCCAGCGACGACGAAAGCGACAACGGTGACGGCGACGGCGACGGCGACGAGCGCAAGCCACGCCCGAGCGAGCCGCTGGTGTTGATCAACCCCGAGATCATTGCCAAGAGCGACGAGTTGGTGATGGCCGAGGAGGGCTGCTTGTCGGTGCCCACCATTTACGACAAAGTGCAGCGCCACGCGCAAGTGACAGTGCGTGCACTCGACCGCGACGGCGTGCCCTTTGAACGCAGCGCCGAAGGCTTGCTGGCGGTTTGCATCCAGCACGAGATGGACCACCTGCAAGGCAAGGTGTTTGTCGAGTACCTCAGCACCCTGAAGCGCGACCGCATCAAAACCAAGATGCTGAAAAAAGTTCGTGAAGCTGCACGGGGCGATTGAACGGCAGTGGCCCCTGCGACGCACAAGGCAACCCTGATGCGCATCGCCTTTGCGGGCACGCCCGAGTTTGCCGCCACGGCGTTGGCGCATTTGTTGTCGCAAGGCTTTGACGTGGCCTTGGTTCTCACGCAGCCCGACAGACCCGCAGGGCGAGGCCAACAGCTGCAAGCCTCGGCGGTCAAACGCTTGGCCCTGGCGCACGGCCTGACCGTGGCACAGCCGCAGGGCTTGAAGTGGGACGGCCGTTTTGCCATGGACGCCAAGGTGGCGCAGGCGGCCTTGGCCGCCGCCCAAGTGGACGCCATGGTGGTGGTGGCCTATGGGTTGATTTTGCCGCCGTGGGTGCTGCAAGCGCCCATCAAGGGCTGCTTCAACATTCACGGCTCGTTGCTGCCCCGGTGGCGCGGCGCCGCGCCCATCCAACGCGCGATCGAGGCCGGCGACCCACAAACCGGCATCACCATCATTCAAATGGACGCTGGGCTCGACACCGGCGCCATGCTGGCAACACAAGCCGTGGCCATCGAGCCGCACGACACCGCAAGCACCTTGCACGATCGGCTCGCTCCAGTGGGCGCGCAGTTGATGGCCGACGTGTTGCGCCAAGCCGCCCAGGGCGGGCTCAAGCCCGTCGCACAAGCGGCTGAAGGGGCTACTTACGCCGCCAAGATCGACAAGGCTGAAGCCGCGATTGATTGGCAATCAAGCGCGACCAACATTGAGCGGCGGGTGCGGGCGTTTGACCCTTTTCCGGGCTGCACCTTCGAGTTGCATGGGCAAACCACCAAACTTTGGCAGGCCCGTGTGGTGCCCTCCTTGGGTGCGCAGACCCCCGGCACCGTCACCACGACGGCGCAAACGCTCATCGTGGCATGCGGCGTGGGTGCCCTGGAAGTGTTGGCTTTGCAGCGCCCGGGGGCACGCCGCTTGACCACGGCGCAATACCTGCAAGGCCGACAACCTGCATCTTCCCCCTCGCAGTCATTGCCGTTTTAAGGCCCCCGTTGCACACTACGGCCCAACCGCAGCCAACCCCGTCCGGGGGGCCGGGATCCTCAAGGAAAAACCATGACCGTTGCACGCATCACCGAGATTTCAAGCATCAGCAAGAAGAGCTTTGAAGACGCCGTTGCCCAGGGCGTCGCCCGCGCCAACAAAACCCTTAAAAACGTTCGTGGTGCTTGGGTCAAAGACCAAGAAGTGAGCGTCGAAAAAGGCAAAATCACCGGCTACAAAGTGGTGCTCAAGATCACTTTTGTGCTGGAGTAATCAAGTCATGGCCTGGGGGCGGCCCGGCTCGTCGGCACCAAGCCGGTGAGCACGGGTTGGCCCCTCAAAAGGCCCCTCAAAGGGTCGCCGTCACGCCGCCGTCCACGTACAAAATATGGCCGTTGACAAAGCGTGACGCGTCACTGGCCAAGAAGACAGTGGCCCCACCCAAGTCCTCGACGTCGCCCCAGCGGCGGCTGGGCGTGCGGCCCACCAGCCAAGCGGTAAACGTCGGGTCGTCCACCAGTTTTTGTGTCAGTTCGGTTTTGAAGTAACCAGGCCCAATGCCATTGACGTTGATGCCGTAGGGCCCCCAGTCGATGGCCATGCCTTTGGTCAACATCTTGAGCGCGCCTTTGCTGGCCGTGTAAGGCGCAATGCCTGGGCGGCCCAGTTCACTTTGCACCGAGCAGATGTTGATGATTTTGCCGCGCTTGCGGACGATCATTTTTTGGGCCACGGCTTTGCCCACCAAGTACGCGCTGTCGAGGTTGGTTTTCATCAAGGTGTGCCAGTCGTCGTCGGCAAAGTCTTGCAGCGCCCCCCGAATCTGCATACCGGCGTTGTTGACCAAGATGTCGATGGGTGCCACGGTGCCCTCGATGTTTTCAATGGCCTGCCGCACCGCAGCAGCCTCGGTCACGTCAAATGCGTGCGCCGACGCGCCAAGGCCCTCGGCGCGAAGCGCCTGCACGGCTTGGTCGAGCTTGCTGCTGTTGCGGCCGTTCAAGATCACGTGCGCGCCCGCTTGGGCCAAGGCGCGCGCCAGGGCCAGGCCAATGCCGCCGGACGAACCGGTGATGAGCGCTGTCTTGCCTTGAAGTTGAAATTGTTGAAGGATGCTCATGGGCTTGGGTCTCGCTCAAAAAAGGGGGATGCTTTCCTAGAAGATACCCGATGGCGCGACGCTGGCGGCGTGGCACCATGACGGCATGGCAAAACTCACACGCGACGAAGTTGAGCGCTATCAATCCGAAGGCTGGGTGGTGCCGCAGTACGCGCTGCCGCAACAGCACGTGCAGCACATGGTGGGTGCGCTCGAAACTTTGCTCGAACAAAACCCGGGGGTGCGCCCGGAAAAACTGGTGTCGGCGCACGTCGCGGGTGACAACGGTGAAGGGGTTCGGGGGGTGTCCGACTTTTTGGACTTGGCGCGCAATCCCGAGCTTGTCGAGCTGGTATCGGGGGTGATTGGCCAGGACGTCATCCTGTGGGGGTGCCACGTCTTTTGCAAACCGGCAGGTGAAGGGTACGAGACACCTTGGCACCAAGACGGGCATTACTGGCCCATCCGGCCATTGGCCAATTGCACCGTATGGGTGGCGCTTGAAGACTCAACCGTGGTCAACGGTTGTTTGCGCGTCATCCCGGGGTCGCATCGCGCCAAGCAGTTGCATGAACACCTGCACGAAGACCGCAATGACCTGACTTTGAACCAACGCATGGCGGCAGGCTCGTTCGACGAAGCTGCGGCGGTGGACATCGAGCTGCGGGCAGGGCAGATGTCGCTGCATGACGTCTACATGATCCACGGCGCCAAGGCCAACACGTCGCGCCACCGCCGCACGGGGGTGGCCTTGCGCTACATGCCTGCCACCTCGGTGTTCGAGCGCAACCTGCGCCCCGTGGACGGCAAGTCGGGTGTGCCGGTGGACTTTGCCCAGCGTCCGTTGTGGTTGCTCTCGGGTGTTGACCGCAGCGGGCGCAACGACTTTGAGGTGGGGCATCGGCGCTGAGGGTCTTCAAAGGCAGGCGCCCATGCGGCGAATTCGTCCATGCACCAAGGCGGCCCGTTTGCTACATCACCGCGCCCAGCTGCCAAGGCACAAACTCGTTCTGCCCATAACCGTGCAGCTCACTCTTGGTGGCGCGGCCCGAGGCTGCGTCAAGCATCATCTGGAAGATGCGCGCACCCACTTCGTCCACGGTTTCAAAGCCCTCGACGATGCCACCACAGTCGATGTCGATGTCGTCTTGCTGGCGCTGCCACAAGGCGGTGTTGGTCGACAGTTTGAGCGAGGGCGAGGGCGCGCAGCCGTAAGCCGATCCGCGACCGGTGGTGAAGCAAATCAGGTTGGCACCACCTGCCACCTGCCCGGTGGCTGACACGGGGTCGTAGCCCGGGGTATCCATGTAAACGAAGCCACGCGCCGCGACAGGCTGCGCAAACTCGTAAACCCCTTCAAGCCGCGTGGTGCCACTTTTGGCGATGGCGCCCAGGCTTTTTTCAAGGATGGTGGTGAGTCCGCCAGCCTTGTTGCCCGCCGAAGGGTTGTTGTCCATGCGCATGTGGTTGCGCTGGGTGTAGGCCTCCCACCAACGGATGCGTGCCAACAGCGTCTCGGCCACAGCAGGGCTGGCGGCGCGGCGCGTTAAAAGGTGCTCGCCGCCGTAGATCTCGGGTGTTTCGCTCAAGATGGCGGTGCCGCCGTGGCGCACCAGGCGGTCGACGGCCGAGCCCAGTGCCGGGTTGGCGCTGATGCCCGAGTAGCCGTCGCTGCCACCGCACTGCAACCCCACGATCAAGTGCGACGCCAGCACGGGCTCGCGCTTGACTTGATTGGCTTGGGGCAGCATCGACTTGATCAACGCCACGCCGTGCGCCACGGTTTTGGCGGTGCCGCCGGTGTCTTGGATGTTGAACGTGACAAGTTGCGCCCCTTCGGCCAAACCCTCTTGGGCGATCAAGCCTTGAATCTGGTTGGTCTCACACCCCAAGCCCACCACCAACACGGCGGCAAAGTTGGCGTGGCGCGCGTAGCCGCCCAGCGTGCGCCGCAGCACTTGCAGTTCTTCGCCTTCACTGTCGGTGGCGCAGCCCATGCCGTGTGTCAGTGCCACCACCCCGTCAACGTTGGGGTAGGCCGCCAGGGCCTCGGGGTGGATGTCCCGCCGAAAGTGGTCAGCGATGGCGCGCGCCGCCGTGGCCGAACAATTGACGCTGGTGAGCACCCCGATGTAGTTGCGCGTGGCCACCCGGCCGTCGGCGCGCACGATGCCGTCGAAGGTGGCGGGGTGCTGTTCGTACACCGTGGGCCGCGCGTCGGCACCGTGGCTGTGGCTGCGCTCAAAGTCGCTGAAGGCCAGGTTGTGCGTGTGCACGTGCTGGCCTGGTGCGATGGCCTGCGTGGCCATGCCAATCACCTGGTTGTAGCGCCGCACGGCGCCGCCTGCGGCAATGGCTTGGGTGGCCACTTTGTGGCCCGGGGGGATGAGCCCCATCACCCGCATGCCTTCGCTGGCGATGTCGGTGCCGCCCACCAACTGGCGCCGTGCGATCACGACGTTGTCGGCAGGGTGAATGCGAATGGTGGGGGGAGAGGCCATGATCGCGGCTCGTTCTAGGCTGGTTAGGCGTCAATCAACGCCGGGTCCCAGGCGTGCACCGTTTGTTGTTGCTCGCCGAGCTTTTCAATGCCCAGCTTCATCACGTCGCCCGCCTTCAAATAAATCGGGTTGGGCTTCACACCCATGCCCACGCCGGGTGGTGTGCCGGTGGTGATCACGTCACCGGGGTAAAGCGTCATGAACTCACTGACGTATGAGACGATCTTTGCGACGCCAAAGATCATCGTCTTGGTGCTGCCGCTTTGAAAGCGCTTGCCGTTCACTTCGAGCCACATGCCCAGGTTCTGCGGGTCACCCACTTCGTCGGCAGTGACAAGCCACGGGCCGATAGGCCCGAAGGTATCGCAGCCCTTGCCCTTGTCCCATTGGCCGCCCCGTTCGATCTGGTATTCGCGTTCGCTCACGTCGTTGATGACACAGTAGCCTGCCACGTGCGCGAGCGCGTTTGCTTCGCTGACGTACCGTGCCTTGGTTCCGATGACGACGCCCAGTTCAACCTCCCAGTCACTCTTCACGCTGTTCTTGGGCAGCACCACAGGGTCGTGGCAACCTTGCGCGCACTGCGGCGACTTCATGAAGACGATGGGTTCTTTGGGAATGGGCAGGTTACTTTCAGCGGCATGGTCAGCGTAGTTCAGGCCGATGGCAACGAACTTGCCGATGTCGGTCCAAGGCACGCCCAGACGGCCCTGCGGCACGATGGGGAGTGTCTCGGGGTTGACGCTGCCCAGTGCGGCCAGCGACTGCGGCGACAAGTGGCGTGGCGTCAGGTCGCCGATCAGCGCACTGAGGTCGCGCACGCGGCCCTGTGCATCAAGCAAAGCGGGCTTTTCGTGGCCTTTGGGGCCGTGGCGAAGAAGTTTCATGGCGTTTCTTTGTGTGGGTGGGTGGGGGACGTTTGAATCTAAAGCGACCAACCGCCGTCCACCAGCATCGCGGTGCCGGTGGTGAAGCGCGACTCGTCGCTGGCAAGGTAGACCGCCAACGCGGCGATTTCGTCGGCAGTGCCCAGGCGTCCCATCGGCTGACGCGCGACGAACATCGCCTCGACTTCTTGCGCGGTTTTGCCACTGCTTTTGGACAGCGCGTCGATGCGGCCTCGCAGCGAGGGCGACTCGACCGTGCCGGGGCAGATCGCGTTGCAGCGCACCCCTTTGGCGATGAAGTCAAGCGCCACCGACTTGGTCAGGCCGATCACCGCTGCCTTGGTGGCACCGTAGACAAACCGGTTGGCGGCCGCCTTCACGCTGCTGGCGCCGGACGCGATGTTCACGATCGACCCACCCCCGCGCTCGAGCATGCCGGGCACAAAGGCTTTGATGGTGCGGTACATCGAGCGCACGTTGAGGTCGAAGGCCAGGCTCCAATCGTCTTCGGTGCAATCCAGCACGCTGCCGTGGTGCACGAAGCCTGCGGCATTGAAGAGAATGTCGACCTTGGGGTGGCGCTTGCCCGCCTCGGCGATGGCGGAAGCGTCGAGTGCGTTGAGCACCATCGTCTCGCACGCACACTCGGCGCGCAGCGCTTCGAGGGCTTTGGCGTCAATGTCGGTGGCGATCACGCGGGCACCCTCGTGCGCAAACGCAATGGCGGTGGCTCGGCCGATGCCTTGGCCTGCCGCGGTGACGAAGGCTGTTTTGTTTTGAAGTCGTTGGCTCATGGGGCTGGGTGGTGGTGGGAGTTCGTCAGGCGGGGTTGGCAAGGTGCTTCGGAGCGTGCTGCCTGCAGGTTAGCGCGGAATGAGCTTGGCGCCAGTAAGTTGCTCTTGCGCTTCCACGAGCGAAGGCACAAACTTGCGGCCATGACCCAGCGCGCTGGCGATGGAAAGGCTTTGGTGCACGGCCTCACCCACGATGGTGGGGATGCCTAGGTTTTCGGCCATGTGCGTGTAATAGCGCACGTCTTTGCGCGCGTTGTCGAGTTCAAATCTCAGGCCGTCCATCTGCCCGTTCAACGTCTTGGCCATGGCCTGAAACAGCCCGTTGTTGACAGGCCCTTTGGCGATCAGATCAACCAGTGCCTGCACGTTCACGCCGGCGCGCTGACCCACCGCAAAGGCCTCGGCCGTGGCGGTGCAAATCGACTGCGCGATAAAGTTGTTGAGCAGCTTGATGATGTGGCCTGCACCCGGCCCCCCCACGTGGAAGATGTTCTCTGCAACGGCTTCGAGCACGGGCTTGATGCGTGCAAACGTGGCGTCGTCGGCGCCCACCATCACGTTGAGTCGGCCGGCCTCGGCTTCCACCGGGGTGCGCGAAAGAGGCGCATCGACAAACACGGCACCCACGGCCATCGCGGCCGCGCGCAGCTTGGTGGTCGAATCGGGCTCGCTGGTGGAGCAATCAACCACCATAAGCCCGGGCCTGGCCCCGGCCAGCACCCCCACGTCGCCCAGCATTGCCGCTTCGACTTGGGGGCTGCCTGTCACGCACACAAAAACGACATCGCAAGCCTGCGCCAGTGCTTTGCCGTTGGCCACTTCGGTGGCGCCCGCCGCCAGCAAGTCGGCCAGGGGTTCGCGGTTGTGGTGCACGGTCAGGGCAAGCGGGTGGCCCTTGGCCTGCAAGTTTTTTGCCATGCCGTGGCCCATGAGGCCGGAGGCGCCGATAAACCCAATTTTTAATGTCACGCTGAAATTCCTTGAGCTGGGCTCAGCCGCGGCCCACAAATGGCATCTTCGTCGCCATCACTGTGGCAAACAAGATGTTGGCCGAAAGTGGCAACCGTGCCATGGCCATGAAGGTGTCCACCACCGCGTGCATGTCCATGCGGTCTTCGGGCTTGATGCTGCCGTCAGCCTGCGGCACACCGTTGACCATCTTCAAGGTCATGTCGCTGGCGACGTTGCCGATGTCGATCTGCCCCACGGCGATGTCAAACGGGCGCCCGTCAAGTGCCGCTGTTTTGGTGAGACCGGTGATGGCGTGTTTGGTGGCTGTGTAGGCGATGGAGCCGGGCCGGGGGGCGTGGGCCGAAATCGAGCCATTGTTGATGATGCGACCACCCTGGGGTGACTGCGTACGCATCAAGCGAAAGGCGTTTGACAAGCAAAAGAAGGCGCCGTTGAGGTTGACGTCGACGGCTCGGCGCCAGGTGGCGGGGTCGTAGGCGTCGGGCAAGGTGGTGGGCAGCGACATGCCGGCGTTGTTGAACAGCAAATCAAGTCGGCCAAAGCGTTTTTGCACGCTGTTGAACACGGCCGCCACGGCGCTTTCGTCGGACACGTCGCACGGCATGGCGATGGCATGCGCTTGGGTCTCGGGCTGGGCAGCAACCACCTGCTGCAAGGCATCGGCACGGCGGCCCACCAGCACCACCGTCCAGCCGTCGTTGAGCAGGGCCGTGGCGCAGGCTTTGCCAATGCCAGAGCTGGCGCCAGTCACGAGGGCAACGCGGGAGTCGGTCATGGGTGGGTTCGTCCGTGAATAGTGAGGTTACCGCTTGCCGGGGCTGGCGAGGGTCACTGTATTAATGATTGTCCTTGGGCACGGCCGAGCCGCGCTTGCCGCGCAAAAAATCCATGTCGCAACCCTCGTCGGCTTGCAGCACGTGGTCGATGTAGAGCTTCCAGTAACCGCTGTCCATGGCGGGCGCCGGGGCCTTCCACAGGGCGCGGCGGCGCGCCAGTTCGGCATCCTCTACGTGCAGGTGCAGCGAGCGCCCGGCGACGTCGAGCGTGATGCGGTCGCCGTTTTGCACCAGTGCAAGCGTGCCACCTGCGGCAGCTTCGGGCGCAGCGTGCAAGACCACCGTGCCATAGGCGGTGCCACTCATGCGGGCGTCGCTGATGCGCACCATGTCGGTGATGCCCTTGCGCAGCACCTTGGGCGGCAAGGGCATGTTGCCCACCTCGGCCATGCCGGGGTAGCCTTTGGGGCCGCAGTTTTTAAGCACCAGGATGCAAGTTTCGTCCACGTCGAGCGCCTCGTCGTCGATGCGCTTGTGAAAGTCGTGGCTGTCTTCAAACACCACGGCGCGGCCAGTGTGTTGCAGCAAGGCTGGGGTGGCGGCACTGGGTTTGATGACGGCGCCGCGCGGGGCCAGGTTGCCGCGCAAAATGGCGATGCCGGCCTTTTCTTTGAACGGGGCGGCCACCGACTTGATGACGTCGGGATTGAAGTTCTGCGCGTCTGCAATGTTGTCGCCCACCGAGTGGCCGTTGGCGGTGATGGCGTCCAGGTGCAGCGTGGACGAGATCTCTTTCATCACCACCGGCAAGCCACCGGCGTAGCAAAAGTCTTCCATCAAATACTTGCCCGAGGGCTGCAGGTTGACCAGGCAGGGCATCTCGCTGCCCAAGCGCTCAAAGTCGTCCACGCTCAGGGGCACGCCCAGACGACCGGCGATGGCAATCAAGTGAATGACGGCGTTGGTGCTGCCACCAATGGCCGCCAGCGTGCGGATTGCGTTTTCAAACGCTTGGCGCGTCAGGATGTCGGACAGCACTTGGTCTTCGTGCACCATCTCGACAATGCGGCGCCCGGCGTTGCGGGCCAGCACGTTGCGGCGGCCGTCCACGGCGGGGTAGGCCGCGTTGCCCGGCAGGCCCACGCCCAATGCCTCGACCATCGATGCCATGGTGCTGGCGGTGCCCATGGTCATGCAGTGGCCGTGGCTGCGGTGCATGCAACTCTCGGCCTCAAAAAAGTCTTGCAGCTTAAGCGTGCCAGCGCGCACCTGCTCGCTCATGCTCCACACGCCCGTGCCCGAACCCAGCTCTTGGCCGCGCCATTTGCCGTTGAGCATGGGGCCGCCACTGACGCCGATGGTGGGCAGGTCGACGCTTGAAGCGCCCATCAACAAGCTGGGGGTGGTTTTGTCGCAGCCCATGAGCAGCACCACGCCGTCGATGGGGTTGCCGCGGATGCTTTCTTCCACGTCCATGCTGGCCAGGTTACGGTACAGCATCGCGGTGGGCCGCAGCAGCGTTTCGCCCAAGGACATAACCGGAAACTCGAGCGGAAATCCACCTGCCTCGTAGACACCAATCTTGACTTGCTCGGCCAGGGTGCGAAAGTGCGAGTTGCAGGGCGTCAGCTCGCTGAAGGTGTTGCAGATGCCAATCACAGGGCGGCCGTCAAACTGATCATGCGGCACGCCCTTGCCTTTGACCCAACTGCGGTAGGCAAAGCCGTCTCGGTCTTGGCGACCAAACCATTGTTGACTGCGCAGTTCTTCGGGTTTCTTTCTAGGCTTTTGGTGGTGCATGGCTACTGGCTTTCCCGGGGTACTTTGTGCAATCGCTCAGGATAATATGGTATGACGATTGATGGCCGGAGCGGGAGAACCCGAATGTCGAAAGTTCATGTCTTGACAGCGTCGCGCCTGCCGCCGCTTTACCTTGACCCTTTGCAAGCGGCGTACACGGTGCACGACCGACTGCACGAAGGCGACGGGGCCGCTTTAGCGGCCGTTGCAGGGCAAGTGCGTGCCATTGCCGCCAGCGGCGAATCCAAGGTGCCGGCCGCATTGATTGCGCGCTTGCCCGCTCTCGAAATGATCTCGGTCATGGGCGTCGGTTACGACGGCGTGGATGTTGCGGCAGCCAAAGCGCGCGGCATCATGGTGACGCACACACCCGACGTGCTCAACGACGAAGTGGCCGACACCACGCTGGGTTTGATGTTGTGTGCCGCACGCCAACTGCCAGCTGCCGACCGCTACGTGCGGGCTGGCCACTGGCCCAAAGGGCCGATGCCCTTGACCCGAAAAATGTCGGGTGCCCGCTTGGGCTTGGTGGGCATGGGGCGCATCGGCAAAGCCATCGCGCACCGGGCCGAGGCGTTTGGCATGTCCATTGCCTACACATCGCGCACCGCCAAACCCGAACTGGCTTACCGCTACCTTGCCAATGCGCAAGCGCTGGCCGCCGAGGTTGATTTTTTGGTGGTCATCACCCCGGGCGGCTCTGGCACCAAACACCTGATCAACGCCGACGTGCTGAAGGCTTTGGGCCCCAAGGGTATTTTGGTGAACGTGGCCCGTGGCTCGGTGGTGGACGAGGCGGCCTTGATGGACGCCCTTGCTGGCGGCGTGATTGGTGGGGCGGCGCTTGACGTGTTTGAGTCCGAGCCGCAAGTGCCCCAGCGCCTGATCGACATGCCGCATGTGGTGCTGGCGCCGCACATTGGCAGTGCCACGCGCGAAACGCGCCAGGCCATGGCCGACTTGGCGCTCAACAACCTCAGTGCGCACTTGGCGGGGCGTCCAGTGTTGACTGCCGTACCTGAATTGCGCTGATCCAGCGCCGTCAACCTGCAGCTCAGGCGTGATCGAAGTCCTCGACGCTCGATGGGGCCCCGTGGCGCAAGGGGCAAGCGCCCTCGAGCGCTTGTGCACCGGCGCCAAGTGGTCCGAAGGCCCGGTGTGGATGCATGAAGACGGCAGTGTGTTGTGGAGCGACATCCCCAACAACCGCATGCTGCGCTGGCACGAAACGCAGGGCATGGGTGTTTGGCGTGACCAAATTGAGTTCACCAACGGCCACACGCGAGAGCGCGACGGCAGCCTTCTGCACTGCTCGCACGGCCAGCGAGCCATCGTGCGCACGCGTTTTTCGGCGGGGCTTGCCAATGCAACCGATGAAATCGTGGTCGATCGCTACCAAGGGCGGCGCCTCAATTCGCCCAACGACATCATCGTCAAATCCGACGGCAGCATTTGGTTCACCGACCCGCCCTATGGCATTGCCTCGGATGTTGAAGGGCACAAGGCCGACAGTGAACTGGGCGACTGCTACGTGTTTCGCCTTGACCCTGCAACGGGCGCGTTGGGCATCGTCAGCGATTGGGTTGAAGAGCCCAACGGCTTGGCTTTTTCGCCTGACGAATCACAGCTGTACGTCACCGACACATCAGCTGCGATGCGCACCGATGGCAGTGGCCATCACCACATCGTGGTCTTCGATGTGGTGGGCGGCCAGCAGTTGGCCAAGCCACGCGTGTTTGCGGTGGTGTCGCCCGGATTGGCCGATGGCTTGCGCGTGGACGTGCACGGTTTTGTCTACACCAGCAGCTTGGACAGCGTGCAGGTCTACCACCCCGACGGCACGCGGGTAGGGCGCATCGCTGTGCCTGAAAAGGTTGGCAACTTGTGCTTTGGCGGCGCGGGCAATCAGCAGCTTTACATTTGCGCTTCGACTTCGCTTTACCGGATCACCCTCAACACACGGGGGGCCACGGCATGACTGCGAACCATGCCATCGGCATTGCTCCGCTGCTTCAATTTGAGGCGATCAGCAAACGCTTTGGCGGCACGCAGGCGGTGGACCAAGTGACGTTGGATGTGCGCCCCGGTGAGATCCTGGCGCTGCTGGGCGAAAACGGGGCCGGCAAGTCCACGCTTATCAAGCTGTTGGCGGGCATTTACCCTGCTGACGCGGGCGAAATTTATCTGAATCAAAAGCCGCAGCATCAGTGGCGCAGCCGCGACCGGGCCCATCAACCGGTGGCCTTCATCCACCAAGATCTGGGCTTGGTTGATTGGATGACAGTGGCCGAGAACGTCAGCTTGGGCATGGGGTACCCGCGACGATGGGGGCTGATTGATTGGCGTGCCGCCGACGCTGCCGCGAAGCGCGTGATGGCGCGCGTGGGTTGCAACATCGACCCTCGGCGCCGGGTTTTTTCACTCACGCGGGCCGAGAAGTCCTTGCTTGCCATCGGCCGTGCGCTTGAAGTCAAAGCCCAACTGTTGGTGCTTGACGAGCCCTCTGCCAGCTTGCCGATGGCCGATGTGGCGCGCTTGTTTGCGGTGCTGCGCGAGCTGCGCGCGCAGGGCATGGCCATGATCTATGTGTCGCACCGTTTGGACGAAGTGATGGCCATTGCCGATCGCGCCGCCGTGATGCGCGACGGCCAGCTGGTGGCCGTTCGTGAAACGGCGCAGACGAATGAAAGCGAGCTGGTCAACCTGATCGTTGGCAAATCGCTCGCGGCCACCGTCGCCAGGGCCGACGAGGGGGCCGCAGGGTCGGCACCCGTGCTTGAGCTCGAGCACGTCGCCAGCGGCAATGCAGGCCCCGTGAGTTTTTCGGCGCATGCGGGCGACGTGCTGGGTTTGGTGGGCTTGCGCGGTGCAGGGCACGAAGCCATCAGCCGGGCGCTGTTTGGCCGCGAGCCTTTGTCTGCCGGTCGCATGAAGGTTCAAGGCAAAGCCATGGTGCTTCGCAGCCCTGCTGATGCCATCGCAGCGGGCGTGGCCTACGTGGCCAGCGAACGATTGGAAGAAAACTTGGCCGGCGCCATGACGGTGCTCGAAAACTTGTTTCCCAACCCGACACTCAACGGTGACCGGGGGTTTGATCGGCGTCGGCGACACCGTGAACTGGCCACGGCGGCGGAGTTGATTCAAACCTTCGACGTGAACCCTCCGGCACCCAGTGCCGACGTGCAGCAACTGTCTGGGGGCAACCAACAAAAGGTGGTGTTGGCGCGGTGGTTTCACCTCGACAAACCCTTGGTGGTGTTGGAAGAACCCACTGCAGGGGTCGACGTGGGTGCCAAGCGCCAGATTTATGACATCTTGCGCGAGCGCGCCCGCGCGGGCAGCGCCATCGTGGTGGTGTCGACTGATTTTGAAGAAGTTGCCACTGTTTGCAACCGCGTTTTGGTGTTTAGAGATGGACTCATCACGGCTGACCTTCGCGGCTCGAGGATAACGGTTGAACGGTTGCTCTCGCTGGCGGCGGGCGCTGCCAGCGTGGCTGAACAAACCCGAGCCCAAGAGGTTGCCGCATGAGCAGTTCGATCAAATCAACCGCGCTTGAACCTGACGTTTCGCTCGACGGCGAGGCGCCTTCGATGCTTCGGCGCCTGGGGCGGGCTGTACCTGTGTATGGCTTGGTCGGGTTGACGGTGTTGCTTGCATTGCTTTTTTCAGTGCTGCTGCCTGAGAGCTTTCCCACGCTCTTCAATCTGCGCGCGATTTTGTCGGACAAGTCGGTCATTGCATTGTTGGCGCTGGCGGCCACCATCCCCATGATCACCGGCAAGATTGACTTGACCGTGGGTTACGGCATCGTGTTGTGGCACATCCTGGCCATCAGTTTGCAAACGCAAATGGAGCTGTCTTGGCCCCTGGCTGTTTTGGTGGTGCTGGTGTGTGCTGGGCTGGTGGGGCTCTTCAATGGCTTGTTGGTTGAGTTGGCCCAGATTGACTCGTTCATCGCCACGCTGGGCACCGGCACCGTGATCTACGCGCTGGCCATGTGGCACAGCGGCGGCCGCCAGGTGGTGGGCGATCTTCCCGAAGGCTTTTTAGATTTGACGGCGGGGCAGTGGCTGGGATTGCCCATCGTGGCTTTTTACGTTGTTATCGTGAGCGTGGCGATGTGGCTGGTGACCGAGTTCACCCCGCTGGGCCGGGCGCTGTATGTCATTGGCGCCAACCCCAAGGCGGCGCAACTCAACGGCATTTCGGTGCGCAAACACGTGATGGGTGCCTTTGTGGCGTCGGGTTTGTTGTCAGGCTTTGCGGGGGTGCTGTTGGCGTCTCGCTTGCAAATTGGCCAAGCCAGCGTGGGGCTGGAGTTTTTGCTGCCCGCGCTGGTGGGCGCGTTTTTGGGGTCCACCACCATTCGCCCCGGGCGTGTCAACGTGTGGGGCACGCTGGTGGGCGTCGCGATTCTTGCCATCGGCATCTCGGGCATCCAGCAGTTTGGCGGCGAGTTTTATGTCGAGCCCTTGTTCAACGGTCTCACCCTGCTGGTGTCCATCGGCATCGCTGGTTGGGCCCAACAGCGCCGCAACGTGTCCATCAAGCGCCGCATTGCCGAGCGCCAGTTGGCTTCGACGCCTGATGCCGAATCAAAATCACTTGTTTCCCCCGATGCTGCCCGCAAGGCAGCCCCTTTGTCCTAAGCAAAACGATTGATCAGGAGACTGAACGATGAAGACCAAGCATTTCTCTTTCACGCTCGCCAGCGTTGCCCTTGCAAGCATGGCGCTCACCCAACCGGCCCAGGCGCAGGCTGATGCCTTTCTGGACGCCGCCAAAGCCAAGGTGGCCACGGCCACCATGACCAAAGAAAAATGGGACGGCCCCACCACAGGCCCCAAAGCTGTGGCCAACAAGACCATTGTTTTTGTGGCCGGAGACATGAAGAACGGCGGCATCGTTGGCGTGGCCAAAGGTGTTGAAGAGGCCGGCAAGGCCATTGGCTGGAAGGTGCGCATCATTGACGGCCAAGGCACGGTCAGTGGTCGCACGGCGGCACTCAATCAAGCGCTGGCCGTCAAGCCTGCTGGCATCGTGGTGGGTGGTTTTGACACCGTCGAGCAAAAGGCAGCCTTTGAGGGCGCCGCCAAATCATCCATTCCGCTGGTGGGATGGCACTCGGGTGAAAAGCCGGGCCCCAACGAAAAGGCCGGCTTGTTTGCCAACGTCACCACCGTCACCGACGACGTGGCCGACGTGGCAGCGTCATGGGCCGTGGTGGATTCGGGTGGCAAAGCCGGCGTGGTGATCTTCACCGACTCACAGTACGCCATTGCTTTGTACAAAGCGCGTGCGATGGAAGCCGTCATCAAAAAATGCGGCGGCTGCACCGTGCTGAGCTTTGAAGACAGCCCGATTGCCGACAGCGCCACCCGCATGCCAACGCTTACCGCGTCGCTGCTGCAGCGCCACGGCGACAAGTGGACACACTCGTTGGCCATCAACGACTTGTACTTTGACTTCATGGGCCCCACGCTCACCGCTGCAGGCAAGAAGGGCGACGGCTCACCCAAGGCGGTATCCGCAGGCGACGGCTCCGAGGCTGCTTACCAGCGCATCCGCACCAAGCGCTTCCAGGCCGGTACCGTGCCCGAGCCTCTCACCATGCAAGGTTGGCAGATCGTGGACGAGCTGAACCGCGCGTTTTCCAAAGCGCCATGGTCTGGCTACGTGCCCAAGGTGCACTTGGTGACCGCCAACAACGTGGCCAAAGATGGTGGGCCAAAGAACGTGTTTGACCCCGGCAACGGCTACCGCACGCAGTACAAAGCCATCTGGGGCAAGAAGTAAGCACCACAAGCACGCCCATGTTGGACTGGCTGAGCATGACGTTGAGCGGCAGCACGGAGCACCACCTTCCGGGGTGGGTGCAGTGGCATGCGCGCTTGATGGTGCTGGCATGGGGCGTGTTGTTGCCGCTGGGTGCCTTGGTGGCGCGCTACTTTAAAGTGACGCGTCACCAGCAGTGGCCCCAACAAGTGGACAACAGGGCTTGGTGGCATGCGCACCAGGCCTTGCAGTACAGCGGTGTGTTGGCGATGGCGGTGGGTGTTGCGCTTGCGTACAACCAAAGCCAAGCAACCAGTGGCGTCGCCGGGTGGCACCGCACGCTGGGCTGGTGGGTGGTGGTCCTTGGGCTGCTTCAGGTGGTAGGCGCATGGCTGCGAGGCAGCAAGGGTGGCCCCACGGAGCCGACGCTGCGTGGTGACCACTACGACATGACGATGCACCGGCGCATTTTTGAATGGGCACATAAGAAGGGTGGCTGGCTGGCAGTGGGCTTGTCGTTGGTGGTGATCGGCTCGGGCCTGTGGGTAGCCGATGCGCCGCGCTGGATGCCGCTCGTTTTGGTGGTTTGGTGGTTGCTTCTGGCCACATGGGCCATGCGCTTGCAGCGGGCGGGGCGGTGCATCGACACGTACCAGGCGATATGGGGGCCCGATCCGGTGCACCCGGGCAATCAACCGCAGGGCAAAGCCCTGGGTAAAGGGCAATCATGAGTGGTCTGGAGCTGCGCAACATCGTCAAGCGCTTTGGTGACGTGACGGTGGTCAAGCAACTCGACCTCACCATCGCCGAGGGCGAGTTTGTGGTGCTGTTGGGCGAGTCGGGTTGCGGCAAGAGCACCACCCTGCGCATGATCGCGGGGCTTGAAGAGGTGACACAAGGCCAAGTGTTTATCGGGGGGCGCGACGTCACACAGGCGCACCCGATGGACCGCGACATCGCCATGGTGTTTCAAAACTACGCGCTCTACCCGCACATGGATGTGGCGCGCAACATGTCGTTTTCGTTGCGGCTCTCGGGCCGCCCCGACGCCGAGGTGCAGGCCAAAGTGGCCGCTGCCGCCAAGATTCTCAATATCGAGCACTTGTTGTCGCGCAAACCCAAAGCCTTGTCGGGGGGGCAGCGGCAACGCGTGGCCATTGGGCGCGCCATCGTGCGCGAGCCCAAGGTGTTTTTGTTTGACGAGCCCCTGTCCAACCTCGACGCCAAACTGCGCGGCCACATGCGCGCCGAGCTGGCGCTGCTGCACGAGCGCCTGGGCAAAACAACCGTCTACGTCACGCACGACCAAGTCGAGGCCATGACCTTGGCGTCGCGCATCGTCATTTTTGACAAGGGCAGCATCCAGCAGGTGGGCACACCAACCGATGTGTTTACGCGGCCTGCCAATGCCTTTGTGGCGGCGTTCATCGGCACGCCCACCATGAACCTTTTCAAGGCGCGCGCCGTGGTGCGGAACGGTACCCTCCGCTTGGTGGGTGACGGCTTTGACTGGACTGCACCAGCTTGGTTGGGGCAAGCCAACCCCAAGGCACCTCGACCCGATCAAGCTATCACCGTGGGCCTGCGCCCACAGTCACTGCAACCCCACGCCGTGGCTGCCAACCGCTTGTCGATGCAAGTCGACGTGGTGGAATACCTGGGCACCGAAAGCCAGGTGGTGGGGCGCATGACCGACCCCGCCGCCACGCGCGTTGCGGCCATTTTGCCGGGCGACGCCAAGGCCACGCTGCGCACCCTACTGGATCTGGGCTTCGACCCCGAAGCCCTGCATGTGTTTGACGCGGACAGCGGCCAGTCGTTGCGTCCCTGATTGCAGCCACAAGAGTTTTTTCACCAACCCCATCGCATAAGCGAGGAGACATATCCATGAAACGCAGAGACTTGATCAAGAGCGCCGGTATCACCGTCTTCGGGGCCGGTTTGCCTTTCAGCGGCGCCCAAGCGCAAAACCGTTACGCCAAGTACGCAGGCAAAACCGTGACCATCAACATCCCGGCGCACCCGCACTACGACGCGATGAGCAAGTTGTTGCCCGAGTTCACCAAAGAAACCGGCATCAAAGTTGACGTGGACAAACTCGCCATCGGTCGCCTGAAAGAAAAGCAGCTGCTGGAGATGGCCAAGCCCCAGGGTGACTACGACCTGGCTTGCTACATCGTGATGTGGAAGGGTGAATACGTTGCCAAGAATTTGGTGCAACCCCTCGAGCCCTTCTTCGCCAATGCGGCGCTTGCCGACCCAAGCCTACGACATGAAGGACATCATCCCCATCTACTTGGAAAACCTCGGCATGGTGGGGGGCCCCAAGGGCTACCTGGCAGGCCCTGGCGCCAAGTTGTACGGCATGCCGTACGGCGCCGAGACGTCGGTGCTGGCCTACCGCCGTGACATCTTTGCCAAGCTCAATCTCAAAGTGCCCGAGACGTATGACGATTTCAGCAAGGCGCTGCGCGTGCTCAAAGACCAGTCGGGCATCGGCGCCCTGACATCGCGTGGGCAGGCTGGCCACCAATGTGTGCATGCCTGGTTGCTGCACCTCAACCCCTTGGGTGGCGGTGTGTTTGACGACCAATGGAAGCCACGCTTCAACGACAAACAGGGCGTTGCAGCCTTGAAGTTTTTGCAAGACGTGGTGGCCACGGGCCCGGCGGGCATTCCCGCCTACGGCCAAGGCGAAGCCAACACGGCGTTCTTGCAAGGCCAGGCGGCGATGTACCTTGACTCCACCTCGTTGGCCGGCGTTATCAACGACCCCGCGCGCAGCAAGGTGGCGGGCAACGTGAGCTGGGCATTGCACCCACGTGGCGTGAAGCGCGCCTCGCAATCGGGCGGCCTGGGACTCACCATTCCCAAGAACGCCAAAAATGCCGACGCTGGCTTCTTGCTGATGCAATGGCTCACGTCCAAAGCGCAAGACAAAGCCGTGACACGCTTGGGCGGTGCACCGGTGCGTGTGTCCACCATGGCCGACGCCGACTTGGTGCGTCAGTACCCCGAGTTCATCGTATTCAAAGAGGCGCTCAAGCACTCCAACCCCGATTGGCGCCCCATCATTCCGGTGTGGGACAAGATCAACGTGCAAGCGCTGGGGGTGGGTATCTCTGAAGCGCTCACCGGCAAGAAGAGTGCGGAAGACGCGCTCAATGGCTTGGTGCCACAGGTGACGCAGATCATGCGCGAGGGTGGCTACAAGGTCTGATGCTTTGATGCCCGTTGCACCTTCAGGCACCAAGCGTTTGAAACCCAGGTTAAGCGCATGAAAGTCTCGCGCTGGGTTCAAGCGCTGTACATCGCACCCGCCGTGCTGGTCATGGCGGCGGCGTGCTTGTACCCGGTGGTGTCTGCGTTTCAGTTGGGCTTGTTTGACTGGAACATGGGCACGCCCTGGAGCAGTGCGCGCTGGGTGGGGCTGGACAATTTTGTGTCGGCCCTGAGCAACCCGAGGGTGTGGTCGTCACTGGCCACCACCTTGCTGTTTGCCGCCGTGTGCGTGGTGTTGGAGATGGTGCTGGGCATCGCGTTGGCGCTGGCGCTCGAGAACCCCGTGCGCGGCATGGCGGTGTTCCGCACCATGTTCATCTTGCCGATGATGATCGCGCCCATCGCGGTTGGGTTGGCGTGGCGCTACATGTTTGACGCGCAGTTTGGATTGATCAACGCGTTGCTTGGGGTGGTGGGCATCGGTGCCAAAACCTGGCTGGCCGACCCCACCTTGGCCTTTGTGGCCATCGTGATTGCCGATGTTTGGCAGTGGACGCCGTTTGTCTTCATCATGATGCTGGCGGCTCTGGCCAGCGTCGATAGCTCGGTGCTCGAGGCCGCGCGCATCGACGGCGCGCGCTGGTGGCAGCAAACGTTTTTGGTCAAGTTGCCGATGGTGATGCACGTCATCGCCATCACCTTGATGATGCGGCTGATCGACGCCTTCAGGGTGCTCGAAGTCATTTATGTTTTGACGTTTGGTGGCCCCGGTGACAGCACCGAGATCTTGGCGCTGCACATTTACAAAACGGCGTTTGTGGGGCAGCAGTTGGGCGTGGCTGCAGCCGTGTCGGTGTTGTTGCTGGTGGTGGTGGCGGCCCTGTCGTGGGCGGCATTGCGCTTGTCCAACCCCTTGAAAGACAGCGCATGAGCCGCAACCCTTTTTTGGCGCTGCTGCACTACGCGATGCTGGTGATTCTGGCGCTGCTGTGTGTCGCGCCCATCGTGGTCATTTTTGCCACCAGCATGCGACAGCAGGTGCAAATTTTTTCAGAGCCACTCAACTTCTTGTTCACGCCCACGCTGGAGAACTACCGCGCGGTTCTAGAAGAAGACAAGTTTGACCGCTACTTGATCAACAGCTTGTTTGTGGGCGTGGTGTCCACCATCGTCACCTTGGTGCTGGGCTGCATGGCGGCCTATGGCTTGGCGCGCTTTCGGTTTCCTGGGCGCAAAGCGGTCGCGTACACCACGCTGTTGCTGCGCACCGTGCCGCTGGCCGTGCTGGCCATTCCCGTGTTCATGATCTGGAACCAATGGAACCTGATCAACAGCTTGTGGGGATTGATACTTTTGTACGTGGCGGTGAACTTGCCTTTCACCATCTGGCTGCTGTACGGTTTTGTATTGCAGGTACCAATTGAACTGGAAGAGGCGGCGGCCATCGACGGCTGTGGCCCGCTGCGTGTTTTCACCACGGTGTTTTTGCCCCTGATGGCGCCGGGGTTGGCGGCGGCGTCGATCTTCACCTTCCGCATTGCCTGGAACGAATTTATTCTGGCGCTCGTGCTGACCGACCGCCACACCCGAACGTTGCCCGTAGCCGCCTCGCTTTTCATCACCGACATGGGTGTTGATTGGGGCAAGGTGATGGCCATGGCCAGCTTGATCGCCATCCCGCCCCTGATATTTACGTTCATTGCCGCGCGCCAGATCATTGGTGGCCTCACCGCCGGCGCCGTGAAAGGTTGACACGATCATGACCGACACCCACCGCCTGGCCGTTGCCCCCCTGCGCACTGCGATGCGGCTGCTGGTCGAGGGCTTTGGCAGCCACGCCACCGAAGTGGCCGCGGTGGCCGACAACCTGATTGACGCCAACTTGGCGGGGCACGACTCGCATGGCATTGGCATGCTGCCGCGCTACGTTGACGCTTACCTTGAAGGTGGCTTGAAGCCCAACCAGCATGTCACCACGGTGCTTGATGCCGGTGCCATGCTGCGTCTTGATGGCAATGCCGGCTTTGGCCAGGTGATCGGGTTCGAGGCCATGGCGCTGGGCATCGAGCGCGCGCGCCAAAGTGGTTGTGCCATCGTGGCGCTGGGCAATGCGCACCACCTCGGGCGCATCGGTGCCTGGGCCGAGCAAGCGGCCGCTGCGGGTTTGGTGTCGATGCACTTTGTCAACGTGGTGGCGCGGCCCATCGTGGCGCCGCACGGCGGTGCACACGCCGGCTTTGGCACCAACCCTTTTACGGCAGGCGTACCGCTGCCGGGGCGCCCGCCGTTGATTCTTGACTTTGCCACCAGCATGGTTGCCCAGGGCAAGGTGCGCGTGGCCTACAACAAGGGTGAGTTGTTGCCCCCTAACCACCTGCTGGACGATCAGGGGCACCCCACGCTTGATCCCCGTTACGGTGTGGTGCCGCCCACAGGCGCCATCGTGACCTTTGGTGAGCACAAGGGATCGGGCTTGGCCACCTTGTGCGAGTTGCTGGGCGGCGCGCTGGCGGCTGGCTTGGTGGGCCACCGTGAAGACGGCTCCAAGCAACGCGTGCTCAATGGCATGCTCAGCGTGCTGATCGACCCAGGCGCACTGGGCGACCGTGCTCAATTTGAAAACGAAGCCGGCGCATTTGTGGCGTCACTGATGGGGCTGCCGCCGCGTGACGGGTTTGAGCGTGTGCAAGTGGCGGGGGACCCTGAGCGAGCCCGGCGTGTGGAGCGCGAGACCAACGGGTTGTTGGTGGACGCGACCACCTGGCAGCAGATTTTGTCGGCGACCGAGCGCGTGGGCGTTTCAGCGGCGCTGGTCGACGGCACCGCACTGCGCGCGTAACCCCCTTGCCCTCACGTTGATGAGGGTTTATCCGGTCGCCGAAGGTTCTTAATCATCATACGATAAGACCAGCGCCACCATGGCGTCCAACGCAAACCGCATCTTCAGGAGACGATCGATGCAAAGCAAAAAGTGGATTCTGGGCACCCTGGCGGGTGCGGCGCTGCTGGCTTTTGGCCCAGCCATGGCGCAAGAAAAGGTCACCGTCTGGTGGGCCAAGGGCTTCTACAAGGCTGAAGACGATGCCTTGTTTGCCGCCATCAAGAAGTTCGAAGCCAAGTACCCCAAGATCAAGGTTGATCTGTCGCTTTACGCGCCCCAAGAGGCCATCCCCAAGGCCGTGGCCGCGCTTGACGCCAACAACCCACCCGACGTTGCTTACGGCGACGTGTTTGACTTCCAAGTCACCGCCAAGTGGGCCTACGAAGGCAAGCTCGAAGACGTGTCGTCGATCATCGACCCGATCCGCAACAAGTTTGAGCCACAAGCGCTTTCAACCACCTTCCTCTACAACAACGCTGCACAGACGCGGGCCTACTACGCCTACCCGATCAAACAGCAGACCATGCACATCCAGTACTGGAAAGACATGCTCACCGACGCTGGCTTCAGCGCCGCCGACATCCCCAAAGACTGGAAGGGTTACTGGAACTTCTGGTGCGAAAAGGTTCAAGCGGGCCACCGCGCCAAGACCGGCGCACGCTCGTTTGGCACCGGCTTTCCCATGGGCGTTGACTCGAGCGACTCGTTCTACTCGTTCTTGACCTTCATGGACGCGTACAACGTCAAACTCGTCACCGATTCGGGCAAAGTCAACGTGGATGACCCCACCGTTCGCCAGGGCCTGATCAATGCAGTCAACGATTACACGATGGTTTACGGCAAGGGCTGCACGCCACCGTCGTCCACCAACTGGAAAGACCCCGACAACAACGTTGCGTTTCACAACAAGACCATCATCCTGACCCACAACGCCACGATCTCGATCGCGGCCAAGTGGTTGGATGACATGAACAACGCCTCGTTGACCGAAGCGCAGCGCGCCACGGCCAAAGCCAACTACAACGACAAGATTGCCACGTCTGGGTTCCCCAACAAGCCTGACGGCAGCAAGATGACGTACCGGGCTGCGGTTAAAACGGGTGTGATCTTCTCGGCCGCCAAGAACAAAGAAAACGGCAAAAAGTTTGTGGCCTTCATGTTGGATGAAGCCAACCTGGGCCCCTACGTTGAAGGCTCACTCGGCCGTTGGTTCCCGGTGCTAAAAACCAACCAACAAAGCGCCTTCTGGAAGTCTGACGTGCATCGTTTGGCGGTCTACAACCAGTTCATGGCCGGCACGACGCCGTTTGAATTCACCAAGAACTACAAGTTCACGGTGCTCAACAACGAAAACGTGTGGGCCAAGGCCATGAACCGCGTGCTGAGCGAGAAGTGGACCGTCGACCGTGCGGTTGACGAGATGATTGGTCGCATCAAGACCGTGGCTGCGTCCACCAACTGATGCGTTGACAAGCAGCGAAGGCGAGGTGGCGTTCATGATGCCTCTTGCCTTTGCTGCCCCCATCCCCTTGGTGTCCATCTTGTCGATTGCTTGGTCGACGAGCGGGGCACTGTCTGACGGAACTTTGTGAACACCGCTGCCGCCACCGTCGCTGCTCCACCTCCCGCCAAAAAATCCCTCAAGTCGTTTGAGTTTTGGGGCCGGATGATGGTGCTGCCCTACCTCCTGATTTTCGCGATCTTTGTCGTGTATCCGGTGTGTTATGGCTTGTGGCTGGCCCGCGACCCGCAAAACTACGTCAAGCTGGTGGAAGACCCGATCTTCTTCCGCACGCTGGTCAACACCTTTGTGTTTTTGGTGGTGGCCGTCAATCTCAAGATGATGATTGCGCTGGGCCTGTCGGGCTTTTTTGTGCAGTCGCGCTGGTGGATCAAGGCACTGTCGCTGGTTTTCATCCTGCCGTGGGCCGTGCCGTCCATCCCCACCATCTTGTCGGTGCGCTTCATGCTCAACCCCGAGTGGGGCGTCATCAACACGGCGATCTTCAAGCTCACCGGGCTGGATGGCCCCAATTGGCTCAACGACCCGACGCTGGCCTTTGCGCTGTCGATGTTGATGCACATCTGGAAGTCACTCCCGTTTTGGACACTGATCTTGATTGCGGGCCGCCTGGCCATCCCGGGCGAGCAGTACGAGGCCGCCAGCGTCGACGGCGCCACGCGCGGGCAAAAGTTTCGCTACATCACCTGGCCGGCAATGAAGGGCCTGTACCTCACGTCGACGATTTTGTCGATGATCTGGACGCTGGGTGATTTCAACAGCGTCTACCTTCTTACCGGTGGCGGACCCGCCGATCTGACGCACGTGCTGGCCACGCTGGGCATTCGCTACCTTCGCCTCGACCAGATCGAGCTGTCGATGGCGTCGATCGTGGTGGCCCTGCCGCTGGTGCTGCCGCTGGTGTACGTGATGATGAAGAGGCTCTCCAAGTGAACTGGCGCAAAGTTTCAACCGAAGCCCAGCTGTTGTTGGTCGGCATCCCGGTGCTCATTTGGACGCTGCTGCCTGTGTATCACATGGTGCTGTTTGCGATATCAGAGCGCGACAAAGCCACCAGCGGTCGCTTGTGGCCTGCCAACCCCACGCTTCAAAACTTTGACACGGTGTTTCAGCAGAAGCACTTCTACCTCAATCACTTTTGGGTGCAGCTGGGCAACTCGTTGATGATTGCGCTGGCCGTCGGGGCCATCACGCTCATCGTGTCCACCCTGGCCGCCTTTGCCATCAGCCGTTTGCGGGTGCGTGGGGGGCGCACGGTGCTCAACATGGCGCTGTTCACCTACTTCATCCCAGCCGCTTTCTTGGCGGTGCCGATGTACAAGACGATGGCCAATTATGGGTTGCTCAACAACCGCTGGTCGCTCATCTTGGCCATGGTCACCATCGCCTCGCCTTACTGCATTTGGGTGCTCAAGCAAGCCAGCGACAAATTGCCGTGGGAGCTTGACGAAGCAGCCCGCATTGATGGCGCGTCGCCACTGCAACTGTTCCGCCTGGTGTACGTGCCGCTGATGGTGCCGTCGCTGGTGGCGGTGGGCACCTACGCGTTGTTGCTGGCGTGGAACGAATACCTCTACGGCTTCTTGTTGTTATCCAACGAAAGAGACCTGACGCTGTCGGTGGCGCTGGGCAATTTCTTGGCGGCCGACGATTCACCGTGGGAGCTGCTGATGGCCACCGGTTTTGTTTACGCCCTGCCGCCCGCAGCCATCTATTACGCCTTCAAGCGCTACATGGTGTCGGGCCTGACGGCCGGCGCCGTGAAGAGCTAGCCATGCACCCCCTCGCCGCCATGCTGCAAGCAGCTGCACCAAGGATTTGACCGATGGCATCCGTCTCGTTTCGCAACATTCAAAAAACCTACGGCGGCAAAGTCAAGGTCATTCACGGCATTGGCTTTGACATCGCCGACGGCGAGTTTGTGGTGCTGGTGGGCCCGTCAGGCTGCGGCAAGAGCACCTTGCTGCGCATGCTGGCAGGCTTGGAGGACATCAGCGGCGGTGAAATCCTGATCGATGGCAAGGTGGTGAACGACCTTGAATCCAAAGACCGCGACATTGCGATGGTGTTCCAAAGTTACGCCCTGTACCCGCACATGACGGTGCGCGACAACATGGGCTTTTCGCTCAAGCTGCGCAAGGCCGAAGAAGGCACCATTGGCACGCGGGTGAACGAAGCTGCGCGCATCCTCAACCTCGGCCCCTTGCTCGACCGCTTCCCGCGGGAGCTGTCGGGCGGGCAGCGCCAGCGTGTGGCCATGGGTCGAGCCATCGTGCGCGACCCCAAAGTTTTTCTGTTTGACGAGCCGCTGTCCAACCTCGACGCCAAACTGCGTGTGGCGATGCGGGCCGAGATCAAATCATTGCACCAGCGCCTCAAAACCACCACGGTGTACGTCACACACGACCAAATCGAAGCCATGACCATGGCCGACCGCATCGTGGTGATGCACGACGGCATCATCGAACAAATCGGCACACCACTGCAGTTGTTTGACAAGCCGGGCAACTTGTTTGTGGCGCAGTTCATCGGCTCACCCGCCATGAACGTGTTTGAGGGCAAAGTGGTGGAGGGTGGTGTGAGCGCACTGGGTGCTGTCTGGCCGTTAGAGGCTGGCACTCAGGCGGCTCATGGCACCTCCGTGCACTACGGCATTCGCCCCACCGACTTGCAACTCGCAGCTGGCGGCATTGCCGCCAAGGTGGTGGTGGTGGAGCCCACCGGCGCCGAGACCGAACTGTTGGTGGAGGTGGGTGATCAACAGCTAACCTTGGTATTGCATGGCCGCACCGACGTGCAGCCCGACGACATCGTGCACCTGACGTCCAGCCCTGGCAAAGCGCACGTTTTCGACGCCAAGAGCGGCCAGCGACTCTGACGTTACCCAGAACCATGGGCACCCCAAAAATTGTGGTGATGGGTGTTAGCGGCAGTGGCAAGAGCACCCTCGGCCAACTGCTTGCACAGGCCTTGAGCGTGCCGTACGTTGAGGGTGACGCGTTGCACCCGCAGCGCAACGTCGAACGCATGGCGGCTGGTACGCCATTGACCGACGAAGATCGACAAGGCTGGTTGCAGGCTGTGGCTGCCCAGCTTGCAACCCCCCAGGCCCAAACGCGGGGCGTCGTGGTGACATGCTCTGCGCTCAAGCGCAGCTACCGCGATATGCTGCGCTTGGGCGCTGCCGATGTGCAGTTCATCGTGCTGCACGGTGACCATGGCTTGTTGGCCCAGCGCATGAGCGCACGCCAAGGCCACTACATGCCCGCGTCGCTGTTGCAAAGCCAACTCGATACGCTCGAGATGCCCGGCAACGACGAGCGGGCCACGACCCTCGACATCCGTCACCCGTCTGACGTTTTGCTCAAGCAGGCTTTGCTGGCGCTCCATGCCTAGTTCTTTGCGCACCCCGATTAAAAACGTGCATGGTCACACCCTCGATCTGATGGGCGGGGCCATCGTGGCTGGGCGCTATTTGCCGGGTGGCAGCTTGCCGCCCGAGGCAGTACTTTGCGAGCAACTTGGCGTTAGCCGCACCGTGGTGCGCGAAGTCGTCAAGTCGCTTGTTGCCAAGGGGTTGGTGAGCACGGGCCCCAAGGTGGGCACGCGCGTGATGCCTTCAGCCAAGTGGAACTGGTTTGACCCTGACGTGGTGGCCTGGCAAAGCAAGGCGGGGCTCACGCATGAGTTTTTGCGCGAGGTGCAAGAGCTGCGTCGGGTGATCGAGCCCGCCGCCGTCAAGCTGGCAGCCGAGCGCGCCACCGCAGCCGACATCGCGAGCATTGAAGCTGCCTACGTCGGCATGAAAGACGCCATCGAGCACGGTGGTGACTACGTCGAACACGATTTGCGTTTTCACCAAGGGCTGCTGCGGGCCTGTCACAACCGCATGATCGTGCAAATGAGCGAGGCGTTGGCCGCGCTGCTGCGCACGGCGTTTGAGATTTCAACGTCGCGCGAGCATGGCCCCGCCACGTCACTGCCATTTCACCGGGCGGTGCTGGATGCAGTGATTGCACGCGCGCCGCTCAAAGCCGAAAAAGCCGCGCTGTTCTTGATCGACAGTGCGCGCGAAGACATCGACTTGGTGTTGGCCTCCAGGCGCAAGCTTCCGTCCTTGCAAGAGCCCGCCAAGCCGCTCAAAGGGCGCCGCACCAAAGTCGCTATCTAACCAGAAAGCAGTGTTGACATGAAAGTGATGATCACGGGCGGTGCAGGCTTCATCGGCACGCGTTTGGCGCGAACCCTGCTGGCCAGCGGCACTCTGGGCGGCCAAACCATCCAACGCATCGTGTTGTGTGATCAAGCACCACCCCAAGCCGATTTGTTGGCTGACGTCAGGGTGGAGGCGCGGGTTGGCAAGTTGCTGGACCACTGCACCGGCCTGCAGGACGAGACGTTTGACGGTGTGTTTCACCTCGCGTCAGCCGTGTCAGGCGAATGCGAGGCCGACTTTGATTTGGGGCTGCGATCCAACCTCGACAGCACCCGCGCGTTGCTCGACGCTTTGCGCCACCGGCAGGGGCAAGGTGCGCCTGCCACGCGTTTGGTGTTTTCAAGCTCCATTGCGGTGTTTGGGCCCGATCCCGTGACGCCGTTTCCTGCACTGGTGGCAGACGATACCCTGCCCACACCCCAAACCAGCTACGGCGTGCAAAAGCTCATTTGTGAGCACTTGGTGGCCGACTACACCCGCAAAGGCTTCATCGACGGCCGCTCGGCGCGCCTCACCACCGTGACGGTGCGCCCCGGCAAACCCAACGGTGCTGCCAGCTCGTTTTTCAGCGGCATCATCCGCGAGCCCTTGGCGGGCGAGGACGCCATCCTGCCCGTGGCGTTGGACGTGATGCACCCCGTCGCGTCGCCGCAGCGCATGGTGGATGGGCTGATCGCGGTTTACGAGGCCAGCCGCGACGCGTTGGTGGGCCGAACGGCCATCACCTTGCCAGGGCTCAACGTGTCGGTGGCGCAAATGCTGGCTGCGCTGGCCAACGTGGCCGGACCCAAGGTTGCGGCGCGTGTGCACCCACAAACCGATGCCCGCATTGCAGGCATCGTGGCCCAGTGGCCCAAGGGCGTGGTGACGGCACGTGCCAACGCCCTGGGCCTGCACGCAGAAACCAACTTTGAAGACATCATTCGCGCCTACATCGCCGACTGTGCCGCGACCCCCAACGCCCTGAAAGGCCTTTCATGAACGCCATCGATCTGAAGCAACGTGTCGCCGTCATCACCGGCGGCGCTCAAGGCATTGGTTACGCCACCGCGCAGCGGCTGCTGCGCTCAGGGGCTTCGTTGATCATTTGGGACATCGACAGGGCCAAGCTGGACGAAGCGGTGGCCTCGCTGTCGGCGCTCGGTGCCTGCCGCGGCGTGGTGGTGGAGCTTACCGACGACGCTGCTGTGGCCCGCGCCACCGCCGACGCCGGGCGCATCGACATCCTGATCAACAACGCGGGCATCACGGGCGGCAACGCCACCACCTGGCAGCTCGACCCTGCCGTGTGGCGCCGCGTGATCGAGGTCAACCTGATTGCCCCCTACCTAACCTGCCGTCACGTGGTGCAAACCATGCTTGCTCAGCGCTACGGGCGCATCGTCAACATCGCCTCGGTGGCGGGCAAAGAGGGCAACCCCAACGCGTCGCACTACAGCGCCAGCAAAGCGGGGCTCATTGCCCTTACCAAGTCGTTGGCCAAAGAGGTGGCCACGCAAGGGGTGCTGGTCAACGCCATCACACCCGCCGTGGCCAAGACGGCGATGTTTGAACAAATGCAGCAGACCCACATCGACTACATGCTGGGCAAGATCCCCATGGGGCGCTTTGTCGAGGTGCAAGAGATTGCAGCCATGGCGGCATGGTTAAGCAGCGAGGAGTGCTCGTTCTCCACCGGCGCGGTGTTTGACATCACGGGTGGCCGCTCGACGTATTGAGGCGCAGCGCTTACCACCCCAGCCCACGCTGCAACGCCACCATCACCAGCAAGCCCACGGCGATGGTGCCCAACAAGCTTCGGCGCCAGTAATAAAACGCCACCGCAACAATGGCCGCAACCAGGCGAGCGTTTTGCGGCGAGGTGATCAACACGCCATCGAGCAACAAGACGTCGGGCACGATCACCGCCACCAGCGCCGCCAAGGGCGCGTAGCGCAACCCCTGATGAAACCAACCCGGCAGTGGCACCTCGCGTTTGGGGATCAAGAAGAACCCACGCGTCACCAACGTGATCACTGCCAACCCCAGCAGCGTGATGATGCTGTCGCCCGTGCTCATCATGCGTGCCCCTCGCTGAGCGGTGGTGGCTTGGGCTTGTCGGGTTTGAGATGGTCCATCATCAAACCAAAAGCAACGGCTGCCGCAATGGCCACCACCAAGTTGAGCTTCAAGGGCAGGGCGTAGGCTGCCACCGCTGCACAGCCCGCTGCCACTGCAGCCACCCAGGTGGCGCGATCCACCAGCATGCTGCACACGATGCCCAGCAGCGCCAAGGTGCCCGTGAACGCGATGCCCCAGGCGGTGGGGATGTAGTCACCCAACGTGATGCCCACCACCGATGGCACCTGCCAAGCCAACCAAACGGTGACCACGCCACCCCAAAAGTAAGCCTCTTGTCCCGGCTCAGGTTGCGTGCGCGGGTAGCGCTGCATGAACAGCGCGTAGTTCATGTCGGGGGCGAGGTAGATCATGCCCACGCGTCGCCAACGCGGCAGGTGCCCAAAGTACGGGCGCCACCCCGCGCTGAACACCACAAACCGCAAATTCACACAAAACGCCGCCGCCCAAATCACCCACATGGGTGCCGCCGCTGCCATCAACGGCACCGCCACCAATTGCGCGCTGCCGGCATAAACAATGAACGACATCAATAGCGCCATCGGCACGCTCAAGCCGCCTTTGACCATTGCAATGCCGGTCACCAAGCCCCAAGCTGCCAGCCCCAAAGCAAAGCCGAACATGTCGCGCGCGCCTTGATGAAAGGCGGGGTCGCGCCAGAGGGGTGTGTTGAGCGAGGGCGACTCACGCGTCGGTGGGATGGGCATCGGCCCATTGTCGGCGAGGCGGGCTTTGTTGTCTGAGCACGTACTGCTTGCCCTCAAAGCCCGAGAACTCGTCAAGGACGTCAGACGTGTGCAAGAAACAAGCCGCTCGGCAAGTGCAAAATCGCACAGCCTGCCGGCGCACTGCAGCCCTAAAATCAGCTGCATGAAAGTCCTCCGATTCCAAGACCTGATTGCCCAGGGCCAAGTGCAAGGCAAACGCGTGTTCATCCGCGCCGACCTCAACGTGCCGCAAGACGACAACGGGGTGATCACCGAGGACACGCGCATCCGGGCCTCAGTGCCGTGTGTGCAGATGGCGCTCAAGGCGGGTGCGGCGGTGATGATCACCTCGCACCTGGGCCGTCCGACCGAGGGTGACTTCAAGCCTGAAGATTCACTCGAGCCCGTGGCCCAGCGCTTGAGCGAGTTGTTGGGGCAAGAGGTTCGATTGGCAGGCGACTGGCTGGACGGTGTCAACGTTAAGCCGGGCGAGGTGGTGATGCTGGAGAACGTGCGCCTGAACGTGGGCGAGAAGAAGAACAACGAGGCTCTGTCCAAGAGGATGGCGGCGCTTTGCGACATCTTTGTGCACGACGCCTTTGGCACCGCCCACCGCGCCGAGGCTTCCACCTACGGCATTGCGCAGTTTGCACCTGTGGCCTGCGCGGGCCCGTTGTTGGCGGCCGAGATTGACGCCATCACCAAGGCCCTGGCCAACCCCAAGCGCCCGTTGCTGGCCATCGTGGCGGGCAGCAAGGTGAGCACCAAGCTCACCATCTTGAAGAGCTTGTCGGACAAGGTGGACGGCCTGATCGTGGGCGGCGGGATCGCCAACACCTTCATGAAGGCTGCGGGCATGAAGATTGGCAAGAGCCTGGCCGAGCCCGACTTGCTGGACGAAGCACGCGCTGTCATGGCGGCCATGAAGGCCCGTGGTGCTGACGTGCCCATCCCCGTGGACGTGGTGGTGGCCAAAGCTTTCAGCGCCGACGCCAAGGCCACCGTCAAGGCCGCCACCGACGTGGCCGACGACGACTTGATTCTTGACATCGGCCCCAAGACCGCCAAGCTGCTGGCCGACAAGCTGATGGCCGCGGGCACCGTGGTGTGGAACGGGCCGGTGGGCGTGTTTGAGTTTGAAGCCTTTGCCCATGGCACCGAGACGATTGCGCGTGCCATTGCCGCAAGCAGCGCTTTTTCGATCGCCGGGGGTGGCGACACCTTGGCGGCCATCGCCAAGTACGGCATCGAAAAAGACGTGGGCTACATCTCCACCGGCGGCGGCGCCTTCTTGGAGATTTTGGAAGGCAAAACACTGCCGGCGTTTGAGATTTTGAGCAAGCGTGCGGCTGGTTGAGACGCTAGGCGAACTGCCATGCGCACTGCAGCCTAACCAGCGCAACATGACCCTCATCCTGGCCCCCATGGAGGGCCTGCTCGACCACACCCTGCGCGACATCCTCACGCGGGTGGGTGGCATTGATCGGTGCGTGTCCGAGTTCATCCGCGTGACGGGCACCTTGTTGCCCGACCGCGCTTTTTACCGCATCGTGCCCGAGCTGCATCAACGGCGGACGCACGCGTGCCGGTGTGCCGGTCAGGGCGCAGTTGATGGGGTCGGACGTGGTGTGCCTGGCCGAAAACGCGGCCAAGCTGGCGGCGCTGGGGCCCGCGGGCATCGACCTAATTTTGGTTGCCCGGCCAAGGTGGTGAACCGACACGGTGGCGGTGCGTCGCTGCTGGACAACCCCGAACTGATTGCCCGCATCGTGGGTGCCGTGCGCCGCGCGGTGCCCGCAGCCATGCCCGTGTCGGCAAAGATGCGCCTGGGCAACCAGTGCGACAGTCGGGCGATTGAATGTGCTTTGGCCATCGCTGGCAGTGGCGCTGCCGAGTTGGTGGTGCATGGGCGCACGCGTGCGCAGGGCTACCGGCCCCCCGCCTACTGGGACCGCATCAATCACATCCGGCAGGCGGTGCACATCCCCGTGATTGCCAACGGCGAGATCTGGACGGTGGACGATGCCGTGCGTTGCCGCGCCGAATCAGGGTGCGACGGCTTGATGCTGGGCCGTGGCATGGTGTGCAACCCGGGTTTGGCGCTGGGCATCGCGCGGCCGGGCCATGCACCTTTAGCGTGGACTGCGCTGCAACCATTGTTGAAAGACTTTTGGGCGCTGGTGCAGCATCAGGTCGAGCCCAAAGCCCAAACGGGCCGCCTGAAGCAATGGCTTAACTTGCTGCGTAGGAACTACCCCGAAGCCGAAGCGGTGTTTGCGGCCGCGCGCGCCATCAATGACCCCATCTTGTTGGCGCGTGTGGTGTTTGGCGATGCACCAACCACGGCAAGGTGCTTGCCACCCGAGGCACAGCAACGCATGGCCCTTGCTGCATGATGCGGGGTTGAGGCAGCCGTTTCGGTGCTGAATCAGCGCCGTGCCGCGCCAACCCTTGGCGATGCCGAGCCAAACTGCCCGCAGGCCTTTAGTTCTCTCTCATTTGGATCCCCCATGACCCCATCGATGCACACCCTGTCCGTCCCCGTGTTCAAACAAATGCTGGGCGGTTTAAGCGACGTCTTGCAAAAGGCGCAAGCCCACGCCGAGCTTAAGAAGATCGATCCACAAGCGCTGCTGCTGGCGCGTTTGTTCCCCGACATGTTTGCCTTGACGCAGCAGGTGCAGGTGGCGTGTGACTTTGCCAGCAGCGTGTCGGCCCGGTTGGCGGGTGTGGACGTGCCCACCAGTAGCAACGACGAAACAAGCATTGACGGCTTGCGCGCCCGCATCCAAGGAGTCGTCAGCTTCTTGGACAGTCTCAAACCTGCAGCCTTTGACAACAGCGCCACGCGCGAGATTGTTCTGCGCCCCGGCACCCCCAAAGAGAAGCGCTTGGATGGCCAGACGTACCTGTCACGCTACGGCATGCCCCAGTTCTTCTTTCACGTCACCACGGCCTACGCCTTGTTGCGTCACAACGGCGTGGAAGTGGGCAAGAAGGACTACATGGGGGCCTACTGAACGGCCCTCAGCGCGGCGTCAGCGGCTTCATGGTGAGTCAAGAAGCCGTTATTGCTCAAGCGTTTGCACCGTCACCGACACGTCCAATTGCTCGATCAGCCCGCCTTCGCGCATGCCCCGGATGGGGCATGCATCCAAATAGTCACGTCCGATGGCCAGGCGGCAGTGTGAGTCGCTTGCGTAAATACCGTTGGTGACGTCCACGCTCACCCAATGGTGGTCAAGCCATACATCCACCCAAGCATGACTCGCGGCTTCGTGGCTGTTGCCCGGGTCCACATAACCGCTCACGTAGCGGGCACTGACGCCCAGGCTTCGACACGCCGCGATCATCACGTGGGCATGGTCTTGGCACACGCCCGTGGCCATCTCAAACGCTTGTTGGGCGGTGCTGGTGACGTCGGTGTTGCCGGTGGCGTACAGCACCTTGCCGCGCACAGCGTCGGCCAGTGCCAGCAAGTCGGCACCCGTGTGCAGTCCCGCAGGCAGCACTTGGTGGGCCAACTGCGCAACGGCCGCAAACCCTGCGGTCAGCGATGTGGGCACCATGTAGGCTAGCGTGGGCAATGATTCGGTCGCGTGGTCGTCGCTCAACACCCCAAGCGGCAGCGGTGTGAGGTCAACGATGCCCTCAACCACCAGGTTCAGGTCCGACGGCGGGGAGCTCAACACATGGCTGTGGCTCAAATTGCCAAAGGCATCCTTGAAGGCAGTCTGTTTGCCGGGGGTGGCGATGCGCCACGCCACCACGCGCTGATGCGGATCCAGCCGCGGCGTCAAGCGCAGCAGTTGGATCATGTGCTTGGGCGCGTGGTCGTAGTGGTAGCGGGTGCTGTGTTTGATGATGAGGCGCATACAACCTTGGAGGGGCGGTGGGGGACGAGCCAAGTCAACGATGCTCAGGCCACCAAAAAATCTTGGCTGATGCCTTGGCCGATGGTGTTGATGTTGGCCAAGAACTGCGTGAGGTAAGCGTGCAGCCCTTGTTTGACGATGTCGTCAATGTGGGCAAATTGGATCTGTGCCTGCAACAACCCCGCCGCGCGCAGCGTCTGGGCGCTGCGCTTGTTGGCCAGCTTTTGCAGCGGCGCACAGAGCGAATTCATCGCCGCCATCAAACTGCGTGGCATGTCGGCGCGCAAAATCAGCAGCTCGGCCACGCGGGCCGGCGTGATGGTGTCGCGGTAGGTTTTGCGGTAAATCTCAAAGCCCGAAACGCTGCGCAAAATCGCGGCCCAGTGGTAGTACTCGCCCTTGGCGTCCCAGTCTTGGGTCTGGGCGTCGGCACCCTCAAAAAACTTCACGTCCAACAGCCGTGCCACGTTGTCGGCGCGCTCCAACGCCGTGCCCAGCGCCACAAAATGGTACGCGTCGTCGCGTGGCATGGTGCCCGACGTGACGCCGCGTGTCAGGTGGGCGCGGTGCTTCACCCACTCAAAAAAACCGGGCATGTCGCGCACCCAGGCGTCGCCCTCCAATCGCGTTTGCAGCTCCAGCCACGTGACGTTGATGGTTTCCCACAGCTCGGTGGTGATGGCGCCGCGCACAGCACGGGCGTTTTCGCGCGCGGCATAAAGTGCGCTGTAAATGCTCGAACTGTTGCTGGGATTGGCCACCATGAAGCGCAACACCGCCTCACTGCTCAGGGTTTTGTGGGCATCTTCAAAAGCAGGCACCAGCTCAGAGATGACCAACACGGCGCGCGCCGCCTGGCTACGCTGCTGTTCGCTGCGCCCACCCGCCAGCAGGCTGCTTTGCAAGTGGATGTCCAGCATGCGTGCGGTGTTTTCGGCGCGCTCGGTGTAGCGCGCCATCCAAAACAAGTGGTCGGCGGTGGAGCTCAGCATGCGGCCCCCTGGGCGTATTGTTGAGCGGCTTGACGCGCAGCGCCAGTCGCGGCATGGGGCGTGCCTTCAGGTTCGAGCACCCAGGTGTCTTTGGTGCCGCCCCCTTGCGACGAGTTCACCACCAACGAGCCTTCGCCCAGCGCCACGCGGCACAACCCCCCGGGCACCAGCTTGGTTTCTTTGCCGCACAACACGTACGGCCGCAAATCGATGTGGCGTGGGGCAATGCCTTGCTCCACGTACGTCGGGCAGGTGGAAAGTGCCAAGGTGGGCTGCGCGATGTAGCCCTCGGGTTTGGCCAGCAGACGCGCCCGGAAGTCTTCGATTTGTGCCTTGCTGGCGGCTGGGCCCACCAGCATGCCGTAGCCACCCGCGCCGTGCACTTCTTTGACGACCAATTGGTTCAAGTTGGCAAGCACGTAGGACAACTCATTGGGCTTGCGGCACTGGTAGGTGGGCACGTTGTTGAGGATGGCGTCTTCACCCAGGTAGTACTTGATCACCTCAGGAATGAAAGGGTAGGTTGATTTGTCGTCAGCAATGCCGGTGCCCACCGCGTTGGCCAGCGTGACGCGACCGGCGCGGTACACCGACATCAGGCCGGGCACACCCAGGCTCGAATCAGCCCGAAACACCAAGGGGTCTAAAAAATCGTCGTCGATGCGCCGATACACCACGTCCACCCGCTGCGGCCCCTGGGTGGTGCGCATGTAGAGCAAGCCGTCGTCAACAAACAAGTCTTTGCCCTCCACCAGCTCAACGCCCATTTGCAGTGCTAAAAACGCGTGCTCAAAGTAGGCCGAGTTGTACATGCCTGGTGTCATCACCACCACGTTGGGTTCGTCCACGCCTTGAGGTGCGCTGGCGCGCAAGGTTTCAAGCAATAAATCGGGGTAGTGTTCAATCGGGGCGATGGGCATGGCGCTGAAGGCCTCGGGGAACAACCGCATCATCATCTTGCGGTCTTCCAGCATGTACGACACGCCCGACGGCACGCGCAGGTTGTCCTCCAGCACGTAAAACTCGCCTTGACCGGCGCGCACGATGTCGACGCCAGCGATGTGGCAGTAGGTGTTGGCGGCAACGTCCACGCCCTGCATCTGGGGGCGGTACTGAGCGTTGAGGTAAATCTGCTCGGCCGGTACCACCCCTGCCTTGACGATGCGCTGCCCGTGGTACACGTCGTCGATGAACATGTTGAGGGCTTGCACGCGCTGCACCAGGCCCTTCTGAAGGGTGGCCCACTCGTGCGCCGGGATGATGCGTGGGATCAAGTCAAAGGGGATCAAGCGCTCGGTGCCAGCGTCGTCGCCGTACACGGCAAAGGTGATGCCCACTTGTCGAAAGGCTGCATCGGCTTGGGCGCGTTTGCTCGCCATCGCTTTGGGGTCGTAGGTTTGAGCCCAGCGTTGGTAGGCGTTGCAGTGCGCCAGGGGTTGCTTTTGCTGGGGGTCCAACCCGTACATCTCGTCGTAAAACGCCATGGCAATCCCGGGGTAAAAAAGCCAATCTTCGCATGGGTCACGCGCTGGCGGCGCTGATAATGGCGGCGCTGCTGCGTTCGCCATTGACAAGGTATTCATGTCCACTCGCCAAACAAAAATCGTTGCCACCCTGGGCCCCGCATCGTCCGACCCGGCCGTGCTTGAAAAGTTGTTGCGCGCAGGCGTCGACGTGGTGCGGTTGAACTTCTCCCACGGCAAGTCTGAGGACCACATTGGACGCGCTAAATTGGTGCGCGAAACCGCCACCCGCATTGGCAAGTCGGTGGCCATCATGGCCGACTTGCAGGGCCCCAAAATTCGCGTGGGCAAGTTTGCCGACGGCAAAACCATGCTGGTGGTGGGCCAAAAGTTCATCCTTGACGGCGAAACCACGGCCTTGGGCACCAACGACCGCGTGGGACTTGACTACAAAGAACTGCCGCGCGACGTTCGGCCTGGTGACGTGCTGCTGCTCAACGATGGCTTGTTGGTGCTGGACGTTGACCGCGTGGCGGGCTCCGAGGTGCACACCGTGGTGCGCGTGGGTGGTGAGCTGTCCAACAACAAGGGCATCAACAAGCAGGGTGGTGGCCTGACAGCGCCAGCACTCACCGCCAAAGACATGGACGACATCAAAACGGCGATGTCGTTTCAGTGCGAGTACCTGGCGGTGAGCTTCCCCAAAAACGCCACCGACATGGAAATGGCGCGCCAGCTGGCCAACGTGGCAGGTGAGCCATGGCGCCACAAGCCCGGCTTGATCGCCAAGATTGAGCGCTCAGAGGCCATCCCGCAGCTTGAGGCCATCATCAAGGCCAGCGACGGCATCATGGTGGCGCGGGGTGATTTGGCGGTCGAGGTGGGCAATGCGGCCGTGCCGGCGCTGCAAAAACGCATGATCAAGCTGGCGCGCGAGATGGACCGTGTGGTCATCACCGCCACCCAGATGATGGAGTCGATGATCGTCAACCCGGTGCCCACGCGCGCCGAGGTAAGCGACGTGGCCAATGCCGTGCTGGACGGCACCGACGCCGTGATGCTCAGCGCCGAAACGGCTGCAGGCAAATACCCAGTCGAAACCGTCGAGCAAATGGCCGCCATTTGCCTGGAGGCCGAGCGCGCTGAAATCATCCAGCTCGACGCCGACTTTGTGAACAAACAGTTTGGCCGCATCGACCAATCCATCGCCATGGGGGCGCTGTTCACGGCGCACCACTTGCAATGCAAAGCGATTTTGGCGCTGACCGAATCAGGGTCCACCGCGCTTGTGGATGAGCCGCCACCGCATTGCCACGCCGATCTTCGGCTTGACGTCGCAAACGGGCAGCGAACGCAAAATGGCGCTGTACCGCAACGTCAACCCGATCGTCATGCCGCAGTTCAAAGACCGTGACGCGGCTCTGGTCAAGGCCGAAGCACTGTTGGTGGAGCAAGGCGTGCTGCGCCCCGGTGATACCTACGCCATCACCTGCGGCGAACCCATGGGGCACCCCGGCGGCACCAACATGCTGAAGGTGTGCCAAGTAAGCTCGGAGGCGCGGACTGTCGATAAAGCGCGACGCGGCTCGTAATTTCTCACGCTGCAAGGCCCTGCACCCCCCAAGTGCCGGGCATGCAGGGTGGGACTGAATCCTTAAACTGCCAGTTGTTGCAATCAAGGACCTCACCATGCCACTCGTCTCCATGCGCCAGTTGCTCGACCACGCGGCCGAGCACACCTACGGCATCCCAGCTTTCAACGTCAACAACCTCGAGCAGGTGCAGGCCGTGATGGCCGCCGCCGACGAAGTGGGCGCGCCCGTCATCTTGCAAGCCAGTGCCGGTGCGCGCAAGTACGCTGGCGAAGCCTTCATCAAGCACCTGATCCAAGCGGCTGTTGAAGCGTATCCGCACATCAACTTGGTGATGCACCAAGACCACGGGCAGAGCCCCGCCATCTGCCAGGGCGCCATCGACTTGGGCTTTGGCTCGGTGATGATGGACGGCTCGCTGCGCGAAGATGGCAAAACACCCGCCGACTTTGCCTACAACGTTGAAGTCACACGCAAAGTGGTCGACATGGCGCACCGCGTGGGTGTCACGGTCGAGGGCGAACTGGGTTGCCTGGGCTCGCTAGAAACGGGTGAAGCGGGCGAAGAAGACGGCCACGGCGCCGTTGGCAAGCTCGATCATGCATCGCTGCTAACCGACCCCGAAGAAGCTGCCCAGTTTGTCAAAGCCACCCAACTTGATGCCTTGGCCATTGCGATTGGAACCAGCCACGGCGCCTACAAGTTCACCCGCAAGCCCACCGGCGACATTTTGGCCATCAGCCGCATCAAAGACATCCACAAACGCATCCCCAACACCCATTTGGTGATGCACGGCTCGTCGTCGGTGCCGCAAGACCTGCTGGAGGTGATCCGCAAGCATGGCGGCCAGATGAAAGAAACGTACGGCGTGCCCGTTGAAGAAATTCAAGAGGCCATCAAGTTTGGTGTGCGCAAGATCAACATCGACACCGACGTGCGTTTGGCCATGACGGGTGCCGTGCGCAAGTTCTTGCATGAAAACCCGGACAAGTTTGACGCGCGCGAATGGCTCAAACCCGCCCGCGAAGCCGCCAAGCAGATTTGCAAGCAGCGCTACGTTGAGTTTGGCTGCACCGGGCAGGGCGCCAAGATCAAACCCGTGGCAATGGTGTCCATGGCGCAGCAATACGCAAAAGGCGCGCTGGCACAAACGGTGGTCTAGGCCAGGGCGGGTCGGCAGGCTTGATCGCACGCCCAAACCGCGTGCGACCCTTTTCAATCCGTTGACCATGGCGCCTTCAGGCGCCCCCGCTCAAGCAGCCTTGGCTTCGGTTGACCGGGTGCCCGGTTTGGCGGGGACCGTGTCATGGGGCGCTGGTTGCAAAGGCGCACCGGCCAACTGAACTCGGTTGCGGCCGGCCGACTTGGCGGCATACAGGGCCTGGTCTGCCCGCTTGAACAGCTCGTCGGGTGTTTCTTTGGCGTTGTCAAACACCGCCACACCGATCGATGTGGTGATGTGCAACTCCAGCGCACCGACGTGGATCTTGTGACGGCGCACGCCCACACGCACACGCTCGGCCAGTGCCATGGCGCCTTCAACGTCGGTGTTGGGGGCCAAGATCCAAAACTCTTCGCCACCGACGCGTGCCACGATGTCCCCCGTGCGCGCAAAGTCGCGCAGGGTTTGGGCCAAGGCCATCAGCACGGCGTCACCCACAGGGTGCCCATGGGCGTCGTTGATGCGTTTAAAGTGGTCGATGTCCAGGGCCAACAGCGCAAAGCTGCCACGGCGGCGTCGGGCGCGATTGGTTTCGGCCTCCAGTGCGTCTTCAATCGCTCGGCGGTTGGTCAAACCGGTCATGGCGTCTTGGCGCGTCAGGTTGTCCAAGCGCCTCACCACGCGCATGACGATGAGGGAAAACAGTGAAAGGTTGGTGACAAGGGCTGCGGCCATCACCAACAGGATGAAGGCAGCACCTGCGTCACTGGCCTCGTGGAAGGGAACGGCAAAGTGCGCGGGCCACAAAAGCAAACCCACCACGCGGGCAACATGCAAGGCGCCGAGGACCCCCAGCGGCACAGCGCACCAACGGGCCAACTTGGCGCCGAATTCTTCGCGCAGATGCCGCATCACGATCCATGCCGCGTGAAGCATGACGGGTGCAGCCACCACGTGTGGCACCCCCATGCGCGGGAGCATGCCGTCAAATGTCAGCGCCCAAAACTGCAGCAGGCTGGACAAGGCGATCAGTGACAGGTCGTCCCGAACGGACGTCGGCTGTGCGGCAAAAGCCTGCACACCACGGCGGAAGGCCACCATGCTGACGATCGAGGCCATGTTGGCCACCCCCCAGCCCACCCAATCGGGCACCAGGGGTCGCAGAGCGACCAGGGCCAGAGCAACCGCCAGTGCTGCCGTGCAAGCCACAAAAGCCGGTGCCGCGCGCGGCGCCATCCGAAGCGCCCACACCAACCCCCAGGCAGCGGCGAAAAGCCCTTGCTGGATGATGATGACGGCGAGGATTAACGTGGTGGGGTTCATCAATGACTCAAACGCACGCGCACCCTCCATCGCGGCCAGGCAACGTGCAACATCGGGCTACTATCGTGGAACGGGCAGGCAAGCCCTAAGAAATCCTGCCGAAATTTGGCATTGGTGCGTGCCTCGACGCGAGCACTCAGGCGACGGCGCCAAGAATGTCACGCTACCAACGCCGTCGCCGCCGTTTGCCAATTTTTCCCGCCTGCGGGGCTGGGCGTTCGCCGCGTAAGACAATGGGGCCCGTTCGGTGCAAAAGACACTTCCCATGACGCCTCCCCAAGCCCTGTTGCGCTCCAGCGTTCACTCCCTGCCCTTGGTGGCGCGCGGCAAGGTGCGCGACAACTACGCGGTGGGGTCTGACCGCCTGCTGATGGTGGCCACCGACCGCTTGTCAGCCTTTGACGTGGTGATGCAAGAGCCCATCCCGGGCAAAGGGGCGCTGTTGACCCAGATGGCGCTTTTTTGGTTTGATCGCCTGGCGCATGTGGTGCCCAACCACCTGACGGGAGAGGACCCGCTAAGCGTGGTGCAGCCCGATGAGCGGGCACCCATTGCGGGCCGCGCGATGCTCGTCAAGCGCCTGCAACCACTGCCCGTTGAGGCTGTGGTGCGCGGCTACTTGGCGGGTAGCGGTTGGCAGTCCTACCAAGCCAGTGGCGAGGTGTGCGGCGTCGCGTTGCCGCCGGGGCTCAAGCTGGCCAGCGCCTTGCCCGAGCCCATCTTCACGCCCGCCACCAAGGCCGAAGCGGGCGCCCACGACGAGAACATTTCTTTCGAAAACATGGCCCATCTCGTTGGCAGTGATCTGGCCGAACGTGTTCGCAGCATCTCGATGACGCTGTACCAGGAAGCGGCTCGTTATGCGCGCACCCGCGGCATCATCATCGCCGACACCAAGTTTGAGTTTGGCTTGGACAGCGACGGCACGCTCACCTTGATGGATGAAATCCTTACCCCCGACTCGTCGCGCTACTGGCCCATGGCGCAGCATCACGAGGGGCAAAACCCGCCCAGCTACGACAAGCAGTTTGTGCGCGATTGGCTTGAGGCTGCGCGCGTGGATGGCAAACCTTGGAACAAAGCCGCACCAGCACCCGCCCTGCCCGCCGACGTGATTGAACGCACAGCGGCCAAGTACCAAGAAGCGTGGGACCGGCTGCGTACCGCCTAAAAAAGCGCCATGCTGAGCTTGCGCCGGTAACCATCGACCACAGGGTCAGCGCCTGCCACGGCCGTTTTGCCGGTGAACTCCAGCGTGCCGGTTTTGCCGGCTGCCGCTGCAGCTTTGGGTACCGGTTTGGTCATCAACTCGAGGATGGCCACAAACAGCTTGCGCGCCGCTTCTTTGTTCCACTGTTTGTCGCGCATGATGATTTCAAGCAGTTCGTCGAGTGCGCCCGTGAAATGACCACGCGCCAATTGCACTTGCGCCCACTCAAAGCGAGCATCAAAGTCACGCTTGTTGGCTGCAACGGCGGCGGCAATTTGCTCGGGCGTTCGGGCCTGAGGCGCTTTGTCGCAGGCTTCCAGCCATTGGCCCAGGGCGTTCAGCCGGGCGTCGCCCATCACCTTGCCGGCCACAGGCGCAAAGGCCTGCTTGGCCACCGCCAACAGCGAGGGCTCGGTCAGGCTTCGGTCCATCAGCATGCCGGACGTAGTCGGCGCGCGCGGCATCGTTGGCGGGGTCCATGGCCACCGCCTCTTGGAGCTTGGCCAAGGCAGCGTCGGGGTCGCCGTCGGCGGCCAGCGCTTGCGCTTCTTCTACGTCAGCCTGGGCCTCGAGCGCGTCGGTGCTGGGCACGTGTTTGTCCAAAAACTCGCGGATCTGCGACTCGGGCAGGGCGCCCACGAAACCGTCCACTGGTTGCCCTTGGCTGAACAACACGCAAAACGGAATGCTTCGCACGCCAAAAGCCTGGCTGAGTTGGGCGGCGATGTCGGGCTCGACGTCGCTGTTGAGCTTGGCCAACTTGAAGCGTCCGGCGTAGGCCACTTCGAGTTTTTCGAGCAAGGGCCCCAGCGCTTTGCACGGGGCGCACCAAGGCGCCCAAATGTCCAGTAAGACGGGTTGCGCCATCGAGGCGGCGATGAGGTCGGTTTCGAGGTTTTGGAGGGTGATGTCGGTCATGGCAAATGTCAGATGCGGGCGTGCCGCCTAGAATGCAAGGTTAACTTGCCCCGGAGACCGAGGTGAATCAGTCGCCCAACCCGAAGGTTGAATCGCGTTCGCCGCAGCCCCTGGTGGGTGTGGTCATGGGTTCCAGCAGCGACTGGGACACCATGCAGCACGCAGCGGCGATTCTCGCCGAGTTCGGCGTGCCGCACGAAACCCTGGTGATTTCGGCGCACCGCATGCCCGACGAGTTGTTTGCCTACGCGCAGGCCGCGCACGGCCGTGGCTTGGTGGCCATCATCGCGGGCGCTGGTGGGGCCGCCCACCTGCCTGGCATGCTGGCCGCCAAAACCACGGTGCCCGTGCTGGGCGTGCCAGTGGCGTCCAAGCATTTGGCTGGTGTCGATTCCCTTCACTCGATCGTTCAAATGCCCAAGGGCGTGCCGGTTGCAACCTTTGCCATCGGCGACGGCGGTGCGGCCAATGCAGCACTCTTTGTGGTGGCCCAGCTGGCCACCACCCAACCCCCGCTGCACCAGGCGCTGGTCGCTTGGCGCGCCGCCCAGACCCAAAGGGCGCAGGCCATGACCAAGGACCTTCAGTGAACGTACTAAGCGGTGGCTCTCTCGACGCCCAAGGGCGACCCGCTACCCTGGGCGTGATGGGTGGTGGGCAACTGGGCCGCTTGTTTGTGCGTGCCGCACAGAGCATGGGTTACGCCACCGTGGTGCTCGACCCCGACGCCACCAGCCCGGCTGGGATGGTGTCAACCTACCACGTACAAACCGATTACCTCGATGAGCAAGGGCTGGCGCAGTTGATCCAGCGCAGCTCGGCCATCACCACCGAATTTGAAAACGTGCCCGCAGGCGCACTCATCACGCTGGGTTCGCACCGGTGGGTGGCCCCCAGTGGTGAATCGGTGGCCATTTGCCAAGACCGGGGCATGGAAAAGCGCTTGTTTGCCTTGGCTGGTGTACCTTGTGCACCGCACCGTGTGATTGCAGCGGAGGCTGATCTCGCCCAGGTCCCGTCAGCCCTTTTCCCCGGCATCCTCAAAACGGCCCGCATGGGCTACGACGGCAAGGGGCAGGTGTCGGTGGCTGATGCGGGCAGTTTGGCTGCAGCTTGGCAAACCTTGAAGCAAGTGCCTTGCGTGTTCGAGCAGCGCCTGCCGCTGCAACACGAAATCAGTGTGGTGCTGGCACGCGACTCGCAAGGCAACACCGTGCACTTGCCGGTGCAACAAAACCTGCATCGCGATGGCATCTTGGCCGTCACCCAAGTGCCCGCAAACCAGGTGCCTGCCCAAACGCAGGCGCAGGCGCTGGATGCGACGCAGCGAATCGCAGCATCACTGGGCTACGCCGGCGTTTTGTGCGTTGAGTTTTTTGTGTTGGCCGATGGCAGCTTGGTGGCCAACGAGATGGCACCTCGCCCGCACAACTCGGGCCATCACAGCCTCGATTCTTGCGATGTTTCGCAGTTTGATTTGCAGGTTCGGGTGTTGGCGGGCCTGCCGTTGGTGATGCCGCGACAGCACTCGGCCGCTGTGATGTTGAACCTGTTGGGTGACTTGTGGCTGGCGGCTGACGGGCGCGAGCGCGCACCCGACTGGTCGGGCGTGCTGGCGTTGCCTGGCGCGCACCTGCACCTGTACGGCAAGGCCAACGCCAGGCGCGGTCGCAAGATGGGGCACCTCACTTTCACGGGCACAGACGCCACCGACGTGTTGATGCAAGCCAAGCGTGCTGCAGCGCACTTGGGCCTGCCAGCGTTTTAGCGGCGAGGCAAAGGCATGAAGTGCAGCGCCGCCGACCCGGCCAACGTGCGCCTGGCGGCCCAGCATCTGGCGCAGGGCGACTTGGTGGCCTTTGCCACCGAAACCGTGTACGGGCTGGGGGCTCGTGCCGACGACGACGCCGCCGTCGCCAAGATTTTTGCGCTCAAGGGGCGGCCGGTCAATCATCCGCTCATCGTGCACGTTAAAAATGCTGCTGCCGCCGCTGCGTTTGTGGATGCCATCCCCGAAGTGGCGCAGCGCTTGATGGCGGCCCATTGGCCCGGGCCCCTGACGCTGGTGTTCAAACGACGCGATGGCGTGGCTGCGGCGGCCGCTGGCGGTCACCCCACAATCGCCGTGCGGTGCCCGGCGCACCCAGCGGCCCAAGCTTTGTTGCAAGCCTGCGAAGACTTGGCCGTGCCGGGCTTGGCCGCCCCCAGTGCCAATCGCTTTGGACGAGTCAGCCCCACCACGGCGAACCATGTCGTGCAAGAGTTGGGTGACGCTTTGCTGGTGCTGGACGGTGGGCCCTGCGCGGTGGGCATCGAGTCGGCCATCGTTGACGTGTCGCGCATGCCGCCGACGCTGTTGCGCCCGGGCGTGTTGCCACTGCAAAGCTTGTCCGCGTCTGCCGGGGTCGAGGTCACTGTTGCCCCGGGTGACGGCCAAGCGCCAGCGGCCAGTGGCACCTTGGCGGCACACTATGCCCCGCGCGCCAAAGTTCGCTTGATGACCTCCGCCATGTTGATCGATGCGTTGGGCGTGCTCGGTACCGACGGCATCCCTGGGTTGGCGGTGTACGCGCGCACCGTTGCCGTCAAGTCCAAACGCATCGTGCAACGGCGCATGCCCGCCCAAGCCGACGCCGCAGCGCACGAACTTTTTTCCACCTTGCGTGAACTTGACGATGAGGGCGTGACTCTCATCTGGGTCGAGCAACCACCTTCTTTGCCCGATTGGGTCGGGGTGCTTGACCGCCTGCAGCGCGCGGCTGCATCGGCGTGATGCAACGGCTTACGGCAACGGTTTGGTACAACACCCTGGTGCATGGGCTTGGTGCACTGCCCCGCCACGTCGCGCACAATCACACCCCAGGCAGCATTGAGGCTGTTTGCGATAACGAGGATTTCGAGCCCATGTCTTTTCTGTCGAACCCCAGTTTTTTGAGCACTTTGCGCCGTTGCGCATGGGGTGCTGGTGTGCTGTTTTTTGGGGCCTTGGCCGCTGGTTGCGGCGGTGGTGCCAAACAGATCGAGCCCTTTGTGCCCAAGCGGCTGGTGGCCTTTGGTGACGAAAACAGCGTGATCTTGGCCGATGGCCGCAAGTACACCGTCAACGCGGTGGTCGATGGGCGCATCGATTGCACAACCAACGTCATCTGGGTTCAAAAGCTGGCCAACAGCCTGGGCATCCCGCTGCGTGAGTGCCCCCTGCCCGCCGCTGCGGGGGCCACAGCGTTGGCTGCCACCAGCTTTTCGCGCGCGGCTGCAGGCGCCACCGTCAACGATGTAAGCGTGCAAATCGACAACCACTTGGCCGCTGACACCCTGGGTGACAAAGATTTGGTCACCATTTACGTGGGGCTGCACAACATCGTTCAGGGCTACGAGCAGCTTGCCACCAGCGACGAAGCCACCATCACCGCCGCCTTGCAAGCGCAAGGCAAGACGCTCGGCGAGCAGGTCAACCGGGTGGCGCAAACCGGTGCGCCGGTGTTGGTGGTGACCGTGCCCAACCTGGGTGATTCGCCCTACGGTCGGGCCCAACAGGCTGCCACGCCGGGAAGCGCAGCATTGCTCGGGCGTTTGACGTCGTCCTTCAACATCGCCATGCGCCTGGAGATCATCAACGACGGCCGCCTGGTAGGCTTGGTTGACGCGTTTGACTTGACACGTGCTGCCGTAACGGCGCCCTCGTTGTTCTTGCTGACGAACATCATCGACGCCTCGTGTGCCGCAGCCACGCCGACCCCCGATTGCAGCACCGCCACGCTCGCGGAGGTGGGCGGCGTCACGGCCAGCGCCACGGGGTTCATGTGGGCCGATGGCTTGCACCTGGGGCCCAGCCTGCATGATCGACTCGGTGACACCGCTCTGGGGCGTGCACGTAACAATCCGTTCTAGCCGCTTTAGTGCAGCCATGACGGGCATGGCGAAGGGCCTTTCAGGGCCTGCCCAACGGGTTAGCCCTTGCCTGCACAATGGCACCCTGACCTACAGTCCAAGGTTGCATGTGCCCCATCGCTTGAAGCTCGTTTTTCTTAGCCGGCAAGCGCGCATGATTTATTCAAGATCCTGAAAGAACCCCATGAAGCAAACATTTTCGACATCCCTCCGAAGCCTGAGTGGCTGGGCCGTAGCAGCAGCAGCGGCAGCCGTTTTGGTGGCCTGCGGCGGCAACAGCGACCCAACCTACTCGCGTGTGGTGGTGTTTGGCGACAGCTTGAGCGACGTCGGCACCCACGCCACCCCTGCCGTCAAGGCCCAAGGCGGTGGCAAATACACCGTCAACAGCGCCACCAGCAAGATCTGGGTTGAGCTTTTGGCCGAACGCGCTGGCGCGCCCGCCCCGTGTGCCGCGCAAACGGGGCTCGAGTCGTCTGGCCCCTTGGCGGCACTGGCGGCACCCATCACCAACGTACCCAATTGTTATGGTTACGCGCAGGGCGGTTCACGCGTCACCAATCCTGTGGGGCCTTACAACAAGGCTTTGCTCGCGGCCAACATCCCCGATGGCTACTTGGGCCAAATCACGCTGCCGCTGGTTGCGCAAGTTGATCGCCATTTGGCGGTTTCCAACAACCGCTTTTCTGGCACCGAACTGGTGACCGTGCTTGCAGGCGCCAACGACGTTTTCATGAACCTGGGCACCGTCAACGGCACTGCCGCAGCGGGTGGTGACGTGGCGGCTGCGGCCGCAGCAGCCGTCACCGAGATGGGCTTGGCAGCCACGCAGTTGACCACGTTGATTCAAAACAAGATCGTGGCCAATGGCGCGTTGCGCGTGGTGGTGGTGATGTTGCCCGACGTCAGTCTGACGCCCTTTGGTGCTTCACTCGACCCCAACACGCGCGCCTTGGTGCAAAACATGGCCACAACTTTCAACAACCAACTCGTCAACGGCTTGGCGGGTGTACCGGGTGTTTTGGTTGTTGACGCTTATGCAGTCAGCCAAGCCGTCGCAGCGGCACCTGCCACGTACGGCATCACCAACAACAGCGTGCCAGCTTGCGACGCACGCGCGCAGTTGGGTTCGTTGTCTTGCAGCGCACAAACCACGGTGGCGGCGGATGTGTCTGGCTACCAATACGCAGACAGCGTGCACCCCACCCCACTGGGCTACAAATTGATCGCTGATTCGGTGATCCAGCGCTTGGTGTCGGCTGGCTGGTTGTAAAGGCTGATCAGGACGTCGCCTTGTCGTCCATGGCCCACCGCACCAAGGCGTCAATGGCTGGGCGCGCATCGGCAGCCGAAGGGTGGTTGGCAATGGCCACCACGACAAAGCGGCGGCCACTTTCGCCCAAAACGTAGCCTGCCACGCCTGACACGTCGCGCAGCGAACCTGTTTTGAGGTGCGCACGCCCAGGCCCCATGCTCGACCCATTCGTTGGCCCGTCCATGCCCCGCGCGCCACGCAATGTGCCGTCCACCCCAGACGCCGGCAGCGACGACAACAAATCAGGCATCACAGGCCCCCGCCACGCGTGCTGCAGCACCCGCGCCAGCAGGGCGGCCGACAGCCGCGCGTCGCGAGACAAACCGGCACCGTTGCCCAACTGCAGCCCCAGCATGGGCGCGCGCACGCGCTCGGTCAGCCACTGGTTCACCACGTCACGCGCACCTTGCCACGTGCCCACGCCCAACTTTTGCAGCGCCAGCGTTAAAAAAAGCTGCTGCGCCATCGTGTTGTTGGAGTACTTGTTGATGTCGCGCACCACGTCGGCCAGGGGCGGCGACACAAACTCAAAACTCGGGGGCGTTGACGGCGCCACGCGTTGCTTGGTTTCTTGCACCGTGCCATGCAGCACACCACCCTGAGCCGTCCACATGGCCTCCACCGCTCTGGCGTGGTAGGTTTGTGGGTTGGCGTCGGCCATGGGCCATGCGCGCTCACCACACCCTGCAGGGTAGCTACCCGCAAACCGCAGTTTGGCGGCATCGTCGCGTTTGATGGCCAAGCGCCCACGCCAGTCGTCGCAGTGGGTGCCGGGTGCAAGGGGCACGCTCGTGTCCACCGCCAACCCAGCAAGCGGCGGCAGCACCGACACCGATGCCACCCCCCGAGCGGGCTGCGGCGTGAACGTCACCAGCAGTGACTTTTGGTTCAACAAAAACGGCGACGGCTGCACGTTGTAGGGCCGCAGCGGCTCGTTGTCGAACTGTCCCGGCGGCTGCTCGGCAATGTCAAACGCGCTTTGGTCGATCACGATGTCGCCCTTGATCACCCGCACCCCCAGCTGCCTTAAGCGCTGCCCAAACAGCCACATGCGCTCGGCCACCATCTTGGGGTCGCCCCGGCCTTGGATCACCACGCGGCCGGTCAGCGTGTCACCTTCAATCGCGCCGTCCAACCACACCGGCGTGCGCCAAGCCCAAGCTGGGCCCAGCAGCTCCAGCGCCGCTTGGGTGGTCACCAGTTTTTCTAGCGACGCGGGGTTGACGGGGCGGTCGGCACCGACGCTCAGGCGGGCGCGCGATGCGCCCACCTCTTGCACCACGGCCACCAAAGCCTCAGCCCCCACGTTGGCGCGCTGCAAGGCCTGCGCCACCTCGGGCGGCCAAGCCGAAGGTATCGCCTTGGCCCACGCGGGCACGGCGCCCCCCAAAACGAGGGCGCCCGTCGATTGCAGGGCATGGCGACGGGTGCATGGCCAAAACTTCATGGGGTGATGATCGCATCCCGGGCCAACGGTCGTCGTCACACTCGAAGTGGCCCTAGGCCGAGGGGCCTCTAAACTGTGCGCATGCAAGCCACGCCCGCACCCCATCCACGCCCCCGCCTGCTGGGGCTGGACACCTCCACCGAGCGCATGGCCGTGGCGGTGACGGACGGCGTGCAAACCCACACCTTGGACGAAGCCGGCGGCGCGCTTGCATCCAAGCGCTTGCTGGGCGCCGTGCAAGAACTGCTGCAAAAGGCGCAGTGGCCTCTGGGCAGCCTCGATGCCATCGCCTTTGCCAAAGGGCCAGGCGCTTTCACGGGCCTTCGCACCGCCGCCAGCGTCACCCAGGGTTTGGCGCTGGGCTTGGGCTGCGCGGTGTTGGCCGTCGATAGCTTGATGATCGTGGCTGAGGCGGCACGGTTGATCGATCAAGACAACGAGCCCATTTGGGTTGCGATGGACGCTCGCATGGGCGAAATCTACGCTTGTGCATACCGCTGGCAGGGTGGGGCCTTGCAGGCTGGTGCTTGGCGAACCACTCGGCGAACCCCAATTGCTCAGCGTTGAAGGTTTTTGCAGCGCACTGGCAAGTCACCCGTTGCCGCGCGTGGTGGGCTCGGCACTCGCCGTTTTTGCCGATCGCCTGGTGCTGCCAGTCGGCACGGTTGCTTGCCCCATGCCCGAAGGCCGCGCCCATGCGTTGGCGTCGTTGGCGCTGGCCGCGTGGGTGCAAGGCAAGCGCCTGGACGCAGCCCAAGCCGTGCCCGTGTACGTGCGTGACCAGGTGGCATTCACCACCGCCGAGCGAGAACAGCGCGCCCGCGACGCTTTGGCAGCCTTGCCGTCGACGCAGGCCTGACACCATGAAGCTGCTGCCCATGACCCTGCAAAACGTGGACGAGGTGCTGGCGGTCGAGCAACGCGCTTACGCCCACGCCTGGACGCGCGGCAACTTCGTCGATTCGCTGGCTGCCCATCATTGGGCCCAGATGCTGCGCAACGACGCGGATGCACTCGTAGGCTACATCGTGGCCATGCGCGGGGTTGAAGAGATGCACCTGCTCAACGTCACGGTGGCGCCGCCGTTTCGGCGCCAAGGCCATGCCGTGGCCATGATGGACGCCTTGCGGGCCGAGGCCCAGCGCTGCGCCGCCACCAAGGTATGGCTCGAGGTGCGGCCCAGCAACGTGCAGGCGCTGGCGCTGTACCAACGCCTGGGCTTTGTGCAGCATGGCGTGCGCCGAGGCTATTACCCGGCAGCGCATGGGGTGCGTGAGGACGCGTGGGTGTTTGCGGTCGACGTCACAGCAGGGGTGCCGCTGCACAACCCCACCAACACGCCGTGCACCAACCCGAAGGAGCGCCCACGTGCCGCGCACTGAACGTCAGCGGCGCATGTTGGATGCCATGGGCATTCGGGTTTTTGAGCCCGAAGTGGCGCATCCAGCGCCACAGGCCGCGACGCCCAAATTGGCGCCCAAACTGGCTGGCGCAGCGGCAGTCGTTTCACGGAGCAATACAGGCCACACCGCAGACAGCCCTGTCCCCACCATGGACTGGGCAACGCTGCAAAGCACCGTGGCCAATTGCCGCGCGTGCAAACTGTGCGAGTCGCGCACACAAACCGTGTTTGGCGTCGGCAATGTGCAGGCCCACTGGATGATCGTGGGCGAGGCGCCGGGCGAAAGCGAAGACTTGCAAGGCGAGCCCTTTGTCGGTGCATCGGGGCAACTGCTGGACGCGATGCTCAAAGCGCTGGGCCTGACGCGCGCCGAGGCGCCACCGCACCAACAGGTCTACATCGCCAACACCCTCAAGTGCCGCCCGCCGCGCAACCGCAACCCCACCGCCCGAAGAGCTGCTGACGTGCGAGCCGTACTTGCAGCGCCAGATCAAACTGGTGGCGCCGCGCGTGATCCTGGCCATGGGCCGTTTTGCCGTTCAATCTCTGCTTCGCTCAGAAGAAGCCGTGGGCCGACTGCGGGGCCGCGTGCACCACATCGACGGCGTCCCGCTGGTGGTCACCTACCACCCAGCCTACTTGCTTCGCAGCCCGATCGACAAAGCGCGCGCGTGGGACGACCTTTGTTTGGCGGCTGAAATCGCGGAGCGACAGCCCTAAACCTGAACCTAGCCCGCCGACTGGTACGCGGTGCGCACCCACCCCAACAGCTCAGCATCGATCTCATCCACCAACGTCAGGCGCACGGTGTAAGAGCACATGCTTGCCGGCGGCATGGTCTTGAGCCTTGCCGCGTGGGGCAGTTGCTTGGCGTTCAGGCCCAGCTCGAGCGCGGTTTGCGTGGCGGGGCCCAGCATGGCAAATTGCTTCTTGCGGCGCAGGCTCACATAACTTTTTTTGGCCGCCTTTTCGTGTGGGCCCACTTTGTCGATCGCGGCGCTGAGCGCGTCATGCAGCGCGCGCAAACCAGCCTTGTTGCCCGCGTAAATGGCGTCAAGCGGATCGGCGTCGGTTGGCCCTGCGGGTGCTGCCGTTTTGCCGGCGTGCAAGGCAAGCGCGTTGGCATCCCCGTAGCTCAAGCCTAGCGTTTGCATCAAGTGTGAGCGTTGCTCGCCCACCTTGGTAAGACCACTGGCCGCCACCAGTGTGCACAACTGCGCCAAAGTCTTGCCGGTTTTGGCTTCGATGTTGCGCAGTTGGGTTTGGGCCGCTGCGGTGGGGTCTGGCATGGGGTTCTCCTGCGGGACACTGGGGCGTGATCGTACTGCGTAGGCCGAAACACGTGCCCCCATTGAAGCGCGTGCCTGCGGCGCTCGGAAGGTCATTCTGACCGTCAGAAAAAATTCCATTGAAAGAATATTTGTTCAAGGCTATGTTAGTCTCTCGAAGGAGATTTGAATGGCAAAAAAATTTGCACAGCTGCGTGCCAACATGACACCTCAAGCGCGCGCGCAGACGCACGACAAAGCGCAAGCCATGCTTGCAGAAATGCCTCTGCACGAATTGCGGCGCGCCCGTGGCCTGTCGCAAAAAATGCTGGCCGAGGCGCTGCACGTGCAGCAACCGTCCGTTGCCAAACTGGAGCGCCGCGCCGACATGTACATCTCAACTTTGCGCAGCCACATCGAGGCCATGGGGGGTGAGCTGGAGGTGATTGCTCGATTCCCAGAGGGCACGGTCAAGATCAGCAATTTTTCGGAGATCGGGCAGGTTCAACTTCCGTAACGACTACTCTGGCGCCACTGCAACCAAGCAGGTGGGTGAATTCCTCAACGTGCGCCAGCGCTGCGCTCACCCGCCCCTTTTCGCTGGCCCATCCATCCTCGAACCGTGTACGGCTTTCGGTCGGCAATAAAAAACGTCCCGTCAGGGCGCGCTTGCGCTGGCAACGTTGCGTAGGCGGTCGGTGACCAGTTCTGCTCAAAAACCTGGATGGACGCGCTGTCGACTTGCGAAATGATGGCGATGTGCCCCGCGCGCTGCGTCGCGCTCGGGTTGAAAACAATCAGGTCATCGGGCTGCGGCCGCTCACCCGGCGTTTGCCCGTTGATGAAGCGCTTGAACCCCATCGCCTCAGCATGCTCCCAGAGGTTGGCGGCATGGTCACGCGGCCATGAATCGTCTTTGTTGCCTCGGTTGGGGCCGTGGTTGGTGGCGTAAAACCGCCTGACCAATTCAACACACTGGTAGGCATAGCCGTACAAGAGTCTGCTTCTGTCGTCATCGCCGCCGCACGACTTGGCCTGCCCATGCCACGGGGCGTTGGCAAAGGCCTGCACACCTCGGTAGGGCACGCCGATGGGGCCGCCGGTGCAGGCTTCAAGGTGTGTTGCCGGCAACGCAGTGCAGCCAACAAGCCACGGCAACATGCACAGCAACACTGCGCCCACCCAAGGCCGTGCAGCGCGGTCTGTGCGGCTCGCACCGATTCGTTCAGACGCTGGTGAGCGCCCAAGCGGCTGGGGTTGCTTGGGCGGCGTCACTTGCGCTCTTCCACGTCGTAAGCCCGTGCCAGTGAGACGACATTCACTTTGACCCAAAGCCCCAAGGAGTTTGGAAAGCACTCTTTGCCATCCTCAAAAACTGTTTTCCAGTACGACACCAAGGTGCCGGGCGACGACGGTGCAACAAACTCCACGCTGATTTGCACCTTGGCGCCAGGGGCCGTGAAGGGCACCGCAACGCGCTCACTTTGGGGTGTAAGACGGCCCGCGATGTTCAAGCGCTCACCAGACTTTTGGTACACCACGATGTCCTCGTCGATGCACTGCAAAAACCGCCCGTCCCACGGCACATTGCCAATGTTCTGGCTCTCCCACGTTTTGACAAACCGCTGGCCAGCCAGCACTGTCGTGCCGTCGGGGATGCTGACGTCGCGCACAAACGTGCTTTTGTCCCCGCGCTTGTGTCGGCGCGCGGTGGCCGCGTGCAGCGGCACTTCGTCAAAGATCAGTTGCAACAAGCGCAAGGGGTGCACCTGCAGCACGCCCGACAAGGCCACCAGCGTTTTCAGTTCAGGAAGCTTTCGCGGTATCTCATCAAATGAGTACAAGGTCTGCCGACTGAGGCCAGCTTGTTTGCACACGTCGCTCAGCGTCAAGCCCAAGGCCGAAGCCCGCACGCGCAGGTAACGAGACAGTGTTTCTTTCATGAACTTCCCTGGTGTCAGAACCGCTGCGACAGCCGTATCCAGGCCGTACGCCTTGCACCTTGGTAGACGTCGTCAACCTCTGTGATGGCTTCGACGTATCGCTTGTCTGCCACGTTGCGCACGCCCACCGACCACTGTTGTTGTGGGCGTCGCGCGCAGCTCAAACGCTGCGTGCACCAAGCCGTAACCTGCCACCGCGGTGGTGTTGGCGCCATCGGCGGCACGCCTGCCCACCGCGCTGGCGCTAAGCAGCCATTTGGCGGGCATTGAACCCAAGACCAGGTCGCCGCTGATGCGTACACCCGCCGTCTGCCGCGCCACGCCAGGCACGTTGTCACCCAGGCCTTGTGAAAGGGGTGCCACGCGCCGCATGCGCAGCCAGTTCATGTTTGCGTCCAAAGCCACCCCCATCAGTCGGCCCTGCACAGTGGCTTGCACCCCTTCAACCCGGCGCGCGCCGCCAGCAACAACGGCGGTTCGGTCAGCCGGGTCGGTGATGGCAACTTGGCTCAGATCCACGCGGTAAGCGGCCATCGTTGCCGACAGGGCCTGGCCTTCCACAAAACGTGTGCCCACCTCAAGCTGCCGTTGCCGTTGTGGTGGCAAAAACAACCCGTCTCGGGTGACGCCACGGTTGGGTTCAAACCCGGTGGACGTTGACACGTACCCAGCCCAGCGCGCCGACGCTTGCAAAGTGGTGCCAAGGTGCCATGCCTTGCCACTTGCATCGGCCCGGGGTACCAGCCCCGCCCCGCTTCGATCGCTCTCCACCACAAAGTTGGTGTGGCGGGCGCCAGCCGACAAAAACCAGCCTTCCGTCAGCGTGATGTGGTCAGACAACCAAGCTGCCCTTTCACGCCCGCGCTCGTGGTTGTAGCGGGCTGTCAGGTTTAGTGTTTGCACGTCCACGTTGCTAAAGTCTGGCCTTGCCACGTCGATCAAAAAGCCACCAATGTTCTGGGTGCCCGTGAACTTGAACTGTTGGCGAAAGCTCTCCAGACCCACCGCCATGCGGTGTTGGGTGCCTGCCGCAGCAAACGTGCCGTCAGCCCGCAAGGTCAGCGCCTGCTGGCTGGACGTATCGTGGTACTGCGTGTAGTAGCCCGACAACTCGGTGTCAGACTCGACCGTCCAAAACCCAAGCAGCGTTTCGTCTCGCGAACCACGCGCTGACGAGTAACGGGCTTGCAGCTTCCAGTCAGGCCCCAAAGCCCGTTGCCAGTCGATGGCCCAGCGCTGCATGTTGCGCGCGGCGGGGCCGCCGCCGGGTACCACGTACAGGCGGTCGTACTGTGGCTGCGCTTGGGCCGTTCCGGCGCCGGTGATCACCGTGCCAAAAACAAACGGCGTGCGGTTGACGGTAGCCTCTGCCTCCAAGTTAAGCTGCCCTGCGCCAGGGGTGGCAACCGCCAGCGCCGCCATCACGGTAGAGCGTTGCTGCGGCAACGCTGCGGGCGCCAACTTGCCGTCGCGATGCGAAAGCACGGCCCTGAATGCCACGTCAGGCCCAAGGGGCCCCGTGGCGTCCAGCACGGCATGCCCAATGCCTTGCGTGTCAACACCAACCTGCAACGGCCGAGCCGCCGCAAACCGAGGGCGCTTGCCCACGTACTCAACCACCCCTCCGGGCGAGGCAAGACCATAAAAAAGCCCAGCGGGCCCACTCAACACATCAACCCGCTCTACCGTGGCCAAGTCACGCGTGAACAAGCGCTGCACGTCGGGTTGGCCATTGAAGTAGAGCCGCGACACGGCAAACCCCCGCAGATAAACCGCGCTGGACAAACCCGCGCTGCTGACGTGCGCCTGCAGGCCTGGCACCAAACCCGCCAGATCTTCAACCCGCATTGCGCCCTGCCGCGCGACGTCACTTGCAGGGGTAGAACTGATGGACTGGGCAAGGGCCAAGGCCGGCACGGCACCGCCCCAAAGGCCGGGCTGGGCGTCGTCGCGCGTGCCCACAACGGTCACCGTATCCCGAGCAGGTTCAGGCACCTCGGCAGCAAGGGCCGCGCTCGCAAACACACCAAGCCCGAACAACACGGGCATCAACCCAATCAAGCGCAGCACAATCAAGTTCTCTCCCTTGCCTTTGGCTTGCAGCGCCTGCCTCGCAGACGACGCAGCACTATGCACGCACGCGAAACGAATCAAGTAAGGGGTGACCCGTGCCTGTCGCCCATTGACTTGAGGGTCGTACTTACCCTTGGGGCTATTGTCCATTCAAGTAGACACCGCTGCTGCTACAAACAAGCCTGTACCCAAAACTGCTGGGCAAGCTCAGGGAGAAGCTAACAATGATCAAGATCACCCGCCAACTGGCGGGCGCGCTGGTGGCCACGGTATGCATGCTGTTTGCTGCCTTTGCCCGGGCCACGATGGTTGAGGTCACGTTTTAGCAGGTGTCAGGCAGCACGTGGCACTGATCAAGTAGCTTCGTTGAGATGGCCGCTTCATAGGCCAGCGCTGGACTTTGCGTGTGGGCGCGCTGCGGGTAGGTTTGATTGGGGTGGTGTCACTTAATTTGTTTGGATGTCCAATATGGTTGTGAAAAAGTCTTCGGTTCATTTGGCGCTTCTTTCCGTCGTGTTTGTTGCCTCGATACTTTCTGGTTGTGCGACAGGTCCAGGCTCTAAGGCTTCTGGCTCTTCCGCCGTTGGTCAGGGCGCACAAGGGGCCGATGTCTCCTACGACAGTGATGGCAAAAAAGCCATCAAAGTCCGTCAGACCGACCGCGGCACGGTGATCGCTGTGGGTGAAAAAGTGTTCTTTGAATCGGGCAAGCATGAGCTGTCAGCGCCCGGCAAGGACGTCTTGGTCAAGGTGGCAGACATCCTTAAAACCCGCACCCAGGCCAACGTGTTGATCGAAGGGCACACCGACAACGTCGGTGGTGCCCCGCTCAATCAACAGCTTTCGATACGGCGAGCTGCCTCGGTGCGCGATTTTTTGTCCAGCAGCGGCGTGCCTGGGCAACGGCTCAAGGCCGAAGGGCTTGGCATGACCAAGCCAATGGCCAGCAACGACACCGCAGAGGGCCGGCAAGCAAACCGCCGCACTGAGATTGTAGTGTTGGGTGAAAGGGAAGAGAACCTTACCAAACCAGGCGAGCCTAGCTTGGGTGACAACTTGGCCGCTGGTTTTGACAAGTTTCTCAAGAGTGCTGGTAGCTTCTTTCAAGGCATTTTTGGCGACAAGAAAGAGTAGCGCGTGCGGTTGGTCAACATGCGCCCCTGGCTCTGCGTCGGGGATCTCGCTTCGCGCTGTTTGCGCACGTTGCTGGTGACGGCATGTTTGGTCGCGTCTTCGGTAAGTCACGCACAGGCATTGGTGGCCCCAGCATCTGCTGCTTCGCCCACTGAGCCTGCGCGTGCCGAGTCAGCCCCCGGCACGTCGCAAGTGCACGAGATGTTTGACGACTACGGCCAAGTGGAGCAGGTAGCTGCTGAGACGGCGCAATCCGTGTCCAAGAAGTTCTTTGCCGAAAACCCGTCGGCTCGCAAGTACACCGTCAACCTGACGTCGCAAGACCATGAGCAAAACCCGACGCGCCCAGCCTTGACACTCAAAACCGTCGCAGTGGGCGAGCGTGAGATTCTGGTGGAACTGGTCGGCTTGCCCCGCACGCAAAACGATGCCAGCGCTGTGATGCGCCGCGACACCTTGCAGATGAAGAACAGCAAAGGGCAGGTGGCCAAGCTCTTGGCGTTTGACGGTGTGGGTGAGCTGCGGGACCGACGCGGTGGCTCGGCTTTGGTGGTGGCGCCTGGCGACACCTTGCATTTGCTGTTCGAGAAGTTCGACGACTACGCTGCGTATTCACTCTTTCACGTCAACCGCGATGGCCGCGACAGCGTCTACTTCGACCCCATCGACCCAAGGTTTCGCGAGCGCTATGACGCCATGCACGCGGCAGCCAATACGCCGCTTGGCATGAAAAACTTTTTGGTGGAGTTTGCGAACAACGACCCCGACAAGCGAGTGCTGCCCATTTTTGCCAAGTTCTTGGGCGAGATGCGCAAACTCAAAACGTTTGAGGGATACCAGGGCGCGTTCCAACTGATGGGCGACCCCAAAGACTACGAGGCCATGCGCCGCGCGGCGCAAACCGACGAGCACAAAGCGGTCATCAAAGCCATCGAAGACGAAAAACTCGCCGCGGTTCGTCGCCAGGAAGAGGCGCGCTTGGCCGAGCAACGTCGGCAAGAAGCTGTGCGCATGGAACAACAACGCGTCGAAGCCGCACGGGCCGCTGAAGCGCGCTGCATGGTCACCCCAAGTTGCCGCCAAGAAGTCGAAGCGCGACAAGCAGCCTGCGTCTCAACGATCAACAGTTGCCGGCGCCAGTGTGATTCGTTGACCAGCACCAGCGGAGGCATCATGGCAACGTTGATGTCGGCAGTTCTATACCGCGGCTGCGCCGCCCTATGCAAATGTGACAGCGGGATTGGTAATCTGTTTGCCAAGATGTCGGACCTGGAGTCGGGCAACACCGCACGAGCTGGCAGCGCAAGCGTTGCGCCAAGCCGCAGCGCCGATCCGCGTGCCTCCACGTCGGGCCGCGACGCCAGTTCGGCGACAGCGCAGAGCCAAAGCCACGGGGCCCGGGCAACCAGCGAGGCATTGCAGCTGCGGGCTGGAACTGCTAAAGCGACCGGCCCTGACGTTTTCGTCTGCAAGATCTATTGCAAGTCATCCGGCGGCCCAAGCATTGAGCGCGAATTCCGTGCCCTATCTCGCCGCGACGCCGCGACTGCCGCCGGGGATGCCGCCGACGCCATGTGCAACCGGGCTGGGCACGGGGCTGCTAGCAGCAATTCGCTGCCTGAGTCGCAGTGTTGGAAGAAGTGAGTAAGACAGCTACTGCTGCTTCATTTGGGTTGAATTTCGCCTTTTTTTCAAGTTGGAGTAATCGATGAAATTTGCACTTACCCTGCTATGCGCTTTGTTGGTTGCAACCGTGGCAGTCGATGCCGTCGCGAAGCAAACGTCGAAGAAATCTGCCGGTACGTACAGCTTCAAGTCGTCATCTGGTAAGCCGTACATCGGTAAGTCTGTTGACACTGACAGGCGCCTGAAGGAGCACGAGCGAACTGGCAAGTTAAAGAGAAAAGACAAGCCGAGCGTAAAGGTCGAGCGGTCTGATCTTGGCCACAAAGGTCTTCGCACGGTGGAAAAGACAAAGATTCGAGCGGCAGACGTCTACACAAAAGGCGGTTTGCAAAATAAACAAAATGCGCCCCTGTCTCGGAACAAGAGCAAGGGCAAGCCGTGAGCAACAACCTGACAGGGTCCATCGTCAAGATTGGCTCACTAATGATGGGCGCGTTTTTGGCCGGCTGCGCTGTGACACCTAACCCGACACGAGATGCCTCGACAACGGTAGCGTACCGAAGTCATGAGGTGGGCGGTGTGGTGATTAAAGAGCCGACGGTTAGGCCCGCTGACAATGCAGACGTAGACAATTTGTGCAGGTATAAAGCCGACTATGCGAAGCCTGCTGATCAGAGCGTCCGTGTTCGACTACTTTCTGAATGCCGGCGTGCCCAGGTTTCCAGCTTGAGTGATCGCAGAAACAGTTGCACCAGATCTACTGCCCAAGTTGCTATGGCTGACCGGCGAAAGGCGCTGGAAGAGTGCGTTTTGGGCGGTACAAAGTCTTTTCAAAACGCGTTTGAGAGTCTGAAGCAGTTTGATGAATTTCCGACGCTCTCGAACATCCACGTCCATGCGGCGTTTGCTCGCCGCGTCGTATCGTCAAATGACCAACTGGCTTTGCTGCCTGCGCTTCGCCGCAAAATGGAAGTCTCTATGCCAGCAACTTGACTTGAGCGATTACAAGTCGAAGCGTGAATTGGGTTTGCTTGTCGGCGATCTGGCCGATGCAGGGGAAGGTGCGGGATGCGCTGCGCGGCGTCAATCGGCGTCAGCGCAGCTTGCGAGTTTGGAAGAGGCCGAAAGGCTGGCGGCATTGGAGCAAGCTAGAGCAGAACAGAAGGCGGCTTTGACGCAATCCGTAACCTGGCCAGCGTTGGCAGCTTTTATTGAAAAATACAAGGAGAAGGATGTTGGCGGGCTGCTGCAGGTAGCGCGTCAACAACTTGCAGTCGTGCGTGAAAGAGACTTGGCGGCCATGCGTGCAACGCCACTGGATAAGCTTTCCGAGCAATACAAGGCGCGAAAGCTGGAGCCTGACGAATTGCGTGATGCAGCAAAAGTTCATCTGATCGAAGAATCCCTGCGCCAAGGAACATTCGGCGGTGCCATAAGGGCCTACCAGGTTTCGGATGATGTAAATCACGTTGCCAAGGCCCAGCACCTGGCCAAAACAAAAGAGGAAAAACTCGAATTGGAGCGCGTAGCAGTTGAGGTCACGGCCTTGCCTGAACGCTTCTTGGACGTCACGTTCGAAAGTTCAGTGGGAAGCCCCTCTCGGCAGGAGCAAAAGCACATGGGGATACTGGCTCAATACACGATGCATGGGTCTGTTCCGGTGCGGGGCAGCGTAGTGGTTCAGCGTGCCAAAAATCCCCCCGGGCCCGCTTTCACTCGGTCGCTATCGCGTCGAGCTGCTTGTCGAGATGTCATGGACCAGGCGGTTTACCCGGCAGTCAACGGTGCTGGGAAACGCCGATAGAAGCACGCCCGAGTCGTTAATTCGCACAGTGGTAGTTTCGTTGGATCCGCCAGCCATGCGCGGACGGGCAGACGTTGATTTTGGGGTGTTGAGCCTTGTGCGATTGAAACGCGGGTCGCGCGGCGGGCTTGATCAGGAATACATCGATGGCGATGCAACGGTGCGTGTGTCGGTTGCTCGAATTCTGCCAATCAGGGAGTGAACGTGAAGAATTTGAGACTGGTTGCAGTGTGGTTTTTGGTGAGCGCAGTCTCTTTGATTGCGAACGCGCAGGCGTACAACTTTGATGATCTCAGGAAACAGGGCTCATCACAGAAGGCGGAGTTCACCGTTCCCTTGCGAAACAAGGTTGCAGAAGTGAATGACGAGATGGTCGGCGAAGAAACGGGTAGGACTCGTCAGCGTGATTCAGACCGGAGATCTGCGGCGGAATCGTCTTCGCCGTCGAGAAGCCAGGATCGATCAACGGCTCCAGCGCTTAGCAATGGCTCGCAGGCTTTTGTATGCGAATACAAGTGCACAAACGCAAAGCTTCTTGGCAGCGACAAAACATCGATGACTATACGCATTAGAGCCGCTGACAAGAGCGCAGCGGAGGACGAAGTGATCCGACATGGAAAGGCTACGTGCTACCAGCAGACTCAGCGGGTCTGGGATACAGCCTCGCAGAGGTGTCGGCGTGAGTAAATCCTTCCTATGAATCCTTTGATCAGCAAAAGGTGACAAACGTGAATCGAGATATCTGCAACATGATTCAAGAATGTCCATCCAAAAGGAACCACGTGTCCATGATTCATCGACTTCGCGCCATTCGACTTCGGGCATTGCCTCTGCTTCTTGCTGCCACGCTGGCTGCTTGCGGGAACAGCGAAGAATCCAGTCAGGGGAATGCATTGGCCGTCGGCGTGACGCAATGGTTGGCGCAGGAAAACGCCTGCTGCGGACAAGTGATTGTGACGACCGAAGCGCAGAGCCAGGAGTTCGCAGAGCCGGGCTGGGTGATTTCAACGTTGAAGGTCACAGCCCGGCTATCTTCTGCGTACAGTGATGACGTCTCGCTGCAGTTTGCACCCCGTGTCATGGCGGATGCATTGGTTTCTGCCGGTCTCCATGTCGTCGTTCCTGACGTGACGGTCTGGGAGTCACCCGTGAAGCTTGTGGTCAGGCATCGCGAGGGCACTAGTGTTGACGACCGCCTGTTGTCGCTGTCGGTGACGCCGCACAGCGCAGCGGCTCCTTCGCCGAGGGCCAACCAATCAACTGTGCCCGCGAAGGTGGATGCGTCGGGATACGCGACGCGCTATATCCTTGGCAGCACGATCTCGTCTCCCGTGACTTGGGCCGTCGTCGGCGGCAACGATGTGGTTGTGTCGGCGGTTGTTTCCAATATGACGGCCGGTGGTGCGTCGCCGACAATGGATACGCAGGGCCGTTTAACGTGGACACCTGTGGCGATCGACCGCGCAACGTCTAACCTGGTTGCCGAAGTCACCTTGCGCTCCGGCGCGCGCGTTTCGGCCCAGCTTCCGGTGGTAGTGTTGGAGCCGCGCACGTTGGACTCGGTCACGTTGTCGGCCGACCAGGATACGTATGACGCCGTCAATGGCGGTTTGACGTTTAAGGTGACGCCCGCTGTGGCTGGCGCAACCGTTACTTGGCGGCAGTTGGTCGATGCGCAAGGCAGGGTGGAGTGGCAGGCGCAAGTACGCGGTGCAGACGGGCTTAGGATCGAAATGATCAATGCTGCCGACTCAGCGTCGACCGGACCGACGACCGCTGAAGTCGACAAACCGAAGCGTGTCCGAGCCTTGGGCAGGACCCTTCAGGGGCTGTTGCCGCACGTGTCGTTCTACTCAAGGAACGACACCAGAGGGCGGTACTACGAAACGTCGTTGCCCGATGGATCGTGGGTTGGCGTATCGACCTCGCGTGCGGCAGCGGATGTGATGGTTCGAAACCCGTTGGCCACAGAAGGTTATTTCTACTCGTCGGGCTACGAATCGCCGATCTTTCAGCTCGATGGATCCTGCAGCAAACAAGTTCCATGCCAACGTGCGGGCGCGCCTGTCATCCTTGTCACGGGTTTGACGCGCGGCGTGTTTGGGAGCGCTGGAGCCGAGCAAACCTGGGGGACCCTTGTAGGCGCCCTGATGGGGGCCACGCTGGACCCGGCAGACACAAAACAGCACGATGTGTTCGAGTTCAAGTGGGCACCGGAAATGAGGCTCGAGGACGCCGCAGGTCGTTTGGAATTGGCGCTGCTCGACGTCGTTGGATTCACCGGCAAGAAGCCCCTTATCGTTGCACATGGCGCGGGTGGCGTGGTTGCTGAATTGGCACTGACGGATGGCGCCGTTCATTGGAACGCGGGCTCCGTCTTCTCGACGACAGCTACCGGTTGGCAGAGAGGTGGGTGGGGCAATCGCTGGCGCGCCCGTGATGCCGTGCGCCGCCTGATTGTGCTGGGCGCCCCGGGCCGGGGGCTTGCCGCCGAAGCGACGACGTTGCAACCGTCGGACGGCTCCGGCACGATCGATCTGGTTCGTGGGCTGGCTCCCGTTGCCAACCGTTTGACGGCCTGCAATGTGGCTGCGTGCGCCCAGCTCGGGATGGCTGTCGACCCACCCGTGCAGGCGGCGCTGCGCAGCATGCTGGCCGATGTGGGTGCGCTTCCGCAGTACCCGTCTGCGTTAGACCGTGGCGAGACGTTGATGGCCTGGGCATCTCTGGGCGATCACGCGGTGCCAAGGGACATCGTGGTCGGGGTTGGCTCTGCCAGTGACCCTGTGTTTGCCAGCCCGAATCTCACCACCTTCCATGATGGCGTAGTGACTTCCGATTCGCAACGATACTGGGTCCTTCAGCCGCCTGATCCCGTCGACCTTCGACGGTTGTCTTCGGCTGCCGTAGTCACTCAAGTGGCGTCACTTACGACTCGCTATCACTTTGTGTCTGGTGGATCTGAGGGCCTCAGCAACGGGCCGTTTGGATACTTTGGCATGCCGTTGGCATTCTTCGATGACTACCTGCGCGCGTGTCGCGTCGCGACCGAAGGTCAATACTCCGAGTGCCCCTTGTTTTCACGCAATGTTTACGGACGACCCTCGTACCTTCGACGCGCCATCGATTTTCCCTACTCGCCCAGCAGCCTAGACGGTGCCTTCAACGAACCACCTGTGCCCTACAGTTTCTTCGACGACGCGTCAGTGGGTCAGTACTCGATTGGTGCCGACACAATCGTTGCGGGCGTCCGTGGAAAACAGAAAGCAGTCGGCCCTTCACAGAAGACAGTTGCACCGTTTGCACCGATCCGCGTTGAACTGCGGGAAAAAGTGACGAACAATCGGCTCTACGCGGGCACGTTCTACACCGATGCCGGTGGACTGGCGGAAATCACAGTGCCAATGCTCGCCGTGCTTTCCAGTGCCTTGCCTGATCGCGCAAGTGTCTATGCGCGCCTTGAAGCCGGCGACGGAGTCGCCTTCTATCGAACGACGCAAAACATCAATGACATGACACCGTCGCGAGTCAACGTCACGCTTACGTTGACGCCCGTCAGCGGTATCGCCACAGGCGAACTTCGAGGGCGTCTAGTGGACCGCGGTGGTCGCGGCATTGCTAACGGCACGGTCACACTTCGAGCTGGCGCTTCGCTCGGTGAAGGCGACTTCACCCAGCTTGGTAACAGCGCGACAAGCCGCACCTTGACCACAGATGCCGACGGCTTTTTTTATGCGAGTGGACTTGCCGAGGGTCGTTATGGTTTGCAGGCGCGTGGGTCAACCTTCCTGCAAGTGATCGTGAATGATGTGGCGGTGAGTGCAGCAGGTGTATCCACCAACGTGACCAGTGTTTCTGTCGATGCCAGAACGTGCGGCAGTGGCCTTACCTTGCAGGCGGGCGCGTGTATTGGCCCAACGTTGCTGACATTCCCTTCAATAGACCGCATGTTCGTCTACGCGATGGAAGCCGACATGGATCCATTGGCGACCGCCAGCCACGTCGTAACCGTGCTGCCGGGCGGCCAAGCGCAGGTGTCGCAAGGCAAGCCGAATCTTGGCGAGCGTCAAGGTGCCGCACGCTGGGCTCGGTCGACCGATGGCACTGAACTGCGCGTCACTTTCGATCCACCTCGCTTCGAAAACTCGTTCTCGTCAGACTCCGTCAACGGTCAGCAGGTGGAGATTCAAACTCGCGTCCCTGACTTCACCGTTCGGCTCGCTGGGGGTGACAGCTTTTCGAACGCGCGCGCAATGATCGCTACCGACACTTCTACTGCGACGTATGTGTCAGGGCCGTTGCAGGGCACGATTTACGCGACGTACCCGGCAAGTTCGACTGACGTGCTGATCCGCCGCGCTGACGTTCGCCAGCCGGTGCAAACCTTGGTCACTCGTGCATTGGCCGGCGTTGAAGGCTGCCTGCCCTCTCGAGCGCCTGATTTGGTCAGGGCAACAGCACAGTCGACCAGTGACGGACTTGTGCTTCTATCGATGGACGCGAGTTTGACTTACTACGGTGCCGAAGTCGGTGACCAGATTCGGATGCGCTGCGTCAGAGACGGCAATGTTACCGAGCGCTACTACACGCGACTGAGCGCCGAGGGCGCGATCGCAATGAAGTCAGAACTCTGGCTGATTAGTCCAACCGCGTCGGGCCAAGGTGGTTTTGTTGAAAGAATCATGCCCTTCGATGCCAACGAATCAGTGGGGTGGGGCGCTTCCCACTGGGTTGGGCAATGGCTGTCTGAGTGGGAATCATTCACGGGTGAGTTGAACCTTTCCCAGCAACAAACATTCAACTTATTCCCAGATGGACGGGTGGCGGGCAGTAGCGTGCCGGTTCAGCACGGTGCAACGTGGTCAAACATTTCGACGCCTTATGAGTTGCAGATTCTCAATCCGATTGGTCTTGTAAACCTCCGCGACTGGTATCCCATTCGCCGCGCTGGCAGTCGATCCATAGTGTTTGAGCGGATACAAACTCAGGTCGGTTTCAATGGTGAGCCAAGCACGGTGGACACCCGCCTAAGAAGTTATCGCCGCTTGGGAGAGCCGATGCAGTAGTCGATCCTTCCCCTGATTGAGCAATGCTCAAAATTTGCAGCACATGTCCATCATGGGCGCCACCGAAATTTGGACGGCGCCCATTGAAGATGGAAAGCGTCTACCAGAGGTCCCATGAAGCGCACGCTTGCGAGGCGGTTAACTCTACCGGTTTTGCTTCTTCACCGGCCGAACCCACCCCTCCAACGTAGCCTGCCGCGCCCGAGCAACCGTCAGCTTCCCCGCCGGCGCCGTCTTGGAAATGGTCGATCCACCCCCAATCGTCGCCCCATCCCCGATGGTGACCGGCGCCACCAGCACGCAGTTGCTGCCCACGTGCACGTCGTTGCCAATCACCGTGCGGTGCTTGAAGGCGCCGTCGTAGTTGGCGGTGATGCTGCCGGCCCCGTAGTTGACGCGCTCGCCCACCGTGGCGTCGCCCAGGTAGGCCAGGTGGTTGGCTTTTGCGCCTCGGGCCAGGGTGCTGTTTTTCACTTCGACGAAGTTGCCGATGTGGACCTCGGGCCCTAAGTTGGCGCCGGGGCGCAGGCGGGCAAAGGGGCCCACGGTGGCTTGTTCGCCCACGGTCACGCCTACCGTTTCGCCGTTGATGTAGGTGAAGGGCAAAATTTGCGCGCCGCTGTGCAGCGTGGCGTTTTTGATCACGCAGTGGGCGCCAATTTGCACGTTGTCAGCGAGTGTTACCTGCCCCTCAAAGACGCAGTTAACGTCGATGAACACGTCTTTGCCACAGGTGAGGGTGCCACGCACATCCAGGCGGGCAGGGTCAGCCAGGCGCACACCAGCTTCCATCAAGGCGGTGGCGCGCAGCGTTTGCAGGCGTCGCTCCAGCTCGGCCAGTTGCACGGGGCTGTTGACGCCCAGCACCTCGGTTTCGCTGGTGGGCTGTGCGGCCACCACGGGCATGTTTTGCGCCACGGCCATCGCCACCAAGTCGGTCAGGTAGTACTCTTTGGCGGCGTTTTGGTTGTCCAGCGCCATCACGGCGCGCTTGAGCCAAGCGGTGGGCGCGGCCATCATGCCGGTGTAGCCCTCGTGGATGGCCAACTGCGTGGGGCTGGCGTCTTTCTGTTCAACAATGGCCGTCACGCGGTCGCCTTGGCGCACGATGCGACCGTACCCGTGGGGGTCTTTGAGGTTGACGGTGAGCAGGGCCAGCCGTTCGCCGCCGCAGGCTTCAATCAAAGCGCGGGCGGTGTCGGCGCGAATCAAGGGCACGTCGCCATTGAGGATCAAGGTGACACTGCCGGGTTCGTCGCCCAATTGAGGCACCGCCTGCTGCACCGCGTGGCCGGTGCCCAGTTGCGGCATTTGACGCGCAAAGGCGATGCCGGGCCCGGCGGCTGCCGCTTCAACCACCTCGGCGCCATGCCCCGTGATGACGATGGTGCGAACAGCCCCAAGCGCCGTGCAAGTTTGCAAGACGTGATGCAATAGGCTTTGCTCGGCCAGCAGGTGCAACACCTTGGGGCGGTCCGACTTCATTCGGGTGCCTTTGCCGGCGGCCATGATCACAATGTTGAGAGGCATAACGATGATGCTGATAGAGCGCTTTCGCAGGTGGTTGATTATCGGTCTGTGCGCCCTGGGGGTGGGTGTTTCGGGCTGCACGATGGTGCGCCTGGGCTACGGAAGTGCGGACGATTTGGCATACCTTTGGCTTGACGGGTGGTTTGATTTCAACGACGAGCAAACCCCCAAGGCGCGTGCGGCCCTGGCCGACGCCCTGATGTGGCACCGCAAAACCCAACTGCCTGACTACGCGCAGTGGCTTGCCAAGACCAGCAGCGACGTGGCCAACAACACCACGGCAGACGCCGTTTGCAAGTTGAGTGCAGAGGTGTACGAACGGTTTTCTCGCATGTCCGACCGCATGCTGCCGGCCGCCGCCGAAATCGCCGTCACGCTGACCGACGCCCAACTGGCGCACATGCAGGCGCGGTTTGACAAGGGCCAAGTCAAGTTTCGCGATGAATACGCCAAGGGCGATGCCAAGACGCGAGAGGCGGCTGCGCTTGAGCGATCCATCTCGCGTGCTGAATCCATCTACGGCAACATCGACGACGCGCAGCGCGAGGTGCTTGCGCAGGCCATCAAAACCTCTCCCTTTGACGCCACGCTGATGCTGGGTGAGCGCGCCACCCGCATGCGCGAGGCGATTCAAATCGTCAAAGATGCAAGAGCTTTGGCCGCCAGCGGCGCAAGGCCTGCAGCAGTGGCCCAGTTTCAAGGGGCCATCAAGCGCTGGGCCCAAGAAGGGCGCACGTCACCGCGCGGCGGCTACCGCGCTTACCAGCAGCGCATCAATGACTACAACTGCGCGCTGTCGGCGCAAGTGCACAACGTGGCCAGCGCCGCCACGCGGCTGGGTGCACGTGAGCGGCTCAAGGGGTGGGAATCGGATGCCCGGTCGCTGTTTGCGCAGGCGGCGCCCTGAGCCGCTAGCGAATGATTTTTTGCTGCTCGGGTGTGGGGCCAGCGGTGGGCAACACCTGCGCCGAAGGCAGCATGGTTTCAATCCGGCGTGGGCTCACGGCCTGACGCGGAAAGTCTTTCATGGCAGCGTCAAACATCGCCGCCAGCAAAGGCGCATCGGCACCGCTGAAGCCGCTGTTCACGGCGCGCGTTTCGTACAGCGTTTTGCCACTGGCGCGGTCGCGCAGCAGCACGGCCACCTCGTGGTCAACACGCGACGCTGCCGGGACGCCGCCGTTAACGCCAAAGTAGATGCTGCGGCCGCCCCAAACCGAGAACCGGGGCCAGTAGCGGTCGTCCCAATTGCGGTCGTTGCGGCTGCTGCGCGCCCCCACTTGCACCAGCGTGTCGGCACGTGCTGCATCGGTGGGCTTGAGGCCAGCTCGCTCAATGGCACTGCGTGCAGCCGCCTCCAGCACGCGCTGGTCTTCGGGGCGTGCTTCTTGAGAAGGCAAACGCTCAAACGCGTACGTGCCCATGGCGCGGCCCGCAGGCCATTCGCCAAAGGACGACACATCGCTCGAGATGGTGTTGACGGTGGCGCAGCCTGCGCCGACGGTTGCAGCCACGGCCAGGGCGGTGAGTGCCAAGGCGCGGCGGATGGTGGGGGTGTTCATCGTGAAGCCTCTGGTTGGGACATGAAATGAAACGGTGACTCGGCAGCGCCCAGGGGCGCCTTCGTCTCACACGGTTCATCATCAAACGCGTGGTCGCCCATGGGGTTGACCAAACCCGTGGGCTGCAACGACGCAAACGGGTACAGGGTGCGGTCGGCCAGGTGCGATGGGGTGATGTTGCCCATGGCGCGGGCAATGTTATCCACGCGGCCCGGAAAGCGACGATCCCATTCGCGCAGCATGGTGTTCATTTGGGCCCGCTGCAAGTTGGGCTGGCTGCCACACAGCGTGCAGGGGATCAGCGGAAAGTTCTTCACAGCGGCGTAGGCCTCCAGGTCGTCCACCGCCACGTAGGCCAGGGGCCGGATCACGACGTGCTTGCCGTCGTCACTCACCAGCTTGGGCGGCATGCCCTTGAGGCGCGCCCCAAAAAACATGTTCATCAACAAGGTGGCTACCATGTCGTCGCGGTGATGGCCCAGCGCCACCTTGGTGGCCCCCAGCTCGGTGGCCACGCGGTACAAAATGCCGCGTCGCAAGCGCGAGCACAAACTGCACAGCGTCTGCCCCTCAGGCACCAAGCGTTTGACGATGGAGTAAGTGTCTTGGGTTTCGATGTGAAACGGCACCCCCACGCTGTGAAGGTAGCGGGGCAGCACATCGGCCGGAAAGCCCGGCTGCTTTTGATCCAGGTTGACGGCCACGACGTCGAAGGGGATGGGCGCACGGCGCTTCATCTCCAGCAGGATGTCCAGCAAGGCGTAGCTGTCTTTGCCGCCCGACACGCACACCATCACGCGGTCGCTTGCTTCAATCATGTTGAAGTCGCCAATGGCCTGCCCCACCAAGCGGTGCAGGCGTTTGCTCAGCTTGTTGTTCTCGCGCGCAACTTTGCGCTCGTCATGGAGCGGGGTGGCCAGCACGGTTACTGGGGCTTGACGCCAAACACTTCCACACCAACAGCGTCGCAATCGGGGTAGACGTCGGGTTTGGCAGTACTGACGCGGGCCGCGCGCACCATGGGGTGTGCCAACATCGCACGCAAGATGTCGTCGGCCAGGGTCTCTTGCAGGTGAATGTGGCCCTTCGACACACGCTCGCCGATGGCGCGGCGCATGAAGTCGTAGTCGAGCACCTCGTCCAGGCGGTCGCCTTTGGGCATCGACACGGCCAGTGGCACGAACAGGTCGACGTTGATCAGACACGCGCTGCTCACCACGCTTTTCAAATTCATGCACGCCGATGTTGATCCAAACTTCGTAGTCGCGCAAAAAGAGGCGTCGGCAATCGGCCAGCGCCGGGTGCAGTAAAAATGAGTTCATGGGGTGGAGGCCAAAAAGGCAACGTCGCGCGGTTGAGGAATGAGGTGTTGACCACCGTCCACCACGATGGTGGTGCCGGTGATGGCGGGGGATTCCAGCACAAAACGGACGGCGCGCGCCACGTCTTGGGGGGTGGATGATCGGTGAAGGGCCGTCAAGCGGTGGGCATTTTCAAAGGTGGCCTGATCCATCGTGCCCTGGGTGGGCAGTGTCACACCGGGCGCCACGCCGCACACGCGCACGTGGGGTGCCAGCGCCCGCGCCAGGATATTGGTGGCTGCTTCCAGCGCCGACTTGGACAGGGTGTAGGTCAAATAGTCGGGGTTCAGATTCCACAGCTTTTGGTCCAGCAGGTTGACAACACAGCCCACCCGCCCAAGTGGTGCCACATGCGCATGCAGCGCTTGCGCCAGAACGATGGCGGGTGCCGTGTTGGCACGCCAATGCCGCTCCATCGCGGCGTACGTGAAGCTGCCCACATCGTCGTAGTCAAAGCGCGAGGCGTTGTTGACCACCGCATCTACACGGCCAAAATGCGCCAGCACGCGCGGCAGCAAGGCTTGGCACTGCTTCTCGTCGGATAGGTCGGCCGCAAACGCCGCTGCTGTAGCGCCCATCGCCTTCAAGTCGGATAGGGTTTGATCGGGCGGCGTGGTGTGGTGGTGCACGGCCACGGCGTAGCCTGCTTCGGCCAGGGCGCTTGCCATGCTGCGACCCAACCGCTGCGCGGCGCCCGTGATCAGCACGACGCGAGGTTCTGAAGGGGGCGAGGAGGCTGCTGCTGGCATGGTTTCTACAATGCACGGATGCATGACACGGGGCCCCAGCCAACGATAGTCGCCACTGGCCCCACGACCGACACTGGGACAAGGTCGGTTCATCAAGACGACAGTGTATCGAGCGCGCTGCTTCAAGCCATCCGTCAGGGCATCGCCCAGGCTGGGGGTTGGTGGCCTTTTGACCGCTTTGTTCAAGCCGCCCTGTATGAACCCGGCTTGGGGTACTACACCAGCGGTCGTCGCATTTTTGGGGCCTTGCCAGGCTCGGGCAGCGACTTCATTACCGCGCCCGAGATGTCGCCCCTGTTTGGCCAAGCCTTGGCGGCCCAGGTGCGCCAGGCGCTGGCTGCCAGCGGTGCCAGCGAGATTTGGGAGTTTGGCGCCGGCAGCGGCGCCTTGGCGCAGAGCCTGCTGCAAACGCTGGGCAACCGTGTCTCGCGCTACAACATCGTGGACGTCTCGGGCACGCTGCGCAGCGCCCAACAAGCCCGGTTGGCGCCCTGGGCGGGCGTGGTGCATTGGCCCCAAGCATTGCCCGATGCCTTTCATGGCGTGGTGATTGGCAACGAGGTGCTTGATGCGGTGCCGTTCAAGCGCGTGCGTTGGGACGGTGCGGTGTGGCGAGAGCAAGGCGTGGCTGTGGGCACCGATGGTGCCCTGGTGATGGCAGACAGCCATTCAACCGTGCAGGCGCCGGCGCAAGGTGGCGCCGCGCCCGCGTGGGTGCCTGGCACCACCACCGAAACGCACCCCCAGGCCCATGCCTTGGTGGCCTCGGTGGCCGAGCGCTTGGCCCCGGGCGCCATGGCCCTTTGGATCGACTACGGATTTCCGGAGGCCGAGTACTACCACCCGCAGCGCACTGGTGGCACCATGATGTGCCACCGCGCCCACCGCGCCGATGCCGATGCATTGAGCGACGTGGGCGACAAGGACATCACCACGCACGTCAACTTCACCGGTGTTGCGCTGGCAGCCCAGTCAGCGGGTGCTGACGTGATGGGCTACACGTCCCAAGCGCGGTTTTTGCTCAATTGTGGGTTGGCCGAGTTGATGCAAAACGCCGACTTGGTGGGTAAAAATGCTGCGCATCGTTTGATGGCCGAGCACGAAATGGGGGAGCTCTTCAAAGTCATGGCGTTGGGTCGAGCACTAACTTTTGAACCGTTGGGTTTTGTCGCGGGCGACCGCACCCATCGGCTGTGAATGATCAACCCGAGGGCCCCTGAATCATGTTGCGCTGGCTGCTGGTGATGGTGATCTCGATGGTGGTGTTTCAGCGCGCTGCGGTATGGCTGCGCGACAAGGGCATGCGCAAGCTGCCGGGCGACTTCACCGTGCGTGTGGGTGGGCGCGAGGTGTTTTTGCCGCTGGGCAGTTGCGTGGTGCTTAGCGCGCTGGCGGCGGGGGTGAGCCTGCTGTTCTAGCGCCGGCGCGCTGCTGTTTATCCGTCACTCAAGTCTTCAATCACCCATTCGTGTTGACACTGCTTGCAGTGCACCAGCACCTCGCTGCGCTGCAAGCGATCTTCAATCAAGGTGAAGCGTGCATAGGTTTTGCACGATGGGCAATCGGCTTGGTGCGCCACGGCCTCAGCGGTGGTAAGCAGCCGAATGTAGCGCCGCACGGCCCAGGCGCCGATGGCGGTGCACACGATGATGGCCAGCGTGTTGCCCAGGCGATTGGCACCGTCGGCCAGCAACTCAAAGGCCGCAAAAACACCAATGAAGCACAAGAACGTCAACACCATGTGCGCGTGGCTTTGCATCAATTGGCGTTCGTACCATTTGCGAAACCCGTGTTTGCGAATGCCGTCGGCTAGTCTCATGGCGTTGACGCCTGGCCCCGCACGCTTGAACCATTATCGTGAGCTGACCAAACAGCTGCAATGGCTTGCACCCGTGCACGGCGCACTGCATCCCCGATGGCGGGACCGTGGCGCCCCTGGTCTTGCGCCTGCTGGGCCGCCGCGTGGGCGTCGGCGGCCAATGCTGCGTTCAAGGCTGATTGCAGCCGCTGCCGTTGCGGGTACGGTTTTTGGTCCCACCCCAAACGTCCGCGGGCGTCGCACTCGCAGGCCAGCAGCGCATCGGCAAATCGTTCGGGGCGCCGCAGTGCGTCGCAGCGCTCCAGCAAGCGCATGACCCCGGCGGCATCGAGCAAGTCGCTGCGGTGGATGTTGCCGTGCTCGCGGGCCACCACGTCGCCCAACTCGCGGCATTCGGTGGGTACGCGCCAGCGCTCGGCCACGGCTGCGGCCAATTTGGCACTGCGTTGCTCATGCGCAATGTGCCGTGGCAGTTCCTCGGCGCGGGTGGTGCCTTTGCCCAGGTCATGCACCAAACAGGCGTAACGCACGGGCAAGGGCGCTTGCAGGTGGGCCGACATTTGCAGCACCAGCATCAAGTGCTCGCCCGTGTCCACCTCGGGGTGGTGCGCGCTGGGCTGGGGCACGCCAAAAAGTCGGTCGACTTCGGGCAGCAAGCGCGCCAAGGCGCCGCATTCGCGCAGCACTTCAAACAGGCGTCGGGGGGCTCGCTCCATCAGGCCCCGAGACAGCTCTTGCCAAACCCGCTCGGGCACCAAGGCATCCACCTCGTGCGCCGCCACCATGGTTTGGCACAGCTGCAGGGTCTCGGGGGCCACCACAAAATGAGGCCAACGGGCGGCAAACCGGGCCAGGCGCAACAGCCGCACGGGGTCTTCGGCAAACGACACCCCCACATGGCGGAGCACGCCGTCTTTCAGGTCAAGCTGCCCACCGTAGGGGTCGATCAGTTCACCGTCTACACCCTTGGCGATGGCGTTGATTGTCAGGTCACGGCGGCCCAGGTCATCTTCCAGTGTGACGCTGGGGTCGGCCTGCACCACAAAACCTCGATACCCTTTGCCAGACTTGCGTTCCGTGCGAGCGAGCGCATACTCCTCTTTGGTTTTTGGGTGCAAAAAGACGGGAAAGTCTTGCCCCACCGGGGTGTAGCCCAGCGCTACCATGGCTTGTGGCGTGGCGCCAATCACCACCCAGTCGTGGTCACTAACGGGTTCGCCCAGCAGCGCGTCGCGCACGGCGCCTCCCACTTGAAAGACCTTCATGCGCACTTCCTGCACGGGCTGCGGGGCAGGCGACACCCCAACATGGCCGTCAGCCGCGATGGGCGGTTGCCCGCCAGGCGTCCAATTTTGTAGCGCCTGCGCCCAGGTAGCTGGGGCCCACCTGCGCAAAAGAAGCTGCGTGAATGCCCAAAGCCGCCAATCCTGGCCTGCGGCCTGAGGCCACGTTGGGCACCTGCAGCGAGTCCAGGTTGTCGCGCGAAATCAAAGGTTCACCCGGCAGGCATTCCATCAGCCAGGCTTGCAAGCGCCCCACCACGACAGGCAGGGGCATCACCCAACGCTCAGCCCCGGCCATCCGGCCCGACTGACGCACCAAATCGGCCAAACTCATGGCATCGGGGCCGGCACACTCATAAACCTGGCCGATGGATTCGGGCATGTCCATGCACGCCACGATGGCGGCAGCAACGTCCTCCACCCACACCGGCTGCAAACGCGCATGCGCAGATGCCAGCGGCATCAAAGGCGCCACGCGTTGCAACGACGCAAACAAGTTGGTCGAGCGGTCGCGCGCCGCAAAGATGACCGATGGCCGAAGGGCGGTGACCTGCAAGGCCGTGTCCTCGAGCAGCAAACGCTCGCCCTCGGCCTTGCTGCGCAAGTAGCGCGACGGCAACGACGGTGCGTCCACACCCAGCGCGCTGACATGAATCAAGCGCGCCACACCGGCCTTGCGGCAGGCTTCAGCCAACCGCCGGGGCAGTGCCACGTGCGTGCGTTGCATGGCAGCTTCGTTGCCATGCAGCTGCGCAATGAGGTTGATGACGGCATCGGCTTGCGACACGGCGGCTTGAAGGGCGGCGTCATCGTGCACGTTGCAGGGCAACACTTGCACGGTCGGCAAGGACTGAATCAACGCGCCTCGTGCGGTACGGCGCGTGGGCACGATGATGCGCCCGCCGCCACCGCCGTTGCGGCGTACCAGATGCTCACAAACCGAAGCACCGACAAAGCCAGTGCCACCCAGGACGAGAATGTTGCGTGCTTGCATGCTTGCTTGGCGTTGATCAACTCAAAGGTAGACGATACCCCACGGGTTGCCACGCCGTCACTGCCGCTGCGTCATGGCCCCTGCAGCCTTGGTTTTTACCCGCACGTTTTGCCTCGGTGGCCAACACGGGCGCGTGCGCTGCGAGTGCGCTGCGAAAGCTAGGGCAAGTCTTTGTTGGGGGTGATTGCGGCTGCTTCTCGCGGCCCGATGGTGGTGCCCAAACGGCTGCGCAAGGTCGACTTGCCGCCCAGCATCGCGGTGTAGATGACGGAGTTGGTCAGCACCTTTTTGACGTAGTCGCGTGTTTCGTGAAACGGAATGCTCTCGGCCCACGCGGCGGCGTCCACGGTGGCGCCCTCACGCCAACGCCTCGGGCGCGAAGGCCCGGCGTTGTAGGCGGCGGCTGCCATCGCCTGCGAGCCGCCAAAGTCATCCAACACGAGCTTGAGGTACTGGGTGCCAAGCGTCAAGTTGAGTGCCGGGTCGGTGATCAACTCTTGCTTGTAGGGCACCCCTAACTTGTTGGCTGTCCACCGTGCGGTGGCCGGCATCAACTGCATCAAGCCCGACGCCCCCACCGACGAACGGGCGTCCATGATGAAGCGCGATTCTTGGCGAATCAAGCCGTAGACGTAGGCTGGGTCCAACCCGATGTCCCGGGCCTTGGCCACCAACTCGCGCCGAAACGGCATCGGGTAACGCTGCGACATGTCGATGGCGGTGCGAGTGCGGTCGCTGGTGTTGATGCAGCGGTCCCACACCTCGCGCTCGCAAGCCCATTGCGCCGCGGCCATGAGTTGGCGGTCGTCCATGCCGCGCAGGCTGTAGTTCCATTCGCGAACCCCTTCGTCGCGCAGCCCGATCGACATCATGGTAAGTGCACTTTGCAAGCCGACGTTTTGCTGAGCGGCCATGAGCTCTGGCTTGCTCAGCGGCGCAGGCTTGGTTGGCAAGTTGATGCTTTGCCCCAAATCTTCAGCGGCCAACGCGCCGTAAAAGTGCAGCTCATTGGCCAGGGTGCGCAGGGTGCTTTGGGCCGCCAGGCGAACGGCGTCACCGGCTGCACCTGCGGGTGCAGTTTCGGTTTTGGCACGCGCCAACCAGTACGTCCAGGCGGGGTCGGCCCCTGCGCTGGGCCGCATCGATTCAGCAAACCGCTTGACGTGGCTCCAGCGCGCGGCGTCGGTGCTTCGCAGCGACGCACGCACCCCCCAGGCCAGTGCATCGTCACTCAAGGGCTCGACCGGTTTGCGCTTGTTGGCGCCGTCCGTCACCTTCAGGGCGGTGGCAAAGTGCTCGGCCGCCTGGGGCATGGTTTTTTGTGCTGCCTGCTTGCCCACTTGCGCCCACGCCCACGCCGCCAAGTTGGGTGACAAGGCTGATTGCCAGCGCGACCGCAACGATGCAGCCGCCAGTTCGGGGTCGGTGTTGGCGATGCGTGCCAGCGTGATGGCTGCCAGCTCTTGCGCCTGGCGCGACCCGTCGCTGGCTTTGCTGTTGAGGTAGCGCAACGGGTTTTGGTAGAGGTCTGCCAGCGCGTCGCTGGGCGAGGGCGTGAGCAGCGAGCTGGCGTGGCGCGCTGCACGCAAGCGCGAGGCTTCGGTGGCGCTGCGCACCTTGCGCCACACGTCGTCCACCGTGAACACTTGCGCGTGCAGCAGCGTCGCCGCCATCAAGTGGCAGCCTTCGTCGGCGTCGCGTTGTTCGTCCCAAGCCGTCAAGGCCTCTGCCTTGACAGCCTTGCCCGCTCAAATGCTGCGTGAGCAGTGAATAGCACGTCACCTCTCGGTCGTCGTTCATGCGAAAACGTGCGAAGTCTTTGCTGAAGGCCGCCCATTCACGGCGTCGGCCCAATTCAAGCAACCAGTCGTTGCGCAGCCGGTCTTCAGCGTAGCGGCCCCGCCAGCGTGTGTAAAAGGCTTCTACTTCTTCGGCCTGGGCATTGCCCAGGCGGCTGGTCAACTCCCAGTAGGACACCCAGGCCGCCAACGGGTGCGACTGGTTGGTGACGGCCATGTTGAGTTGCGCCAACTTGGCCGCATCGCGGCGCCGGTAGGCATCGCGCGCCTCGACCACGGGGGCATGGGTGGCGGCGATGGTGGTTGACGAGGCCTGCGGGGCAGGTGCGGCCGCTGCCTCGCGGGGGCTTGAAGCCGCTGGCGATGGCTCGGCCGCGGGGTCTGGCCTTTGAGCCGGGGTGGCGACCCCGACGGTTGTAGCCACGCCATCGGTCGGTTTGGGGGTGCCAACGCTGCCGTCGTTTTGAGCCACGGCGGTGGACGCGATGGTGCCCCAGAGCAGCATCGAAATCGCCACCGACATTGCGCGGCGCCACGCCGCAACCCCGGAGGGCGCCAGTTGACGGCCCGCAGGCAGGGAGGGGTGTGGGCGCGAGCCCAACGCTTGGCTTTCACGCATAGGGTGAATTTAGCGCAGTCTGGCGACAAGCGTTCGTTAACCCCACCGACATCTGTGTTGTCGCTGCGACGGACTTCACGGGTGCGGCATCCATGGGCGCCAAGGGCTCGGCGATGTGCTGGCTTTAGCCCCGTTGCGGTGGGTGGTGCACGGTAGGCACAATCGGGGCATGAACACCCCCAACTGGATGACCTCACTCACACCCTCGCGCGACAAGGCGTTGGTGCGGCGCCAATTGCAGGCCGAGCGCCAATCCTTGCTTGACCGCCATGCCCGCGCCACGCAGTTGCAAGAGATGCTGCGCGTGTGGTTGGTGGGCCGCAGCGAAACCACCATCGGCGCTTACTGGCCCATCAAAGGCGAGTTTGACGCATTGCCCGCGCTGTTTCGTTGGAGCGAGTACGCCAAAGACCGCCGCATCGGCTTGCCGGTGATCAACCGCGAAACCAAGCATTTGACGTTTCACGTTTGGTACCCCGGGTGCCCGATGGAGGATGACGCCTACGGCATCCCCAAGCCCAAAGACACCGAAGCCTTCGATCCCCAACTGTTGCTGGTGCCTTGTGTGGGCTACGGCCCTGGTGGGTTGCGCTTGGGTTACGGGGGTGGGTTTTACGACCGCACCTTGGCCGACCTGACGCCAAAGCCCTACACGGTGGGGTTGGCGTACGCCCACGGCTACGTGCCTTGGCTTCAGGCCGAAGCGCATGACGTGCCGCTGGACGCCGTGGTGACTGAAGATGGGGTGGCGTGGGATCGCTCCACCACTTGAGCCTTGGTGTGCAAACCTCACGCAGGGTTGCGCCCGGGATGAATTAGGCTGAGAAGCCCATGCTGACCATCGTCCACAACAACCCCGTAAGTCTTGACGGCGGCGTGCTGCGCGTCGACCGCAAGTTTCATGACGGCATGCTCAACTACGTCGCCCACATCAAGGCGCCCATCGTCACTGTGCACCCGATGGCCAAGGTGGGCGAGCCGGTGATGGACCCTGTCGAGGTACCGCTGCATGCGCTGCCTTACAAGGTGCTAGGCATCAACATCGACAAGCGCGCCATGCCGCTGGCGCCCGACGCGCTAGCTTTGTCGCAGCAAATAGCGCAGAGCCAAACGGTGGTGGGCTACGGCTATGGTTCGGCCACGATGGCGCATCAGCATGGCAAGCGCATGATCGCGTGCCTGGAGTACGACTTGCAAACGCAGTTGATCGTCGTGCGCTCACTGGCGCGCGACCCTTTGCGCGCGGGCCTCAACACGCTGCGCTGCCTGCGCGACTATCACGGCACCATGGTGCCCGCCATGCGCCACGCGCTCGAAATTCACTGCAACGGCTACCCACTTTACAACGCGGCAGCGGCCTACAACCCGCGTCGCTTGTTGTACCTCGATTCGCGCATGTCAGGCGACATGGTGATCACCGAATCAGCCTTGGCGCATCGGCTGCAGTCGCACGCAGGGCGGCCTGTGCGGCTGCTTTACTCCGGCCGCTACGAGCCCATGAAAGGGGCCCTGGACGCCGTCAAAGCTGCCGCCGCGTGTTTGCAGCGCGGGCTCAACATCGAGATGGACACGTACGGCCAAGGCAGTTTGGCAGCGGCCATGCGGCAGGTGGCCGCCGCTGCGGGGCCCAAGATCCGCGTGCACGATGCGATTGAATTCCCCGAACTGGTGAAGCGCGCACACCAGGCCGACATCTTCGTTTGCTGTCACATCCAAAGTGACCCTTCTTGCACGTACCTGGAGTCAATGGGCGCCGGGTTGCCGATCGTGGGCTACGCCAACCGCATGTGGCAAGCCATGGGCGAGGCCAGTCGCGCTGGTGTGGTGACAGCCACCAACACGCCCGAGGCGGTGGCCGACGCAGTGGCCCAGCTGATGGGGTCTGACAGCGCCTTGAGCGACGCCTCGAACCGTGCCCGCTTGTTTGCGCAAGAGCACGCTTTGAGCGTGAGTTTTTGCGGCGAACCGACGCCATCAATGCCGCCTTGAAGTGCGAGTTAGTCGCGTGTGCTGCGCTGGTGTTTACGCCAGCTTCAGGCGTTTGCACAAGTCCAGTGACAAGGCGCTTTGGTTCATCGTGTAGAAGTGCAAGCCCGGGGCGCCGCCGGCAATCAGGCGCTCGCACATTTGTGCCACCACGTCCAAACCAAAGGCGCGGATCGACGCGTGGTCGTCCATGTAGCCTTCCATCTTCAGCGCCACCCAGCGTGGGATCTCGATGCCGTCGCGGTGGGCAAATTGGGCAATCTTGGCGTAGTTGCCAATGGGCATGATGCCGGGCACCACAGGCGCCATGGCGCCCAATTTTTGCGTGGCTTCCACGAAGTGAAAGTACGCGTCGGGGTTGAAGAAAAACTGCGTGATCGCCGACGAGGCGCCCGCTTTGACCTTGTCGGCGTAGTACTGCAAGTCGCGCGCCACGTAGCGCTGCTCGGGGTGAAACTCGGGGTAGGCGGCAACCTCGATCAACCAATCCTGGCCCTGGGTTTCGCGAATAAAACGCACCAGGTCGGTGGCGTAGCGAAACTCACCCGCCGTGACCGAGCCGCTGGGCATGTCGCCCCGCAGCGCCACCACGCGCCTGATGCCTTGGGCGCGGTAGGTCTCCAGGGTGTCGGCCACGCTCTGGTGCGTGGAGCCGATGCACGACAAATGCGGCGCCGCCTCGTGGCCTTGCGCGGCAATGGCACGCACCGTGGCGAGTGTTTTTTCGCGCGTCGAGCCGCCAGCGCCATAAGTGACGCTGAAAAACTCAGGGCCAGCGACCCCCAACTCTTGCACCACCGTCTTCAGCTTGTCGTCACCGACGGGCGTGTTGGGCGGGAAAAACTCAAAACTGATGGGCACGCGTTTGGCGGTGTTCATCGCGCTGCTTTCAAGGGTTGGGTCCAGACAAAGAATTCTTGGTTGCCGTCACCACCGGTGATGGCGCTGGCAAAGTACTGCACCACCTTGAGCTTGTTGGCCTTGCAGGCGTTGCGCACACGCGTCTCCACCAACGCGTAGCTGTTGGGGTCGAGCACCAAACCGCCTTTGCCAATCTGCCCCGGTTGCAGTTCAAACTGGGGCTTCACCAGCATCAAGCCGTGGCCCCGAATGAGCGGCGCGATGGCGGGCAAAACCAAGGTGAGTGAAATGAAAGACAGATCGGCCACCACCAGGTCGTAGTGCTGGCTTGGCAAGGTGCTGGCGTCCAGGTGCCGCGCATTCACGCTTTCGATGGCTGTCACGCGAGCATCGGCGCGAATCTTGGGATGCAGCTGGTCGCGCCCCACGTCCACGCCCACCACATGCGCCGCCCCACGCGCCAACAACACATCGGTGAAGCCGCCCGTGCTTTGCCCCACGTCGAGCACCGTCGCACCTTCGACGTTGATGCCGGTGTGCGTCAGTGCCGCGTCGAGCTTCAAGCCCGCGCGTGACACCCAACGCAGCTCGGCGTCGTTGGTCACTTGCAGCTCGCAGTCGTCGGGCAAGGCCTCGCCCGCCTTGCGTGGCAATTGCCAGGCGCTGGCTTCCAGGCCCACCGTGCGCCAACGCACGGCGCCTTGGTCGATCAACCGCTGCGCGGCCGAGCGCGTAGGCGCAAGGCCGCGCAGCACGATCAATTGATCGGCGCGCATGGGGTGGGCAGCAACTGCCGTGCGTGAGGCAGACGCTCGATCAGTAGCGATACGTGTCGAGCTTGTATGGGCCCGACTTGGCCACGCCGATGTAAGACGCTTGCTCGGTCGACAGCTCGGTGAGTTGTGCGTTGAGCGTCACCAGTTGCAAGCGGGCGACTTTTTCGTCCAGGTGCTTGGGCAGCACATAAACCTTGCCCACAGCGTAGTGGTCACGGCGGGTGAACAGCTCAATCTGCGCCAGCGTCTGGTTGGCAAAGCTTGACGACATCACGTAGCTGGGGTGGCCGGTGCCGCAACCCAGGTTCACCAAGCGGCCTTTGGCCAGCATGATGATGCGCTTGGCGGCGTGTTTGCCTTCGGCGGGGAAGATGATGTGGTCGACTTGCGGCTTGATCTCTTCCCACTGGTACTTCTCAACCGACGCGATGTCGATCTCGTTGTCAAAGTGGCCGATGTTGCAAACGATGGCGTTGTGCTTCATGGCGCGCATGTGGTCGTGCGTGATGACCGACTTGTTGCCCGTGGCCGTGACGAAGATGTCGGCTTTGTCGGCGGCGTAGTCCATCGTCACCACGCGGTAGCCTTCCATGGCGGCTTGCAGCGCGTTGATCGGGTCGATCTCGGTCACCCACACTTGGGCCGACAGCGAGCGCAAGGCTTGGGCCGAGCCCTTGCCCACGTCGCCGTAGCCGGCCACCACGGCCACTTTGCCGGCAATCATCACGTCGGTGGCGCGCTTGATGCCGTCCAGCAGCGATTCGCGGCAGCCGTAGAGGTTGTCAAACTTGCTCTTGGTGACCGAGTCGTTCACGTTGATGGCGCGGAACATCAGCGTGCCGTTGGCGCTCATCTCGTTCAAGCGGAGGACGCCCGTGGTGGTCTCTTCGGTCACGCCCAAAATCTCGGCGCTCTTGCGGCTGTACCAGGTGGGGTCTTGTGCCAACTTGGCCTTGATGGCGGCATACAGCTCGCGCTCTTCTTCGCTGCTGGGGTTGCCCAACACCGAAGCATCTTGCTCGGCACGCTTGCCCAGGTGCATCAACAACGTGGCATCGCCGCCGTCGTCCAAGATCATGTTGGGGCCTTCGCCTGCGGTGCCCTTGGCGCCAAACTCAAAAATGCGGTGGGTGTAGTCCCAGTAGTCTTTCAGTGACTCGCCTTTGTAGGCAAACACGGGCGTGCCTTCGGCCACCAGTGCTGAGGCCGCATGGTCTTGCGTGGAGTAGATGTTGCAAGAGGCCCAGCGCACTTCGGCGCCCAGGGCTTGCAGGGTCTCGACCAGCACGGCGGTTTGAATCGTCATGTGCAGCGAGCCGGTGACGCGCGCGCCTTTGAGCGGCAGTGTCTTTTTAAACTCCGAACGAATGGCCATCAGGGCGGGCATTTCGGTTTCGGCGATGGTGATTTCTTTGCGGCCCCAGGCAGCCAGCGACATGTCGGCAACGGCGCTGTCGACACCGGCTTGTCCGGCTTTGGCAATGGGTTCTTTGATGGCGTTCATGGTGTGTCCTTCGAGGCAGGGTGGTTCAACCCCGACACAGCAGTGGCACGCCTGAAAGCGCAAACGCCCACCACCGTGAATCGGGGTGAGCGCTGTTGGATGATGTTCCGAGCCTGGGATCGACTCAATGCGACCTCGCAACGCTCCTCGGAATGCAACGATTATAGATAAGTCAGGCGGTTTTCGCCAATCCCACGCAATGGGAGGGGTGGGGCGCGTGGACAATGCCCAAATGCAGGTGCCCATTCAGTCCCCCGTGTCCGCGTCGTTGACCGACACAGCCGTGTCGCGCCGCAACGTGCTGGGGTTGGTGGCTGTGGGTTCCTTTGTTGGGAGCGGGGCTGTGCCCGCCCACGCGGTAGCGCTAGAGGCCGGTGAGGGTGCGTTGGTTTTTCCGTCAACGGCAAGGCTGCTGCCCGACGGCAAAATGTCGGTGCGCGTCGAAGCCTGGGTGTTTGAGCGTGAGTCGCGGCGCTTCACTGCCAAGGTCCTGGCCAAGCTGCTGGGCCTGGATTGGGACAGCCTGAGCGTGCAAGAGCGTGAACTTTACGGTGCACGCACCACGCTGTTTGGCCAAGAGGCTCAGCAGGGGCGGCGGTTGCTGGTCCAAGTGGGAAGCTCTGCCGCAGTGCCCTTGGGGCTTAGCGACAAGTCGGGGCGCCTGGGTGCCGCCTTGGTGGTGCCCAAAAGCCAGGTCATCGGCCCCGGCATGGGCAACGTCATCAGCATTCGCTTGTCATCTCAAGAACGCGGCTTCCCAGGTCGGGCGTATTGGCACGACGCCTACGACGCGCAAGGGCTGTCGGTGGTCTCAGACATCGACGACACCATCAAGCACACCGACGTTACCAACACGCGCGAGATGCTGCGAAACACGTTTGCACGCCCGTTTGCCCCCGTGCCCGGCATGGCCGATTGGTACACGCGCATTCAAAAGACCCACCGCACGGCAGCGTTTCACTACGTCTCCGGCAGCCCTTACCCCTTGCTGCCGCCGCTGCAGGATTTTTTGCATGCCCATCAATTTCAAGCGGGCAGCGTTCACTTGCGCTGGCTGCCGCTGCGCCCCAACGCTTTGCTCGACCGTGAGGCCACCTCGCGCCACAAAACAGTGGTGATTCAGCAATTGTTGGGCGACTTCTCTCAGCGCCGTTTTGTGCTCGTGGGCGATTCGGGCGAGTACGACCCTGAGGTTTATGGGGCCTTGGCTCGCGCGAATCCCAGGCGCATCGCCGCAATCTTGATTCGCGACGTCACGGGTGAGGGCAAAGACGCACCGCGCTATGCGCAGGCGTTTGCCACATTGCCAACGACGCAGTGGCGCTTGTTCACCGACCCGGCGTCTCTGCCGACTCAGTGGTGGTAGGCACGGCGCCAAGCCAACCATGGCGTGACGCCAACCCAAGCATGCTGCAAGCGTGCGTGGGCGTACTGACCGACATTGACGACACCCTCACGCGGGACGGCGCCATCGAGCCTGCTGCTTTGCATGCCTTGCAACGCCTGCAATCGGCGGGTGTGCCGGTCATTGCCATCACCGGCCGCCCCATGGGCTGGAGCATGCCCTTTGTGAGCCAATGGCCGCTGCAAGCCATCGTTGCCGAAAACGGTGCGGTCGCTTTGCACCACCAAAATGATCAAGTGCGCGTTGACTACGTGCAAGATGAAGCCACGCGCAACATCAATGGCCACAAGCTGCGCGCTGTCGCAGCCCAAATCCTGCGCGAAGTGCCCGGGGCCACACTCGCCCAAGACAGCGCCGGGCGCGTCACCGACATGGCCGTTGACCACAGCGAGTTCTGCCAGCTTGACCCGCCCAGCATCGACCGTGTCGTTGCCATCATGCGTGGGCACGGGATGACGGCCACCGTCAGCTCCATCCACGTCAATGGTTGGTTTGGTGACCACAGCAAATGGAGCGGCGCGTGTTGGGCCGTGAGGCAGCACTTCAAGCGTGACTTGACGCAAGAGGTGTCACGTTGGGTCTACATCGGTGACTCCACCAACGACCAGGTGATGTTTGCCCATTGCCCCCATGCGGTGGGCGTCGCTAACCTGCGCCGCTTTGCCACGTCCCTTTCGGTTTGGCCGCGCTACATCACCGACGGCGAGCGTGGTGACGGTGTGGCCGAGGTGGTGGACGCACTGCTGCGGCATCGGTTGCCGTGATGGGCGCCGGTGCCAGAGCGCCCTTACCGCACCGCCTTGGCGCTGGCGCTGGGCGCCGCCGTTTCGCTGGGGTTGGCGCGTTTTTCGTACGCGATGCTGTTGCCGTTGATGCGCACCGATCTGGGTTGGACATACTTTACGGCGGGTGCGATGAACACCGTCAACGCCGCTGGGTACCTTGTGGGTGCTTTGATGGCGCCAAGGTGGTTGGCGCGCCACGATGCACGCCACGTCATGCTTTGGGGCATGGGGGTCGCGGCCGTGATGTTGGCATTGCACGCGCTGGCACCGCACGACGCCATGCTGTTTGCGCTGCGTGCCGCCACCGGCGCGGCCAGTGCAGCCACTTTCGTCAGCGGCGGTTTGTTGGCGGCACGGTTGGGAAACCCAGCGCAATCGCCGCCTGCCGAAGGCGAGGGCTCAAGGCCACCAGCCACGGTCAAGTCGGCGAGTCTGGTGCTTGGCATTTACTACGGCGGCACGGGTGTCGGCATCGTTGCCTCGGCGTTTTTGGTGCCGGCGGCTGCCCGAGCCGTGGAGGGTGGCGGGGGCTGGCGGTTGGCCTGGGTGGTGCTGGCCCTGGTGGCCGTGCTGGCCACGGTCTTGTCAGCGTTTGGTACCCGTGGGCTTGCGGCGTCGGGGGCTACCCCCAACCGCCAACAGCGGTGGGACTGGCGCCCACTGCGATGGGGGCTGGCGGCCTATTTGATGTTTGGGTTGGGCTACATCGGCTACATGACCTTCATCATCACCTTGCTGCGTGAGCGCGGCATGGGCACCTTCACCGTCACTGCTTTTTACGTGGTGCTTGGTTTGGGCGTTATGGCCTCTCCTTGGTTGTGGGCGGGGCTGTTGCAGCGCCACCGGGGCGGACGGCCCATCGCTGTGCTCAACGGCCTGTTGGCATGGGCCACCCTGATGCCCGTGGTGGTGCCACACGCCGCAGCCGTGTTTGCATCGGGTGCGCTGTTCGGCGCGGTGTTTTTATCGGTGGTGGCATCCACCACGGCAATGGTGAGACACAACGTTGAGCCCGCAGCCTGGAGCCATGGCATTGCCGCCTTCACGATCATCTTCGCCGCCGGGCAAATCATCGGCCCGGGTCTGGTGGGCTGGATTGCTGACGAGGCAGGGGGTTTGCAACGCGGGTTTGTTGTCAGCGCTGCGATTTTGGCGGTCGGGTCGTTGCTGGGTTTGCGTCAGCGCGCCGCGGGCACCTGAGGGAGATGTAGCGGCTCTCTCGGTTGGTGTGCTAAGCGCCGAGGCCTAGAAAATCGCCCATGCAAGCCACTTCGGCCTCAAGCGCTTGCCGAAACGCGATACTGCGTGGCGCCTTGCCGCTAACGTACCCGATGTCGGTATGCAACGCGCCGTCACGCACCGCCACGTTGCCCCAACCGATCACTTGGTCGTGCCACAGCAGGGGCATGGCGTAGTAGCCACGCACGCGCTTGGGCGCAGGTGTGTAGGCCTCAAATCGGTAGGCCCAGCCCCACAGGTGCTCAAAGCGGCGGCGGTCCCACACGATGGGGTCAAACGGCGCCAGCAAACGCACGGCATCGTCCACCCGGTGTTTGGCCGCGCCCGGGTTTTCGCCCGCGGGCCAGTACCACGCAACGCCATCAACGGTGGCGTGGGGCAACCGTGCCTTGGCGCGCTTCAAAGCCTCGCGTCGCAAGTCGGCCCACTGCGGGGCGCCGCCGCGAAGGCGCGAGACCAGCTCGCCCAAGGTGCGATCGGGCAGCGGGGCATAGAGTTTGACGATCACGTCAACCAGCGCATCCATGTTGGAGGATGGATCATTCGCCTTTTCGGCGGTATCGCAGCAGGCGTAAAGCCGCACGCCACTGGCGCGCCCTGCAATACGAATCACGCCGCGGTAGTGCATGCCGTCGAGCAGCTGGGTGCTGGCGTTGGTGGTGCCACCAAACCAGTTGCTTACCTTGCCGTGCGCAAACTGCGCATCCACCTCGCGCGGGTGCACGGTGCCACGCTCGCGAATGAACGCCAGCACCTCGTGTGCCTGCCTCCACTGGCGCGCACCCCACACGGTGCGGGGCGTGCGTGGGTGCATCAAGCGCTGCGTGGCGCGTGGCAAAAAACCGTGGTTGACGAAGTAGTCTTCTTCAAGCGCCAACTTGGGGTACTTCAACGCCAAGTCACCCATGCGGTAGCGGGCGACCCGGTGGCGCAGCGTCAAGTCCTCCGCCCGCGCGGGCGAGCGGATGGGGTCGGCTTGCACAAAGCCCAGCCGCTCGATGGCACGGCCCAAGGTGGTGGGCGCAAACAGGGTTCGGGCGACGCTGTGGGTGCGCAAGTCGCCCAAAACAAGGGGCGCCTGCTTGCGTGCCAAGGCGCCCATGGTGCGGTAAGCCGCGATGTCTACGTCGAGCGGCGACGCTTACTTCAAGCCCGCCGCAGCCCGCAGCGTCGCCGCTTTGTCAGTCCGCTCCCAAGTAAAGGTGGGCTCTTCACGCCCAAAGTGCCCGTACGACGCCGTCTTCTCATAAATGGGGCGCAGCAAGTCGAGCATCTGGATGATGCCTTTGGGGCGCAAGTCAAAGTGTTCTTGCACCAAGGCCGACAGCTTTTCGTCCGACATCACACCCGTGCCTTCGGTGTACACCGTCACGTTCATGGGGCGTGCCACGCCAATGGCATAAGCCACCTGAATCTGGCATTGCCGAGCCAGGCCCGCCGCCACGATGTTCTTGGCAACGTAACGGGCTGCATAAGCAGCTGAGCGGTCCACCTTGCTCGGGTCTTTGCCGCTGAAGGCGCCACCACCGTGGGGGCAGGCGCCGCCGTAGGTGTCAACGATGATCTTGCGACCCGTCAGGCCGCAATCGCCTTGTGGGCCACCCACCACGAAGCGACCGGTGGGGTTGATCAAGTACTTGGTGTCCTTGAGCCACTCTTTGGGCAACACCGGCTTGATGATTTCTTCGATGATGGCTTCGTTGAACGATGCCTTCATTTTCTTGGGCGTTTCGCTTTGGTCGGGGCTGTGCTGGGTCGACAGCACCACGGTATCGATGCTGTGGGGTTTGCCGTCCACGTAGCGCATCGTCACTTGGCTCTTGGCGTCGGGGCGCAAGAAGGGCAGGCGGCCATCTTTGCGCAACTGCGCTTGGCGCTCGACCAGGCGGTGGGCGTAGTAGATGGGGGCCGGCATCAGCTCGGGTGTTTCGTCGCAGGCGTAGCCAAACATCAACCCTTGGTCACCCGCACCAATGTTGAGGTGGTCGTCGCTGGCGTGGTCCACACCTTGCGCGATGTCGTTGCTTTGTTTGTCGTAACAAACCATCACGGCGCAACCCTTGTAGTCGATGCCGTATTCGGTGTTGTCGTAGCCAATGCGCTTGATGGTGTCGCGCGCCACCTGGATGTAGTCCACGGTGGCGTTGGTGGTGATTTCGCCCGCCAGCACCACCAAGCCGGTGTTGGTCAGTGTCTCGGCGGCCACGCGGCTGCGAGGGTCTTGCGCAAAGATTGCGTCGAGAATGGCGTCTGAGATTTGGTCGGCGACTTTGTCGGGGTGACCTTCAGAGACGGATTCAGAGGTAAAGAGAAAATCGTTCGCCACTTTGTAAACTCCTGGGTTGGTTGACCGGCGTTGCCGGCCCTAGGGGAGTGAGCGGCGAACGCTTTAGCAGAATTTGTGGGGCGGCATGATTGCCACCCGGCATGCAGCGCAAAAAGGGGTCGCCCCCGATGCGTCGCCTGCGTCGCCCCGCAAGTAGTTCATTAACTCGGCGATGCCGCCATTATAAAGACAATGCTGCTTCGCATGCTCCACTGGATGGCGCGTTGGCCACTGCGCCCCCTTCATGGGGTTGGCGTGGCGCTTGGCTGGCTGGTCTACTCACTTTCAGGCACGTACCGGGCGCGGGTTCGCACCAACGCGAACGCAGTGGGTTTGAGCGTCAGCGCCCGCCGTCGCGCTGTGTCCCATGCCGGGCGGATGGTGGGCGAATTACCGTACCTGTGGTTGCGGCCGCGCGAGGCGGCGCTGGGGCCACGCTTGGTTTTCTCGCAAGGTATCGAGGTGATTCAACAAGCGCTCGATGCAGGGCGCGGGCTGGTGTTGATGACCCCCCACCTGGGCGCCTTCGAGGTCACGGCACAGGCCTATGCCGAACGCTTTGGCGCCGCGCACCCACTCACCGCCATGTACCGCCCGGCACGCCAAGCCTGGCTGCGTGACATGCAACGCACGGCACGTGATCGC
>CAVTWY010000004.1:0-1390071 GCA_963738575.1 uncultured beta proteobacterium
CGGGAGGGGTGGAGCATTCTTCATGCACGCCAAAAGACGTAAGTCGGCTGTGTGCGGCTTTAAGGTGGTGGCCTTCCTTCGCAATCGTCCGAGCCAAATCCCTGTGTGAAAGGTCTTGATTAACGATGCAAATAGAGCGACAATCGACGCCTTTAATGAATCAATATTTGCCTTCCTTGCTGTTCCCTGAGTACCGGCGCCGCGTCCTCGGCTTGCTGCTGCTTCGTCCGGACGAAGCCCTGCACGGACGCGAAATCGCCCGGCGCACGGGCCTGCCTGCTGGCACCATCACCCGCGAGCTGACCAAGCTAGCCGAGTCAGGGTTGCTCAAGCGCACCAAGCGTGACAATCAACAGGTGTACAGCGCCGATACCGCGTGCCCCATCTTCGCCGAACTCGCCTTCCGTGAAGCCGTGGAGTTGCTGCATCCCTGCCAAGCCACACTGGGCCGCGAGGTGAACCCCAAACTCTTCTCTGCGGTGAATTCACTGACAAGGCTGCGACCGAGCCCTCCTTGATCGATGTGCTGGCCAAACCCAAAATCTTCCTGATCGGCTGACTGCGGGCGGGGTGGTGCTGGTAATATTCAACATGTAGTTTGGTATTACGAGGAGCTTCGAAATGAACGTCATCACGCTCAAGCTGCCCGACGAGCTAAACGCCGCTTTGAAAGAGGTCAGCCGCAAGCGCGGGCTCTCCAAGTCGGCTGTGGTGCGTGAAGCCTTGGAGCAATCGCTGTTGGCGCAGGGTGTGGTCGCTGGTGCTGCCGAACGCTGGGTTGCGCAGTGGCAAGGCACTTTGAAACTGCCTGATGCGAGCGAGGTTGAAGGCTCCGACCCCAGGCTGGCGCATCTGCTGGCCAAGCACGTGCGCTGAGCCGCCATGCGTTTGCTGATCGACATCAACGTACTGCTCGACGTGGCGCTGCAACGCCCCGGCGCACCAGAATCTGCTCGGCTGTTGGCCCTGTGCGGCAGGCAGCACGAAGGCTGGCTGGCGTGGCATTCAATCGCCACCTTGGCCTATCTCGTTGAGCGGCAGACGTCGGCCATCTCGGGCCGGGAGTTGATCCGGGGCATGCTGGCCTGGGCCGATGTGGCCAAGACCGGGCGGGCCGATGCGCTGGCGGCGCTGGAACTGCCGATGCGTGACTTTGAAGACGCCCTACAAGTCGCGGCCGCCATGGCCTGTGGCGCGCAATTCATCATCACCCGCAATGAGCGCGACTTCAAGGCGTCCCCCGTGCCTGCCTTGAGCCCGGACGCGTTCTTGCGCCGCTATCCGTAGACCTGCACGGCCGAGGGCCATGATCCAACATGCTGGCCCACGAAGCGATGATCGCGGCCACAGCCAAGGTTCACAAGCTCACCGCAGTGACGCTCAACATGGGTGAGTATTCAAACTTTGGCGTTCAGGTGCTGAATCCGTTCAGGACACCAAAGGCTTGATGGCGACAAAACGCCCCGAGCAACTGACGCGCAGACATTCAAGTCGTGGCCCGCTCCACTTGCGCCGCCGCCACCAAAGCCGTCACCTCTTTGCGATACCGGTTGAGCTCTTGCACACTGGCAAAGCTGCGCTCCAGCAGCAGGCTCATGTTGTGCAGGATGCGCTCCACGACCTTGGTTTCCCACACGGCGTCAAACTTGATCTGTTTGTCGAGCCAGGCCTCCAGCCACGCTGGGTCGGGCAGGCGGCTCTGCACGGTGTCGCGGGGGAAGAGTTTTTGGTTGACGTGCAAGTTGGTGGGGTGCAGCGCTTGCGCGGTGCGCCGGGCGCTCGCCATCAACACCCCCACTTTGGCGAAGGCGGCACGCGCCTCATCACCAAACCGTTGCAAGGCGCGTTTCATGTAGCGCAAGTAGGCGCCGCCATGGCGTGCCTCGTCGCGCGCCAGCGTTTCATAGATGGCTTTGATGACGGGCTCGCTGTGCCATTCGGCCGCGCGCCGGTACCAGTGGTTCAACCTGATCTCGCCGCAAAAATGCAGCATCAAGGTTTCTAGTGCGGGGGCCGGGTCAAACTCAAACCGCACGGCGTGCAGTTCTTCTTCAGTGGGCACGAGCTCGGGCCGAAAGCGTCGCAGGTATTCCATCAACACCAGCGAGTGCTTTTGCTCTTCAAAGAACCACACGCTCATGAAGGCCGAGAAATCGCTGTCATCGCGGTTGTCACGCAAAAACATCTCGGTGGCCGGCAGGGCCGCCCACTCGGTGATCGCGTTCATCTTGATGGTCAGGGCCTGCTCGTCACTGAGCATCGTGGCGTCATACTGCGCCCAGGGGATATCCGTCTCCAGGTTCCATCGAACCGACTCTAGCTGCTTAAAAAGTTCGGGGTAAAGCATCGGCGATCCATGGTTTTTGCGCCAAGTGGGAGCGTCCAGAACCCCGTTCGGCGACTCGGCTTCCACGGGGCATGTGCGGCGCGTGTGCCCCCAACGATGGAACCATTCTAGGGGTGTCGGCGGTGGTTGGGGTGGCGGCCAACGCAAGCCACGGAACTTTTGCCGCTTTGGGCCTGTCTACTGCCTAGCGGTGGCTGCCAAACGCCAGGGTTTTGAGGCTTGTGGTGATGTTTGCAGCACCTTTGGTTTTCTGTCGCGCAGCCGTGCGCCCTACCCTTGGGCGCCGAAATCCCGAGACGACGATTCTCCTCCTCCCTCTCTTTGTGGTTTCGTCTTGGGGCGCCGCGCGACGGCTCTTCTGCCTGGCGCCCTGAAAGGCCCGACCCAAGCTGCATGCGAAGCCCTTGAGGCTCGGGCAGCTTTGGTTTTTGAGGGCGGCACCGCCCGCCCCCGCGCCTCTACTTCAGCCAGCCTTTGTGGCGGAAGTAAATGAAGGGCGCAGCCACCGACGCCACCATCACCGCCACTGCCAAGGGGTAGCCCCAAGGTTGGTTGAGTTCGGGCATGTGTTTGAAGTTCATGCCGTAAATGCTGGCAATCAAAGTAGGCGGCAGCATGGCCACGCTGGCGACCGAGAAGATCTTGATGACCTTGTTTTGGTTGATGTTGATAAAACCCACGATGGCGTCCATCAAGAAGTTGATCTTGTCGAACAAAAACGCGGTGTGGCTGTCCAGCGAATCGATGTCGCGCAGAATCTGCCGCGCTTCTTCAAACTGCTCGGCGTTGAGCATGCGGCTGCGCATCATGAAGCTCAAAGCTCGGCGCGTGTCCATCACGTTGCGGCGGATGCGGCCGTTCAAATCTTCTTCACGCGCAATGGCCGCCAGCGCCTCGCCCGCGGTTTGGTCGTTGACATCGTCTTTGAGCACCCGCGCGCTCACGGCCTCAAGTTTGTCGTAGATGTTTTCCAGCGCATCGGCGCTGTATTCGGCGTCGGCGTCGTAGAGCTTGAGCAGCACGTCTTTGGCGTCTTGAATCAGCGCCGGAATGCGTCGTGCACGCATGCGCAGCAGCCGAAACACGGGCAAGTCTTCGCTGTGGATCGAGAACAAAACGTTTTGGTGCAAGATGAAGGCCACACGCACGTTGCGCGCACTTAAGCCCGCCTCGCCCCCGTCCACCAAAAAGTCGGTGCGAATGTGCAGCTCGCCGTTGTCTTCTTCGTAAAAGCGGGCTGATTCTTCCAGGTCGTCGTCGACCACATCGTCGGGGATCACGACCCCGAATCGATCGGCCACCCAGCGCTTTTCGTCAGCCGTGGGAGCTTCTAGGTCAACCCACACGGGTTGGGCCTGCGCCAGGGCCTCTTGGCTTTCAATTTCTTGTTGAAACAGGCGCCCCTTCAGCTTGCCGCCATCGAGGGTAAAAACGTTGAGCATCTTCGGACTCCGGGCGCGCTAGGCGCGCAGGGGATGCACACCAGGGTGCAGACAGTAGCCGTTGGGTTTGATGGGCACCGCCTCACCCCAACTTCCAAGCCTGCTGCCACCACGGCCAACGGCCAAGCGCCGGAATGGACGGTCACCGAGAGTGACACGCGTCCAATGAAGTCTCCTGTGTGATTACTTCGAGGCGAATTATGGAGCACTGCTTCACGACTTCCAAGCTTTTTACGGTTAAGCCCTCGATGTCAGCGTGTATGGCTTCGGAGCAGCTTGCCTAGGGGGCCTTTCAGGCGCAAACTGGGTTCACGCTTGGGGGGCTTGTCAGCTCGATGTGGCGGCCCCTCCGGTGTTGATCCCCGTTCAACTTGACCCTTTGTTTCCCCAGGAGGCTATGGCATGAATTTGACGATCAGTGGACATCACCTCGACGTCACGCCCGCTCTGCGCGAGTACGTATCAACCAAACTGGATCGCGTGACGCGACATTTCGACCAAGTCGTGGACATCAACGTTTTGCTGTCGGTCGAAAAACTGAAGGAGAAAGAACGAAGGCAAAAAGCCGAAGTCACGGTGCACGTCAAAGGCCGTGACATTTTTGTTGAACAGACTCACGAAGACCTTTACGCCGCCATTGATCAGTTGGTCGACAAGCTCGACCGCCAAGTTTGCCGCCACAAAGATCGCCTGCAGGATCACCACCACGTGGCTGCCAAGCGGCTGACCTAAGGCCAAGGCTGGGCCCCCCATCCCCGGGGGCCCTCGCCGCCAACGCATCGCCAGCCCCCCGTTGGCCCGGTGTCGGCCAAGCCCCGTGCCGTTGCCGCCCCTCCGTGGCGCACGGCCTGTCTTTTTTCATGTCAACTTGGGGCTCACCGCCTTGAGGTTGTCGTCCGATCCCTCGCGCCACACGTTGAGGCCGTATCGAAACATTTTGTGCGCCGCAGCATCCGCACAACACCCACCCCGCCTGCCTGCGGGATGAGGGTGCAATCCCTAGGTTCTCTCTTCTGCCAATTCCTATAATTCGCTCCGTTTGGCCACACTTGATGTCGCCGAACAGGTGCCCCAACTATTGCATTGCAACATGAACCGTCTAGCCTCGATCTTGCCGCTCACCAACGTGATGGTCGGCGTCGACGCCCCAAGCAAAAAGCGCGTTTTTGAGCACGCTGGGGTCTTGTTCGAGAACCAGCACAGCATTGCGCGTGCCGTGGTGACGGACAACCTTTTTGCGCGCGAGCGCCTCGGCTCCACTGGTTTGGGCCACGGCGTTGCCATCCCTCACGGCCGAATCAAAGGCTTGAAGCAGCCCCTGGCAGCCATCATCCAGGTGCAGCAGCCGATCCCCTTTGACGCCCCCGACAACGAGCCGGTGGGCCTGCTGGTTTTTTTACTGGTGCCCGAAGCCGCCATGCAGCGGCACCTCGAGATCTTGTCCGAAATCGCCGAGATGTTGTCAGACCGCAACCTGCGTGAGCGCCTTCAAGCCCCCAGCGGTGCCACCAACCTGCACAGTTTGATCACGGGCTGGGAGCCGGTTCGATCGGTCGCCTGAGCAGCCCGCCATGAAAGCGATGTCGATCAGTGCGGATGTGCTTTTTGAGCTCCATCGACACGCACTGCGGTGGCAGTGGGTGGCCGGGCACACCCACCCTGAGCGTCGCTTCACCGACAGCGCCATGCGCGATGCCGGCTCGACCGCCGACCTGATCGGTTACCTCAACTACATCCATCCGTACCGGCTGCAGGTGGTGGGGCACCGCGAGATCACTTACCTGAACCAGGGCCCGCCCGAAGAAACCGAGCGCCGCATCGCACGCATCGTCGATCTGGAGCCCCCCGCGCTGATCGTGGCCGACAACCAGGTGCCGCCCGAGCGCTTGGTGGCGATGTGCGACCGCGCTGGCATCCCACTTTTTGCCACAGCCGAGACCGCCGGGCAAGTGATCGACGTGCTGCGCGCCTATTTGTCCTTGCAACTTGCCGAACGCACCACGCGCCACGGGGTGTTCATGGACATTCTGGGCCTGGGGGTTTTGCTCACGGGCGAATCGGGCTTGGGCAAGAGCGAGTTGGGGTTGGAGCTTATCTCTCGCGGTCACGGCTTGGTGGCCGACGACGCGGTGGATTTGTACCGGGTGTCGCAAACGGCCCTGGAGGGGCGCTGCCCCGATTTGCTGCAAAACTTGCTGGAGGTTCGCGGCATCGGGCTGCTGGACATCAAGGCGATCTTTGGTGAGACGGCGGTGCGCCGCAAGATGCGCGTCAAATTGATCGTTCATTTGGTGCGCAAAGAGACGATGGAGCGCGAGTTTGAGCGCCTGCCGCACGAGCCGCTTTTTGAAGACATTTTGGGCGTGCCGGTGCGCAAGGTGGTGATCGCGGTGGACGCAGGGCGCAACTTGGCGGTGCTGGTGGAGGCGGCGGTGCGCAACTCGATTTTGCAGTTGCGTGGGATCGATACGTACCAAGAGTTTTTGGAGCGGCACAAGAAGGCGCTTGAAGTCTGGGCGCTGATTGTTTGTTTGTTTGTTTGTTTGTTTGTTTGTTTGTTTGTTTTGTTGTTTGGTTGTGTTGTCTTTCTTTGCCTGATTGGTGCTGGGTCAGGCGCAGACGCCCAGGGCAGCGAGTGCCGGTGAGGCGGTCTACGCTTCGCTTCGACTGCCCTGCGATGCTCGGACTTGAAGCCCTGGGCGTCTGCGCCTTCGGGGTACGGAGCCACCTGCTTGGTTTAACAGCCAGGTTATGTCTTATCGATGTAAAAGTCCGAACGGGCGGCTTGCGGTGGGCGGGTGGGGCTCACTGTGGGACGGCGAGAAGCGCAGGGCTTGATGCCCGCGCGCGCAGCGCGCCTCAAGCTCTGACTCGTCGCAACTGTTTGAGCGCAGCGGCCAAAGGCCGCGCAGCGAGATGGTATGGACGCCTCCCACCTCGTCAATCACGCAGGCACCAGCGCCACCATGCCTATTTAGGGGTGGGGTCTCGCGCCGTGCGGCATTGAGTGCCAAAGTGGTGATGTTGATCAACCCCTTGATGACGGAGACCCCACATGAATGCTACGACTTATGGCGTGGACACTGCCAAGAATGTGTTCCAAGTGCACTGGGTGGATACCGACACAGGCGAGATTGGGCGTAAGAAGATCAAGCGCGCCAAGTTCGTGGAATTCTTCGCTCAGCTGCAGCCAGCGGTGGTGGCCATGGAGGCTTGTGGAGGCTCCCACCACTGGGCGCGAACGCTTGGCCGCTTGGGTCACGATGTGCAGTTACTGCCTGCTGCGCAAGTGCGCGCCTTCGTGCGCGGCAACAAGGACGACGCAGCCGATGCGCGCGCCATCTGGCTGGCGGCCAAGCAGTGCGACATCCGCCGCGTTCCCGTCAAGGACGAGCAGCAGCAAGCGGTACTGTCGCTGCACCGCACGCGTTCCCACTGGGTGAGCGTGCGCACAGCCACCATCAACGCCTTGCGCGGCCTGTTGGTGGAGTTCGGTGTGGCGCTGCCGCAGGGCAAGAAGGCAGGCCTCAGCGCTTTGGCTGAACAGCGCGCGCAGCTGGATGCGGTGCTGCCCGTCATCATGGTGAACTTGGTCAACGAGCAGCTGCGAGCCCTGGCTGAGTTGGACCACAACGTGGCGGTGATGGATGCGCAGATTGCGCTGATGCAAAAGGCCATGACAAGCGCGACCAGGCTGCGGCAAGTGCCTGGCCTTGGGGTGCTCGGGGCCACGGCCACGGCAGCCGTGCTGGGTGATGGCAAGGCGTGGCGCAGTGGGCGCGAGTTCAGCGCCAGCCTGGGGTTGGTACCAGGGCACACGGGCACCGGTGGCAAGGTGCGCATGGGCCGCATCACCAAACGCGGTGACCCGTACCTGCGCACGCTCATGATCTGCGGCGCGCGAGCCGTGATGCAAGGCACCAAGCACCCAGCATGGATCGATGCGATGTTGTTGCGTCGGCCCTTCAACGTGGTGGTGGTGGCCGTGGCCAACAAGATGGCGCGTACCGCCTGGGCGCTTGTGGCGCATGCCAGGCCGTATGAAGCCGCCTGGGCTTCACGTCTACCAACGACGCAGGAGAAGCAAAGCCTTGCAGCCGGCGCCTAACGTTAACGCGCCAAGATTACAAAAAACCAAACGAACACAAGGAGCAACCACAATGCCGTAGCAGGTTGCCCTCAGCCGTGCGCGAGGGGGCGTTGAAGAAGTGATGGAGAAGCGGTTCAGACCGTGGGTTGATCAAGCCGACGCAAAACTAGGGCAAGCCTTGTGCAAAGCCCGGTAGCGAGATGGGCATCAACCTCGCGATTGACCATCAAGGCCAGTGGCACGACCGGTGCTGCGCCAACAGGCCGGATATAAGACTGCCGTTGACTCGCCAACCAAAACTTCCAAAACACCCTTGCCACACGGGAGGCGTCCATATAAGTTTTGCGACGGGGCTTCAAGACCGAGCATCGCAGCGCAGTCGATGCGCAGCATCGACCGTCACAGTGTGAGCCCCACCCGCCCACCGCAAGCCGCCAACCCAAGCACCAACAACCCACCACAAGCACAACAACAGCAACAGCAACAAAAACAAAGAAAATCTACCCCCCCCGATGCGGGCAATCCTTCTTCGTGCAGTGCGCATACAGCGACAACGCATGCTCCGCCAAATCAAACCCGCGCGACTGCGCCACCGTGCGCTGCAGCGCCTCGATCTGGGCGTCAAAAAACTCCTCTACCCGTCCACAGTCCAGACACACCATGTGATCGTGGTGCTGCCCCTCGTTGATCTCAAACGTCGCCTTGCCCGACTCAAAATGATTGCGCGACAACAAACCCGCCTGCTCAAACTGCGTCAACACCCGGTACACCGTCGCCAGGCCAATGTCTGAGCCCTGGCCCAGCAACACCCGGTACACATCCTCGGCCGTCATGTGACGCTGGCTGCCGCGCTGAAACACCTCCAGCACCTTGATGCGAGGCGTGGTGGCCTTCAGGCCCGTGCTCTTGATCTCATCGGCGTTTTTCATGCGCAGGGGGTGCTTTGATGGGTTGGCGCGGGCTTGCGTGCGATGGTTAGAATGAATTTCACCATACCACCGTGCTCGCACGGCTTTCATTGGAACCCATCCCCATGCCCCGGCTTACCCTCACTGCCGTCACCTTGATCATGCTCGCCAGCGCGCCCATGTGGAGCGGTTGCACCAGCCTGCTCAGCGACGGCTTGGCGCGCGTCACGCCCTACCGGGTTGAAATCGTGCAAGGCAACGTTGTCACGCGCGAACAAGTTGCAGCCGTCAAACCCGGCATGACCCGTGACCAAGTTCGAAATGCCTTGGGTGCACCTTTGCTCACTGACGCCTTCCACGGCGATCGCTGGGACTACGTCTTCACCATGCGACGCCAAGGGCTCGAACCCCAGCGGCGCAGCCTCGTTGCCTGGTTTTCGGGTGACGCCCTGAAGAAAATTGACGCGCCCACCGACCTGCCCAGCGAAAACGAATTTGTCGCCGGCATCGTCAAAACGACCGTTGCGGCGACCGTGCCCAAGCTCGTGTTGACCGACGAAGAGCGCCGCGCACTGCCCCCACCCGCCAAGCCTGAAACGCAAGCCGCTGCACCCAGCGCAACACGGCGCACCTACCCTCCGCTGGAACCCCGGTGAGCGCCGAGCCCTTGCGCATCGCCGTGGCCGGCGCATCGGGCCGCATGGGGCAGATGTTGATCGAGGCCGTGCATGCGGCGCCCGACTGCACCCTGAGCGGCACGCTCGACCTGGGCCAAGACATCCGGCAGGGCCTTCAGGGCGCCCAGGTGTTGATCGACTTCACCCGGCCCGAGGGCACGCTGCAGCACTTGGCGGTTTGTCGTGATTTGGGCGTCAAGGCCGTGATCGGAACCACCGGTTTCAGCGACGCTCAAAAGGCGCAAATCCAAGCCCACGCGCAGCATGGGGCCATCATGATGTCCCCCAACATGAGCGTGGGTGTCAATGTGATGCTGCGTTTGATCGACATGGCAACTCGCGCCTTGGCCGAAGGCTACGACATCGAAATCGTCGAAGCCCACCACCGCCACAAGGTCGATGCGCCCAGCGGCACCGCCCTGCAAATGGGCGAAGTGGCTGCCCGTGCGCTGGGCCGAGAATTGGCCAACTGCGCCGTGTACGCCCGCGAAGGGGTTACCGGCGCGCGCGACCCTTCAAGCATCGGTTTTGCCACCATTCGCGGGGGCAGCATCGTGGGCGACCACACCGTGATGTACTGCAGTGACCACGAGCGCATCGAGATCTCCCACAAGAGCTCCAGCCGCACTGCCTACGCCCAGGGCAGCTTGCGCGCCGCGCGCTTCTTGGCAGGCAAGTCGACCGGCCTTTACGGCATGGACCACGTGTTGGGTTTGGCCTAAAGCCTCGGCGCCGACACCACATCGCGATGGGCAACGGCTTCGCTCAGTTCTGGCTCTCGGGTGACGGCATCATCCGCAGCGTGGCGGCTTTGCTGCTGTTGATGTCAGTGGCGTCATGGGTGCTCATCGTCTGGAAGGCCTGGGTGCTCAAGCGCTCGGCGCATGACCTGACACGCGCCATCCCCCAGTTTTGGGGCGCACCCTCACTGCGGGCCGGCCGCGACCAGTTGGCCAAGGCTGACCGCGAGTGCGTGCTTCTGCCGCTGGTCGACGCCGCCACTGCCAAGCCCACCGTGGGTGCGCTCGAGGGCCACGCGCAGTTGTCGTCTCAGCTTACGCGGCGCCTGCGTGACGCCATGCACCGCTCGCTGCGCCACTTGCAGTTTGGTCAGGTGGTGCTGGCGTCCATCGGTAGCACGGCACCCTTTGTGGGTTTGTTTGGCACGGTTTGGGGCATCTACAACGCGCTGGTCAGCATCGCAGGTTCGGGCACCATGTCGATCGACAAAGTGGCCGGTCCGGTGGGTGAGGCGCTCATCATGACGGCCGCAGGCTTGGCGGTTGCCATCCCCGCCGTGCTGGCCTACAACTTGTTTGGCACCTGGATTGCCAACAGCGAGGCTGAGCTTGAAGGCTTTGCGCACGACCTTCGTGAGTTGGTGGCGCAGGGCGCGGTCGCCTCCAGCGCTGCCTGATAAGACGGCCAGCATGTCCTTCGGCCGCCTCGAACGCCCCCAGGGCACGCGCCCGATGAGCGACATCAACATGACGCCACTGATCGACGTGATGCTGGTGCTGCTGGTGATCTTCATCATCTCGGCGCCACTGTTGGCAGGCAGCCTGAAGCTTGAGTTGCCCAAGAGTGATGCCGCAGCCCCCAACAAGGCAGGGGCGATCTTTGCGGTGTCGCTTGATCAAAGCAGCGTGCTGCGGCTGGGCGACGACATCGTCGACACCGCCGCCCTGAGCGCACGAGCCCAAGCCGCTGCCAAGGCCAACGCACAAACCGAGGTGCACCTGCGCGCCGACGCCAGCGTGCCCTACGGTCGCGTTGCCGAAATCATCGGCGTGGTGCAAAAGGCCGGCCTCACCCGCGTTGGGTTGCTCACCAGCCCGGCGGGGGCTGCCTCAGCGGCACGCTGATCCCGTGTTGGCACGCTGATCGTCAGTTGGCACGCTGATGCGCGCAGGCCGCACGCTGATGCGCGCAGGCACGCGCCTCCTACAATCACCGCGCCATGAACGAAAAATACGCGCCCCCCGAAGTTGAGCAAGCTGCCCAAGCCCACTGGCGAGCCAGTGGCGCGTTCACGGTAGCCGAAGACACCAGCAAACCCAAGTTTTACGCCTGCTCGATGCTGCCCTACCCCAGCGGCAAGCTGCACATGGGCCATGTTCGCAACTACACCATCAACGACATGATGACGCGTCAGTTGCGCATGAAGGGCATGAACGTTTTGATGCCCATGGGTTGGGATGCTTTTGGCCTGCCCGCCGAAAACGCAGCGATGGAAAAAAACATCGCCCCGGCCCGGTGGACGCGCGACAACATCGCCGACATGAAGTCGCAAATGCAGCCGCTGGGCTTGGCCTTTGACTGGACGCGCGAGATCGCCACCTGCGACCCGAGCTACTACCGCTGGAACCAGTGGTTCTTCTTGAAGATGCTTGAAAAGGGCGTGGCCTACAAAAAGACGCAGGTCGTCAATTGGGACCCGGTGGACCAAACGGTGCTGGCCAACGAACAAGTGATCGACGGTCGCGGCTGGCGTTCGGGCGCCCCTGTCGAGCGCCGCGAGATCCCCGGCTACTACCTGGCCATCACCCAGTACGCTGACGAATTGCTGGCCAACGTGGCCGACCCCGCAGCGCCGTCCTACCTCAGCGGTTGGCCCGAGCGCGTGCGCTCGATGCAAGAGCACTGGATCGGCAAGAGTGAAGGTGTTCGATTTGCCTTCCCCCACACGATTGCCGACGCGCAAGGCCTCTTGATTGGCGACGGCCGCCTGTGGGTGTTCACCACGCGCGCCGACACCCTCATGGGCGTGACCTTCTGCGCCGTGGCACCCGAGCACCCGCTGGCCACGCACGCTGCGGCCACCAACCCGGCGCTTGCCGCCTTCATTCAAACCTGCAAGGCCAGCAGCACCACCGAGGCCGATTTGGCCACCCGCGACAAAGAAGGCATGCGCACCGGCTTGATGGTGACGCACCCCATCACGGCGCTGCCCGTTGAGGTTTGGGTGGGCAACTACGTGCTGATGGGCTACGGCGACGGCGCCGTGATGGGCGTGCCGGGCCACGACGAACGAGACTTTGCGTTTGCCCTGAAGTACAGCATCCCGATCACGCAAGTCATCGCCGTGGACGGCGAGCCGCACTTCGACTACCACCGCTGGCAAGATTGGTACGCCGACAAAACCCGCGGTGTGGTCATCAACTCCGACAACTTCAGCGGGCTAAGCTGCAAAGACGCCGTGGCTGCCGTCGCCAAGGCCTTGGCGACCCAAGGTTTGGGTGACACCAAAACCACATGGCGCTTGCGTGACTGGGGCATCAGCCGACAGCGCTACTGGGGCACGCCGATCCCCATCATTCACTGCACCCAATGCGGTGACGTGCCGGTGCCCGAAAAAGACTTGCCGGTGGTGCTGCCCGAGCACCTGGTGCCCGACGGCAGTGGCAACCCCCTGCGGCACTGCGACGCGTTCTTGAACGTGCCGTGCCCCACGTGCGGCCAGCCGGCCAAGCGCGAAACCGACACGATGGACACGTTCGTCGATTCGGCTTGGTACTACATGCGCTATTGCTGCCCCGACAGCGACCACGCCATGGTCGACAAGCGTCACGCCTACTGGATGGCGATGGACCAATACATCGGTGGCATCGAGCATGCGGTGCTGCACCTGCTGTATGCGCGCTTTTGGACCAAAGCCATGCGCGACATGGGTTTGGTGGGTTTTGACGAGCCATTCACCAAGCTTTTCACGCAGGGCATGCTGCTGAACGAATCGTTTTACCGCGACGAGGCCGATGGCAAGAAGCGCTGGTTCTACCCCAGTGAGGTTGACATCACGCACGACGAGCGCGGCGCCCCCATCTCAGCAACCGCCAAGGCCGACGGGCTGCCGGTCACGCTGGGGGGCATCGAGAAGATGTCCAAGTCCAAGAACAACGTGGTGGAGCCGCGCGACATCATTCAAAAATTTGGCGCCGACACAGCTCGCATGTTCACCATGTTTGCTGGGCCACCGGACCAAAGTGCGTCGTGGTCGGATTCGGGCGCCGAAGGTTCGTACCGCTACTTGAGGCGCCTGTGGTCATCGGCGTTCAAACTGCGAAGCCGCATCGATGGCGCCAGCGATCGCGTGGCGGGAGAGTCCGCCAGCGCTGCCGACTTGCGCCACGAAGTGCACAGCATCTTGCGCCAGGTCGACATCGACTACCAGCGCCTGCAATACAACACCGTGATTTCGGGCGCCATGAAGATGCTCAACGCCATTGAAAGCGCCAAGTTGGCGCCCACGGCGGCTGACAACGCCGCGTTGCACGAAAGCTTTGGCATCTTGTTGCGGGTGCTCTACCCAGCCGCGCCTCACATCACGCATGCCCTTTGGGGTGAGCTTGGCTATGCGCGTGGTTTTGGTGACTTGATGAACGCACCTTGGCCCCAAGTCGACCCGGCCGCCCTGATGCGCGCGTCGATCACCTTGGTGCTGCAAGTCAATGGCAAAACACGCGGGCAAGTTGAAGTGGCGGCCGACGCCGACCAGCAAGCCATCGAAGCCGCAGCCTTTGCATCACCCGACTTTGTGCGCTTTGCTGAAGGCAAGCCAGCCCGCAAAGTCATCGTGGTACCGGGCCGCTTGGTCAACGTGGTGGTGTGATGCAGCGCCGCACCTGGCTTGCCGCAGCGATGGGAGCTGGCGCCCTGGCGGGGTGCGGGTTCACGGTGCGGGGTGCACTGCCCATGTCGTTTCGCAGCATCGCCTTGGTGGGCTTTGCACCGCGCTCGTCGCTGGGGCGCACGGTGCGTGACCAACTGGCGCAATCGCTGCGCATCGAAGACGCACCCGCCAAAGCCGACGTGGTGCTGCAGGCCCTGAACGACGCACGAGAACGCGTGGCCGTGGTCACCACCGCCAGCGGCCAGGTGCGCGAGCTGCAATTGCGTGCCCGCTTGACGTGGCGCGCCTCGACACCGCGCGGCGCGGTGTTGATCGCACCGCAAGAGCTTTTGCTGACGCGCGACATGACTTACAGTGAAACCGCCACCCTGGCCAAAGAACGTGAGGCCGACCTTCTTTACACCGCCATGGACGAGGACATGGCCATGCAAATCGTGCGCCGCCTGGCCAGCCTCAAGCTGGGTTGACGCGGGCGGCCCACCACCATGCAGATCAAGCTCGAACAACTGGCGGCGTCACTGGCCAAGGGCCTGCGGCCGCTTTACATCATCCACGGTGACGAGCCGCTGCTGGCGCAAGAAGCTGCCGACGCCATCCGCGCGGCTGCACGCGCTGCGGGGCACACCGAGCGCACCGTGTTTGCCGTGTCGGGGGCCCACTTCGACTGGGGCGCGGTGCAAGGGGCGGCTCAGGCACTCAGCTTGTTTGCCGACAAACAAATCATCGAAATTCGCATCCCCTCGGGCAAGCCCGGCAAAGAGGGCTCCGTCACCTTGCAACGTTACAGCGATACCTTGTCGGACGACGTGGTGACGATCATTCAGTTGCCGCGCCTGGATGGCCAACAAAGCAAGAGTGCTTGGTTCTCAGCGTTGGATGCAGCCGGTGTTTCCGTGCGGATCGACCCGGTGGACCGGCGACTGCTACCCACGTGGCTGGCCAAGCGAATGGCCCAGCAACAACAGCGCGTGGCCGATGGCGAAGAGGGTGAGCGCACCTTGGTCTTCATGGCCGACCGCGTTGAAGGCAACCTGCTGGCGGCGCATCAAGAGCTAAGCAAGCTGGCGCTGCTTTTTCCCGCCGGGGTGTTGACCTACGCGCAGGTGGAGTCGTCGGTGCTCAACGTGGCCCGCTACGACGTGGGCAAGCTCACCGAAGCCATCTTTGCAGGTCAGGTGGCGCGTTCGCTACGCGTGCTCGACGGCCTGCAAGCTGAGGGCGAACCGCCGGTGTACGTGCTCTGGACCCTGGCCGAAGACTTGCGCGTGCTCAAGCGTGTGCGCGAAGCCGTTGATGCGGGCCGACCACTGCCCATGGCGCTGCGAGAGCAACGCGTTTGGGGCGTCAAAGAACGCTGGTTTGAACAAGCGCTGCCCCGGATGGCCGACCACGAACTGGCGCATTTGGTCGAGTCTGCCCATGTTTGCGACGGCATCGTCAAAGGCCTGCCCCATGCCGATTGGCCGCCCGACGCTTGGGGCGCCCTCAAACACTTGGTGCTGTTGGTGCTTCAACCGCTGGCGGCCCCCAAGGCCGAGCGCGGCCGCCCGGCCCCCCGCTGGCGCTTGGCCCTAACGGCCTAAAAACGCACCGGCTCGCTCACCAATTGAGCAGGCTCGGGTTGTCAAAGCTGTACTGGTTGGGCACGGCCAGATTGGAATAAGAAAACGACAGACTCAGGTCCAGCGACGTCACCTGATGCCACCACCCGAGTGGCAAAAACACGGTTTCACCCGGCTCCACCACCACGTCAAAAATCGTGGCCTGGGCAAACAGCGGGTAGCGGCTCAGATCGGGTTTGTCGATGTCGATCGGGCTGTAAACCTCGAAGGCGTTGTACACCATGGAAGTTTGCAGCGGCGAGATGAAGCGCCAGCGTTTGCGCCCCACCACCTGCGTGTGCAGCAGCATCAAGGTGTCGTGGTGCAACGGCGTGAGCGTGCCCGCTGGGCCAAACCAAAACGACGCACTGCGCGCAAGGTCGGCCGCTTGGCAGTACGGCGGCATCGAGCCGATGTCTTTCATCAAGGGCGCAAACTCGGGGCGGCGCAACATCTCGTTGTTGGCGGTGAGGTAGTACTCGTTGGTGGGGCCGCCACCCACCACCTTGTCGACAAAGTCAGACAAACGAACTTGCCGCCGGTGCTGCATTTTGTTTTGCTCGTACAGCGCGTCGGCACCACGGTCCATCTGCACCTCCACGTCGAGGTGCCCAAAACGGGCCTTCAAGTCGCTGGGTGACCAGCGCTTCATGGCCGGCCAGTCGCGCGCCAAGTCGGTTAGGACCACGGGGCGGCTGCCCCACACGTAGCGCTCCAAAAACTCGTCGCGTGACACGCCGCTGCGTTTTTCAATGGTGCCAAAACCTGGGTTGAGCGATTGCACGCGGTGCTGGTTGGCCACCACCGACTCCAGCTTGCGGTGCAGCTGCTGGTGGCGCAGGGCGGCCAGCATGGCGGGGTTGTGCCCCATCGCGTTGATGGCGCTTTGACTTTGGCCTGCATCCATGCCCGCTTGGACCATGGTTTGCAGCATTGATTCGGGGGTGCAGTGACGCAGCAGGTTCTCGGCAATCCATTGTTGCCAGCCCGCGTCGATCGCGGGCGCTTGGGTGGCTTGCGGGCGGGGGGCAGGAGGCGGTTGTTGCATGGTGATTCAGCGCATCAGGAACAAAAGTTCAGGCCGTGACGGAGACCAAAGTTGACAGGGCGTGCGCAGTGGCCGCCATGCGCACCGCCGTGCGATCGCCGTCAAACTGTTGATGGGCGGCGATCACTTGCACCGAGGCACCTTGGCGCCAACCCCACGCAAACCACACCAAGCCCACGGGTTTGCCGGGGCTGCCCCCGCCAGGGCCAGCAATGCCGCTGACCGCCACCGCCACGTCAGCTTGCGATGCTTGGAGTGCGCCTTGCACCATCGCCCGTACCACGGGCTCGCTCACGGCACCGTGCTGCGCCAGCAAAGCGGCGTCAACCCCCAGCATGGCTTCTTTGGCAGCGTAGCTGTAACTGACGTAGCCGCCATCAAACCAGTCGCTTGAACCCGCCACCGACGTGCAAGCGGCGGCAATCAAACCCCCGGTGCAGCTCTCGGCACAACTCAGGCGCCAACCACGTTTGCGCAGTTGGCTGGACAAGGTCAGGACGCTGGCTTCGACGGACGGGCTTTGCATCAACAATTAAGTCACCCAGGGATTAACGAAGGCCATCACCAGCAAGGTGCAAAGGGCCGCCACCAAATCATCCAGCATGATGCCAAAACCCTGGCGCCAAGTGATGCCCTCGCCCGCGCGGCGCTTGAACAAACCATCGGCCCAGGCGACCGGGCCTGGCTTGGCGGCATCAAAGTAGCGAAACAAGGCAAACGCCAGCAACTGCGCGGCAAATGAAGCCGGTGTGATCAACCACAGCACGATCCAAAAGGCCACCACCTCGTCCCAAACAATGGCCGACGGATCAGCGACGCCCATGGCTTGCGCACAGCGCGTGCAGGCCATCCAACCCATGCCCAGCGACAAGGCAATCACCACCGCCCAGCCGGCGTCGCCAAGCCAGGGGTTCATCACCCAAAACGCCAACCACGCCGCCAGTGTCCCCGCCGTGCCAGGCGCAATCGGCGCCAAGCCACTGCCAAAGCCCAGGGCGATGGCGTGTGCCGGGTGCGCGACCATGAAACCCAGCGTGGCCGCGCGCGGTGCCGAGGGGGCGCGTGCCACTTTGGGTGACGGTCCGGGCAAGGGTCCCGGTGGTCGTCCGGGAGATGGTTCGGTTGCGCTCATCACGAGAAGTGATCAAAGGCAAGGTGGCGATTGGCCACTGCCGCACCAGCGCTGTCAATCAGGTGCAGGCCGGGGCTGGCGTCCACGCTGCCCACCCGCGTCACGCCCAGGCCGGCCGACTGGGCGGCAGCGCGAACGTCGCGGGTGTGCGCGGGGGCGGCGGTGAACAACAGTTCGTAATCATCGCCCCCGGCCAAACCCGCCAGCTGCTGCAACGCAGGGGTTTGCGCCGCCAGCAAGGCGCTCTTGGGCAGGGCGTCGACGTTGATCGTGGCGCCCACGCCTGAGGCCTTGAGCACGTGCGCGAGGTCGCCCACCAAACCGTCTGACAAATCGATGGCCGCGTGCGCCAGGCCCCGCAACCCCAACCCCAAAGCCACGCGCGGCGTGGGCAGCTCCATGCGTTGCCGCGCCTGCTCAAACGCGTCGCCCTGCAGCGCAAGCGTGCCGCGAAAAACCTCGAGCGCCAAGCGCGCGTCGCCCAAACCACCACCGGGCGGGTGGCTCACCCAAATGTCGTCGCCCGTGCGCGCACCATCGCGTCGCAGCGCCTGTCCCGCAGGCACTTCGCCCAACACGGTGATGTTGATCATCAAGGGGCCGGCGGTCGTGTCGCCGCCCACCAACTCGATGCCGTGGGCATCAGCCAGGGCCCACAGCCCCTGCGCAAAACCAGCCAACCAAGCTTCGTCGATGCGCGGCAACGTCAAAGCCAGCATGAACGCCACCGGGCTTGCCCCCATCGCCGCCAGATCAGACAGGTTCACCGCCAATGCCTTGTGCCCCAAACGGTCGGGGGCCACGGTCGACAAAAAGTGCCGTCCTTCCACCAGCGTGTCGGTGGACACCGCCAGATGCAAGCCAGGTTTCGGCGCCAACAGCGCGCAGTCATCGCCCACGCCCAGCACGGCGCGCTGCGCCGGCCGTTTGAAGTACTTCGCAATCAGGTCAAACTCGCCAAAAGCCATGGGCGCATTGTCTGGCATGGCACCCCGGCCGTTGGTTAACCATGTCTCGCCCCGCCCGACTGTCGAGCACAATGACCACTCTTGAACAAGAAAACACCCTCGGAGACCCCATGAGCAGCCCCGAAGACCGCCAAGCCGAATTGCGCCGCGCAGCGCTGGAATACCACGAGTTCCCCACCCCCGGCAAGATCGCCATCGCGGCCACCAAGCAGCTGGTCAACCAGCATGATTTGGCGCTGGCGTATTCGCCCGGCGTGGCAGCCGCCTGCGAAGAGATCGTCAAAGACCCAGCCAACGCCTTTCGCTACACCTCGCGCGGCAACTTGGTGGCGGTCGTAACCAACGGCACGGCGGTGCTGGGCCTGGGCAACATCGGCCCGCTGGCGTCCAAGCCAGTGATGGAAGGCAAAGGGGTTCTGTTCAAAAAATTTGCCGGCATCGACGTGTTTGACCTGGAGCTGGCCGAAAACAACCTGGACAAGCTGGTTGACATCATCGCTGCGCTGGAGCCCACCTTTGGCGGCATCAACCTCGAAGACATCAAAGCGCCCGATTGTTTTTACGTCGAGCGCGCGCTGCGCAAGCGCATGAAGATCCCCGTCTTTCATGACGACCAGCACGGCACTGCCATCGTGGTGGGCGCCGCCTTGCTCAACGGCCTCAAGGTGGCAGGCAAGGACATCAAAAACTTCAAGTTGGTGACGTCAGGCGCGGGTGCTGCAGCGCTGGCGTGCTTGCAGTTGCTGGTGAAGCTTGGTGTGCCACGCCACAACATCTGGGTGACCGACCTGGCCGGCGTGGTCTACGAGGGCCGCACCGAGTTGATGGACCCCGACAAGCTGGAGTTTGTGCAACCCACCAGCGCGCGCTCGCTGGCCGAAGTGATCGTGGACGCCGATGTGTTTTTGGGGTTGTCGGCCGGCGGCGTGCTCAAGCCCGAGATGGTGCGCACCATGGCCAAGCGGCCCATCATCCTGGCACTGGCCAACCCGACGCCAGAAATCCTACCCGAAGAGGTGAAGGCCGTGCGCGACGACGCGCTGATGGCCACAGGCCGCAGTGATTACGCCAACCAGGTCAACAACGTCTTGTGCTTTCCCTACATCTTTCGCGGCGCCCTGGACAGTGGCGCCACCACCATCACCGACGCCATGGAGGTGGCGGCGGTGCACGCCATTGCCGAGTTGGCACAGGCCGAGCAAAGCGAGGTGGTGGCGGCCGCCTACGCTGGCGTGACGCTGGCGTTTGGCCCCGAGTACTTGATCCCCAAACCGTTTGACCCGCGCTTGATGATGAAGATTGCGCCGGCCGTGGCGCAGGCCGCCGCCGATTCGGGCGTGGCGCTGCGCCCGATCCAGGACATGGATGCCTACCGCGACAAGTTGCAAAGCTTTGTCTATGCGTCGGGCACCACCATGAAGCCCATTTTTGCGGTGGCCAAGCGCGCCACACGCAAGCGCGTGGTTTATTGCGAAGGCGAAGACGAGCGCGTGCTGCGCGCTGCCAAGATTGTGGTGGACGAGGGCCTTGCACGGCCCGTCTTGATCGGCCGCCCAGCCGTGATCGCAAAGCGGCTCGAGCGCTTTGGCGTGCCCCTGCAAGAGGGGCGTGACTACGAGGTGGTGAACGTCGAAAGCGACGCCCGCTACCGCGAACTCTGGTGGACATACCACCAGATGACTGACCGCAAAGGCGTCACCATTGCCTTGGCCAAAATCGAAATGCGCCGCCGCCTGACACTGATCGGCTCGATGCTGCTCAAGCTCGGCTACGTTGATGGCATGTTGTGCGGCACCTTTGGCACCACGGCATCGCACTTGCATTACATCGACCAGGTGATTGGCCCACGCCAAGGTGGCAGCCCAGGCACCCCGCAAGACGTCACCGTGTATGCCTGCATGAATGGGCTGATGTTGCCCAACCGGCAACTGTTTTTGGTCGACACGCACGTCAATGCCGACCCGTCTGCCGTGCAACTGGCCGAAATCACCGCCATGGCCGCCGAAGAAATGGTGCGTTTTGGTGTCCAGCCCAAAGCCGCCTTGCTAAGCCACTCCAACTTTGGCAGCAGCGACCACCCCAGCGCCGTAAAGATGCGCGAGACCTTGGCGCTGCTGCGTGAGCAAGCGCCTTGGCTTGAGGTCGACGGCGAGATGCACGGAGACCTTGCGCTCGATGGTGCAGCGCGGCAAACCATGATGCCGCACACCACCTTGCATGGCGACGCCAACCTGCTGGTGTTCCCCAACATCGACGCGGCCAACATTGCCTACAACTTGCTCAAAACGGCGGCGGGGGGTGGCATTGCCATCGGCCCGGTTTTGCTCGGTGCCGCGCACCCGGTTCACATCTTGACACCGTCAGCCACCGTGCGCCGGATCGTCAACATGACGGCGCTGACCGTGGCTGACATCAATGCAGCGCGGTGACAAGCCACCTCGTTGCTGCAACGTCAACATTCCATGAAGTAAGTGGGCGCAAACATCGAATAAGGAATGACCCTCATTTGGGGCGGTTAGTTGCCGTTGCCACTTGAGCATTTATTGTCATTCCTGTACCATCAGTGGTTGATTATCTAGGGTTAACCCGATAATTTGGTTGACTCTGACTAAACGCGGGCGACAACGCCCCACTGATCATGGCCTCGCTCCTAAGTAAGTTAGCAATTGCTTTCATCACGGCTTCTACGCTCGTGATGGCGCCGTTGCCGACTGCGGCCAAAGCATCGGCACCCTACTGCGAGACAAGGGGCGGCAAGGGCTGCGACGTCACTTTGGCCACCCTGCCAGCCGAAGCCCAAAAGGTTGAAGGGCAAATTCGCCAAGGTGGCCCGTTCAAGTACGACAAAGACGGTGTGGTGTTTGGCAACCGCGAAGGCATGCTGCCACGCGAGCGCCGAGGCTATTACCGCGAATACACCGTGCGCACGCCCGGCGAGCGCACCCGAGGGGCGCGCCGCATCGTTTGCGGCGGCCGCGAAACCAAATCTCCCGACACTTGTTATTACACCGACGACCACTATGCGAGCTTTCGCCGCATCGTGACGTCTCAGTAGTGGCAGTGCGGCAGCCCGTTTTTTTGTCAACCAGGAGGATCGCGACATGCTGATGCAGACAGTCCGACCCAATATAGTTCAGTCCATCCGAGCGTATCGCTCCGAGGATCTGCAAGGCTTTGCCACCGAGGCCAAGCAGCATTTCCTCTACGCGAACCTCGCCAATGCCCAATCCAAACAAGAGGTGCTGGAAGGCATCGCCGAGGCCTTCTTGTTTCCGTCGCACTTCGGGAAAAACCTCGATGCGCTGTACGACTGCATGACCGATTTGGTCCACAAAGCCGGCTCGCAACCTGGCTTCGTGGTCGTGCTCGAGCAGTTGCCCGACAACACCAAGTTTGACCGTGAGTCCCGCGAGCAGTTGCTCGACGTGTTTCGCGACGCAGCAGACTTTTGGGCGGAGCGCAAAGTACCGTTCAGGTGCTTCTATTCTTTTCAGTAGCCCGCTCCCAAGAACAAGGGTCATGGGAGCGGGCTACGGATACGGCCCAGATGAGCGCTGATGGCAAACCAAGCAAAAGCGCAAGCAAGCAAAACGGCAACCCCAATTTTGGGATGAACATGCCGATGATGAGCAGTGCGTTCGACACCGCGATGTGGTTGAACGCAGCCTAAGCCTTCACGCTTGATGCAAAAAAGGCCACGCTGTTGCGTGGCCTTTTTGTTGACGGACACAACGTACGCTCAAGCCGCCGGTGGGGCAGACCCTGTGGCGATGCAAAGCGCCACGTACTCAGCCACCGACACTTCTTCGGCGCGGCGCTGCACGTCAAACGGCATGCTGTGGCCATGGGCTTGCAGCCAGCGGCCCAGGGTGTGCCGCAACAACTTGCGGCGCTGCGAAAACGCCAACGTCACGATCTCGCCCAACCGCACCGGGTCGATGGCCACCACGTCGGCCACCGGCTTGGGCACCATGCGCACCACCGATGAGTGCACTTGGGGCGGTGGGTCAAAGGCCTCTGGCGGCACATCAAACAGCGGTTCGATGTGGTAGCGCCACTGCAGCATGACGGTCAAGCGGCCGAAGGCTTTGCGGCCCGGACCCGCAGCCATGCGGTCCACCACCTCTTTTTGCAGCATGAAGTGCTGGTCGTGCACATGGGCCGCCGACGCCAGCAAGTGAAACAAGATGGGCGTCGAAATGTTGTAGGGCAAGTTGCCCACGACGCGCAACGGTTTGCCGCCAGGTGGGGCCAGCGCCGCAAAGTCAACCTTCAAGGCGTCGGCTTCGATCACATGGAGCTTGGGCACCTGGCGCAGGCGAGATGCCAGATCGCGGTCCAGCTCCACCACCGTCAAGCGCTGCAAGTGCGCGCTCAACGGGCCTGTTAGCGCACCCAGGCCGGGGCCGATTTCAAGCATGTTGTCGTCGGCCTCGGGGCCGATGGCGCGCACGATGGCGTCGATGACGCTGTGATCGCTTAGAAAGTGCTGGCCAAAGCGCTTTCGCGCTTGGTGGGCGCTCACGGCGCTGCGGCCGCCAACTTACTGCGCATCACGCTTTTCAATGTAGGCACGACCGCGCAGTTCTTGTAGCCAATCGGCGTATGCCTGCTCAAAGCGCTGCTCGCGCAAAGCGGCCCGTGCTTGGTCACGCAATTGTTTCGGGTCCACCGCCACGTCTTTGCGCTCCACCACTTGGATCAGGTGCACGCCAAAGCGGCTCACCACTGGGGCCGATACTTCGCCTGGTTTGAGGGCGTCCATCGCCACTTCAAACTCGGGCACAAACGAGCCCGGAGGCATGAAGCCCAAGTCGCCGCCTTGGGCAGCCGAGTCGTCGGTCGAAAACTGGCGCGCCAAGTCTTCAAACTTGCGCGCACCCGTTTGCACCTGGCGCCTCATCTCAAGCATCTGCCGTTGAATTTGATCGGTGGACGTTTGCGACGACTGCCGCATCAGGATGTGACGCGCACGGGTGTTGGTCACCACCACGTCTTTGGCATCGCGCTTTTCAATGAGCTTGAGCACGTGAAAGCCAGCACCGGTTTGCAACAGTTGGGGTGACACCTCACCCACCCGCATTTTTTGCACCACCTCGACAAAGGCATCGGGCAGTCGAGAAGCAGCACGCAAGCCGATCTCGCCGCCATCGCTGCGGTTGCTGTCCTCGGACAACTCGCGCGCCACTGCCGCGAAGTTCTCACGCGCCACAACACGGCGCAAGGCGCCCTCTGCTTTGGCACGCAGGGTCGCTTTCGTAGCGTCGTCGGCCCGGTCGGGCACGCTCACGAGAATTTGCGCGATGTTGTACTCGGGCCCAGCCGGAGCGCCTCGCGTCGCACTTTGGCGCGCCAGGGATTCGTCCACGTCGACATCGCTGATTTTGATGCGAGACACCACCTCTCGCTCGCGGATGCGCTCGACCAAGATTTGATCACGCACCTGGCTGCGAAAACGACTCAAGTCCATGCCCTCTTTTTTGAGCTGGTCGCGCAACTGCGGCATGGTGAGCTTGTTTTGCACGGCAATGCTTTGCACCGCGCGGTCCAGTTCGATCTCATCCACGCGCATGCCGCTGTCGCGGGCATGCACCAACACCACGCGCTCGTCGATCAGCGCATCCAGCACTTGCTGGCGCAACACGGCGTCAGGGGGAACGGTGCTGCGGCGCGCACTGGCTTCTTCCTTGAAAACGGCCATGCGTTTGTCAATTTCAACCGCCGTCACCAGCTCTTGGCCCACCACGGCGGCGATGTAATCGACCCCGCGCACAGGCACGGTCGCGGGGCGCGCCGTCTGCGCGTGGGCAGCGCTGGCCACCAGCGCCATGGCTGCCAACCAACCCATCGACTTCAGTCGGACAAAACGTTTATTCATAGACAGGGGGAGGCCCCACAGGAGCCGAATCATCTCGCAAGAGCATGTAGCCTGGAACATTGTCCTTCATGACACGCAAGGGGTTGGACCCGAGTCGAGACAATCCGACAAACTCGATTTGAAACAACAACCGGTTGGTGGCTTCGGCGCGCCCGGTGGACAGCCGCTCCACCACCACGCGCCCGATCCAGCAACCCGAGTCGTACTCCAGGCCAATCACCGAATCGGTGATGCGGCTGTCGCGGCGGCTGTAGTTGACGCGCCCCACCCCATAGAGTGTGCCTTGGCACGAACGGTTCCCCGAAAGATCCAGGCGCCCGCGCTCGGCGCTGGAGGGGCCCAGCGTGTCGGTTGCCCGCAGCGACGGCCCCAGCAACGGCCATTGCCATCCGACGTCGATTTGTTCGCTGGCGTCGCGCGTGAAGCGGTAAGCCACGCTGGCGGTGCGAAACGGCCCCGCCGTGTAGCGTGCCGACAAGACTGAGCGCGTCACGCGGTCGATTTCGGGGCTGTATTGCAAAGCGCCTGCCAAGGCCCAGCGCTGGCTCAAGGCCGATTGCCCAAACAGCAAAACATCCGACAGGCGCCGCGTCGTGGGCGACCCGTCGGGTGTGATCAGCTGGTTGCGCAGCAGCGATCGCTGCACCACCCCGGCGCGCAGACGCTCGATGCCGGTCTCGGGTTCGATCCATCGCGACGTCGCCCCAACGGTAAGTTGGTGCGAATCAGACACCCGGTCAACGCCCGAAAACGCGTTGTCCCCGAAGATTGAGACCACATTGAAATCAGTGCCGGCCGAGTCAAAGTTGGGAAGGTTGCTTTGCTCACGGAAAGGGGTGTTGACATAGCGAACTCGCGGCTCCAGCGACTGCACGTAAGGGCGCCCAAACCAGGTCGTGCTGCGCTCGAAGGCCATGCCACCGTCAAGGCTCAAGGTGGGGATGACGCGTGTGGCCGTGGTGCGGCCATCGGCCATGGGTTCGTCGGTGCGATAGGTGGCGGCGTTGACCTTCAAGCCCGGCTCAAACCACCAACCGGGTGTGCCCCAGCGGCGGCTTAGGCTGGACACCACATGGGCGCGCCACCCCTGCGGCAGCGCGGCGTCGGCCAGTGCCCCCCCGCTGGGGCGCGTGAAGCGATTGAGCTCGGTTTCGACCGACACGTTGGCACCCACGGCGCGCCACGGTCGGCTGGCGCGCCAGCCCAGTTGGGGGCTGCGCTGGTAGGGCGACACGATCTGCGCCAGCGGGTCGTCGCCTTGCAGCACCTGCCAGTGCTGCAAGCGGGCGTAAGCGGTGCCCTCAAACGGACCCACCGTCACGGCGCGGTCGGCGCGCAAGTCTTGCGTCAACAAGCGCGGCGTGATGGTTTCGATGTGGCGCGGAAAGTCCTTCCAGTAATTGTCGTCCGACACCCGCTGCGTCAAGGCGTCGAGTCGCACGCCGCTCCAATCCGTCTCGCGGTGGCGCCACTCCAAGGCATAACGCGCCTTGCCCGTGACGCGGTCGTTGGGCAACCAGTTGGCTTGGGTGGTGCCGCGGTGCGTGGCACCGAGGTAACGGTATTCGGCGCCCAGGGCCAAATTGCGACGCGAGTACAGCGTGGGCGACAGCGTTACGTCATGGTTAGGCGCCACGTTCCAGTAATACGGCAGCGCCAACTCCAGACCCTTCTTGTTGTCCAGGTTGATGGCCGGGGGCAACCACCCCGACTTGCGCTCGTCGGTGATCGGAAACCGCAGCACCGGCGCTGCCAGAACGGGAACGCCAAAAAACGTTAACACCGCCCCTTCAGCCACGCCCTCGTTGGCGTCAAAGTCAAGCCGCACGCGTGAGCTTTTCAGCAACCAAGCGGGCGTCTGCCCACTGGCCTCGTCGCGTGGGCAACTGGTGTAATCGGCCTGACTCATCAACGTGCGGTCTTCACCCAAAAAGTCAATGCGCCGCGCTCGACCGCCAGCGCCGGTGCGCGCAAAATAATACTGCGGGTCGAGCACGTAACCCTCAAACCTCGACACCTGCATCTCCAAGCTGCGCCCCAGGTACACGTCGCCACCGCGGTCGATGCGGATGCCCCCTTGGGCGCGAGCGGTGTCGCTCACGATGTCGTAAGTCAGCAGGTCGGTGCGCAGCGTGATGGGGCCTTGGCGCAACATCACCGACCCTTCGGCCCGCACGCTGCGCTCGTGCTCACCACTGAGACGGTCAGCGTCCACGGTGATGGGGGCGCCCGTGTCGCGTCGGACACGCTCGAGTACCGGCGATTTGCGAAAGCGCGCCACGCTGGACACCGGGGTGCAACTGGCCGCTTCTTCAATGCGCGGCAGGGTGCTGGCAGGTGTTGCCGATGCCGATGCCGATGCAGGTGCCGGGTCAACGGCCACCGCTTGCGCGTTGGCCGAACCCCCAGGCAGGCACATGCCCAGCGCCGTCGTGATCACCATCGCCCCATCGCGCCACACGGCGGCCGCGATTGACTGGCGGGCGGGTTTTTTGCGGTGCTGCGGGGGTGGTCGGGGCGTTGGGTGTCGAGACGTCATGGGCAAGCCAGCGTCCCCCAAGGGGCTCTGACCAACTCGGGGCACAGCGATTTGTAGAATCAATTATCCACGACACCCCTCACCTAAGCGACGCTGCTGCTGCTGCGTGGACCCGCACCGTCGCCATTGGCTGCCCTTCATGTCCTTTTCGCCCGCCGCCGTGACGTGGCCCACTGCCCAGCGCCATGCCGACTTTGACCGTTGGTTTGCGCCTTTGGTGGCCACGCATCACCTAGACGCATCGACGCTGCGCCCAGCGTCGGCCGATGCCAGCTTCAGGCGCTACTTGCGCGTCAACGGGGCAAACGACACCACCTACATCGTGATGGACGCACCACCACCTCAAGAAGACGTGCGCCCCTTCATCGACGTGGCCGCGCGCATCCAGGCTGCACAACTGCATGGCCCGCAGGTGCTGGCCAGCGACGCAGAGCATGGCTTTGTCTTGCTCAGTGACCTGGGGGCGACGCTGTACTTGACAGCATTGAACGACGCCAGCCCCGCGCAAGCCGACCACCTGATGCGAGAAGCCTTCAGCGCGTTGGTGCACTGGCAGCAGCGTGTCGACGCCGCCGGGCTGCCACCCTACGACCACGCCTTGCTGCTGCGTGAGGTGCAGCTTTTTCCGCAGTGGTGCGTGGCGCAGGAGTTCAACATCACCTGGAACGAAGCGCAGTTGAAGGTGTGGCAGCAGGTGGTGGACAAACTCATCACCCGCGCCTTGGCCCAAGCCACCGTGGCGGTGCACCGCGACTGGATGCCGCGCAACTTGATGGTGACCGAGCCCAACCCAGCCATCCTCGACTTTCAAGACGCGGTGCTGGGCCCCATCAGCTACGACGTCGCGTCGATGCTGCGCGACGCCTTCATCAGTTGGGACGAAGCCCAAGAGCTCGACTGGGCGGTGCGCTATTGGGAGCAGGCCCGCCACGCCGGTTTGCCGGTGCCCAGTGACTTTGCCGACTTTTGGCAAGACGTGGAGTGGATGGGCCTGCAGCGTCACCTCAAGGTGCTGGGCATCTTCTGCCGCCTCAAGCACCGCGACGGCAAACCCAAGTACGCCCAAGACCTGCCCCGCTTCTTTGCCTACGTCACCCGCGTGGCCAAACGCTACCGCGACTTGCAGCCGCTGCTGGCGCTGATCGAGCCGATGAGCGGGATGAAGGACCAGGTAGGGTTTTCGATGCGGTGATGCGTCACGCCTTGCCCATCAACCCAACGCTAAGCACGTCAAACCGAAAGGAACTTCTCATGGTCACCCCTGTCATGGCCCGCTGCACTTGTGGCGGTTTGCGGTTCACGTCAACCCGCGAGCCCATCCTTCAGCTAACCTGCCACTGCGCGCAGTGCAGGTCGGTGTCCAAGACGTCGTCCACCAACTTCGCATTCTTCAAGCTCGCTGACACCGAGGTGAGCGGCCAAACCGTTGTGCACAGCTTCACCGCCGATTCCGGGGCCAAAACCATGCGCGAGACCTGCGCTGCTTGTGGCGACATGCTGCTGGATCGCACCGAAGGCTTTCCCAAACTCATCGGCGTGGTGGCCGACCGCATCCAGCCGCCGTACGCGTTTGAGCCGCGTTGCCATGTTTGGGTGGACAGCAAGCTTGCTGGGGTTGCGGTGCCGGAAGGGGCTGAGGTGTTTGAGCGTGGGATGCAATGAGTAGGATTGAGAAGCATGAAGTTCGGATGCGACGCAACCGTCAAGTTACCCTTCCGGCGCGCATTGTTCGTGAGGCCAAGATCAAGGGCGGACTCAAGAGTGAAGCGCAACATTCAGCGTATCAATGAACTTGTGAGACCCTTCGCGGCAACCCAATCAGCACCTCACCGCCGAAACATAACGTCATACTCAAACCTACGCACCACGGTCGCCGCAATCGAAGCTGCGGTCGGATGCCTTGGGTTGATCAGCACAATCTGTTCTTCGGGCACGATCACCGAAGGCACAACCAAAATGGCCGAGCTGAGTGACGCGAGCCAGGTTGAGCCAACGCGGCTGCTGGCAGCGCCCGCGGGGATGGCAGCCCAGGCAGGCGACAGCATGGCAGGCGTGAGCGTCTGTCGCTTGGCCCACGTGGCGGTGGGCACATCGATCTCGATCAGAAAGCGATTGAGCGGAAGGCCGGTGGTGTCAACATGCGCCGATGTTTCCAAAACGGCCATGGCGCGCGTGGTGGCACAGTAGACCACGGGCTCTTGGTCGTTGTTCCAGCGCCCGGGTGAACGTGCAGCGCCACCACCTGTCAAATCGTCGGCGCGGTAGCTGCGCGTTTCGGCCGCGACGCGCCAAAGCCTCATTGGTAGGCGCCACTGCGACTGGCGCCAAGCAAACGCGCCACCAGCGTGGCGCCAGCAGGCGTGTCCATCAGCTCGGATGGCTTGCGCCCGCCGAGTGCTGGCTGGGGTCGTTCAAGCCACTGCGCCAACCATTTGGTGGTGTCAAACGACTTGGCCTGCGCCGCCGTGCTGTCATCGACAACGTCTTGCGCCAAACCCAGCAAGCGAATCAATGCGATCGCTGCTTGTCCCGCTTGGCCATCAAGCCGTAAATTGCCAAGCAACTTGCGAGCCGCCGTGGCCTTGGGCACGCGCAGGATTTCCAAGAGCCTGGTGAGGGGCATGTTCATGCTTTTGCCCATGTCGCGAATGATGGTGGATCGCACCCCGTGGCGCTCTAATTCAACGAGCGCCAAGGCATCGGCCTGCCAGACTTTTTGAACAAACGCATCAAACCCGTCACCTTCGGCATAGTCGGGGGCACCCGGCGACTTTGCCACTTGCTTGGTTGGGGCCTCGTCGGGAGTCATCTCACCCAAAAAGTACTTTTTGCTTCCGACCACCCCGGCGAGCTTTTTCTTTGACCTGGGTAGGCCAATGGTTGGTTTGTCTGCAAACCAAGGCTCTTTAACAGGCAGCAATTTCTTTTTGGCTGGCACTCGGGTAGTAGCGCGCGCTTCGTATCCATCGGGCGTTGAGGGTACGGGGCGAGTGGTTGGCATGGCTCGACTCTTTGATTCGAATGAGATTTATTATAGTCTCAAACGAGTCTTTCATGCCTACAACGCGGCTACCGCGAATTCGCCGACGAATCGTCGAGACCGTTGCCGATTGCAGCGCGCCAATTTGACTTGCCATTTTTCTGATGTCTTACTAAAATTCACGAAGTCATACTTCTAACCTACAAAGCATCACCATGCCCGAAATTCGAATGCGCCGCAAACACCAAGTGACCCTCCCAGCCAGCATTGTCCGTGCGGCCAAGATCGAGCCAGATGACAAGCTCAACGTCACGTTTGCAAACGGCGCCATCGTCATCACACCCAAAAACCCAGCAGCCTCCGAGGTGCTGGATGTGATGTCTTTCGCAGGCATCGGGCGTGGACTTTGGGGCGAAACCCCCGACGATGTCACCAGCGCCATGCGCAACCTTCGCAGCGAATGACACCCATCGAAAATGCCATCGCCCGCATGGCGGGACACCGTGTCTACATCGACACCAATGTTTTCATCTACTTTTTGGCTCATGAAGGCGCGATGCATCAGGTCGTCGCGCCCATCATGCAGGCATGCGCGTCACGAACAATCTTTGGCTTCACGGGAGAACTCGTGATCGCGGAAGTGATGGTTCACCCGTACCGCAGTGGTGACGCGTCACTCATCGCTCGCTTCAAGAGTTTCTTCCGGCAGAAGAACTTTCTCTCCATTGCGGACCACGAACCTCGCTTCTTCGACGAGGCAGCAATGATTGCCGGCCAGCAGCGTCTCAAGCTCATGGATGCCATTCACTACCGCACGGCCATCGAAGCTGGTTGCCGATTCTTTGTGACACACGACAAAGATTTCAACGCGATTGAATCGACCGCGAGCATGGAGGTTATTCGTTTGACAGACCTTGCCAAGCAAATTTAGCTCGCTACCCATATCGCTCTATCTGCGGGCTGCCGTGGGCTAGCCTTGGCGCACCAACCTAAGGGCAGGCCGCCATCACGCTTGCCACCGAAGCCGTCAACCGCTTGGCATACGGCACGTGCAAAAACTCGTTGGGGCCGTGGGCGTTGCTCTTGGGGCCTAACACCCCACACACCATCATCTGCGCCTTGGGGAAGCCTTGCTGCAGCATGCTCATCAAGGGGATGGTGCCGCCCTGGCCAATGAAACCCACAGGCGCACCAAACGCAGCCTGGGACGCTTGATTGAGCGCTGAGTGCAGCCACGGCGCCAGCTCGGGCGCGTTCCAGCCGGTGGCGCCCATCATGCCGGCGCGTCCGTCGGGGTGAAACGTGACGCGGGCGTTGTAGGGCGCGTTGTCCTCAAGCAGCGCTTTGAGCTTGATGGCGGCCGTGTGCCCGTCCACCAACGGCGGCAGGCGCAGACTCAGTTTAAACGCGGTGTACGGGCGCAGCACGTTGCCCGCGTTGCCGATGTCGGGCATGCCCTCAACGCCCGTCACTGACAAGGTGGGCCGCCACGTGCGGTTGAGCAAGGCGTGTGAAGGGTCGGTGGTGGTGGGCAGGGCGAGCGCGCCATCGGCCCCGCAGGCCCAAGGGAAGCGCTTGTAGACCTCCTCGCCCAAGATCTGCGCGGTGGCACGGGCCTGCGCCTGGCGTGCGTCTGGAATCTGGCAATGAAAGGACTCAGGCAACAACTCACCCGTCGCGCTGTTTTCCAGCCGGTCAAGCAACTGGCGCAAGATGCGAAACGACGACGGCACCAGGCCGCTGGCGTCGCCCGAATGCACGCCCTCGGTCAGCACCTCCACCTTGAGCGTGCCCGTCACGTTGCCGCGCAAACTGGTGGTTAGCCAAAGCTGGTCGTAGTTGCCCGCGCCCGAGTCGAGGCACACCACCAGGCTCACGTTGCCCAAGCGGGGTTTGAGCTTGTCGAGGTACACCGGCAGGTCAAACGAGCCACTTTCTTCACAGCTTTCGATCAAACCCACGCAGCGGGGGCGCGGCACGCCCTTGGCGTCCAGCGCCAAGATGGCCGCCAGCGACGCGTACACGGCATAACCGTCGTCGGCGCCGCCGCGACCGTACAGCAAGCCGTCGTCGGTGTACTTGGGCGTCCACGGCCCCAGGTCACTGCGCCAGCCGTTGAACTCGGGCTGCTTGTCCAGATGCCCGTACAGCAGCACGGTGTCAGTGGAGCCCGCGCGCGTGGCGGGCGCCTCAAAAAAGATCACCGGCGTGCGGCCTTCGATGCGGATGACTTCGAGCTTCAGGCCCACCACCTTTTTGCCCTCGACCCAAGCGGCAGCTTCACGCACCACCTGGTCGACGTGGCCGTTGGCGGCCCACTGGGCGTCGAACATGGGGCTCTTGGCGGGGATGGCGATGTAGCGCGTCAGGGCGGCCACGATTTCATCGTCCCACAGCCGGTCGGTGTAGGCGCTGAGGGCAGCTTGGTCAACTGCCGGGTTGGCGTTGGTCGAAACAGGATTGTTCATGCGCCGTGCTCGTCCAGCCAGCGAAGCGTGGTGCGCAAGGGGCGCGCGCGCTCGGGCTCGTTGAAGATCTCGTGCGCCATCGACTCAAAGCACTTGGCCGTCACCCACTCGGGCGGCGCCTTGATGGCGAATTGCAAGCTGCCTTTGGGCGACACGCATTGGTCGGCACCCGCCCAAAGCAGCAGGGTGGGCAGCGACCACACCGGTGCGTAGCGGTGCACAAACTCAGCCCCGTCAACCATGAAGCGCACCAATCGCGGCGTGACGCGGTCATGCACCAAAGGGTCTTTGCGGTAGGCCTGCACCACCTCGGGGTTGGTGCTCACCCAGTCAGCCTCCAGGCTGTTGTTCATGGCCGTGTCGGGTGCCAGCGGCCCGAGCATGCTCAGCAGGGCTCGCTGCGGCGCCGAAAGGCCCAGCTCCAGCGCAGGTGACGACAGCACCAACGCGTCCACGCGCCGGTGCCATGACGGCGCATGTTGGTTCACGGCCATGCCTTGGGCCACGAAGCGCGCCGCCACCATGCCGCCCAGGCTGTGCCCCAGCAGCACCACGGGCCCATCGCGCATCTCACGCACCTGGTCGATGATGCGGCTGAGGTCGCGCAGCAGGCTGTCGTCGCGCGGGATGCGACCCCGCGCACCACCCGATGCACCGTGGCCGCGGTGGTCGTAACCACACACATGCCAATGCGCGGCGTTGAGGTCATTGGCCAGCGCGTCGTAGCGGCCGATGTGCTCGCCCAAACCGTGCACAAGGATCACGGTGCCCAGCGCACCATGCCCGGTGTGCCAGTGACGCACGTGCAGTGGCACGCCGTCGTCGGTGTGCACGGGTTCCATCACACGCCAATCCAAGCGCTCGGGCACCACCACAGGTTTGCGACTCACCGACATCTGCGCCATGCATCCCTTTCAACGGATGTTGATCAACCGGCGCCGCGCTCAAACTTAAAAACCGCGACGCTGGCTCGCAGGTTGGGCCAGCGTCTTACTGGTGTGCCACCCTTCAAGCCAAAGCTGTCTAGGATTTTGAGGCCTTGTTGGCGCGCCAGCACCTCAAAGTCGGCAAATGTACCCACCCGAATGTTGGGGGTGTCGTACCACTGGTAGGGCAGGGTTTTGGTGACGGGCATGCGCCCTTGCACCACGCTTAAACGGTTGGGCCAATGGGCAAAATTGGGGAAACTGACGATGCCCAGGCGCCCCACACGGGCTGTTTCTTGCAACATGTGGGCCGTGTTGCGAAGGTGTTGCAAGGTATCGAGTTGCAACACGACGTCAAAACTGGCGTCGTCAAACAGGGCCAACCCCTCATCCAGGTTGTACTGGATGACGTTGACATTGCGCGCCACGCAGCGCTCGACGTTGGTGCTGTCCCACTCGATGCCGTAGCCGCGGCAGCCTCGGTGGGCGATCAAATGGGCCAACAACTCGCCGTCGCCGCAGCCCAAGTCAAGCACGCGCGAGCCTTCGGGCACCAAGTTGGCGATGACTTGCAGGTCTTGGCGCTCGCTCATGCAGCACCTCGGGCGGCTGTAACGGCCGCGCCGGCGATGGGCACGCCCGACACAGAAGGTTCGTTGGCGATGCGGCTGAAGCGCGCCCGCAACACACCGTGATAGCGGGCGTCGTCCAGCAAAAAAGCGTCGTGCCCGTGGGGTGCGTTGATCTCCGCGTAGCTCACGTCGTGGTTATTCTTCACCAGCGCCTTGACCAATTCGCGCGAACGGGCAGGCGCAAAACGCCAGTCGGTGGTGAAGCTCACCAGCAAAAACTTGGCCTTGACCGCAGCGAAGGTGGCGGCCAAGTCACCGCCGTGCTCGGCGGCAGGGTCAAAGTAGTCGAGCGCGCGGGTGATGAGCAGGTAGCTGTTGGCGTCAAAGTAGCCACTGAACTTCTCACCCTGATGACGCAGGTAGGTTTCGATTTCAAACTGGGGCTCAAACCCGTAGGCCTGGGTGCCTTCGCGGCGCCGACGGCCAAACTTGCTGGCCATCACGTCGTCGCTCAGGTAGGTGACGTGGCCCACCATGCGCGCAATGCGCAGGCCGCGATGGGGCACCACGCCATGCGCGTAAAAATTGCCCTCATGAAAGTCAGGGTCGGTGATGATGGCGCGACGCGCAATCTCGTTGAAGGCGATGTTTTCGGCCGACAAATTGGGGGCTGTGGCGGTGACCACACAGTGCGCCACACGCTCGGGTTGGCGCAGCGTCCAGGCCAGCGCCTGCATGCCCCCCAGGCTGCCGCCCAGCACGGCCGACAGGCGGGTGATGCCCAAATGGTCAATCACCCGGGCTTGGGCGTCCACCCAGTCTTCCACCGTCAACACCGGAAAGTCAGCCCCGTAGGCACGGCCCGTGGCCGGGTTGGTGTGCATCGGCCCGGTGGATCCAAAACACGAGCCAGGGTTGTTGACCCCGATGACAAAAAAATGGTTGGTGTCCAGCGGCTTGCCCGGCCCCACCAGGTTGTCCCACCAGCCCACGTTGGTGGGGTCGTCGGCGTACACGCCTGCCACGTGATGCGAGGCGTTGAGGGCATGGCACACCAACACGGCGTTGCTGCGCTGTGCATTGAGGGTGCCGTACGTTTCGTAGGCCAGCGTCACGTTGTGCAGGGGCGCACCGCTGCGCAGCGCCAGCGGTTCGGCCAGCGTCAACGCTTGGGGAGTGACAACACCTACAGAGGCCATGAATGCAAAAACCGGCGCCACCGTCAAGGTGGACACCGGTTGATGGGCTGTCCCCTTTTAGCGGCATTTATTTAAAGCAGCGCCCGCAATTTGGACCAAATCGGCGCTGTGCAAATAGTATAGACGCCCATGAACATCATCAAAACCCTTTGGCATCGGCTCGACCAACAGTTCCCCACGCGCTACACGGCATGGTTGTTGGCGGCGATGGGGACCTTGATCTTTGCCTTTGCCTGGGTGGCCATGCGCGGCGGTGCTGCGGGCTGGTGGGCGCTGCTTTGTGCCGGGTTGACGCTGGTGGGCCTGCACGACGTGCGCCAGACCAAACGCGCCGTGCTGCGCAACTACCCCGTCATCGGGCACTTTCGCTACCTGCTGGAATCGATCGGGCCTGAGATCAGACAGTACTTTATTGAGAGCGACCAAGAGGCCGCCCCGTTTTCGCGCCAGCAACGCGCCATCGTTTACCAGCGCGCCAAAGGCCAACCCGACAAGCGGCCCTTTGGCACGCAACTTGACGTGATGCAAGAAGGCTACGAGTGGATCAACCACTCCAACGCGCCCAGCAAAATCGACAGCGCCAACTTTCGCATCACCATCGGTCGCACGGCGACAGCGACACCAACACCGACACCCACATCGGCAGGTGGCACAGACCCCAACGCCGCCCTTGCCCCGGCGGCGACCGACCGTGAAAGCCCAGCTGCACCGGCCGCTGCGCTGTGCACCCAGCCCTACAGCGCCAGCGTGTTCAACATCTCGGCCATGAGTTTTGGGTCGCTGTCGGCCAATGCCATCCAGGCGCTCAACCGCGGCGCCAAGCTGGGTGGCTTCGCCCACGACACCGGGGAGGGCTCCATCAGCCAGCACCACCGCACGCACGGCGGCGATTTGATCTGGGAGATCGGGTCAGGCTATTTTGGTTGCCGCAACGACGACGGCTCGTTCAACTTGGAGCGCTTTGCCGCCAACGCCCAGTTGCCTCAAGTCAAGATGATTGAAGTGAAGCTAAGCCAAGGGGCCAAGCCCGGCCACGGCGGCGTGCTGCCAGGGGCCAAGGTTACCGGCGAAATCGCGGCGGCGCGTGGGGTTCCTAAGGGCACCGACTGCATCAGCCCGGCCAGCCACAGCGCCTTCGACACCCCCGAATTGATGATGCACTTCTTGGCCCAGTTGCGCGAGCACTCGGGTGGCAAGCCCGTCGGGTTCAAGTTCTGTGTGGGTCACCCGTGGGAATGGTTTGCCATGTGCAAGGCCATGCTGTCCACTGGCATCACGCCCGACTTCATCGTGGTGGACGGTGGCGAAGGCGGCACCGGGGCGGCGCCACCCGAATTCACCGACCACGTGGGCACGCCGTTGCAAGAGGGCTTGCTGCTGGTGCACAACACGCTGGTGGGCATCGGGCTGCGCAGCCGCATCAAGGTAGGTTGTGCGGGCAAGATCATCACCGCCTTTGACATCGCGCGCGCCATGGCGCTCGGCGCCGACTGGTGCAACGCGGCACGCGGCTTCATGTTTGCCTTGGGCTGCATCCAATCACAAAGCTGCCACACCGACCGCTGCCCTACTGGCGTGGCCACGCAAGACCCCCAACGCCAACGCGCCCTGGTGGTGCCCGACAAGGCCGAACGTGTGCACCACTTTCACCACAGCACCCTGGAGGCGCTGCGCGAGCTTTTGCAAGCCGCTGGCGTGATGCACCCACGGGACATCAAAGCGCACCATATCGTGCGCCGCACCAACGACCACCACGTGCAACTGCTGGCTGGCCTGATGCCGTTTTTGCAGCCGGGGAGTTTGCTGGCGGCTGAGCGCGGCGAAAAGCCTTGGCCGCACAAGGTGTACGAGACCTATTGGCCTTTGAGTGCGCCGACGAGCTTTGCGCTGCAGGGGTCTGTCAAGCGCTAACACCCCTCGCGGACAGGTGCAACACTGTCGTGCAGCCCGCCGTCCCGCTGCGCTACGCGTTAGCGCGGAGGCTCGGTATCCATGAACGAGCGGCGCTGCATGAGTTTGGCTTGCAAGGTCGCCAAGTTGGGGTGCGCTTGGCGCCAGTCAATGGCCGGAAACCGAAAATCGAGGTAGCCCAACGCGCAGCCCACCGCAATGTCGGCCAAGGTCAGGTGGATGCCCGTGCAATACGGCTTGGCCCCCAAGCCTTTGCTCATAGCACCGAGCGCACTGTGCACGCGCGACATTTGACGGTCCACCCAGGCGCCGCAGCGCTGCTCGGGGGTGCGGCCGGCCCAGGTTTGCTCCAGGCGCGCCAGAATTGATGCGTCCACTGCGCCGTCGGCCAAGGCCTCCCAGGTGCGCACCTCGGCCCGCTCGCGGCCGCCCTGGGGGATCAAGCGCCCCACCGGGCTGAGCGTGTCGACGTATTCAACGATGACGCGCGAGTCGAACACCGCCTCGCCCCCCTCCATCACCAGGCATGGCACCTTGCCCAGTGGGTTGGACGCCAAAATTTGGTTGCTGCCCCACACGTCTTCTGGCACGAATTGGTAGTCAAGCTTTTTTTCGGCCATCACCACGCGCACTTTGCGCACGTAGGGGCTGGTCAGGGCGCCGATGAGTTTCATGGAGGGGTCTAGGTTGAAGGCGTGACAGGTTAAGCGTATGCGAAGGCTTCAATGCATTCTAGGGAGGCGCAGCGCGGCCAGTGTGAGGATGGCCGAAAAACCGCGCGCCTACAATCCCCCCGGCCTCGCATGGTGCCCTACCGCGGCGTCCCGCGCCTGCAAGCCGGGCGCCACCAACGTCAACCTTGTTTGCCCATCAAGCCCCGCATGGAACTCTCCCCCCTCACCGCCTTGTCGCCCCTCGACGGACGCTACGCCGCCAACGCGTCGGCCCTGCGGTCCACGCTGTCGGAGTTTGGTTTGTTGCACGCGCGGGTGCAGGTGGAGGTGGCGTGGTTCATTGCCTTGTCCGATGCCGGGCTTGCGGAGTTTGCCCCGCTGGCGCCAGCCTCGCGCACGCTGTTGCACGGCGTGGTGGCGCAGTTCTCGCTGGCCGACGCCACCGCCATCAAAGCCATCGAAAAAACCACCAACCACGATGTCAAGGCCGTTGAGTATTGGCTCAAGCAGCGCATGGACAGCACGCCCGACCTCAAGCGCGCATCAGAGTTTGTTCACTTTGCCTGCACCAGCGAAGACATCAACAACGCCAGCCACGCGCTGATGCTGCGGGGCGCCCGCGACACGGTGCTGCTGCCCGCGCTGGATGGTGTCATCACCAAACTGCAAGCGATGGCACTCGCGCACGCCGACCGCGCCATGTTGAGCCGCACGCACGGGCAAACCGCGTCGCCCACCACGGTTGGCAAAGAGGTTGCCAACGTGGCGGCCCGCCTACGCATCGCACGCGCTCGCATCGCGGCAGTGACGCCGCGCGCCAAGATGAACGGCGCGGTGGGCAACTACAACGCCCACGTGGCCGCGTGCCCCGAGGTCGATTGGCCAGCCTTTGCGCAGCGCGTGGTCACGCAGCACTTGGGTCTGGACTTCAACTCCCACACCATTCAAATCGAGCCGCACGACTGGATGGCCGAGCTGTTTGACGCGGTGGCGCGCACCAACACCATTCTCATCGACTGGTCACGTGACGTTTGGGGTTACGTGTCACTGGGGTACTTCACGCAGCGCACGCGAGAGGGCGAAGTTGGCAGCTCGACCATGCCCCACAAGGTCAACCCCATCGACTTTGAAAACGCCGAAGGCAACCTCGGCGTGGCCAACGCGCTGCTGACGCACTTTGCGCAAAAGCTGCCCATCAGCCGTTGGCAGCGTGACCTGTCCGACAGCACCGTGTTGCGCAACACCGGGGTGGCACTGGGGCACACCGTGCTGGCCTACAACAACTTGCTGCGCGGCCTGGACAAGCTCGATGTCAACCCGGCCGCCCTCGACGCCGACCTAGACAGCGCCTGGGAGGTGCTGGCCGAACCGATTCAAACCGTGATGCGTCGCTACGGTTTGCCCAACCCCTACGAGCAGCTCAAGGCCATGACGCGTGGCAAGGCCATCACCCGCGAGGCGTTGCAGGCTTTCATTCAAACGCTGGCCTTGCCCGAGGCCGACAAGCAGCGTTTGCTGGCCCTCACGCCGGCCACCTACACAGGCCTGGCGGCGACGCTGGCGCGCAAACTGTGAACGCACCAGCAAACGTCAAGCCAAGCGCCAAGTCAAACGCCCAGAGCGCGGGCTTCATGCAGCGGCTGCGCGCCGCCGAGCAAAAGCACGCGTCGCTGCTGTGTGTGGGGCTCGACCCCGACCCTGACAAGTTTCCGCAACCTTGGCGCGGCGACGCCAGCAAGATTTTCGAGTTCTGCGCCAAGATCGTCGACGCCACCCACGACCTGGTGCTGGCCTTCAAACCACAAATCGCCTACTTTGCCGCGCACGGCGCCGAAGCGCAGCTGGAGCGCTTGATGGCCCACATGCGCCAAGTGGCCCCCGACGTGCCGGTGATCCTGGACGCCAAACGCGGCGACATCGGCGCCACGGCGGAGCAGTACGCGCGCGAGGTGTTTGTGCGCTATGGCGCCGACGCGGTCACGCTGTCGCCTTTCATGGGCAGCGATTCGATCGAGCCATACCTCAGGTACGACGGCAAGGGCTTGTTCTTGTTGTGCCGCACGTCCAACCCCGGCGGTGACGACCTGCAAAACCTGGCGCTGCAAACCAGCGACGGCATGCCGGCCGAGCGCGTGTACGAGCGCATTGCCCGCCTGGCCCAAGGCCCGTGGAACCGCGACGGCCGCGTGGGCCTGGTGGTGGGCGCCACCTACCCTGAAGAGATTGCGCGCGTGCGGGCCATTGCGCCGACCGTGCCGCTGTTGATCCCGGGCGTGGGCGCGCAGGGTGGCGATGCACAGGCTACCGTGCGGGCGGGGTACCGGGCTGATGCGCCGATTGTGGTGAGCTCATCCAGGGCTGTGCTTTACGCGGGGCAGCGGGTGGAGGACTTTCAGGCGTTGGCGCGGGCTGCGGCGTTGGCGACACGGGAACAGTTGCGGTCTGGGTAAACTCCTTGTGCCTAAAAGTCGGCAGCTACAGCTAGTTAGCGAAACGGCTAGCGAATGAAGTCCATTTCCTGTAGGCACTTGCAATACAAAGAGCATTTTCAGCGCGGCAATAGGGCGGCACCGCATACACACTTATCGACGATCGGATTTCTCCAAGATGCGACTTGAGAAGGGTTTTGACTCTCCTTCCTTACAAACCCAGGTAAAGGTTTACAAACATCAGCACAGCTCGCGGGCCTCGCATCCTTTGCGCGAATCATGAGAACCACGGTCGCTGCAAGAAGCACTAGCAGGAGTAGTAACACGAGAGCCCGCTTAGTGCTACTTGAAAGCTTAACTAGTTCAAGAATGTTCCGCACTTTACTTCACAACCTCCATCCTTTGTGCATGAGTTAGGTTGGAAAGATGGACAAACTAAGCGACAGCCTTGTCCCATTGAAACACCCCTTGGATAAACTGGCCCGCGGCGCTGGCCGCTTCTGAAGTTGTTTACCTGAGGATTCATCAATAGTTCTACTGCGCTTGGTACTGAGGGATGACCAAACGCCTCCCCTGCACCGGTCGCCGCCGATACACCATCGGCCATGCTGAGCCAGTCATCCAAAAGATTGCGATACGCGGTTGGCGCGCTGTTGCCTCCACCATTTCCAGCGCCAGAACATGTAACACACCCGGCATTGCTGGATGGAGCCCGTCTCGGTTCAGGGTACCTTTGTGGCACGTTGTATCGAGGAGTGTTGTAGTTGTTCGGGACTCTGTAGTTACCTTTCAGACCTTCGGGATCATTCGACGATACGGGATTGCCGTCTACGTACGCGTAGGTATTGATCCCGCCTGCGAGCCCGATGGGATCAGACTGCACATACCTCCCCACCCCAGTCTCATAGTCCCTGAACCAGTTCTGATGCAGCCCCGTCTCCCTATCCACGTACTGCCCCGCAAACCTTAGGTTGTACGCAAACACCACCCCGTCCCCGTCCACATCCTCCTCAGCCGCCGACGCCCCAAACGGATCCCCCGCCCAGCGCCACACTGTCTGGTTGTTCGTCGCACGCTTAATCACTCGCGGTGTGTTCAGGTGGTCAGCATGCACGTAGTAGATCTGCGCGTTCTTGATCACCGCCACCGGAATGTCACCCAGCCACACCGTCTCTTGCACCGTCACATTGGCTCCGTAGTCGTACTCCCCGATCATGCGCCCATCGTTGTTGTACGCAAATCTCACGGAGTACGCCGCACGCCGCTTTTTGCCTGCAGCGGCGAATTTCTTCTCCACGCGCTGGCCCAAGCCGTTGTACACATGATTCACCGTCCCTTGTCCTTGAACGGTGGTGGACACGCGGCGGGAGGCTGCGTCGTACAAGTTGCTGGCAACACCATCTGACAGCGTGTTGCCAGCAGCGTCGTAGCCGTAGCTGCGCGGCGCGCTGCCCGTCACCTGCAACAAGCGGTTGCTGGCCCCTGCGTAGCTGTAGGTGGCTGTGCCTGTGGGCGAAGCCTTGGACACGCGGTTGCCGACACCGTCGTAGGCATAGTTTTCTGCAGCGGTGGTCGACTGAAAGCCAGTCAAGCGTGCCACATTGTCGTACGTCAAGTTTTGCGCATAGCGTGCATCCGCACTGTGGCCAAGCTGGGCGATGCGGCCTGCCAAGTCGAACGTGATGCTGCGCGCGCCGCCGTCCAACGATTGGTTGACCATGTTGCCGTCCAAATCGAAGGCGCGCGCGTGTGCTGCGCCATTGCCCCATTGCCATGATTGAGGCACACCGCTGGGGTGGTAGGCCACCTGCGAAAGCACTTGCGTGCCATCCACACTGAGCCCAATCACGCGCCCTTGCCACCATTGGTATTGCACCCTGTGGCCTGTTGGATAGGTCATCGAGGTTACTTGCCCGGCCGCATCGAAGGTGTAAGCGGTGGCCAACCCAACGCTGGATGGGGCCGTGTGAACTTTGTAGGCGGTACGCCCGTGCGCGTCGTACGCAAAATCCGTGGCACCACTGGCGTCGACGATGCGAGAAAGTCGCCCTACCCCAAACGCGCCCTGGTCGTAGACAAATTGGGTCGGTGCTGTGTTGGGAACGCCCGCCGCAGCTAAATAGCTTTTGGAAACCAACCGATTGGCCGCGTCGTAGGCATAGAACACGGTAACGCCGCGAGCATCAGTCATTGACACCACGTTACCCGCTGCATCGTGCGTGTAGTTCGTCGCACCTCGGTCGGCGCTTTCTTCACGCGTGCGGTTGCCCAGGCCGTCGTAGGTGTAACGCGTGACCGCGCCATGGGCCGCCTGCACGCGCGTGTTTCGGTTTTGCCCATCGTAGGCGTGAAACGTGGATGCGTTCATGGCGTCCATCGACGAGACAAGGCGATTCAATCCGTCGTAGGCGTTGGTGGTTCTGTTGCCGAGCGGGTCGACGATGGTCGACATATTGCCGTTGGCGTCGTAGCCGTAGTGGGTGGCGTTGAATCTGCCGCCCACCATTTGAGACATGCGATTGAGCGGGTCCATGACACGGCTGATGGACTGTGCGAGTTGCCCGCTTGAGTCAAAAATGTCCTCGCGTGTTCGATTGCCCGTCGCGTCGAGCGTGAAGGCCATGCGATTGCCTTGCTCGTCCGTCACTTGCGTGAGTCGACGCGCGTCGTCGTAGGTCATGCTTATAGACCGCCCACTGTTGGCGGCGACAGCGATGATGCTTCCTGCCGCGTCATACCCAAACGTGAACGATTCGGTCCCTGCCACTTGGCTCGTGAGCCGACCATGCAAGTCATACGTCATGTTCGTGACCAAACCATTGGCGTCGCGTACCGATGTTGGCAAGCCGCGTGCGGATGTTGAGATTACTTGCGAGCGATGACCTAAAGCGTTGGTCGAAGCAAGCAAGCTGCCTGACGTGTCGTATTCAAACGTCTCGATGTCGGATACATCCACGCGCGGGCCATCGATCGAAGTGACTTGACCGTTGTTGTTGTAGGTGTAGCGCCAGATTCGCGGCTCGCCAACCGGCGTGGCCGCAACCCCAAGCGCGCCAGATAGGTCTTGTGTCGCTTGAATCACCTTGACGAGCAGGTTTCCAAGCGCGTCGTAGGTGTTGGTGGTGACTCGCTGAGGCTCGGCGATTTGGGTCGGAAGCTTGAAGGTCGGGTGCCAAACTGTTGACGTTGTGCGGGTGACACCCGGGACGACCGTTCCGGAGCATGCCGGTCCCGTCAGGCCTTCGACACGAGTGATTTCGAGCTTGCGCGATTGGTCGAAGGTATAACAAGTCAGGCCATTGTTAAAGTCAATTTTGGTGGTCGGATTGTCGAGGTAGTCATACCGCATCGTGCTGGCACTGGGGTCACATCCCGCACCGCCCGGTTGCGATACGCCGGTGTTAAAGAACGTGCTACCCCAAGTGTCAAACGTGTAGGTGCGCGCTCCCTTCAAATCGGTGACGATCGTCGATCCATCAGAAGGGTAGGAGAAATCGAGGCGCCCCGCGCCACCCGCATGTTCCGACATGACTACCTGCGCATTGCCGTTGTAGGCATAGCTCGCGTAACGAACGCCGCGCTCGTCAGTGATGCCCGTCAGCAGCATCTGATTGACGGGATCTTCGTAGTGGTACTGAATGCTGCTTGCTGCACTGCCATCCAGTCGGCTGGTGGTGACGCGGATCAGCACCTCCATTCCCGGAATATCGAACGCACCGACCCTGGCACGCCTGTACTCATAGCGAAGCAAGGTGTCGGACGACCGAATGGCAGTTACGTTATCGCCGGTCCATTCGATATTGAGGATCTTGCCAAATGAGTCGGTGATCGAGACAGGCCGACCTGCCGCATTGTTGGTAAAAACTTGTGTGTATCCACCTCGAAACTTGGACGAAGTCAATGCATACACGGTTCCGTTGTGCGTGAATCGATCAATGCGGTCGTCGATACCCTGAAACTCAAACTCGTAGGGTGTCCAGTTCACTTGTCGAAACGCTACTCGACGCTCGTCGGACGGTGGTGCGTAGTTGTTTCCGTCATAAAACTGGTAAAACGTACCGACCTCGAGCGCCACATCAGACCAGGTACTTCGCGTTAGTCGACGATCAAAAGAAAATCGCCATCCGGCGCCTGCAGCACTGCGCGCCGTGCCTCCCAACCCACGGTAGTGTCGGCTCACCACAAGACTGCCCGTTGCGTCGGCGTAGTCTGTTTTGTTGTCGAACTTCATCCCAGTGGCCAGCAGCACAGGATTTCCTCTGGTCGGAGCAGCCGGGTTGGCACAGTCGATAGGGCGTGGCGCCGTGTAGCGCTTAACGCAGACGCCAGGCCAGACGGCGTAGTATCCAGATTCGCATTGCAAGAACGTGTACACGTAATTGCTCGAACCGCCAACGTTCAAAAAGTGTGGGTACCAGCAGTCAAACATTGGCGTGGTACTTGGTTCCTGGCGTGGCGTGATCCTGATCAGCCAAGTGCCCATGTGATTCGCCGCCGATTGACTGCAAGCAGTTGCAGGATCAGCAGCGTAATTGTTGGTAGCCCCGCCTCCCGCGTAGTACCACCAGCCAATCGTCCCTTCTGGCAAGGCTTTTGCCAATGCTGGGGCAAGCAGTAGCACCCCAAAACCCAGGGCTCGCAACAGACGGCGTACAAACTCGGTTTGAATGATTTTCATGCTCATTCCGTTGTTGGCGATACTGGTAAAGCTTGCGCGCATGTGCACCAAGTTTAAATCAGCGCAAGTACCAAGGTACGGGTAAGCGCGCAGACGTTTGTGTCCGTATCATTACTCGCACCGTCAAGGCTTTCATCCTCAAAGTTGAGGATGAAAGCGCTGTATGGCACTCAACGCCTGAACACCCCCCGATCATCGTAAAACGCAGCATCCTGCCCTGCGTGCCAACCCGGAACGCCCATCACCGGCAGCGGCACAAACGGTTTGTTCGCCCAGTGCTCGGCCGCAAGCGACGTGGGAGGTTGCAGCAGCGCGTGGGCTGTGAGCGCCTTGCGCGGTGCAAGCGCCAGTTTCTCCAGCAAGGCGTGGCCAACGACAAGCACGGCGTCTGGTTGCCAGACTGGGCGATGCGTGACGAAGGCATCGTGCCAACGTTGCTGCCTCAAGGCTTCGGCCGCCTCGGGCGCAAGCGTCACGATCGCGCCGTTCTCGTCAAACAACGTAAGGGCATCTCGCAGCGGACCTCGCGTGGCGGTCACGCCGTGGCGCGCAAGTGATTCGGCTTGAAGGTCATTGAGGCGCCACTTCAGTGACGGGGTATGGAGCCAGACCAAGCCGTTGAAGAAGTCGTGAAGGTTGTGACGCGTGGGCACGCAGCGGTTGTCGTGAATGAAGGCCTCGTAAGCCACCCCTCGGGGCAGGGCATCGGCGTCCACAAACGTTGGCCATGGCGGGGGCAACAACAACCCTGTGTCGTCAGCGTCGACGGCGTGCAAACACGCCAGCGATTGCAATGCCTGGTGCACGGGCAGCCCACGTTGCACCAGACGCCATGCTTGCAGCCCCAGCGTTTGATAGGGTGCCAACCAGGGCCTGGACCAATCGATGTCCTGTGCGTCCAAAGCCAACGCGTCAGGCTTTGCCATGCTGTGCGACGCGCAGCGGTGCCGTGTACTACCAGCGCGCGTTCAGTCGACTTTTGCCCCGGAGTCTTTCACCACCTTTGCCCACTTGCGCGTTTCGGCGTCGATGTGCCGTGCAAACTCGGCACTGGTGTTGCCGCTGGCAATGGCGCCTTGCCACAGCAGGCGCTCGCTGATGGCGGGCGATTGCAGTGCTTTGGCGGTTTCTTGTTGCACGCGGTTGACGATCTCCATGGGCGTGCCTGCAGGGGCCAGCAGCCCAAACCAGGACGTGGCGTCGTAACCCTTCAGTGCCGCACCACCCGCCTCGGCCACCGTGGGCAGGTCGGGCAGGGCTTTGGAGCGCTGCGCACTGGTGACGGCCAAGGCCTTGAGCTTGCCCGCGCGAATGTGCGGCATGGCCGATGGCAGGTTGTCGAACATGATGTCCATCGAGCCGCCCATCAAGTCAATCAAAGCCGGGCCCGAACCGCGGTATGGGAAGTGAACCATGAAGGTGCCCGTCATTGACTTGAACAGCTCCCCCGCCAGGTGAATGGAGGTGCCGTTGCCGCTGGACGCCATGTTGAGCTTGCCCGGGTTGGCCCGCAAGGTGCGGATCAAGTCGGCCACGGTGTTGATGTTGTACTTGGTCGCAGCGTTGGCGTTCATCGCAATCACGTTGGGCACCCCAGCGACCAGCGTCACGGGCACAAAGTCTTTGATCGGGTCGTAGGGCATCTTGGGGTACAGCGCAGCGTTGATGCCGTGGGTGCCCACGGTGCCCATCAAGAAGGTGTAGCCGTCGTTGGGAGCGCGCGCCACCTCGGTGGCGCCCAGGTTGCCCCCGGCGCCCGGCTTGTTGTCCACCACCACCGGCTGGCCCAGCGCCTTTTGCAGCTCGGGTGCCAAGGCCCGTGCCAGGATGTCGGTGGTGCCGCCTGCCGCAAAGGGCACCACGATTCGGATGGGTTTGGCGGGCCACGCCTGGGCAACGGCCAAGGCAGGCACGGCCAACGCCAGGGTCGCCAAAGCCGATTGAATCAGGGTGCGTCGAAAGTTCATGGGGGAAGTCTCCGTGTCTTGGGGGTGGGCAGGCAATTTTTTTGATGCCGCCGCGTTTTTGATGCCGCCGAGTGTGCCACCCCGCAAGGGCCCCTTGCGGGGCAACGCCGATTGAACAATGGGGCAATTTCAGCCAAGCTACCCCGGTGGCGGCCTGCCACCCCCGACGACACGACCCAGGAGACACGGATGCTGAAGAGACGACTATGGTTGCAAGGCGCTGCCGGCGCGGCGGCGCTGGCGGCCACGGGCGCACGCGCCCAAGACGCTTGGCCCACCCAGCCGGTGAAGTTGATGATCGCCTTCCCACCTGGTGGCCCCACCGACATCACGATGCGGGTGCTGGCCGACAACGCCAGCAAGGTGTTGGGTCAGCAAGTGTTGATTGAAAACAAGCCCGGTGCAGGCGGCACCTTGCCTGCGTCCCTGCTGCAACAAGCCAAACCCGACGGCCACACCTTGGCCCAAATTCCGCTGGGCGTGTTTCGCCTGCCATACACGCAAAAGATGGCATGGAACCCGCTCACCGACATCAGCTACATCCTGGGCATCACCGGTTATGCCTTTGGCGTGGTGGTGCCCAGCGATTCGCCCCTCCAAACCTGGGCGCAGTTGGTGGCCTGGGCCAAAGCCAACCCTGGCAAGCTGAGCTACGGCTCCACCGGTGTACTCACCAGCCCGCACCTGACGATGGAAGACATCGCCCAGCGGCTGGATTTGCAGTTCAACCACATCCCCTACAAGGGCAGCGCCGACCTGATGCAGTCACTGCTGGGCGGTCAGTTGATGGCAGCGGCCGACTCCACGGGTTTTGCGCCGCACGTGGCGTCGGGCAAGCTGCGCGTGCTCAACACTTGGGGCGAAAAGCGCCTTGCCAAGTTCCCCGATGTGCCCACGCTCAAAGAGTTAGGCATTCCGTTGGTGCAAGCCTCGCCTTACGGCCTGGGTGGCCCCAAGGGCATGGACGCCGCACTCGTCAAGCGGGTTCACGACGCCTTCAAACAAGCGATGGAAATGCCAAACCACGTCGAAGCCTTGGCCAAGTACGACCAGCTGCTGATGCCCATGACGCCGCAGCAGTACTTGCGCTTTGCGCAAGAAACATCGGAGCGCGAAGGCGCGTTGGTGACCAAGCTGGGGCTGGCCAAGCCATCGTGAGGATCCGGGTGGGCGTGGCTGGTTGACTCGTCAAAAAGAAAGGGGGGCGGGACGTGGATTGTCGGAAGTTCGCTCTCTTAACCCCCAACGCGCCCGCCCCCCTTGGACGTCAACCGGTCCCAACCGTGAAAGCCATGGCCACCTCTGACGGGTTGGCTTGATGGCGTGCGGGTGTGATGCGCATCACATCCGCGAAAACTCGAAACTCAACTGACCCGGCTCGGTGTGCGCCGACATCGTCGACGAGCGCAGCACCTGGGGTTTGGGTGCCCTGGCGGGCAGCACGGTAGACACGTGCTGCGGCCCGCCTCGCAGGGGTTGTCGGCTGATGCCAACTGGCTGCACAGGGGCGGCTTGTCGCGTGGGCTCGATGGTTTCCATCGAGGGGGTGGCGTTTTGGACTTCACTCATGCTGCGCTCTTGATGTTGAATCAATCAAAGGCCACGCAAGTGTCTTGCCACAACGCGCGGCCCCCAAACGTGGCACTGGGCCAAAGGCGCACGTCGGCACGCTGGGTGCTTAAGGGCACAGCCGGTGTGCGTTGCAACGAAAGGCCCGTGTCCAGCGCCCCAAACACCGAGGTGTTGGACATCGCCGAAGACACCCGCAGCACCGACGAGGCGCCCCCGCGGCAGTGCGGCGCATGGGGTCGCGCGGCCTGGCTGCGAAAGTTCTTCAACGGGGTGTTCATCGTTACGGTTCCCAACACTTGGTGTGTCTTGATTGGCTGAACACCATCGTGCGCACGTCGTGGAGCTTGCGCAAGGTGATTTCTCACACACCAACAACACGCCTCAAGCCAATGTTTGCGGTGGCGTGAAGCGGTTCACGTGGCATTGATAGTGCGCACTGGCGACCCCCCCATTGCGGGCGTCACCGCTTGGTTACCGGGTGTGCATGGGGGATGCTGAAGGTTACGGTTTGGCCCCGATGCATATTTCTCGAGGCTTAACGCGCTGGTGCTTGGTGCTTGGCAAGCTTGGCACATGGTCGTCGGCGGCGGGTACGTGTTGGATCGACTGTCCCCCGCTTCAGTCCGCCTTCGCGGCCTGCGCTCCTCCTTTATGTCGAACCAACACGCACCCACCACCGACGACCCGGCGAGGCTGGGTGAGGTGCCGTAGGGCTCTGGGACAACGGGTTACCACTTGCCAAAGTGGCATCCCCTCCAAGACGAATTCACCACGCAAAGCGCTCCCGGCAAATCACCAAGGGCAAGCAGCGCGATGCCCACAAGGACGGTGACGGTGGGTGCGTGTTGGGTCGAAATAAAGGAGGAGAGAGGGCCGCGAAGGCGGACCGAATCGGAGGACATTCGATCCAACACGTACCCCCGCCGCAAGCAGCCCCCGCAAAGGCCCAAGGCCAAGGAAAAATCAGCGATCAGCGATCAGCGATCAGCGATCAGCGATCAAAAACTCTAAGCCACAGCCAAAACAACCACCAGCGCGACCATTCAACCCGCAGCGCGATACCCGCGAGGCAACGCCCCGATCAGCTTGCGTGTGTAATCTTGCTGCGGTGCTTCCAGAATCCGCTCCGCCGTATCTTGTTCAATCACCACGCCGTCCTTCATCACCAACACCTCGTCGCTGATGAAACGCACCACCGCCAAATCGTGGCTGATGAACACATACGCAAGCCCCAACTCATCTTGCAAATCCCGCAACAGGTTAAGCACCTGAGCTTGCACACTCACGTCAAGCGCGCTCACCGCCTCGTCCAGCACCAACACCTCGGGGTTCAACGTCAACGCGCGCGCAATGGCAATGCGCTGGCGCTGGCCACCGGAAAACTCGTGCGGGTACTTGCCAAAGGCGCTGCCGTCCAACCCCACCTTTTGCAACAGCGCTTGCGCGCGCCCCTCGCGCTCGTCGGTCGAGGCGCCGATCTTGTGGATCGTCATGGGCTCCAGCAACGTCTGGCCGATCGTGAAGCGCGGGTTGAGCGACGCGTACGGGTTCTGAAAAACAATTTGAATGCGACGCCGCAGCACCTGGCGGTCGTCGGCTGACATCTGCAACAAATCGCGCCCGTCAAAAATCACCTTGCCGCCCGTGGGCTCGTGCAAGCGCAACAGCGTCAAGCCCATCGTGGTTTTGCCCGAACCCGACTCGCCCACCACCCCCAGCGTGTGGCCCTTTTGCAGCTTGAAGTTGACGCCCTGAACCGCCTTGAACTCCTTCTTGCCAAAGATCCCCTCGCGCATCCAAAAACTCTTGGCCAGCGATTGCACCTCCAACACCACCGGGGCGTTGGGGTCTTTGGGCTTGCCTGCTTGCGTGTTGACGCGCCCGGCCATGTGGTCGTCAATCACCGCCAGCCGCGCGTTTTTGTTGTCCAGCGTGGGGCGGCACGACAGCAAGGCTTTGGTGTAGTCGTTTTGGGGCGCTGAAAAAATGGTGGCCACCGGGGCCGATTCACGCACCGTGCCGCCACGCATCACCACCACGTGGTCGGCAATCTCACCCACCAACCCCAGGTCGTGACTGATGAACAGCACGCTCATGTGGTGCTTGGCTTGCAGCTTTTCAATCAACTCCAAAATTTGGCGCTGAATCGTCACGTCGAGTGCCGTGGTGGGCTCGTCGGCAATCAACAGCTTGGGCTCGCAGGCCAGCGCCATCGCGATCATCACGCGCTGCTGTTGGCCGCCCGACATCTCGTGCGGGTAAAAGCCAAGGCGACGCTTGGGGTCGGGCAAGCCCACTTCGTGCAGCAGGCCTTCAGCGCGCGCCAGCGCCTCGCGCTTGCTCAGGCGCATGTGCCGCATCAAGGGCTCGATCACCTGCGCGCCGACGGTGAACACGGGGTTCAGCGACGACATCGGGTCTTGAAACACGCAGGCGATCTCACGGCCGCGCAGCGCCAGCATCTCGGGCATCGGCACTTGCAGCAGGTCGCGGCCCTTCCACAATATTTGCCCTGATCGCTCGGCGTTGACGGGCAACAGGTTCAGGATCGACATCGCGGTGACGCTCTTGCCCGAACCCGATTCGCCCACCAGCGCCACGGTTGAGTTTTCGGGGATGTCAAACGACACACCCTTGACGGCGTGTGCACGTTGCTGCACGCCTGCTTTGTCTTTGCCCAATCGAAACGAGACGTTCAAGTCGCGGATCGAGAGCAGGGCTTGGGGGGACGAGGCCGTGCTGCTCATTCCAATCCTCGCAGTTTGGGGTCCAGTGCATCGCGTGCCGCGTCGGCCATCAGCGAAAACGCTGTGACGAACACGCACATGAAGCCGGTGGCCGCGGCCAACTGCCACCAGTGCCCCAGGATCAACTCGCTTTGTGCCTCTGCCAGCATCGTGCCCCAGCTCACCTGGTCCACCGCCACACCCAGGCCCAGGTACGACAGAATCACCTCAGCTTTGATAAAGGCCACCACCAGCAGCGCCATGCGCACCAGCACCACGTGGCTGATGTTGGGCAAGATGTGCTTGAAGATGCGCGACCACACCGAAGCGCCAATCGCTTCGGCCGACCGCACGTATTCGCGGCTGGAATGCTTCATGAACTCGGCGCGCACCTGGCGGTACATGCCCGCCCAGCCTGTCAAACCCAAGATCAAAACGATGTTGGTGACCCCGCGCTGATTGAGTGCAGCGGCCAGCGCAAAGATCAACAAGATGTTGGGCACCGCCTCGATGACGTTGTAAAGCCACTCCAAAAAGTCGCCCACCTTGCCGCCAAAAAAACCGGCCATCGCGCCCAGCAAGGTGCCAATCAAGGTGGCAAGCACGGCCGCAAGCACCCCCACGAACACCGAGATCTCGGTGCCCTTGACGGCCTTGGCCAGCACGTCGCGCCCCAGCCGGTCACCCCCAAAAGGCAGTGTCTCCAACCGTGTGGCTTCGGTGGTGGTGAACTGTTTGGCGCGCTCTTCCCACTCTTTGTAGCGCGGCGCCAAGGGGTCCACCGCCGACAAGTCGACGTTGGGGCCTTTGGGTTGTTCGATCACCACTTTTTCGCCCACGGGGGCGGGGCCCATGAAGGTGGGTGGTGCGTTGGGCACGCCCAATTCGTTCTGCCAATGCTTGGCCACCAGCCCCATGCTGGCCAGCAAGATCAACAGCAAAAACGCCAGCACGATGACGAGTGACACCATGCCAACGCGATCAGCCTTGTAACGCTCCCAAGCCGCCCGCCAAACGCCAACGCTGCGCTCGTCGGCGCGGCTGGGCACCGTCGCAGTGAGATTTGTGGTGGCATTCATTTAAGCACCACCCGCGGATCAACCACCTTGTAGAGCAAGTCGACCATCAGGTTGATCACCATCGTCAGCACCGCCAGGTAAATCGTGATGGCCTGGATAACAGGGTAGTCGCTGCGGTTAACGGCCAACAACACTTCACGGCCCAACCCCGGAATGGAGAAAAAGACCTCAATCAAGAACGACCCAACAAACACGCTGGGCAGCGCCAGCCCGATGTTGGTAAGGATAGGGATCATGGCGTTGCGCATCACGTGCTTGAACAACACCACACGCTCGGTCATGCCTTTGGCGCGTGCGGTGCGCACGTAGTCTTGGCCCAGCTCGTCCAAAAAGAAGCTGCGGTACAGCCGCGTTTGCGGTGACACACCCACCATCACCGCCAGCAAGATGGGCAGCGGGGCGTACTTGAACAAGTTGGTCCAAAAACTGTCGCTCCAGCCTTGCACCGGAAACCAGCCCAGCTGAAACCCAAACACGTACTGCCCGATGATGATGTAGACCAAGAAGCTGATGGACAGCGCGATGGTGGTGACCACCATCAAGGTGCGGTCGGTGAGCGAGCCGCGGCGGTAGGCCACCCACATCGCCAGGGGCAGCGCCAGCAGCGCATCCAAAATCAAGATCGGCAACATCACTGTGAGCGTGGCCGGCAGGCGCGTCTTGAATAGGTTGCTCACCGTCTCGTTGGTGGCCCAGCTGCGCCCCCAGTCGAAGGTGACGATGCTCTTCAAGAAGATGCCAAGCTGCACCCAAACCGGTTTGTCGAGCCCCAGTTGTTCGCGGATTTGCAGCACCTGCTCGGGCGTGGCGTTGAGCCCGCCCAAAATTTCGGCGGGGTCGCCCCCAAAATACTTGAAGAGAAAAAACACGAGCAGCACCACACCCAACAAGGTTGGGACCATCTGCCACAAGCGCCGGATTAAATACGCCAGCATCGAAACAAGTACTCCATACCGCGCACGTTTGCCATACCGCGCACCTTTGGTGCTGGGGTTGCGCCCCATTCGGGATGCGCGAGTGTAGGGCCGCGTCGCAAAGCCTTGGCCCCGCGTTTGCCCGACCTGCATTCGTGGTTATGTCACGCGGGGTTGCCATCCGGCGGGGTAGATGCCTACGATGCTCACCTTGAGGCGCCGCTAGACTGGGCGTTGTTCTGGTACGCGTGCAAGCGTGCGCGTGTTGGTGCGCGTGCGAGCGCGCACGTTCTTGGTAACTTCACATGACGTTGCAATTGCCCCGGCGTTGGGGCCGACCCATCGGTTTCGCGGCGGCCACGCAGGCGGCCGGTTGGATGGTTGCGGGGGTGACTGCATGGGCATTGCCGCTGAGCCTCGCATTGCCATTGCTCGCAGGTGCAGCGCAAGCGCAGCCCGCAGCACCCGCCAAGGCGGCGCAGGCACCTGCAACCGCCTCAACCAGTCGCAAGGTGTTGCACATCGCCTTCGAGTCAGCCGAAACCACCTTTGACCCCGCCAAGATCAGCGACATCTATTCGCGCGTGGTCACCTCACACATTTTTGAGGCGCTCTACAACTACGACCACCTCGCCCGCCCCGCCAAGTTTGTCCCTTCGGTGGCCGATGGCATGCCGGTGGTGACCAACAACTTCAAGACCTGGACCATCAAACTCAAACCCGGCATCCTCTTTGCCGACGACCCGGCCTTCAAAGGCCAGCGTCGCGAAGTGGTGGCGCAAGACTTTGTCTACGCGTTCGAGCGCTGCGCCGATCCGGCAAACAAGAGCCCCCTATGGGGCACCTTGGAGTCGGCAAAGATCGTCGGGCTTGCTGAAAAGCGCAAGGCCTCGATCGACACCAAGTCCAAGTATGGCTACGAACAACCGCTGGAGGGCTTGAAGGCCCTTGATCGCCACACGATTCAATTCAACCTGCGAGATCCCGCGCCGCGCTTTATCGAAACCCTGGCACAACCCGACCTTTACGGTGCCGTTGCGCATGAGGTGGTTGCGATGTACGGCGACCAGATTGGCGAGCACCCCGTGGGCACGGGGCCTTTCAAACTCAAGCAGTGGCGGCGCAGCTCCGAGATCGTGCTCGAGCGCAATCCCACCTACCGCCATGTCACTTACGACGCCCAACCCGCAGCCGATGACGCCGAGGGTCAGGCCATCCTGGCAAAGTTCAAAGGCAAAAAATTGCCGATGGTGGATGAGGTGCGGGTGGCTGTGATCGAAGAGAACCAACCTCGCTGGCTCTCGTTTTTGAACAACGACCTAGACGCACTGGCCAGCATCGCCGGCCAAGTGCCGGGCGAATTTGTATCGCAGGGCATGCCCAACGGCAAGGTGGCCCCCAACTTGGCCAAACGCGGCATCACCGGCAAACCCCAGGTGGCGGCTGACTCCACCTTGCTGATGTACAACATGGAAGACCCCGTGGTGGGCGGCTACACACCCGACAAAGTGGCGCTGCGCCGCGCCCTCAACCTAGCCAATGACATCGACAGCGAGATTCGCCTGGTGCGGCGCAACCAGGCCATCCCTTCGCAGTCGCCGCTGGTGCCGCACACCACCGGCTACGACCCCAAGTTCAAGAGCGAAATGGGTGAGTTCAACCCAGCCAAAGCGCGCGCGCTGCTTGATTTGTACGGCTACGTTGACAAAGACGGCGACGGTTGGCGTGACTTGCCCGACGGTTCGCCGCTGATCCTGGTTCGCGGCACCCAGCCCGAGCAGATCTACCGCCAGTTCAACGAGCAGTACACCAAAGACATGAACCGCATCGGCGTGCGGGTGCGGTACGAGACGGCACAGTGGGCCGAACACCTCAAACAAGCGCGCGCTGGCAAGTTGCAGTTGTGGATGCTGGGCTCTAGCGCAGCGTCTCCCGATGGGCAAACAGCCTTTCAACGCGTGCATGGCCCCCAGTCAGCTGGGCAAAATCTGTCGCGTTTCAAACTGCCCGCCTTTGACGCCATTTACGACAAGATGTCGCAACTGCCTGACGGTCCCGAGCGTGACGAGCTCTTCTTGCAAGCCAAGCTCCTGATCGTGGCCTACGCGCCTTACAAGTACCACACGCACCGCATCCGCACCGACATGTGGCACCCGTGGTTTCAGGGCTACCGCAGGCCCTTGTTTTGGCTGGACTGGTGGCACATGGTGGACGTGGATGTGGAGCAACGTAACAAGGTGGTTAGGCGATGAGGTTCGGCCGCTTCGCTCGCACCCTGCTGATGACCCTGACAGTGGCTGTTGTGGGCCACGTTTGGGGTGCCGAGCCCGCCAAGGTCCTTCGCTACGCCTTCCCCGTTGCTGAAACGGGCTTTGACCCAGCGCAGGTGAACGACACCTACTCGCGCATCGTTGCCGCCCACATTTTTGAAGGCCTGTACCGCTACGACCACCTGGCGCGGCCTGCCAAAATTGTGCCGTTGTTGGCCGATGGCATGCCGGTGGTCAGCGACGACTTCAAAACCTGGACGGTCAAGGTCAAACCCGGCATCTTCTTTGCAAGCGACCCCGCCTTCAAAGGCAAAAAGCGCGAGGTGGTGGCTGAAGACTTTGTCTACACCATGAAGCGCTTTGCCGACCCGAAGCTAAAAAGCTCATCGTGGACGTATTGGGATTCTTACGACTTCACCGGCCTTCGCGCGCAGCGCCAACGAGGGCTGGACGCCAAGCAGCCCTTTGACTACGACGCGGTGGTGGAGGGTGTTCGAACGCTGGACAAGTACACGATCCAGTTCACGCTTGGCAAATCCAACCCTCGCTTTTTGCAAGCGATTGCCCAGTTCGACCTCTACGGCGCCATTGCACGTGAGGTTGCTGAAGCCTACGGCGAGCAAATTCCAGCGCACCCTGTGGGCACGGGCCCGTTCCGGCTGGGCCAGTGGCGGCGTAGCTCACTCATTGTGTTAGAGCGCAACCCCGACTACCGCGAGGTGCGCTACGACGGCGAACCGGCTGCCGACGACGCCGTGGGGCAAGCGCTGCTGCGCCAGTTCAAAGGCCGCAAGCTGCCCATGATCGACCGTGTTGAGGTGTCCATCATCGAGGAGACCCAACCGCGTTGGCTGAGCTTCGTCAACCGGCAACACGACTACATCGATCAACTGCCACCCGAGTACATGAATGTGGCCATGCCCAACGGCAACGTGGCACCCAACCTGCGCAAACTGGGTGTCAAGGGCTACCGCACGGTACGCGCCGAGGTGGCGCTCATCACCTTCAACATGGAGCACCCAACCGTGGGCGGCATGAGCCCGGCAAAGGTGGCGCTGCGCCGCGCCATCAACCTGGGGCTGAACGTTGAGCGCGAGATTCGCCTGGCGCGTCACAGCCAAGCGGTGCCAGCCCAGTCCCCCACCAATCCGCACACCACGGGCTTCGACGCCAACCTCAAAAGCGAAATGAGCGACTACAGCCCTGCCCGGGCCAAAGCCTTGTTGGACTTGTACGGCTACACCGACAAAGACGGTGACGGTTGGCGCGACATGCCCGATGGCTCGCCGCTGCGCCTCGAGATGAACACCCAGCCCGATGGCCTGTCACGCAAGCTCGACGAGCTGCGCAAGAAGGACATGGACGCCATCGGCATTCGCATGGACTTTGCCTCCAAAAAGTGGCCTGAGAACCTCAAAGCCGCACGCGCCGGCAATTTCATGATGTGGGGTGTTGGCTCGGTGGCCACCGCACCCGACGGCGCCAGCATTCTGCAGCGCTACGACGGGCGCCAAATTGGCTCGGGCAACTTGGCGCGCTTCAAGCTCCCGGCCTTTGACGTGCTGTACGACCGCATCAGCGTGACGCCCGACGGCCCCGAACGCTTGGCCATGATGGCCGAGGCCAACCGCATCGCGGTGGCTTACGCGCCTTACAAAGCCACTGTGCATCGCATCATCACCGACATGACACAACCCTGGTTGTTGGGTTACCGCAGGCCCGTTTTTTGGAACTATTGGTGGCACATGATTGACATTGACGCGGCCATGGCGAGCAAGGATGCTTCGTGACGAATTTCAATTCCTTCTCGCCTTTGCGCGCTGCAGCGCTTGTGGGCAGCATTTGGGCCGCATGTGCCTTGGCGACGCCTGCGCATGCACAAACGTCCGAACCGCAAAAAGTCCTGCGCTACGCCTTTCGCGTGGCCGAAACAGGCTTTGACCCTGCACAAGTTAACGACCTTTACTCCCGCACCGTCACACCGCATATTTTTGAAGGGCTCTACACCTACGACCACCTGGCGCGGCCCATCAAAATCAAGCCGCTGACCGCCGTTGCGTTGCCCGAGATCACGGATGAGTTCAAGACTTGGACGATCAAGATCAAGCCCGGCATCTATTTTTCAGACGACGCGGCCTTCAAGGGCCAGCGGCGTGAGTTGGTGGCCGACGACTACGTGTACGCGTTCAAGCGTTTTGCCGACCCCAAGTTAAAGAGCCCCGCGTGGACCACGCTCGACACCTCGGGCATTCGGGGCTTGCGCGACTTGCGGCAAGAAGCCATTGAAGGCAAAAAGCCCTTCAACTACGACAAACCCATCGACGGCTTGCGAGCACTGGATCGTTACACCGTGCAGTTCAACCTGGCGCTGCCACGGCCACGGTTTTTAGAGACCCTTGCAACCAGCGACTTGTTTGGCGCCTTTGCGCGCGAAGTGGCAGAAAGTTACGGCGATCAAATAGCGGCGCACCCCGTGGGCACCGGCCCGTTTGTCCTCAAGCAATGGCGCCGAAGCTCACTCATCGTGCTGGAGCGCAGCCCCACCTACCGCGACGTGCGGTACAGCGCCGAACCGGCCGCTGACGATGCTGAGGGCCAGGCCATGGTTGCCAAACTCAAAGGGCGCAAGCTGCCCATGGTGGACCGGGTTGAAATCTCGATCATCGAAGAGGAGCAACCCCGGTGGTTGAGCTTTTTGAATGACGAGCACGACTTTGTTGAGCTGCTGCCGCCCGAGTTTGTCGACTCAGCTTTGCCCAGAGGCAACATTGCACCCAACCTCGCCAAGCGTGGCATGCATGGCTACCGAAGCTTGCGGTCGGACATCCTCATCATTCTGTTCAACATGGAAGATCCCACCGTGGGTGGCTACACACCGGCCAAAGTGGCGCTACGCCGTGCCATCAACCTGGGCATCAACGTCGACCGCGAGATCCGGTTGGCGCGCCACAACCAAGCCATCCCCGCCAACGGCCCCACCGTGCCCCACACCGTGGGCTACGACCCCCTTTTTAAGAGCGAAAACAGCGACTACAGCCCCGCCAAAGCACGCGCCCTGCTCGACATGCACGGTTTTGTCGACAAAGACGGCGATGGCTGGCGCGACATGCCCGATGGCTCGCCCTTGCTTCTGGTGATGAACACGCAGCCCGACGGGCTGTCGCGCAAGCTTGACGAACTGCGCAAGAAAGACATGGATGCCTTGCGCATCAAGTTTGAGTTCAAAACGGCCAAGTGGCCCGAGAACCTGAAGTCGGCGCGTGCCGGTGCCTACCAAATATGGCCAGTGGGTTCTTCAGCTGCGTCCCCCGATGGCCAACCGGCTTTGGCGCGGTTTCACAGCAAACAAATCGGCGGCCAAAACATGAGCCGCTTCAAGCTGCCCGCCTTCGACGCCATTTATGAGCGCATGGAGGTGATGCCCGATGGCCCCGAACGCCTGGCACTTTTTGACGAAGCCAAGCGCATCTCGGTGGCCTACGCACCGACCAAGGCCTTGGTGCACCGCCTGGTGACCGACATGTCACAAGCCTGGCTCATTGGCTACCGCCGCCCGCTGTTTTGGCAAGAGTGGTGGCACATGGTGGACATCGATACCAGCAAGATACCGGCTGATGTAAAAAAGTCTTTGGCGCGGCGCTGAATAACCATGAACACACAACCCGAAGCCCTGGGCTTGCACATGAAGGCCGCGCCGCGCGCAGGCGCTGATGCGGTTCCAATGTCGGACGCCGAGCACCAAGCCCGCCTGCGCCTGGCCGCTTGCTACCGCATCTTCAACCACCTCGGCTGGACGGAGTTGATCTTCAACCACATCACCTTGCGCGTGCCCGGCCCCGACAAGGTGTTCTTGATCAACCCCTTTGGCCTGCATTACAGCGAAGTCACAGCGTCCAACCTGGTGGCCATCGACATCAACGGCCGCCCCGTGCGGCCCACGCCCCACGCCGTCAACCTGGCAGGCTTTGTGGCCCACAGCGCCATCCACGCCAGCATCGAGCACGCGCACTGCGTGATGCACACCCACACCACCAGCGGCTGCGCCGTGGCATCGCTTGAGTCGGGCCTGTCGCACGATTCGTTCTACGGCGCCCAACTGCACGGCAACGTGGCCTACCACGACTTTGAAGGCATCACCGTCAACGCCGACGAGCGCCTGCGCCTGGTGGCCAGCATCGGCCACAAACGCGCCGTCATCCTGCGCAACCACGGCCTCCTCAGTTGGGGCGGCACGGTGGAAGAGGCATTCATGTGGCTATGGACCCTGCAACGCGCCTGCGACATCCAAGTCGCAGCAGCCGCCCTCGGCCCGATGCGGTCGCTGCAACCCGCCGTGTTCGCACAAACCACCCGCGAAGCCGGCGGCAACATCCCCGCCATATGCCAAGCCACGTTCGACGCGCTGGTACGCCAGATTGATGCCAAGGATTTGTCATACCGCGATTGACGCGCGTTAGCCAGCGACTGGCATTTGCGCGCGCAATGAGAAGCCTTGCAAACTTGGTGCATGGTCGTCGGCGGCGGGTACCTGTTGGATCGACTGTCCCCCGCTTCAGTCCGCCTTCGCGGCCTGCGCTCCTCCTTTATGTCGACCCAACACGCACCCACCACCAACGACCTGGTGACGCTGGGTGAGGTGCCAAGAGGCTCCGGCACAACGGCATAGCACGTGCCAAAAGGTATTCGCGCCTAGCCGAATACACCGCAAAGATCGTCCAGCAAGTCACCAAAGGCAAGCAGCGCGATGCCCAAAAGGACGGTGACGGTGGGTGCGTGTTGGGTCGAAATAAAGGGGGAGAGAGGGCCGCGCAGGCGGACCGAATCGGAGGACATTCGATCCAACACGTACCCATCGGCGCCTGCCAAGCACAGCCCCTGCAATGCACCAAGGCCAAAGAACCAAGGAACCAAGGAACTAAGGAACCAAAGAGCCAAAGAAACAAACCGCTCTAGACTCCCGCGATGCCCCTCGCCCGCGCCCACCGCTTCCTCATCGTCGCCCTCCTGGGCTTTGCGTCGGGCCTGCCGCTGGCACTAACAGGCCAAGCCATGCAAGCCTGGCTGTCCATGGAAGGCCTCGACGTCGCCACCATCGGCTTCTTGAGCCTCGTCGGGCTGCCCTACACCTTCAAATTCTTGTGGGCCCCCCTCATGGACCGCTTCGAACTGCCGTGGCTGGGGCGTCGGCGCGGTTGGTTGATCTTGACCCAGCTCGTCATGGCCGGGTTGCTGATTCTGATGAGCGCCACCTCCCCCAAAGGCGCCACCCAAGCCTTCGCCCTCTTGGCCGTCGTCGTGGCCTTCGTCTCGGCGTCCCAAGACGTCGTCATCGACGCCTACCGCACTGACCTGCTACCGCCCGCCGAGCGCGGCATGGGCTCATCCCTCAACGTCATGGGCTACCGGCTGGCCATGATCCTCAGTGGCGGCGTCGCGCTCATCTGGACCGACCCGCAACAAGGCGGCGGTTGGTCATGGCCCGACGTCTACCGCTTGATGGCCATCTTGATGGTGGGGGCTGCGGTGGTGTCGGCCATCGCGCTGCCCAAGCTCAGCCACCAAAGTGCCCCCAAGTCGGTGGCCCGCAACGACGTGGTGGGCTTTGTGGCTGTGGTGGTGGCGGTGGTGGTGGGGTATTTGCTAACCGACCGCCTGGTTGCACCCTTCATGCGGGATCTGCTGCAACCTCTATGGAAAGGCAGCACCCTGAGCCCCTCGCTTCAAGGCCGCTGGGCCGACTTGGCGTCGCTGCTTGTCGGGCTGGCATTCACCTTGCCGCTGGCAGCATGGGCAGCGCGCAAAGCCAAGTTTGAAACGCTGCTGTCGGGCTTGGGCAGCTACTTTGCTTTGCCGGGCGCCACTGCGTTCTTGGTGCTCATCGTCTTCTACAAGTTGGGCGACGCTTTTGCGGGCTCGCTGCTCACGCCGTTCTTGCTGCAAGGCATGGCCTTCAGCCCCGCCGAAGTGGGCGTCGTCAACAAAGTGTTTGGCCTGTGGATGACGATAGCCGGGGCGCTGATGGGTGGCGCGCTGATGATCAAGTTGGGCCTGTGGCGTGCCCTCTTCATCTTCGGCGTGTTGCAACTGCTCAGCAACCTGGGCTTTTGGTGGCTGGCAAGCCTTGGCAAAGGGCAACTGGCGGGGTTGGTGATACCGGCCTTTGACTGGGGTTTTGTCAAATTGGCGCAAGCCACGCCCGTGGATGGTGGTTTGTTGTTGGTGGTGGTGGCGGAGAACCTGTCGGGGGGCATGGGCACTGCCGCCTTTTTGGCGTTCTTGATGAGCCTGTGCAACCAAAAATTCACCGCCACGCAGTTTGCGTTGCTGTCGGCCTTTGCGTCGGTGGGCCGCGTGTGGGTCGGGCCCTTGGCGGGCGTTTTGGCCGCCTCGATTGGCTGGCCGACGTTTTTCATCGTCTCCATCGTGGTGGGTTTGCCTGCGCTCGCCATGCTCTGGTGGATGCGGCAACCCATCGAGGCGCTTGAAGCACCGCTGGTGGGCCAAACGGCAACGCGTTAATCGGTGCCACGCAAGGCCGTGCGTTGATGCAATGAGCTAGCGTGCGACAGCGCTGGCTGGCGTTGCCGTCGCCGAGGCCACGGGCGGCGCAAAACGCTGCGTCGGTTTGGGTGCTGCGTCGAAGAGTGGCTTCACGCGCGCCAGCTTGGCCTGAATGTCTTTGATGCGCGTGTTGCCCGCGGGGTGGGTTGACATCCACTGCGGCGGTGCGCCTTTGTTGGCAGCCATCATTTTTTGCCACAGGGTGACACCTGCCGCGGGGTCGTAGCCGGCCCTGGCAGCCAGCTCCATGCCCACCAGGTCGGCCTCGGTTTCGTCCGTGCGGCTGAACTTCAGCGTCAGCAACTGGCCCCCGATGCTGGCCGCCATGTCACCGAGGCCCCCCGCGCCCAGCACCGCGCCCACCACGCTGGCGCCGATGCGCGTGGCCATGGTTTTGGCCATGCGCTCTCGGGCGTGCTCGCGCAGCGCGTGCGCCACCTCGTGGCCCATGATGGCGGCCACCTCGTCGTCGCTGAGTTGGAGTTGCGCCAAGATGCCATGAAAAAAGGCAATCTTGCCACCCGGCATGCAAAAGGCGTTGACCTGCTTGCTGCCCAGCAAATTGACCTCCCATTTCCATTGGGAAGCGCGGGCGTTGCATTGGTTGGCAAAGGGGATGATGCGGTCGGCAATCGCGCGCAGGCGCAGCACTTGCGGGTGGTCCACGGGCCCCAATGCGCGCTGGCTGGTGGCCTGCTGCAGCATTTGGGCATATTGCTGCTTGGCGCCATCCTCCACCTGCTCTGCCGACACCATTTTGGTCATCACTGACACATTGCCAAAGTCTTTGCAGGCCACCGTCGGGTCGATGGGTGGCGCTTGCTTGCGCGCCAGGGCGGGCGCCGCACCGGCCACCAGCAAGCCACCGGTGAAGAGCCTGCGGGCATGCAACGTGCATCGGCACGGCGGCAAGTGCCAGTGGCGCATGTCAGCACTCGGGCTGAAACCTGTGGTGTCAAAGCCGGTGGCGTGAGAACCGCTGGAGCGTGCTGTCATGAGTGGTGCCTTGGCAAGACGGGAGAGTGCGCCCGCAGTCGCGTCAAAGGTCAAAATCGTAATCGATCGTCAACGGTGCATGATCCGAGAACCATTGCCCTTTAAAAATGGACTCGCGCAAGGCCGTGTTTGCAACGCCGGGTGTTGCCAGTTGGTAATCAATGCGCCAACCCACATTCTTGGCTCGCGCCTGGCCCCGGTTGCTCCACCACGTGTACTGGTCAGGCTGCTGGTTGAGGGCGCGAAACACGTCCACCAAGCCCACTTTGTCTTGCAGCTTGCTCATCCATGTCCGCTCTTCGGGCAAGAAACCACTGTTTTTCAGGTTGCCCTTCCAGTTTTTCAAGTCGATCTCGTGGTGCGCAATGTTGACGTCGCCCACCAAAATGAACTCGCGCTTGGCTTTGAGCTTCTTGAGATGCGGATGAATCACATCCAAAAACCGAAACTTGGACGCCTGGCGCTCAGGGCCTGCCGAGCCGCTGGGGAAGTAGCAACTGATCACGCTGAACTTACGCTTCGGCGTGTCAAAGCGTGTTTCAAGGTAGCGTCCCTCGCCGTCAAACTCGGGTACGCCGATGCCAACGATCACGTCCGACGGCGCGTGCGGCGTGTACACACCCACCCCGGCGTAACCCTTTTTCTCCGCGCAAGCGAAGTGGCCGTTGAGCTTGCCGATGGCCTCAAACCCGTGCTGCGCGATGTCACTTGGCTGAACGCGGATCTCTTGCAGACCCATACAATCGGCGCCGGCAGCCTCGGCCCACGGTAAGAACCCTTTGCTCGCGGCCGAACGCAGGCCATTGACGTTGACAGTGATGACTCGAAACACAAAGGTGGCCCTTTCGATGAGCAGTGAACCCGCACGCGACGACGCACTCGCGCAAGACTTTGTTGAATTTGCCCTTGGCGCTGGCGTGTTGCGCTTCGGCTCTTTCAAAACCAAAGCCGGTCGGCAAAGCCCTTATTTCTTCAATTCTGGACTGTTTGACGACGGCGCCAAGCTCGCTCGCCTGTCCGAATTCTATGCAGCACGGCTGCTGGCGTCGGGGGTGGACTTTGACATGATTTTTGGCCCTGCGTACAAGGGCATCACCTTGGCAGCGGGTACCGCGATGGCGTTGGCCCGACAAGGCCGCAACGTGCCGTTCAGCCACGACCGCAAAGAGCCCAAAGACCACGGCGAGGGTGGCGTGCTGGTGGGCGCACCGCTGCGAGGGCGCGTGGTGATCATCGACGACGTGATCACCGACGGCGCCAGCAAGCGCGCCTCGGTGGAATTGATTCGGGCTCACGGCGCCCAACCGGCTGCTGTGCTGATCGCGCTGGACCGCAAAGAACGTGTCGGATCTGACGAAAACCTATCTAAGTGCTCAGCTGTTGAAGATTTCACGCAAACATTTGGCATCCCAGTACTTTCAGTTGCAACCGTCGACGACTTACTCCGTTATCTTTCGTCCACGCGTGCTTCGAGTTTGGCTGGCCATGTGCAGGCTGTCGAAGCATACCGAGATCGATACGGGGTTTGAATGACGTTTCGCTGCTGTGCCTTGTTGCTTCACCGACTGATGGCCATCGCCATGGTTGGCGCCAGCGTGAGCGTTGCAGCGCAGGCGGCACCGCCCACCAAGTCCGGCAGCGGCAGCAGCTACATCTTTCAGTGCGTGGACAACCAAGGCCGCGTGCTGACATCGGACCGCCTGATTGCGCAGTGCAATGATCGTGAACAAAAATTGATGACCCAAGAGGGCGTCGTGTTGCGTTTGTTGCCCCCGTCACTCACGGCACCTGAGCGTGCAGCCCTGGACGCCAAACAAGCCAAAGAGCGCGCCTTCGAAGAGGCCAACGCCGAGAACGTGCGCCGTGACCGCCAGTTGCTGCGTCGCTTCTCCAACGAAGGCTCTCACAACCGGGCCCGCGACATGTCGCTCGAACCCGCGATGGCCGCCAACCGAATCTCCAAGCAGCGGCTGGCCGCGCTAGAGGACGAGCGCAAACCCTTGTTTGACGAGGCCGAGTTCTACAAAGGCAAACCGATGCCGGCCAAGCTGAAGCAGCAGTTCGACGGCGTTGACGCCACCGAAGCCGCACTGCATGTGGCCATGAAAGCCCAGCGCGAAGAAATGGTACGCATCAACGAGCTGTACGACATCGAGCTCGAGCGCCTGAGAAAGTTGTGGGGGGGTGCCATGGCTGGCACCTTGGGGCCGATGCGCTCGCCCACGGGCACACCGTCTGAAAAAGATGCGGCTGCGGCAGCCGATGGTGCCAACAGCGCCAACGCAAAAACGGCGGCAACGTCCACCGCGCCTTCACCTGCCAAGTCGGTTCGCTGATCAGCCCGCGCCCAACTTCTTGCGCAACAAGGCACCCGCTTGCGCCGGATTGGCCGTACCTTTTGAAGCCTTCATCACTTGGCCGACCAAGGCATTGAAGGCCTTCTCTTTGCCACTTCGAAACTCAGCCACCGATGTGGCGTTGGCGGCCAGCACTTGGTCGATGATCGATTCGAGCGCGCCCGTGTCGTTCATTTGACGCAGGCCCTTGGCGTCGATCAAGGCGTCGATGTCGGCAACAGACCAAGCGCCCGTGAAAGCGCCCTGCAAGGTGCGTCGCGAGCCTGACCAAAGTTCATCCAACAGGGTGCGCGCTGCGTTGTTGCTTAACCCGCCAGCGACCACTCGTTTGATGATGTCCCCCAACACCGCAACTGAAACAGGGCACTGCTCGATCGTCAGCGCGTCGGCATTCAGCCGCTTGCTCACGTCCCCCATCAACCAATTGGCCGCCAGTTTGGGCTGGCCAGAGGCATCCCGCACCGCTTCGTAAAAGCGTGCAAAAGCCAAGCTTTGGGTCATCACCGCCGCATCGTCAACGGGCAGGCCATCGTGCTGCACAAAACGCGCAGCCATGGCCCCTGGTAACTCGGGCAGCGCCGCTCGCACACGCTCGATCCAAGCGCTGTCAATCTCCAGCGGGGGCAAGTCGGGGTCCGGAAAGTAGCGGTAGTCGTGCGCGTCTTCTTTGCTGCGCATGGCACGCGTCTCGCCCCGGCCGCCGTGGGCGTCGGGGTTGAACAAGACGGTGGCTTGTTGGATCGGCAAACCGTCTTCGATTTGCTCGATTTGCCACTGCACCTCGACATCGATGGCCTGCTGCAAAAAGCGAAACGAGTTGAGGTTTTTGATTTCTCGCCGGGTGCCCAGTGCAGCGCCCGGCTTGCGCACCGACACGTTGGCGTCGCAGCGAAAGCTGCCCTCTTGCATGTTGCCGTCGCAAATGCCCAGCCACACCACCAAGGTGTGCAAGGCCCGCGCGTAAGCCACCGCCTCGGCGCTGGACCGCATGTCGGGCTCGGAGACGATTTCCAGCAGTGGTGTGCCCGCGCGATTCAAGTCGATGCCACTTTGAGCGTGGCCCAGCAGCGGGTGCGTGGGCAGCCCCTCGTGTGTGGACTTGCCAGCGTCTTCTTCCAGGTGCGCGCGCGTCAGTTGAATGGTGCGCTTCTGCGCGCCCACCAGAATTTCCACACGCCCACCCTGCACCACCGGGATCTCGTATTGACTGATCTGGTAGCCCTTGGGCAGATCGGGGTAGAAATAGTTTTTGCGCGCAAACACCGAGCGCGGCGCAATCGACGCGCCTACTGAAAGGCCAAATTGAATCGCGCGCTCCACCGCGCCTCGGTTGAGCACCGGCAGGGTGCCGGGCAGCGCCAAGTCAACGGCACTTGCTTGGGTGTTGGGCTCGGCCCCAAAGGCCGTGCTGGCGCCACTGAAAATTTTGCTGCGCGTGGAAAGCTGCGTGTGGGTCTCCAGGCCGATCACCACCTCGTATCCACGCACCAAGAGTTTGGGGTCGACGCTCATGCGGTCACCCCCACGCTGGGTGCGCGCAAATGCCAATCGGTGGCTTGCTGAAACGCGTGCGCGGCGTGCAACAAGGTGCCCTCGTCAAAGTAGTTGCCGATCAGCTGCAACCCCACCGGCATCGAAGCCTCCCCAAACCCAGCGGGCACGCTCATGCCTGGCAGGCCGGCCAAACTGGCGGGTAGGGTGAAGATGTCGGCCAGGTACGCCGCCACGGGGTCATCGCCCTGGGCATCAAGCGTCCACGCCACCGTGGGCGCCACCGGCCCCGCAATGACGTCGCATTGCTTGAACACCGCTTGAAAGTCGTCGGCAATCATGCGGCGCAGTTTTTGCGCTTGCAGGTAGTACGCGTCGTAGTAACCGTGCGACAACACGTAGGTGCCAATCATGATGCGGCGTTTGACCTCGGGGCCAAAGCCTTCAGCGCGCGAGCGTGTGTAAAGCTCTTGCAAGTCGTTGTAGGTGGCGGTGCGATGGCCATACCGCACGCCGTCAAAGCGGCTGAGGTTGGAGCTGGCTTCGGCGGGCGCAATGATGTAGTACACGGGAATGGCCAATTCGGTGCGGGGCAGGCTCACGTCAACCAGCGTGGCGCCCAGTGCTTGATAAACCGCCAGCGCCGCATGCAGCGTGGTGGCCACATCGGGGGCCAAGGCCTGTGGAAAAAACTCGCGCGGCACCCCCAAGCGCAAGCCCGCCAACGGCTTGGAAGGCGTGGCACCGGCGCGCGGCTGGCGCATCAGCGCTGCAAAGTCGCGCGCAGGTTGCTGCACGCTGGTGGCGTCGCGGGCGTCAAAACCCGCCATCGCCGTCAGCAGCAAGGCGCAGTCTTCTGCCGATCTCGCCAAGGGGCCCGCTTGGTCCAAACTGGATGCAAAGGCCACCATACCGTAGCGCGAACACACGCCGTAGGTGGGCTTGATGCCACTCAAGCCGCAAAAACTGGCGGGCTGCCGGATCGACCCGCCTGTGTCGGTGCCCGTGGCGGCAGGCAACAAGCGGGCGGCCACCGCGCTGGCCGAGCCGCCCGACGAGCCCCCTGGCACGCGCGCCTCGTCCCAAGGGTTGTGAACCGCGCCGTAGGCTGAGTTCTGGTTGCCCGACCCCATCGCAAATTCGTCGCAATTGAGCTTGCCCAGCGACACCATGCCGGCCTTCGTCAACTGCTCCACCACCGTGGCCGTGAAGGGGCTGCGGTAGCCCTCGAGCATCTTCGAACCCGCCGTGGTGGGCATGTCAGCCGTCACAAAGATGTCTTTGTGCGCGATGGGCACCCCGAGCAAAACATCACGCTTCGGGTCGCTCGAAGCGCGGCGCTTGGTGTCCGCATCTTTGGCTGCAGCCAACGCGTTGTCGCGCGCAAGATGCACAAACGCGCCCAAATGTTGATGCTTCGCAACGCGTGCAAGCAAGTGTGTAACCAGTTCGACACTGGACGTCTTGCCCGACGCCAGGGCCTGGGAGGCGTCGGCCACGCCCATGGCATGCAACTCAAGGCTCATTCCACCACCCTCGGCACCAAAAAGAGCCCGTCTTCCACCAGCGGGGCACTGCGCAAATGGGCCTCCCGCTGGTTGGTTTCGGTCACCTCGTCATCACGCAGCCGCAAGCCGTCGCCGCGCACCGCTGACAGGGGCGTGGCGAGGGGTTCAACACCCGTGGTGTCAACCGCGCCCATGCGCTCAACGATGCGAAAAAATCCGTTGAGCTGATGCAGCATGGCGGAGCGCTCATCGGGCTTGAGTGCCAAGCGTGCAAGTTGCGCGATGCGGTCAACATCGGCCGAAGTCAGTGCCATGGCATTCCTGTTGCGTGGGTTCAATCACAAGCAAGGGTGTCATGCCAACCTGCCTCCAAGGCGAGCATTCGTGATGCACATCACGGCGGGTGGCACCCCAAGCCACACCCCAAATTGGCAGGGGCTTGGGGTATTATCGCTGCCCATACGGAACCCCCTGACGCCTAGTGTGTTGGCGGGTTTTCTTGCAAGTGCGCAAACACCTTCACGTTGAAGGCCATGCGCTCCAATGCCCCTCACCATGTTCGCTTCCCTGCGCCGCTACTTCTCCACCGACCTCGCCATCGACCTTGGCACGGCCAACACCCTGATTTACGTTCGTGGCAAAGGCATCGTGCTGGACGAACCGTCGGTGGTGGCCATCCGCCACGAGGGTGGTCCCCACGGCAAAAAAACCATTCAAGCGGTTGGCAAAGAGGCCAAGGCGATGCTGGGCAAGGTGCCCGGCAACATCGACGCCATCCGACCCATGAAGGACGGCGTGATCGCCGACTTCACCGTCACCGAGCAAATGCTCAAGCAGTTCATCAAGATGGTGCACCCGCGCTCGATGATGAAGCCCAGCCCCCGCATCATCATTTGTGTGCCCTGCGGCTCCACCCAGGTCGAGCGCCGCGCCATTCGCGAATCGGCCCTGGGTGCGGGTGCCAGCGAGGTGTTCTTGATCGAAGAACCCATGGCCGCGGCCATCGGTGCGGGCTTGCCCGTGTCAGAGGCCAGTGGTTCGATGGTGGTGGACATCGGCGGCGGCACCACCGAGGTGGGCGTCATTTCGCTGGGCGGCATGGTCTACAAAGGCAGCGTGCGCGTCGGCGGCGACAAGTTCGACGAAGCCATCATCAACTACATCCGCCGCAACTACGGCATGCTCATTGGCGACCCGACCGCCGAAGCCATCAAGAAAGAAATCGGCAGCGCGTTTCCGGGCAGCGAAGTGCGCGAGATGGAAGTCAAAGGCCGCAACCTGTCTGAGGGCGTGCCCCGCAGCTTCACCATCAGCTCCAACGAAATCCTCGAAGCCCTCACCGACCCGCTCAACCAAATCGTCTCGGCCGTCAAAAACGCGCTCGAGCAAACGCCGCCCGAGCTGGGCGCCGACATTGCCGAGCGCGGCATGATGCTCACGGGTGGCGGCGCTTTGCTGCGCGACCTCGACCGACTGCTGGCCGAAGAAACCGGGCTGCCAGTGCTGGTGGCCGAAGACCCACTGACGTGCGTGGTGCGCGGCTGTGGCATGGCGCTTGAGCGCATGGAGCGCTTGGGTTCGATCTTCACGTCCGAGTAACCTGCAGCGTGCAAGGCACGCAGGTTGCAAGTCAGTCCCATGCTCGGCACCCTCGACCGCACCCCGCCCCCGATTTTTCGGCAGGGCTACTCCGCGCTCACCAAGCTGGTATTTTTCTCGGCGCTGGCGCTGTTTTTGATGGTGACTGACAACCGCATGGCTGTCATTGCCCCGCTGCGCAGTGCCATCGCCACCGCGCTCAACCCCGCCCAGCGCGCGCTTTTGGTGCCTGTGGTGGCAGCCCGCAACAGCAGCGACTACGTGCGCGCTTTGCACGAGGCCAAGCAGAGTGAAGACACCGCCCGAGTGGCGCTGGCGGCCCAAGCGCTCAAGGGTGCCGAGGCACAGCAGCTGGCAGCCGAAAACAAGAGGCTGCGCGCCTTGCTCGATCTGCGCCCCTCGCTGACCGTGCGAACGATTGCCGCCGAAGTGCTGTACGAAGCCAGCGACCCGTACTCGCGCAAGGTTTTCATTGACCGTGGCGCGACCCAAGGGGTGGTGCAGGGGTCGCCCGTGGTGACCGAGCTTGGTGTGGTGGGCCAGGTGACACGCGCCTACCCGCTCAGCGCCGAGGTGACGTTGGTGATTGATAAAAACGCTGCCGTGCCGGTGATCAACGTGCGCACCCAGCAACGCCACGCGGCCTACGGTGGCACCGGCCCCGACCTGCCCATGGAACTGCGCTACGTGTCCACTGCCGCCGACGTGCAAGTGGGCGATCAAATGCAAACCTCTGGGCTGGACGGTGTCTACCCGGGCGGCCTGCCCGTGGCCACCGTCACGGCTGTGCAACGAAATGCCAGCGGCGGCTTCACGCGTGTGGTGTTGGCACCGACCGCCACCTTCGACGCGCTGCAGCACGTGTTGGTGATCGAGCCGTTGAGCGCCCAAATGCCCGAACGCCCCGTGGCCGAGGTGGAACGCCCGGTGCGTGGGGGCAACCCCAAGCCTAAAAAGAGCAAAGAGGCGGCTGCAACGACTGGCGCGGCCACGAAGGCTTCGGGGGTCGCGCCGTGACCATGCCGCGATTCAACGGGGGCGCAGCATGATCATGCCGCGCAGGGCAGGTGGCGATCAGCTGCTGCTGCCCGTCAATCCTATTTTCATTGTGGTGACGCTGGTGTTGGCGTTTGGGTTCAACGTGTTGCCACTGGGGCGCACGCCGTACCTGCCTGACATGATGGCGCTGACCTTGGCCTTTTGGAGCGTGCACCAACCGCGCCTGGTGGGCGTGGGGGTGGCATTCGTGCTGGGCTTGGTGATGGACGTCCACAACGGGGCCTTGCTGGGGCAGCATGCGCTGGCCTACACCTTGTTGTCATCCATCGCGTTCTTGATGCACCGCAGGCTCTTGTGGTTTGCGCTGCCGCAGCAAGCGCTGCAAGTGCTGATTCTGTTTTTGGCGGCCCACGGTGTGCTCGATGGGCGTTCGCCTGGTGGCTGGCGGCATGCTGCCAGGCTGGGAGGTGCTGATTGCGCCGGTGGTTGAAGCCGCCCTGTGGCCCATCGCCAGCTTGTTGTTGCTGGCACCCCAGCGTCGCGCCCCTGACCCCGATCAAAATCGACCGCTGTAGCCCCCTGCAACCGACGCAACACCCTGCCCTGCGTGGATCCCATTGACTGAACTCAAAAACGTCGAACTCGAACTCGACCGCTTTCGCGGCCGCTTGTGGGCTGCCGCTGCGTTCGTCCTGTTTTGCTTTGGCTTGCTGGGTGCGCGCCTGGTGCACTTGCAAGTGGTCAGGCACAGTGAGTTGTCCACCCAAGCCGAAGCCAACCGCATCGCCGTGTTGCCCATCGTGCCAACGCGCGGGCTCATCACCGACCGCAACGGCGTGGTGTTGGCCACCAACTTTTCGGCCTACACACTCGAGCTGTCGCCCAGTTTGATCGCCGACCTGGATGCCACCATCGACGAGCTGTCGACCCTGGTGGACATCACACCGCGCGATCGGCGCCGGTTCAAAAAGCTGCAAGATGAAGGCAAGAGCTTTGACTCCATGCCCATCCGCACCCGGCTGAGTGACGAAGAGGTGGCGCGCTTCTTGGGGCAACGCTACCGCTTCAAAGGCGTGGAGTTGCGCGCACGCTTGTTCCGTCACTATCCGATGGGCGAGATCGGCAGTCACTTGGTGGGCTACATCGGCCGCATCAACCCGAAAGAAAAAGAGGCGATGGAAGACTGGGAGGACGAGGTCCTGGCCAACTACCGCGGCACCGAGCACATTGGCAAGCTGGGCATCGAGCAGCGATACGAAAGCACGCTGCACGGCGTCACCGGCTTTGAAGAGGTTGAAACCAGCGCCGGGGGCCGTGCTGTGCGGCGCCTGCGCAGCCACGGCGCCACCCCGGGCAACACCCTGCGACTGTCGGTCGACATCCGCCTGCAGATGCTGGTGGAAGAGATGTTTGGCGACCGACGTGGTGCCCTGGTGGCCATGGATCCCCGCAGCGGCGAGGTGCTGGCCTTGGTCAGCAAGCCCACCTTCAACCCCAATTTGTTTGTCGACGGCATCGACAGCGAGAACTGGAAAGAGCTCAACGAATCCATCGACAAGCCCTTGTTGAACCGCGCGTTGCGTGGCACCTATCCGCCGGGCTCCACGTTCAAGCCGTTCATGGCCATGGCGTCACTGATGAGTGGCACCCGATCGGCACAAACGGTCATTCAGGACAACGGCTCGTTTCAGTTTGGCAACCACCGCTTTCGCAGTTACGGCGACCGGGGCGTGGGGCCAGTGGACATGACGCGCTCGATCATCAAATCCAGCAACGTCTACTACTACTCGCTGGCCAACGAGATGGGCGTCGACAAGATGCACGAGTTCCTCTCCCCCTTCAGTTTTGGCCGCAAGACGGGCATCGACATGGACGGCGAGCTGACGGGCTTGCTGCCATCCACCGAGTGGAAGCGCAAGGCCTACAAGCGCCCCGAGCAAAAGCAGTGGTATGCCGGCGAAACCATCTCGCTGGGCATTGGGCAGGGCTACAACAACTTCACGATGCTGCAACTGGGCAACGCCATGGCCACGCTGGCGGCGGGCGGGAAACGATTTGAGCCTCGGTTGGTGCGAGAGATCGAGCACGTCACCACCCATCAACGCACCCCGGTTGCCGGCCAAGCCCTGGAGCCCATGGCCATGGCCCCGGCCGACGTCGAACTGATCTTGCGCGCCATGCACGGCGTGACGCAAGAGGGCACGTCCACCCGCGTGTTCATGGGTGCCCCCTACAAAACCGGCGGCAAGACCGGCACCGCCCAAGCTGTGACGGTCAAGCAAAACGAAAAGTACAACGCCAGCAAACTCGACGAGCACCAACGCGATCACTCGCTGTACATCGCCTTTGCCCCCTTGGAGGCACCCACGATTGCGTTGGCCGTGGTGGTTGAAAACGCTGGTTTTGGCGCGGCAGCAGCCGCCCCCATCGCACGACGCGTGTTTGACTACGCGCTGCTGGGCCTGTGGCCCAGCGACGAGGACATGGCGGCCACGCGTACCGGCACCTCGGCAGCCCCCATGGGCAAACAGCGCCAGGCCGCTTCCATCCCGCTACCAGGCGGCATGGCGCCAAGCGAAAGCCTGGCCGCACCGCCCGTGGGGCCCGCGTCGGTGCCCAACAACCCGCCATGACCGACATCTACGAGCAGCCCAACTTCTGGCAGCGCGCGGTCAAACCGATTTTCACCGGCTTTGACGGCCCCCTGCTGGTGGCCATTGCGCTGCTTGCAGCCACGGGCATGGTGACGATGTATTCGGTTGGCTTTGACCACGGAAGCCGGTTTGTTGACCACGGGCGCAACATGCTGATCGCCACCACCATCATGTTTTTGGTAGCTCAGGTGCCCACCCACCGCTTGATGACGTTGGCGGTACCGCTGTACGTGGTGGCGCTGTCGTTGTTGGTCGCCACCGCGTTGTTCGGTGTCACGAAAAAGGGGGCCACGCGGTGGCTCAATGTGGGCATGGTGATTCAGCCCAGCGAAATGATGAAGATCGCCATGCCGTTGATGTTGGCGTGGTGGTTTCAAAAGCGCGAGGGCCAGTTGCAAGTCTCCGACTTTTTGGTGGCTGGCGCCCTTTTGGCCATGCCTGTGCTGCTGGTGGCCAAACAACCCGATTTGGGCACCGCGATTTTGGTACTGGCCGCTGGCATGTACGTGATCTTTTTTGCCGGGCTGAGCTGGAAGCTGATCGTGCCCGTGGTGGTGATCGTTGGCGTGGCCATGGTGGCACTGATCGTTTCACAAGACCGCATCTGCAGTGCCGACGTCGATTGGCCCATGCTGCGCGCCTACCAAAAGCAGCGTGTCTGCACCTTGCTGGACCCCACCCAAGACCCGTTGGGCAAGGGCTTTCACATCATTCAGGGCATGATCGCCATTGGCTCCGGGGGTCTGACGGGCAAAGGCTTCATGCAAGGCACGCAAACGCACCTGGAGTTCATCCCCGAACGCACCACCGATTTCATCTTCGCGTCGTTTTCGGAAGAATTCGGCATGGTGGGCACGATCTCGTTGTTGCTGGGCTTTTCGTTCCTGATCTTGCGTGGCTTGGTCATTGCCCATGCCGCGCCGTCGCTGTTTGGACGGCTCTTGGCGGGTGCCATTTCGCTGAGCTTTTTTACCTACGCTTTTGTCAACATGGGCATGGTGAGCGGTATTTTGCCCGTGGTGGGCGTACCACTACCCTTCGTCAGTTACGGGGGTACGGCCATGGTGACCCTCGGATTGGGGCTTGGCATTTTGATGTCAATCGCCAAAAGTAGGCGCTTGATGCAAAGCTGAGCGACGCCCTTTCGCGTGCGCGGCTCTGGTCGGGGGGAGTTGCACGTGGCAGTTGTTCGAATTGGCGTGATAGGCATTGGCAACATGGGCCTTCCCATGGCATTGCGCCTGCAGGCACGCGGCTACGCCGTCACCGTGTGTGACACCAACCCCATGCGGGCGGCGCTGGCCACGCGCCACCGCCTGCGATTGGCACCGTCGGCTGCCGAGGCAGCCCGCTTCACGCGTTGCACCGTGATCGCCGTAAGCACCCAGGCTCAAGCGCAAGAGGTGATGATGGGCGAGCACGGCGTGCTCGACGTTTTGACCGCGGGCGACTGCGTGATGTTATGCACCACCTTGCCCGGCACCGTGGTCGAGCACTACGCCCGTGCACTTGGCCGACCGCGGCATCCAGTGCATCGACGCACCCCTTTCGGGTGGCCCCGACCGCGCCACTTACGGCACGCTGTCCATGATTGTGTCGTGCGACAACGCCACTTTTGAGCGCCACCGCCCGATGATTGACGTGCTGTCCAGCCGCGTGATGCGCGTGGGCACCCGCGTGGGCATGGCATCGCGCGCCAAGCTGGTCAACAACGTGGCGGCAGCCATCAACCTGGCCGGCATGGCCGAGGCCATGGCGTTGGCCAAAAAAATGGGCATTGACCCCAAGCAGATGCTCGAGATCATGGAAAGCTCCAGCGGCCAAAACTGGGTGGGGTCCGACCGCTTGGTGCGCGCCATGCGCGGCGACACCGAGGTGCATGCCCACGTGTCACTGATGGCCAAAGACGCTGCGTCGGGGCTGGACGCAGCCCACCACGAAGGCCTTTACACGCCGTTGATGGCAGCCGCTGCGCAGCAGTACGAGCGAGCTTGTGACGACGGGCACGCCCGCGCCGACGACAGCGTGATGTTTGCGTACACCAGCCAAACAGGCGCGGTGTTTGTTGACGGCGTCGAAGTCACCGATGTCGACGTGGACCTGAGCGAGAACCTCAACCTGAAGGCGTCGTAAGCGGGGTTTGAGGGGTTGCAGGGGCTGAAGGGTCCGTCGGGGTCGAGGGTGTCGGCGCGTCCGTGGCCCGAAAGCGAACCGTAAAGCGTGTCCCGGGTGACTTGGGGCTGCCCGCCAAGGTGTGGGGGAAAGCATCCTCGATGCTCACATCAGCACCATGCTTTTGTGCAACCTCTTTGACAATTGCCAAGCCCAGCCCCGAGCCCTCCACGGGGTTGTCAGGCGCTCGGTAAAACGCCTGAAACACAAGCTCACGCTCGGCCAGCGGGATGCCCGGGCCATCGTCTTCTACTTGCAGCAACGCAACGTGACCAAACGGGTCGTGCAGCACACGCACCGTCACCCTGCCCCCTCGCGGCGCATAGTGAATGGCGTTGTCCACCAGATTGCGCAGCAGTTCTCGCACCAGCACCGCTTGGCCACGAATCCACACCGGCTCCAAAGCAGCATCGCCATCTTGCGCTTCAAGTCCCAGGTCGATTCGTTTGTCGTTGGCGGCGGGAAACAAGTCAGCCACCACGTCCTGCGCCAACCGAAGCAGGTTGACGTCTTGGGCTCGCGCCCGTTGCTCCTCGTCTTCGGCGCGCGCCAGCGACAACAGTTGAGTCACCGTGCGCGCCGCGCGCTGACTTGAGCGCGCGATGTTCTTCAGTGACTGGCGCGTCGAATCCACGTCATTTGCATCCAACTCGCGCTGGGCCAACTCCGCTTGGGTTCGCATCCCTGCCAGCGGGGTTTTTAGTTGATGCGCAGCATCCGCCAAAAAATGCTTTTGTGCTGCGATGGACACGTTCAGTCGTGACAACAACTGGTTGATGGACGAGACCAAAGGCGTGACCTCTTCGGGCACGCCTTGCTCGTCGATGGGTGACAAGTCTTGAACTTCGCGGTTGCGGATGCGCCGCTGCAGCTCGTTCAGCGGGACCAAGCCACGCGCCAGCGCAAACCACACCAGCACCACCGCCAAGGGCAAGATCACGAACTGGGGAAGGATCACGCCTTTGATGATTTCGGTGGCCAGCTCCGACCGTTTGCCCAAGGTTTCTGCCACTTGCACCAGCGCCAGCGCCCGCTCTCCCTCACGCGCGGCTGGCACCCAAAAGTAAGCCACCCTCACGTCGGTGTCGGCAAATCGTTCGTCGCGAAACTGCATCTTGTCCGACGCCTGCAAATCATCGGGAATGGGCAGGTCGCGCTCGCCGGCAATGAACTCACCGCGGCGCCCAAGCACTTGGTAGTACACCGAGTCGGTGTCGTCTGCACGCAGCACTTCAGCGGCCAAAGGGGGCAAATCCAAACGCACCGAAGGCTGACTGGCGCTTGCAAGCTCTATCGCCACCACCCGTTTGGCCACCGTGCGCGCCATCTCTCCAAGCTCGCGGTCATAAGGTCGGTTGGCAATGCCTTGCGCCACCGCCCACGTCAGCGCCACGCTGATGGGCCACAGCAGCAGCAAAGGCACCAGCAACCAATCCAGGATCTCGCCAAAAAGCGAGCGCTGCTCACGTTGAAAAAAGGCCATCGCTTAGGCTTGGATTTTTTCCAGGCAGTAACCCAACCCTCGAACGGTGGCAATGCGAATCGGGCCCTGCTCGATTTTTTTCCGCAAGCGGTGGATGTAGACCTCGATGGCGTTGTTGCTGACTTCGTCACCCCATTCACACAAGCGCTCCACCAACTGGTCTTTGCTCACCAACCTTCCGGCGCGTTGCAGCAGCACCTCCAGCAAGCCGAGTTCTCGCGCCGACAAATCCAGCAGCTGCTCATGGATGTAGGCCACGCGGCCGGTCACGTCAAAGCTGAGTGGGCCGTGTTTGATCACGGCCGAAGCCGACCCCAAACTGCGTCGCATCAAGGCCCGCACGCGGGCTTCGAGCTCTTGCAGCGAAAAGGGCTTGGCCATGTAGTCATCGGCGCCAAGGTCCAGCCCCTGCACCCGCTGCTCGACACTGTCGTTGGCGGTGAGGATCAGCACGGGAACGACCAAACCCCGTGCGCGCAATTTGCGCAGCACTTCCAGGCCATGCATCTTGGGCAACCCCAAGTCCAGGATCACGGCGTCAAACTCGTGCGAAGCCAATGCGGCATCGGCCTCGCTGCCGCTGGCCACGTGGTCAACGGCGTAGCCTGCGCCACGCAGCGAGCGCAACAGGCCATCGGCCAACACCTGGTCATCCTCGGCAATCAGTACACGCATGGAACATGCCTCATTCAATCGACCGATGCGCGTTGGCGCCAAATCGGCGAACCTTGGAGTTGGAACGGCCTGAGTCGAATCTGGCGCTTTGCTGCATCGCCCAGTCGTCTAGTCGCCCAACCGTCCATTATCTTAGGGACACTTTCTGCGGCGCTGGCCACCAACCCCTTGACGTCGACCCTGTACTGTACGAACATCCAGTTATCGAGTTATCATCCTTCCCCACCCGATCGCTTGCGATCCCCCTTCATCCCGGAGTCTCCCCATGGACGCACCTGTGAAATCGCTCAACACCGAAAAAGCCAAAGCCCTTCAAGCCGCCTTGGCGCAAATTGACAAACAGTTTGGCAAGGGCTCCATCATGCGCCTGGGCGAAGGCGAGGTGGTTGAAGACATCCAATCGGTGTCCACCGGCTCGCTGGGCTTGGACATCGCGCTGGGCATCGGCGGCTTGCCCCGCGGGCGCGTGGTCGAAATCTACGGTCCAGAATCATCCGGCAAAACGACCCTCACGCTGCAGGTCATCGCCGAGATGCAAAAGCTGGCCGGTACCTGTGCCTTCATTGACGCCGAGCATGCGCTCGACGCCCAGTACGCTCAAAAGTTGGGCGTCAATCTACAAGAGCTGCTCATCTCACAGCCCGACACCGGCGAGCAAGCCCTCGAAATCGTTGACGCGCTGGTGCGCTCGGGCTCGGTGGACCTGATCGTCATCGACTCGGTCGCTGCACTTACGCCCAAGGCCGAACTCGAAGGTGAAATGGGCGATTCCCTGCCCGGCCTGCAGGCCCGCCTGATGAGCCAGGCGCTGCGAAAACTCACGGCGTCCATCAAAAAGACCAACACCATGGTCATCTTCATCAACCAAATTCGCATGAAGATCGGCGTCATGTTCGGCAACCCCGAAACCACCACGGGTGGCAACGCGCTCAAGTTCTACGCCTCGGTTCGCCTAGACATCCGCCGCACAGGCAGCATCAAGCGTGGCGACGAAGTTGTGGGCAACGAGACCAAAGTCAAAGTGGTCAAGAACAAGGTCAGCCCGCCGTTCAAAACAGCCGAGTTCGACATTCTTTACGGCGAGGGCATCAGCCGCGAGGGCGAGATCATTGACATGGGCGTCGAGGGCAAAATCCTTGAAAAATCCGGCTCTTGGTACGCCTACAACGGCGAAAAGATCGGCCAAGGCAAAGACAACGCCCGCGAGTTCCTCAAAGAAAACCCAGCGATCGCCATCGAGATCGAAAATAAAGTGCGTGAGGCCATGGGCATTCCTCTGCTGGCCGAGGGTGCTGCCGCTTAACTCGCTTCGGATGCGAATGCGAATGCAATCAAGGGTGGCCCCGGGTGGTCGCCCTTTTTTGCGACCGCGCGCGGCCTGACCCCGCTCGCCCTATGAAGGCCGCACGCGCCAAACTATCTCTTAAAGCTCGCGCCGTGCAGTGGTTGTCCATGCGCGAGCACAGCCGCGTCGAGCTGCGCCGCAAGTTGTTGGCCCAAATCGCCAAAGAGGCGCGGCAAGCGCGAAAGTTCAGTGCCGAGCATCACGACGCCACGGCTTCCGACGACAACGACCAAAACGCCGCAGCGGCCCCAGCAGCCATTGACGACTTGCTGGACGAGCTGACCAAACTGGGGTTTTTGAGTGAGCAGCGCTTTGTCGAATCGCGCGTTCGCACGCGTGCCCCACGCCACGGCAACCAGCGCATTCGCGCCGAGCTGGCGCAACACGGTGTGGCAATAAACGCCAATCAAAACAAGGTTCTAATTGAGAGTGAGCAATCACGTGCACACGATCTTTGGCAGCGCCGGTTTGGTGGCACGCGGTCTGACGACCGCGACGCAAGGCTCAAGCAAATGCGGTTCTTGGCCAGCCGCGGCTTTGCGTCTGACACGATACGCATCGTTGTGGAGGGCAAGTTCAAACCCGAAGAGAGCGGCTGATTCACTCGGTTGGCCTGGCTGACTGCATGGGCCGATGGTTCCAGGCCGCCCGTTCTGCCTTTTGGGCACCCATGATTGGAGGCATCAGCAAACACCACCCAAACGTGGCCGTTAAACCTCACTTTGGTGCGTTGCACCATGCTACATTTCTCGCGCCTTTGCTGGGAACCTCTGGTTCCCAATGGCCCCAAGGCCCTTCAGCATTCAACACCGCCGCGACCCTGCACCCGCAAGGTCCAAGGCTTGCATCGCCGGAACACCAACGATGAAAATTCACGAGTACCAGGGCAAAGAAATCTTGCGCCAATTTGGCGTGCCCACCCCGCGCGGCCTGCCTGCCTTCACGGTGCAAGAAGCCACCGAGGCGGCGCAAAAATTGGGCGGCAGCGTCTGGGTGGTCAAAGCCCAGATCCACGCCGGTGGTCGCGGCAAAGGCGGCGGCGTCAAGCTGGCCCGGTCGATCGACGAGGTTAAAAAACTCGCGGGCGAGATCTTGGGCATGCAGCTCATCACGCACCAAACCGGCCCCTTGGGCCAAAAGGTGCGCCGCCTGCTGATTGAAGAAGGCGCCGACATCAAGAAGGAGTATTACGTGGCGGCGCTCACCGACCGAGCCACGCAAAAGATCGCGATGATGGCCAGCTCCGAAGGCGGCATGGACATCGAAGAGGTGGCCCACAGCACGCCCGAGAAAATCATCAAGATCTTTGTCGACCCACTGGTGGGTTTGAGCCGCGAGCAAGCCATCGAACTGGCCAGCGGCATTGGTGTACCTGCGGCGTCGCAAGACCAAGCCGTCGACGTGCTGCAAAAGCTCTACAAAACCTACATGGACACCGACGCCTCGCTGGCCGAGATCAACCCCATGATTTTGGAAGGCAATGGCAACATCAAAGCACTGGACGCCAAGTTCAACTTTGACAGCAACGCGCTGTTTCGCCACCCCGAAATCGTGGCCTACCGCGACTTGGACGAAGAAGACGCGGCCGAGATTGAAGCCAGCAAGTTTGATCTGTCGTACATCAGCCTTGACGGCAACATCGGCTGCTTGGTCAACGGCGCCGGGTTGGCCATGGCCACGATGGACACCATCAAACTGTTTGGTGGTGAGCCGGCCAACTTCTTGGACGTTGGCGGTGGCGCCACGGCAGAGAAGGTCACCGAAGCCTTCAAGATCATGCTCAAAAACCCACGGGTGGAGGGCATTCTGGTCAACATCTTTGGCGGCATCATGCGCTGCGACACCATCGCCGAGGGCGTGATTGCCGCATGCCGCGCCGTCAACCTCAAAGTGCCACTGGTGGTGCGCATGAAGGGCACCAACGACCAGCTCGGCAAGAAGATGCTGGCCGACTCCGGTTTGCCCATCATCAGCGCCGACACGATGGCCGAAGCAGCGACCAAAATCGTTGCTGCTGTGAAATGACCCACCCCCGAGCGCCTGCGGCGGCCGCTTGATTCAATCGGCTCTCGCTCTACAGATCGTCAGGACACCATGAGCATCCTCATCGACAAAAACACCAAAGTCATCACCCAGGGCATCACCGGCAAAACCGGCCAGTTCCACACCCGAGGTTGCCGTGACTACGCCAACGGCAAGCAATGCTTTGTGGCCGGGGTCAACCCCAAGAAGGCCGGCGAAGACTTTGAAGGCATCCCCATTTTTGCCAGCGTGCAAGACGCCAAAGCCAAAACGGGCGCGACCGTCAGCGTCATCTACGTGCCCCCCGCGGGCGCTGCCGCCGCCATCTGGGAGGCCGCGCAAGCCGACCTCGACCTGGTGGTGTGCATCACCGAGGGCATCCCCGTGCGCGACATGCTTGACGTGCGCAACAAGATGAAGCTCAAAGAGGCCAAGGGCGGCAAAAAAACGTTGCTGCTGGGCCCCAACTGCCCTGGCCTGATCACGCCCGACCAAATCAAAATCGGCATCATGCCGGGCCACATTCACAAGGCTGGGCGCATCGGGGTGGTCAGCCGCTCGGGCACCCTCACCTACGAGGCCGTGGCGCAGTTGACCGAAATCGGCCTGGGCCAATCGAGCGCCGTGGGCATTGGTGGCGACCCCATCAATGGCCTCAAGCACATCGACGTGATGAAGCTCTTCAATGACGACCCCAACACCGACGCCGTCATCATGATTGGTGAAATCGGTGGCCCGGACGAGGCCGAAGCCGCGCGCTGGTGCAAAGCCAACATGAAAAAACCCGTGGTTGGCTTCATCGCAGGCGTTACCGCACCTGCTGGCAAACGCATGGGCCACGCCGGTGCATTGATTTCTGGTGGTGCTGACACCGCCGACGCCAAGCTCGAGATCATGGAAGGCTGTGGCTTCACCGTCACCCGCAACCCCAGCGAAATGGCCAAGCTGCTCAAAGCCTTGCTCTGAGCACGCAGCCCTCGACGCAACGCCGCCTGAACCCAACCGCCTGACAGCGTCAATTCATCATGAGCGCCTTCGCCACCCCTGAGTTTTGGCTCGCCGTTGGTCAGATCATCATGATCGACATCCTGCTGGGTGGCGACAACGCGGTGGTGATCGCGTTGGCGTGCCGCAAGCTGCCGCCCAACTTGCGCACCAAGGGCATCATGTGGGGCACGGTGGGCGCCATCGTGTTGCGCGTCATCCTGATCTTCTTTGCGCTCACGCTGCTCAAGGTGCACTACCTCAAGATCGTGGGTGCCCTGCTGCTGGTCTGGATTGGCATGAAGCTGCTGGCGGCCGACGACGACGATGACCACGGCAACATCGAGGCAAGCGACAAGCTGTGGGCCGCCGTCAAAACCGTCATCATTGCCGACTTTGTGATGAGCCTGGACAACGTCATTGCCATCGCAGGTGCTGCACAAGGTGCAGGTGGCGACCACGAGATGGCACTGGTGATTTTTGGCTTGCTGGTGTCCATTCCCATCATTGTTTGGGGGTCGCAGTTGGTCATCAAGTTGATGAACCGCTTTCCTGTGGTTATCACGGTGGGCGCCATGCTGTTGGGTTGGATCGCCGGCACCATGGCCGTGAGCGACCCCGCCGTGCTTGGGTCTTGGGTGCCTTCGGTGCCGCCCGTCAAACCTGGGGCCGAGCCCACCGCCGTCAGCACCTGGCACTACGGGGCTGGTATTGCGGGGGCGCTGCTGGTGCTGGCGCTTGGCAAGTGGCGCGCTGGTCAGGGCAGCAAAGCCGCTGGCTCCGACGCCCAGCACTAGGGCTAGCGAGCGGCGCACACCACACCCCGCCGTGCAGCGCTTCACGGCGCACCAACCTCCACTCGTAACAGACGGGGCATATCCCACGCCGAGGCCTTTGGCGTGGGTGAGCCATCACCCCTTTTGTATCGTGGCGGGGCACAATGAATGACGCCGCTTGTGGTGTGCCATTGATGCAGTTGTGCCCGCCGTGCCCATGCCCGTCACCGAGTTTTTTCACATCACCGACACCGGGCGCGCACGCACCAACAACGAAGACTCGGTCTCGCTGGATGCGGCCACGTCCTTGGCTGTTTTGGCCGATGGCATGGGTGGCTACAACGCCGGCGAGGTGGCCAGCAACATGGCCACGTCTTTCATGGCAGCTGAATTCGGGCGCTGGCTGCTCGAGGCCGGTGCAAGCGCCACCGACAACGAAGTGCGACGCGCCATGGACATTTGCGTCGACAACGCCAACCGCGCCATCTTCAACGCGGCCAACGCCAACCCGCAGTATGCCGGCATGGGCACCACGCTGGTGGTGACGGTGTTTCGTGACTCACGCTTGTTGGTGGGCCACGTGGGCGATTCGCGCGCTTACCGGTTGCGCAACGGGCGCCTGTCGCAACTCACGCGCGACCACTCCTTGTTGCAAGAGCAGCTCGACGCGGGCCTGATCACCGCCGAGCAAGCTTCGTTTTCGGCCAACAAAAATCTGGTGACGCGCGCCGTGGGCGTTGAAGACACTGTGCTGCTAGAAACCAACCTGCACGAGACGCAGCCGGGCGACATCATTCTGTTGTGCTCCGACGGGTTGTCGGACATGCTCAGCGACGACACCATCGCCCAAACGTTGCTTGCGCAGCAAGACCACCTTGAAAGTGCGGGTCGCGCCCTGGTGGACAGTGCCAACGAGGCCGGTGGAAAGGATAATATCGCGGTCGTGCTGGCCCGGGTGCCGGGCGCCCCTGCGGTGGCGCAACGCTCGTGGTGGCCATCGTTTAGGCGGTAGCAAATGCACGCTCACATGGCAACATGGGGCAACTTGATTTCGATCCGACCCCTGCGTCGGCTCACAAAGGTTTGAAGGCATATGGGCAAACTGGTCGTCTCGCTTGACGGCGTGATCGTCAAAGAAGTGCAGGTCACCAAGGACAAGACGACCCTTGGTCGGCGCCCGTACAACGACATCGTGATCGACAACCTGGCGGTCAGCGGTGAGCACGCCGTGCTGCAAATGGTCGGCAACGACGTCTTTTTGGAAGACCTCAACTCCACCAACGGCTCGTACATCAATGGCAAGGCCGTCAAAAAGCAATTGCTGGTGCACGAAGACACGGTCGAGATCGGCAAGTACAAAATCAAGTACCTGCTGGACGACGGCGCCGACTACGAAAAAACCATGGTCATCCGCGCCGGCGCCATGCCCCCGCCTTCGCCCGAGCACACCTCGTTTTCTCACACCATGCCGGCACCGGTCAACTCCGGTTTTGGCAACCTGGGGGTGGCCGTCGGCAGCGCCGCCATCAAGGTGCTCAACGGCGCCGCGGCAGGCCGCGAGGTGTCGCTCACCAAAGTGGTCACCACCGTGGGCAAGCCCGGTGTGCAAGTGGCCTCAATCACCAAGCGCCCGGGTGGTTATGTGCTGGCGCACGTTGAAGGCGTGGCACGCCCCAACGTCAACGGCACGCCCTTGCCGGGCGACTCGACCCAACTGCGCAACGGTGACGTGATCGAGTTGGCGGGCACCCAAATGCAGTTCATCCAGCTGTAAGCAAAACCGCCAAGCACCACCGCGTGGTGGCATGCAAAGAATTTTGTATCGGGCGGCTCCCCGTCGCGCTGCACCGATAAGATCAAAGGCTTGCTTGTTGGGTCTGCCCCCAAGCAAGCACCGATGCCCCAAAACTGACGGGTTTGCGTTTTGCACCGCCCCGTTGGTCCGTTGGGCAACCCCGTCTGCTTGAGCCCCCCATCGATGAAAATCCGAGTTTTAGGCTGTTCCGGTTCGATCGCCGAGGGCTGTCGCACCACCTCATTTTTGCTGGACGACGACGTGCTGCTCGATGCCGGCACCGGGGTGGGCGACCTCACGCTCGACGCCATGGCGCGCATCGAGCACATTTTGCTCAGCCACTCGCACCTCGACCACGTGCTGTCGGTGGGCCTGTTGGCCGACAGCGTGCTGCGCCGCCGCCGCGGCAAGCCGCCCATCCGCGTGCACGCGCTCGAGCCCACCATGGCGGCGCTGCGAACCCACATCTTCAACGGCGTGATCTGGCCCGACTTCTCGCGCATCCCCACGGTCACCGAGCCGGTGCTCGAATTTCACACCTTCGCCGTCGGCGATATCGTGGACGTGGGCCGCGGCAGGCGGGTTGAAATCTTGCCCGCCGAGCACACCGTGCCGGCTGTGGGTTATGCCGTGCACGCGCTTGAGGGTGCCTGGGTGTTCACCGGCGACACCGGCCCCAACGACGCGCTTTGGGCCTGGGCCCAAACGACCCGCATCGCCCATCTGGTGATCGAAACCGCCTTCAGCGACGACGAAGAAGTCATCGCACGCCTGAGCCAACACCTGTGCCCCTCCATGCTGGCCACCGAGCTGGCCAAAATGCCCAGCATGCCCCACCCCGTGCAAGTGCACATCACGCACATCAAACCCGGCGAGGTGGACGCGGTGATGCGGCAGATTAACGCTTTGAAAGCGCCCTACACCGTGCGGGCGCTGGAGACGGGTGACGTGATGGCGTTTGCGTGAGTGGTGACCGTTGGTGGGTCACGGGCGGCGCACACTTTGGTTGAGGTCGCTTGAGGCCACGCCCAAGGCCTTCATCACCTTGACGGCCTTTTTGTCGAAAGAAACAAATGTTTCGCCGCCCAACCATTGGCCCTCGTAGGCAATAGCGCCGTCGGCAAAGTCCCCCCCGTTTTCAAGCGCTTGCAGGCCTGCCTCAATCGCAGGGCGGTTGACCTCCACGTTGGGTACCGCCAGCAGCGCGCGGATTGCAACAGCGATTTCGCTTGAAGCCAACCCGTAGACCGACGTCAACACCCACACAAATTCGCACAAACAGGGCACCGCCACGCCCACCAGATCAGCGGTGCGCAAAGCATGCTCAGCCACCCGCGTTTGAGCTGGGTCGTCGCCCATCGCAGCACGAACCAACACGTTGGTATCGACGGCAAGCTTCATCGCTTGCCAGCCCAACCGCGTGACGACGCTTCATCAATTTCTTGCAGCGTGGCAACTTTCTTGCTGCGCCCCGCCAAGATGCCCACAAAGCCATCCATCGACCCAACAGGTTGTGCGGCCTTGAACACGCCCAGCCCGCCCGGTAGAAGCTCCAGCTCAATCTTCTGCCCTGGTTTGATGCCAAGGTGCTGCAACACATCTTTTCGAAGCGTCACTTGCCCGCGCTCGGTCACAGTCAACACAGCCATAACTTCTCCTTGTGGATCCACGGCAGTTGCATAGTAATGCAGTTTTACCTTATCTGCAGAACGGGAACGCTTTACCTTGTGATCTCGCATGGGCACAAGTGTCGGACGAACCTCGGGGCATCGCAACACCTTGCTTAGTCACTTTTGGGTAGGCGCCGCGCGCGGCTGGCACCTAACGGCGTGATGCACTTCCAAAATTGATCCCCGACCAAAAGCGTCAACGTCCTTACAACAGCGACCACGCACCGTGACGCTTCGCGTTGACAAGCGGCAAAGCACGTGAATACCGCACAAGCCGCCTCCCAAAGTCTGAGGATGACCCTTGGCACGCAACCTGCATTAATAGCGGTGTCTGCTACCAACCTCTAACTGGGAATCTCAAAAATGATGCTGAAGAAACAAATCCAAAAGGGTTTCACCCTGATCGAACTGATGATCGTCGTGGCGATTATCGGCATCTTGGCCGCTGTGGCTTTGCCTGCTTACCAGGACTACACGATTCGCGCCAAAGTGACCGAAGGCCTCTCACTGGCTTCGGCTGCCAAATTGGCTGTGTCTGAGTCGTCAGCGTGCCCTGGGCGGCCTCGCCAACGTGACGGTGCCAACTCCGGCTACGTGTTCAACGCATCCGCTGCAGCCAACGCTTACGTTGCCTCGATCGCCATCACGCCCGTCACTGGTGTGGTCACTGAAACCACCCAGAACACGGCGCTGCTGCGGCACCCGCATTCACCCTCACCCCTGCGCAAGCGTCGGTCAATGACCAGCTGCAGTGGACTTGTGCCCTCACCGCTGGTCTTGCCAAGCACATGCCTGCCAGCTGCCGTTAATCCGATCTCGCTATCGGCAAGAAGGGCCCGCACTCGCGGGCCCTTTTTTCATTGGCAACGGCGACGCGCCATGCGTGTAACGGCATCACGCCAACAGTGATTTTGACTTGCATTGCAACCCCAGCAGCTTGCCTCCATCGATGTTGCTTTGACAAAATTGCCGCTCTAAAAAGGACGAAGCGCGCATGGAACATGACACACGCCTATTCACTCTTTGACGTGCCGCAAGTTGCGACGACGCATCGCAACCAGGGCCGCCTCAAGGCCGCCGCGATCCATCTCGGTTTGAGCTTGGCCGTTGCGGCACTTTGTGCCGTGCTTGTGTTCTATTTTTGGTTCCCCGCCCCTTTTGGCGAGCTTGCGGGAGGCCGCGAGTTGTTTGTGTTGGTGGTAACCGTTGACGTCGTGCTTGGGCCCCTCATCACCTTGTTGATCTTCGACACCAAGAAAAAACCATGGACCGAGTTGCGCCGCGACCTGTTGGTGGTCGGCCTGCTTCAATTGACGGCACTGGGCTATGGGTTGTACACCGTCGCACAGGTGCGCCCGGTGGTGATGGCGCTGGAAGTGGATCGGCTGCGCGTTTTGCGACCCTTCGACCTGCCTGCCAAGGAACTGATGAAGGCACCGCCAGGCCTGCGCCAATTGCCGTGGTATGGCATCACCCATGTCGCCACACGCAAAGTCGAAGCTGCCGAGCAATTCGACGCTGCGATGGCCGCCATGGGTGGTGCCGACATCGGCGGCCGACCCGACTTTTGGCGGCCCGCCGACCAAACCCAAGCCGAGTGGGCCAAAGGCGGTCATGCCATCGCCAAGCTGCGTGCCGCACATCGCCAACACCAAGACGTGATTGATGCGGCCATCAAAGCCACCGGCAAGCCGGAATCAGCGCTGAAATACCTGCCCATCCTCGCGCGGCGTACCGACTACGTGGCGCTGATCGACGCAAGCACAGGCGCAGTCTTGGGTTACGCGCCATTGGATGGGCATTGAGGCAGCGGACGCCAATCGCTCACAGTTCGTTGGGTGCCGGTTCTGCGTCCCTCTGCGCCGACGCATCCTTGCCCTTCAGCACGGCGAGTCGAAAACTCTCAGCAACCATTGATTCAATCCGAGCCACCATGGCGGCGGTGAGGCTGCCGACCTCGGCAGATTGCTTACGCCGCGCGGGCATGCGCCCATCGTTCTGACGGATCCACTGAATCAACAAGTTAATGGTGCGGTCGGGCAGGTCAAACGCCCGGTCAATGCGCTCGAACGCTTGGTCGTAGGCGTGGATGTAGGTGGCCTCATCCATCAGGGCGTGCTGCAGCGCCGCATGGGCGCATTCGGTGACGAAGGCCACAGCCTGCTGCCCTGCCCAGTGGGCATAGACCATGGGCGACGACATGAAGTCGAACGCAAACTCGTTGCCGTCCAGGTGCGTCACATCCCATAGTTCACGCACCGGTCGGCTGAAAACCTCCAGGGCTGCCAGGTAGCCCTTTTCATTTTTCTTCATGGCCACCGACAACGGCAAGATGGCTGGGTTGTCGTTGATGGTTGGCAGGGCCTCGTTGTAGTTGAGGCTGTGATGCGCCAGCAGGCGAGAGACCCTGCCGTTGCCGTCCATGAAAGGGTGAATGAAGACAAAGCCAAAGCTAACCAACGCGGCCTTGATCAAGGGTGGTGTGCTGTCGCGCGAATTGGCCATGCGCATCAGGCCATCCATCAAAGCGTCCATGGCCTCGGGCGGTGGTGGCACGTAGCGAACGCCCGAGGCACCGCGCCCGCCGCGCTGCAACCAATTTTGGCGGTTGCGGAACGATGATTCTTGGGCGCGCGGGTTGCTGATCACCGCGTTTTGCAACTCGACCAGGTACGCCTCACTCAACGGCGTTTGATCTCTCAGGCGCTCCATCGCCAGCAGAAACGCGCGCTCCTTCTCAGGCGATGGCACCTCGTCCTCAATCGCGAACGAGTGCCTTGTTTCGCTCAGGTAGGCCCAGTTCATCAGGCGGTCAGCGATGGTTTGATTGGCTGGGTTGGACGCCCATGCCCGCAGGCTTGCAAGCACGGCGTCACCTTTTGCCTGCAACGCCACGTCGTGCTCGACAACGGGGCAGAAATTCATAGGGCCCCAGGCCATTGAAGTTCACCCGAAACTTGGGGCTGCGCTCCCATAAAGGGCCCGTGCAGTAGACACGTGGGTCAAACATGGCAACGTAGTTGCCGCCTGTAGAGGGCCACGGTAGGGGCAACTCAAAGCCGTTGGCTTTTTCCCAAATGAAAGCTGCCTTGCGCAGGTAGGCACCCTGACGCTGTCTTGTCAAAGCCCACACCATCTCAGCCGATGGCACCAGCTTCAACGCCTCGTGCAACACGGCCAATTGCAGCGGCTCGCGCTTGAGCGCAAACAAAACGTGGTCGAGGACGCTGGCGTTTGCAGCGGGCGCAACGTGCCGAGGTACAACCAAGCTTTCGGGCCTTGCGTCAACCCGGGCCACAGGCAGGACGAGCGTAGGACGTGCCGGCAGGGGCATCCTCAAAGGGATCTTGCTCAGCAGGTATTCGTAACCGACCATGGCTCAAGCAGATTTTTCATACAAGAGACCTATTTTCTTATAGAAACTATTAAAAGTACTGATTTTTTTATACAAATGGCGCTTTACAAAGCCACATGGACTGACAAGCTGGCGCAACAGCCCTGTTGAAGGGTTGCGTTAACCTCGGCCCGATGGGCACGGCGGCAGCAACCAACGCAAAACACGCTGGTGTTGCTCTACCTTCTCCGGCGCTGGCTCCAAACCAAGATGGCAGCCTCCTTGTCGTCCTGGCCGTCGCGCTGCCTGCGCTGCTTGCCTACAACCTGCCCCCTTCCCCCACCCTGCTGAACCAGCTCGCCGCCATCGGCCTGTGGGGCCTGGCGCTGCTGGGCCTTCGCTGGCCAGCGCCGCTGCCCTGGTTGGCATTGCTTCGAAGCACACGGCCCTTGTTGTTGGCACTGGGTTTGGTGGCTGGTGCCGCCCTGGGTACTTGGGCCTTTGCATCCTTGCCAGCCGGTTTGGCGTGGTCGAGCTGCGGGGGTGCTTGCTGCTGCCATGGCGGTGGCTGTGGGTGGTGCGGCAAGCCGCTCCCAGCCCGCTGTGTTGCGGGCCTTTGTGACGGGTGCGTGCTGCTGGGCACGGTGAGCACGGCTGTGGCGTGGGTGCAGGTGTTTGCACCCACGTGGGCCGACGGGCAATGGATTGCGCGGTCTACGCTTGTTGGGCGGGCTGTGGGCAATGTGCGCCAACCCAACCACTTGGCCACGTTGATGTTGGGTGCTGCAGCGGCCTTGGTGCCCTGGGCGATGCAAAGCGGCGGCTTCAGGGCATGGCCGTTTGCGAACCGTTCGCGGGCAAGGCTTCAACCGGCACCGACTGAGTTGAAGTCGGCCCCTGGGTGGTTGCGGCCCGCTTTGGCGTGGATCTTGTTCGCACTGTTTGTGGCCACCGTCAACCTCTCAGGCTCGCGCACGGGCGCCCTGGGTGTTGGGGTGTTGGCGCTGTGGGGCTTGCTAGACAAGCGTTTGCCAGGGCGCTTGCGACTGATGTTGCCGTTGGGGCCTTTGGTGTTCGGCGCCACATGGGTTGGCATGGATTGGTGGGCACAGACCCAAGGCGCAGCGTTTGGGTCGGCATCACGACTGGGCGGGGGCGACATCTCCAGCTCGCGCTTTGCGATTTGGCGCGACACCCTTGCGTTGATTGGGCAGCACCCGGTGCTGGGCGTGGGGTTTGGCGAGTTCAATTTGGCGTGGTCGATGACAGCGTTTGCCAACCGGCCCATCGCGTTTTTTGACCACAGCCACAACGCCGTGCTGCAACTGGCGGTGGAGCTGGGCTTGCCGCTGGGGCTGCTGGTGTGTGCGCTGTTGGCGCTGGCGCTTTGGCAAGGTTGGCAGCGCACGTGGCGGGCTGATCACCGCGGCCAAAGCGCCAGCGACGTTGACGGTGGTGGCACAGGCTTGCACCAGGTGACGCTGCGAACGCTTTGGGTGATGGTGCTGTTGATGGTGCTGCACAGCCAGTTGGAGTACCCACTTTGGTACGCGCACTTTTTGCTGCCCACGGCGTTTGCTTGGGGAGTGTGTCTGGGGGTGCCGAGGTCGCAGAAAGGCAACGTGGCGCCCGCTGCATGGCGCTGGGCATTGCCCACAGCAAGCGCAGCGATGCTGCTGGTGTCGGTGCTTGCCGCGTTTGACTACCGCCGCGTGGTGGTGATTTTTGAGCCCAGCGATAGCGACCACTCAACCCTCACGCAGCGCATCGACAGCGGGCGTCGCAGTTGGTTCTTTGCGCACCATGCCGACTACGCCTGGGCCACCACCGCACCGTTGCCGGGTGATGCCATCGCGGCGTTTGACACCGCCAAGCATCACTTGCTGGATGCCCGTTTGATGATGGCTTGGGCTCAAGCCTACGCTGAACAAGGTGATGTGGAACGGGCCCGCCACATCGCGGCGCGGCTGCGTGAGTTTCGCAACCCGGCCACACAAGCGTTCTTTGACGAATGCAAAAGCAATGCTTTTGTGCAGCCACCGTTTCAGTGCACGGCGCCCAAGCAGGCGCTGGATTGGCGCAGCTTCAGGTAGCCGCAGCGTCACCACGACGCCACACCCCCGACTTGCCCCCACGCTTTTCCAGCAAGGCAACCCCTTCAATCACCATGCCCCGGTCCACCGCCTTGCACATGTCATAAATGGTTAGCAAGCCCACTTGCACGGCCGTCAGGGCCTCCATCTCGACCCCGGTGGCGCCCACCGACTCGGCGCTTACGGTGCAGCGCACCGAGCTTTTGGGCTCCAACAGCTCAAACGTTACCGTCACGCTGGTCAATGCAATGGGGTGGCACAGCGGAATCAATTCGGGCGTGCGCTTGGCGCCTTGGATGGCGGCCACGCGCGCAATGCCAATGACGTCACCTTTGGCCGCCGTGCCTTGGGCGATCAGCGCCAGCGTGCTGGGCTGCATGCGGATGAAGCCCTCGGCCACCGCCACGCGGTGGGTGGATGGTTTGGCGCCCACGTCCACCATGTGGGCTTGGCCTTGGGCGTCAAAATGGGTCAGGGTTTGAGACATGGTGTTTCACAAAAGCGGCAGGCATGCAACTATGCGGCCGTGCCATCATCATAGTGAGCACACCGCCCCCCGAAGCCTCCCCCGTCATGAAACAAACACGCCCCTCCCCATACCCTCGCCGCAGCGTCTGCGCGATGTTGGTGGCCGCGCTGTGTTTTGGCACGCCCGGGCAAGCCCAGGGGCCCAGCACCGGTTCGGGCACCGGGGTGCGGTTGCCCACGCTGGGCGACTCGGTGTCTGACGACCTGGACGTGGTGGCCGAGCGCAAGTTGGGCGACCAGGTGATGCGCCAGATCCGGCCCGACCCCGACGTGCTGGACGACCCGCTGCTGCTGGGCTACGTGCAAAGCATTTGGGACCCCCTGCTGCGCGCCGCCCAACAGCGCGGCGACATCGGTGCCGACACCCTGCGGGTGTTGGCCTGGGAGACGTTTTTGGTTCGCGACCGCAGCGTCAACGCCTTTGCGCTGCCGGGCGGTTTTGTGGGTGTGTACTTGGGGTTGATCAACATCACCGCCACGCGCGATGAGCTGGCGGCCGTGATGGCGCACGAGTTGGCGCACGTCACGCAGCGCCACATCGCGCGCGCGATGACCAGCAACTCGCGCCAGTCGCTGCTGGGCATGGCGGCCATGCTGGCGGCGGTGCTGGCTGCCAGCAAAAGCAACAACGCCAGCGCAGCGCAAGCAGCTGTGGTGGGTGGCCAAGCGCTGCTGGTGCAGGGGCAACTCAACTTTTCTCGCGACATGGAGCGTGAGGCCGATCGTGTGGGTTTTGGTATTTTTTCGGGCGCGGCCTACGCGCCGGGTGGTGTGGCGGCGATGTTTGAAAAGCTCGAATCGGCCAACCGACTCAACGACAGTGGGTCGTTTCCGTACCTGCGCTCGCACCCGCTGACGGTGGAGCGCATCGGCGACGCGCGCGCCCGCGTCGAAGCCGCCAAAGACCCACGTGCCGCTGACCCCCAGCGCCGAGCACCAACTGATGCGGGCCCGGGCGCGCGTGTTGATGGACCCACGCGCCGAATCGCTGCGGCGCCTGCAAGCATCCGCCACCGACATGCACGCCAGCACGTCGGCACTGGATCGGTTGGCCAACCACTACGCCAGCGCGCTTGCGTCTATGCAACTGCGCGAGGCTGCACCCGCGCTAGAAGCTGCCAAGGCTGCCGACAAGGCGCTGCGTGCGCTGCCCAAACCCGACGCTGCAGCCGAGCGTGCGGTGCGACTGTTGACGGCGCAAGCGATGGCGCTTGCAGGCCAAACTCCGCAGGCTTTGGCGCTGCTGGACGCCCAAGCTGACGGTGCTCGTGCGGCTGTGTTGACACGCGCCTCGCTGGCCATCGACGCGGCGCGAGCTGGCTCACCCGGCGCCCAGCAAGCCCTGCGCCCCAGCGCCGAAGCGCTGCAAGCCTGGGTGACCGAGCGGCGCGAAGACGCGCTGGCTTGGTCGCTGCTGTCCAGCGCCAACGACGCCATGGGGCTCAAATTGCGTTCGCTGCGCGCCGACGCCGAATCGCGTGCGGCCCTGGGTGACGTCAAAGGCGCGATCGACCGCATGCGGGCGGGGCAACGTTTGGCACGCGAGGGTGCGCCGGGCACCAACGACAGCATCGAAGCGGCGGTGATCAACGCACGCACCGCCGAGCTGCTGACGCTTCACAAAGAATTGTTTCCCGACGCCCGCGTGCGGCCTTAGCCGCGCTGTTCACGCCGTCTTGGGTGGTGTGCGGATGGGCCTACTCAGGGCCCAAACATGCGCTCGACCAGCAAATCGATCGCCATGGCGCACAAGCTGTACAGCAGCGACCCGATCAGCGCCGCGGTAAATCCGTTGACGTGCAGCCCGTCGAGCATGCCTGCAGCAGCCCAGAACATCAGCGCGTTGATCACAAAGATGAAAAGCCCCAGCGTCAACACCGTGATCGGCAACGTGAGCAGCAGCAGCACGGGGCGCACCAAGCTGTTGAGCAAACCCAGCACCAAAGCAGCCACCAGTGCGGCCCAAAAACTGCTCACGGTGACACCCGTGTAGAGGTGCGCCACGAGCAACAAAGCGCCCGCCAAAAGGGCCCATCGAACGGCTACTTTGATCATGCTTTGAAGGATAGCACCGTGCCGTTGAGGCCTTGTTTGCGCCATGTCATGCGATGCGCGATGTGTGCAGCCGATGCTCTCTGCGAGCGCCCTGGGGACGCCTCTCTAGCGAGAAGTGACGCCTGAGGGACACAAAAATGCGATTCTCATAGGAGAAAAGCGTGTTTTCATAGGGGCGCATGCTTCAAAACACATGCGACTCGCATTACCATCGCGCCGCAGGGTGCTTGAGAGAATTGATGGCTCATGCGGTCATCGCCCACACCCGGTGCATCAACGAAACTTTTGATGGAGAAAATGAAATGGCAACTGCAAAGAAAGCAACCGCGAAAAAAGCGGTGAAGAAAGCTGCACCGGCAAAAAAAGCCGCTGCAAAAAAAGCGGCACCTGCTAAAAAGGCAGCCGTGAAGAAAGCAGCTCCGGCCAAGAAAGCCGCTGCGAAGAAGGCCCCCGCCAAGAAAGCTGCTGTCAAGAAAGCTGCACCGGCCAAGAAAGCCGCAGCCCCCAAAGCAGCCAAGGCACCTGCCAAAAAGCGTGCGCCCAACCCAGCCTTCATGCGCGCCATGACCCCCAGCGCCGCTTTGGCCGCGATCATTGGCAGCACGCCGATGCCTCGCACCGAAGTGACGAAAAAGGTCTGGGAATACATCAAGAAGAACAAACTTCAAGATGCAGCCAACCGCCGCATGATCAACGCCGACGCCAAGCTGAAGGAAATCTTCAAGAAGGCTTCAGCTTCGATGTTCGAAATGACGAAGCTGCTCAACGGCCACATGAAGTGATTGCTGAAGGCGCCCGGCGCAACCTGTTGCGCTTGGTGTGCTGATGGCACAAAGCCGACGCTTGCGTCGGCTTTTTTATGGGTTGCGACGCTGCCACGGCTTTTTTAATGGGCTAGCGACGCCCCCTAAGGGTATCTACCCCTGCCGTGTTGCAGGGTCTGTTGTGTGTCTGGAACGGACCCCCTCAGTAAACCGGCCCCAACCTGCGGGGTGCGTTCTTGCCAATTGTGCAGATTCGCACACAATAGCCGCATGAACACGAAGACTCCTTTGGTGAGCACCCGCTCACATACCGTGGCCAGCTTGCGCTGCCTGTTGAATGCTGCGGTGGTGGTGTCGCTGTTGAGCGTTGCTGGCATGGTCGGCGCGCAAACCAAAGGGGCCAAAAAAGTGGCCGCCAAACAACCTACTGCCAACGAGACCCTCAAGGCTTGTTCGTGGGACCGCCCTGGCCAAAACCCTTACATGGGCGAGTTGCCTTCCGCCGTCGACCGCTACACCGACTTGCCGGCAGACGTGCGCAGCAAACTCAAAGATCGCATCGCCAAACAGCAGTACGACGACGTCGTTGAAATCAAACGTGACGCCATCGTGGGCGGCGGCAAGTTCACCTACGCCTCGCAAATCCGCGACATGCACTTTGGCGACAAAGGTCGCCTGTGTTCGACCGTGACGCGCAACAAATGGAAGGCAACCACCACGGAGCGTGGCCTTGTCTATTGCGAATCGGGGCAGTGCGTGCTCGTGCCAACCGTTTGCCGCAACGTCAGCCGCGTGGCTGCCAAGCCCGTGGCCACGGCTGCGGCCAACAACGCAGCCCCCGCAAAGGCAGCCGCTGCACCCGAGGCTTCGTCGCCTGGCTTGGCAGCCGCCAAACCTGACGGCGGTGGGGCACCCGCATCGGCCCCCGTCCCTTTGGGTGCCACCACGGCGCCCACCTTTGCTGACGTGGCCCGAGGCCCTGTCTTCGCATTCCCCGGTGGCCCGGCTGGCACCTCGTCTACCGTGGTCATTGCGCCCCCTGCAGGTGGCGGTGGCGGCGGTGGCGGCGGTGGTGGTGGTGGTAGCGGCACGCTTCCAGTGCCAGGCACACCGCCCGCTGTGGATTCAGGCGGTGTGGTCTCGCCGCCCGGCGGCGTGATTCCCACGCCAGGTGGTGTCGTGGGTGGCGACTCGGTGGTTGTCACGCCGATCCCCGAACCCTCCACATGGGCGCTGATGCTGACGGGGCTGATTGCCGTTGGTTTGATCGCGCGCCGTCGACGCTCAATACCTTCGGCTGGCTAAGCAAGCCGAAGGGCCCCAAGCTGCTTTAACGCTTCTTGGAGGCCTCCTTAAACGGTAGGCCCAAGTGGGCCACCCAGAATCGCTCGTAGCGCGACCCCACTCGCTGCACGCAGGCCAAACCCACCTCGGTGTAGGCAGGCGTCATCAACGTGGCGCAATGCGCGGGGCTGTCGACCCAGGCCTGCAAGGCCGCTGCAAAGTCTGCTTGCCCCACCGCCAGGTTTTCACCTGCCACGCGGGCTTCGTAGCCGCCGGAAACCAAGCGTGACTGAAATCCGCGCTGCTTGGAGTCAATGTGCGAGATCTGGTCAGTCAGTGCCATGTCGCCAGCATGTTGCCCTGCCGTGGCGGCCAAACGCTCCTCCCACACCAGCGGTTTGGCAGATGCCATACCGGCTTTGGCACAGGGGGCCCCACGTTCGCGCAGTGCATTCAGCAACTGCACGGCACGCTGCACTTCGCCCGCATCGATGCAAGGCTGCAAGACGCCGACATTGGCTGCCAAGGCTGGCGCGCCCAGTGCCAGCAGCGCCGCAGTGCTTGCTGTCGTCAATGCCCATCGAAACGCCACCATCACGCGAGCGTGCTGATTTGCAACACGCTCGCGATTCAGCGTTTTGTTCGACGTTCCACAACGAGTCCTTTTCATGTAGGCATTGTGCAAAGACGCGCTGCATTTGGCGAGCGATGCAATGCACAGCATGCGTGTCGGCCTGGAAGCAAAATGCAACCGAACGAAGCGACGTGCACAACTGCACGCCAACGCCGCAACGGGTTGGCAAGGCTCAAGCCGTCTCGGCCAACAACGGTTTGAGGTAGCGACCGGTGTGACTGCCAGCGTGCGCCGCCACCGTCTCGGGCGTGCCCACCACCACCACCGCACCACCACCAGCACCGCCCTCGGGGCCCATGTCGATGATCCAGTCGGCAGTTTTGATGACGTCGAGGTTGTGCTCGATCACCACCAAGGTGTTGCCCGCGTCGCGCAGTTGATGCAGCACCTTGAGCAGCAATCCAATGTCATGAAAGTGCAGACCCGTGGTGGGCTCGTCGAGGATGTACAAGGTGCGGCCGGTGTCGCGTTTGGAAAGCTCCAACCCGAGCTTGACGCGCTGCGCCTCGCCGCCCGACAAGGTGGTGGCACTTTGGCCCAGGGTGATGTAGCCCAAGCCCACGTCAAGCAGGGTGCGCAGTTTGCGCGCGATGGTGGGCACGGCCTGGAAGAACGTGTGTGCGTCCTCCACCGTCATGTTGAGCACCTGGGTGATGTTCTTGCCCTTGTACAAAATCTCCAACGTCTCGCGGTTGTAGCGTGCGCCGTGGCAGGTGTCGCACGGCACGTAGACGTCGGGTAAAAAGTGCATCTCGACTTTGATGACACCGTCGCCTTGGCAGGCTTCGCAGCGGCCACCGCCCGTGGAGGCTGCCACGTTGAACGAAAAACGCCCAGGACCATAGCCACGCTCGCGCGCGGCGGGCACCTCGGCAAACAACTCGCGAATGGGCGTGAACAGCCCGGTGTAAGTGGCTGGGTTGCTGCGCGGCGTGCGTCCGATGGGGCTTTGATCGACGTTGATGACTTTGTCAAACGCCTCGATGCCTTCAATCTGGTCGTGGGCCTCGGGCTCGGCGTGGCTGGCGTAGAGCTTGCGTGACACGGCGGCGTACAAGGTGTCGTTGACGAGCGTGCTTTTGCCCGAGCCTGAGACTCCTGTGACGCAGGTGAGCACCCCGATGGGAAAGTCGACTGTGACATTTTGAAGGTTGTTGCCACGCGCGCCCAGCACACGCAGGTGGCTGGGGGTGGCACCTGGGGGGTAGAACGCACCAGGCGCCGCAGCCACGGTCGCAGCTGTTTCGCACCGGCCGTTCGATGCGCAGCGCGCGGCCCAGGTACTGGCCGGTAAGCGACGCAGGGTCAGCGGCCACTTCTGGCCGGCGTGCCCTGCGCCATCACGCGCCCACCATGCACGCCGGCACCCGGCCCCATGTCGATCACGTGGTCGGCGGCCGAAATCATGTCTTCGTCGTGCTCGACCACGATCACGCTGTTGCCCAGGTTGCGCAGGTGGCGCAGCGTGGCAATCAGGCGCTCGTTGTCACGCTGGTGCAGGCCGATGCTGGGTTCGTCCAGCACGTACATCACCCCGGTCAGGCCTGAACCAATTTGCGAGGCCAGACGGATGCGCTGCGCCTCGCCGCCCGACAGCGTGTCGGCACTGCGGTCCAAGCTCAAATAGCCCAGCCCCACATCGTTCAAAAAACGCAGGCGCGACTGAATCTCGCGCACGATCTTGTCGGCAATGTCGGCTTTGGAGCCGATCAACTTCAAGGTTTCAAAGGTGCGCAGGCAATGCGCCAGGGTGGCGTGCTCGACGTCGTAAATGCCGGGGCCGCGCGTGGTGGTGTCGGCTTGCAAAAAGACGTGCCTCGCCTCGCGGCGCAGCCGCGTGCCAGCGCACGCTGCACAGGGCTTGGCGGCCTGGTAGCGCGCCAGTTCTTCACGCACGGCCGACGAGTCGGTTTCTTTCCATCGCCGCTCGAAGTTAGGAATGATGCCTTCAAACGGATGCTGGCGCTTGACGCTGCGGCGTTTGGTGTCGCTGCTGGATTGGTACACAAAGGTGATCTCGGTGCCGCCCGAGCCCTGCAGCAGCACCTGCTGGTGCTCGGGCGCGAGGGCCTCAAACGCGGTTTCGGTGCTGAAGCCGTAGTGTTTGGCCACACTCTCCAGCATCGAATGCGTGTAGGCGTTGCGCCGGTCCCAACCTTTGACAGCGCCGCTGGCCATGCTCAGGCTTGGGAAGGCCACCACGCGCTCGGGGTCAAACACCGTGACCTGGCCCAACCCGTCGCAGGCCGTGCAGGCGCCCACGGGCGAGTTGAACGAGAACAAGCGCGGCTCCAGCTCAGACAGCGAATAACTGCAAATGGGGCAGCCAAAGCGGCTGGAGAAGGTGTGCTCCCGCCCGGTGTCCATCTCCAGCGCCATCGCCCGGCCGTCGGCCACGCGCAGCGCGGCCTCAAAGCTCTCGGCCAAGCGCTGGCGCAGGCCGGTGGCCGTGGCAGACCCGGGGGCAGGTGACGCGGGCGAGGTGGGGGCTTCGCTGGGCGCGCCCGGTGCGCTGTCGGTTGCGCGTGTGATGACGCGATCAATCACCACGTCGATGTCGTGCTTCTCGGTTTTTTTAAGCGGCGGCACATCGGCGGCGTCTACCACCTTGCCGTTGATCCGAAAGCGCACAAAGCCCTGGGCTTGCATGCTTTCAAACAAGTCAGCGAACTCGCCCTTGCGGTCGCGCACCACCGGGGCGATGACGGCCAACTTGGTGTCGGGTGGCAGGGCCAGCACCGCGTCCACCATCTGCGCCACGCTTTGGGCCGCCAGCGGCACGTCGTGATCGGGGCAAAAAGGGGTGCCGGCGCGGGCGTAGAGCAGGCGCAGGTAGTCGTGGATCTCGGTCACCGTGCCCACCGTCGAGCGCGGGTTGTGGCTGGTGGCTTTTTGCTCGATGCTGATGGCGGGTGACAGCCCCTCGATGACATCCACATCGGGTTTGTCCATCAGTTGCAAAAACTGCCGTGCGTAGGCCGACAAGCTTTCAACGTACCGGCGTTGCCCTTCGGCGTAAAGCGTGTCAAACGCCAGGCTTGACTTGCCCGAACCAGAAAGCCCCGTGATCACCACCAACGCATGCTTGGGGATGTCAACGTCGATGGCTTTGAGGTTGTGCGTGCGCGCGCCGCGCACCCGAATGACGCGCAGCTCCATGGACGACGACAGTGGCGCAGGGCTGGGGGCTGGGATGATTCGCTTGGAGGGCATGGTGCTGGGGGCGGCCTGCGCAACAGCACGCGGCCAACCGAGCATTATGTTGGAGATGCTGCCGCACGTGTACCCAGCGTCAACGTCGCCCAGTCGGGCAGCGTTTTGCAACTCAGTGACGCACCATGGCTCCAACCCACCTGTTCTGGCGCGCATGCCGCCATCCCGCCGTTCATACAACCCCTAAGGCCGCACCATGTTGATCCGGTTTGTCAAAAGAGTGTTTGCACTCACACTCATTGCAATGACCACAGCCTGCGGAGGTGGCATTGCCCTTGGGCTGGATTTGGGGTACGCAGGTGTGTACTACGAAGACACTGATAGTCGGCCGTCGGTGTCACTGGCAAGCAGCACCAGCAGTGCCCGTGTGGGCGATGTGGTGCGCCTGGTGGCTGCCGCAACCGACGATTACGGCGTCGACACGGTGTCGTTCTTCAGGGTGACCTCGCTTGGTGATACCGTTCCCATCGCCACCTTGCGCTCACCGCCTTACACGATCGATGTTGAGATTCCCAACACAAGCGATGGCGGCATCATTTTTATGGCGCGTGCGGTTGACAACGACGGACAGTACCGCGACAGCGAGTTGGTGTTGATCAGCATCCGACCGTAACAAACTGCGCGACTTCTGCGCATGGCTCGGGCCCCGGTGCACCATCACTTGCGCATCAAAGCCACGATGCTGGGGCCGTAAGCCTCTAGCTTCTTGGCCCCCACGCCACTGACGCCAGACAGCGCCTGCAAGCTGGTGGGCTTTTCTCGCGCCATGGTGGCCAGCGTGGCGTCGTGAAAAATCACGTAGGCCGGCAGCTGGTGCTCGCGTGCCACGTCGGCACGCCACGCGCGCAGGGCTTCAAACCGCGCGCGCGCACCCTCGTCCAGGTTCATCGCGGCATCTTTGCTGGATTTTTTATCGCCGGATGGGCCAGCGTCGCGGCCCGCCTTGAGGCGTGACGCCTTGACCGGTGCAGCCGGAACGCGCAAATGAATTTGCACGTCACCACGCAACACCGCACGCGCTTTTTCGGCAATGCCCAGGGTGTTGAACTCGCCCAGCGGCTCAACATACCCCAGTGCCACCAACTGGCGAATGACCGAACGCCAACGCGACTCGTCCCATTCAGCACCGATGCCAAAGGTGGACACACGCTCGTGGTTGTACTGCTTGACTTTGTCGGTCACGCGCCCCCGCAACACGTCCATCAGGTGCTGCGCCCCAAACGTCAGGCCGCAGGCTTGGTGGATGCGCAGGATGCACGAGAGCAGCATGCGTGCCGCTTGGGTGGCGTCCCACGTCTCGGGCGGCTCCAGACAGTTGTCGCAATTGGCGCAGAGCTTGCCGCTGCTGGTTTCACCAAAGTACTCAAGCAGGCGGTGGCGGCGGCAATCATGCCCTTCGGCCAGCGCCAACAAGGCTTCGAGCTTGACGCGCTGCGTGCGTTTGAAAGCCTCGTCAGCCACGCCCTCGTCGATCATGCGGCGTTGGTTGACGACGTCGGCCAGCCCGTAGGCCATCCAGGCGTTGGCGGGTGCGCCGTCGCGGCCTGCGCGGCCGGTTTCTTGGTAGTAGCCTTCGATCGATTTGGGCAAGTCGAGATGCGCCACAAAGCGCACGTCGGGCTTGTCGATGCCCATGCCAAAAGCAATGGTGGCCACCATCACCACACCGTCGTCACGCAAAAAACGGTCTTGGTGCTTTTGGCGTTTGGTGGTTTCAAGGCCCGCGTGGTAGGGCAGCGCACCAAGCCCTTGCTCGCACAGCCACTGCGCGGTTTCGTCGACTTTTTTGCGCGTGCCGCAATAGACGATGCCGGCATCACCCGCGTGGTGGGTGCGCAAGAAGTGCAGCAATTGGGCGCGGGGTTCTTGTTTTTCGACGATGGTGTAGCGGATGTTGGGGCGGTCGAAGCTGGATATGAAGGTTTTGGCGTCGTGCAAGTCCAGGCGCTGCACGATGTCGCTCTGGGTGACGCTGTCGGCGGTGGCCGTGAGCGCAAGGCGTGGCACCGAGGCGTAGCGCTCGTGCAGTTGGGACAGCGCCAGGTAGTCTTCGCGAAAGTCGTGGCCCCATTGGCTGACACAGTGCGCCTCGTCGATGGCAAAAAGGCTGAGCTTGCCCTGCGTGTGCAGGGCGTCGAGCATGGCCAGCATGCGCGGCGTGAGCAGGCGCTCGGGTGCCACGTACAGCATCACCAAGCGCCCACTGCGAACCTCGCGCTCGACGGCGCCAGCCACATCCAGGTCTTGGGTTGAGTTGAGAAAGGCGGCGTGAACTCCCGCTTCTTCGAGTGCCCCCACCTGGTCGTGCATGAGCGCGATCAGGGGGCTGACCACCACCGCCACCCCATGACCATTGCGGTGCCGCACGATGGCAGGCACTTGGTAGCAAAGGCTTTTGCCACCACCGGTGGGCATCAGCACCAGCGCATCGCCGCCCTGCACGACGTGTTCGATGACGTGCGACTGCAAGCCGCGAAAGGCTTGGTAGCCGAACACTTCTGAAAGCACGGCTTGCGGTTCGGCGCTGCGCGGAGTGATGGTGTGCATGACGATTGACTATGGTAACGACCACCGAGCTTCAAACGGCTGTGGCAACATCGTCTCGTCATCAATAGTCTTGAAATCGGAGTGCGCATGAAGCCCGTTTTGCTGGTCACCCTGCTGACGTTGACCGCGTCGGCGTCAATGGCGCAAAGCCCCTTGCCGAGCCTGCCCGCTAGCGCAGCCACCGAGACCTTCTTCGGCACGGCAGTGGCCGACCCGTACCGGGCGATGGAAGACGTCAAAGCCAAAGACGTTGCTGCATGGATGAAGGCACACAGCGACCGCACCCGCAGCCTGCTTGCAGGCTATGGCACGCGCGAGCCGCTGTTGGCCCTGGTTCGCAAATACGACGATGCGGTGCAGGCGCGCGTGGCGCAGGTCACCCGCGTGCCGGGCGGGCGGCTGTTCTACGAAAAGCGCGGCGTCAACGACAACCAGTTCAAGCTCTACACCCGCGACCCGCAAGGTCGAGAGAAGCTGCTGGTCGACCCCGAAGCGCTGGCCAAGGCCGCCGGTGGCAAACCGTTTGCCATCAATTGGTACTCGCCGTCACCCGATGGCCGTCGTGTGGCGTACGGCATGTCGGCCGCCGGCTCTGAAAGCGCCTCGCTGCGCGTGGTCGACTCGGCCAGCGGCACGCAACTCGGCGGCGTGATTCCGCGCGCTGATTTTGGCGGTGTCACCTGGACGTTGGATGGCAAGCGCCTTTATTTCACGCAGCTGCAGCCGCTCAAAGCAAAGGCATCGCCGCTGGCCAAGTACCAAAACGCCCGTATCACGACGCTGACCATCGGAGCCGCCGCCGCCAACAACACGCCGACGTTGCAACGGGGATCGCGCGGCATTGACATGGCGCCCGAAGAGACGCCCACCGCTGCGCTGAGCGACGACGGTCGTTTTGCCTTCGCCGTCATCTTCAACGGCGTGCAACGCGAGCTACGTGTTTACGTCAGTGACGCGCGCGCCTTTTTGGCTGGGCGCCCGGAATGGAGAAAACTGTTCGACCGTGACGCCTTGATCGTGGGCTTCACCTACGCCCAAGGCACGCTCTACGCCATCACGCATCAGGGCGCGCCGCGCTACCAACTGCTGGCGGGTCCGGTGATGGGCTTTGATCCGGCCAAGGCGACCGTGGTACTGCCTGGCAATGCTCGGGTGTTGACGGGCATCGCGGCGGCGTCTGACGCGCTGTACCTCGAACAGCGTGACGGCAACGTCAAACGACTGTCGAAGCTGCCGCTGGCCAAAGACGGCGCAGTGCAAGCAGGCGCCACGCCGACGCCGGTGGCACTGCCGGTTGATGGTGCGTTCAACCTCAACGGTGACGAGTCGGGGCTGAGCAGCGCCAACCCGCGCATGCCGGGTCTGTTGTTGGATGTGCAAAGCTGGACGCGCGCGCGCCAAATCTACGAAATCGCCGCCGACGGCCAAGTGCGCAACACGGGCCTGCAACCCGCCGGCCCTTTCGACACGCGCGACGACTTGACGGCCACCGAGTTGCAATGCAAGAGCCACGACGGCGCGCTGGTGCCCATGTCAGTGATCCACAAAAAGGGCATCGCACTCGACGGCACGCATCCCACGCTGCTGTATGGCTACGCCAGCTACGGCATCACCGAAGAGCCGTTTTTCAGCAACGGCCGCATGGCGTGGATCGATGCTGGCGGCGTGATGGCGATTGCCAACCCGCGTGGCTCGGGCGCCTTGGGGCAAGATTGGTACAAGGGCGGGTTTCAGGCCACCAAACCCAACACTTGGAAGGACTTCATCGCCTGCGCCGAAACGCTCATCGCCCAGAAGTACACGCAACCGGCCAAGCTGGGCATCTTTGGTGGCAGCGCGGGCGGTATTTTGGTGGGGCGTGCCATGACCGAGCGGCCTGACCTTTTTGCGGCGGCCGTGCCTGCCGTGGGCGTGCTCGACGCGGTGCGCGCGGAGGTCACCCCAAACGGCGTGCCCAACATCCCCGAGTTTGGCACCCGCACCACCGAAGCGGGGTTTCGCGCGCTTTATGCGATGAGCACTTACCACCAGATCAAAGACGGCACCCCGTACCCAGCTGTGATGTTCACGCACGGCGTGAACGACCCACGCGTGGAGGTTTGGCACAGCACCAAGACTGCGGCACGCATGCTCGCCGCCAATCCGAGCGGCAAGCCGGTGCTTTTGCGGCTGGACTACGACGCGGGCCACGGGATTGGCAACACCAAAGCGCAGCAGCAGGCCGAGCGAGCCGACATCTACGCATTTTTCATGCAGCAGTTTGGCATCACACGCCTTGCGGCGCCGAAGTAGTTGCTGTGATGCGGCGCTGTGTCGTGCGTTTGGTGGATGCGATGGCGGCGCCTCGTCAAGCGTGCGGATGACGGCGGCGGCTGGCGCCTTGAAGATGCTCGCTATCATCCTTCTTTCAACCGTTTTTTACGTCTCGGAGCGTCGCAACCATGGCCAGCGTCAACAAAGTCATCCTCATCGGCAACCTCGGCCGCGACCCTGAAGTTCGCACCTTTCCCGACGGCGGCTCGGTGTGCAACATCACCATCGCCACCACGCGCCGCTGGAAGGCGCGCGACAGCAACGAATTTCAAGAAGAAACCGAATGGCATCGGGTGGTGTTTCGCGAGCGCTTGGCCGAAGTGGCCGGCGAATTCCTGCGCAAGGGCAAGCCCGTGTACGTCGAGGGCCGCCTCAAAACCCGCAAGTGGACCGACAAAGAAGGCAAAGAGCAATACACCACCGAGATCTTGGCCGACCAGATGCAGTTGCTGGGCAGCCGCGAGGGCTCGGGTGACGAGTCACGCCGTGAGGGCGGTGGCGCGGGGGGTGCAGGCGGCTACAGCGGCTCGCGCAGCACCACGGGCGGCGCGGGTGGTGGTGGTGGCGCAGCACGCACCGCACCCGCAAAGTCCAGCACCGGCTTTGAAGACATGGACGACGACATTCCGTTTTGACGCCAGCGGCCCACACGCCCGAAGCCAAGCCACTGCTGGGCATTGCGCTGCTGGTGATCGCCGTCACCGAGTTCGCTTTTTTGGACGCCGCAGCCCGCTGGTTGGGCGGGCGTGTGCCGTTGCAGCTGGTGCTGTTGGTGCGCTACAGCACACAAATGATTTTCATGGCGGGCGCGCTGGCCTGGTTGGGGTGGCGCAGTGGTAGCTTGCATGGATTCAAAACGCAGCACCCTCGCTTTCAGCTGGCGAGGGGCGCTCTGCTGCTTTTCTCCAGTGCCATGGTGTTTGTGGCCGTGCGCCACATGCCGCTGGCCGAGGTCACGTCCATTTCGATGCTCGGCCCCGTGTTGGTAACCCTTTTGGCGGCGTCGGTCTTGCACGAAAAGGTCACGCGCTTGCAATTCTTGTTGGTGGCCGTTAGCTTTTTGGGCGCATTGGTGGTGGTGCGCCCGGGCAGCGGCATTTTCGGCTGGGTGGCGTTGCTGCCCCTGGCCAACGCCATCAGTTATGCGTTCTTCAATTTGCTGACTGGGCGCTTGGTCAAGCTTGAGAGCCCCTACACCACCAACTTCTACACCGGGCTGGTGGGCACTGGGTTGATGCTGCTGATCGGCTTGCTTTCGGGGCAAGCGTTTGTGCAGCCATTGCTGGCTTTGCAGGCCCAAGAAGCATGGGTGTTGGCGGCAGCGGCGCTACTGGGCACCACCGGGCATTTGATGCTGATTTTGGCGATGCAGCGCACCCCCACCAGCACCTTGATGCCTTTCAGCTACTTGCAAATTCCGGCCGCTGCGGGTGCCGGGTTTTTGATTTTTGGGCACATCCCCGATGGCTGGGCATGGCTGGGCATGGCCATCGTGGCTACCAGTGGCGCGGTGCTGGTGTGGCTTAACTTGCGCAGGGCATCGAACCAGGCGGCGGTGAATGCGCCACCGCCGACCTGAGCCAGGCATGCGGCGCGACTTGCGGCGCACGGCAAGGGCGCATGGTTGCGCTCGAATCATGCTACAAAACCCAGTTAGGTTTTAGGTCGCCTTCAGTGGGTGAACACCCACTCGTGAATGTTTCACACCTTGCATGACGCTTGGAACCCACATCGTCGCGATGGCGGGCGCCCGCTCCGGCGTGAAGGGGTCAACGCTTTACCATGCTTTGAGGGGCTTGGTTTCCATTGGAAATGCCTGCGCATCGTGCGTGTCCGTACGCTGCGACGATGCAAAAAATACTTCGTTGGGTTGTGATCGGTGCCACCACCTTGGGCGCCCTTGCCGGCTGCGGTGGCGGCGGCGAAGCTGCGCCTGCCGTGGCAACGACAGCGCTGTCGACGGGTGGAGGTGCTGCGCCCGCACCTGCGCCATCGCCCTCACCCTCACCTGCACCTGCGCCTGCGCCTGCACCCACGCTGGGCCATTGCGGCATCGCCGACTTTGAAGCAAAGGTGCTTGCCAGCGTCAACGCCGAGCGAGCCAAGGGCGCTGATTGCCGCTCACGCGGTGTCTTCCCCGCCGCGCAAGCCCTCACATGGAGCGACAAACTGGAGACCGCCTCGTTGGCCCACAGCCAAGACATGGCGCAGAACAACATTTTTTCGCACACCAGCGCCGACGGTCGCACCCTGGCCGACCGCGTCAACGCTACAGGCTACGAGTGGTCGCGCTTGGGTGAAAACATCGCCGCCGGTTACCCCGAGATCGCCCTGGCAGTGGCTGGGTGGATGGCCAGCGACGGCCACTGTGCCAACCTGATGGAGGGGCGCTACCGCGAAATTGGCATGGCGTGCGTGGTGGGCACCGCAAGCACGCGCTACAGCAACTATTGGACGCAGGACTTCGGTTCGCCACCTTGACCGCAGCCGACGCGCTCGCGCGCTCGTTGCCACGGCCCTAACCCCTTGCGGCAAGGCTGAACGCATCGGCACCCCCATCGGCGCCAAACTCGGTGTCGGGCGCCGCCCACACTTTCTGACGCGGCTGGTCATCAGCGCGTGCAACGGCTAAAGTTAAATGCCTGACTGACCGAGGGCGGCGCATGAGGCTTGGCTACACGATCATCTACGTGCCCGACGTGGCGGCCTCGCTGCTATTTTTCGAGCTCGCCTTTGGCTTGCAAACCAAGTTTCTGCACGAGTCGGGCACCTACGGCGAGCTGAACACTGGCGAAACCACGCTAGCCTTTGCCGCCCACGCTCTGGGGGACATGAACTTCTCCGGCGGACACGTGCAAGCCAGCCACTCCAAGCAACCGTTGGGGATGGAGGTGGGGTTGGTCACACCCGACGTTGCGGGCGCTCATCAACGGGCTTTGCAGCACGGTGCTTCCGAACTCGCGGCTCCATCCAGCAAGCCTTGGGGGCAGGTGGTGTCTTACCTGCGCGCGCCGGATGGCACCTTGATCGAACTTTGCACGCCGATCGCTGGTTAAAAAGGCGAGCCCATGCCCCACGCCGCCCCGACTGACCCGCGTTACGCCATCCAACGCCTGGGGCCCGGCGACGCCGAGCGCTTGCTGGCCGCCGACCCGCAGATTTTTGACTTCGCTGTCAGCCCCCAATGGACGGCCGAGTTCTTGGGCGACTCCAGACACCACATCGTGGTGGCCACGTTTGATGGCCGCGTGATTGGCAGTGTCACAGGTGTGCACTACGTGCATCCCGATCAAGCTCCGACGCTGTTCGTGGTGGAGCTGGCCGTCGCCACCGAGCACCAGCAGCAAGGGGTTGCCAAGACCATGCTGCATGCGCTGCTGGCCCACGGCCGGGCGCTGGGCTGCACCAACGCTTGGGTCGGCACCGAAAGCGACAACCACGCGGCCCGTCACGTCTACGAGACCGCCGGCGGCACCCTCGACTCCGACACCTTTGTCACCTACTCTTTTGATTTGACGTGACTTGAGGTGACGCTTCAGCGCCCCACTGCGTCGATCACGCCGCCACCCAAACACACCTCGCCGTTGTAAAGAACTGCGCTTTGCCCGGGCGTCACGGCCCATTGCGGCGTGTCAAACACCAAACTGAAGCTGCCAGACGCCACAGGCTCGAAGGTGCAGGCCCCATCGGCTTGGCGGTAACGTGACTTGGCGCCGTAAACAGTACCTTCGGGCGCGGCGCCCGCCACCCAACTGGCTTGGCTGGCGCTTAGCGTGCGTGAAAGCAGCAACGGGTGGTCGTGGCCCTGCACGGCCACCAATTGGTTGCGGGGCAAGTCCTTTTGCGCCACAAACCAAGGGGCATGCAGCCCCTGGGCGTCGGCACGGCCTTTGACGCCGCCAATGGCCAAACCTTGGCGTTGGCCCAGCGTGTAAAAACTGAGGCCCACGTGCTCGCCCACCTTGCGCCCGCGCTCGTCGACGATGGCGCCTGGCGTTTGCTGCAAGTAGCGTGACAAGAACTCGCGAAAAGGGCGCTCGCCGATAAAGCAAATGCCCGTCGAGTCACGCTTGGCGGCGTTGGGCAGTCCGGCTTCGGCAGCCAGGCGCCGCACCTCTCGCTTGGGCAGTTCGCCCACGGGGAACATCACCTTGCCGAGCTGCTGTTGCGTCAGGCGGTGCAAAAAGTAGCTTTGATCTTTGGTGGCGTCCAGGCCCCGAAGCAGTTCCACCGCGCCCATGGCCGTGCGGCGCACGCGGGCGTAGTGTCCGGTGGCGATGGCGTCGGCGCCCAAGCGCAGCGCGTGGTCCAAAAATGCTTTGAACTTGATTTCGGCGTTGCACAGCACGTCGGGGTTGGGGGTGCGGCCGGCTTGGTACTCGGCCAAGAAGGCGGCAAAGACTCGGTCTTTGTACTCGGCGGCAAAGTTGACGTGCTCGATCTCAACGCCAATCACGTCGGCCACGGCGGCCGCGTCCACAAAATCGACGTTGGACGAGCAGTAGGCGTCGTCATCGTCGTCCTCCCAGTTCTTCATGAAAATGCCCACCACCTCGTGGCCGGCGCGCTTGAGCAGCAGCGCCGTGACGGCCGAATCGACCCCACCACTCAAGCCCACCACGATGCGTTTTTTGCTGCCTTTATTGCCCATGGGCTGCATTGTCCGTGACACCATCAAGGCACGTGGACATCTTGGTCAACAATCACAGCGAACAGAATTTTCGCAACGGCACGCCCGGGTACGGGCAGCGGCAGTGTGACAATGAAATCCCGGTGGATGGCGGTTTGCGGCGCTTACCGTTTTGAGCGATTCCGCTTTTTCGCCAGTTCCTGTTCTCACAACCTGCCTGGAGACTGCATGACCCGCAACATCAATCGACGCACGGCACTGGGTGGCGTCGCGGCCTCGGCACTGGCCTGCGCTGCACCCTCGTTCGCGCAAAGCACCTGGCCCAGACAGTCGGTTCGCTTTGTGGTGCCGTTTGCGCCGGGCGGAACGTCCGAAATCGTGGCGCGCACTGTGGCTGCTGAGCTGAGCAAACAGCTGGGCCAAACCGTGTATGTCGACAACAAGGGTGGCGGAGCCGGCATCCCGGCCATGCAAGAGGTTGCCCGCGCCACGCCCGATGGCCACACCATCATCTTGGGCCACGTGGGGTCGCTGGCCGTCAACCCCTACATCTTTCCCAACCAGCCCTACGACGTCAACAAAGACTTCATCCCAGTGACGCTGCTGGCACGCGTGCCCAACTTGTTTGTGGTGCACCCCGACGTACCGGCCCAAGACTTCAAGTCGTTTGTGGCCTACGCCAAGAAAAACCCTGGCTTGTTGAACTACGGCTCGGCCGGCAACGCCAGCGCTGGCCACTTGGCGATGGAGTACCTCAAGCTGGTGACGGGCATGTTCATGACGCACATCCCCTACCGTGGCACCGGGCCGCAACTGACCGACTTGCTGGCGGGCCGCACCCAAGCCAGCTCGGCGGGCTTGCCGGCCATGCTGCCGCACATCAAGTCGGGCAAGCTGCGCGCCATCGCCGTGGGCACTGCCAAGCGCTTGCCCGCCCTGCCCGATGTGCCCACCGTGGCCGAGATGGGCTTCAAAGACTTTGAGACCTCTCAGTGGTACGGCATCTTGGCCCCCGCAGGCACGCCGCGTGATGTGGTCAAGCGCTTGCAAGAAGAATCCCTGAAGGCCTTGAAGTCCAACGCCGTGACCGAGCGCTTTGCCAGCGACAGCGCCGTGGGCGGCGGCGGACCACCCGAAGAGTTTGCTGCTTTCATTGCCGAGCAGCAAAAGACATGGAGCAGCATCGTCAAGCGCGCGGGCATCAAACCCGACTGACGCTTTGGGAACGATCAGGCCAACGCACGCGATGCTTGACGTCTTGGTGATTGGCGGCGGTAACGCCGCCTTGTGCGCCGCGCTGACGGCGCGCGAGGCGGGTGCTTCGGTGCTGCTGCTGGAGGCTGCACCCAAGGCCTGGCGCGGCGGCAACTCGATGCACACGCGCAACCTGCGCTGCATGCACGACGCGCCACAAGATGTGCTGACGGATGCATACCCTGAAGAGGAGTTTTGGCAAGACCTGCTCAAGGTCACGGGCGGCAAAACCAACGAGTCGCTGGCTCGCCTGTCCATTCGGGACTCGGCCCATTGCCGGGGCTGGATGCAAAGGCACGGCGTGCACTTTCAGCCGTCGCTTTCGGGCACCCTGCACCTTAGCCGCACCAACGCGTTCTTCATGGGCGGTGGCAAGGCGCTTGTCAATGCCTACTACCGCAGTGCCGAGCGCTTGGGGGTGCAGGTGCGCTACGACACCGAGGTGGTTCGTTTGGTGCTGGCGGGCGCGCGCTTTGTGGCCGCACAGTTGGCCTCGGGCGAGCGCATCGAGGCGCGCAGCTGCGTGGTGGCCAGCGGTGGGTTTGAGTCCAACCGCGACTGGCTGCGTGAAGCCTGGGGCTCGGTGGACGACGGTGCTGGCGGCCAAACCTGGATCGCCGACAACTTTGCCATCCGGGGCACGCGCTTCAACCAAGGGGTGCTGCTGCGCGACTTGATCGCGCAAAAAGCCGACGCCATCGGCGACCCCACCCAAGCGCACATGGTGGCCATCGATGCCCGCGCGCCGCTCTACGACGGCGGCATTTGCACGCGCATCGACTGCGTGTCGCTGGGCATTGTTGTCAACCAGAAGGCACAGCGATTTGCCGACGAGGGCGAAGACTTTTGGCCCAAGCGCTACGCCGTTTGGGGCCGCCTGGTGGCCAAGCAACCGCGGCAGGTCGCTTACTCCATCATCGACGCCAAGGCGGTGGGGCGCTTCATGCCCCCCGTGTTTCCGGGCGAAGCGGCAGGCAGCATCGAACAGTTGGCAGCGCAATTGAAGCTCGACCCTCAAGCGTTGGTGCAAACCGTGCGCCAGTTCAATGCAGCTTGCCATGAGGGCACGTTCGACCACGCGGTGCTTGACGATTGTGTGACGCACGGGCTAACGCCCGCCAAAACGCATTGGGCGCGGCCGCTTGATACCGCACCTTTTTATGGTTATGCACTCAAGCCTGGCGTGACCTTCACCTACCTGGGCGTCAAGGTTGACGCGCAATCGGCCGTGCTGTTTGGCGGCCAACCCAGCCCCAACCTTTTTGCGGCAGGCGAAATCATGGCCGGCAACGTTTTGGGCCAGGGCTACACCGCTGGGGTGGGCATGACGATTGGCACGGCGTTTGGGCGTTTGGCTGGCGCCAGCGCGGCGGCGGCACTGCAATCCACGCGAGGTGCTCATGCAGTCACTGCTTGAGCTGACGCGCCAAGCGCAAGCGTTGGCCCAAGTCGCAGGCCCAGCGGAGGCCGAGGTGGCGCGTGTGATGACGATCTGCAACGCTTGCCGCTATTGCGAGGGCTTTTGCGCGGTGTTTCCTGCCATGACGCGCCGCCTGTCGTTTGACGCACCCGACATTCATTACCTCGCCAACCTGTGCCACAACTGCGGCGCTTGCCTGCACGCCTGCCAGTACGCGCCGCCGCATGACTTTGGGGTCAACGTTCCCCAGGCCATGGCCCGCGTTCGGGTGCAAACCTACACCGCGCATGCGTGGCCCGCAGCCTTTGGCAAGCTTTATCAGCACCAAGGCTTGTGGTTGGTGAGCGCCTTGATGGGCGGGTTGGCGTTGTTTTTGGTGGCGGCGTTGGCGCTTAACGGCAATCTGTGGCACGAGCCCCGAGCGGGCAATTTTTACAGCGTGTTCCCGCACAACCTGATGGTGTCGATGTTCGGCCCCGTGTTTGGCTTTGTCGTGCTGGCCTTGCTGGTGGGGGTGGTGAAGTTTTGGCGCGGTGTGCATTCGCCGGCCATGCCATCGCGCGATGCGCCCCCCGCGGGGTCACCGGGTGCTTGGCCCGAGGCGGTTAAAAATGCCTTGTCCCTCAAGTACCTGGACGGTGGGCATGGCGAGGGTTGCAACGAGGCTGACGATGCCTTCACCCACGCGCGGCGACGGTTTCACCACCTAACTTTCTACGGTTTCATGCTGTGCTTTGCGGCCACCAGCGTGGCCACTGTCTACCATTACGCCCTCAAGTGGCCAGCGCCCTACCCGGTGCTGAGCTTGCCGGTGCTGTTGGGCATCGTGGGCGGCATCGGGCTGGTGGTGGGCCCCGCCGGGCTGGCCTGGCTGCACCTGCGCCGCCACCCGGACCATCGCGTCGCCGCACAAAAGCCGATGGACCTGGGCTTCATCGCCCTGCTGTTTGCCAACGGCGTAACCGGCTTGGCCTTGCTGGCGTTTCGCGACACAGGGGCCATGGCGCTGCTGCTGGCCGTGCACCTGGCGTGCGTGATGGCGTTTTTCATCACCATGCCCTATGGCAAGTTTGCGCACGGTGTCTACCGCAGCGCGGCACTGCTGAAGTGGGCGATCGAGCGGCGCCAGCCCACGAAGCTCAAGCTGGGAGATTGACTTCACCACCCGCGATAATCCATCGTCGTGGACAAGGCAACCAGCTTTGAAGGACAGGCATGGCGATTCTCGAAGGCATACAAATTCAGAACTTCAGGGCACTGCGAAATGTCACGTTGGGCAGGACAATCAATTCAAAGGGTGTGGAACTGCCCCGGTTGATGGCGGTGATTGGTGCAAACGGCGTCGGCAAATCAAGCTTGCTAGATTCCCTCGGATTCATTGGAGACTGCCTCACGGAGGGCGTTGAAGCCGCCTGCGACAAACCACATCGAGGTGGATTTGAGCGCTTGCGCACGCAGGGTGCTGACGAGCCGATCAAGTTTGAAATCCGCTACCGTGAAAACACAGACTCGCGCACCATCGATTACACGCTGGAGATCGATGTCGACACGCAAGGCCGCCCTCGAGTCAAGCGGGAGCGGCTCAAGCAAAGCCGTGGCGGGCTCAAAGTGGTCGGCAAGGCCTTTTCTTTTCTGGACCTGAAGCAAGGAAAAGGCTTCGTCTGGGCGGGTGAGTCCACCGAAGAGCAAGAAGATGCGGACAAAACTGCGGTGCAAATGAATGATCGCCAGGTGCTCGGTATTTCAACGCTGGGCACGTTGGCCGATCACCCCCGAATCAGTGCGTTTCGATCATTTTTAGGTGGCTGGTACTTGTCTTACTTTGTGCCGCAATTGGCGAGGTCTCAACCCGTCTCTGGCGCAGACCCTCATTTGAATCAAACCGGTGCAAACCTTGCAAACTACCTTCAATTCATAGAACGCCAAAAACCCAAAGAATTTCAAGTCATGCTTCAACGACTCGCCCTGAAGGTGCCAGGGTTAAAGAAAATCAAGTCGGCCAAAGCGCAAGACAGGCGGTTGCTGTTGGAGTTCCATGCGCGTGGATACGTCGAGCCATTCTTTCAGCAAGACATGTCAGACGGCACCCTTAAATTTCTTGCCTACCTGCTTCTCATGGAGGACCCTGATCCGGCACCACTGATCGGCATTGAAGAACCGGAGAACGGCCTGCACCACCAGTTGCTGAGTTTGTTGGCGACTGAGTTCAAAGAGTTTGCCCAAAAGTCGCGCGGGGCCCAGGTGTTGATCACGACGCACGCACCCAGCTTGGTTGACGCCTTGGCCCCTAACGAGGTCTGGATACTGGACAAAGCCAGTGACGGATTCGCCGGGATTCGCCGTGCTGCCGACATTCCTGAAATTCAAGCCATGTACGACGAAGGATTGCCCTTGGGCGGCCTTTGGTACAGCAATCATTTTGGTGTCAACAAGGCATGACGTGGATTGAAGTACTCGTTGAAGGTGCCGCCGACGTGCCCGTCGTACGCGAAGTGTTGCAGCGCCGCTTCCATCTGACTGAAAACGAACACTTTCGCATTCATCCACACCAGGGTAAGGGGCAACTACCAGCCAATCCCTTGGCTCGCCCAGATAGACACAAAAGACATTTGCTTCATCAGCTCCCTGCCAAGCTGCGGGGTTATGCCAAAAGCGCCCCAGGTGCCATCGTCCTCATCGTCGTAGACGCCGACACCACGCCGTGCACACAGCTATTGGCCGACCTCAACGGCATGTTGAACGAACTACCAAGTCGGCCGTCGCGGGTGCTGTTTAGGCTTGCCATCGAAGAAACCGAAAGTTGGTTCATCGCGGACACGGTAGCAGTCCAAAAGGCATTTCCAAAGGCCAGAGTTGCTGCGTTGACGAAGATTCAACCTGACGCCGTTGTGGGCGCCTGGGAGCGGCTCGCCGAGGCAATTGGGTCCTCAGGCTCTTCCGGCACTGACAAACGTCGCTGGGCAGAACAGATCTGCCCGTATCTTGATTTGCAGAGTCCCCGCTCGCCCAGTCTTGGCAAACTGGTTTCAGGCATTGCCCGCGAGTTGCAAAGGGATAGTGGTTAGAGACCGCGGCCTGAACGCACGCCCTACTTTTGCAACGGCACCTGCAACGTGCCATCGGCCTTGATCAAGTCCAGCGGGTGCCGCACCCCTGCTTGGTGATCGTCGATGCTTTGCATCACCATCGCGCTACGGTGGCGCGCTTCTGCAACGAATCTCGTCGGCGGTCAGCCACACGGTGCGCACAATGCCCTCATCCAGCAGCAATCGGGCGTTGGGTTGCCCAACGGTGCCGCTGTAAGCCACCCGAAAGTACGTCACGTCCTCGCCTGTGGCAGCCCGTACAAAACGTGCAAGGTAGATGCCAACGATGGCGGTGGGCTTGAAGGTGCAGGTGGTTTCTTCCAGGGCCTCGCGCATCACCGCGTCCAGCGGCGATTCACCCTGCTCCAAATGCCCAGCCGGGTTGTTGAGCATCAAGCCTTCGGGCGTGTGCTCTTCCACCAACAAATAACGCCCGCCGTGTTCGATCACGGCGGCCACGGTGACGCTGGGCTTCCAGCGGGAGGGTTTGGGTGGCGGCATCGGTGGGGGTCGGTCAGGTGGCGCGTGGCATGAACAGGCTTTGATCGTAACGCGGGCTCATGGGGTGCTGGTTTTCAGCCACGTGCCCCGGAATAACTTGTGTAAGCTCGGGGGCTTCGAGGCGCACTGGCCGTTGTTTCGTTCAGTGGCTTCAGCAGCGCAACAACAAGTGATCGATTGAGGAGACACCCATGCTGATCGGCGTGCCGCACGAGACGGTGCCGGGCGAAACCCGGGTGGCCGTGACCCCCGAGACGGCCAAAAAACTCAAAGCCCAAGGCCACGACATTCGGGTGCAATCGGGTGCTGGCGTGCAAGCCAGCGCACCCGATGCCGCCTACGTCGCCGTGGGTGCCACCATCGTCAACCAAGCCGAGGCGTTTCACTGCGATTTGGTGTTGAAGGTGCGCGCACCGCAGGTGGGCGAGATGACACTGCTCAAGCCTGGCACCACCTTGGTGGGCATGCTCAACCCGTTCGACAAAGAGGGTTTGCAGCGTTTGGCCAGCGCCAAGATCACCAGCTTTGCGCTCGAGGCGGCCCCCCGCACCACGCGCGCGCAAAGCATGGACGTGCTCTCGTCCCAGGCCAACATTGCCGGCTACAAAGCCGTGATGATGGCCGCCGACAAGTACCAGCGCATGTTCCCCATGCTGATGACGGCCGCCGGCACCATCAAAGCGGCCCGTATCGTGATCTTGGGCGTGGGCGTGGCAGGGCTGCAAGCCATTGCCACCGCCAAGCGATTGGGCGCGGTGATCGAGGCCAGTGACGTGCGCCCCAGTGTCAAAGAACAAGTGGAGTCGCTGGGCGCCAAGTTCATCGACGTGCCCTACCTGACGGACGAAGAAAAAGAGGCTGCGGTGGGCGTGGGTGGTTATGCCAAGCCCATGCCGCCGAGCTGGCTAGAGCGTCAAAAGGTGGAGGTGGCCAAACGCGTGGCGCAGGCGGATGTGGTCATCACCACCGCCCTGATCCCGGGCCGTGCCGCGCCCGTGCTGGTCACCGAAGACATGGTCAAGTCGATGAAGCCGGGCTCGGTGATCGTCGACTTGGCAGCGCCTGCCGGTGGCAACTGCCCGCTCACCGAAGCAGGCCGCGTGGTTGAGCGTCATGGCGTCACGCTGATCGGCGAGACCAACCTGCCTGCCTTGGTGGCGGCCGACAGCTCCAGCCTCTACGCACGCAACGTGCTCGACTTTTTAAAGCTCATCATCAACCCCGCCGGCGCCTTGCACGTGCCCCTGGACGACGACATCGTGGTGGCTTGCTTGATGACCCAAGGTGGTGATGTGAAGCGGGCCTGAGGCCCCGTTTTTGCACCGCCCGGCCCAACGCTAACCGAGATCACCCGCATGGACATCGTCAGCCCCACCGTCACCAACCTCATCATTTTTGTGCTGGCCATCTACGTGGGCTACCACGTGGTGTGGACCGTCACACCGGCCCTGCACACCCCGCTGATGGCGGTCACCAACGCCATCTCGGCCATCGTCATCGTGGGTGCCATGCTGGCCGCCGCGCTCACCGAGGGCGCCTTGGGCAAGTTCACTGGTGTGGCCGCGGTGGCGCTGGCAGCGGTCAACGTGTTTGGCGGCTTCTTGGTCACCCGGCGCATGCTGGAGATGTTCAAGAAGAAAGAGCGTCCGGCCAAGAAAGTGGAGGGGCAGTAACCATGAGCTTGAGCCTCGTCACGCTGCTGTATTTGGTGGCCAGCGTCTTCTTCATCCAGGCGCTCAAGGGCCTGTCGCACCCCACCACGTCGATTCGCGGCAACGCCTTTGGCATGGCCGGCATGGCCATCGCCGTGCTCACCACCGTCGCCTTGATCCTCAAACTGGCCGCTGACGCCGGCCACAACGGCATGGCTGGCATGGCCTGGGTGTTGGTCGGCTTGGTGATCGGCGGCGCTGCGGGCACCTTGATGGCCAAGCGCGTTGAGATGACCAAAATGCCCGAGCTGGTGGCCTTCATGCACAGCATGATTGGTTTGGCCGCTGTGCTGATCGCCGTGTCGGCCGTGTCCGAGCCCTGGGCCTTCGGTATCGTCAGCAAAGGCACCCCCATTCCGGGTGGCACACGCATTGAGTTGGCGCTGGGCGCGTTCATCGGCGCTGTCACCTTCACGGGCTCGGTCATCGCCTTTGGCAAGTTGTCGGGCAAGTACAAGTTCAGGCTTTTTCAGGGCGCACCGGTAAGCTTTCCGGGGCAGCACTGGATCAACCTTGCGCTGGGCGTTGGCGGCGGTGTTTTTCATCTTCGGGTTTTGGCATTCGCAAAGCTGGATGGACATCGTGCTGGTGATCGCGATCGGCTTGTTGCTGGGCGTGCTGCTGATCATCCCCATCGGCGGGGCCGACATGCCGGTGGTGGTATCGATGCTCAACAGTTATTCGGGCTGGGCTGCGGCGGGCATTGGCTTTTCGCTCAACAACGCAATGTTGATCGTGGCGGGGTCACTGGTGGGCAGCTCGGGGGCGATCCTGAGCTACATCATGTGCAAGGCCATGAATCGCTCGTTCTTCAACGTCATCTTGGGTGGCTTTGGCGGCGAGGCCACCACGGCGGCTGCGGCAGGCGCAGCGCAGCGCAATGTCAAAAGTGGCAGCGCCGACGATGCTGCCTTTGTGCTGGGCAATGCCGAAAGCGTGGTGATCGTGCCGGGCTACGGCTTGGCGGTGGCGCGCGCTCAGCATGCTGTCAAAGAATTGGCGCACAAGTTGACCGAAAAAGGCGTGACGGTGAAGTACGCCATCCACCCCGTGGCAGGGCGCATGCCCGGCCACATGAACGTACTGCTGGCGGAAGCCGAGGTGCCTTACGACCAGGTGTTTGAGATGGAGGACATCAACGGCGAGTTTGGTCAGGTTGACGTGGCCATCGTCCTGGGCGCCAACGACGTGGTCAACCCGGCTGCACTCATCAAAGGCAGCGCCATCTACGGCATGCCCATCCTCGAGGCCTACAAAGCCAAAACCGTGATCGTCAACAAACGCTCGATGGCCGCGGGCTACGCCGGCTTGGACAACGAGCTGTTTTACCTGGACAAGACGATGATGGTGTTTGGCGACGCCAAGAAGGTGGTCGAGGACATGGTCAAGGCGATTGAGTAGTCAGCGCCTCATGAATCCTTGAACCGAGAGGGGGCAGATGCCCCCTCTTTGCTTTCATGCTGCCAAGGCAGCTGTCATGCGAGCAACCTTCAAGGCACCAGCGGCGCAATCCCCAGCGGTGCCAGCACCGCATTGGCGGCCTGCAGGTTCAAGCGCATGGTGTTGCGCGAGGTGCCAACATTGTTTTTGTAGCCAAAGTAGACAACGCCGCCGCGCTCCACCAACACGCGCTTGAAGCGCAGGCTTTGGGCCAGTGCGGGCAGGTTGTTGAACGTCATCACTTGGGCGTCTCCCAGCGCCTGGACGTTGTAGCTGCCCGTGCCCATCGCGGCACAGTTGCGGGCGCCTGCCGTGGTGGTGCGCACGTAGCAGCGGTAGTAGGTCACCGCGTTACCTCCAGTGAATGCGACCCGCAGGTTGTAGTTGGTGTTGAAGTAGTTTTGCGTGCCAGCCGGGGGGCTGGCAGCGCCAATGGCGGTGCCCAACGAGACGGTGGTGCCGCTCCACCAGATGTTTGGATTCAGGCTTGAGCCGCCAGCGTCTGTACCGGGGTTGACGGTACACGGTGTGCCTGTGTTGACGGCCACCAATTGGTTCAAGGTGCCAACGTCAAAGGATGCCAAGGTGCCACCAAAGGCACGGTTGCATGGCAACGAGTCGTTGCCACGCGCATCCCCACCAGCAGCAATGGACGGCCCCCAGGTTTGAACCACGTTGGTCGCGTCGTAGGCCAGTGCCGTTTCGGTGGGCGTGGTGATCTGTTGACTCAGCTTGGAGCCAGCTGGAAACACAGCACCGCCCAGCGCAGCCAGGTTCACAGGCCCCCAGTTGGCGTAGGGAATGCCATCGTCTTCACCTGGAAAGGTGCGGATCCTGTTGCCAATCACCTGGCTGATCACTTGTCCGCTGATGTCTTCTTCGGTTCGAACACTAACGCCCAACTCGAACGCGTCGCAATAGTTGTAAGGCGCACGCCCCTGGGCGTCGCGCACACCGGCGGTGCTGCGGAAGAAGAGAGGGCAGTCGACCCAGCTGCTGCCGTTCCAGTGCCGATCCCCTTGGCGAGCTTCGTCGGTTCCAAAGCCCCAACTGCTGACAACGCCCGCCGCCGCAGCTCGATGTTGGTCGTAAAAGCGTTTCATACCCCCAGCGTCCACGGTGTTGTCCGCTGCTGAGCTGAGCAAGGCGCGATACGTCCAGTTGTTGGCGTCGGTGTAGGCAAAGCTGCGCAGGGCTGCCGTGGGCTCTATCACGTCGGAGGCCACCGAGGGTGTTGCCGCAGCAGCTGCCAGTGCATCGGCGACATTGAGCGAAGGCTGCAAGCGAACCAGCTCGGCCGCAGTAGCTGTCAACATCGCTTGCAGATCGGGGGCGCCACTGACCACGGGGTCACTCAGGGCTGCCGCCAGCGCGGGCAAGGCGCCGCGCACCGCATAGAGCGTCGCTCGGTCAATCGTCGGTTGGGTGATGATGCCCCCTTGCCCGTCAGACTGCCCTAGCCGAGGGGCCATCGCGGTGTCGAGCTCTTTGATGGTCAACACGATCAGCCGCGCCATCAAGGCCGCCTGCTGCGCTTCGGGAGTGTTGCCCCCAAAGTCGGCCAACGGCGACACACCGAGACCCGCCTGCGACTGCACAAAGGTCACGGCCGATGCCAAGCTGGCCCCGGTGGTGTCCATGTGGGCTTGCACCATGGTGGACAGGGGGCTGACAAACACCGTTTGCCCGCCAACGTTTCGGGTGGCTGGCGCCCTCAGCGTCAACGCCACACCAATGGCGGCTCCCGTCGTCAAGTCGATGGCCGTGGCGGGCACATTGACCACCACTGCGTGCGCGCCAGCGTTGGTTGCCGCCACGCTGATGGCGTAGTTGCCGTTGGCATCGGTGACGCTTGACACCGGATCGCCGGCATCGCACATGCCGTTGTCGTTTTGGTCATAACAAGCAACGGCACCTTGCAGGGGACCGTCGGCGACCACACCCGTGATGGCCACGGTTTCGGGGGGTGGTGGTGGGGGTGGTGGAGGTGGTGGAGGTGCTGGAGGCGGCGGGGTAACGCCAACTTCAGGGGGGTCGGCAGGGGCGTCACTGCCGCCGCAGGCGCTGAGCAACGCAGCGACCACGGTGGCGCGTGCAAACAAAACGCCAAGGTGCGTCAAGCGATGCGCAGCGGCGGCTCTTGCAGGGGCCCTCTGAAGGGATGGATGGGGAACGGCAACAAGGGACGTTTTCATGATTTCACTCCGTCGGTTAAGGAACACATTCAAGCCACACAGCGCTCACGCGCTGCCGTGCAAAGCATTTGCAAAATCAGCAGCGCTCCAGGTCTTGGCACGCAGGGCAGCGTGCTTCGGGCGACGCAGCGGCTGGTGCGCGCTGAAAAAGAACGCGCCCTTCGCCACCACCGTCATCGGGTGTCCCGTGGCGGGATGCACAAGGCTCAGAGGCGCTAACAACGCGTTGAAGCGAACACTGCCAAGCACACCCGCCAAGTCATCCACGCGGCGCGCAAAGTGCGCTCGTGAGGCCGCCGCCACGTGCAGCGTCACCACATGGCCGTGCCGCCAAGCCAACACGCTGGCGTGGCCCCGAAACAGGTGGCTGCCGTAGTCAAAGGTCATCACGGCTCGGTGGGGCGACAGGCATTGGCTGCGATCCACGCGAACGTTGTGCAGCCCCTGCTCATGATGGGCATAGTGATCACGCAGCCAACGCATCAGCGGCGTGTGCTTGTCCAGCGCTTGAGGCCGCACCGAGGCAATCGCGATGCCGTCGGGGGCTTGCACCATCACTTCACCAAGCTGGCTGACGCTCACGCGCCAATGAGTTGGCATGCGCAACTGAAATCCGCGAGCATCGTCATGCCACTGCCACCGCAACGACACGGTTGGTCGTCGTGCAAGCGCCAACCCCATGGCCGCTGGCGAGATCGCGTGGCGGCAGTTGGTTTGCATGCACTTTGCTCCTTGGGCGGCCGACCCGGCATGGGTCGTTGGAGCAGAGCATTGACGTTGCCCATTAGGCAATCGTTAGCGATTCAGGCGCCCAAACGCTGAAAAGCCTAAGGAATACCCTGAGTTCGCAACACCCGGGCGATCACCCGGCCAATCAAGGACGGAGCGCCAAAGACACGGCTTGAGAAAGCACCAAGTGCTCGCCCTCGCGCCAAAGCGCAGCCATGCTGGCCGGGGTGATTTGTGGCGCACAAAGCCGCTGCACCAAGCGGATGTAGTGGCGATCGCTTGGATCCAACACACCAAAGTGCTCGGCCCAGTGGTGTGCAGCGAAGGCCATCAAACGCACCGCGTCTTGCGGTCGCCGCAAGTGAGCCAGCGTGCGTGGCATGTTCCAAAGGCCGTAGGCCAAGTCAAAGGGGCCGGTCCAACGCCACGCCACCTGCACGCAGTCCTGGTAATCAGTCAAAGCCTGCGGCCAGGCGCGCATGTCTGCCAGGGCGTTGCCACGAACATTCAGCGATCGGCTCAGCAAGTGCCAGTCTTGCAAGTCGCGGGCTGCTGCAATCAAGGGGTCGATGCGCTCGCGCGCAAGGGCCGGTTGTCGCCTGTTTTCCGCACATACGGCCAGGTTGTATTGCCCCATGCGGATGGCGTGCTGATCGCCCACCTGCAACCACAACGCCAAAGCCTCGGCATGCCCGCGCTCGGCTGCAGCCTCATCGCGTGGATGCCCATGGGCGACGTGGGCTCGCAGGGCAAGCAGGTGCGCGTGCAACTCGACGTTGCCAAGTTGTTGTGCCAGACCTTGGGCCTCGTCCAGCAAGGGCTGCACCGCCAGCGCGTTGCGGTGCACTCGCCATCGAACGTTTGCCAAGGCGTGCAGCGCCGGCGCCAAGGTGTCCAATGTGAGCCCATCACGCCAAACGCCAAGGTCGGCATGCAAGAGCGCGGCTTGGCTTTGGCCCGCGTTGAACAACAACGCCGCCAAGGCGCTGTGCCCTCGTGCCCGAAGCGTCGGGTCTGCACATGCCTCCACCGCCGCCGTGGCGCTCATCAAGCCTTGCGCCGGCAACTCGACCTCCTCCAACCAGGGGCGCCAAGCCAAAAACTGCTCGACGGCGCGCTCGTTGTCACCGTCTTCAACAGCGCTGCGCAGCGCGGCCATCAGGTTGGGCATTTCGCCACGCAGTGCAGGCCATGACGGCGTCGTCGGCTGCGCCAGCGTCCACGCGCGCGCCCAGGTCCTCAACCCGACGCGCCAGTGTTGCAGTGAAGCGGCGTCCATCTGCTGCAGGGCGAACTCGCGCACCGGTTGGTAGACCCCGAAACGGAGGGTCTCAGACTCACCATGCGAGTACACCAGCGAGTGCGCGAGCAAGTCGTCCAGCGCCGCCACGCCATCGAACGATTCGTCTTGCGTCAGCACCTGCGCAGCCGTTGCGGTAAACCCACCCACAAACACCGTCAACGCACCCAACATGCGTCGTTGTTCAGTCTCCAGTTGATCCCAACTCCAGGCGATAACGCGCTGCATCGACGCATGGCGCGCATCGCTTGCGTGGTGAGCACCGCTGCGCGAGAGCAGCTGCAAGTGCGGCATCCCGGTGCCGCGCAAGCGTTGGAGCATCTCCAGCGGCGAGAGGCTGCGCACGCGTGAGGCCGCAAGTTCGATGGCCAGCGGCATCCCTTCAAGCTCCTGCACCAGCTCGACCAGCGTTGACGCGTTGCGAGCACCCAGGTGAAAGTCAGTGCGCACCGCCTGAGCGCGCTCGACAAACAAGGCCACGGCTGGGTTCACGGCGGCTGCGGCCAAGTCGGCTGTTGACAACGGAAGCGCCAGCGGCGACAACGCCATTTCGTGCTCGCCTTGCACGCCCAGGGCGCGCCGCGACGTCACCAAAACGTGCAAGTTGGGCAGCGCAGACACCAGTTGCGCCACGGTGTGCTCGGCGTCGCCCACCAATTGCTCGAAGTTGTCCAGCAGCAGCAGGGCATGGCGATCATGCAAGCTCGCCACCACGGCATTCATTGGCGCACGGGCGCCAGGCGCAATTTGAAGTGCTGCGGTCAGTGCGTCCATGGCCTGTGCGCCGGTTTGACACGCCACCAACGACACAAACACAATCAGGTCGTAGGGCTCCTCGGGGTCTGGCACGGGCAACGGCCACGCGGCGTGGGCGCGCAGCGAATGCGCCACCTCCACTGCCAACCGCGTCTTGCCCGAACCACCGGGCCCAATCAAGGTGACCAGTCGGTGCTTTTGAACCAGGGATCGCAGGTGGGTCGCATCGGCTTCGGCGCCAAACATGCGCGTCAAATAGCTGGGCAGCAAAACGCGCGCGCCGATGCGCGCCGCTGGTCGCTGCAGCGCGGGCGGCGGCGCCGGGGGCGTCTTCAGGTGTTGTGCATCCAGCCCGCCCAGACGATCGTGCACGGCCGACAACCGCAAGCGTTCGTCGTCGATCCATTCGTCATAAAAGCCGGGCAACAAGTCGCCCCCATAAAGCGCACGTGCGTGGGCATGGTCGCCTCGACGCACGGCCCGCTCGAAGTCAATCGCATCACAGGTCCAACCGCCGGGGGCCACGCGGACATGATTTCGGTCGGCCAGCAAGACGTTGCGGCGCGGCATGTGCGAGGCGGGCTCCAGGATGCTCTTCAAGGTTGACAGGGCTTGGCGCAACCGATTGCGACCCACGTCGAGTTCAACACCGGGCCACAGCAACTCGATCAGTGTTTCGCGTGCATGCGCTTGTTCCGGGGCCAAGGCAAGTCGGGCCAGCAAGGCGGTGACGGCGCGACTGGGCAAACGCGTCAACGTCGCATGGCCGTCACTCAGACGCAAGCCACCCAACAAACACAAGCGCCACACGCCGTCAGCCTCGCTTGACCCTTGAGGTGGCCCCGTTGACGAGCCCGAAGCCACGCTGGCTTGGTTCAGTGGTGCTGCGTCCATGCGAATACGCCGATGACAGAATGACTGCGCTGCCATCTTAACGCCCCCGCCGCGCACGGAGGCGCCGCTCCGTGCGCCGGTGCCGCGGGAGCCCACCCCACGGCTTCTGAGGTCAACCTTTCAGCGGTTGCGCAGTGACGCGTCTGCGCGCGTCAAAGGTCTAACACCAGGTTGGGCGACAAAGAGCCTGAACAGCAAATCATCATGCGGTCGTTGGCGGCCCTTTGAGCGTCGCTCAGCACCATGTCAAAGTGGTCGGGTATGCCACTGATCACCCGTGTCTCGCACGTGCCGCAAATGCCTTCGCGGCATGAATGCAAGGGCTCGATGCCCAACGCCATCACGCAGTCCAAGATGGTTTGTCCGGGCAACACTGTCACACGCTGCCCACTCTTGGCCAATGTGATGCAATAGCTGCCCGGCGTTTTGGGCGTTTCGGCTTCCATTGCGTTTGACCTTGCGTCTGAGTTAGCGCGTATTTGACTGGTTTGGTCTTGGTTCACTGGGGTCCCTGAAATGGCGAGCCAAGTCTACACACGCACAGCGAGCACTGGCGCGGGCGCCGACTTGAACACCGGGGGTCTGATCGACTCAAACGCTTGCCCATCGGCATCGGCGCCAGGTCTTGCAGCAAGGCTCTGAGGGTCTTCTAACTTGGGTTGCACCGCTTGCTGCGCTCGTTTACCCCAAGGTGAAAGCGTGGGATCGGCCACGTTCGCTATCGAATCCCCTGATGCGGGACGGCGGCTGCGCCCTTGAGAATCAGGCCTTGCCCTCGGAGTACCCCATGGAAAAGATCTGGTTCAAGCAATACCCCGCCGGCGTGCCCGCCGACATCAAGACCGACCTTTACCCGTCGCTCAACGCTTTGCTTGAAGAGAGCTTCAAGAAGTACCGCAGCGAGGCCGCTTACAAGTTCTTGGGCAAAACCTTCACGTTTGGTCAGGTTGATGACGCGTCCAAGGCGATGGCGGCCTATTTGCAGTCACAGGGGCTTGAGCGCGGCGACAGGGTTGCCGTGATGCTGCCCAACGTGCCTCAGTACGCCGTGGCGGTGGCAGCCATCCTGCGCGCCGGTTATGTCGTGGTCAACGTCAACCCCCTTTACACGCCGCGCGAGTTGGAGCACCAGCTCAAAGATTCTGGCTCCAAGTTGATCATCGTCTTTGAGAACTTTGCCACCACCTTGCAGCAGGTGATCGAGCGCGTGCCAACCAAAAAAGTGGTGATCGCAGCCATGGGCGACATGCTCGGTTTTCTCAAAGGCATGATCGTCAACCACGTGGTGCGCAACGTCAAAAAGTTGGTGCCCGCCTATGCCCTGCCCGGCAGTGTCAAGTTCAACGACGCCGTGGCCAATGGCCGCAGCAAGCCGTACACCGCCCCCACCATCGGCCCCAATGACGTGGCCGTGTTGCAGTACACCGGTGGCACCACGGGCGTGAGCAAAGGCGCCGTGCTGCTGCACCGCAACTTGGTCGCCAACGTGCTGCAAAGTGAAGCCTGGTACCAGCCGGTGCTAAAGACCATCCCGGCAGGCGAGCAGGTGGTGACCGTCTGCGCCTTGCCGCTGTATCACATCTTCGGTTTCACCGCCAACATGATGCTGTCAATGCGCACCGGCGGCTGCAACATCCTGATCCCCAACGCGCGCGACATCGCGTCGGTGCTTAAAGAGCTGTCGACGCAGCGATTCCACAGTTTTCCGGCCGTTAACACGCTCTTCAACGCCATGGCCAACCATGCCGACTTTGGCAAGGTCAACTGGAGCAACCTCAAAATCTGCATCGGCGGCGGCATGGCGGTGCAAAGTGCCACCGCCAAGTTGTGGTTAGAAAAAACAGGCTGCCCCATCATCGAAGCCTATGGTTTGTCTGAGACCTCACCCGGTGCCACTTGCAACCCAGTGGACAACAAGGCTTTCACCGGCACCATCGGCGTGCCCTTCCCCTCCACCGACATCAAACTGATCGATGACGATGGCAACGAGGTGCCGATGGGCCAACCCGGCGAGATCGCCATCAAAGGTCCCCAGGTGATGGCTGGGTATTGGCAGCGCCCCGACGAAACCGCCAAGGTCATGACCAGCGACGGCTACTTTCGCTCGGGCGACATCGGCATCGTGGACGACAAGGGCTACTTCAAAATCGTGGATCGCAAGAAGGACATGATCTTGGTGTCGGGCTTCAACGTCTACCCGAACGAGGTGGAAGACGTGCTGACACAACTGCCCGGCGTGCTCGAGTGCGCGGCCGTGGGGGTGCCCGACGAAAAGGCAGGTGAAGCCGTCAAGGTGGTGATCGTCAAGAAAGACCCTGCTTTGACCGAAGCCGACGTGCGCAAGTTTGCCGAAGCCAACCTCACGGGCTACAAACGCCCCAAGATTGTCGAGTTCCGCACCGAGCTTCCCAAAACCCCGGTGGGCAAGATCTTGCGCCGCGAGCTGCGCGACAAACCCAAAGCCTAACCCGGCGTTGGCATGGCACCTACCACAGCGCCGCTGCATCGGCTAAACATCGATGCGGCGCGTGCGCGGGTGGCACAAGGGGGATCGCACGAGGCGCTGATTGCCGCCGTGCTGCTGCGTGCTGGTGCGGCCGCCGCCACGTCTGTATTCACGGCGCTTTCCCCCCGGGGCGCTCTGGCGGCTGCGCGCACGGCAGACCAACGCCCACAAGCCTTGCATCACTTGCAGGGCCTGCCCGTCACCATCAAAGACTTGTTTGACGTCCAGGGCGAGGTCACCCGCGCCGGCTCGGTGTTGCGCCAAGGCGCAGCGCCCGCTGGGCACGACGCCGTTGCGGTGGCCCGCTTGCGCGCCGCTGGTTGCGCCTTCATCGGGCGCACCAACATGAGTGAGTTTGCGTTTTCTGGGGTGGGCATCAACCCTCACTTTGGCACCCCACGCAACCCTTGCGATGCGCTTGCGCACCGTGTGCCAGGCGGTTCGTCGTCGGGCGCCGCCGTGTCGGTGGCGCTGGGCTTGGCGGTGGCGGGGCTCGGTTCTGACACCGGGGGCTCACTGCGCATCCCCGCCGCGCTGTGCGGGTTGGTGGGGTTCAAGCCCACCCAAGCACGCGTGCCGCGAACCGGCGCTTTTGAGCTGTCGCGCACCTTGGACACCGTGGGTGCCATCACCAACAGCGTCAGTGATGCGCTCGAGATCGACGCCGTGCTGGCCGGTGCGCCGCTTCAACCCACACACGTCGAGGCTTCAGCGCTGCGTTTGGCCATCCCCCAAACCGTGATGCTCGACGGCCTTGACGCCGACGTGGCGCGAGCCTTTGAACGCGCCCTTGCGTCGTTGCGTGATGCAGGCGCGACGTTGGTGGAATGCCCCCTGTCAACATTTGCCGAGATTCCGACCCTGAACGCACCCGGTGGATTCTCGGCGGTCGAGGCCTTTGCCGTGCACCGCGAATCGCTGGACACGCAGCGCGCCTTGTTTGACCCGCGTGTGGCCATGCGCATCGAGCCCGGACGCCACGTGTCGGCCTTTGAATACTTGCGCTTGCACGACCGGCGCAGCGATTGGATGGTGCGCACCGAGCACGCGCTGCAAGGCTTTACAGCATTCTTGTGCCCGACCGTTCCCCTGGTGGCGCCGTTGTTGCAGCCGCTGCTGGCAAGTGACGAGACCTTTTTTGCCGTCAATGGGCAATTGCTGCGCAATACCTTCGTGGTGAATTACTTGGACGGTTGCGCTTTCAGCCTGCCGTGCCACCGCGACGGTGAATGGCCCGTGGGCCTGATGCTTGCGTCCACGCGCGGCCAGGATGCGGCGCTCGCGGGTGCAGCACTGACCATTGAGCGCGTGCTGAACGCCGCTGCCAGCCGTTGACGGCTTTGGGCACCTCGGCCGTGCGTGACCAGGTGACACGCCGGCTTGATGCACACTTGCAGGGATGGCGGCGCCGCGATTCCATGTGTTGGGTCCTTTGCAACGCGGCGAGCTGGCCTTGCCGCGCGAGGCCGCGCGCCATGCGCAGGTGCTGCGCCTGAACGCGGGCGACGCCGTCGCGCTTTTTGATGGCCACGGTGGCGAGTGGTCAGCAACCATCCTCGAAGTGCGGCGCAGCGACGTGGTGGTGCAGGTGCAAGCGCACAGCACCATCGAGCGCGAGGCATCGGTGCGCGTGCACATGGCACTGGGCGTGCCCACCAACGATCGCATGGACGCCTTGGTGGAGAAGGCCACCGAATTGGGTGTGGCCACCATCCAACCCCTGCTAACCGAGCGCTCGGTGCTGCGCTTGGCAGGTGAGCGAGCCGCCAAAAAAACAGCGCACTGGCAAGCTGTGGCAATTGCTGCTTGCGAGCAGTGTGGCCGCAACCGCGTGCCCACCGTGCTGCCCATGATGGCGCTGCCCCTGTGGCTCGACGGTTTGGCCCCCCGTGGTGCCGACGAGCGACGCGTGCTGTTAAGTACCACCACCGCAGCCATCCAACCCAACTTCGTCAGTGCCACCGACGTATGCTTGCTCTCGGGTCCCGAGGGAGGCCTGTCCCCCAGGAAGAGACAATCGCCCAGCAGCGCGGCTTTGCGCCCCACACCCTGGGGGCACGCGTTTTGCGCGCCGACACCGCACCGTTGGCGATGCTCATGGTGCTGACCACCGCCCGCTGATGCAACCTCGCACCTTGAAACCACAAAGCCTGCTCGGTGCAGGCTGACCACACCACGACCCCCCCATGACGGCATTCTTCGCCAAATACAAAAACCTGCTGCTGTTGACGCTTTGCCAAGGCGCTGCGTTGACCCACAACGTCACCTTCATCGCCATCAACGGGCTGGTGGGCCTGGCCTTGGCCCCCACAGCCTGGCTGGCCACACTGCCCGTGACGGGGTACGTGCTGGGCGCCGCCTTGAGCACCGGCTTGGTGGCCAAACACCAGCGCCGTTTTGGCCGCCAACGCGCCTTCATGCTGGGCAACGCCGTGGGTTGCATGGCAGCGCTGCTGTGCGTCTGGGCCGTGATGCAGCAGCAGTTTTGGTGGTTGGTCGCGGCCACCTTGGTGGCAGGGTACGCCAACGCCAACGCCGGGCTGTACCGTTTTGCGGCCACCGAGCTGGTGCCTGCCAACCTCAAGGAGCGGGCGATCTCCTGGGTCTTGGCAGGCGGCATCATCGGCGCGGTGGTGGGCCCCAACCTGGCCAACGCGTCTCGCGGCTGGATTGAAAACGCACCCTTTGCCGCGCGCCTACGCGGCCCTTTCGGTGCGTGGCCCTGATCTCGATGGCGCTGATGTCGCGCATTCCTTTTCCGGCCATCGCCAACACCCAAGGCGCACAAGGTGGGCGACCGCTGAAAGAGATCATTCGCCAGCCCGCGTTCATCGTCGCCGTGGCCTCGTGTGCGCTGGGCTACGGGGTGATGAACCTGTTGATGGCGGCCACGCCGATTGCCATGGCGCAGTGCAAACACCCCTTCAGCGCTGCGGCGTTGGTGCTGGAGTGGCACGTGCTGGCCATGTTCGTGCCCAGCTTTTTCACAGGCTCGCTCATCAAGCGCTTTGGTGCGTGGCCCATCATGGCGGTGGGGGTGGTGCTCAACGTGGTGTGCATCGCCGTGGCCCTGTCGGGCGTTGACCTGATGAACTTCCTTGTCGCGCTCATGGCCCTGGGCGTGGGGCTGGAACTTCCTCTTCATTGGCGGCACCACCTTGGCCACCGAAACGTACAGGCCCGAAGAAAAAACGCGCGCCCAGGCCGTGATTGACTTTTCTGTGTATGCCACGATGACGGTGACTGCGTTCAGTTCAGGCGCGCTGGTGACCACCGGCGGTTGGGCCTCCATGAACCTGGGGTCCCTGCTGCCGATGGCCTTGCTGATCGGTGCGTTGGCGTGGCTTAAACTGGGTGCTCACCAGCGCCCGGGCGGCGCGCCGGGCGTTTGACGATTCATTCAATCTAAGGGAAACAACATCATGGGTTTGCTTGACGCAGTTTTGGGCAGTGTGCTGGGTGGCCAACAGCAACAGGGCGGCGGCGCTTTGGGCGGCCTTTTGGGTAGTTTGTTGGGCGGTGGTGCGCAAGGCGGTGGCGCCGCGCAGTCGCCCATCGCAGCGATCCTGGCTTCCTTGCTGGCCAACAATGGTCAGCCGGTGGCTTGGGCGGTTTGGCCGAGCTTTCCAAAAGAACGGCATGGGCGACGTGATTGGCTCGTGGGTGGGCTAGGGCCAAAACAGCCCGATTTCAGCCGACGCTTTGGGCAAGGTGCTTGGGCCCGGACATTCTGAGCAAGCTCGGTGGTCAGGCCGGCGGCATGTTCGCAGGGCGACCTGCTCAGCCAGCTTTCACAAATTTTGCCGGGCGTGATCGACAAAATGACGCCCCACGGGCCAAGCCCCTCAAGGCGGCTTTGGCGACATGGCATCGATCTTGGCGCAGTTTGGCAAGCAATAAGTGCCGCAGCCGCCGCTGACGCGGCGGCACCAAGAAACGGCGGGTTCATTCCCGCCGTTTTTTTTGGTCAAGCGCCGCGTTTGACCACCAGGTACACGCCCAGCAACGTCACGGCCATGCCCACCAGCGCCCAAAGTGTCAGGGTTTCGCCAAACAACAGCCAAGCCATGGCCGACGTGACGATGGGCACCAGGTACATGTAGCTGGTTACCGTGGTGGCCTTGCCATGGCGCAGCATCAAGAACATGAGCGAGATGCCGCCGCCGGTAAGTACCACGATCGACCACACCATCGCCGCTATGAACGGTGCGTTCCACGTCACCTGAAACGACTCGGTGGCGTAGGCCAGCGGCAGCGTCACCAAAAACGCCGCCACAAACTGCACCACCTGCCCGGTGCGCATGTCAAACGAGGGTACGTGCTTCTTTTGGTAGAGCGTACCCAGCGTCATGCCCACCAACGAAGCCACGCACATCGCCACGGTAGGCCAAGCCAAGCCGGTGAAATTAAGCTTGTGCCAAATCACCAGCACCACCCCGCCCAAACCCAGCACCACCCCGAGCCACTGGCGCGAGGTGACTCTTTCGTGCACCCAAAACCCCAGCGCGGCGGTCAGCACCGGTTGCACGTTAACAATGAGTGCAGAGACCCCGGCCGGCATGCCGTGCTTGATGGCCACCCACACGCCGCCCAGGTAGATGGCTTGGATGCCGATGCCGGCAATGGCCAAGTGCAATGCGTCGCGGGGGCTGGGCCAGCGTGCGCGGGCCAGCAGCGCCAAGGTGAGCATCAACAGCACCACCCCCACGTAACGCAGCAACAAGAACGTCAACGGCTCGGCGTGTGGGGCTGCAAACTTGGCAACAATGTAGCCCGTGGCCCAGATGAAAACAAAAAGCGCCGGGGCGGCGCTGAGCAATCGGGCGTTGGGGGTGTCGGCGTGCATCGGGAGGAATTACAGCACGCAGCCGCCCTTCAGCCGCTGCGCCGCATCGCACCTGCCACCAAGTCGATCTTCAACAAGCGGCACTCGATGCCACCGTTCCAAACGGGCACGCGTGCGCTGGCTTTAAGCCGAAGGTGCGTTTCAAAGTCGGGGTCGGGGCTCAGCACCCACGCCGTCCATCCGGCGTACTGTGCCTTCCAGTTGGCGGCAAGCGCTTGTGCAAAGGCGGCGTTGTCGCCGCGGGCGGCGCCCAGCGCGTCAATGCGCTGGCCAAACGGTGGGTTGGTAAGCACGATGGGTGCGCGGCCAGCATCGGCCGGGTCAGGCGGTGGCCGCTGCAGCGCGTCGGCCTGGGTGATGGTGATGGCGTGCGCCACACCGGCGCGCTTTGCATTGGCCTGCGCCAACACCACCATCCGCTGCGACACATCGCTGGCGTGCACGCTGGCCATGGGCGCGTGCACCGCCGCCTGCGCCTCGGCTTTGATGGCTTGCCACTGCGCCAAGTGAGGGCGCCATGGCTTCATGCGCTCAAACCCAAAGCGACGCTGCAACCCGGGCGCCATGCCGCACGCCATCTGGGCTGCCTCGATAGCGATGGTGCCAGCGCCGCAGCATGGGTCCAGCAGCGCACTGGCAACATCCCAACCACTGGCGGCAATCATCTGGGCAGCGAGCGTTTCTTTGAGGGGTGCGTCGCCATGCACGTCCACGCGCTCGCCCCCAAATCGCTCGGCGTTGTTCACCCCGGCCGCGTCGCGCGCCGCGCGTGCGTTGCGCCAGCCGCGCTTGAAGAGTGAGTCGCCGCTGGTGTCGGCATACAGCGTGGCGTGCGTGGCTGTCAGGTGCAAGGCGATTGAGAGGTGCGGGTCGCGGGTGTCGACGCTGGGCCGTGCACCCGTGGCCTCACGCAGCTGGTCGCACACGGCGTCTTTGATGCGCAGCGTGGCAAAGTTCAGGCTCGTCAGCGGTGAGCGCTGGGCGGTGGTGTCCACGCGCAGTGTCTGGTCGGGCTCGATCCAGTCGATCCATGGCACGCGCTGCGCCAGGTTGTACAAGTCTTGCTCGTTGGCGTAGGGGCCTTGGGCCAGCGGCCACAACACGCGCTGGGCGATGCGGCTGTGCAGGTTCAAGCGCATCACGTCCACCGCGTTGCCTTGCACCTCCACGCCCGAGCGCTGCGCCAAGATGCCATCGCGACGGCCCAAAATCAGCTCGCATTCGCGGGCCAACAGCGTTTGAGCGCCCGAGGCGGGAGATTCAGGTGCGCTGCGCGCGCTGGGGAGAAAGATGGTGCCCTGCATGGGGCAAGGGTACATGACCCCGTGCTACAGCCCTTACCCTGCTGTCAAGCGCTGCGCCGCAGATTGGCCGGTGCGATGCGAAGCGCCTCGCGATACTTGGCCACCGTGCGCCGCGCCACGGTGATGCCTTGTTCGGCCAGCATCGAGGCAAGTTGGTTGTCCGACCAGGGGTTGTCTTGGCTTTCGGCCGTCACCAGCTGGCGGATGAGCGCTCGCACCGCCGTGCTGGACGCGTTGCCACCGGCCTCGGTGGCCAAGGACGAGCCAAAAAAGTACTTCAGCTCAAACGTGCCGAAGGGCGTGGCCATGTACTTGGCCGTGGTGACGCGCGAGATGGTGGATTCGTGCAGGCCCAACTCGTCGGCGATTTCGCGCAGCACCAAGGGGCGCATGGCGATCGCGCCGTGCGAGAAAAAATTGCGCTGCCGCTCGACGATGGCGGTGGATACGCGCAGGATGGTGTCAAAGCGCTGCTTGATGTTTTTGACAAACCAGCGTGCTTCTTGCAAGCGCACGCTCAGCTCCCCCGCCCCCCGCTGCCCACGCAGCGCTTGGGCGTAGACGTCGTTGATGCGCAGCTTGGGCATCACGTCGGCGTTGAGCGTCACCTTGAAGCCACGCCCGGCTTTGCGCACGATCACGTCGGGCACCACGATTTGCTGGTCGGTGCGGGCAAACGGGCGGCCTGGCTTGGGCTCGCAGCGAACGATCAAGGCCTGGGCCTCGCGCAGCAAGGTCTCATCAGCACCCGTGGCGGCCGATAGCTTTTTGTAATCGCGCTTGGCCAAGGCATCGAGGTGCTGCTTGACGATCAGGATGGCAATCGCTTGGGCTTCACTTCGGTTTAGTGCGCGCAATTGTAAGGTTAGGCATTCGGTCAGGTCACGCGCCCCCACGCCCAAAGGTTCCATGCTTTGCAGCCAGCGCAGCGCGCAGCGCAAGCGCTCGTTCAAGTCATCAATTTCTTCAACGTCGTCGGTCAGGCCGGTCGTCGCAGCACCAGCCGCTGCGCGATGTCGCCCAGGGTGTCTTCGAGGTAGCCGTCGTCGTTGAGCGAATCGATCAAGGCTTGCACCAGCGCGGCATCGATGTCTGACAACCGCATGCCCAGCAGTTGTTCGCGCAGGTGCTCGTTCAAGCTCGGGCCCTCACCTATGCGCTCATGCGGCTCCATGGTCGTCGCTGTCGTTGTCTTGCGACGTGCGCGTTTCGCGAATGCCGTCGAAGTCATCGCCTTCGGTGCCATTGGACCAGTCGTCTTGCCCGGCACCCGTGACTTCGGTCGCGTCGGCGCCATCGCTCTCGGCTGTACCCGAAGTGGCGGCATCACCCGTGCTCGCATCGTCGCCCGATTCGGCGCGGGCAGCGTCGGCATTGGGGGTCGAGGCCTGGTCGTAATTGCGCGAATCAACGTTGTCGTCGTCTTCAACGTCGAGGAACGGGTTGGCATCGAGCATCTGCTCGATCTCCTGCTGCAGCTCCAGCGTCGACAACTGCAGCAAACGGATCGATTGCTGCAACTGCGGCGTCAGCGCCAAATGCTGCGACAGCCGTACCTGAAGCCCAACCTTCATCGCGCAGCCCCTCGCCACACGCTGCCGCAGGCAGACGCGGGGGCCACGGTGCTACATACGGAAGTGTTCACCGAGGTAAACCTTGCGCACGTCTGGGTTTTCAACAATCTCGGTGGGCGCGCCCTCGGCCAGTACCTGGCCTTCGCTGATGATGTAGGCGCGGTCGCAAATGCCCAGCGTTTCGCGCACGTTGTGGTCGGTGATCAGCACCCCAATGCCGCGCGCCTTCAAAAAACTGATGATGCGCTGGATCTCGATCACCGCGATCGGGTCCACCCCGGCAAAAGGTTCGTCCAACAAAATGAATCGAGGCTGGGTGGCCAAGGCACGGGCGATCTCAACCCGCCGGCGCTCGCCACCGGACAGTGCGGTAGCGGGGCTGTCTCGCAGCTTTTCAATGCTCAGGTCAGCCAGCAACGCGTCCAGCATGGCGCGCAAGTCGGCTTTGCCATAAGGCTTGCCGGCCAAGTCGCGTTGCAGCTCCAGCACAGCGCGGATGTTCTCTTCCACCGTCAGGCGGCGAAAAATAGAAGCTTCTTGGGGCAAATACGACAAACCCATGCGGGAGCGTTGATGGATCGGTTTGTGGTGCACCGGCTGCCCATCGATCAAGATCTCGCCTGCATCGGCGCGCACCAACCCCACCACCATGTAGAACGTGGTCGTCTTGCCTGCACCGTTGGGGCCCAGCAGGCCTACCACTTCGCCCGCCGCCACCGCCAAGTGCACATCGCGCACCACCGTGCGGGTGCCATAGCGCTTCACCAAACCGCGGGCTTCAAGGCGGCTGGTGGTGGTGCTTTGGGGCATGAACGACGATGACGCAAAGGCCATTGCCATGGGTGCCGCCGAGCCGATGTCGTTGAGGTTCGCCATGCGTTATTTGGACGCGGCGGGCGACGAAGAAGGCGTCGATGCCGGCGCACTGGGCGCAAACACGGCGCGTGCACGGCCAGAGCCACGAACGCCCGCAGGCGACTGGCCTTCGAGGCTGAAGATTTGATTGACGTTGTCGTAGCTGATGATGGCGCCGCTCATGTCGCCCGTCACCACGGCGCCCAGCAGGCGTCGCGCGCTGGCATTGCCCACGAAGCGCACCACGTCGCTTTGATCGTCGTATTCGATCCGGTCTGCTGAGCCTTCAAACACTTCGTCTCGGGTGTCGCCCTTTTGCCGGAAGGTGGTGGCTTTGCCGTCGGTGCCCTGAGCCACAGCCACACGGCGGCCGTTGGCTGTCTCACGCACCTCCACCCGCTCGGCGCGGATGTTGAGCGAGCCCTGGCTGATGACCACGTTGCCGCTGTAACTGAAGATGCGCCTTTTCAAGTCGACGGTGGAGCGGTCAGCGTCGATGTTGATCGGTTTGCTGCGGTCGGCGCGCTCGGCTTGAACGGGGCCAACAACGGTGGCGCACAGGCACCCCAAGACCAGCGCGAGGGGTTTGATTCCTCGCGCGAAGCGCATTGCGATGGGTTTGAGAGAGGCGTGCGGCATGAAACTTGCAGTCGATTCTAGACCTGCGTTTTTATGCCAGCACGCGAATTGATGCGCGCGCCACAGCGCCAAGCGTGAAATCAGCCGCAACCCGCGCTGAAGCGCGCGTGGCCGGTGTGCAAAACGGCGGTGGGCGGTGTCTCCGCGCCTTGCCGTCCTACGGTTTTTCAGCCTTTGCGGGCGCGCTGAATCAAGAAGTCGGTGACAGCGAGCGCCTTGGCATGGTCGCCGCCGTTGAGCGACGGTGCCGTGTACCAGCGTCCGTGCACCCCGACCGCAGGGACCCCGTCAATCTTGTAGCCGTCAACAGCTTGTTTGGCCAGTCGCACCTTGGTGGCCACGCCAAACGAGCGGAAGGCATCGGCAAACTTGGCCTCGTCCACGCCATTGGATTTCATGAAGGCCATGATGTCGCTGTCTTTGTCGAGGCGCATGCGCTGCACGTGCATGGCCGCAAAAACGCGCTTGTGAACGGGCTCCAGGGCTCCCAATTGCTCGAGTGCGTAGAAAATCTTGGCGTGTGTTTCGTGCACCGAGCTGAAAGCCACATGCACCCGGCGAAACGCCACGTCGGCGGGGGTCTTTTTGATCCACGACTCTAGTGCGGGCTCAAACGAGTAGCAGTGGGGGCAGCCGTACCAAAAGAACTCCACCACATCAATCTTGCCACCTGCCGGCACGGCAACGGGCGCGTTAAGCCTGACAAATTCGCGCCCTTCAACGGGCAACGCCGCAGGGCCTTGCGCCTGAACCCCCAACGGGGCAACGGCGGCAACACTGGCAGCACCCAGTGCAGAGATATTGAAGGAACGACGGTTGATCATGGACGGGTGACGCATGGTGTGGGAGTGGATTGGGTCAGAAGCGGCGACCGCTGGGTAGAGTTTTAACGTGCTAGAAAAGTTCGCGTTGACGTGTAGTGGCTCGTGACGGAATGCTCAATCGCTTGTCGTCAACGGCTCTTTTCAACCGCCACCAGCGCCGCATCAATGCCACCCTGCTGGAGTTTGGCTTGGGTGGTGTTGGCTGCATCTTTGCTGTCAAAAGGCCCCAGCCGAACGCGGTACATCGTGCGCCCCAACTGTTCGCGCTCGGTGACTTTGGCGGTGTAACCGTTTAAAGCGAGACGGGCGCGTTGCTGCTCAGCATCTTCTTGTCGGCTGTAAGCACCTGCTTGCACAAAGTAGGTGAAAGGGTCGGCAGCAGGCTTGGTCGGCTTGACAGCGTCGGCGGGCACGTCACGGGGTGCGGGTGCAACCGTCACAACGGGAGGGGTTGGCACGCGCGTGGTTGTCGCGGGGGTGGCCGCTGGGCTGGCGGCACCAGTGCGCGGCGTGGTTGGCGGTGGCACTGGCGGCACGTAAGGTGGGATGACTGGCGCATTTGCCGTCGGGGCCGCAGTGCCCGCCGCACCACCCGCCGACTTGGGCGTTGCGCCCCCCAGTTTGGCGTTGGGGTCCCAGTTTTTGTTGCGCTGCGCCTCGGCGGCCTCTTGCTCGGCACTGCGCTGGGGCACTTTGTTGACAAACGGCACCGGCACTTTGGTGACGTAGAGCGCAACGGCCAAGGCCACACCCAAGCCCACCAGCAGGCCCACAATGATGCCCATCGTGGTGCCGCCGCGCTGGCGCGCTGGGTTGGCAGACGTTTGAATAGTCAGAAAGCTCATGGGGTCTCCGGGATCTCTCGGTTCATGGCCGTGGGCGCACCAACACCCACGATGGCCAGCGCGTTTCTCAGCACCTGGCGTGTGGCGCCCAGCAGCGCCATGCGTGCATGCGCCAAAGGGGCGTCGTCCACCAAAAATCGCTCAGCCGCATAGTACGTGTGCAAAGCGCCCGCGAGGTGCCGCGCGTAAAAAGCAACATCGTGTGGCGCCAGGTCGTTGGCGGCGCGCTGCAACACCGTGGGGTACTCGGCCAACTTCATCATCAGCGCCAATTCGGTGGGGGCCGTGAGCAGCGCCAACGATGCGTGGTTCATGGAGGGTGCAGCACCACCCAACTTGCTGGCGTGTTGCGCCATCACCGAGCAGATGCGGGCGTGCGCGTACTGCACGTAAAACACTGGGTTCTCGTCGTTTTGCTTCACCGCCAAGTCAATGTCGAACACAAACTCGGTGTCGGCCTTGCGGCTGATCAGAAAAGAACCGCACCGCGTCTTTGCTGGTCCAGTCGATCAAGTCGCGCAGCGTGACGTAGCCGCCCGCGCGCTTGCTGATCTTGACCTCTTGGCCCCCACGCTCCACCCGCACCATGGTGTTGAGCACGTAATCTGGGTAGCCCTTGGGCACACCCAGGTTCACCGCCTGCAAGCCTGCGCGCACGCGGGCGATGGTGCCATGGTGATCGGTGCCTTGGCAGTTGATGACGCGCACAAAACCGCGCTCCCACTTGGTGACGTGGTAGGCCACGTCGGGCACAAAGTAGGTGAAGCTGCCGTCGGACTTGCGCATCACGCGGTCTTTGTCGTCGCCATAGTCGGTGGAGCGCAACCACAGCGCGCCGTCGGCTTCAAACGACTTGCCAGCCTGGTGAATCCGCTCGACCGTTTGCGCCACGCGCCCGCCGCTGTACAAGCTTGATTCAAGAAAGTAGCTGTCGAAGTGCACGCCAAAGGCCTGCAAATCCAGGTCTTGCTCGTGGCGCAAATAGGCCACCGCAAAGTCGCGGATGTTGTCCAGGTTGCTTTCGTCGCCCGTGGCGCTAACCTGGCGGTCGTCGGCAACCACGGTTTTTTTGTCGCGATAGTCTTGCGCGATGTCGGCAATGTAGTCGCCGTTGTAGGCCGCCTCGGGCCACTGCGGGTCGCCCGGTTTCAAGCCTTGCAGCCGCGCCAGCACCGACTGGGCCAAGGTTGCAATTTGCACCCCAGCGTCGTTGTAATAAAACTCGCGCGTCACGTCGAAGCCCTGCGCTTCAAACAGATGGCACAAGCTGTCGCCCAGGGCGCCTTGGCGCGCATGGCCAACATGCAAAGGTCCGGTCGGGTTGGCCGACACAAACTCCACCATCACCTTGGTGCCGTGCGCGGGGACCCAGCCAAAATGGTCGGATTGGCTCAACACCTCGCCAACCACAGCCTGCTTGGTGGCCGCCTTAAGCCGCAAGTTGATGAAGCCCGGCCCGGCAATCTCCGTCGCCTCGACATGGGTCTGCACGGCAGGCTGCGTCGACAAAGCTTGCACCAATTGCGTGGCCAACTCGCGCGGGTTTTTCTTGGCCGCTTTGGCCGCTTGCATGGCCACGTTGATGGCCAAGTCGCCATGGCTTGCATGCTTGGGTGACTCGAACGCCAGCGTCAAGCCGTGCCCCGGTACCACCTCGGCCATGGCATGCGCCAAGGCTTCGAGCAGGGCTTTTTGCGCGTTGATCATGGCGCCGATTCTACGGGCGTGTCGTTTTCAACTTGAGACGTAGAAGCCTCGTCACCATCGTGCTAGCCGGCGTCGGCAGCGGCTTCAACGGCACCCGCTTTGACGGGCGCCACAGCCCCGCGCCAATACGCCGGGTTGCCCCAAGCTTGCTTCAAGAACTCCACCCACAACCGCAGTCGCAATGGTTGGTGTTTGCGCTGAGCGTAGACGGCAAAGATGCCCGTGGGGGGTGCTGCAAACTCGTCCAGCACGCTTACCAAGCGGCCAAACGACAAGTCGTCGGCTACCTCCCAGGTGCTGCGCCAGGCCACACCTTGACCCGGCCAAGCACCACTCGTGCAGCACCTGGCCGTCGTTGCAAGTCAGACGCCCTGTCGGACGCACGTGGGTCACCGCACCGTCCACCGCAAAGGCCCAGCCCCGCGTTTGGCTGGCGTCCGATGTCAACACCAGGCATTCGTGTTTGGCCAGTTCGGCTGGCGTCTTGGGGATGCCGACACGGTCCAAATACGCCGGGGCCGCAACACATTGGCGCCGGTTGTCAGCCAGGCGCATCGCCACCAGGTTGGAGTCGGGCATGTCGCCCACCCGGATCGCGCAGTCAAAGCCCTCGTTGGGCAAGTCAACCAGACGGTCCGACAGGTTCAGGGAAAGGTTCAAGTTCGGGTGCATGGCCAAGAACCTGGGCACCATCGGCGCCACATGGCGGCGACCAAACCCAGCCGGCGCCGTGACGTGTAAGGACCCACTTACTTTTACACTCCCGATACTTACATTGGCTTCAGCATTGGCCAAATCTGCAAGTAAGCGCTGACAATCTTCTAAGAAGACACCGCCTTCGCGGGTCAGCGTGATGCGGCGGGTGGTGCGGGTGAAAAGCTTGACACCCAAGCGCTCTTCTAGCGCGTCGATACGCCGCCCCACCACCGCAGGGGCAATGCCTTCGAGTTTTGCTGCTGCTGTGAGGCTGCCTTTGGTGGCAACGGCCACGAAGGTTTCAATGACTTTGAGTCGGTCCATGGCTGCGAAGGTTAACAAGACGCCCCAAACTGGGGGTCGATTACAACCCTAGCGTTGATGAATCTAGCGACGTTGGCGCAACAATCAAAGGCTCGCATTCCATTAGAGTGCTTGGGCGCCTCCAAGCAAGCCCAACACACACCCCGCCCCACAAGCCCATGTCCACCCGCACCCGCCTCCACCGCCTTCACGTTGACGCCGATCTGGAGCGCTTCATCAACGACCGCGTGCTTCCCGGCACTGGCATCGACCGTGAGGAGTTTTGGGAGGGCGTGGACTCCATCGTGCACGACCTGGCACCCAAGAACGCGGCCCTGCTGGCGCAGCGCGACCAACTTCAAACCAAGCTCGACCAATGGCACCGTGCCAACCCAGGCCCCGTCACCGATCGGGCGGGCTACAAAGCATTTTTGACTCAAATTGGCTACCTGGTTGAGGTGCCCAAAAACATCAAGGTCAGCACCGCCAACGTCGACATGGAGCTGGCGTTGCAAGCCGGGCCCCAACTGGTGGTGCCCATCACCAACGCACGCTACGCCCTCAACGCCGCCAACGCCCGTTGGGGTTCACTGTATGACGCGCTGTACGGCACCGACGCCATCAGCGAAGCCGACGGCTGTGCACGTGGGCGCAGCTACAACCCCAAACGTGGTGCCAAGGTGGTGGACTACGCGCGCCACGTGCTCGACCGCACCGCACCGCTCAAGCGTGGATCCCATGTGGGCTCTACCGGCTACCGCATCGAAGACGGTAAATTGGTGGTGATGCTGGCCGATGGCAAGCCCACCGCGCTTGCCAAGTCAGCGCAGTTGGTGGGTTACCAAGGGGACACCACCAGCCCCAGCTCGGTGCTGTTGGTGCACAACGGCCTGCACCTGGACATTCAAATCAACCGGGCGCATGCGATTGGCAAAACCGACGCTGCAGGGGTGAGTGACTTGGTCGTGGAGTCCGCCCTTTCGACCATCTTGGACCTTGAGGACTCGGTCGCCGTGGTGGACGCCCAAGACAAGATCCAGGCCTACGGCAATTGGCTGGGCTTGCTGCAAGGCAAGCTCAGCGAGCAAGTGCAAAAAGACGGCCAATCGTTCACCCGCACCCTCAACCCCGACCGCCACTACACCGCGCCCGACGGGCGAGGCTCGGTGTCACTGCACGGGCGCTCGCTGCTGTTTGTGCGAAACGTGGGCCACTTGATGACCAACCCCGCCATCTTGTGGGGCAAAGGGCGTGAAATCCCCGAGGGCATCATGGATGCCATCATCACCACCACGATTGCATTGCACGACCTCAAAAAGCGTGATGCGGCCAGCCTGCGCAACTCGCGCGCCGGCAGCGTCTACATCGTCAAGCCCAAAATGCACGGGCCGCAAGAGGTGGCGTTTGCCAACGAGCTTTTTTCGCGTGTCGAATCGATGCTCGGCATCCCGCAGAACACCGTCAAACTGGGCATCATGGACGAAGAGCGACGCACCAGCGTCAACCTCAAGGCTTGCATTGCTGCAGCCGAGGCGCGCGTGGCTTTCATCAACACCGGCTTCTTGGACCGCACCGGCGACGAGATGCACACCGCCATGCACGCGGGCGCGATGATGCGCAAAGGCGAGATGAAATCAAGTGCCTGGATTGCAGCCTACGAGCGCAACAACGTGCTCGTGGGATTGCAGTGCGGCCTGCGCGGCAAAGCACAAATCGGCAAAGGCATGTGGGCCATGCCCGACTTGATGGCCGACATGCTCAAGCAAAAAATTGCCCATCCGATGGCGGGCGCCAACACCGCGTGGGTGCCATCACCCACTGCCGCCACCTTGCACGCCATGCACTACCACCAGGTGGACGTGTCGGCGGTGCAAAAACAAATGGAGCGCATCAACGCTGACAAAGAGCGCGCCGCACTGCTGGACGGTTTGTTGACGGTGCCCGTCGTCAAGGCCGCCACCTGGAGCGACGCCGAGCGCCAGCAAGAGATGGACAACAACGTGCAAGGCATTTTGGGCTACGTGGTGCGTTGGATCGACCAGGGCGTGGGGTGCTCCAAAGTGCCCGACATCCACAACGTGGGGTTGATGGAAGACCGCGCCACGCTGCGCATTTCTAGCCAGCACCTTTGCAACTGGCTGGCGCACGGCGTGGTGAGCGAGGCCCAAGTGCGCGCCACCTTTGCGCGCATGGCAGGCGTGGTGGATCAGCAAAACGCGGGTGACGCGGCGTACCAACCCATGGCCCCGCGCTTGCCAACGGCCCCCGCCTACCAAGCCGCACTGGATTTGGTGTTCAAAGGCCAGACCCAACCCAGTGGCTACACCGAACCGTTGCTGCATGCTTGGCGCCTGAAGGTTAAAGCCGGAACCGCCTAACGCAGCACCCGGTCGCGTGATGCACCACGGCCAAGGCCGCGTCAAGCTGATCGACTGCGCGGTGCATGGCGCAGGCTCGGGGGCCGAGCTGTTTGTGGTGGAAGGCGAATCGGCAGCGGCATCGGTGGCGGCTGTGCGCAGCGCCCGGTTTCAGGCGGTGCTGCCCTTGCAAGGCAAGCCGATGAACGCTTGGCGCGCCAGCGCTGACAAGGTGCGCGCGCATGCGCTGTACCAACAGTTCGCCCAGGCGATGGGCATGGCAGACGCCACGTCGCTGCTGCAAGCGGATGCCGCCGTGATGGCGGCGTTGCGCTTTGAGCGCGTGGTGCTGCTGATGGACCCCGACGCCGACGGCATCCACATCGGCGCGTTGACGCTGCTTTACTTGCACCGATGGGCGCCCGCGCTGCTCGAAGCTGGCCGCGTGGACATGGCCCGCGCCCCCATGTTTGTGCTGGAACCCCTGGGTAGCGGCCAGGGTCAACCCTCTGCTTTGGCCTACAACCCCAAACAAAGCCAAACGTTGCAATCTCAAATGGCTTTGGCGCATGGCGTACCACCCAGCGTGCAAGCTGTGCGTGGCCTGGGCAGCTTGGCGCCCCAGCGCTTGGCTGCCCTATGTGTCGACCCAGCCACCCGCACCAACACCACCGTGACGGCCAACGACGTGCGGGCGGTGGTGGACGTGTTTGGGGCTTTGGGTTAGGCGCGTTCACGCGCCTTTCGTTAAACAAGGCTGCGTTCGTGGCGGTCGGCTGCGGCGTAGAGGTCGCTGGCAAACCCACGGTCTGACTCGCGACAACTGTCGGCCAAAGCACGCACTGCAGCAGCGTCCGATACGCGCTGGGCGCCGGGATCGACGCGGCGCAGGCGCGCCGCCCAACGTTGCAGCCATGCGCCGCTGGCGGTCGACCGAAATGCGGTGGTGAGGTCGGTATCGGTGGAGGTGTAGGTGGTCATCGTTGCTCCTTGCTCGATTGAGTGGCGAATGCAGCAGCCTCTCGAAGCTGTTGCGCCATCGCCGGGTCGATCCTGTCCCAGCGTTGGGCCAGCTGGTGCAGATCGCGCGCGGCGCGGCGCTGGCCAATGTCCTGCAATGCGTTCCAGACGGCTCGGCCAAAAGCTCGCCAGACGGTCGGTGTTTGACGGCGGTACGCTGCTGGTGCGTGGCGGGCGGGTGAGGCGGCATTCATCGCGAACCGCCCGTCTTGCGCAGCCGCACTACCAGCCGGATCAGCCACAGGGCGGCATCCGCTGCCCACAGCGCGCCGCGAGGTGCGACCACGCGGGGAGGGGAAATGACTTGTAACAGTTGAGTGGCCATGACTTTGCCCTTTCTTGGGTAAGGGCCTGGCAGGCCCGTGACACAAAGATTAGGGTTTTCACTAGGTTTTGTAAAATTCCGGTTCAGAATCAGGGCATCAAACCTGCGAATACCCGGTTGAAAACTCCACGAATGGCCCCATGAACTTCCGCACCCTGGATCTGAACCTGCTGCGCGTCTTCGACGCGGTGATGGTCGAGCGCAACGTGACGCGTGCCGCAGAGCACCTGGCGATGACGCAACCGGCGGTCAGCAACGCGCTGCGCCGCCTGCGCGAATCCATGGGCGACGAGTTGTTTGTGCCGGGCTCAACCGGCGTGACGCCGACGGCACAAGCCGAGGCAATCTGGCCGGCGGTCCGCGACGCGCTGTCGGGCTTGCGTGCGTTGTTCGACCCGCAGCCGTTCGACCCCGCGCTGGATGCGCACCGCTTCACGCTGGCGATGGCCGACGCCACGGCCGCAGTGATCCTGCCGCGGCTGCTGGCCGCAACCGAACACTCGCGCGTGGTGTTGCAGATTGAGCCGTTGACCACGCGCGACCCGCGCCCGCTGCTGGAGCGCGGTGGTGTCGATGCGGCCATCGGCTTCTTCCCTGACGCAGCGCGCGCCGTGGACGCCGCGCTGGGCCACAGCGAGACCACGCTGGAAGCGCTGTACGACTGCGACTACGTTTGTGCGATGCAGCGCGCGCACCCGCTGGCAAGCACGGGGCCACTCACGCTTGACGACTACTGCGCGGCTGCACACGTGCGCGTCAGCTTTGCCGGCCGGCCACACGGTTTTGTCGACGAGCAATTGGCACGCCTGGGGCGCACGCGCCGCGTGGCGCTGATGCTGAGCCAGTACGCCGCAGCCGTGCAAGTGCTGAAGCAAACCAACCTGCTGGGCGTGCTGCCGCGGCGCTACGTGCAGGCCATAGGCGCTGCCGAATGGTTGCACACATGCGCGCTGCCGTTTCCGATGCCGCGCGTCGAGATTGCCATGCTATGGCACCGCCGACACGAGCGCGACGAAGCGCACCGCTGGCTGCGTGCAACAATTTCACGCGTTGCGGCGAACATGCCGATTTGATAGGAAGTTAGGCCGTTGCACGAAAGCCGGCTCGCTTAGATTGAAAAACCGCGTCCATGTTGCGTTGGTGATCTCGGGTGCCGGGGCGGGACGGCCCTCGAGGCCATGGATGGCATCGTGGCCTTCACAAAGGGGTCGCTGAACATTGAAGTCAGATGCCGGATCGGGCGCACGTAGGCGAGGGTTGGGATCGTCAATTGCTCAATCATTCAGTCGAAGCCGAGACATCAAACTGCTGAACGACGCCTTGCCACCAACCTTGGGTGACCTGCAGTTCGGTGAAGTTGTTCGATGTGATTTGCGCAATGACTTTGCGCCAGAAGGATTGTGCGGCGACGTTCTCTGGCACTTGGCCAACTTCCCAAAGACCCGGGTGCGATGCAAAGACATGCCGCGCCAACGCCGAGCCAACCCCTGATCGGCGGTAGCGCTTGTGAATGAAGAACTGCTCCATCCAGACGCCCTGTGTTCGCGTCACCATCGCAGGCGCAACCAAGGCCACGCCGACGTACTGCGCCCCCAAGCACGCCACGTGAGCAAAGGACGTGGCCCCGCACTCGTGGCGGGTAAGGTCGTATCCGTATTTGGCTTGACCGTCCATGTCTTGAAGCCAAATCTTGGACAAATCGTATTGGTAAAGCTCAAGCAGCTGCGCGACGGCAGGCATGTCCTTCGGTTCGGCTTGACGGCATACGAAGAGCATGCGGGTGGTTTTTGCAACCTATCGATAGGTTTCGCCAACTGGCATGCATCCGGCAATGCCGAACCGAGCACCGCACTTCGCGCACGTTAGCGCCTTGGCACCAACAGACTCTGTGCCGGTCGGGCAATAGCTCACAGTGGCCTCAACTGCTCTGCCAGTGACCGGGTCTTTTCAGTCGTCACGTTACCCGTGTGAAGTGTCGTCTTCTTCTCGATAAGCAAGATGTGGCACTCCTCGTCCGCGATGGGGTTGTGCAGAACACCGCTTGGAACCACGAACATCTCGCCTTCTTGGAGATCGACCACGCCACTTTCCATTTCGATACGGAGGTACCCTTTGAGCACCAAGAAAAGTTCGTCTTCGTTCTCGTGGCGATGCCACGCCAGCGATCCGTGGACTTTGGCGACCTTGACGTAAGCATCATCGACCTCGCCAACGATCCGGGGCGACCACAACTCGGAAAGCGTGGCAGCAACGGCTCTTGGCGAAACAGTTTTCAGCAAAGGGTTCTCCATGGGCTTTGGGTTAGCAGCGAGGGTTGAGTGCGAAGCGTGGGTTTTAGCAAGGTGCATGTGCCCGTCAAACTTCGTGCCCGTAGACGATAAAGCCAGCGTGCTGGGCCAGCTTGTCGTACAGCAGGCGCCCGCGTTGTTTGATTCATGCGTTTGCCAATAAACCCGCTTGATGCCAGCTGCCTTTGATGCCTCGTAAACACCCTCGATCAGCGATCTCCCGACACCTTGTCCGCGCGCGGCGGGAGCTGTAAAGAGGTCTTGCAAGTAGCAGGTGAGCTCCTTGCGCGTGGTGCTGCGATGGAACAAGTAGTGCGAGAGGCCAAGCAATGCCCCATTCGATTCGGCCACAAGCGCAAAGACCGGCTCGCTCGTATCAAAAAATCGCGCCCATGTCGCTTGGGTGATCTCAGGGGCTAAGGCAGTGTGGCCTTCACGGCCATAGAAGGAGTTGTAGCCCTCCCAAAGTGGTAGCCAAGCGTTGTAGTCGGTTTGATGGATCGGGCGCACGTGGGCGACGGTTGCCACTGTCAGTCTCCAAATTGTCAGGCGTTAGCCCTTGACTCACAGTGCCCTGAGTAGTGCGTCGTACTGTGGGTGCGGGCCTACCCAAAACCATACGAGGGTATCGCCTTCCATAACACCGACTGCTCTCCAATCGAGATCAACGCGTACCGAAAAAATGGGCAGCCGAGGATGGACCTTTTTGAACCGAAGGGAGGGGTGTGCTGGATTTTCTTTCCACTGCCGATAGGCCCCCTTGATTCGAGCTTGCCGCTCAAGTGGTGCAGAAGCAAACAACGACCTAAACCTCTCGGTTGTTGCAGATTTCATAGATCGTCGAGTGGCTTGGTCTTTCCAGCCCGGAATTCAGCCAAAGCCTCGGACGCCAACTTCTCAAGAACCCCTTCTGACTTGGCGAAGGACTGCGACCACCGATGCTCGGAGGCAATTTCGTCTAGCATGATTGCAGCAAGAACATCTTGCTCGGCGGCGGGAGCTTTGTCGCCTCAGCAACTGCGGTCGTAAAGGCTTGGGTCATGATTGCTACCTCGAGACTATCTCAAATATTTTAACGCAGGCGCTTTGGACTTTGCATTAGACGTCAGGTCCCGGATGATTCCCAACCTTCTTCAAGAAGAGTTCAGGGTGCGGTGACTGCCCGCGACTTGAGCGCGTACTATCGACGACGGGGGCTACCCAGCATCGGTGAGCTGGGCCAAATGCGGAAGCGTTGCGCGGATAGTCTGCGTAAGTTGCAGCCCAGCAGCCTCACGATCATTGGCATTCCAGCTGATCGTTAAATGATGGTTCGTGTCAAAGTGCGTCTTCTTCTCATTGAACTTGCCTAGCTCGCAGGTGTAGATTACGGGCTTACCCAGACCCTCCGCATAGCCTGCTTCCCAGTAAGCGCCTAGGTTGTCATGCGTCAGGTCCGCGATCAAAAAATCGGACGCCCGGATTTCCACACGCATGCGGTCATCGATCAGGCCCGCCTTCGGGCTGTCATCTAATTTAAAGAGATCAAATCCCGCTCGCTTGGCCGCAGGCTTGAACACCTGATCGAGTAGCGAGTTTAAGGTAGGGTCGCCAAACTTCATCGCCATGAAGGCCTTGCGATAGGCTGCACCGCCAAGCCGGAGCGATTCGTAGTAGTCCCAGCCAGCAAAGGTAAGTGCAATGTGCGCAACTGACTCACCCGACAGGTACGTTTCATGGGGGCCGACAACTAGACCCGAGCCCAGAAGGTGCTCAATGACCATCGAAAAGCCTGCGTTAGACCTCGCGCCTACGATGGCGCCGTGTTGGTTGAAGTCTACGCTGAGAGGCTCGCCGGGCCCTGCCGAGCTAACGGCTAGCCACTGAACCAGCAGGTCAGCCTGTTCTCGCGGTCGAGGCAATGGGTTACTTAACACGGCCTCAGCGATGTACGGTTCGAGCCGAAGAATCTGTCCGGACCCATGTGCCTTGCGAATGACGTGGCTCAGCTTTGGTGCCGCATCGCGCTGAAGCAACATCGTCGGAAGTTGCGCCATAAGCGGGCCTGACAGTTCGAACTTACCGCAGTGTGCGCAGTCGATACCAGTGGCACTCACTCCTGCTGCATCGGGGCTGGCTTTGACGTATGTACTTCCACACACTGGACAGTTCATGGGAGGTCTTTAACGCTTTGAAGCCTGATGCAAAACCAGACGTTTCCCGTCCATTCGATTGAGAAAATGATACGCTCGGACAGGACCGAATGTACACGCGGCCACGGAGCCATGTCATGCTTGGGCCACACGGTGCCCGCGATTCCCTTTCCATGACACCCGCCAAAATTGATGCCCTCGTGGTGGGCGCGGGCCCCGCCGGCAGCGCCTGCGCACAACTGCTGGCGCGCGCCGGCTGGCGAGTGTTGCTGGCCGACCAACATGACTTTCCGCGCGACAAAATCTGCGGTGATGGCTTGATTCCAGACGCGCACGCAGCCTTTGCGCGCCTGGGGGTGGCTGCCGAAGTGCAGGCGCAGGCTCAAGCCGTCACGCACGTGCGGTGCGTGGCGCCCGGCGGCGGCCAAGTGAACGTGCCTGGCCGTTTGGCCGTGTTGCCTCGCTTGGTGCTGGACGACATCTTGCGCCGCGCCGCCGTGGCGGCAGGGGCGCAGTGGTTGCCACGGGCACGCTTTGAATCCCCGCTGCTCGACGGCGCGCAAAACGTGGTGGGCGCGAGGCTCAAGGTGAATGGCAGCCACCGCGACGTGTCTGCGCGCTGGGTGGTGCTGGCCACAGGTGCAGTGCCACAAGCCTTGATGGCCGCCGGGGTGTGTGACCAGCGTGCGCCCAGCGCAGTGGCGCTGCGGGGTTACTTCAAGCACCCCACCCTGACCCCACCCCTGACCACGATGGACGGTGTGTGGCACCGCAAGCTGGGGCGCGGTTACGGCTGGATCTTTCCTTGTGGCGAAGGCGTGTACAACGTCGGCGTGGGGTTGTCCAACAGCCATGTGCAAGGTGCCGATGGCCGCCGCCCGATGGTGGATGTCAACCTGCGCTCGATGTTCGATGCGTTTTGCGACGTCTATGCACCCGCGCGCACCCTGGTGACCCAAGGCACCGCGCTTGGTGCGCTCAAAGGGGCACCGTTGCGATGCTCGCTCGAAGGCGCACAACTTTCACGCCCCGGCATGTTGGTGACGGGCGAGGCGGTGGGCAGCACTTACGCTTTCACCGGTGAGGGCATTGGCAAGGCGATGGAGACGGGCATGCTGGCCGCAGAAGCTTTGCTGGAAACCACAACGGTACCCGCCCTCTCAAACACCAGCCACGACGACCCCGCCATGCGAGCGCGCTACACCGAGCGCGTGCTGGCGCTAAAACCCCGCTTTGATTTGTACGAGCGCGCCAACCGCGTCAACGACATGCCCTGGTTGATCGACCTGCTGCTTTGGCGTGCCCGCCGCAGCCCGCGCATCTTGCAGCGCATGAGCCAAGTGCTTGAAGAAAAAGGCAACCCAGGCAACCTGGTCACGTGGCGCGGGGTGGCCAAGCTTTTTGTCCCGGGTCGGTAAGGCCGTTGAGGCGTCCGAGCCGAGGCACCTTGGCGGCGCTTGCGCCCAATGCTGGGGTAGACGAGGCCCTGCGAGCCGTTCAAAAGTGATCAAAATCGCACGCTGAGTTTCTCTTGTCTTTGGGCCCACCCTTCATGACCACGATCCCCGTCCCTCGTTTTGACTTGTTCTACCGCCACGATGAGTTGTCGCGCCTGCTGGCCGACTACGCCGCAGCACTGCCGCGTTTGATCAGCGTGCAGTCGATTGGCAAAAGCCATGAGGGCCGCGACATCTGGGTGGTCGTGCTGACCAACACGGCGCTGGGCGTTGACGGCGACAAGCCCGCACTTTGGGTGGACGGCAACATCCACGCCGCCGAACTCACCGCCTCTACAGCGTGCCTGTATTTTCTGAACCAATTGGCCCATGGCTACGGCAGTGACGCGCAAATCACCCACCTGCTGGACACACGCACCATCTACCTGTGCCCACGCCTGTGCCCCGACGGGGCCGAGCTGGCGTTGGCCGACCGGCCGCGTCACATCCGCTCGTCCACGCGGCCCTACCCCTTTGACGAACCCACGGTTGAAGGGCTGACCATGGAAGACGTGGACGGCGACGGGCGCGTGCTGCAAATGCGCATCCCCGACCCGCACGGCACCTACAAAAAGCACACCACCGAACCGCGCCTGATGGTGGCGCGCGAGCCGGGCGAACACGGCGGCGAGTACTTTCGCGTGATGCCCGAGGGCACCTTGACACATTGGGATGGCCTGACGGTGAAGGTCAACCCCGACCGCGAAGGACTGGACTTGAACCGCAACTTTCCCTCGCTGTGGCGGCAAGAGCACGAGCAAGTGGGCGCGGGTCCCTACCCGAGCAGTGAACCTGAAGTTCGCGCCATGGTCGACTTTGTGGTTAAACACCCCAACATCGGTGCCGCCGTGTGTTTTCACACCCACAGTGGCGTCATCCTGCGCCCCATGAACACCAAGAGCGACGACGACATGACGCCCGAAGACCTGTGGTCGTTCAAACGCCTGTCAGCCTTGGCCGAAAAGCACACCGGCTACCCCGTGCTCAGCACCTTTCACGACTTCAAGTACCACCCCAAAGAAGTCATCACCGGCACGCAGGAGTGGATGTACGAGCACCTGGGTGCGCTGTTTTGGGTGGTGGAGCTTTGGTCACCCAACCGAGAAGCTGGCATCACCGGCTACAAATGGATCGATTGGTACCGTGACCATCCCGTCGAAGACGACCTCAAGTTGCTGGCCTGGAGCGACACCGCGTGCGGCGGCCAGGCGCATGTGGATTGGCGCCCCTTTCATCACCCTCAACTCGGTGCGGTCGAGATCGGTGGTTGGGACAAGCCCAACTACTGGCGCAACCCCCCACCGGCACTGCGCGAGCGCGAGGTTGAGCGCTTTCCTGCATGGCTCAAGCAGCTGGCCCTGTCACTGCCCAAGCTAGAGCTGCTGCGTGCTGAGGTGCGTGCCGTGGGCCCCGACACCTGGCGCGTTCGCATGGCCGTGGGCAACAGCGGCTACCTTCCTGCCTACGTCACCAAGCGCGCGCTGGAGCGCAAGGTGGTGCGTGGCGTGATGTTTGAAATCACCCTGCCCACCGACCCCACCGTGACCCTGTTGAGCGGCAAACATCGCTTTGAAGGCGCCCAACTGGAGGGCCACGCGCCCACCACCTCGCAACAAGCCTTCTTGCCTTCGCGCCAAGTCACGGCCGACCGCGATGTGGCCGAATGGATCGTGCAAGCGCCGCGTGGAACGCATGTGGGGTTGTCGGCGCGGGCCGAACGGGCGGGGGCGGTGCACGTCGAGGTGCAGCTGGACTGAGACGCGCACGCGGTCAGCGCAAGAAGGCGTCGTAACCCGTCTTCAAAATCAGCAGCGCCACCACCACAATGAACATGGCGCGCACAAAACCCGCGCCACGCTGCAGCGCCATGCGCGCACCCACCACGCTGCCCAGCACGTTGGCCACGGCCATGGGCACGGCCAGGTGCCACCACACGTGGCTAGCCCAGGCAAAGCTGGCCAGGGCCGCCAGGTTGGTGGCCACGTTCACCACCTTGGCGTGTGCACTGGCATGCAAGAAATCGTGGCCCAGGGCACGCACAAACAAGAACACCAAAAAGCTGCCAGCACCCGGACCAAAAAAGCCGTCGTACAACCCCACGGCAGCACCAATGCCCATCGCGGCCGCGATCTCGGTGTTGCCGTGCAAGCGCGGTGCATGTTCACGCCCCAGGTCTTTGCGTGCCAACGTGTAGAGAAGCACCAGCAGAAGGATCACCGGCAGCGCGCGCTTGAGCAGCGTGGCATCCATTTGCATCACCGCGTGCGCGCCCCAGGCGCTGGCCAGCAGCGCCGCTGCCACGGCGGGCCAGAGCACCCGCCACTGCAGGCTCACGCGACGCGCGTATTGCACCGCCGCCCAGGTGGTGCCACACACCCCGGCGCACTTGTTGGTGCCCAGCAAGGTGGCAGGCGCCGCGCCTGGGAAAGGTCGCAAACAGGGCCGGCAACAACACCAGCCCGCCCCCACCAACCACGGCGTCGACAAAACCGGCCAGCGCCGAGGCCACAACCACCATCCATACATCAATCATGTGCAGCGCATTGTTTCATGGCCCCAATGACAAAGGCGTCGGCGGATAGCCGACGCCTTTGCGCTGCGTCTTGCCCCTGCGCGCGCCAAGATGGTTGGCCCGTGGGTGCTGTTTGTCTCCTCAACCCCTGCGTCAGGTGCGTGAGCACCCAACCAGTGCCCGGAATCTAGTGGCGCCAAGGCCACCAAGGCATCAGGAAATACCCCAAACTGGTGCGCGCCACCGACAGTGCGCAGTTCGCGAGCTTCAAACGGTTGCGGCCAGCAAGGCCCCTCACGCGGCTGCACGACTGGCGTCAGCCAAGATCCACGCGGCCGCCTGCTCGGCAATCATCAAGGTCGGGGCGTTGGTGTTGCCGCTGGTGATGGTGGGCATCACGCTGGCGTCCACCACGCGCAGCCCTTGCACCCCACGCACCCGCAGGTGGGCATCAACCACGGCCGCCTCGTCGTCGCTGCGCCCCATGCGGCAGGTGCCCACAGGGTGAAAAATGGTGGTGCCAATGTCACCCGCCAGTTGGGCCAAAGCGGCGTCACTTTGGTGCTCGACGCCGGGCTTGATTTCTTGCGGGCGGTACTTGGCCAACGCAGTTTGCGCCACGATGGTTCGCGTCAACCGCAGCGACTGCGCCGCCACCAAGCGATCGTCATCGGTGGCCAGGTAGTTGGGCTGAATCGACGGCGCGTCCTCGGGGTTGGGCGTGCGCACCCGCACCGTGCCGCGGCTGCTGGGGTTGAGGTTGCACACGCTGGCGGTAAACGCTGGAAAGGGGTGAAGCGGCTCGCCAAACGCGTCCAGCGACAAGGGTTGCACGTGGTACTGCAAGTTGGGCCACTGGCGCTCAGGTGACGACTTGGCAAAGGCCCCGAGCTGCGACGGCGCCATGCTCATGGGCCCACTGCGGCGCAGCAAATACTCCAAGCCGATGCGGCCCTTGCCCCACAGCGACGACGCCAGCACGTTGAGTGTGGGCACGCCCTGCACGCCAAAAACAGCGCGAATCTGCAGGTGGTCTTGCAGGTTTTCGCCCACACCTGCGAGTTCGTGTTGGGGCGTGATACCCGCACTGGCAAGCCGCTCACCGTTGCCGATACCTGACAACTGCAGCAGCTGGGGAGACGCCACTGCGCCTGCGCACAGCAGCAATTCTCGGCGTGCGTTGACTTGCACGGCTTGGTCCGTTGCGCCACGACGCACGGTCACGCCCGTGGCATGCCAGGCGGTGTCTTGTCCACGCCGCAGCGTGATGCCCAGCGCCTGGGCGTTGTGTCCACACCGTCAGGTTGGGCCGCTGTCGGACGGGTTTGAGAAAGCCCTTGGTGGTGTTCCAGCGAACACCGCGCCGCTGGTTCACTTCAAAGTAGCCCACCCCAGCGTTGTTGCCCCGGTTGAAGTCGTCCACAGGGGCAATGCCAGCTTGATGCGCAGCGGCCGCAAAGGCATCCAAAACGTCCCAGCGCAGGCGCTGTTTTTCAACCCGCCACTCGGCGCCTGCACCGTGCAGGGCGTCGCCACCGCGCCAGTGGTCCTCGTGGCGTTTGAAATGCGCCAGGCAAGCGTCCCAGCGCCAGCCGTCGTCACCCGTGATTTGCGCCCAGTGGTCGTAGTCCCTAGACTGACCCCGCATGTAAATCATGCCGTTGATGCTGGAGCAGCCGCCCAAAACCTTGCCACGCGGGTAACGCAGCGCACGACCGTTAAGCCCTTGCACCGCGTCGGTGCTGAGGCACCAGTCGGTGCGCGGGTTGCCGATGCAGTAGAGGTAGCCCACGGGGATGTGGATCCAGTGGTAGTTGTCGTCACCGCCCGCCTCAAGCAACAGCACCGATTTGTGCGGGTCGGCGCTCAGCCGGTTGGCCAACAAGCAGCCTGCTGTGCCTGCACCCACCACCACGTAATCAAAGCTAACGTCGGCTGTCATCTGGTGATCCTTGCGCAGTTCTAAGGCGCGTGAAGCGGGTGCTTACGTTCCAACCGACCTAGCCCGTTCTGGGGACGTTTCGACTTGTGAAAAACAACACCCCGGAAAAGTCTTATATGCATTGTCAAGGCATCTAGGATAATTGGCGCGCCTGGGAATGGATGCGGCGCCTTCTTGAAATGGTTCACGACGGGTTAATGCTCCACTGGTGATGTGTGATTGAAAGGGCTCCCTCTCATGGGAAACAAACTCTATGTGGGCAATCTGGCCTACAGCGTCCGTGACGAATCATTGCAAGTCGCGTTTTCTCAATTCGGCTCCGTAACGTCGGCCAAAGTCATGATGGATCGCGACTCCGGTCGTTCCAAAGGTTTTGGTTTTGTCGAGATGGGCACCGATGCCGAAGCGCAAGCCGCAGTCAATGGCATGAATGGCCAACCCCTTGAAGGCCGCGCAATCGTGGTCAACGAGGCTCGTCCGCGCGAAGAGCGTCCGGGCGGCTTCGGTGGTGGCGGTGGCGGTGGCGGTGGTCGCCCCGGCGGTGGTGGCGGTGGCTACGGCGGCGGCGGTGGTGGTGGCGGCTACGGTGGTGGCGGCGGAGCTGGCGGCGGTGGCGGTGGTCGCAGCCCGTACGGCGGCGGTGGTGGCGGTCGCTCCGGCGGCGGCGGTGGTGGTGGCTACGGCGGTGGTGGCGGCGGTGGCCGTTCCGGCGGTGGCGGCGGCTACGGCGGTCGTGGTGATGGCGGCGGCGGTGGCGGCTATGGCGGCCGCGGTGATGGCGGCGGCGGCGGTGGTCGCGGCGGCTACTGATCACACCAGCATCAGTCACTGATCAGCGGCCCAGCCGCTGACATGCTCAAAACTTCAAGGGTGCAGGTCTTCGGGCTTGCGCCCTTTGTCGTTGGGGCGCCTTGGTTCAGGTTTCGCGGCGTTTTTTGCGGCCGCGCCCTGCAAGGGCACGGTCAAAAACAGCATTAGGCAACACCCGCAGCAGCTTGGCCACCAACCCCATTTGCCAAGGGATCACGCGGTAGCTGCGCTGGGCTTGGATGGTGTCAAAGGCGCGGTCGGCAAAGTCGCTCGCTTGCATCAAAAATGGCATGGGGTAGCGATTGCCTTGCGTCAACGGCGTGGCGATGTAGCCGGGCACGATGGTGACCACTTTGACACCGCTGCCGCGCAGTTCGCCTCGCAGGCTTTCGCAATAAGCCACCACGCCTGCCTTGCTGGCACAGTACGCGCCATGCCCTGGCAGGCCACGGATGGCGGCCACGCTGGCCATGCCAACCAGCGTGCCCGTGCCCCGCTTGGCCATCGCGGCCAAAAACGGATGGAACGTTGCCGCCAGGCCCACGTTGTTGATGGCAAAGGTGTCTCGCATGACGTCCAGGTCGGCGCGGTGCTCGGTGTCCATGCCCACGCTGATGCCAGCGTTGGCAATCACGACGTCGGGCACCCCTTGCCCGGCGATGCAGGCTTGTGCCGCAGCGATCAAGGCGTCGACGTCTTGCACGTCGGCGGCGTAGGGCACCATGCGCGCGGCGTGCGTGGGTATCGAGGCAATCAGCGCCTGCATCGCGTCCAAACGCCGTGCCACCAGGGCCACGCGCCAGCCGGCTTGCGCGTAGTGGCGTACCAGCGCCTCGCCCAAGCCGCTCGAGGCCCCGGTGATCAAAACCAAGGGTGGCGTGGCCGTTGTTCATGACTGAGGGCTGGGTTCGTTCAGGGTGTTTGGGCTGTCGGCTTGCCAGGGGCTTTGGCGGGCGGCGACACCATCACGCGCACAGGCCCTTTGAGTTGTGCCACCTGCGTTTGGTCGTCGTAGTCAAACCCGCCAGCGACGCACGCTGTTGGCCCCGAGTTGAAACGTCACCGGCAGGTGTGACTGCAGACGTTTGGCGTCCACGTCGATCTTTAAATACTCGCTGTCAAAGCGCAAGGCCTCACCGGCCGGGCTGGCGTCGCGTTGCACCTGCGCAGCCCCTTGCAGTTGGATTTCCGTTGCGTCTTGGTTCGTCACCGCTTTCTTGGCCGTGGCCACCATCACACGGCCATCGTCCCCATAACTTCGAATGCGCACGGCGTCAACCTCCACCGTGTCGGTGTCAGGAAAGTGCCGCAACTGGTTGCCTTCCACTTGCACCCGCAAGCGGCCGTCGCGGTCAAAGCGCTGCAACAGCGCCACCTGCATCGTGTAGTCGGCGGTGTGGCTGACGGGCCGCTCCACCTTGGGCGCTGCCGCTTGGGGCGCATTCTTGACCAACCACCAGGTGGCCGACGCCAACAGCACCATCAGCAACAGCGGCAGGTACGTTGACACGCCGTCACGCAGCCGCACCCAACCGTCAACGCGAGCGCGCTTGGGCGGTGGGGCACTTGGGCTCAGGGCGTGAAGCATGCGAGGCAATGGGTGCGAGTCGCTGGTGGGTGTTTGCCGTTGCAGCTCAGCGGCTGTCGAGGGTCTGGGTTTGCGCGTGCAGCAAGCGCGCATACTGGCCGCTGGCCATCAAAAGTAAATCACAAAACTCGCGCGCTGCCCCCTTGCCTCCAGCGTTGCGGGTGACGTGGTGCACACGCGCCAACACCTCGGGGTGCGAACCCGGTGGGGCGCATGCAAAGGCTGCGATTCGCCAACACAGGCAAATCAGGCCAGTCGTCGCCGATGGCAGCCACTTCATCCCAAGAAAGTTTCAGTGCTTTTAACAGCTCATTGGCCACGGCGAGTTTGTCGCTGGCGCCATAGGCCGCATGTCGCAGGCCCAAGTCAGTTACGCGGCGGCGCACCGCTGCGCCATCGCGCCCCGTGATGATGATGGGTTCAATGCCGGCTTGCAGCAGCAGCTTCAACCCTTGCCCATCCAGCACATGGAAAGCTTTGAAGATCTCACCGGCTTCGCCAATAAATAGTCGTCCGTCGGTCAACACGCCGTCGACGTCAAAAATGGCCGCCTTGACACCCAATCCCAGGCGCCCCTGCGCCAGCATCAATACGGCGGGGTCGGGGGCCGGTGGGTTGCGCGCACTCATCGTCAAATCACCTTGGCGCGCAGCAAGTCGTTGGACGTTAGCGCACCCACCAGTGTGCCCGCAGCATCCAACACCAACACGGTGTTGACGCGAGCCGTCTCCATCAAGGCGGCGGCCTCTACGGCCAGTTGGGTGTCGCGCACACATTTGGGGCTGGCCGACATCATGGCTTGGGCCGTCAAGCCGCGCAGGTCAGCACCGCGCTCGATCAAGCGCCGCAAGTCGCCGTCGGTAAAGACGCCGACGGGCTTGCCGTCACCTGCCACCACAGCGGTGCAGCCGATACCCTTGCTGCTCATGGTGCGCAGCACCTCGCTGGCGCTGGCCGTGGGTGCCACACGCGGCACCGCCTCACCCTCACGCATCAAGTCGCTCACCAAGGTGAGAAGTTTGCGGCCCAGGGCACCCCCGGGGTGCGAGCGCGCGTAGTCGGTTTCTTTGAAGCCGCGAGCGTCCAGCAGCGCCACCGCCAGCGCGTCGCCCAGCGCCATTTGCGCGGTGGTGCTGGTGGTGGGTGCCAAATTCAAGGGGCAGGCTTCTTGGTCCACCGCACTGGAAAGCACCAGGGTGGCGTGACGCGCCAGCGACGAGTCAGCACGTCCTGTCATGGCCACGATGGGCACCCCCAAGCGTTTGACGATGGGCAGCACCACGTTGAGCTCGTCACTTTCGCCCGAGTTGGAGATGGCGAGCACCAAGTCGCCTGACGTCACCATGCCCAGATCACCGTGGCTGGCTTCGCCGGGGTGCACAAAGTGCGATGGCGTGCCGGTGGACGCCAAGGTGGCTGCCACCTTGCGCCCCACGTGACCACTCTTGCCCATGCCCATCACGATGACACGGCCGTTGCACGCAAGCATGGCCTGCACCGCGTGCGCAAAACTGTCACCCAGTGCGGCTTTGACACGCAAGATGCCGGCGGCCTCAATGTCGAGTGTTTGCGCCGCCAATTGGCGCGCACGGTCGGCATCAAATTGAGGAGGTGCGGTGATGGGAGGCATGGCTGTCACTTACGATCAGCGATTCTAGGTCCCCCATCTTTCAGGGTGACCCTCACCTTGCGCATGGCCTCCACCCTCGAACTTGTTCTGCTGTACCTGGTTGCCGCCGTGATCGGTGTGGTGGTGTGTCGCTCGTTGCGGCTGCCGCCGATGCTGGGTTATTTGGCGGTGGGCGTGCTGATTGGCCCCAACGCCTTGGCCCTGGCCAAAGACTCTGCCGCCGTCAAGTACCTCGCGGAGTTTGGGGTGGTGTTCTTGATGTTTGTGATTGGGCTCGAGTTCAACCTGCCCAAACTTCGCAGCATGTGGCGCGCTGCCTTTGGGTTGGGCTTGTCGCAAGTCACCCTCACGATTCTGGGCGCCATGCTGGGCAACGCGGCGTTGACGTTTTTGTTTGCCTGGCTTGCCCAGCCCTGGGACTTGGGCTGGCGGGGCTCATTTGTGCTGGGTGCTGCCATGGCCATGTCCAGCACCGCCATCGTCGTCAAGCTGCTGTCCGATCGGCTGGAGATGGAGAGCGAGCACGGCAAGCGCGTGATGGGCGTGCTGCTGCTGCAAGACTTGGCGGTGGTGCCGCTGCTGGTGATCGTGCCGGCCCTGGCGTCCGGCCCCGAGCAAATGGCGGTGGCGCTGGGGGTGGCAACCCTCAAAGCCGTCGTGCTGCTGACCTTGCTGCTGACCGGGGGCCGCCAGGTGATGCGATGGTGGTTGACGCAGGTGGCAAGGCGCAAGAGTGAAGAGCTGTTTGTGCTCAACCTGTTGTTGATCACTTTGGGCCTGGCATGGATGACGGAGATGGCCGGGTTGTCACTGGCGCTTGGCGCTTTTGTGGCGGGCATGTTGGTGGCCGAGACCGAATACAAACACCAGGTCGAAACCGACATTCGCCCGTTTCACGACGTGTTGTTGGGGCTGTTTTTCATCACCATCGGCATGAAGCTCGATTGGCACGCGGTCGTGGACGGTTGGCTGATCGTTGCGCTGCTGACGCTGGGCCCGGTGCTGGCCAAGCTGGTGTTGGTGGCGCTGCTGGCGCGGGTGTTTGGGGCTGCACCTGGTGTGGCCATGCGCACCGGTTTGTACCTGGCGCAGGCGGGCGAGTTTGGTTTTGTGTTGTTGGCCTTGGGGGCCGAGCATGGCGCCGTGCCCGCGCAGTGGGTCAGCCCGGTGCTGGCCAGCATGGTGTTGTCGATGCTGGCCACCCCCGTGCTGGTGATGTACAGCAACCGCATCGTGGCGCGGTTGTCGGCCACCGACTGGATGATGCAGTCGGTGGCCCTCACCACCATCGCGCGCAAGTCGATGGCGGTGGACGCGCACGTGATCATTTGTGGTTATGGCCGCAGCGGGCAAAACCTGGCCGCCTTGTTGGCGCAAGAGCACATCCCCTACATGGCCTTGGATCTCGACCCCGACCGCGTTCGGCAAGCGGCGGCGGCCGGACAAAGTGTGGTGTTTGGCGATGCTGCGCGCCTGAAGAGTTTGATGGCGGCCGGCTTGGCGCGCGCAAGCGCCGTCGTGGTTACCTACCACGACACTGCATCGGCATTGAAGATCTTGCGCGTGGCACAAACCCACGCGCCCAAAGTACCCGTCGTGGTGCGCACGGTGGACGACACCGACCTGGACAAACTGCGCGCCGCTGGGGCCACCGAGGTGGTGCCCGAAGCTATTGAGGGGTCCTTGATGCTGGCCAGCCACGCATTGGCTCTGGTGGGCGTACCCATGCGGCGTGTGATTCGCCTGGCCCGCGACGCGCGTGACGCGCGCTACGGCTTGCTGCGCGGCTACTTTCACGGTGCCGACGACGACACCGTGGAAGAACTGGCCACGGCGCGCCTGCTAAGCGTCACCCTGCCCGCCACATCACCTGCGGTGGGGCATCCGTTGGCCAATGTAGCGCTGCATGCCATGGGTGTGCGGGTGGCGTCGCTGCGAACGGCCAATGGGCGTGCAGGTGACGCCCATGAGGACGTGACCCTGCGTGCGGGTGACACCTTGGTGCTGTCGGGCCTGCCCGAGCCGCTGGCACTGGCCGAAGCCAAGTTGCTGCGCGGTTAGTTGCTGGCACGGTGCATCGGGTTTGTGGGCGACGCCTGAACGTCGCTTAAGGCTACTTGCCGATGCAAAAGCGCCCAAAGATGGTGCCGAGCAAGTCGTCGGCTGTGAAGTCGCCGGTGATGGCGGCCAGCGACTGGTGGGCCAGTCGCAACGCTTCGGCCACCAACTCCAGCTCGGGCACGCCGCTGGCGGCATGTTGATGCGCGTGGCCCAGCTGGAGGCGCGCCTCTTGCAAAGCCCGCACATGGCGCTCTCGCGCCATGAAGGTGCCCTCGGGCAAGGCTTGCCACCCTGCACGTTGCAGCAGGGCTTGGCGCAAAGTATCCATGCCTTCGCCCGTCAGCGCTGAAATGCGCAACGGGGTGTCACCCGGCTCGGTCGCTTGTTCTGGCATGTTGCAGGTTGCCACCGCACTGACTTGATCAGCCTTGTTGTAGACGTGCAGCACCTGCTTCGCGCCACTTACCCCGTGGCGCTTGAGCAGCTTGTCGATTGCGTCGTCGCGCGCTTGGTGCTCGGCATCGTGGGCGGCCGTCAAGTCGTGCAGCCACACCACGGTGTCGGCTTGCTCGATGGCCTGCCAACTGCGTTGCATGCCGATGCGCTCGATCTCGTCGCTGGTGGCTTGGGCGTCGCGCAGCCCTGCGGTGTCGACGATATGCAGCGGTACGCCGTCGATCTGAATGGTTTGCGTGATGCGGTCGCGCGTGGTGCCCGCCACCGGGGTGACGATGGCCACATCGGCGCCGGCCAATTGGTTGAGCAGCGAGCTCTTGCCCACGTTGGGCTGGCCCGCCAACACCACCGTGATGCCGTCGCGCAGCAAGCGGCCTTGGCGCGCACGTTTGAGCGTGGCCTCGACCGTGCGCACGGCAAGCATCAGGCGGTTGCTGACATCATGGCGCTGCAAGATGTCAATTTCTTCTTCAGGAAAATCGAGCGTGGCTTCGATGAGCGATCGCAACTCAATGATCTGCGCCGCCAGGCCGTCTACCTCGCGCGAAAACACCCCGTCGATGGCCCGAGTGGCAGACCGCGCGGCCGTTTGCGTGGTGGCATCGATCAAGTCAGCCACGGCCTCGGCTTGAGCCAAATCAATCTTGCCATTGAGAAAGGCTCGCAGCGTGAACTCACCCGGCTCGGCCAGCCGCAAGTGGCGTGACGCCCCAAGCTCCAGGCAGCGTTGCACCAACATCTGCATCACCACCGGCCCGCCATGCACTTGCAGCTCCAGCACGTCCTCGCCAGTGACCGAGTGCGGCCCGGGAAAGTGCAGTGCCAAGCCAGTGTCGATGGATCGGCCCTGCGCGTCACGCATGGGCGTGAGGGTGGCATGGCGTGGTTGCAATGCCAGCCCCGTCAAGGCCTGGGCCAATGGCAGCAGCCCACGACCCGACAGGCGCACGATGCCAATGGCGCCACGGCCTGGCGCGGTGGCCATGGCGATGATGGGTTCGTGGTGTCGGGGCAGCATGGGTTTTAACTGTGTATGCAGCGTTGCTTGACGAATTGTCGGGCTGTCGGCAAAAACAAAAAAGCCTGCATATGCAGGCTCTTTTGTTACCCGGCCGCCTGCGTTGCTTCAGGCTACTCGGGCTTGCTTACGCAGCTTGTATTACTTGCGCTGCTTGCGGCGGCGCAGGCTCAGACCGAGGCCAGCCAAAGCCAAGCCGACAAGGGCAAGCGAGTCGGGCTCTGGTACTTGTCCCACGACGCCCACTTGATACAAAGCCACTGGGCCCGCGTTCAAGAAAGACAGGCCGCCGGCGAAAGCACCAGCGGTGTCACCGTGGTTCAGCTGGAATACAAAATAGTCGGGATTGAAGCCGGCCGTGTACAAACCAACGTACAACCACAGATTTTGATTTGAACCCCAAAGAGATGGCGAAATCGACCACTCCGTCGGTGTGAAAGTGTCAAAGTTGACCGCCAAGCTACCTGAGGTGTTGCTCCAGTTCACAACTGGAATGCCGAAGATAGGAGTCACCGGGCGAGTATCGCGCTCGATATCATTGCGTTCGGCCGCAGCCACACCCAGCGAGGCCAGAACGGCTGCATTGGTTGGTGACCCGTTGCCCGCAAGCGAGCACTCCTCGGCATCATCAATCGTGACCTGACGCTGAAGGAAACCTGACGAACCACACGTGACGGGCGCAGCTTGGGCAGACCCAACAGCGCCAACGATGGACACCAGCGCTACAGCCAGCGATTTAACAAGCATCTTTTTCATGAAATCCCCCTTAAGGTCTGAATGATCACTTAGAAGCATGTTTCATGCCAAACATGCGATTTGTTATAAATCAACAACTTAGGCTCAAATCCCCGATCACTTGACGCTGCACCGTAAAGGAATCCGACAGCGCATCCGTCAAGATTCTGGCGCTTGGGTAGATTCAGGACACAAAAACGCAGAATCCCGCCTAAGCGGGATTCCGGGGAGGGCGAGGCAAAGAACCTTTAACCCAAGCGGTCAGCGCTGCTTGCGGTGACGGCGAAGGCCAAACCCCAAACCGATGAGGGCCAGCGCGGCCAACACCAGCGAGTTCGGCTCCGGCACCTGCTGCCTGGTCCCCGAGCCGAGCAATGCAACGTTGGACAACCCGTTTTTGTCACTGAAGTCCCAAGTGCCATTCAGGTCGTTTGAAGTAAGCTGAACAATGAACCAGTCGGGGTTGTTGGGGCGGGTGTCACCCGCGTTGCCAAAGTGAAAGAACAGGTACAGATTGGCGTAGTTAGCCCATGTGGAAGCATTTGTGGCCCAGGTGCCGCTACTGGCGCCAACGCCAGTGATTTGAAGCGCCGTTTCGTCGGCATCTGCGTGGCCAGGGTCACGATCAATCAAAGTGCTTCCAGGAACATATCCAGCAACTGTGTTGTCGCCGATGCCACCGCCCGTAAATACCCCCGCCAAAGTGCAAGCAGCAGCGTCATCAAACGACATCGTTCGATCGCCAAGGATCGGAAACAAACAAGTCAAGGGCGCCGCGTTGGCTGCCAACGATGCCGTCGATATCAGCAGGGCAACCAATGATTTGGAGATGAAAGACATGATTAGCTCCTTGTGACTGCTCGTACCACTTGCGCAAGCAATATACGAGCCAAGAGTGGCAATCTCATGTTTTCAACAAGTTGGCGCACCCCTTCCCATCAAGCGCCGTGCATGTGGAAAGATTGTCGACTTAGGGTTTACGCTAGTTTTGCAGCGAGCAGGCGACCGGGTGCCCACCAAGCGGTGAGTACCACCAGCAACACCGGCGTCACGTCAGGGGTGCGGCCCATCACGTGCATTTGCAGCAACTCCACCGCGGCAACCGTGCCGATGAGCCCAAGCGTCAAGAAGCCTTGCATTCCTTGCCACAGACTGGCGAGGCTCAAAAACACAGCGGCGGTGACAACGGTCGCCACCAGCGACCAAAAATTGGCTTCCATCGAACCGCGAAGCATGCTGCGGAACGGGATCCAGTCGATGGGAACCGACACAGCGCTCCATTGAAATGGGGCCAGGCCGTCCACCAAGATGGACAACCAAAGCAGCAAAAGTGTCACCCGAAAGAGTCTTTGCGCAGCCCCACGCAACAGCACTGCCGATACAACCACCCCGAGCCCCAGACCGACGACCCACCCGAGCGTCACCACCTTGCCGGCCAAAAATGGGCGCGCTAGCGTCGAGCCCAGCAGCAGAGCCACAAGCCACATCGACTTGGTACCCGGGCGATTTGAAAAGCCCAGCGACAGTAGCGACGCACACACCATGGCGAAGGCTAGTGCATGCAGTGCCTTGCTGGCCGATAAGTCCAGGCCAATCAGTGGCTTGAGTGCAGACTTGATGTTCTGCCAGTCGACGGTCGGCACCAATGGGGCCAGTTCAACAGCGACCCACGCCATCAGCAGGTACAACGCCGCGTGAGCTGCGTCAGACCCTTGCCCAGCGGCTCGCTTTCGCGTGCCATGCATCACGCCACCCAGTGCCATACCCAGCACCACGCCAACGCCGTTCCACAACACGTCAGCCAACGCGGGGTCGCGCATCGGCAAGTACATCTGACCCACCTGCAACAACAAACCAAAGGCCACGGCTGCCACACCCCACCCCAGCCACGCCGCGCTGGTCACGCCTTGCCTCGCCAAACGCCAAGCCATGACCACGCCAAGCGGCACAAACAACAACGCGTTGCCAACCACATCGCCAGTCGAAGTCCAAACGCGGACATCGTGGAAGAAGGCCTCCCAGGTGCGCCCGATGCGCTCGGGGTCGCTGAACTTGAAGGGATACCAAGAGCCGTAGGCTGCCAGCAGGGCCAACACCCAGATCAGGCCTTTTCCGTCAGCCGACGGCGGGCCTGCCAACGGCCCAGCGACGCGACTTGATGCGCTTTTGCGCACGCGGCGACTTGCAGGCATCACACGCTGCGAAATCGCCAATCAGGCGCGTTCCGCCGCAACCACTGCTCCAACATCATCAAGATCCACACCATCTCGCCGTAGTAGCCTGGATGCTCGGGCAGCCGCTGCTCGAGCAGCTCTTTGACGAACGCTGGTCGCACCACACCCCGCGTGGCGAAGGACTGCAGCGAATCACTGGTCAGCGCCTTGAGCCCCGCATGCTGGTTGGCCCAAACGCCAAAGGGCAAACCAAAACCCTTCTTTTCTTTGGTCAGCACGGCCTCGGGCAAGAAGTCGCGCAGCGCTTCTTTGAAGAACCATCGAAGCTGCTGACCCCGGACTTTGTAGTCCTCGGGCAGCCGCATCGAAAACGCAACCAAGGCATCGTCGAGCATGGGGTAGCCCACTTGCAGGCCCGCCAGCGTCGAGGTGCCGCGCACCTTGGGCAAGTCTGATTCCGCCAGGGTGTAGCGCCAGTCGTAGGCCAGCATCCGGTCCAGGTCGTGCTGAGCGTCCGCCAAACCCCACACATGATCGGTTTGCTTCGTCACGGACTGTGGGTCGAGCATCTTCAAAAACGAAGGCTCAAGCACGTGCGCCTCGCCCAGCCGCGTTAACAAGTTGTAGGCGTGCAGCCGCGCAGGCAGGCCCGCCTTGGCCGCACGCACGTAGTTTTGGCCTTTGCGCAGCAGGGCCACGCTGCCGGCGCCGGGCAAACCCAGCACGGGCTCAATCAGGCCTTGGCGCAGGGCCCTGGGGACGCGGTCCCAATGGGTAAAAACCTTTTGGGTTGCGTAGCGCGTGTTGCCCCCAAAAAGCTCGTCACCACCGTCACCTGCCAGCAGCTTGCTCACACCGTCCTCGCGCGCGCGCAAGGCGCAGCAAAAGGCCGGCAAAGCCGAGGAGTTTCCAAAGGGTTGGTCGTAGGCACCCGCCACCAGGGGTATGTGCCGCACCAAGTCGTCGGGCGTGACGTAATACTCGTGGTGCACAGCACCGAAGTGTTTGGCAACGATGCGTGCATACGCCATCTCGTCGTAGCCTTCGGCCTCGAAACCGATCGAGTAGGTGTGAACCTCGCCCGCCAATTGCTTGATGTGGCCAGCCACGGTGGAGCTGTCTGTGCCCCCACTGAGAAAACACGCCGGAACGCCGGGCCCCAACGCGCGCCGCACGGCGTCGGTCATCAAGCCTCGAAACTCGTGCTTGAGGCTTTCAAACGAAGCCTTGGACTGCGGCGCGAAACGCAGCGCGTCGTAGCGCGATACCTGCACGTCGGCACCATAGGCCATGGCAAAGTGCCCAGCTGGAAGCCGGTTCACACCGCGGTAAATCGTGCGCGGGGATGGGATGGCATGAAAAAACAAATAGTCGTGGATCGCTTGGGGGTCGATGTCGGTGCCGCCGAGCGTGTCTGCCCGATCAGCCACTTGCAGCTGCTCGCCGTCCACGCGCCAGCAAAGTGTCTGCTGCGCAAATCGGTCCACCGCCATGAAGGTTCGATTGCCGCTCAGCGGCTCAGCCACCGCGAAGCCACCTTGCGCCGCCATCACCGCTTCAGTGGTTTTTTTGGCGCCTGCCAGCGCGTCACGCCAACCCTTGCTGCCATCGGGCCATCGCGGCTCGCCGGCGCTCAGGCGCACTTGCATCGCTTCGGGCGCTTTGTCGCCGCTCACACCAACACTTCGATGCAAGTTGGATGCCCCAGAAAAGCCTGCGGGCTGGACGAAGCCCCGTAAGCACCCGACTGGTACACAACCACCAGGTCACCCACGCTCGCTTGGGGCAAAGCCATGCGATCGGCCAACAAATCCAAGGGCGTGCACAACGGGCCCACAACCGAAACCACTTCAGCCGACGCCTCGTTCATTCGATTGCCAATGGCCACAGGGTAGTTCTTGCGCACCACCTGACCAAAATTGCCCGATGCCGCCAGGTGGTGGTGGAGCCCGCCGTCGGTGACGAGAAACACGTGGCCGCGCGACTCTTTGCGGTCGACCACGCGCGCCACATAGATGCCGGCCTCGCCCACCAAATAGCGCCCAAGCTCTATCACCATTTGCGCCCCGGGAAGCTCTCGCGCAGCGCGCTCTACGATGCCTGCCAGGTTGACGCCGATGGGCTGAAGATCAAGCCGCCGCTCACCTGGGAAGTAAGGAATGCCAAAGCCGCCACCCAGGTTGAGGCTGCGCACGGGCGAAGGCGCGTGCTTGGCCAAACGCAGTGCCAACTCAAAACAAGCGTTCTGCGCCTCGACGATGGATTCCGCACGCAGGTTCTGCGAGCCCGCGTACAAATGGAAGCCCTCAAACCGCAGGCCGGCCACACCGATGCGCTTCAATGCGGCGGGCACACGCTCAACATCAATGCCAAAAGGCTTGGGGCCACCCCCCATCTTCATGCCCGACCCTTTGAGCTCAAAATCGGGGTTCACGCGCACGGCCACGCGGGCTGCCAAGCCCGAGCGTGCAAAAAGCCCCGCCAAAAATTCGATCTCGCGTTCTGACTCGACATTGATCAACACGTCGCTGCCCACAGCCTGAATCAGCTCACTGTCGGTTTTGCCCGGGCCTGCAAAGCTGATGTCCGCTGCCGCGGTGCCGGCGTCCAACGCCACCTTAAGCTCACCGGCGGACGCCACGTCAATACCGTCCACCAAGCCGCGCATGAAACCAACCACGGCCGGCATCGGGTTGGCCTTCATCGCGTAGTGCAACTGAACCTGAGGTGGCAGCGCCGCACGCAGGGACTCGACACGGGCGCGCAGCAAGGGCCGGTCGTAGGCATAAAAGGGTGTGCGTCCAACCCGCATCGCCAATCGCTGCAAAGGCACACCGGCCACCAGCAAATCGCCATCCAACGACTTGAACGTGTCCATGGTTTCGTGGACCGGGCGCGGCGCGACAGTTGGCGAAAGCAGGGGTGATGGGGTGGAGGTGGTCATGGGGCTTGCGGGGGTCACACTGCAGTTGCGGCCGATGCCGTGGCGCTCGGGGTGGCTGCAAGCAGCTTGCGGTCGATCTTGCCGTTCGGATTTCGCGGCAGTGGGCCTTGCGCTGTTTCAATCAAGGTAGGAACCATGTACGCAGGCATCCTCTTTTTACACTCGATCAGCAGGGCTTTGACGTCGACTTCGACACCACCGCCCGGTGGTGTGACCACCACCTTGACCACCTGCCCCAGCGCCGTGTCAGGCACGCCAAAAGCGGCGCACTCGCCCACCAACGCCGTGGCGTACAGCACCTCTTCAACTTCCATCGGGCTGATCCGGTAGCCCGACGACTTGATCATCTCATCGCGACGCCCAATAAAGTACAAATACCCCTCGGCGTCCCGGCGCACCGTGTCGCCCGAGTAAACGGCGTATTCGGGCAGCACCAGCCCGCTCGGGCGGTTGGGCAGCAAGCGGTAGCGCTCGGCCGTTTTTTCGGCATCGTTCCAGTAGCCCATGGCCACGAGTGCGCCGCGATGCACCAGTTCGCCAGGCTCTTCGGGCGCGCACTCGGTGCCATCCTCGCGCAGCACCAAGATCTCGGCATTGGGGATGGCTTTGCCGATGGAGTCGGGGCGGCGGTCAACCTCCTCGGGGGGCAGGTAGGTGGACCTGAAGGCTTCGGTCAGACCGTACATGAGAAAGGGCTTGGCCTTAGGCACGTGGCGCCGCAAGGTGTCCAAGGTCTCTCGCGGCATGCGCCCGCCTGTGTTGGCAAAGTAGCGCAAATGCGCTCCGATGCTTTCGGGCCAATCGAGCGCAGCAAGTTGGATGTAAAGCGGTGGTACGGCTGTGAGGCCCGTCACACCTTCGCGCGCCATGGTTTTAAGCACGTCGCGGGGCACCAGGTAGTTCAGCAACACCGCCCGCGCGCCCACGGAGAACGCCGTGGTGAGTTGACTGAACCCCGCGTCGAAGGACAGCGGCAGTGCCGCCAACAAGGTGTCGTCCTGGTGGTTGCCAAGGTAGGACGCTACGCTCAAAGCCCCTGCCACCATGTTTCGGTGTGACAAGACCACGCCTTTGGGGCGGCCCGTGCTGCCCGACGTGTAAAGAATAGACGCCATGTCACCGTCTATCACGCGGTAGCCTTGTGGCCCGCCCGCAGCCACCGCATGGCCCCAGGGCAGCAGCTCTATGGCCAACGGCACGGCTTCACGCGCAAACGTTGGCACGGGCCCCGCGCCTGTGACGATGACACATCGCAATGCTGCGCATTGGCCCAGCACCGGCGCCAACAAGGCCAGCCGCTCGGGTGACGTCACCAGCACGCGCACATCACAGTCGCTCATGATGAATGCAACTTGATCTGGCTTGAGCAGCGGGTTCATGGGCACAAAAACGCACCCGGCTGCAGCGCTGCCAAAGCTGGCAATCACGGTCTCAAAGCGCTTCTCGAGGTAGATGCCCACCCGGTCACTGCGCTGCAAGCCGTGGGCCACGAGCGCACCGGCAAACCCCCGCAAGGAGGCGCTCAGCTGCGCGTAGTCAAGCGACGCACCCGACGCTGAAAGCGCAAGTTTGGACCCATCACGGTCAGCAGACCGAAAGACCAATTCATGAAGGAGCGATACATCTTGCATAGCGTGGCGACGACGCAAGTCCTACAAGACAAACCGTCTGTAAAAAGTATGTCACACGCGCCCTGCGCGCACACCCTTGACTCCAGGGGAGCAGTGACTAAAGGCTGAAATACCACAGGGCGCGGCAGCATCTCGCCCCCTAGAATTAGCAACGATTGCTTCCCCTTGCCCGGCCCACGGGCATCTTTAGATGAATACCGACACCGAAGTGCTTCGCGTGCTCGACGCCGCCCTGAGCCTGAATGGCCGTGGCCTGAGCTTCGCCCAAGACACCCCACTGATGGGTGCCGTGCCCGAACTGGACTCCATGGCTGTGGTGTCGATCATCACCATGCTCGAAGAGCACTTTGGGCTTGTCATTGACGACGACGAGGTGGACGGATCCATTTTTGCCACTGTGGGTGCCTTGGTCGCCTTCGTGCAAGCCAAGTTGGCGGGTTGATCGGTGATCGGTTCGACGAGCGAGGCATTTTTTCTTGCCGCGCCCGTGGGAGAGCGCTTTTGCATGCACCACGCTCCCGTCTCGGGTGGCGTGCGTCAAGCGCTGGTGTACGTCCACCCGTTTGCAGAAGAAATGAACAAATCGCGGCGCATGGCCGCGCGCCAAGCACGCGCCTTCGCCGCGCGAGGCACGGCGGTGTTGCAGTTGGATTTGTTGGGCTGTGGTGACAGCAGCGGCGACTTCAGCGACGCCACTTGGCGCGCCTGGGTTGACGACGTTTTGCTTGGTTACGAATGGCTGCGCCGTCGCCACAACGTGCCTGTTGGTTTTTGGGGCCTGCGCGCAGGATGCTTGTTGGCGGCCGAAGCTGCGTGCCGGCTCGATGAGCCTTCTGACTTCTTATTCTGGCAGCCCGTGACGTCGGGCAAAGCCCATTTGGCACAGTTTCTGCGCCTGCTCAGCGCGGCGGCCTGGACGGGTGGGGCTGATGTACTCAGCGTTAAGGACGCACGCGCGCAGCTTGATGCTGGCAAGCCCGTCGACATCGCAGGCTACCGAATGGCCGCCGACCTGGCGCTTGGGCTGGAGGGCTCGATGCTTCAGCCGCCCCCAGCAGCGCTTCGTGGCGTGTGGATCGACGTGGGGGCCGAAAGTCACCTGGGGACATCACCAGCAACGCAAGGCGTGCTTGATCGATGGAACGTTGTTCATCAACACCTTCACACCACCCGCGTCGTCGGCCCGCCGTTTTGGCAAACCCAAGAGATCGAAGACGCGCCCGCGTTGCTCGAAGCCACGGCGTCTCTGTTCCAAACGTCTAGCCGTCAGGTGGCCCATGGTTGAGCGCGCCATCACCTTTGCCTGCCAAGGTGAACAACTGGTGGGCATCTTGAGCCTGCCCACCACAACGGCACGCGTCGGGGCCTTGATCGTTGTGGGCGGCCCTCAGTACCGGGCTGGTAGCCACCGACAGTTTGTAATCTTGGCCCGAGCCCTGGCGGCGCAAGGCATCGCGGCCATGCGCTTCGATGTCCGCGGCATGGGCGATGCCGAGGGTGAGCAAAGAACGTTCGAAAACATCAACAGTGACATCGACGCAGCCGTGCAAACACTAACGTCGTCGGTACCAACACTCAAGCGCGTCGTGCTGGTTGGGCTTTGCGACGGCGCCAGCGCTTGCCTGCTGCACGCGCATCAAGGCCGCGTCGACCCGAAAATCACCGGCCTCGTGCTGCTTAACCCGTGGGTTCGCTCAGCACAAACACTTGCCAAAGCGCAGGTAAGTCACTACTACGCCCAGCGGCTGCGTGACCGCGCCTTTTGGGCCAAACTACTGCGTGGCGCCGTTTCGTTTCGGGCGCCGCTTGAATTCATGCGCAAGGTTGGGCAGGCACGGTCTGGCGACACAAAAAATGGCGCCTCAGACGCCTCCACCTTTCAGCAACGCATGGCGCAAGCTTGGGCCCGTTGGCCCGGACACATTTGGCTCGTGCTCAGTGGCAAGGACTTGACAGCGGCCGAATTTTTGCAAAGTTGGTCTGGCGGCTCTATCTGGGCTGCAGCCCGCGCACGGCCTGGTTTTCGTCGCCTCGATTTGCCTGACGCCGATCACACGCTATCGAGCGTCAACGCGCAAAATGACTTTGCCCGTTGGTTGGGCAGCGAGTTGGCGGGGATCGAAACTGCGATTGGGCAACGGCCCGCGCAAGTAGCATGACGCCGACAGCCTTATCAATGATCCCATCGGTTGGACCCTTGATCGCGCACCGAGCAACATCGGTCGGGCCAACGGGGGTTGCCAGCGTATTGCCCAAGGCACCCGTGCTTGACTGGGGTGGTTTCTGGCGCAACAACGCACCCGTGCCGACCGGCATTGCCAACTTGCCACACTGGGCGTACACCAGCAGCGGTCGCGCTGCTTTGCACGCCGCCCTGCTGCAAATGAACCTGCCCCCAGGCAGCGCGGTGCTGGTACCAACCTACCACTGCCCTACGATGGTGGCGCCCATCGTCGCTGCGGGTCACACGCCCGTTTTTTACGGCTTGCACGACGACGGTCGCCCCCGCCTGGACGCCATCGATGCAAACGCAGTGCGTCCGCGCGCGATGTTCGTGGCGCACTACTTCGGTTTGGCAAGCAGTTTGTCCGCTGTCAAACGCTGGTGCGATCTGCACGACGTGCTTTTGGTCGAGGATTGCGCTCACAGCTACTTTGGCATGGCCGGTGATCGTCCGGTGGGTTCGTGGGGCGACTACGCCATCACCAGCCTCTCAAAATTCTTCCCCATGCCTGAAGGAGGCTTGCTCGCAAGCGCATCACACCGCTTGGCGCCCATCAACCTCAAACCCACGCGCTGGCGGCAGGAAATCAAGGCCGTGTGGGACGTGCTTCATCGCGCCCATGATCACGGTCGGATGAGGGTGCTGTCGGGCGCGGTGGGCGGCCTGGTTGCCTTGCGGCGCCGCACCCTTGCAACTGCCGAACCGTTGCAACCGTTGGATCATGCAGCGCGCTCTCAGCACTCGATCATCGAGGGCTGCGACATGGGGCGCATCCACGAGAAGCCCACGCATGTTGCCCAGTGGATTCATCGCAACATGACGGCGGCGTTCATCGTTGCGGCGCGCAGGAAGAACTTTGCACAGTACGTCGAGCAACTGGCAGGCGCAAGCGGCGCTCGAGTGTTGCAGGCAGTCATCCCTGAAGGCGGTGCACCTTACGTTGTACCGCTGTGGGTCGACGGACCCGACAGAGCCGACAAGATTTACGCCAGCATGCGTGCCGCGCGGCTTCCCGTCTTTCGATGGGATCAAGTCTGGCCCGAAACACCCACGATCGATGGTGATGCAGGGCAGTTGTGGCGCACGCAAGTGCTACAAATTCTTTGCCACCAGTCCCTCGATACCAAGGACGTGGCGTACGTTGCATCGGCCACGCGAACGATGCTCGAAAACACCCAGCCAGACGGCGGCGTTTCACCCCGTGACACCTTCTAAAACCGGCACCAACATGAACCCTCGCCTAACGTGGCAGCGAATGCCTGCATCCCTGCTTCAGAACGATGCAACTTTGCGTACCGCCTGGGACGGGCTCAACGACGGGCACTTGGCCCTGCCTTTCATGGCTTCAGATGTCATCGCCGCGGCGCTGACTTGCTTTGGTTCGGGGCGCGAGCAGCTGCTTAGCGGGTTCGCCGACGGGGCCCTGCACGCCATGATCGTGGTCACACCCCAAGGCCGCTTGCGGTGGGCAACGTTTCAGCCCTCGCAGCTGCCTTTGGGCGCGTGGGTTGCAAACGCTGATCTGTCGCCCGACGCGGTGTCCCAGCAACTGTTGCGAAGCGGTGCCTTGGGGCAACCCTTGGTCGTGTCCGTGACGCAAGTGGATACCCGTCAGGCCGCACGGCAAGAGGATACGCCCTCGACGCGACACGACGACTACATTCAAACCTCATGGATCGATGTTGAAGGAAGCTTCGACGACTACTGGGCGGCGCGTGGCAAAAACTTGCGGCAGAACCTGCGCAAGCAACGCAACAAGTTGGCCACCGACGGTGTGCAAACCACACTCGAGTTCGCTGCAACAGCCGCTGACATCGCGCCCGCCCTGGTGCGTTACGGTCGCCTGGAAAGCACCGGCTGGAAGGCTGGCGGCGGCACTGCCATCGATGTCGACAACGTTCAAGGTCGCTTTTACCAACAGGTGCTGCAAGAGGCTGCCGAGCGCGGCGAGGCTTGGGTTGCCACCTACCGCTTCAACGATCAAACTGTGGCCATGAACCTGGGGCTTGTCCGTCGCGGTGTGCTCGTCGTGCTCAAAACGGCTTACGACGAATCCATGCCCAAGACCCAATCCCCCGCGTCGTTGCTGCGAGAGGACGAACTGCGACAGATCTTTGCAAGGGGCGACATCAAGCGTGTCGAGTTCTACGGCCGAACGATGGAGTGGCACACCAAGCTCACCGAGCAGCAACGCACGCTGTACCACCTCACCACCTACCGCTGGCCATGGGTCAAACGATTTGCCGAGCGCCGGCAAGCTGCAACGCGCCAGTCACAAGCTCAACCTGTGGGAACAACGGTGTCCCCCGCAGACCCGGCCTGACATTCGGAGCCCCTAAAACGTCACCATGAGTTTTCCCGTGAACGCCAAGGTGCTTTTGATTGCTTTCCACTTTCCGCCGCTGGCTGGCAGCAGTGGTATCCAGCGCACGCTGCGCTTGGTGCAGCACCTACCCACGATGGGGTGGGACCCCATCGTGTTGACAGCGTCGCCTCGCGCTTACGAGAGAACGAGTGACGACCTGATGGCCGGCATACCCGCAGCAACCGTGGTGCGCCGCGCGCTGGCACTGGACGCCGCTCGCCAGCTGTCGCTGCATGGGCGTTACGTGGCGGCAACAGCCCGCCCCGACCGTTGGATGAGCTGGCAATTCGACGCCGTGCGGCAAGGCTTGCAGCTGATTCGGGCGCACAAGCCCGACGTCATTTGGAGCACTTACCCCATCGCCACCGCACACGTCATTGGCAAGACACTTCACCGGCGCAGTGCGGTGCCGTGGGTTGCCGACTTTCGTGACCCCATGGCTCAAGAGGGGTACCCCGCCGATCCGATCACGCATGCCCGGTTTCGCCAGATCGAAGCAGATGCCATGCGGTTGGCCACCTTCAGTACGTTCACTACGCCAAGCGCCATGGCCACCTATGCGCAACGCTACCCCGCAGCAGCAAGCCGACTGCGTGTGATCGAGAACGGCTACGATGAGGCTTCATTCGCGGCCGTGGATCGTCACCAGCTCAGCCGCATGGGTCCGCTAAGCGAAGGGGCCATCACGCTGTTGCACAGTGGCATCGTGTACCCGTCGGAGCGCGACCCGACGCTGCTGATGGCAGCCCTGCGTCGTCTGCTTGATGCGCGCAAGATCGAACCAGGTCGACTGCGCATTCGCTTTCGCGCGGCGGTGGCGGACGACCTGATTCTTCGCCTTGCCAACGAACATGGGGTGGGCGCCTTCGTCGAGTGCTTGCCGCCCGTACCGTACGAGCAAGCGCTGCTCGAAATGCTGCGCGCCGACGGCTTGATCGTCATGCAAGCCGCCAACTGCAACGAGCAAATTCCCGCCAAGGTTTATGAATACCTGCGGGCTGATCGCCCCATCCTGGGGCTTGCGGCGCCCGAAGGGGACACCGCCTCGGTCTTGCGGCAAGCTGGGGTGAAGCACCTGGCAGCACTGGAATCAACCGACGACATGGTTGTGGCCCTCGACGACTTTCTTGCCCGTGTGCAGCGGGGGGAAAGGTTGCGTCCATTTGCCGAGGTGGTTCGCGGCGCTTCGCGTGAAGCAAGAAGCCGGGCATTCGCCGATTTGTTTCGCGAGGCTGCACGAGGCACCGAGCCGTGACTCACCCCCGAGCGGGCGCTTGGTGGTGCGTTTGCGAAAGTCACTCAAGGCTCGTGCGGCCACCATGCGGGTGGCGTGGGTCAAGCGTTTCAGGTCGTTTGATCGACGCCAATTGCTGGAGGCCTTGCGCGACCTTGGTGTCCGCGACGGAGACGCCCTGCTGTTGCACAGCGCCTTCTCGGAGGCCAGTGGGTTTCGCGGGACGATAGATGACCTCATCGACGTGTATCTAGAGGCCGTTGGCCCCACAGGGCACCTGCTCATGGTGTCACTGCCCTACCGCGACTCAGCCTTTGCGTACCTGCAACGCATGAAGCGGTTTGACGTGCGCCGAACGCCCTCCATGATGGGCATGGTGTCTGAGTTGTTTCGCAGGCGCCCTGGTGTGTTGCGCAGCCTGCACCCAACCCATCCTATTTTGGTCGCGGGGCCCCGTGCTTCGTGGTTTGTTGAGGGTCACGAGCACTGCGTCCACCCCTGCGGCCCCGGCACGCCGTTTGAGCGCCTCGTGCAGGCGCAGGCCAAGGTGGCGTTCTTCAATGTTCCATTTGCCACCTACACGTTCTTCCATTACCTCGAACACCTGGTGTCAAAACAGGTGCCCTTCGACATCTACACCCAACAGATCTTCGAGGTGCCCGTTGTGGACGCACAAGGGGGCGCGCAGGTGGTTCGCACCCATGCCTTTGAGCCGAGCGTCATCGCCCGGCGCCGCTTCAACATCCTTGAAACGGCGTTGCGAGCGCATAAATTCATTCATACCTGCAGGCTTGGCGCCAGCCAACTTGAGTTGACCCGCGTTGAGGACTCCATCGCCTGCGTGCTCGCCATGGCAGCTGAGGGCCGCTTTTTCTACGACATGACTTGACGCAGAGCAGTGTTTGGGGGGGTAGGCCCCCTGGTCAAAGGGTGATAGCGTGACCTTCAGACCACGACAACTACACCTCGATATTGCGCCTGCTGCTATTCTCATTCACGAGTGCGCAGCACCAGCACAAACGGTGCCAAACATGCTGCCACGAGGGAGAGTGGCGGATGAATCAGCAAGATGCGCTTCAATGGATCGCGAAAGTGTTTGACGACGTTCCAGAACGCGTCAAGGTCGACACCCTGCGCAAGGACATCGCAGGCTGGGACTCGATGGGCACTTTGATTTTGTTGGCCGAGCTTGACGAAAAATTCGGCATTCATGTCTCCGAAGATCAAATCGACGATTTACAGTCGGTTCAGCACGTGCTCGACATCCTCAAGCAACACCAAGCCTTGGATGTGACCTAACTCGAAAGTGCAGCGAATTCCATGAATTTCCTGCTGGTCGACCGAATCGTTTCATTGCAGCCGGGTGTCAACATCGTTGCCACCCACGACATCGACGCGGATGAAGACTACTTTGGTGATCACTTTCCTGGCTTCCCGGTGGTGCCTGGGGTCCTGCTGACTGAAATGATGGGGCAAGCTGCCGCCAAGTGCCTGGTTGCCGAGCGCGCCGACCGCGGCAAACCTATCCTTGCAAAAATTCAAGACGCGACGTTTCGCCAGTGGGTTTTGCCGGGCCAGTCGGTTGAACTTAGGGCAACCATCACCTCGTCGCAATCTCGGTTTGCCCAAGCCGATTGTGAATCGAGCGTTTTGGGTACCGTGGTGGCCACCGCCAAGCTGATGTTTGCCTTCGCACCGGGTGACCAGTTCTTGCCCAACCCCCGCGACGATGTGCTCGAGCGCTTCTTGATGAGGGGCCCCGCATGACGGCATTGCATCGCATGGATGGTGGTCACATGCCGTTGTCACGGGAGGTACAAGGGGCATCGGCTGCGCCATTTCGATGCAACTTGCACGCGCGGGTGCCCACGTTACTGCCGTCTACGCACGCAACGACAAAGCAGCTGAGGCGTTTAGGGCCAAGGCAGCCGCTGAGGGCCTTTCCGTCGACATCCTTCGGGCTGACCTGACGTCCAGCAAAGGGATCGAAGCCGTGGTGGCTTGCATCGAGGCGCGCAAGACCCTAACCTTGTCGCTGGTGCACTGCGCTGCAACAGGCGTGCACCGCGCCGTGGCCGATCTCACCAGCAGGCACTGGGACTGGACACACGCCTTGAATGTCAGGGCCTTTTTTGAGCTCATCAAGGCGCTGATGCCATACCTCATGACGGCTCAGGCGTCTTGGCCTTGTCATCGGCCGGCGCCGTGCGCGTGGTGCCAGCTTATGCTGCGGTGGGCGCCTCCAAGGGTGCGCTCGAGTCATTGGCGCGTCACCTTGCTGCCGAGCTCGCGCCGCGCGGCGTGCGCGTCAACATCCTTTCACCGGGCAGCGTTTTTACCGAGGCTTGGCAGTCGTTTCCTGACCACGAGGCGCGCTTGGCTCAAGCTGCGCAGCGCACGCCACTGGGCCGAATCGTCACGGCTGAAGAAGTGGCCAACGTAGCCCAGTTCCTGCTCAGCCCTGCCGCCAGCGGCATCGTCGGTCAGACCATCGTTGTGGACGGGGGAGCACGCCTTGTTGAATGACCACCTCAAGCTGACGGGGTACGCAATATGAGCCGTCACAGCATCGACGGGGCGCGAATCGCTGGTATCGCAACATGCGTCCCAGCCCGCGTCGTGGACAACCTCGCCGACGACCTGGGCTTTGACGCCACCGAGGTCCGAAAGGTGGTGCAAATGGCGGGCGTGCACACGCGCCACGTGGTCGACGGCCACACCACGGCCGCCGATCTTTGCCTGGGCGCCGCGCGCCAGTTGATGGCCAAACTGGGCTGGTCGCCCGAGTCGATCACTGGCTTGTTGTTTGTGACGCAGTCGCCCGATTACCTTCTGCCTTCCACCAGTTGCGTCGTCCACCATTGGCTTGGTCTGTCTGACGAATGTGCGGCATTTGATATTGGCTTGGGCTGCTCTGGATACCCCTACGGCCTTTACGCCGCCGCGACGATGCTCAAAGGCGGCGGCCATCAACGCATCTTGTTGTTGCACGGCGAAACACCCAGCCAGTTTGTGGCCGAGGATGACCACGCCACGCGGCTGTTGTTTGGTGACGCTGGCTCTGCCACCGCGCTGGAGCTTGACCCTGCCGCGCCCACGATGCACTTTTGCCTCCACACCGATGGGTCAGGCTTTGGCGGTTTGATCATTCGCGGCGGTGGCTTTCGAGATCGTCGCCCTGCCGACCCGCGCGACTTGTGTGTCTTCATGGATGGTGCGGGGATCTTCAACTTCACCATCAAGCGCGTGCCACCGCTGGTGCAAGAGGCCTTGAGCTTTGTCAGGCCGCCGCGTAGATGAGCTCGACGCGTACGTCTTCCATCAATCCAATCGCTTCATCATGAAGCACTTGGCCAAGAAATGCGGGTTGCCCGACGACCGCGTGCCGATGACGATTGAGACGATGGGCAATTGTGGTGGCCCGTCGGTGGCGGTGACACTCACAAACCATTTTGGCAACCCACCCGAGCCTCGCAAAACCCACTCAATGCCATGCTGTTGGGCTACGGCGTTGGGTTGTCTTGGGGGGCGGCCGTGGTGTCGCTTACACCTGACGCGCTGTTGTTGCACAGCGAACACGATGGCACGGCATCGGCTCGCGTCGGTTGCGCCTGCTGCAACAGGCGCCTGACGGAGCCGCCAGCCCGTGTGCGGCATCGCTGGCCTTTGGAGCCCCGACCCAGACCACGCGCCCCAGGCGAGTGAGCTGCAAGCCATGCGCGCGCGGCTGCACCACCGGGGCCCCGACGGGCACGGCATGCACTTGCACGGCCCCATTGGCTTGGCCCACACGCGCTTGGCCATCATCGACATCGCAGGGGGCGAACAACCGCTTTGCAACGAAGACGCCACAGGTGTGGGTCACGTTCAACGGTGAGATCTTCAACTACAAAGAGCTGCGTCAGTCGCTTGTCACCAAGGGGCACACGTTCAAAACGCAATCCGACACCGAGGTGTTGGTGCATTTGTACGAGGACCTTGGCGACGCCTTTGTCAGCGAGTTGAACGGTCAGTTCGCCATTGCCCTGTGGGACGCGCGCCGCGAGCGCTTGTTGCTGGCCCGTGATCGCATGGGCATTCGACCCCTCTTCTACGCCTTTGATGGCCGTCAGGCTGGCGTTTGCCTCGGAGGTCAAAGCGCTCTTTGCTTTGCCTTCACTGCGGCGCCAAATCGATCTGTCGTCGCTGGCCTCCATCTTCAGCTATTGGAGCGTGCTGCCGCCCTCAACCGTTTTTGAAGGTGTGCATTGCGTGGCGCCAGCGCATGTGATGACGATAGACCGTCATGGCACGCAAACCAAACGCTACTGGGCTTGGCCCTTTGACGCCGCCGCCGAAGACAACGCGATGTCCGAAGATGACGCCGCCCAACAGTTGCGCAGCCTGATGGTCGACGCCGTGCAACTGCAGCTGCGTGCTGACGTGCCTGTTGGGGCCTACCTGTCTGGGGGTTTGGACTCTTCCATCATCACGACCATCGTGCACCGGCATGCCGAGTCGGGGCTGCGCAGCTTCTCGCTTGGCTTTGCCGACACGGCCTTCGACGAAGGCGTGCATCAGCGCGCCTTGGTGCATCACTTGCAAAGTGATCACTCTTCCATCAGCATCGATCGGCACGCCATTGCGCAAGCCTTTGCACGGATGGTGTGGCACGCCGAGACCCCTGTCGTCAGGACGGCGCCCGTGCCCATGATGTTGCTTGCCGATCACGTCCGCGCCTCGGGCTACAAGGTGGTGCTCACGGGTGAAGGGGCCGACGAGGCGTTTGCCGGATACGACTCCTTCAAAGAGGCTCACATTCGCAGGCGCATGAGTCGCTCGGCGCGCGCAGGCTCGCATGCTGCAACGCTTGTACCCATACCTGGCGGATTCCCCCATGCGCTCAGGCGCCATGGCGCAGCACCACTTTGGCACGGGCTTGACCGATCGCCACCAGCCGTGGTTTGCGCTTGCCACTCGCATGGCCACCACCCGCCGCACACTCAACTACCTGGCGCCCGAGCCGCGACAAGTAGCGCTTGGCTGGGATCCTCATGCCGCCCTTCGCCGCCCCTTGCCCTCAGGTTTTGATGCATGGCCCGCGTTGGCGCGTGATCAGTATGTTGAGGCCGACACGCTGATGTCGGGCTACTTGCTGTCCACCCAGGGTGACCGCATGGCCATGGCCGCCTCGGTGGAGGCGCGGTTTCCTTACCTCGACCACCGCGTGCTCGAGTTCGCGGCGCGCCTGCCATCGCGGTTCAAGCTTCGTGGCTTGCGTGAAAAGCGCATCCTCAAGCGCGCATGGGCTGACGCGCTGCCCGCCAGCATCGTCGACCGCCCCAAGCAACCCTATCGCGCCCCCGACAGCGCCTGCTTCTTTGAAAACGGCCGTCGCACTGCCGTACGTTGCTGACGTGTTGAGCGAGTCGAGCATTCGCAGCGCGGGTCTCTTCGAAGCTGCATCCGTCACCAAGCTGCTAAACAAATGCGCGGCAGGCAAGGCCATTGGGTTTGGGGACAACATGAGCATGGTGGGCATCCTCTCCACCATGTTGTTGCATCGGCAATTCATCCAAGGTGACGGTGCGTCGCCCTTGACCTCTTGAGCGCCAACATGCTTTTGCACACCGCGTTCGAGCAAACTGCGCAGGCCATGGCCAGCAAGCGGGCTGTCGTGTGCGGTGCCCGGTCGATCAGCTACGGCGCGATGCTGGCCACAGTGTCATGCTGCTGGCGCACACCCTGATTCAGGCCGGTGTTGCCCCGGGCGACCGCGTGCTCATCCTGATGCCAACCGACATCGAGTACGCCATTGCCGTGCACGCCGTGCTGATGGCGGGTGCCGTGATCGTTCCACTGCCACCCACCATCAAGCCGTCAAAGCTCAACTTCATTGCCGAAGACACAAGCGCTGCTGCGCTGGTGACCGATGCACGACTGAGCAAGGCTTGGTTGCCGGTCCGGGGTGCCGGTCAACCCTGGCTGCAAACATGCATTGCCATGCGCAGCGAGACGCTCACCACGCCCGGCATCACGCCTTGGCCAAACGATGCCATTGAATCGGCACCGTGCGCTGCGCTTGCCATCGACCAAGATCTGGCAGCCTTGATCTACACCTCGGGCACCACGGGGCAACCCAAAGGCGTGATGCTGTCGCACCTCAACATGGTGCACGCTTGGCGCTCGGTTCAGTCCTACCTTCAACTTCGCGCTGACGATGTGCTTGCCTTGGCCATCCCTCCCACGTTCAGCTACGGGCTCTACAACCTGCTGATGGGTTTGGGCGTGGGCGCCACGGTGGTGCTTGAGCCGCAGGCTGCGTTTCCCGCGCAGGTGGTTGAAACGCTGCGGCGGGAGCAGGCCACCGTCTTGCCGGGCGTTCCGACGCTCTTTGCAAGCCTGCTTGAGCTTGAGCACTTCAGCGCTGCGCAATTGCCGTCGCTGAGGCTCGTGACCAACGCAGCGGCCGCCCTTGCGCCAACGCATTTGTCCCAACTGCGACGTCGTTTGCCCGACGCTCGGCTGCTTTCGATGTATGGCATGACTGAATGCATGCGAATCAGCTACCTCCCGCCCGAGCAACTTGACCACCGCCCTGGCAGCGTGGGCCGTGGCATGCCCAACCAAGCGCACTGGCTGGTGGACGAGGCAGGTGAAAAGCTCCCCCACGGCAGCACCGGCGAACTGGTGGTGCGTGGCAGCCACGTGATGCGCGGTTATTGGCGCCGCGCGGACGCTACCGCCGAGCGACTCAAGCCTGGGGCCCAGCCCGGTGAGATCGTGCTTCACACCGGCGACATGTTTCGCAGCGACACCGACGGGTACTTGTATTTTGCGGCTCGCAAAGACGACATCATCAAGTCGCGGGGCGAAAAGGTCGCACCGCGTGAGGTGGAAGAAGCCATCCTGCAGCTGTCGGAAGTTGCTGCTTGCGCCGTCGTGGGGGTTCCCGATGATTTGCTGGGGCAAGCTGTCAAAGCCTTCGTGACCCCGCGGACAGGGGCGACATTGGACGCCAAGGCAATCATCCGCCACTGCCAACAAACACTGGACCCTCACTTGGTCCCCAAGTTTGTCGAGTTTCTTGCCGAAATGCCGCGCACAGAAAGCGGCAAAATCAGGCACGCCAGTTTGAGGGGGGCGTCCGCGCCGGCCCCTCTGGCTCCACCACCATCCCACAAAGCGCTACCCCCATGAGTACCATCAAACCCGACGTTCGGCGATTTTTGAACGACAACTTCATTTTGGGGACTGACGGCGCCACGCTGGCCGACGACGACTCCTTCTTGGAAGCCCAGATTCTCGACTCCACCGGCTTCTTGGAGCTGATCACCTACCTGGAAGAAAAACACGGCATCAAGATTGATGGCCCCGAGATGCTCCCAGAAAACCTCGACAGCCTCAACGCCATCGAGTCCTTTTTGTTGCGCAAGTTGGCGCCTTGAAAGCCCAAGCCGTGAGCACCCTACCTGCAGGCTTAACCATCGACGTTCAAGCCGAGGCCGATCGCATCGCCCATTGGATGCGCGACGAACTGTCACGCACCCTGCGTCGGCGCGGTTTGGTCGTGGCTGTTTCGGGCGGCATCGACAGCTCTGTTTGTGCCGCTTTGGCCGTGCGCGCCGTGGGGCCCAACAAGGTGTTTGCGCTGATGCTGCCCGAGCGCGACTCAAGCCCGTCGAGCACCGAGCGGGGCCGCTTGTTGGTTCAGCACTTGGGGGTGCCACATGCCGAGTTCGACATCGCGCCAACGCTGGATGCCTTGGGGTGTTACCAGCAACGTGACGAAGCCATCAAACGCGTGTTCCCCGACTATGGTGCAGGATGGAAGAACAAAATCGTGATTGCAGGCGGCATCGACACCGGCATCAACTACTTCAACTTGGTGGTGCAGGCGCCCGATGGGCACGATTTCGAGGCCAGGTTGCCGCTCAAAGACTACCTTCAAATCGTCGCCGCCACCAACTTCAAGCAGCGGGTGCGAAAGACCATGGACTACTTTCATGCCGACCGCCTTAACTACGCGGTGGTGGGCACGCCCAACCGCCTGGAATACGACCAGGGCTTTTTTGTCAAAGTAGGTGACGGCGCGGCAGACATCAAGCCCATCGCCCATTTGTACAAGTCGCAGGTGTACGCCATGGCGCGCGGGCTTGGGCTGCCGACTGACATTTGCGATGCGCAGCCCACGACCGACACATACACTTTGCCGCAGGGGCAAGATGAGTTTTATTTTGCGTTGCCGTACGCAAAAATGGACATTGCGCTCTGGGCGCTGAATCAAGCCATGTCCGCCGCAGATCTGGCGCCCATGCTCAACGTTAACGCGGCTGCAGCGCAACGCATTTATGCTGACATTGAAGCCAAGAGGCGTGCTTCGAGGGCGTTGCATGCGTCGGCGTTGACCATTGAAAGCGTGCTGCCAGCATGACCAACCGCAGCACCCTATCTACCTTGGCGCGTTGCCAACAGTCACCATTGCGCCACGTGGCCGCGATTTTTCACCCTTTGTTTGTTGCCCATCAGCGCTGAAACCGAGAATTCAACATGGCCTTTGGTTCCGTCCGCTCCGGTTTGCGAGTCTTGCTCGAGCGGTTTCTTCACGTGCAGGGCTACCGGTTGATTCAGCTCAACGCTGATCCCTCGACCCTTGTCGTCGCTTGCGAGCGACTCAAGCGCCTTGGCTTTAACCCTCGAACGGTCATCGATGTGGGTGTGGGCAATGGCACACCGTGGCTTTACAAGAGCTTTCCGCAGGCACACTTTGAGTTGTTTGAAGCGAACGAAGGCTTTCGACCAACGATCGAAAACGCCACGCGTGGTCTCGATGTCAAGGTGCACTACTGCGCTCTGGGCCAGGAACACGCCGAGCTCTTCTTTGACGAATACACCAACAGCCCCACCAGTTCAACGTTTGCCACCTACGACGACGCATACTTAAAAGCGGCGGGTCGAGAACCTACGTCCGAGCATGTACATCGCGCGCCAATTGCGGTCAAACCGCTTGATGACTTCGGCCCATTCTCGGGGCCGACACTTCTCAAACTGGACGTTGAGGGATTTGAATCCCACGTGTTGCGCGGCGCTCGAAACACGTTGCGCAACGTGGATGTCGTCATTTCTGAGGTCTCCGTGGCAAAGCGGACAAAGGACGAACTGAGCTTCGCGGCGTATGTCGCTTTGCTGGAAGAACTTGGGTTCTCGCTGGTGAACATTGCTGAAATCGAGTCCATTGGCCGAGGTGGCCCCATTGCCTACATGGACGCCGTGTTCGTGCGCAGCGACAGTCGGGTTCGATATGGGGAAAATTTCAAGTGAAGCACGGTGATGGGTTGAAACACCAGCCGTCGCACGAATGGTTGCCCACGCCCTCTGCGTTGCCATCGAACTTTTTTGACCTGACTGCCTAGCCGTGGATGCACGCCTGCTTTCTGTTGCACGGAGTTGGCTAAGGCAGCGCCACTTGCCACCGCTGGCAAGAGCAGAGCTCGCGCACGACCGCAAGGGTTTGTCGCTCCACGATCCTGGCACCCAACGCGTATTGCCTGCTTTGATGGATTGGCTCGCCATGGCGCAAGATCGGTCCAAGTCTGCCGACGGGGGTGCGGCGAGGGACTACAGCTTGATTCGCGGCTGGTCGTCTTCGTATCCCGAAACCACGGGCTACATCATCCCAACATTGCTTGACTACGCGCGGCTCACGGGTGACACGTCTTGGCGCGATCGCGCGCTGCGCATGGCCGATTGGTTGGTCAGCATTCAACTGCCATGTGGCGGGTTTCAGGGCGGCAAAGTTGATGCGCTGCCTGTCGTGCCTGTGACGTTCAACACCGGCCAGATTCTGCTCGGGCTTGCCGCAGCCGAACGCGAGACCGGACGCTACCGCGAGCCGATGCGTCGCGCGGCTGATTGGTTGGTGGCCACGCAAGACGCCGATGGCTGCTGGCGAAAACACGAGTCACCGTTTGCTGCTCCAGGGGACAAACAGTACGAAACGCACGTCGCATGGGGCCTTTTTGAGGCCGGGCAAATTGACAGGGACCGAGGCTATGTTGAGTGTGGATTCCGGACCATTGACTGGGCGCTGCGGGACCTGCCCGCCAACGGTTGGTATGCCCGTTGCAGCCTGACAGCAGCAACCAATCCCATCACGCACACCATTGGCTACACCTTGCGCGGCGTCATTGAAGCCTGCAGGCATTCGCCAGAGAATCGGTGGCTTGACGCTGCTCGTCGCACGGCAATCGGCCTTGCTTCTACACAGCGCGACGACGGTTTTTTGCCTGGCATGCTGGACAGCAACTGGAGGGGCTGCGGCGAGTGGGCATGCCTGACAGGCACGGCCCAAGTTGCATCCTGCTGGATGCTGCTGGATCACGCGCTGGGCACCAACACGTTTACACCTTACGCCCAGCGAGCCAACCAATACCTGCGCCGCACGGTCAGGTTGGATGCGCCCGAGGGCATGCAAGGCGGCGTGAAAGGCTCGTTTCCCGTCGACGGCGCCTATGGTGCGTTCGAGTACCTGAACTGGGCTGCAAAATTTACGGCCGACAGCCTGATGCTCGAAAGATGAGTGGACGCACGTCGCTGACTTGACTTTCGTCCTGTGCACCTGTTTTGCAGGCACTGTCCGCCCGTTGAAGGGGTGTTCTATTGCGGGCATTCGGTTACGCTTCAAGGCATGAACATGCGCTTTGCATTACCCCAGCGATGAACCCGTCGACGCTGCCCCAATCGTCCCCACGCACAAGCCGTTTTTCCTGCCGTTTTTGTGCGGCAGAGCTCAAAACAACCTTCGTTGATCTGGGCGTGTCACCTCTTTGTCAGACACACATTTCGCCTGATCAATTGCACGAGATGGAACCTTTCTATCCGCTGCATGCTTATGTGTGTGATGCCTGCTGGTTGGTCCAGCTTCAGGCCTTTGTATCACCGCAGGCCATCTTCGAAGAGTACGCTTACTTTTCCTCGTACTCAACGAGCTGGGTTGAACACGCCAAACGCTATGCCGCCATGGCCATCGCCCGTTTCAGATTAGGGGCCGGCAGCAACGTGATGGAAATCGCCAGCAACGACGGCTACCTGCTGCAGCACTTTGTTGCTCAAAACGTGCCTGTGCTGGGCATCGAACCAGCAGCCAACGTGGCCAAGGTGGCAATTGAAAGAGGGATCCCGACCGAGATCGTTTTTTTCGGCAAGCAAACGGCAAACAAACTCGCTGCAAGCCACGGCAAACCCGACTTGCTTTTGGGCAACAACGTGTTGGCGCATGTGCCCGATTTGAATGACTTTGTGGCGGGCATGAAAGTGCTTTTGGCACCCACCGGCGTCATCACCATGGAGTTTCCGCACCTGATGCGCTTGATGGCCGAGAACCAGTTCGACACCATTTATCACGAGCATTTCAGCTACTTCTCTTTTGTGGCCGTTGAGCGCGTGTTTGCACATCACGGCATCACTTTGTTTGACGTCGAAGAACCTGCCACCCATGGCGGCTCACTTCGCATCTATGGCCGACACAGCGAAAACGCTGCCATCCTCGTTGGCCCCAACGTTGCCGAGTTGCGCCAACGCGAGATTGACGACGGCTTCCTCACCCTTGATCGATACCGCAGCTTTGGGGCCCAGGCCATCGCCACCAAGCATCGCATCCTCAGCTTTTTGATCGACGCCAAACAACGTGGCAAAAAAGTGGTGGGCTACGGCGCGCCTGGCAAGGGCAACACCTTGTTGAACTATTGCGGCATCCGCACCGACTTTCTTGACTTCACGGTGGACGCCAACCCGTACAAGCAGGGCAAATTCACCCCTGGCACGCGCATTCCCATCCTCGCACCCGAGCAGATCCGCGTTGCAAAGCCTGACTACGTTTTGATTCTTCCTTGGAATCTAAAGGACGAAATCACACGCGCCATGTCCTACATCGGTGAGTGGGGCGGCCGCTTCGTCGTCCCCATTCCTGATGTGCGTGTGCTCTGACCTGGAGACCCCATGAAAGTACTTGTCACCGGAACCGAAGGCTATATCGGTGCCCGTCTGGCACCGTGGTTAACCGCTGCGGGTCATGCGGTGCAGGGTCTGGATACAGGCTTCTACCGCGATGGCTGCTTGTACCTAGATCCTGTGGGGCTGCCCCAAGGCCCACAGACCAGCTACAAAGACCTCCGCACCGTCACGCCCGCCGACTTTGAAGGCTTTGATGCCGTGGTTCACTTGGCCGAGCTTTCCAATGACCCCTTGGGTCAAAACCGTCCCGAGATCACCTTCAAGATCAATCATGAAGGTTCGGTTCGCATCGCCAAAGCAGCGCGCGAGGCCGGTGTCAAGCGCTTCGTTTACGCTTCGTCTTGCAGCGTTTATGGGGTCGGGTCGGGTGAGTTTTTGGATGAGGCCTCTCCCGTCAACCCCCAAACCACCTACGCCGAATGCAAAGTGCTTGTCGAGAGAGACCTGAAGCCTTTAGGAACTGACCAGTTTTCTGTCGTCTTCTTGCGCAACGCGACAGCCTATGGTCCGTCACCGCGCATGCGCTTTGATATCGTGCTCAACGATTTAAGCGCTTTGGCATGGATCCATAAAAAGATTGCAATGACCAGCGACGGCAGCCCTTGGCGTCCCATTGTTCACATCGAAGACATTTGCGAAGCCATGCGGTGCGCGCTCGAAGCACCAGCGGCGAGCATCAACCGCCAGGTTTTCAACGTGGGCACCACCACCGAAAACTTCCGTGTGCGTGAGATTGCACAAACCGTGTCAGACGCATTCCCTGGCTGCCACGTCAGCTCCGGGCCACCGAGCAAAGACAACCGCAGCTACCGAGTCTTGTTTGACAAGATCGCCACCCAACTGCCGGGCTTCAAAGCGCGTTGGACCGCCGCGCTTGGCGCCCAAGAGTTGCGCCGGCTGTTTGAGCGCATCGAGTTCACGCAAGCCGCCTACGAGTACCGCGCATTCACGCGCCTGAAGCAGCTCAAGTACCTTGAGCGCACGCAGCAGATTGATCAGGACCTTTACTGGCACGCACGTTAACCGTTGAAGCGTCGTGCCTAAAGTGCGTCAGGCTCGCAAGTCAACTGCAAGCTGCGGCCGTTGCCTTTGTCAGGACAAGTCTATTTGGCGCGCTCCAGCCAGATTTCCCGCCAGTAGGTGCTTGATGCCCGTGGACAACCCAGCCTGGACTTGGTGAACTCTGCCCTGCAAAACACGTTTTCAAGTTGGATGCACGGCGTTTTCATGAGCGTCATCTTGCCGCTCTTCTCGTTGATCAACTTGGATACGCGAGCCTGAACGCGAAAGCGTTCGTTACAGTACTTGAGCATTTCGGGGTCGTGGCGCATCCCCCGGTTGAATCCGTCGACGTTGATGGTCGCCGCGATCTCGCGCGGTGACTTCACCACGACCCATTCGCCCGGTTGGAGGTCAAGCGTCTGCGCGGGCGTTGCAGCACCCTTCGCAATCTCGCCTTGGATGGCAGGAAACGGTTTGCCTCCGCGCAGCTTCTGCCAACGATCGTAGGCACCTACCAAAATGCGGTAACCCACGCCGCGCTCAACCAGCTTGCTGTAGCCCGCGAGCAGCAGAATTTTGGCCATGTGCCAGGCACTGTGATTGCCACTGCTCACGTCGCGAAGGTATTGCCGCACGTCCCACCAAGCAAGCGGCTCACTCGCTTCAAAGACGGCTGTCGTTTGGCACACCCACGTTGGATCTGCCGCCTCGCTCTGCGGCGCCATGGCCGCACGCCTGACCTGCTCCGCCGTGGCGCCATGCGCGCTGGCAGGAACTATTCGAGGCGATGCGTCGCCATCGCGCTTGAGCCACGCTTCTTTCCAAAAGAACACGCAGTCGGCTTGGCAACCATCGTGGTCAGCGCCATCGCAGCGTCCGCCCTCAAGGTGCACGGTGTCGTGCATACGACGCCCACCTGTTCGGTTGAGGGTGGAGTCGCAAGTTTTGTGCGCTGCCTTGTAGACGCGGAGTCGCCTGCCGCACAGGCGAAACATCTCGGGCTGAAAGGGCAAGCCGTCCATGCGGCCTTGTGTATCGAGAGTTGCCAAAATCTCGTCTTGCGTGCGCACCACCACCCATTCGCCAGCGCGCAAGCCAAGACTCAGCGTCTTGGACAGTTGGCTTCGCGTCATGCCTTGGCTTGGTCGCGCGTCAGTTGCGCAACATCCAAAGGCTGCAAATCACTGACGCGCAAAAAATCGCCCAGCGTGGAGCCGGTGGCCAGTCCGTCGAGGTTGGCTGGGCCTCGCCCTTCGATTACATCGTCGATGTTCAACGTGCGCAAGTCGTAGCTATAGCGAATTTGCTCACTCTCGTTGGGGGCCGTCGCGTGAAGCTGGCAGGTTGAAAACAACATCAAATCGCCGGCATTTTGAACGATGCGCAAATCGGTGGTCTCGCCCAGGCTCTCGTTGGGCAAGGGGTGCACGCGCGTTTCACCAGCAACATTTTGCGCGGCGGCAAAGCGTGCCTTCTTCACCCACTCGTCGTAATCCCAATTCGATGAGGCATTGGCCACCGCTTTGTCAAAGTAGTCGATGAACATCGACATCACATGCGATGGCTCGCCGTCATACACAGGCACCCAGTAATTGACCAACTGCCGCGGGTGCGCGTACCACGTGTCGCGGTGTGGCTTGTAAGCGTAGCTAACACCGCTGGTTAGGTATTCACCAGGCGGCGCGACACGAAGACGCGGCAAATCGAAGTAAGTTCGGTCGGGGTCGCACCCCATGTCGACAATCAAGGCCTGGCAAAGCTGTTTGGTGCGTTGGTGATTGGTGAACGTTGACTTCAGGGGCCCAGCGCGCTCGACGAATGCCGCTACGTCCATGTGCGCATGCGCCGTGCGCACATTGCTGCTCTTGGCGAAAGCGTGTTCGATCAGCTCTTTGGCCCAGGCCACGATGGCTGTTGAAGTTGCCGGCGCGCTGTACAAATACAAGCCGCCCTCAAAAAGGCGTCGCCTGCGATCATCGTCGTCGGTGATTCGTCGATTGTTGTAAACGGGGGTGAGGCTCACGGAGCGGCTCTCTGGTAAGTCAAGGCTTGATGCTGGCGGAGCAATTCCGGGTTGGCACCTGGCAACTTATGAATTTGAACAGAAGCCATGGGCGACGCAAAGACCAAGTTCGGGGGGTCATTTGGCGGTCTGTGTCGATGCCCGTCAAGCCTTCTTAGGTCATGTCGCCAGCGAGCAATTGATCCACGGTCAGCAAACGGCAGCGCAGCCCCAGTTGTTGGAGGTGTTGATGAACCTCGGCCTTGTAAACAGGGTTCATCAACACGACCGATCCGGGATCGATGGCTGGCAATGTCTCAGGTGCGACCACTTGCAAACCACAGCCTGGCAAAAACTTGCCATGTCGTTGCGGACTGAGGTCGACTGCCGAATGCACGCCCGTTTTCTGACCCAGCGCGGCCAAAAAGCCAACCGTCTTGGCTGCCCCTTGCCAAATCACCACGGGGCGACCTTGCGATGCCAGCCGGCGCAACCCGCTGATGGCATGGGCGATCGACACGTTGGCCCGCGAGGCGAAGTGCTCGCATCGTCGCCACTGAGCAGCAAGCGCTGATTCGTGCATAGATGCACCACGCACAAGTTCATCGTGCGATGCTGTTGCCGTTGCCGTTGCCTCCAGGATCAAATATTGACCATCGTAGACACACTCAGCGCGCTGAACTTCAAAGCCCGCCAAGGCAAAGGCGTGTTTCAGCGACTCGGCGGTGAAGTAGTTGCAGTGCTCGTAGTAGACATCCCAAAAAGCCAACCCGTCGAGAATCCTTTCGGTTGCAGGGACTTCGAGCAACACCATACGCTGCGGCTTTTGTCGCGCCCAATGGGCAAGGCCGCACAAGAAAAAGTGCAGGTTACCGATGTGCTCCAAGGTGTGGCGACAAACCACGGCATCAGCGTCAACCAAGGCCGCGTCGGCATCTGATGAGGACAAGGCCAGCGCGGCATCAAATCGACGGGCGTGCAAGTGCACCACTTGGGCGCTGCCCACCCCGCTTGTTTTGGTTCTGGCGGTGCTTGGCAGCGCCAAGTTGGGGTCCAGTCCAATGCCCTTTCCGATACCGTCTTCGGCCATCAGGTGAAGAAAATCACCATGCCCGCAGCCAATTTCAAGCACGGTCTTGCCGCGCAGTTGGTATCGCTGAACCCAACTGGCCGACATTGACCGGGCAAACTTGCTGAAATGGCCCGAGTTGCTTTGTGAGCTTTCGTAGCGCGCACCCACGTTTGCTAGGTCTTCGTCGAACCAAGGGTTGAACACGAGCCCGCACGAACGGCAAAACGTCAACTCGACACGGCTCGTGGGCACTGCAACCGCTTGCGCCAACGTGTCAAACACCGTGGCACAAGTGACGGGGGTTCGATCGATCGCGAAGAACGCCGCGACGTCCCGCGCGCTGCACGATGGACAACTGGGGGCAGAGGGTGTCATGCGCTGGGCGTGAGGAGCTGAGGGGCGCAGGTGCAACTAGCGTTTGTGTTTGTCGATGGCCAGGTCGCTGATGGTTGGCCTGGGTTGAAGCACACGCGCATGCCGGGCGTGTAGCGCGACCTCATGTTGCTGACCACGCCAAACGCCTGGCCGTTCGGGCCCGACCCACACGGGGTCGTGCCCGCGGCCGGAACGATCGGCGATGTCGTCGGGTGTTGGGTCCAGATTAAGGTACCAAAGGCTTCGCGCACCCTGCGCGGTGGATCGCGGCTGTTGGGTTTCGCGCAAGATATCGCCAACACTCAAGCACGATTCATACACTTGAATGCCGCGCAGCATGCCATTCCAGACTTCTTTGCCCGGCGCCCACGGCGCGTCACCCCATGTGAGCGTGGGCACGGGTGGCATCACGTTGCCCCACCATCGCGGCGTCTTGTAAGTCACGCGGCGGGGCCGGTCGGTGTACGGCAGGTCCCAAAAGTACTCGTGGTACATGCCGCTGGCGTCGCGCCAAACCCGAAAAGCCTGCAAGTGCCAGCGGTCGTAGTCCACGGCGCCATTCACAAAATCGTGTTGGAGCACCGAGATCTCCCAGTTGTGGTCCTTGCCAACTCGCATGGGGTAAGGGTACGGATGCGCCCCGTAATAGCTGTCAGCTGCGCCCTTGGGTGCCCACAAGAACGTGCGCGTGTCCTCCTTGCCATCGTCGTTGCCCCAGAAGAAAGCTGTGTAGTAGCCCGCTTGCCGGCGGGGGTAACAGGACCAGATGTACGTGGCGGGGTGAAGGGCCAGGGGGTTGTCGAATCGAAACCGCATGGTTTTGGCAACGGCCGCAGAGCCCGGAAAATCGAGCGCTTGGATGGGTCTGGCTCCATCTGCAGGCAAAGATTCTCGACGACCAGCGTCAATACCCGTCAGGCCACAACCTTGCAGCACAGGGGCCAAGACGGCAAACGCCGGCACCGTTGCCGAAGTCAGGTGCAAGGGTGCAACGGCCGCATACTTCGACGCGTTGGCCAAAAATGCTCGGCGGGTTTGGTTTGGCGCTTGCGCGTGCTGTAACTTCATGGAATGTCGGGGCTTCGTCGGTCAAAGCCTTGGCAACAAGCGCGTAGCGTTTGTATGCACTGCGCTGAGTGCCTCGCGTACGATGGCACCCTTGACCCACACCATGCTTCGAAAGACATAGCGCTTCATTAGGCGTTTTTCGGCGGCGCTGGTCGGGGCACGATCAATGGCCTGCAACAACGCAAGTTTTTGCTTGTACGTGGGCATCACAAAGCGAGCGTCGCGTCCCGTCCAAAACCGCTGCTGAACAGCATCCGAGCTGCGATTCCAAGAGCTGGCACGTTCGTGCATGCGCCGGTAGAAAAGAGGCTCGGGCAATTCAACGATGGTCCCTTGCAAGGCAAGCTCTGCCATCAAGTTTGTGTCTGCCGCGGGGTAGGTGCCAGCGCCCAACAAGGCTGTCTTTGCTAGCGCAGAGCGCCGCATCAACCCATAGATGGCATTGGTTTGACCGACCACCCGAAAAAACGCAAAAAAGCGTTCGGCCACAGAGACTTGTTGCAAGTTCAAACTCTCTTGAAGGTGTCTCGTCACTGCCCCTCGTCCATCGATGATGACCGTTTGCCCACAGGCCATCGACGCACCGGGGTGGGCCAGCAACGCTGAGAGGCATTGCTCATGCAGGTTGGGGGAGGACAAATCGTCAGCGTTGAACCAGCGAAAGTACTCGCACGAAGTCAGGCGAAAAAGTTGGTTGTAATTGCCAGCGGCCCCGATGTTGACTGCGTTGCGGATGTACGTGATTCGCGCGTCTTTGGCCGCGAAATCACGGCAGATTGCCTCCGTCGCGTCAGTCGAAGCGTTGTCTGAGATCACCAACTCAAAGTGCCCATAAGACTGTGCGAGCACCGACTCGATGGCCAAACCGAGGTACTGTTCGCCATTGAAGACCGGCATGCCAACGCTGATTTTGGGGCGAAGGGATGGCATCAGTTTTCCGGGCGCGTTCGGGTGCTGGCGCACTAAGCGCTGCCGAAAGGCGCAAGCACGGCCTTGCGGGCGTGAAAGCCCTCGGCAAGGCCGTGCGGCGCGTTGGCCTCCACGCCACGAATTCGCGCCAAGGCTTCAAAGGTGCTGCGTGTGAACCATGATTTGCCTGCTTGCGAGGCAAACGCCGACATCAATGCATTGACCTTGAGCGCCAGTTGCTCTGGCGTGAGCGCGACGTACAGGTTGGGGTTCGCCAAATCGCCCTCCCACTTGACAATTTCATACTCCAGAATGGTGTGACCGCGGAAGTGATTCCACGTCAACTCCGACAACGTTCGATGGTCTTGGTGCAGGTCACTGCGAGCATGTGTCAACACCAACGCAGGGTCAACGGTTCCCCTCAACAGCCCAATGCGATTCTTGATGGACGCCCACTCAGCCGGAAAGAAACCGTCGCTGTGATCAAACACTTGGAGCGAAAAACGTTCGGCACCCAACAGCTGCGTCAAGCAGTTTTTGGACTCGCTAGCGCGCAACGCATCACCGCTGAACACCCAGCAATGAAAATGCGCGTCGGGCCAGCGCTGTGCCAGGGCGATCAGCGCCCCAGCGCAGCCAATCTCGATGTCATCGCAGTGGGCACCAATGCAAACAATCTGAGCCTGAGGCTGAAGCGTTAAGGTAAGCATGGAAGTCAACGGTTCCAGAGTTCCCAAGGGCGCTCATCGTGATCGTAGGCTTCGTCAAAAGCCAGCTTGTCTTTGTAGGTGTCCATTGCCTTCCAGAATCCGTGGTGGCGATGGCAGAAAAGCTGCCCTTGCGTGATCAACCGCTGAAAAGGTTGTTCGACAAGTTCTTCCCCTGGTTGGATGTGATCAAAAACCGATTGATGCAGCAACATGTACCCGCCGTTGATCCAGATTTCAGAATCTGACCAGGGCCCGATGCGGGTGGCAACCCCGTCTGCCGCCATGGAAACGCTGTGGTAACTGCCAGGCGATTTGACTGCAACCAAGCTCGCCACTTTGTTCTTGGCCACGGCTTCGCCAATGTAGGCGTTCAGGTCCAAATCGCTCAATTGATCCGTGTAGTTCGCCAAGAACATGTCCTCGCCTTCCAGCAAGTGACGTACAGCCACCAAGCGCTCGCCGATGTTGCGGTGCAATCCGGTGTCAACAAAGGTGATGGTCCAGTCAGGCACGTCGGTGCTAGTTTTGAGCCGCTTGGCCACACCTCGGTCGAGGCGACAGTCTTCGCTGCGCAGGGCGTCATAGGTTAAAAAGTAGTCTTTGATCAAGTCACCCTTGTAGCCCAAACACAGGATGAACTCGGTATGACCAAAGTGTGCAAAGTGACGCATCAAGTGCCAGATGATCGGGCGGTGCCCAATATGCACCAGTGACTTGGGAATGGTCTCGGAATGCTCTCGCATCCGCGTGCCCATACCGCCGCAAAACAGCACTACTTTCATGACGGCGCGTTCTTCTTTAGGTTGCGAATGAATTCCCCATGATCCTACTTTTGATCGACGAGGGCCATGGAGCGCTGACCACTCATTGCGGGGGCTTGGTGAACCACTTGCCGAATCGCTTTGACGCAATGAGCTTGGCCCGTTCGATCACCGCTCGTTCAGCGCCAGCTGGGCTCCCCCTGAGCCGCCACAGACTTAATACCAACAACGCATAGAAACAAGCGCCTGCAGCAGAGCCCAGCAGCAGCCACCCGGACGCTCCCAACCAGCCCATGCTTGGTTCGTGGGCGGGGAGCGCCCACTTCAAAATGACCGATGTCACCAGTGCGCTGACCAGCGGGCACGCAATGGCTTTCAGAAAAACCCCGGCTTCGATGCCCATGCCGCGTCGAACTTGGTAGAGGTAAACGGGCGTACATAAGATGCTTGTAAGCAGCGCAGCGTAGGCGGCCCCAATCAAGCCAAACCGACTTGTCAGCATGACCAAAGTCATTGCCAAAACGAGCACATAAGTGGTGTTCGCGACACAAACGCGCAAAGGGAACCCACGCCCCATGAGCACGGTACTGATCGAAGCTTGAAACAGCAGCAAAGCCCCATTGAAGGCAAGCACCTGCATCAAAGGAACTGTGTCAAGCCACTTGGGGCCCAGCAAGACGGGCACCAAAAAAGGCGCCAGGGCAAAGATCAGTGCGGCAGCAGGTAAAGCGAACAACGCCAAGAGCCCAACTGCCGTCCCGTAGGCACTCTTGACATCTTCACCAGGGCCCATCTTTGCAAAGCCAGGCAATAACGCGCGGTTGATCGGTGCACCTATCTCCGTTGACGGCAGGTGTGCAAGCTCGTAGGCGATGTTGTAGGACCCCAATGGCGCTGCCCCATAGGTTCTGCCAATGTAGAAATCAGACATGCGCTCTTTAAAGAACCCGACAAGACTGTTGAAGAGGATCCAACGCGAGAACCGAAACAGCTCTTTGAAGCGTGAACAGATCAAAGTGCGGCCGAAACGAGTGCATCAGGTAGCTGATGACAGCGCCAGCCGACTTGGACAGAAGGATGCCAATCACAAGTGCCCAATAGCTACGAAGCCAAAAAGCAAGCGGTACCACCGCGCAGAAGCCGATCAGCTTGCGGCTGATCTGAAAACGGAACTCGCGCTTGAAGTCGAGCTCCTTGCGGAAGGCCACGACACCGATGTTTTCGGCGCCCGCGATCAACGGGCCCAGTGCCAGTGCATAGACGACCCACGCCACCTCCGGTTTGTCGTAGAAATCGTGCGATGGGGTTGCAGCTGCAACCATCACCAACATCACGGCAAGATTAAGAAGCACGTTGCAGGTCCACGCCGTGTGGTAGTGCGCCTCGGTCGCGTTGGGGGTTTGAATGATGGCGATGTCGAAGCCGAAAGCGGTGATCAACTCGGCCATGGCAACGAAGGCCATGGCCATGGCAACGATGCCAAAGTCCGCCGGACTTAGGACCCGGCAAGAATCAGCGTGCTGATCAAGCCCAGCCCGCGCTCGACCAGCTTGATGAGCACCATCCAGATGGCGCCAGTGGCCATCTTGCCCTGAACGGATTGCGACATGCTAGACCTCGCCCTTTTTTCGCAAGCGTGCGTTGATGGGCGTGTACTAGATCCCCATGGTCCACGTTGTCGCTATTGCGCAGTCTCTGTGCCACTGTTCGGCCGCCGTGCTCGACCCTAGGAACAGCGGTACGAAAATCAAGGTCAGCCTTCCCTTTGCAGATCGAACGCCACGCCATGCCATCCCTGCATTGTGCAGCCCTTGAGGCGGCGTTCCGAGGCGATTGGGGCAACGTGCTGATAGCTTCGGACAGGCATCGAAGTCTACACGGATGCATCTTTTCGTTTGCCTTAGCCCGAGTGCTTGAGTGTCGATCCATGCGTCGTGTCCAGGCTGGACAGGCGGGCGTTTGACATGCGCTGTAAGCGCTTTAGGGTGGGACTTTTAGACGAATGCCCTGTTACACCCTTAGGAAGCCGTTACCTTCGGCTGAGGTTGATTCCATGAGAATCTAAGCGCAACTCGCCTCCGCTTTGTTGCATAGGCCAATACAAAGGAAGCCCATGCCTTCGATACGTTCGCGCCGCATGGCGGCCATCCTAGGCCAAATCCTGGTTGTGTCGTCGATCGCGGCGTGCGGTGGCGGCAAGGAGCCAGCCGCTGTCGTTTCAAGCGTTGCTCCTGCTCCTGCTCCTGCTCCTGCACCAGCACCAGATCCGGCGCCAACACCGACTCCAGTTCCAGCGCCAGCCACGGTGCCAGAGCCTGCTCCGTCTCAACCACCAGCTCCCGCTCCGGCTCCGGAGGCACCACCCCCACCCCCACCTCTTGCCCCAGCTCCAGCTCCAGCTCCAGCTCCAGCTCCAGCTCCAGCTCCAGCTCCAGCACCGGCACCAGCACCAGCACCAGCACCAGCACCAGCACCAGCACCAGCACCAGCACCAGCACCAGCACCAGCACCAGCACCAGCACCGGCACCGGCACCAGCACCAGCACCAGCACCAGCACCAGCACCGGCACCGGCACCGGCACCGGCACCGGCACCGGCACCAGCACCAGCACCAGCACCAGCACCGGCACCCTTGCCCGCACCCTCTGTCAATTTGAGTGCCGCCCCCGCAACCGTCGCGAGCGGAAGTTCAACCACGATCAGTTGGTCGAGTACAAACGCGACAACCTGCTCAGCCGGTGGATCATGGAGCGGTACACGACCGACGTCTGGTAGCGCCAACACGGGCGCGCTGACGGCAGACAGCACTTTCACGCTGACTTGCTCTGGCGCCGGCGGCTCATCCAGCGCATCGTTCACAGTGACCGTCGTTGCGGCAGGCGGTACCAAGACAGGCCTTGACTTCCCAAGCAATGGCAACGGCAGCGACGCGTTTGTGGCGTTTCAATTCCTCAACCCTCACACCCGCGGTATGCCGATTTGGGGGCCAGCCAATGCCGGTGCAACGTATGTCTGGAAGGTTCGACCAAGGCAACAAACGGGCTACTACACGACGTTTTTTTGGAGCGACAGCAACTCGTTTCTTTGGAAGAGCGGGTCACCCGACACCTACTACGGGGCGCACCCTTACCCCCAGACTGCCTCCGCGCAAGGGACAACCCATTGGTGGGAAATCGCGAGCGACTTTGGTGGTGACTACGTAAATACGCGCGCTGGGAGTCGAAAAACGGTCGTTAAGGACGTCTGGTACACGCAGGCACTGCGAGTGACGTACAACGCCAACGGCACCAAGACCTTGGTGTTCTACACCGCACTTCCGTCGGTGCAACCCGGCGATGTGGTGGAGGCCATCGTCCCGGCAAACTTCGGCAACGTCAATCCGCCAAGCCCAGCCATTACCTTCGGCGATGCCCCTTGGTACCCTGGATTCCAGCATGAGCGGCTAAGTGGTGTGTTGCGCGGTATCAAAATTTTCAACAAAGTCATGTCTGAACCGGACATGCTGTCGGAAGCCAGCGCAGACGCGATCGTCACCTCGCAGGGGTTGGCCAACGTTTGGTACATGAATATCAATCCCACGCCAACCGACATCACCGATAAGTCGGGGCGAGGCAACAACCCTGTTTGGGCTCAGTCGGCCAATCGCGCGACACTTTGGACAGAGTAGCCGCTGTGCCCTGAAAACCCCACGCCTGGCACGTGGTGCGCTGCAACATGACACTTGCTGTGGGTCGCTATGCCATGCCACCGGGACGCGAAGCATTGATCAACGAAGTACCACCACGCTCGCGTTTGCGATTTAACCCACTGTATTCAACGTGCTGCAAGGTGAGCCCCGGTCGCTGTCGGCTCACGAATCGCTGTTGGAGCAAGTTTTTAGTTCTCTGAGGCATCGGACGATGCAAAACGAGGTCCATAGGCAAATGCCCACCCACTTGAGTCCGTCTTCTACGAAGTAGGTCCAATCGCCTAGACGCCACAGCCATTGCTCCAAGACCGTGTCCACGACAACGGACGCCGACAAAGAGACGAGCGAGAGAAGCAAGAGGAGACCATCAGGCCTTAGGAGCATGCGCCTGTATCGCCAAAGGTAAACAGCGGTGGCGATCGCGAACAGACCATAGACAGCTTTCTCGGGCATCCCCAAATAGATTGGGGCAAGGTACTCGTGAATCTGAAAAAGATCGTCAAGTCCGAGATACGCAGACAGGAGCCCTGAGTAAATGCAGAGTGCGACACCTTCAGCTTGACCACGAGCGCGAAGGACGATTGCAGTAAAAAGCCAAACCGTGGTACTCGTCCACCACATCAAGATACCCAGCGATGACAACAGGCCAAAGAGTGGATGGATCTTCGCAATGGAGGCGACGTCTTGTGTCATGTCAGGAATTTGGACTTTCCAGAGAACGCGCACAACGGCAACCCCGAGCAAGGGTGTCAATGCGATTGCGATCGTCGCCAGTGTTGCGCGATTCGAAACCATGGTCATTGGGTCATCTTCACAACTTGGCTCCCTATTTATACGCTCCCCAACCGCATACCGACCCGCGATGCAAGCGTTCTGCAAACTACCGCCCCAAATCAGTTTGGCCTGCAGGTCCTTTCGGCGTCAATGATGGTTACCCTTTGCGAGCAGCAAGTTGGCGTGCAGTCGGAGGGCTGAGGGCCTCAATCCAGGGGGCCAAAGTTGACGCAACGCAGCAAATCAGTGACACTCAACTTGACGAGTTGGAATACGCACAATGCACAGTTCATCTTGTGACTATCGCGTCATGATCGATGTGATTTGGAGCTTTCACGAGGGCGAGGCACTATCAACCAATGACAGGTACAAACACTTCATTTGCTGACGACCTCTGGCACGTATGACCGAACACGCTTTCGCAACAGGTGATTGATGCAAAGGGAAATGCTGTCCCCTTTGAGGCTTCGTCGTCGACGCCGCAGGCTCATGGGCAAGAGTTGTTAAGCATGCGCTTTTTCAGGCTGTCGTGTCGCAACGGACTAACGTTTCCCCAATTGCTAAGAAACGCGCTGATGGTTTGCCTCATATTGGCCGCCAACGACGTGAACGCCCAAGTCTCCGCCCAAGCGTGCGGGACGCTTAAGAATGCCTTCGGTCCGTTCGACTACCGTTCTTCACATCACGTCCCAAACCCTGGTGATAACCAGCCTCACGCTGAAAAACTTGACTTGGTTGAAAGAGCTCACTTCACGGGCGTGGTGGAAATGGGCATTCGGGGGACCACAAGTCGGCTTCCAGGCGGTGATCTCGACTACACGCTTCGCGCGATCCCCAATCACCATCGTGCACTGGTAACTGTCATTCGCCTTTGGGAGAAAAGCAGGTTGCCCACGCCCCCCGGTTTTGAGCGGATCGCAGAGTGCTATTTCGAGCGAGCCCTTCGATTCAGACCCAGTGACGACATTGCACGCATGCTCTACGCATCGTTTTTGATCAAAGGCAGCCGCATTCCGGAGGCCAAGGAACAACTCGACAACGTGGCTGACCGCACCAAAGAAAACGCCTTGACGCACTACAACCTCGGTATGTTGTACGCCGATGCAAGTCTGTTTGAGAGCGCAAAGCTGCAGGCTGGTCACGCCTTGTCACTCGGCATGGAGAGACCTGACTTGGTGCGTCGGCTTGAAGCGGCTGGCCATTGGCAGAGCCGAGATGGCCCCGCCATTGACAAGACTGCCCCGGCCAGCAAGTAGCGTCTCGGTTCTAAGCAAAAGCTTCCCACCGTGGAAATTTAGGGGCGTCGATGCCACAATCGGCTCTCTGAAGTGTTTCGGCATGTTCCCAGCGCGGCAGGCCCGAGTCCCTGCGCGCGCGCGACAAAGTCAACATGCTGACACTGCTTCGTCGACTGCGAGACAACGGCAATGGCCAAGAGCGCGGAATATGCCGCAGAAAGCCGTTCATGCACCGATGCATTGAGTTGCAAGAGGCGTGATCCGGTTTCGCGCGAGCTCAAATCTCGTTACAGCGGTCTTTGTCGGCACGTGCACGATGTCGTAGTGCGTCCGATTTTGGCGCTACAGCGATAGAGTTGGGGACCAAAGATGCAAGAGATGGAACGTCGACGTGTACTGAAGTTTCTCGTCGCCTTGGGCGTTGTACCGGCAAGTGCGTGCGGCGGGAGTGACGTTGACTCACAGGCCTTTGGGCGGGAATTACCTGAAGGAATTTCGGCGGCTCCTGCTCCTGCTCCTGCTCCTGCTCCTGCTCCTGCTCCTGCTCCTGCTCCTGCTCCTGCTCCTGCTCCTGCTCCGGCTCCGGCTCCAGCTCCAGCTCCAGCTCCAGCTCCAGCTCCAGCTCCTGCTCCTGCTCCTGCTCCTGCTCCTGCTCCTGCTCCTGCTCCTGCTCCTGCTCCTGCTCCAGCTCCAGCTCCTGCTCCTGCTCCAGCTCCAGCTCCAGCTCCAGCTCCAGCTCCAGCTCCAGCTCCAGCTCCAACCCCTCCTTCGACGCCTCCACCGCCTCCGGCGCCGCCTCCCGGCGGTAACACCGCTTTATCCACACTTGCAGGTCAATTGTCTGCGGGGCGATGGGCTGAGTTGACGACCGTTGGGCTGTCTGTTGATCACTTCAAAGACGGCGCAAACAACACGCTGGATTACCTGGACAAGGGCTGCTACGACCCTAAGTTTCGGCAAATCCGGTTCATTGGTCAGTCGCACTACGGTGACCAGCGATGGCATCAGTTTGATGAGACCGCCAATGCATGGAGCTTGCTGCCGGACCCACCTTGGGACACCGGTGGCTCCGCGTATCCAAACTTCATTGGTCACGGCTATCAACACAACACTGTTGATCCCTCGACCGGGGATTTCTACTACCGTCAATACAACAGCAAACAACCCCGTTGGTACCAGCGGTCGACAAACTCATGGCTTCAGCTGCCAGCGTCAAAAGCGCCGAGTATTGCTGGCGGGCTGGAATGGTTGCCCTCCATTGGTTCGCAAGGTGGCCTGATTCTTCACGATACCAACGAAGTACAGCGCTGGGACAAGGCGACCAACACGTGGACGCAGTTCACCGGCCTGACCGGTTCGGGCGGTTATCACAATACGGCCAACACCAGCGTGCCATTCAGCGTCTGTCTCATTGGCGGTGGCAATGGATCGAACAAATTGTGGAAGATTGGGGGCAATGGATCACCCGTTGCGTGCGCTGATTGCCCCGCAACTTTCGGAATTGGTCAGTCGATCACGACGACAGACCCGGTTAGCGGAGACCTGTTAGTCATCAAGAGTAACGCCGAGGCCTACCGCTACTCCGTGGCAAACAACAGCTGGTCTGGACTGGACTTGAGTGGCGCACCGCTGTTTGGCACTATCAACAGCGGAAGCAAAGTTCTTGCCATCCCCATTGCGGCCCACGGCGTCATCATGTTCTTGTTTGGCGGTAGCTCTAAGGTTTGGCTCTACAAGCACCAGTAGGCATCCCCCCCCCAAGTTTCAAGTTCCCCGCATGCAACAACAAGGCGGGAGCAAGACTGGGTAAGCGGCATCAACACGTGGGACGCGAGCGCGATAGTCCAAGAGCAGCCAAAAGCGCCCGGCAGTGAGCACCGTGTAAGTAGCACTGAAACCCACCTTGTGGCGGCAAAATCGTTTGCTCGACCGACGCGCTTGCCACCCCTCAACAGGGTGGTCCAATAAGGTCGATGGTCACTTGTGTCTCTGCACCACCGACCGATGTCAACCAATCAGTGTCAGCAAGGGTAAATTGAAAACTGGCGAAAAAAGAAGGGCCTCTGACTGCACCGTCCTTCGTTGCTAGGGCCGTTCGGCACTATTTGACAAAGGGATTGTTAGATGCGCATGTAACCTGAATAATCCCGCATTGGCCGTGATTGCCAGTTTTGATGATCTCTTCCGTTTGACACCTAAGCCCAACATGTCAGGAACGCCCACGGACCATGCGTCGCCCCGGTACGTGCCGTCGCTACTATGGTGGGCGCTAGCGCTGATGCTGGTCAGCCGCTTGACGCTGGTGCTAGGCGTGGGCGTGTACGTGAAACAGTGGAGCGACCCTGCTTGGTACTTTGCGCGCGCAATTGAGTTGGTCCAGACAGGCCAATACGCCGAGAACGGTGTGCCGACCGCTTTTTGGCCTGTCGGGTATCCGGCGTTTTTGGCAGGGGTGATGCAGCTGACGTCGGCCGTCCCATTGGCGGGGCAACTGGCAAACGTTGTTCTGGCGGTCGTTGCGTTGCTGTTGCTGCATCGCTGGTGTTTGCAGCGATTCTCCGACGAACGTGTGGCAGGCACGGCTGCCTTGCTTTTCGCCCTCTATCCAAACGCCATGGGTTACAGCGTTGGATTGTATTCAGAGCCGCTGTACATCGTGTTGTTGCTCAGCGTCTTCGTGCTTATCCGCCCGCATGCTTCTGTGGGGCGCATGGTGTGCGCCGGCATCATTCTGGGGCTCGCCACATTGGTGAAGACACAGACGCTGCTGCTAGGTCCTTTCCTCTTGTTGGCGCTGACCATGCCTGAAGTCAGTGCGGCGGGGCTTCGCTCGGCCTTGGGCCGGAGCTTGGTGGGTATCGCTGTCATGGCCTCCACCATCGCCCCATGGACGTACCGCAACCTGGTCGTCATGGGCGCGCCAATCGCGGTCTCCACCAATGGTGGGATGTCCCTGCTGGCGGGCAACAACCCATCGATGACGACAGGACTGGGCTACGACTTCAACGACAAAGATCCGATCGTAAAGGCCGTGCGGTTTTCGGTGGCCGACCAAGTAGCGGCCGATGCGCGCGCACGCGCTGCCGCCTGGCACTGGATCCGAGAAAATCCTGCGCAATTTGTGGGCTTGATGCCTAAGAAGCTGTTCCGTTTATGGGGCCCTGACGGCGAAAGTGAGTGGCTGTTTCAGGCTGGCTACTCCCAGTACGAAGACCATCGCTTGGCCTTTCGGGCGGTGCGCGTGTTGAATCAGGCCTACTATGTGTTGCTGCTGTTGGGATTCGCGTTGGCCTGGCGGCGGTGGCTCGCGCCAAACGACCCAACCGTCTGGGCCGTACCGCTGATGTTTGTGTTTTTCTCTGCACTGTCGATGGTGTTTTCTGGGCAAAGCCGCTATCACGCACCACTGATGCCTTTTGTCATCGCGTTCGCGTCCTGGGCGTTCTGCCACTGGGCCCAAAACGGGCGCAAGTCATGAGCGACGCTGAATTCGACCGCTTTGCTCGAAGCTATCGCGACATCCACAAGGACAACATCAACCTGTCGGGGGAAGAACCCGAGTACTTTGCCAGATACAAGATGCTGGACTTTGCTGCCGCCACCGCCGCCGTTGGTGCTTCGGCCCAGGGCCGGTATCTGGACTTCGGCAGCGGCATTGGTGCATCGGTGCAGCCCTTTATTGAGCGCATGCCGAATGCGCGTCTTCTGTGCGCTGATGTTTCTGCAAAAAGTCTTGAGCAATCCAAGACCCAGCATGGCGACGCCGCCGACTACTTAGTGATTGACGACGACGGACATATCGCTCTGCCTGATCACGCCCTTGACGGCGCTTTTGCATGCTGCGTCTTTCACCACATACCTCATCACTTGCACCACCAGGCGCTGGTCGAAATCCGGCGGGTGCTGCGGCCAGGCGCGCCGTTGATGGTGTACGAGCACAACCCACTCAATCCGTTGACGGTTCGCGCTGTCAATACGTGCCCGCTGGACGAGAACGCCGTGCTCATTGGGGGCCAAGCCATGCTTCGCCTTTGCCTGGACGCTGGATTTGCCAGCGCTCGCCTTGAGTTCCGCGTTTTCTTTCCAGCCTCACTGGGATGGCTGAGGCCGCTAGAGCGGCGATTGCGTTGGTTGCCCCTGGGCGCCCAGTATGCGGTGCACGCCCTTTCGTGAGGTTCATGCAGGCATGCGTCACCCATTCATTCGCTTCTTGTTGGTGGGAGTTCTGAACACCCTGGTGGGCTACAGCGCAATCTTGACGTTTCAGCTCGTACTGGGCATGTCAGCAACGGTGGCCAATGCGGGCGGCTACCTGGTGGGTATGTCAGTCAGTTATGTGCTCAACCGTCGCTACACGTTCAAAAGCCAACGCGGGCACCGTGCCGGCCTTTCAGCCTTTGCGGCCGCCGGTGCGGCTTGTTATGCCGTCAATTTGTTGGTGCTCACGCTCGTGATGAACATGGCGCCGAACGCGCATCCCGCGCTGGCGCAAGCCGCTGCGGTGGCAGCCTACACCCTGTCGTTTTACGTGGCCAGCCGACACTTGGTCTTCCATCGATCTTGATCACTGCGTTGGATACCCACTTCACTCGTCCTGGAGTCATGACTTTGGAACCACCCGTACTTGCCGTCGTCGTCCCTTGCTACAACGAGGCTGCGGTCTTCCCAGAGACGTCGAGGCGCCTATCGGCGCTTCTTCAAACCATGATTGACCACGGGCAAATCGCCGATGGCAGCCTCGCCTGGTTTGTGGACGACGGAAGTCGCGACCGCACTTGGCAGTTGATTGCAGACGCTTCGGCAATGCCAAATTCTCGCATCTGCGGCATCAAGCTGTCGCGCAATCGCGGCCATCAAGTTGCCTTGCTTGCTGGCTTGATGACGGCCCAAGGTGATACCGTCATCAGTGTCGACGCCGATCTTCAAGATGACCTGGACGTCATTCCCAAGATGATCGATGCGTTCCGTCAAGGACACGACATTGTCTATGGCGTACGCATCGCCCGCACCACCGACTCCTACTTCAAACGCATCACGGCCGAGGGGTACTACCGACTGCTTGATCGGCTGGGTGTTGAAGTGGTTTTCAATCACGCCGACTTCCGCCTGATGAGCCGCCGTGCGGTGGAGTCCCTTCGCGCTTACCCGGAGTCAAACGTGTTTTTGAGGGGGTTGATTCCCCAACTGGGCTATGCCTCAACCACCGTGGCGTACGAACGGCATGAGAGGTTTGCCGGCGAAACCAAGTACCCCTTGCGCAAAATGCTCGCTCTGGCATGGCAGGGCGTATCGTCGTTTTCGACCGCGCCGCTTCGCACCATCACGGCACTTGGCATGCTGGTGTCACTGTTCAGCATTGGCATGGGTCTCTGGGCGCTGGGGGTGCGGATCTTCACCGACGCCGCAGTGCCTGGCTGGGCCTCCATCGTGATTCCCCTGTTCCTCATATCAGGTGTGCAATTGCTCTCGTTGGGCATCATTGGCGAATACTTGGCCAAGGTGTTCATCGAGACCAAACACCGGCCCTTGTACTTTCTCGACCAAGTTTTGGTTCCCAAGCAAACGACTTTCGTCCCGCCACCTGCCAAGCTTCCCGTGGAGGCCAGCGCGACAAGCTGAAACAAACGTGAACGCATGGTTCATGTGTGTCATCTGCGTCCGACTTCACGCGAGTTGTGACAACGGGCCATTCGATGGGTGCGAAACTTAGGGCTTCCCCTTAAACCCGTCGGTCGACGACACGGGCACCCTCATGACAACTCTCAATCGACGCAAATTGCTCAGCCTGTCCATGCTCTTGACGGGCGTTTCGGCGTCCGGGTGTGGAGGCGAGAGCAACGCTGCTGACAGCGAGGTCGTGGCCAACGGTTTGCCACCGTCTCCTGCGCCCACGCCCGGCCTTTCTCCGTCGCCCATTCCGGCCCCGTCGCCCAACCCCACTCCCTCTCCCTCTCCCTCTCCTTCTCCTTCTCCTTCTCCTTCTCCTTCTCCCACGCCGTCGCCGTCGCCGTCGCCTGCGCCTGTACCAGAGCCCGCGCCTGCACCGTCGCCTGCACCCGCGGCGGCCCCAGAGCCTGCCCCCGCGCCAGTGCCCGGCACAACCCTCACAACGCTCCAGTTGACCAGCGCAGCGGGAGGCACGGGCTTGCCGTTTGCGTTTGGACAGGTTTTTCGTAAGGGTGACATTCCGTCAAACACCAGCGTGGCTGGCGCTGGCGCGCAGTTGATGGCCTTCGATGCTGACGTGCGCAACAGGTGGCCTGACGGTTCGGTGAAATTTGCCGTGGTGAGTGGCCTGGTTTCACTGAGCGCCAACGCAGCAAGTGCCATTGCCCTGTCTGCGAGCCCGTCGCCCGTAACGCAAAACGCCATCAGTCTGTCCGCCCTGAGAGCGTCAAGTGTGTCAGCCGCAATCAGCTTTGGAGCCCACAGCGCCAGTTGGGCCAACGGAGATTGGGACACGCCCACCAGCACCGTGCAGAGCGGGTCGGTGATGTCCAGTTGGGTGTATCGCAAACCGCTCGGATCGGATCCACACCTGGTCGGCTGGCTTGAAGTGCGCTGCTACAGCAACGGTCAGATCGAGATATTGCCGTGGATCGAAAATGGGTATCTGTCGGTGTCAGGCTCCACCAACAAAACCGGTCGCGCCACCTTCGTGCTCAACGGGTCGACGCGATACGACTCAAACAACGACGAGAACTTCACTTCGGGCTATGCCGTAGTTGTTGTGTCTGGCGGCACGCTGAACCTTGCCCCCCAATCCAGGGCTGCGCTGGTTTCAGGCGGGCGGTTGTCTCACTGGACGGGTGCCGACCCCCAGGTAACACCTGCTCATGCGCGCGCCTACATGGAGGCGACAAAAACCGTCCCGACGTACTTGCCCGCACAGGTCAGGGAGCCCGCACTGGCTGCGCTCAACAAGGCCTACAGCCCCATGCGCCACACCTATCTCAACCAGGGGATGGGCGCGACAGGTTACGAGGAGGGCATCGGCGTCCTGCCCAACCAGTCGGCCATGTACATTGCCAGTGGTGGCGACGCGCGGTCCTACCGGGCCGTCATCGCTTCGGGTTTCTCGCTGGGCTCCTACTGCATTCACTACAGAGACCAGGCTACCAACCGGCCGCTGCTTTTTGCGTCGCACCCCAACAAGTCGACCAACACCGGTTCAGACATGATCGCGACACCTGCGGGTAGCGCGCCGTATCGCTATGCAACGTCACACCACCCTGCCGCAGCCTACCTGCCGTACCTGATCACTGGGTGGAACTGGTTCGTGGAAGAAATTCAGTTTCAAGTGACGATGCACTACCTGGGCAGCAATCCGACTTCACGCCAGGGAGCCAGTTATTGGTTGGCCGCCGGCCAAGGATACTTCGGTGGCAACAGCCAAGGTGGCCCACGCGCCATTGGCTGGGCTTGGCGAACGCTTGCCATGTGTGCGTCGATGACGCCCGACGCCGACGCGGCCCAGCGCACTCAGTTTGTCAACGCGCTGGGCTACAACGCAACCGCCTACCGGCAGATCCACGAGACGGGCACGTGGTCTGGCGGGCTGGCTTGGGCAAAAAACAACCTTGGGATCAGCTACGAACCCGGGTTTCCAAACACCACAAACGGGCGCGTCATCTGGGCACCGTGGCAAGACCACTTCATCACAGCAGCTGTAGGACTCTGCTGGGATCTTGAGGTGGTGACCAACTCTCAAATGTCGAGCGACCTCTTGTGGTTCCGCAACTTCAAGTACCGGGCCGTCGTGGGCATGCTCGGGGCGCAGAACGACACGTCGGTTTGGAACTACCGTGACGCCGGCGCGTACAACATCTACATCGGCGCCCCTGCTGGTGGCACGCAGATGAACTGGTATGCAAACTGGGGCGATTGCTACGCCGATAACTTTGGTTTTGGCCAAAGCAGCGCAGCGTCTAACTCGGGCCAGTCGGGCGACACGCTTCGCGGCAACACGAACGACGGCTTCACCACCTCATATTGGGGCAACATGCAGCCGGCCATTGCCTACGCCGTCAGCCATGGCGCGCCAGGCGCGCAAGCCGCCTACAGCCGAATGGCCGCTTCACCAAACTTCATTGCAAAGGCAGCAGACTACGAGTCGCTTCCTGTATGGGGCATCAAGCCAAGGTAACGCGCTACGTCCACCGCGTCCGTATCGACGCCAGCTCGGTGGCATCCTCCAAGTCGAAGCTCAAGACAGCATCGCGTTGCGTGCCATGCGAATGGCAAACCGAAGGGGCTGCCGATCCCAGGGCGTAAAACGCGGCAACTGAAAGCGATCCGTCGTTGACATTGAGACGCCCGGGTTGGTTGTCAATGCGGCGTGGAACCCCGCTTCGCGCACAACGGCGACCGTCTCGTCGTTGTAATCGGTGCCGCGCTTCCCGTTGGGATAGGCAAAGTGCGCCACCTCGTGTCCCAAGAGGCTCTCTAGATCGGCCTTGCAAGACTCGATCTCGCAACGAGCCGCCACGCGATCAAGGCGCGCAAGAATAGGGTGCGTGCGGGTGTGCGCTCCCACGCCAAACCCCATCCGATCCAGTTGCCTGACTTGATCCGAGGTCATCATCAGGTGGTTCGGCGACGCAACTTCAAGCCTATCCGCCACAGCGTCTACAAATGCCTGCCGACGGTCCGCAGGCATGTACTTGCTGAGCAAAATCAGGTGGTCGACGGCCAAGCGGCGCTCGGCCACGCTGCACAGACTCAGCATGCGCTCCCCTTCATCCAGCGCCATGCCCTGCAGGCTCAATGACGTTTGGCGCGTGTCTCGAAGCGCCGAGACAATCACGTCGTTCCACATGCACCCACCATCGAGGTATCCCGTCGCGACAAAAAACGTGCAAGGAAGACCAAACCGCCGCAAGATCGGTGCAGCGACGGAATGGTTGTCGGCATATCCATCGTCGAAGGTGATCGCCATCGCGCGCTCCGGCAAGTCGTTGGTGTTCAAGCGTTCAATCGCCTCGGGCAGCGAGAGCACGTTGAACCAAACGCCAAGTAATCCGCACAGTTGTTCAAAACGCGCCGCGTCCATTTCACCAGGAAACAGAGGATCTGCGTCGAGCGTCACGCGATGAAAGATCAAGGTCGAAAGCCTGGCGCGGGCACCACCCGGCATGACCATCGACAACATTCGCCGGGTCAACATCACGTGCTTTTGCGTTGCCAAGCCACGGCCCCTGGAATCCGCCACCGCGAGGGCGGTTCAGCAGACTCAGTTTCCCATCCTCGGCGCTGCAACCACCTCATCGCGAGCACCGCAAGCATGACGTAGTTGTACGGCAGATCAAAATATGACAGGCTGAGAAATGCGCCACCAATGGCGTAGCCAATTAAAGCCACCTGAACCATCGCGCCTAGATCACCGCACCACGCCGCCTCCGGAATCTTTGATGCCTGGGCACGCAGTCGCCCAGCCGTTAAGTAGGCGCTGGCGAACACACCCAAGAACAGCAGCAGGCCCATGAACCCGTGATTGCCCATCACTTGGAAGTAAATACTGTGGGCGGCGTGCACCCTCTCGGGGTAAGGCGAGTACTGAGCGAAGAGCTCTGGCCTGGCGGCGTTGAATCCAATTCCAAATACGTGCTCCTTGGCAATTCCAAACGCGTTCCACCAGGCGCTGATCCGCCCCAGTGCCGACCCATCATCTTCGTAAGCCGAAATTGTTGACATCCGCGACGACCATGAGTCCGGCATGAAATCCAAAAGCGCCACCGCCACGACGGCGATGAGGATGCCACCCAAGAAACGGCTCTTCCCACGCCACCAAAGCATTCCCGTCATTGCACCGATGGCAAGCAGCGCGCCTCGCGAGTGCGTACCCAGCGCTGCGGCAGCGCAAAGCATCATGGTGATGGTCAACAGATGCCGCCGCCATCCGGCTTGCAACTGCAGCTGCAAAAAGCGAAGGATTGGGATCGCCATGACCAATGCGAGTGCAAACTCGTTGTTGTCTGCAATGAAGCTACCCGGAGGCCCCCACACGCGGTAGTTTCCGCCGTTTACGATCGTGAAGAATCCGCCTTTTATGCCCAACAAACCTATCGAACCTGCTGAAACCCAAGCCAGCGCGACGATGTGAACTTTTTTGCTGAGTAACGCAAGACCCACAAAGATCATCAACAGCACCTTGCTGACCTTCTTCCACTGCTCGTAGTCTCCGTTCGGGTCAATGCCAAGAAGCAACGAAAGGGTGATCCAAACGACAAAAAGAGCCAACCAAACTACGGGGGCTCCGATAAAAGGCGAGTGCCTTTCGCGCGCGAACATCAGGCCGATCAGTGTCGAAGCGGCCGCCACAGCCGCGAGGGGCGCGTCGTAAGACACCCCGAACGCAAAGCGATGGGGATTCATGATGCTGAGCCAAGTCCAAAGCATGAAGCCAATCCACGGCCGCCACAAGGCGGCGGCTGCGCCTGCCATCACGATGCCGATGATGAGGATGTCTCTCATACAACCTGATCCCCTGGTCTGGCCGGGACATGACTCACGATGTATCGATGCTTGCCTGACTTCTCCGCCGGGATGTCGGCGACCCATGTCACCTCAACCCTAACCGAGGAACCGAGGCGACGCCGGAATCCGTCACAAATTGCGGATGAAATGCTTTGCTGATTCAAAACCCCCGAAGGCTGAATCAGCACCTGCGTGTGTATTTGGCTGTGTTGAATGATCTTGAACTGACGCAGCCCCTCGATGTCCCGAAGGACATAGATCAGCGCCAACCCATGCATCACAGCACCCTCCGCCGTCACCACAAAGTCAGTCGTGCGCCCTTGGATTTCTTGGAGCAAGGGCAAGCCCCGCCCACAGGCACAACGGCCCGAGTTGCGCACAGCAATGTCACCTGTTCGATACCTGACAAACGGGAAGTCGGCCGTATCAAGGTGCGTCACGACAATCTCCCCTGGTTGTCCGTCTGCGACTTGCGCCCCATCAGCGTCCAAGATTTCAATGATGACGTCTTCCGCCGTGATGTGCATGCCGCCGCTGGGGCACTCATGCGCCAGAAAGCCTGCATCACGCCCTCCGTACCCGTTGGCGACAGGACACCCAAATACGTCTTCAATCATGGCCCGCTGATTGTCATAGAGTCGCTCACTGGTGACAAACGCCACGCGAATCCCCAAGCCTTTCATGTCGACACCACGGCGCTGCGCATGCTGCGCGATGTGGCTCAGTGCCGAAGGATAACCAAACAGCATCCGTGGTCGTCGCTTGCGAATGGTGTCCAGGTGCACGTCCAGCGCACGCTCACCCATGTCAAATGCAGGCAATAGCTGCGATCGCATCAAGCGGTCTCGCCAATGCCGAATACCGTCTTGGGCACCGAGTTCGATGGGTGACCCCCAGACAACAATTTCTGGGTCACCGATGTCCACCCCCCACCACCGGGTTGCACGCCACTTGGCCGCGACGTCGTGGCTGACGCGTTGCTTGCCGAGGTAGAAAACCAGCGGCTCGCCCGAACTGCCACCGGTGTTGGAGCGGGCCAGCCCAACGGCGCCGGGCCGCTTCATGGCCTCCACGTTGGCGCGAATGGTGGGCTTGTCGAGCAACGGCAGTTTTAACAGGTCGCTCGTCGAGGTGACTTTTGAGGGCTCGAATCCGCGCTCGGCAAAGAGCTGGCGGTAATAGGGCACGTCCCGTCCAATGCCCATCAAAAGCGTTCGAAGGCGGTCGGCCTGATGTTGCGCCAGGCGTGAAGGCTCCCACCACTGGCTTTGCTCAAGCGCGCGACGCACCCGCACGGTGTCGTGCGACTTCAGTCGTTCTTGCAGTGGGAATATCAGACCCGAAATCAGCTCGGTGTACATGCGTCTTAACCAAACACGCTGGCGGCGGTGCGCAAGCCGATGCAGACAGCATGGGCTTTACCGAGCGCCCTCATGAACGGGCCTCGCTGGATTCACCTAGCGATTGATCCACTCGCGCCAGCGACAGAAAGTTTTCCTTCAACTGCAAGACCCGCTTGTCCCAGGTGTTGGCCTGCGCGTACCGACGGATGGCAGCACGGTCCCACGGGGCGCGAATGGCCGCGTCCAGGGCGCTACAAAGGGCACGCTCATCGTCAAAGGGAACCACCGTGCCGACATCGCCCGAGCACACCACCTCGCGGTTGCCACCCACGTCCGTCGTTACCACTGGCAGCCCACATGCCATGGCTTCAAGCAAGACATTCGCCCAGCCTTCGTTGCGGGTGGACAGTGCAAACACGTTGGCTGCCGACAAGGCATGCCGCAGCTCGTTGGGCTTTAGGGCCCCGAGAAAGTGCACGCAGTCTTGCAGCCCAAGCTGTTGGCGCAGCAAATGCAAGGTCTCGGTCATGTCGCCCTCCGGCGAAGGCCCACCCACCACCAAGTATTGAAGCCCTGGGTGAGACTTTCGCAGCTCGGGGAGGCATCTCATGACACGGTGAAAGCCCTTTCGTTCCACCAAGCCCCCCACCGTGATCAGCACGGGCGCGTCTTGCGCCACGCCAAACCGCTCACGCGAGGCGGCAGCTGGCTCGGGGAAAAAGGTCTCGATGTCAACGCCATTGCCCACCACCTCCACCTTGTGCGCAGGCACGCCCAGTGACAGTGCCACGGATTGCAGCGAGCTGGATACCGCAAAAACGCGGTCGGCACCGCACAGTGCGCGTGCCATCAAGGGGCCCAGCACTTTGTCTTTGGCCAAACGAGATTCGGTCCCTCGCATGGTGATGGTGCAAGGTACCCCCAAGCGTTTTGCGAGCTGCACGGCCGCTGCGCCATCGGGGTAGGCAAAGTGCGCGTCGATTAGATCGAGCCGCCCTGCCGCGCGAAGCTTTTTCATTCGCGTGTACGCGCCAGCCGCCATCAAGTGCCCGTCCCACCGCTTGAGGACGGAGGGAAAGCTGAAGAAGCGCGGATACCAAACGTCATGCGTGCGCTGGGTGTCGTGCGCCGGCGCGCCGGGCCTGAAGGCTGGCCTCCATCGTCGCAAGATCGATTGCCCCGGAAACCAAGGCTGCGGCGACACCACCGAAAGCGGAAAATCACGCCCCACCCTGAACATTCGCTCACGGATGAACAAGCCGGCCATCGGTTGTGTTTTGCTGGGAAACAAGCTGCTAAGCACCACAAGGCTTGGTCTGGTTGGCGTCTTCGCACCACCCTCGGCTGTGGTTTGAGCATCTGTGAGCTGTGACATCACTGCTGCCCCTGCTTCAAGCGCGCAAAAGGGGCTGCATACCGGGCCACCGACGCTTGCCACGTGCGCTCTACTTCGACAAAGCGCCTGCCTGCGGCTCGCCACCGGGGCCACGCGTCTTTCTGGGCAAGGGTGTCGAGCAAGGTGCGCGCAAGGTCGTCGGCGCGCCCAGCCGCAAAGAGTCGCCCTGTAACGCCATCACGAATCAGCTCCCGGTGCCCACCAACATCGCTGGCGACAAGCAGGCGCCCCTGAGCCATTGCTTCCAGCGGCTTCAGTGGTGTCACCAAGTCGGTCAACCGCATGCGATGGCGCGGGTACGCGAGGATGTCGATCAAGTCGTAGTAGCGCTGCACGTCGACATGGGGCACACGGCCGGTGAAGACCACCTTGTCTTGCAAACCCAGCGCAGCGGCTTGGGCTTTCAAAGCAGCCTCTTGCGGCCCGCCTCCCACCAGCAACACCCGAACGTCGGGCCGCGCCTGCAGCACGGCAGGCAATGCTTCCATCAACAGGTCCAGGCCCTCGTACGCATAAAAAGACCCGATGAAGCCCACCACGGCGGCGTCTGCCAGGCCCAGGTGCGCACAGAGGTTCGCGTCAGGCACGCCACCAGGCTCAAAAGCCTCAATATCCACCGCATTGGGAATCACGGTGACCTTGTCCACTGAAACACCACGCTCGACGATGTCGCGGCGCAGCCCTTCACAGATGGTGAACACGTGGGCAACACGCTTGAGTGCCCGCGTCTCGTACCCCCGCGTGAGCCGGTAGCGCAGACTGCCCTCACTCGTCGTGCCGTGGTCCACCGCGGCGTCCTCCCAAAACGCACGCACTTCGTAGACGACGGGAATGTTAAGTCGCGCTCCCACCGCCAAAGCTGGCATGGCATTGAGCACGGGTGAATGGGCGTGGATGATGTCCGGGCGCACGGTGCGGGCCACGTCATTTAGGCGCTGCTCGAGTTGGCGCATGAGCGCCCATTCGCGCAGGCCTGCAGGTTTGTTGTCCAAACCCTTGGCCGCTGTGCGATAAAAGTGCAAGCCATCGACCGTCTCTTCGTCCACCGTGCAACCGGTCTGCTTCGGGCTCGTCAGGTGAAACGTCTCCCACCCCAAACGGCGCTGCTCTCGCAAAATCGCGCGCGTGCGAAAGGTGTAGCCGCTGTGCAGCGGAATCGAGTGGTCCAGGACGTGCAAGATTCGCATGCTGTCTTTCACGCCAAGGCGCCCGTGGCACGGGTGGCGGGTACAACCTCAGGCGGGTTGGCGCCGTCCACCACGTTGCGCAAGAAGGCTTCGAACATCAACAACGTCCAAAGTGGCGCGCTGTAGTCACGCACACCCGATTGATGGTCATCCACGAGCTCGCGCAGGTAGGCTGCATCAAACCAACCCGTTGACGCCAAACGCTCGCCGGTGACGGCTTCGCGAACCCGCTGGCGCAACGGCCCACGAAACCACTGCGCCAAGGGCACCGAGAATCCCATTTTGGGTCGGTACAGCACCTCGTGGGGCAACAGCGGCTCCATCGCTTTTTTGAGCAGCACCTTGCTTTCCTGGCCCCGAATCTTGAGCGACGGCGCCAGGCTTGCAACCCACTCAACCAGTTCATGATCCATCAGCGGTTCGCGCACCTCAAGGGAATGTGCCATGCTGGCGCGGTCCACCTTGGTGTTGATGTCGCCCACCAAGTACGTCTTCAAGTCGAGGTACTGAATCGTCGACAGCGCATCCGGCGCCTGGCCCTTGGCCGCATGGCGACGAAACACGTCAAACGCCGAGTAGTCGGCCAGCGAGCGTTTGAACGTCGGGCTGAACAAACGTGCGCGCATCGGCCCGCGCATGATCGACACCGCATGAAAGTAAGCTTCGACGGGTGTTCGCGCCATCCCCTCAAACGTGGTTTTGGCGCGCAACACGCGAGGGGCCCAATCAGCCTTAGGGTAGACACGACCCAAAAAACCAAACAACGGTTGTCGCACGCCCAGCGGCAGGGTTGATCGCATCCGATCTTCCATCAAATGCATGCGGTAGCGCCGGTAGCCACCGAAGCTTTCGTCCCCGCCGTCGCCCGACAACGCAACCGTGACGTGTTTGCGGGCAAGTTGGCAGACGCGGTAAGTGGGTATGGCCGAGCTGTCGGCGTAGGGCTCGTCGTACAGACTCGCCAAGGTGTCGATCAGGTCGAAGTCGTCACTCTTGACAACTTCCATGCGGTGCTTGGTTTGGTAACGGTCGGCCACCATTTGGGCAAAGGCCGACTCGTTGTAAGCCTTGACGTCAAACCCGATGGCGCAGGTGTTGACAGGCGTGTCAGACAAACCCGCCATGGTGGCCACCACCGCGCTCGAGTCAACGCCACCCGACAAAAACGCGCCCAGCGGCACCTCAGCGATCATGCGCAGCCGCACCGACTCGCGCAGGCGTTCGCGCAGCTCGTCGCATGCTGCTTCGTCGCTCATGGTGCGGTCGGCGGTGAAGGCAACGTCCCAATATTCGCGCACCACCGGCGCGGGTTCACCCCGCCGCCACGTCAACCAATGGCCCGGAGGCAACTTGGCAGCTTGCGCAAAGATGGTGCGCGGCTCGGCCACATACCCCAGGGCGAAGTACTCCTCCACGGCCAATGGGTCGATGGTGCGTGACAAGTCACCGTGGGCCAAGAGCGATTTGAGTTCGGAGCCAAACAGCAACCAACCGTCTGGCAGCACCGCGTAGTGCATCGGCTTGACGCCCAGGCGATCGCGGGCCATGAACAGTGTCTGGCGGTTGCGGTCCCAAAGCGCGAAGGAAAACATGCCTCGCAGTCGCTCAACGCACTTTTCGCCCCAGGCCTCCCACGCATGCACGATCACCTCGGTGTCGCTGCGCGTTCGAAACACATGCCCCAGCGCCTCCAGCTCGGGCACCAGCGACTGAAAGTTGTAGATCTCGCCATTGAAGACGATGACAACCGACCCATCCTCGTTGAACAACGGCTGTTGGCCGGTGGCAATGTCGATGATCGAAAGACGCCGGTGGCCAAACCCCACGCCGGGCTCAACGTGAAGGCTGCCTTCGTCGGGGCCGCGATGGTGCTGTGAGTCGTTCATGCGCGCCAGCACCTCGCGGTTGGCCTGGCGCTGCCCGCGGGTGTCGAAGAAGCCTGTGATGCCACACATGATTTCAAGGGCTCCCAGTGGCGCGCCGCAACATGGCATCAGGTTGCCGATGCAGCACCTTGTTGTAGACATGCACGTAGGCATCGACCATCGCTTGCAGGCTGAAGCGCTCCTCGACCCTTGCACGGCCTGCTTCACCCAGGCGCCGGACCATGGTGTCGTCATCGGCCAGTGCCACCAGGTGAGACGCCAATGCATCGACATCATCGCTGGCCACGAGGCGGCCCGTCACGCCATCGGCCACCAATTCGGCGTTGCCGCCAACCCGCGTGGCCACCACCGGCAAGCCTGTGGCCATGGCCTCAAGGATGGTGTTGGAGATTCCCTCTGCTTGAGAGGGAAGCACAAACGCGTCCAGGCATCGCATCTGCTCAGGCACATCATGAAGTTCTCCAGGCAACCAAGCCAGCGCTTCGACGCCAGCGTCTTGCAATGTCTTAAAAACCACCTCGCGCAAGGGGCCGTCCCCGATGCACGCCAACCGAAGTCGGTTGTGCAAATCGGGTCGGGATACCAGAGCCCGCACAAACGCCTTGGCCAGCAAGGGTTGATTTTTCACGGTCTGCATCCGACCCACCGTGCCCACCACAAAGTGCCGGGACTCACTAAAAGGGCACCCCGACTCGGCGCGCTGCTGCCACGGCCGCTTGCCAAGCGCGAGCGGCGCAAACCGCATTGCGTCAACGCCGTTGAGGATCTGGGTGATCTTGCGCGTTGGCACCCCCACGCCGTGGCGAAGGTAATCGGCCAAATCGCCAGACAGCGCGATCTGGTGGTTGACGAAAGGTTGGTACAAGCGGCGAATCCAACGGTAGCGAGCGACCGTGCCGTCAGGGTCGCTCGAGTCACGTCCGTGCTCACCATGCACGCGGGCCGGCACGCCGGCGGCCCACGCCACGGGCGCCATCTCGAGTGCCGCGAGGTTGCGCGTGTGAACCACTGAGGGTTGCCATTGGCGCAACAGCTTGTGAAGCGCACCGTAGACTTTGGAGCCGTGGCCCGGTGGCTTGTGCAAGGCTTCGATAGCCACGTCGGCGCGCCGATGAAGGCGAGACGAAAATGCCTCCGATGCATCCGTCAAGGACACGATGGCATGCCGAAAGCGAGTGGAAGGCATGTGGTTGATCAAATTGACCACCCCGTTCTCCAAACCGCCCACATCAAAGCGATACACAACGTGCACCACCAACGGTCGAGGGTCGAAGGTCTTGGCGCTCATGGCTTTGACGTTGCTGCCGCCAAGGACCCATCGATGGCCTTGGCGTGTGTCCGCAAGAATGATTCGATGACCGCGTCGGCTTGTGCGTCCAACGGCGTTGCCAGCATGATCACGGCCCCGTCACCGTGGCCCTGTGTCAAGCGCTGGATCACCTGTTGCCCCTTGGCTTGGGCATCACTCACCATCCATCGGCCCGCCAACCAATAGGCGGTCCACACGCGAACGCGGCCTGCTGACCCTGCGTCAAGCGCGCCCCCGCGCCGCAGGGTCTCGGTGCGAAACGCAGGCAGGCCTCCCTGGCCTGCGCGCACGCCTGCGTCATACGCCGCCCACGACTTGCCATCGGAAGGCTCGACCGTGTTGGTCGAACTGACAAGCTTGCCCTGCCCACCTGGTTGCTGGTAGTAGCCCACCCAAAGCCATATCGGTTTTTCGCTTGCGTTTTGTCGGTAGGTGCCCTCCATCGTTGCCGATGCCTGCCGGTAACCGGGTGCCCACGGCATGGGCGTTTCAGCGCCCTGATTCCAGCCATCAGCCGCTGTTGGCAGCGCCACGCGCACGCTCGTGCCGATGCGCGCACGGTCAAGGTGCGAGGCCCATACTTGCGAAGCCAACAGCAGGCCCGTAGCACCCAAAGCCACCGTCCACGGCAAGGCCATCGACGCAAGCCGCTGCACGCTGCCAGTTGCGGGATTTGCATCCAACCGACGATCGTCATCCCCGTCGCTCAGGTGCGTATCGGCCCAGCGCGCGCCGATCAGAAACATCGCACCAATCACGAGCCCAAAAAACACCCATCCGTAAATGAGGTGATCCACGCCGCCCGCCAACTTGTTGCCCGACATGTGCCCGATCAAAACGATGAGGAAGGCACGCACCCAGTTGGCAAGCACGGGCACCAACAGCGACGCGGCGATGAAGACAAGCCGTTTGCGCATGGATCGGTAGGACAAGTACGCATACAACGTTCCGACCATGAAAGAGGCAATGAGGTAGCGCACACCGCTGCAGGCCTCCACCACCGACCAGCTGCCTGACGGAATCACAAACTCGAGACCTTCGCGGTAAACGGGAATGCCAGCCATGCGCAGTGCAAAAACCGTGAAGTCTGCCGTCCACACCATGAGCCTGGGCACTGCAAATTCACCAAATGGCACGGCGAAAAACAAGAATGCGAGCGGAAACATCAACGCCTTGGCCACCGCCCACCCAAACAGTGTTGGCACCAACAGCACGATGATGGCCACCAAAGCAAACTGCGACACAGCGCCCACGGTTGCCAACTGCCCAATCAGCCACGCAAGGCACACCAACGCCATCGGCAACAGCATCCATGGCACTGGGCGCCATGGCAATCGCGCCAACAACTCGCGGCGCTGCCACACCAACCACATTGCTATCGGCGGCACCAAGAAGCCATGCATGAAGGTGTCCGACCGCGACCAAACCGACACCATCGCTTGGCCGGTATCGCGCAGCAGCCACAACGCCGCAGCGATGACCAGCACCGCCGGCATCAGTGGTGCCCAAGAGGGTGCTCGAGCCACCACGGTCATGCTGCTTCCAGGCATGTGGCAAACGGTTGCAAGCGCGCGTCCCACGCGTACCGGCGCTCGACGCACTCGCGCCCGGCTTGCCCCATGGTCTGCGCACGCGGTGCCTGCTCTAGTAACTGAGTGATTTCGCGCACGTAGTCTGACGCGCTCGTTGCTGCTGCCAAATGCTGTCCGGCTGTCGCGTCGATGGCTTCGACGCAAGCACTTGCCGCCACCACTGGGCGGCCCATGGCCATGGCCTCAAGTACTTTGTTTTGCACGCCCCTCGCCAGGCGCAAGGGCGCCACCACCACCGCAGCATGTTGCAGCCAAGCACGCACATCGTCGACAGTCCCCGTCACGCGAACGGCGTCACTGGCAAGCGCCAAGACGGCAGGAGAGGGACTGCGACCCACAACCGTCAGCCGCGCCGCTGGCCAGCGCAAACGCAACAAGGGCAAGACCTCTTGCGCAAACCACACCACAGCGTCTTCGTTGGGCCAATAGTCCATGGCACCCGTGAAGACAATGGGTGTTTCGTCAGCCGCAAAGGGTGATGTGCGACTCGGGTCGATCGAAAAGAAGCGGGCGTCAACGCCATTGCCTACTGCCTGAAGGTTGGCCGCGCATTCGGGCGCCGACTGCGCGAACAGCTCTACCTCTTTGGGGGTGACAAAAAAGCAGTGCTTGTTCTTCGCCGCAACCTTTCGCTCGTACGCAAGCAAGTGTTCGGCCTCGCGCCGGTACAACCACGACAGCGGCCAGGGCCTTGCGGCGGCATAGTCGCGCCACTTGGCCGAGTCGACATCGACGAAGTCCACCACCCTGGGCAACTCGATGCCTTCGGCGTACGGCGCCATCGACGACGAAAAGACCACCACGGCATCGATCTGGCGCCGCGCCACCAAGTCATCGACCCAAGTGCGCAATGCCTTGTTCTTGTAATAGACCAGCGTCAAGGGCGCGCCTTGAAACAACCCTGCAAGACTCGCGAGACGGGCGCGCCAAGGGTGCAGCCGAACGGCCTTGACTTCATGGCACCACTGCGCCACGGTAGACACATGGGCTTCGTCGTGAGGATCATCCACAAAAGTCCCCAGCAACACGTCATGGCGCGACGCTAAAAACCGCAGCAGGTGATAGGAGCGCACCTTGTCACCCTTGTTGGGCGGGTAAGGCATGCGATGAACCAGCAACAAGACGCGCGCCATGCTGCCGTTACCCAAGCCCGCGAACAACGTGGGGCCCAAGCCAATTGACGACGGGCCGTGGCATCCGACGCCACGCTTCAATCATGTAGCGGTACTTGCGATTGGATGGGTTGTTTTGCGGAACCGTGTCACGCTTGTAAAGGCGAAACTCATAGTTCAATGGCGTCGGCTCAAAGCCCCAGTTCTTCTTGAAAGCGTAAGAGCCGGTGTCGACTTTGCTGCGTCCGTAATCAAAAACCTTCAAGCCGCGGGCGCAGGCGTCTTGCATGAGGGCCCAATACTTGAAGTCGTTGGCCGCCAAGTCTCGGGCCTCTTCGTCGTCGCCCGCGTAGTAGGGGATGACCTCGTCACGGAAGTAAAAGCTAAACACGGCCGACAAGGCCTTGCCTTGCGCCGACTCAATCACCAACACGCTGCAGGCATCGCCAAAGGCACGGTGCACAGCTTCAAAGAAGCGACGCGGCAACGCTGGCGTGCCATGCCGGTGCATGCCATGGGCGTAGAGCGCAAAGAACTGCTCGACGTTGGTGTCAAACCGCGCCACGAGCCCTTGTTTGATGCCCTTGCGAACCATCGCCCTTTGCTTGCGAGGGATGGCCAGCAAGTTGGCTTCGTCGGTCGCCTCGATCGCCTTGCGAAAGGTCACGTAGTTGTCCAGGCGCGGCCAATCGTCGTGCTGGCGCACCCGTTGTCGCATCTCAAGATGGGCGACGCCCAAGCGACGGGCCAGCGCGTCGGCAGCGTCTTCAAGCGCCTTGGCCACCAACGGGTCTTCGGCAACCACGCCGCCGTACGCCAGGTAGGGAAGGCTTGCCAGGGTGTGGCCAAAGAAGACCGTTTTTACCTCGACCAACGGCAGGATGCCCACCACGTCTTGGCCGCTTGTCGCGTAGAGGTAGTGGGTGTCGTGCCTCAGTGCCGATTCAAAAAGCCCCTGCCATGCGCTGAGGTGAAAGAAGGTCGCCTCTGCTGTGGCGTGCACAAAGGCGTCCCACCGAGCGGCGGCTTGGCCGTCGCCGTGTGCAAGACGATCAACTTGAATCATGCCGGCCACTCACTGGGCTGTGCGCCCCAGAAAGAGGCTGTCCATGCGCCCCCATCTGAAGTCGGCCATCAACCGCTTGAGCCGCTTTTCGGTGCGACCGATGTTGACGTAGTGGCGAAAGCGCGTGCGGGCATTGATGCCGGGGATGCGGGGCTGATCAACGTCGATCTCCCATGGATGGCAATAGAACACGGCCGGCTGCTGATCGTTCGCCATGACGCGGCGGATCATCCAGCGTGAGGCGACGTACGGCAGCAGGCGAAAGTACCCGCCGCCGCTGGACGGAAAGTTCTGGCCGCCAAAGCGCAGCGTGGTGGCCGGGATCTCCAACAAGCCACTGTCACGGTGGTGTGCAAAACGCGGTGCGTCGGGCATGCCGTAGTGGTCGTGGCGAATGGGGTACAGGCTGGAGCTGTAGCGATGGCCGGTTTGCGCCAGCACGTCAAAGGCCCAGAGGTTGGACGCGTTGACAGAGAAGCTTGGCGCGCGGTAACCCTGCACGGCCACACCACCAACGTCCTCAAGAATCTTCTTGGCCCGGTCCACGTCAGCGCGAAACTGCTCTGGATCGAGGTTGGTGACCCTTTCATGGCCATAACCGTGGCTGGCAAGCTCGTGTCCCTGGGCCACGATGCTTCGCACCATGTGTGGGTAGCGTTCGGCCAACCATCCGAGGGTGAAGAATGTGGCGTGTGCGTTTGCTTCACTGAGCATGGCCAGCATGCGCTCGACGTTGCGCTCGACGCGGCACTCCTTGGCATCCCACTCCGACCGGGCAATGCGTGACTCGAAGGCCGAGACCTGGAAGTAGTCTTCAACATCGATGGTCATGGCATTCACCGCAGGTGCAGGCGTCATGTCTCTCGAACCTTCGACAACTCCATCAACGCTTTTAACAAAGACTGCTGCATCGCCAAAGCGTCGTGGCCAATGCGCTCTAGCCGCAGCAAGCTTTGCTCAATCCGGTCGAGGGTTTGATCTGAGGTGCTCAAGGTACTGTTTTGCTGAAAACCGCCTGCAGCCGTACCAGCGACATCAACGCCTGCAAGCCCCCCTCCTTCGTCGGTCAGCTCCTTGGCCACAACTTCGACGTCATGGGCCTCAAACGCCGTTTGCTCGCGCAGGTAACCGTGCAGTAGCAATCGGTCGCAAAGCGTATTGATGCGTCGGGGCACACCCAATGTGGCTGCATGGATCGCACTCACGGCAAGCGGGGCAATGACGGGTATGGTGTCCGCGCCTGCGCATTGAAGCCGGTGCGTGATGTAGGCTCGTGTGTCTTCAAGGTCCATCGGGCCCAAATGACAGAAGGCCACCACCCGCTGGCGCAACTGCTCCATCTCAGCTCGCTGCATGGTGCTGCGAAACTCGGGCTGCCCGACCAAAAACGTTTGCAACAACGCTTGCGTGCCGAGTTGGAAGTTGGACAACATGCGCAGCTCTTCAACAGCGCGGGGTGCCAGATTTTGAGCCTCGTCCACGACCAGCAAGCAGCGCCGACCGTGCATGGCCTCGGTGGTTAAAAAGGCTTCGAGCGACGTCAACGTTTGTGCCTTGGTTTGTGCCGTGGCATTCACGCCAAACGCAGAAGCCACCATGCGCAAGGTGTCGTCAGCCTCGAGTTGCGTGGTGACCAATTGGCCCACCGTGACCTGCCGCTGGTCGAGCCCGTCCAACAAGCCGCGCAAAATGGTGGTCTTGCCCGCACCAATGTCGCCGGTGATGATGACAAAACCCTGACCCAGCGACAAACCGTACTCTAGGTACGCCTTGGCCTTGCCGTGCTGCTTGCTGCCAAAATAAAAGGCGGGGTCGGGATTGAGCTGAAAGGGCCTGCTGCGAAGCCCAAAAAATTGCTGGTACATCGAAGCTCGCGGACGTGCCTAGAAGCGCACGCGGTATCCGCCAAAGGCAGACCATTCCTTGTAAGGGGTGGTGGGGCTGCTGGACACCGCGTAGCGCACACCAGCACTGAGATCTGACCTCGGGCCAATCAGGCCTGTCCATGCAGCGGTGACTGCCTTGAAGTCGCTGAAGGGGTTGTTGTCACCTGCCGTTCGACGGTACTCACCCACCACGGTGACTGACGAAACCGGTGTGAGTCGGTGAGACATGTCGATGGTGAGGCCACGCTGGCGAATCACGGTGGCGGCATCAAAATCATCGTTGATGGCCACTGCGCGAGTCCGAATCAACCGGGAGCGCGTCGTGGCGTACCGCAAAGACGCCGTGCTGCGCGGCCCCACCCAGGCCACCGATGCCGCCAGGGTGCGGTCACGCGTCACGCCCGCGCCAAGAAAACCTCCGACCACAGGCGTCGACGGGTTGAGCCCCTGCGTGTTCAAAAAGTCGCGCACCAGGGCGTCTCTGCGCACGGGGTCAGCCTCTTGACCCAAAAACTGCTGCGAGTAGATGTCGTAGAGGGTTGTCGAGCTTGCGCCCTTGTTGCTGCCGGTGGACGTGCTGCCGGTATCGGACAAAGCCCACACCATGGTGGCCGTGCGATGCGAGATGGCCAACTGATGCTCGTTGCCGATTTTTCGGTGGCGGTAGTTGGCGGTGACGGCCGTGGGCTCCTGGGGCAACCACGTCAAACGGAAGCCCCCCGTGTTGCTTGCCCGCAAACTGTCGTCCGTGAAGTTGTTCCAGTCGCGGCCCACAAACACGCCCAGCTTTACCGCTTGCGTTAAATCGGTCGTTAAACCAATGTCCACGAGTCGGCTCTCATTGTCGATGCCCACGGCGCCGTCGGTATTTTGAAGGGATCCTTCGACGAACCACCCCAATCTCGAACCGCCACCGTTGACGCGCACCGCTGCGCGTGTGTCTTGGGTGTTGAAGATGCTGGCACCGCTGGCGCGAGAGTCGGCCCATGTGAAGCGGCCGTCGTAGTTGACAGAGGCCCCCAAGGTTCCGCGCACCTGCGGCGACAAAGAAAACGTGCGCACTTGCGTTCCGGTGGCACCGATGCGGCTTCGATCACTCGTCTGCACGTCTTGAAGCGAAATGGGTTGTTGCCCGATGTTTGCCGCTGCGTCGACAAAGAAGAACTGCGGCACGATCTCTGCGGTACCCGCTGCCCTTAAAAATTGCGTCACATCGTTCAGGTCTGACTGCTTTGCAAAGGCAATGCCAGTCAACGCATAGTCAACGGCACCACGCACCGCACCAAACTGACCCAAAAGCCTGAGTGAGCCAGAAGCCTGACCGAAGATGTCCTTTTGCTTGTCGGCATCGGACAACCTTGCGTTATCACTGAATGTCAAATTGACACCGAGGCTGCGCTCTAAATTCCAAGCTCGTCCCTCAGGCGCGGCTGGCGCCTCCGGTGGCGCTTGTGCGCTTGCGAACATCGGCCATGAAACGGCGAGCGCTGCACAAAGCGATGCCAGCGGCAGTGGCAGCCGACCCAAAAATGGGCGGTTTGGGGTGGCAGTCATGGTGCGTTTGCTCCCTTGGTGTCTTCGCCGTAGCCGTAGCCATACCCGTAGCCGTAACCCGAAAAGCTGTCGCCGGCAGCGGGTTGCGCCCTGTTGAGCAACAACATTTTGACCGGGCAGGTTTCTATCGTGGCCAGAGCGCTTTGAACCGCGCGTTGAGGCGTTTTGCCGGCATTTACCACCAGCACAACTTGGCCCATCTGCGTCGCAAGGACCTGGGCCTCGGTGGTCATGAGCAAGGGCGGCGAGTCAAAAATTACCACACGATCTCGATACCGGTTTGCGACTTGATCCAGCAGGTGGCGCATGGCTTCGCTGGCCAATAATTCTGTCGCATGCGGACGGTACGCCCCGCTGGGCAGCACGGTGAGTTTGTCGACATTGGTGTGCAAAAGCACGTCGGCCAGCTCGCATTGCCCTTCCAGCAGATCCAACAAACCCTTCGCCGACGCTGTGGCTGTTTCGGGTGCCAGTGTTCGCAAAACGGTGGGCCGTGCCACGTCGGCGTCCACCAGCAAAACGGTATGGTCAAGCTCCGAAGCGATGCTCATGGCCAAATTGATGGCCGAGAACGACTTGCCTTCACCTGCGGTAGCGCTGGTGATCATGATCAAGTTGCCGCGCTCGATGGGCACCACACTTTGCCCCGTCGCGTTGCGGATCAAGTGCCGCTTGACAACACGAAACTGGTCGTGCGCCAACGAGCGTTTGGCGGCGGGGGTGATGAACCCCCGCGCAGTAAGCGAGTGCAAATCCACTTCAAGGCGCGGCGCACCTTGCGACGCGGTTTCATCGTGGGCCACCACGTCTCGTTTGTTATGGAGCGAGCTTGGGCGGGCGTCGTGCCTGGGCACCGGCCCAGGCATCGCCGGTACGGTCTCGGGCATCACAGCCCCAGCCAGCCTGAGCTGTTCAAGGCGGCGGGCGGCGGCTTCGATAAGGCTACTCATATTAGCGGTTCACAAAATGTCGGATTGCCATGACTGAAACCCCGTACAAGAGCGCCAGTCCGACGCAAGCGCCGGTGAATCGCATCACCTCCTTGCGCTGAGCCATGCGGTCGGCGTCTGTCAAGACGGCAGACACGACGCCAATCACCGGCAAGGCAAGCTTGGTGCGCAGCTCGCCTATGTTGTGGAACACGGGCCGCAAACGGGTGGCAAGGAAAGCAATGGCCAAGCCAGATGCCAAGGCGCCCCCGAGCACCGAAAGCATCAATGCATTTCGATTGGGCCATACGGGTGTCGGGTCAACATAGGGCGGGTCGATCAACCGAAAATCAGCAACGCCGGCCACTTCTTCGAGCTGACCCGTGATGGCTGCCGTCTCCCGGCGGGACACCAAATCTTCGTAATTCTTTTTGTGAATGGCGTAGTCGCGGTTCAGCTGCGATGCCTCGGCTTCAAGCTTGGGGGCTGTCTTCAACGAAGCGCGCGCCAGCGCCACGCGCGAGCTGTATTCACCCACGCGAGCACGCAGTGCGGCCGCTTGCACCTCAGAGGTTGCCAGCATGCGCCGCAGCTCTTGAGCCGCGAGACTTTCGGGCGCACCGACCGATGTTGGCGCGGTACGCATGGCGGTGCGCCGCAACTCTGCAAGCTGGCGCTTGCGCTCGCCTTCGAGGTCCACAATCAGGCGACGAGCGCTGAGCACTTCGGGGTGTTCGTCGGTGAAGCGCTGCAAAAGTGCGTCGAGGTTTCGGCGCTGGGCGTCCAAGCGCGCGTCCAGTTCTGGCGTTGACACGGCCAAGGCTGATTCTTGCAGCACACTTTGTGTTGAGAGACTGGCCGCCCCTGTCGTCTCTGCCGCCAGGGCAGCGCGAGCGGCGTCCCGCGAGCGCTCGGCTTCGCGCAACTCAAGCGAAGCCTTTTCAAGTTCGCCGTTCAGGGTGGTCAATCGCGAAGCGGTGTCGCGGCCGTCGCCAATTTGAATGTCTAAGTTGCGCAGCCGAAAATCTTTGAGCTTTGACTCAGCCGCTTCGAGCTTGGATTGATACGTCTTGATTTGATCGTCGATGAATGCCTTGGCTGAATCGTTGTCCTTGCGGCTGGCCTGCATTCCCGAGTCGACGAAAATCGAGACCAACGACTGAACCGCCCGCTTGGCACGCTCGGGCTCGTAGTCGGTGAACGACAAGTTGTAGAGGTTGTCCCGCCCGGCTGAAGAAATCTTCAGCCCGCGCATCAGTCCCTCAATCGCCGCCTGCCGCCCAGCGTCGGTGGTGATGCCCAAGTCGAGGTCGGACATTCGCAGCAACTTCTCTACGTTAGGGCGACTGATCAATGTGCGCCCGAGCATCGCCACTTGCTGGGTGACGTCGGGTTGCACGGCAAGGCCCGTCATCAAGGGCTTGAGCACCGATTGGGTGTCAACAAAGATGCGTGCACTGGCGCGGTATTGGTCGCGCATTTTGTAAACGACACCCGCACCCACCACGGCCACGAGCATGGCCATCAACAGCCCATGCCAACGGTAGCGCCACATGTCCACCAGCACGGTGCGAATGATGTCCTGAATGTCACGCATGCGCGCGCTCTCCGACGGTGAAACGGTGCAACTGCATCAGAACAACCCTTGCGGAATGATGACAATGTCGCCAGGTCGCATTTCGACGTTGGCCGAGATGTCACCGCCCTTAACCAAATCTTGCAACCTAACCGAATATTGCTTGTTACCCTCGCTGGGACGCACCAACGTTGCGCGGTTACCTGCTGCGAACTGCGTCAGTCCGCCTACAGCGATCATCACGTCAAGCAACGTCATCTTTTGGCGGAACGACAGAAATTGTGGGCGCGCAGCCTCGCCAATCACGCGAACTTGTTCGCTCGACTGCCCCACAAAACTTGCAACAATGACCGAGACCACCGGATCTCGAACGTATCTGGCCAGACGCTTTTCGAGCTCGCGAGCCAATTGCACCGATGTTTTGCCTTGCGCCACCATCTCGTCCACCAAAGGTGCCGAAATTTTGCCGTCGGGGCGAACGGGCACGGTCTGCGAAAGTTCGGGGTTGCGCGAGACGACGATATTCAGCGTGTCTCCGGGGCCAATGAGGTACGAATAATCAGACGATGCGACAGTTTTTGGCGCTGGTGGTAAGTTCCCGGCTGGCCCAGCACAGGCACTCAGTAACAACGCGGCAATCAAGCTCCACCCTGTTACAAGCCGCTTCGTGAAGAATTTCATATTGCTCCCTGTCGCTACCGCCGTTGTTGCCACTTTTGAAGGCCGCTCAGGGCCCAGAACTGTTACAAACGATGCTACCCGCCCAGCGACATTGCTGCAAGGCCGCGAATGGAGGGCCAAACGCTTCAATGCCCATGCTACGGGTCGCGTTGAGTGCCTAAAGTAACTCTTCTCGTGACGCCACCCGACATTCGCGTTCCACCCCCTGATTTGATGGGGATTTTTTGCTTGACGAGGCTTATCATCGTGGCAGGAGTAAAAGGCCATGAGCAGCGACAACGAATCACGAGCAACGGAGACCGAGTCGGCACCGCCGCCCCCGCCCGCCGTGGGCGCAACGCGTCGTCGCCTGCTTCGTGGTGGGTTGCTGGCCGGTCCCGTTGTTTGGACGGTATCTGCCAAATCAGTGATGGCGCAAGGGATGGGTGGTCGATGCACAACGGCTTCGGCCTACGGTTCGATCAACGCCAGCCGGCCTTCAAACCTGACTCATTGCGGCGGTCACCGACCTCACTATTGGGCCCGGCAACAACATCACGACGAATGGCCTGTGGGTTACACGCCGGTATCGTCACACCATGGCACCCGCGTGCAAGCGCATGCGACACGCTTCACCGAATGCTTTGGTCAGTCGTCGGCCTACCAACGCGCCACGTTGCTTGAGGTGCTTTCCACCCGCTCGGGCGGGCAAGATGAGGTGGCGCGGCTTTGTGCTGCAGCCATGCTGAATGCCGCAAAAGGCCTGACACCGCCACATGTGCTGGGCGCAACCGTCATCCGAGACGTTTGGCAGTCCTACTCCCGTAGAGGTTACTACGAGCCCACAGCCGGCATACGCTGGTATGCCGATGCTTCCGAGCCAGCAGGCACCGGTGGCATCGTCGAGTGGCTGCAGTCGACCATGCCTCGCTGATCGCTGCAACAGCGATCCAAGCGCTTTGAAGCGCGAGCACCTGCCTGACGTGGTGACTCTTCTTTGGTCACTTGCCCCATCGCTGCACACGCGTCAATGGGGCGGTGATAGGGTGGTCTTTGTTTCTTCGACCGGCGGCACGCACCTGTTGGAGGGTCAGCTTTTGGCTGCCTACGAGTCGCTGGCCAACGGCTCTGGCTTGCAGACCACCTCGACCGAAACCGACGACCCGGCCTTGCTGGAGCTGGCCGACTTGGGCATCGCTGTGGCCCACGAACAGTGATGATGCGAGTCGGCGACCTGGCAAAGGACGCACTGCGCGCCCAACTGGGTGGCGCAGGGCTCAAACTTCGCACCGGGCCTTTCGTGACCCACCTTCGCAGCAAGGTGGATGACGTGGTCAACGGCATTGCAACCCACTACGCCGCGCACACCTTGGAAGCACACGATGCGTTTGCCGACTTCCACGTTGGTGTCGAGCGCCCCCGAACCCTGAGGCGATGGTTGCGTCCCCAAGTGACGTTCACCATCGACCATGCAAGCCCCTTCAACGCTTTGCCGGGCGGGCAAGGCTTTCCGATGCTCGAGTGGGGCATGAACTGGTGCATCTCAACGCACTGCCATCAATACCTGATGGTTCACTCGGCAGTGGTTGAGCGCGGCGGCACTGCGATGGTCATCCCAGCGCCGTCAGGGTCTGGCAAAAGCACGTTGTGCGCGGGTCTTGCGTTTGGTGGTTGGCGCTTGTTGTCGGACGAGATGGCACTGTTCGATCCAGCAACACGCAGTTTGGTACCGCTGGTGCGCCCGATCAGTTTGAAGAATGAGTCGATCGACGTCATCAAAAATTTCGCCCGTGACGCCGTCTTCAGCCCGGCCGTTCACGACACCATCAAGGGTACAGTCGCCCACGTCAAACCGCCAGCAAGTGCTGTCCATGCCTCGTGCCACCATGCCAAGGCGCGATCGGGTGGTGATGCCACGCTACGTTGCCGGGTCTGCGACGCAACTTCAACCCATGGACAAAGCGCGCATCTTGATGCTTTTGGCCGAAAACAGCTTCAACTACAGCATTCACGGCGTGCGTGGATTCGAGTTGCTCGCGTCGGTGGTTGACGATTGCCAAGGGTTCGAGCTGCAATACGGTGATTTGGCCGACGCCGTAGCAACGTTGACAGCGTTGTGCGATAGCTCGGTGCCAAGCCCTGCGCCATGAGGGGTATCGATCAGGATCCCGTGATTGCGGCACTGCGTGACCCTTCAGCACTTGTGCACGCGTCGCTGCAGCACTGGGACGAGCTGCTGCGCGACGCCAGGCGCGCCGACTTGCTGGCGCGCATCGCGTGCGAATTGCGCCAGCGGGGCCTCACTGAGCTTGTCCCACCTCAGCCGCGAGCACACCTGTTGGCGGAGGAGCTCTTGGTGGCGGCGCACGGCAACGATGTCCGGCGCGAGGTGATGCACATCGCGGAAGCGTTGGCCCCACTGCGCTCCCCAGTTGTGCTGCTGAAGGGCGCTGCTTATGTCATGTCGAACACCGCAGCGGCGCGGGGTCGCCTTTTTGCCGATGTGGACATCTTGGTGCCTGAGGCGCGTTTGGCCGAGGTGGAAGCAGCGCTGATGGCGCGGGGCTGGGCCACCACCCACCTGGATGCTTACGACCAGCGCTACTACCGCGAATGGATGCATGAGCTTCCCCCGATGGAGAACATTCACCGCAACACGGTGCTGGACGTGCACCACGCCATCGCCCCGCGCACAGCACGCATTCAAGCTGACACTCGCTTGCTCCTGCAGGCTGCGCCATGCGTTCAGGTGGGCGGCCATGAACTTCATGTGCTGGCGCGCTGCGACATGATCCTGCACAGCATGGTCCACCTGTTTTGCAACGACGACCTGAGTCACGGCCTTCGCGACCTGTCAGATATCGATCTGCTGGTGCGTGAGGCAAGCAAGGATTCGGCGTTCTGGGCGCAGCTGCAGGCGCGTGCCGAAGAGCTTGGTCTGCGCGGCACGCTGCGACTTGGCCTGCGCCATGCCCACGCCATTCTTCAAACGCCGGTGCCAATTGACGTCGACCATGCGGCCTCACGCTTCGCCACGCATGCTTGGCGCGAACGCTTGATGGATCGGGCGTGGCGCGCGGTGCTTGCAACCCCACCCGCCCCTGGACAGGCCACGTGGGGGACTCGCGCCGCGCTGTCCCTCTTGTACCTGCGCGCCCATTGGCTGCGAATGCCGCCATGGTTGCTGCTGAAGCATCTTGCCGTCAAAGGCGCGCGTCGCTTGCGTGGAACACCAACCCCAACGGGCGGGGCAACCTTGTAAGGGGCTTCGCCCTGGCGCGAGAAGGCGCCTACTGAATGGACCTATTTCTTCTCGGTCCCGGCCGTTGGCGGGTTGAGGTTGATCGTCACACCGCGCTTTCGCAACTCCTCGACGACGATGTTGGCATTGACGTTGCCACTTGCGGCCAACCGTTGCATGCCGGTGGCCACGGCATCGAGTTGTTGGCGTACTTTGCTTGAGGCGTCAACTTGCTGCTGCTGACTGGCCGCAGCTTGCACCAGCGCACTGCGTTCACCCAGCAACACCCACGATTGAAACGCCATCCAGCCGAGCATCGAGGCCAAGGCAATTGCAAGGGCTAGGAACACCGTGGGCTCCAGTGCTTGAGGGCGCTGCAGCGGTGCTGAGGTAGGGCTCACGGCCTGATAGGGCTCTCCCCGCACACTGACCACGGTGGGGGTTGATTCAACTGAAGGGTTTGCCAACACGTCACTTGCTCCCTTTGGGCGTCGCGGATGTGGCAGGCGCCGACACGGGTGCGCCCACAACGGCCGTCGGTTGGGCGTTAAAGGTGATGCCGTTGGCTGCCAACAGCGCCGTCACGTCTTTGTCTTGGTTGCGTGCCGACAGTTCAGCCAGCGCACGAATCATTTCTTGATTGAGGCGCTCCAGGGGAACACTTTGCTGGATGAACTGCGCCCGCTCGGCGATGGCTTGCTGGCGCCCGCGATTTTGCAAGGCCACGGTGACACTGACAACGGTGGCGGCTGCCAACAACACGGACAACGTCATCAGCACGGGGCGTTGCATTTGCATCTCCTTCATTTCAGTGGATCAATGGGTCGTGGCGCCGCGCGCGCGCCGCCGCTGAGCACCCACCATCAACGCCAAACCCAAACCCACAAGAACGATGGTTGGCGGCACCGGCACCTGCCCACCACCACCGGTCACGACGTTGGCGCGCACCGTCAAGCGAATCACGTCACCCAAAGCGTCGCGGTATCCGCTGGCATTGGATCCAAAGGCTGTCAAGATGATGTCGTCTGAGTACGAGCCCAGTGCGCCCGTGTTGCTGAAGGCCACTTGATACCCCCCAAGGGTGCCACCACCAATGAGGTTGGAGAAGGCGTTAAACCCTGAGAAGCCGAAGTCTTGCACCGCACCGGTGTCAAAGGCAAAGGCACCTTCCAGCAAATCCGATGGCCCGAAAACGGCGTTGAGCACGTTGAGTGACGCTGATTGCGCGCCCGCCCCTTGCGTGATGTTGCCAAAGTCAAGAACGAAGTTGTTTCCGGAGCCCGAGAACATGAACGCGCCCCCGCCGAGACCGAAGGCACCATCGGCATAGTTGTTCACCGTGCCCGTCAGGTTGACGGTGCCCGAACCCAGCGCCAGGTCGGCCATTTCGGCGTTGTGGCTCGCAAAGTCAAGCGTTGCGGTGCCTGAGCGAACAGCGGCTGTGCTGGTCGACAACCCAACTTGGAAAGCACTGGCGTTGGTCGCGCCCGCGCCCACGCCACCTCCCACACCGCCACCGCCATTGAAGCCAGACCCCGCCACCGTCATCGAAGCCAACAAGACGTCGTTGAGTGCACTCGGGCCTGCAGCGTTGGTCACGCTGATATCGCGCGCTGTCACCACATCGCCCACGTGCACGATGCCAAAGCTGATGGTCGACGTGTTCAACTGAGCGACCGCTGGTGTGTAGACGTTGCCAGCTGACGTTGACGGTTTGCGAGCCCAATCCGAGCGTGGCCAGCCCGCTGGTGCCGGCGCCGTTGGATGCCAAGCCCAACGTCACGGTGCCCGCTTGCGCGCCAGCCGTGCTGGTATTCACGCCCACCTGAACCCCTGCACCGTTGGTGCCCCCTTGCGCCAAGTTGGTGACGGAACCAGCCCCGGTGGCTGCGCCACTGCTGGCGGTGACCACCGCGTTCAGCCCCTCTTGATAGCCGATGGGTGCAACATTGGTGTTGGTGATTGTCACGCCCTGCGTGGCGCTTCCGCCAATGCGTTGGGCTGCCACCGTCACGTTGGTGGTGACGCCCGCCTGCGCGACTTGGTACACGCCGCCCGTCACCGTGACGTTTTGTGAGGCGAGCGTCAACTGGCAGTTGGGTGCACAGTTGCCCACGTTGCTGGCGTCTGACACCAACGCCACCGTGGCGGTACCGTTCACCGCGCCGGCGTTGGCGGTGTTCATGCCAACCTGCAGGCTGGTGTTGTTGGTTTGGCCAGGGTTGAGCAAGTTGAAGCTGCCGCTGGCTGTGATGGGCGCGCTACCACTGATGCTGGCGTTCAATGCGGCCTGGGGTGCCGCAGTGACCACGTTCGTGATGCTCACTGCACCGTTCGGTGAGGCAGCCCCGACACGCACGTTGCCAAGGTTGACGGTTGGGGTGTTGATCAGCGGGCTGGCCTGGTTGATGACGTTGCCCACCGCCGTGATGTTGCCGTTGACGCCGTAGTTTTCGCTGCCCACGGCCAAGAGGCCCAGCCCGTTGCTGACACCGTTGACGGCGCCCGCAGAAAAGTAATTGACGCCGATGGAGCTGTTCAGCGCGCCAGCGGTGGTGCCATTGACGGTGACCGTCATCGCGCCGTTGGCGCCGGTGCTGTTGTTGCCCGCCAGAACGCCGCTGAGCGCACCGCTGCCAGAGATTTGGCCGTTGCCAGCTGCACCAAACGACGCGTTGAGGTCCTCGACAAAGCCGCCGGCACCCGTGGCCGTGTTGCGAATGACGAGGTTCTGGCTAACGGTTTGCCCCACTTGAATGGTGCCGAAGTTGAAGGGCCCCGTTTGCAAAGCTCCACTGGCGACTTGATAAACGTTGCCCGTGACGTTAACCACCTGAGGTGCGTTGGCGCCTGCCAAGCCCAGACCATTGCTGACACCGTTGACGGTGCCGGTGGTTTGGTAGTTGAGCGTGACCGTTCCCGCCTGCGCGCCAGCTAGCGCCGTGTTGACACCGACGCTGATGGCGCTGTTGTTGCTGGCCCCCGCCAGCAAGGCATTGATTGCGCCGCTACCTGTGACGCCGCCTGTCGTGGCGCCCACGGTGGTGCGCAAGTCTTCGCTGAAGGCACCGGCTGCTGCCGTGTTGGTCACGCTGACACCAGCAACATTGCCACCCCCTACGCGCTGATTGGCCACTTGGACCGGTGTGGCCGCGTTACCGTTGGCCGCGTTGTAGGCGGCCGCACCCGCGCCAACCACGATGTTGAGTCTTTGGTCAGCGATGTTGTCAAAGTTGCTGGTGAGGTTGACGGACTGACCCGTCAAAGGCGCCAGCGCACCGGCACTGGCGGCGGTGAAGGTGACACCCAAGTTGCCCGTGTTGCTGCCCGGCGCTCCGGTGTTGTAGTTGCTGGCCGTGACGCCTGCACCGCTCAAGCGCGAGTCGGTCAGGTTGGCGCCGTTGACATTGGTCTGGATAGCACCACGCAGCGAGGGGCCTGTGGTACCCGTGTTGGCCACTTGGTAGTCGTAGGTGGTGGCGCCGACGCGCACGTTGTTGATCGTCAGCGTGGCGTTGGCGGTGTTGCCATTGGCGACGGTGGCGCCGGTGATGGCCTGCGCAGCGTTAGCGCCGGCAACAATCAAGCCTGTGCCGGTGACACCCGCACGGTTGTTGAAGGCGTTGCCCGTTCCGGCTGCCGCGTTGGTGTAGTCGTTGGTGATGGTCAGGTTGCCACTGTTCAAATTGAGCGCTGCGCCGGCAGCACCCATCACGAGCTGGCCCTGCGTTTTGGGGCCGGCGGCCAAGTTCATGGTGCCCGTGGCGTCAACTTGCAGCGTGCCAGTGCCCGACAACGGCACGCTGACGTTCAATGTGCCTGCTTGGGCCCTTGCCAGACCGTTGTTGACCAGTGGCGAGCTAGCAATGGTGATCAAGCCATTGCCATCGGAATTGATGGTGCCATTGTTCACCAAGGTCTGCGTGCCGCCCACAAACAATTGATTGCCGATGGTGCCGTTTTCGTCCGCGCACCGTCGTGCCAGCTCCAAACGTGGTGGTGCCATTGCCATCCAGCGCAATCCGGTTGGACGCGCCTGTGTTGCCCAGCACAATCGTGCCGTTGCCTGAGACCGTATTCATGCCTTGAAACGCCAGCACGCTGTTGTTGTTGACGCTGATGGTGCTTCCCGCGCCCAGCGTAAGCCCGTTGACGACGCGCTCGATGCCCGTTGCGGTGGCCAAGTCAAGGTTGCCGTTGAGCGTGACCCCATCCAGGAAGTTATTGGCGCTGTTGGATGCCGCAAAGCGCCCGCTGCCGCTGGTGTTGACAATGCCACTGATCGTGACACCGTTTTGCAGCACGGTGCTGCCCGCGCCCGACACGATCTGACCAAGCGCGCCGCCGGTGACGTTGCTGCTGAGCACCAGCGTGCCGCCGTTGAGCGCGCTCAGCGTGCCGTTGTTGGTGACTGGGGCGGTCGCAATCGCGATGGTGCCACCCGACACATCAGCGCTGATGGTGCCGTTGTTGACCAAGCTCTGCGTGCCGCCCACAAACAATTGATTGCCGATGGTGCCGTTTTCGCCGCGCACCGTCGTGCCCGCACCAAACGTGGTGGTGCCATTGCCATCCAGCGCAATCCGGTTGGACGCGCCTGTGTTGCCCAGCACAATCGTGCCGTTGCCTGAGACCGTATTCGTGCCTTGAAATGCGAGCACGCTGTTGTTGTTGACGCTGATGGTGCTTCCCGTGCCCAGCGTGAGCCCGTTGACGACGCGCTCGATGCCCGTTGCGGTGGCCAAGTCAAGGTTGCCGTTGAGCGTGACCCCATCCAGGAAATTATTGGCGCTGTTGGATGCCGCAAAGCGCCCGCTGCCGCTGGTGTTGACAATGCCACTGATCGTGACACCGTTTTGCAGCACGGTGCTGCCCGCGCCCGACACGATCTGACCCAGCGCGCCGCCGGTGACGTTGCTGCTGAGCACCAGCGTGCCGCCATTGAGGGCGCTCAGCGTGCCGTTGTTGGTGACTGGGGCGGTCGCAATCGCGATGGTGCCACCCAACACGTCAGCGCTGATGGTGCCGTTGTTGACCAAGGTCTGCGTGCCGCCCACAAACAATTGATTGCCGATGGTGCCGTTTTCGCCGCGCACCGTCGTGCCGGCCCCAAACGTGGTGGTGCCGTTGCCATCCAAAGCAATCCGGTTGGACGCGCCTGTGTTGCCCAGCACGATGGTGCCGTTGCCCGAAAGCCCACCGTCGCCATTGAAGGCCAACACGCTGTTATTGTTGATGTTGATGGTGCCGTTGAGCACCAAGCCGCCAGCGGTGACGCGCTCGAGGCCCGTTGCAGTGGCCAAGTCAAGGTTGCCGTTGAGCGTGACCCCATCCAGGAAGTTGTTGCCGCTGTTGGATGCCGCGAAGCGCCCGCTGCCGCTGGTGTTGACAATGCCACTGATCGTGACACCGTTTTGCAGCACGGTGCTGCCCGCACCCGACACGATCTGACCAAGCGCGCCGCCCGTGACGTTGCTGCTGAGCACCAGCGTGCCGCCGTTGAGGGCGCTCAGCGTGCCGTTGTTGGTGACTGGGGCGGTCGCAATCGCGATGGTGCCACCCGACACATCAGCGCTGATGGTGCCATTGTTCACCAAGGTCTGCGTGCCGCCCACAAACAATTGATTGCCGATGGTGCCGTTTTCGCCGCGCACCGTGGTGCCGGCCCCAAACGTGGTGGTGCCATTGCCGTCCAGAACAATCCGGTTGTTCGCGCCTGTGCTGCCCAGCACGATCGTGCCGTTGCCCGAGACAGTATTCGTTTCCTTGAAACGCCAATATGCTGTTGTTGTTGATGCTGACGGTGCTTCCTGCGCCCAGCGTGAGTCCGTTGACGACGCGCTCGATGCCCGTTGCAGTGGCCAAGTCAAGGTTGCCATTGAGCGTGACACCATCTAGGAAATTGGCGCCGTTGTTGGTTGCCACCAGCCTGCCGCTGCCGGTCGTGTTGATCGTGCCACCAGTGATCGCAATGCCGTTCTGAGTTAGCAGGCTGCTGTTGGCCACGTTGATGACCCCGCCCGCGTTGTTGGCGGCGCCGTTGAGCGTCAACGAACCCGCATTGATGTTGATGATGCCGGCGTTGGTCAATGTGCCGATCACCTCGGCGACGGTGATGGTGGCGATGCCACTGACATTGATCGTCGCGGTGTCGGCCGCACCGGGCCGTGCTGCGCAACTCCAACTGGTGTTGTTCGACCAGTTGCCGTTGGCGATGAGCGTGCAATTGGCCGCCAAGACGGGGTCAACCACACCACCCAGGGCCAATGCTATGGACACCGCAAGTGCATTGCGCGTTGGCTTGTATCGCCTCGCGCTCGATCGCCCTTGCCGACGCACACTGCTTTGATTTGAACCAACCAACGAAACAACTTTTTTGTCCATGAGATTCTCCTGAGGCATCGAACGCGGTCCCGCACCAAACGCAACCCGTGCCTGTGTGGAAAAGGACAAAGCATCGTTTGTGCCAACCCCTCTTGCCCGGTCATGGCTTCGTACAAATGCACGAGGTTTTTTGTTTTCGACAGCATGTGGCACGGTGCCGACGCATCCGCCGACCTGTCCGCCAACACGAATTCAGCCTTGATCGTCGAATCGTTGTAAAAAACTTCGACACGTGTTGTCTTCTCGCTGCGCGGCCTCTGACATAAAAGACGCAAACAATGCGTCAATACTCATTCAAATGCATGAGTTCTGCGCCTGCGATTTCTCGGCCCGAGGTTCGTGGTGGCGATTTCTCGGTGTCAAACATATCGACACTCAGCCAGCGCACAAGGTCAAAACCGTCGCGCGATGAAGTTGGCGTCGATCCAGAAAAAATCCCCCAAGGGTTACCCCGAGAGCGCAAGTCAAATCCATTTGACGTTTATGGAACGGTGGCACCTCATTCTTGCTGCCATGCGCTCAATACCAGGGGTACCGAATGGCAACGATCGACACCAAGACCAGCCAGTTTTTGTTGGATCTCTACAGGGAATGTGAAACCCTGAAGGCGCCCGAGTTTTGTGCATGGGCCTTGTTGCGCTTGCGCTCGGTCATTGCTTTCGACTCCGCCATGTGGGGCCATGGGCTTGCCAATCCAGTGGTCATCCACGACGTGCACATCGAAGGGCAACCCGAAGAGATGATGCAGAACTATGCGCATGTGAAGCACCATGACTTCATCGCGCCAGCGGCCATTGCTGCCAGCGGCAAGACCATCAACCTCTACGACGTGATCACGCGCGAGGTCTACGTGCGACACAAGATGTACGTGCAGCACGCCAAGCGTTTTGGCATGGAACACATTCTTTGCACAGCGAAGCCCGAGCCCATGCCTGGTTTCATCAGCTTCTTGAGCCTCTGGCGCGCCAACCACAACCACCCGTTTACCGAAGAGGATCGAATGACCAAGCAAGCGCTGATGGAGCACCTGGTTGCAGCCAGGCGGCGCAATGTCTTCGCAAGCGTGCGGGCAACCCTGGGAAAGAGCCTTCAGAGTTCGTGCACCGCCGCCATTTGCGACCACGACGGTGTTCTGCACGAAGCCGACGAAGGCTTCACCACCACGCTGCGCCGCGTTTCGAGTCGATGGACCGGGCCCAAACTGCCCGCCAACTTGCGCGCGGCCATGCGCAAGCAACCCCGCGGACGCGTGAAGTCAGGCGACCACACCTTTGAGTGGACACCCCTTGACCACCGCACACTGATCAGTGTGCACCCGATCAATGGCGTAGACACCTTGACACGTCGCGAGGAAGAAGTTGCCAGCTTGTTGGTGCGCGGCCTCAATCACCGCGAGATATCGACCAACATCGGGGTCAGCCCCAACACGACGCGAACGCACATTGCCACCATCTACAAGAAATTGGGATGCAGCAACAAAGCTGAAATGGTCGTTCGCATGTTGGGGGCCGAGGCTTCGGCCCCGCCGTGCGCGGAGGCCGTGTTGCTCTCATGAGCGTCAAAGGGCGGCAAGCAACTTGTCAACTTCAGCAAGGTTGCCAAATGCGTCGCCAAGCTGCTTGAGCGTATTGAGCTCTAGCTTGGCGTCGCCCTTCTGGTTAAGTTGCACGTAAGTTTTGGCCAACGACAGGCGGATGGTGTGCAGCCCGGGTGCGATCACCACAGCGCGTTTGAGCAACGGCAACGCATCACCGGCGCGACCTTGAGCCACCAGGGTCAGTGCCAAAGTCTCCATGATTCGTGGGTTGTTGGGTTCGATCGTGTTGGCCTTCTCCGCCCATGCGGTGGCTCCTTGGCCCCCGCGTTGCAGCCTTGCCCAGGCTGCATTGTTGAGTGCCGCTGCGTCCCGTGGCCGCTGCTCAACCACGGCCAGAAAGTGGCCCTCAGCGCGTTCGAATTCTTTGCGTGCCAGCGCGGCCTGCCCCAGCCCAAACAGGTAGGGCGTATCCTTGGGGTGCTCTTTGAGCCACGCTCGAGCAGCCGTATCGGCTTCGGCACCCTTGCCAGCGCGCGAAAGTGCTGCATGCAGCCGGAGGGCCACTTCTGCGGACGGCTGGCGTTGCTGGCCTTGACGGTAGGCAGCCACCGCAGGCGCCCACTGACTTGCCGCTGCATGCACATCACCCTCGATGACAAACCCGGCACTCATTTTGGGTTGCCGCGTTTGAAACGCGCGCGCCAATTCAAGTGCTTGGCTTGACTTGCCTGCCGCCAACTCGACGGCGACGCGACGGGCAAGGATGTCGGGTGATTCGGGTGCGAGGGCCACTGCACGGCCCAAGCTGGTGCGCGCAGCGTCGTAGTTCTTGGACGTTAGTTGTGCCTCGGCGATCCGCAAATGCCCAAGGGGGTTGTCAGCGCGCATCGAAACCAGCTTGCCAAAGGTGGCAAGTCCCTGGGCTCGGTCACCCGCATTAACCTGTGCCCGCCCCAGCGCGTCAACAATCTGGCTGTCGTTGGGAAAAGCAGCCGCAGCGTCCTGGGCCGCCGCAAGCGCAAGGTCTTTGCGACCGTTGGCTTCATGTTGCTGCACCAGGTTGAGTCGCAAAATGGTGTCGGCCGGGTTGACCTTGACTGCATTGGCCAGCAGCGTTGCGATGTCAGCCCCACTGGCGCCAGCGCGGCGGCGCAATTGCGCTTGCAACCGCGTCGCCTCACTCTGCCCGGGGTGCACCTGCAGAAACTTGTCAATGCGTTGTTGGGCGGTGTCGGCTTTACCCTCGTCAATGTCAAGGCGTGCCAACTGCGCCAAAGCAGGGTAGTAAGCAGCATCGACTTCAAGGGCCTGCTCGAAGGACCCACGCGCCTCGGCCGGTTGCTTCATGCCCAGCTGCGCAAGTCCTCGCAAATGGGGCGGGATGGGCTTGTCTGGCATCTTGCGCGACAAGCGCCCCACCGCTTTGCGTGCGGCTGGGTATTGGTTCGTACGCAGCAGCGCCGTCACAAGTGCCAAGTCGGCGACTGTGCCTGGGTCAGCCTCGGCAACTTCGTTAAGCTCCAAGATCGCTGCTCGTGCGTCGCCCTGGCCAAATTTGAGCAATGCCAAGGCTGTGCGGCCGGCCGGGTCCGCAGGGTTGGCCTGGCTGGCGCGCTTAAAAAGCGCTTCGGCCTTGTCCAGCTCGCTTAGTTGCAAGTGCGCCTCGCCCGCCAAGGCCAAGGCTTGGCTACCAGGCTTTGCGCCCGAAAGTGCGGGTTGAAGTGTCGCCAATGCCTTCGCTGGCTGAGACATGCGCAGGTGCGTGCGCGCAAGACCCAAGCGAGCTTGCGGCAGCTCCGGCATACCCTTGACAGCATTTTGCAAGTGAGCAAGGGCTTGCGGCAAATCCTTGGCCTCAAATGCCACCAGGCCCACCATTTCGAGCACCAAAGGGTGCTCGGGTGCTGCTTTCAAGAGTTGCGATGCAACGTCTTTGGCAGCAGTCAAGTTACCACGCGCAAGCGCCAGGCGTGTCTCAAGGTACAGCACCTGCGGATTTGACGTGAGCGCCTTGTTTTGCTTCATCGCGGCAAGGCGTTTGCCGGCGCCGTCAAAGTCTCGGCTCTCCATGGCCAGCATGAAGAGCTCGGTGTGCGCTGCCAACGAAAAGGGTTTGGCAGCAAGTGCTGCCTCGTAAGCTGCCGTGGCCGCAGCGCGATCATTCTTTACGCGCGTCAATACCGATCCCTTGAGCAGCAAGGCGTCGTGATCGTTCGGTTTAACAACCAGCGCGGCGTCAACCTGCGCCAAGGCCTGATCAGCATTGCCGCGAGAAGCAAGCAAGCGCGCCCGCAACAACATGGCGCGCACATATTGGGGGTCTGCCGCCAGCGCATCGTCGATGGCTTTGGCACTCAGATCCAGCCGAGTTTGACGCGCGTAGGCCACAGCCAAACTCGCTTTGAGCTGAGCTTGCGCTCGCGCGTCGCCAAGCACCTTGCCGGCGTAGTTGTCGACCACCTCTTTGTCACGCCCCAGCCCCATAAGTGCCTCGGCAAGCAAAGGAGAGACTTGCACCTCGGGTTGCCCCTGAGCTAGCGCTCGACGCAACTCAACCTCGGCCCCGGCTGCATCGCCCGACAGCAACAGGCCCTTGCCAAGTAAAAAGCGACCTTGCGCCGAATCGCCTTTTTGCAAGGCAGTCTTCGCCTCAATGATGGCGGCCTTGGGTTCGCCCTTTTCCAAAAAAGCGGCTGAGGAAGCCAGCAGTTTTTCACTCGTCGGGCCACCGCAAGCGGACATGCCGAGCGTTGCAACAAGCACCATCGTGGCCAGGGCAAGGGGATGCTTGGTAAACGCATGCATGGGTGAATCTCCAAAGAGCTTGTGGCGAATCAGTGGTCGCCATCGAGTTTGAGTTTTGACATCAGGTCGTAGAGTGTTGGTCTGGTCACACCCAACATCTCTGCAGCCTTGGCAACATTGCCTTGCGACCGCCCCAGCGCTGTTACCACCACCGAGCGTTCGGCTTGCTCACGCGCTTTGCGAAGATCAAGTTCTGGTTGCTCTGACGCTACCGCGTCGGGCAACCCAAGGTCTGCGCTTTGGATGGTGTGATTTTCAGCCATGATGGAAGCACGCTTGACCACATTTTGAAGTTCTCGCACATTGCCTGGCCAATTGTGCTGTTCGATCGCGGCCAAGGCGCTTGCACTGAACCGCAACGTTTTGCCCAGCTCTACCGCATGCTCGTGGACAAACTTCTGCGCCAGCAGCACAGGGTCGCCTTCTCGCTCACGCAGGGGAGGTATGTCCACCAAAACCTCGGCTATTCGGTAGTACAGGTCTTCGCGAAAGCGTCCCGCAGTGATCAGGTCTTTGAGGTTTCGGTGGGTTGCGCACACAATCCGAACATCCACCGCGATTTCTTGCCGCCCTCCCAGCCGGTCAATTTTGCGCTCTTGCAAAAACCGCAGCAACTTGGCCTGCAAGGGTGATGGCAAGTCACCGATTTCGTCCAAGAACAGGGTGCCGCCATTGGCGGTCTCGATGCGGCCCATGGTGGTGCGATGGGCGCCCGTAAAGGCGCCTTTCTCGTACCCAAAGAGCTCACTTTCAAGCAAATTTTCGGGGATGGCCGAGCAGTTGATGGCAACAAATCGGCCACTGCGCCGTGATGCTTTGTGCAAGCCCACCGCCAAAACTTCTTTGCCGGTGCCACTTTCGCCCAACAGTGCCACGGTGGCGTTGCTGGCCCCGACTTTTTCGATCATGCGACTCACCGCAAGCATGCGGGTGTCGCGCGTGACAAGGCCGTCAAGGGCACCATCGGGCACCAGCGCCTGGAGCTTGGCCACTTCGCTTTGCAAGTCGTGCACCCGAAGCGCGCGCTCGACGGTCATGGCAAGCACATCAGCGTCGAGCGGCTTGACCATGAAGTCGTAAGCGCCCAGCTCGACTGCCTTGCACGCATTGGCACGGTCGCTTTGTCCCGTCAGCACGATGACCTTGACGCGGGGGTCGAGCTCCAGCAGGGATTCCAACAAGCGCATGCCCTCGCTCACCGCATCGGCGTCGGGTGGCAACCCAAGGTCCATCGTGACCACCGGCGCCGCATTGCGACGAAACTGCATCAAGGCCGACTCGCGGTCGTGCGCCGTCACCGACTCGAACCGATCCAGCGACCACTTGATTTGCTTTTGCAAAGCCAAATCGTCTTCGACGATCAGCACTTGAACGCCTTTGCTGCGGCTCATGAGGGGTCTGCGGCGTTCAACGCAGTGCCCGGTTCGTGGTGGAACAGTGGCAGCAAAACCTTTACAACCGTGCCTTGATCGATCGCGCTTTGCACTTCCAGACTTCCTCCCAGCTCACGGATGTATTGCATGCTCTCGTAGGCACCAATGCCCATGCCGGCTGCTTTGGTGGTGCGAAAGGGCTTGAAGAGCTGGGACTTCACAAAATCCTCAGTCATGCCGTGGCCGGTGTCACGCACCTCCACCACCGCCTGACTCCCTTCGCGCTTGACCACCACATTCACGTCGCCAGCCTCACTTGTTGCGTCAAGTGCATTGTCAATCAAATGGCCCAAAACACGCTCAATGCGGTCCCCGTGTCCACGGGTGCTGACCGATGTTTCGACCATCAAGTTGATGGATCGTCCGCGCACCTGTACGCGCGTCTGTATACCTCTGAGCAGGGGTTCAAGGGGCACGCCTTGGGCCACACCCACAGGGGTTTCCCCCTCCCGCAACTGCGTTAACAAGCGCTGCATGCGCTCCACCGAGTTTTCGACGGTGGTCAGCATGTCGGCTTGAAACGCAGGGTTGTCTTTCAGTCGACGCGCGTTTTGCAGCATCAGCGATTGTTGGGCAATCACGTTTTTCAAGTCGTGCACCACGAAGGCTGACATTCGATTGAAGGCTTCAAACTTGCGCGCTTCCACCAGCGATTCGGTGGCATGGCTCAAGGCCATGAACGCCGCTGCCTGTTGCCCGGCTGTGTGCAGCAAATCGCGGGTCTCCCAATTCACGTCGATCATTGCGTGAGGGCGCCCAAGCACAACGAACCCCAACAGCTCTTCGCCAACACGCAGGGGCACGATCAGCCAGCAACGCTGGTTGGACAGCCATGCGGCTGGCACGATGGCCGCATCGGGATGCCCGGGTTGGCTGCGGCATTCGTCAAGGTCAAAGATCCAGGCTTGGGTTCGCAATCGATCCACGAAAGCCCGGTCCAGCGTCACACCAGCCCCTTCGTCGTCAACGCGCCAGCTGGCCAGTCGGGTGGCGGCTGTGTCGCCGTGCACGGTCCAAAGCTCTCCTGAAGGGCTGTTCAGCATCGTGGCAAGCCCACGAACAATCGCAACACCCATTGCCTGGGGCGTGCTGCCTGCTGCCAAGCTTTCAGTTAGGCGAAGCCACTCGCGGCGGTAGTCAAAGCGGTAGCGAAAGAGGTTTTTGCCCAGGATGACCCGCGCCTTGGCCCGCAAGGACGGTGACGCCACCAACCATGCCAACACACCAAGTGCGGCGACCATGAGCAACAGGGCTAGTGCTTTTCCCCACTGGTCATCAACATGACGCATGTAAAAACCAACGGCCGCCATGCCCAGGAGGTACAGCCCAGCCAGCGTGATCGACATCGTGAAGAAAACGGCGTTTCTGGAGACCTGAACGGGGTTGGACCAGTCCGCATGCCGCTTGGCGGCGATGTAGAGCATGGGGACGGGCAGCGCGTGCACAGCCGCGCGAACCGAGAGCGCGTCCCGGTCTATCGTGCCAAACAGCAAGGGCTGCGAGTGAAGGTAGAGATCGAAAGCAAACGGAAGCCCCAGACCGACCACCAGTGGCTTGATGTGCCAGCGCCCGTCCTCAACCACCGAGCGCGACACTTGTTCGACCAGCACCAGGCCCATGACGGGCAGACTCAAGGACAAGAGTGGTGCATAGTTTTGTCCCCAGCCCATCGCGCCCAACCCCAGCACCACCCACGCCACGTTGACGGCCACAACGGCCAGCGCAACCAGCGCCACGGGCCGCCAAGTGTTTTGGCGTTCAACACCAACTTCGGGCCCCAGGATGCGCAGCGCAAATACAAACCATGCGGCATACCGGGCCAGGTCGAGCAGCTCGTAAGCCTGCTGCCCCCAAGGCGCGCGAAGCGCCGTAAGCGAGACACCCAAAACGCCCCACAGAGCGCTGATGACGAGGGCCGCCATGAAGGCCTGCTGAACCCGAGAAAGCCCGCCAAGTCGCCTCGTGGCGCCCGAGTAGAGCACCACGGCCATGGCCATGTAGGCCAGGGCCACGCAAGCGTGGCCGACGGCCACGAGCGCCACGGGGCTCAGCGAGCCCCTTTGCCTGTCAAAACCACATTGACCGTTTTAAGCAGCACCAGAAAGTCCAAGAAGAGCGTGTGATTCTTGACATAGTACAGGTCAAACTGGAGTTTCTCTTTGGCGTCCTCGACGCTTCCACCGTATTGATAACGAACCTGAGCCCAGCCGGTTAGCCCCGGTTTCACACTATGCCGCAAAGCATAAAAGGGCACCTCACGCACCAACGTGTTGACAAACTCGGGGCGCTCGGGGCGCGGCCCCACCAGACTCATCTCACCTCGCAGCACGTTTACCAGTTGCGGAAGCTCATCGACTCGGGTCACCCGCATCACACGCCCGACACGCGTAACGCGCGCATCGGCCTTAACAGCCCATTGCGGTTTGCCAGGCATCTCGGCGTTGTTTTGCATGCTGCGAAGCTTCAAAACCTCAAAGTCTTTGCCGTTGAGCCCAACTCTTTTTTGCTTGTAAAGAATGGGGCCTTGACTATCGAGCTTGATTAGCAGCGTCGCCAACGCCAAGACAGGTAGCGCAAGCAAGAGCAACAACGTACAAACGGAGACGTCAAAGAGGCGCTTGAGCGCCGAGCGAGCCCACCCTTGGTTGAACCCATCGCCAAAAATCAACCAACCAGCATGCAGTTGGTCTAGCCTGATCTGCCCCAACGTGCGCTCAAAGTAGCTTGACATGTCGCGCACCTGGATGCCAGTGGCGCGGCAGGCCAGCAGGTCAGGCATGGACAAGGAGCCCCCGCGCCGCTCGGTGATTGCCACCACGATTTCGTTGGCTTTGGCTTTGATCGCCGCTTCAACCAACGTCAGCCGCGAATCCAGTATGGCGGATTCGGGCACGAGGCATTGGGATTCAATTGGGCTTGGATAGTAGCCAACAATTTTGGCGTGACGATCAGCCGTCAACAACGCTTCGGTCACCGCCTGGGCCGATTGCCCCGTCCCAAGCACAAGAACCCGATAGGCGCTGCGATCACGCGGCGCCAAGTAAGCCGCCGAGTAGGCACGGTAGGTGATGACCAAAGCCGTTGCCGCCAACAGGGTCAGGACGTAATACTTGGATGGCACCATTTCAGTGCTTGCCAGAGAAATGGCGATCACCACCATCACCATGCAAGTCACACAACAAACCGCCGCTCGTAACCACACGCTCAGGGTTGACTCAGCAGGGCTGCGAAGGTAGAGCCCGACAACAAAGGCGACGAGAACGATCAAACCCGAGAGCGCAAAACCCAGCAGCACAGGTGCAGCGAGGGCAGTGCCATTGGGGCCAAGCAGCATCGCAGCCACGACCGAGACGCCCCAGAGCGTTAAGAAATCGCGCACCATCTGCAACAGCAGATGGGGGCTGACGTAATGGCTGAATAATCGAATCACTGCTTGAGCCTAAACCGCGCAGATGGCGCGGCGGTTACAACGAAACCCCGTGTCGGGAATCGACTGCTTTTTATACAGGGGCGGTGGCTTCAAAACAATCCCTCAGACTCGTCAAAGTGACCTGCGGCCCTGTTACGTTAAGGCGTCGCGAAGCACGGCAACAATTCTGGTGGCCGATTGCCCGTCCCACAGTGCCGGTCGGCGCCCCTGCTTGCCGCGCCCGAGGATGGCGCCCATAGCGAGTGCCACCACGCGCTCAGGGTCGGTGCCCGCCAGCTCGTTCGTGCCCTCGTCGACCGTCACGGGCCTCTCGGTGTTTTCGCGCAGGGTGACGCAGGGAACGCCCAGGGCGGTGGTTTCTTCTTGCAGGCCGCCGCTGTCCGTCAAAACAACCGTGGCGTCCTTCCAAAGGTGCAAAAAGGGCATGTAAGGTTGCGGCGCCATCAAAGTGATGTTGTCCCCAAACACGATGCCGTTCTGCGCAAGATTGGCCCGCGTCCTGGGATGCACAGGGAACGCCAAGGGTAGATCACGGGCGATGGTCATCAGGGCTTTAGCCAGCCGAGCAAGGGTCTGCGGGTCGTCCACGTTGGACGGGCGGTGCATGGTCACCACACCATAGCGCGGGTTTTTTAGTTTGTACGCGTGGGTGGCCAGGGTGCTGGTGTCCATGCTCGCCAATCGTTCGACTTGGTGCAGCAGGTTGTCGACCATCACGTGGCCAACCTCGTGAATGTTGTCGCGATGCCCCTCGCGGCGCAAGTTCACGGCGCCACTGGGCTCGGTGACAAAGAACCAATCGGAGATGGCGTCGGTGACCCGCCGGTTGACCTCTTCGGGCATCGTCATGTCGCCGCTGCGAAGACCCGCCTCGACGTGCGCCACGGGAATGCACAGTTTTTTGGCGACCACCGAACAGGCAAGCGTCGAATTGACGTCACCCACCACAAGCACAGCCGCGGGCCGGTTGCTGACGCAGTAGTCTTCAAACGCAACCATGATTCGCGCGGTTTGTGTGGCGTGGCTGCCGCCACCCACGCCCAACTGCACGGCCGGGGCTGGGATGCCGAGCTCCTCGAAAAACACGTCGTTCATCTCACGGTCGTAGTGCTGACCCGTGTGAACGATACGCCAATCAAGGCTGCCGTCGGCCTGCAGCGCACGCACGATGGGCGCGATCTTCATGAAGTTGGGCCGAGCCCCCGCAACGATGTAGAGACAGGGCCGTGCCATGGATCAATCCTTCTGTTGTTTTGGCTGTCAAGCCCTGCTGATATGGCGCGGGGGGAGCGCCGCCGCGCGCAAGCCCACGGCGCGCAGCCTCCTGAGCGAGACCACTGCCAACAACGTTGGTGGTGCCCCCGGATCGACCCCGCATGGTCTGATGCTGCGCGTGGTCGGGTGGCAGTTCAAGCCCCCATGTACCAGCCAACCCCCGCAAACGCGCGAGGCCATGCGTCATGTTTGTTGGTAACAAGCGCATAGGCCAGTGCGTCATCGGGCGACTTCAGGTGATTTGCGCCACACCCATCTTCTTGTTGATGTACCACTGCTGGGCAATTGACAAGATGTTGTTTGTCAACCAGTAGAGTACCAAGCCGGCGGGGAAGAAGAAGAACATCACCCCAAACGCCAACGGCATCATCCACATCATGCGTGCTTGCATGGGGTCGGGGGGCTTGGTGCCCAGCTTGACTTGCAGCAGTGACGACGCCGTCATCAAGATCGGCAGCAGGCCCACAGGCATGTTGAGCCCGGGGATTACGCCAAACAAGGTGTCGGGCGCTGACAAGTCTTTGATCCAACCAATCCATGGCGCGTTGCGCATTTCGGCGCTCGACAGCAGCACCCAGTACAGCGCAATGAAAAACGGCATCTGGGCCACGATGGGCAAGCAGCCGCCCAGCGGATTGACTTTTTCCTCTTTGTAAATGCGCATCATTTCTTGCTGCATTTGCTGGGGCTTGTCTTTGTAGCGTTCGCGCATTTCGGCCACGCGCGGTGCTACGGCCTTCATCTTGGCCATCGATCGGTAGGCGCTGGCGTTGAGGCTGAAGAACGCCAACTTGAGCAACACCACCAAACCCACGATCGCCCAGCCCCAGTTGCCGAAGATGCTGTTGAGCTTGTCGAGCACCCAAAACAGCGGCGAGGCCAAGATCCGAAACCAACCGTAGTCTTTGACCAACTCCAGCCCGGGCGCCATCAACGCCAGCTTCTTTTCTTCTTGCGGGCCGGCGTAGAGCGAGGCCTCGTGGGTTTTGCTGGCGCCAGGCGCCAGCTCGCCCAGGTCGGTCACCATCGCGATCGAGTACAAATTGGTCGAAACCTTGGCGGTGCGGAACTCGCGCTTTTGGCCTGGTGGCAGCAGCCACACGGACGTGAAGTAATGCTGAACCATCGAGATCCAGCCGTCGTCGGCTGCTTTTTCGTGTTCGGCTTTACCCTTCTCGATGTCTTTGAACTCCAGCTTGCGAAACTTGCCGATGTCGGTGTACATGGCCGGGCCGGTGAAGGTGAAGTACATCGACGACTCGCCCTTGGGCGCATTGCCGTCGCGGGCCAACTGCAGGTACAGCGACGGGGTGACGGGTGCCGCCGTGGTGTTGCGAACCTCATGCTTCACGGCCACGGTGTACGAGCCGCGCTCAAACGTGAAGCTTTTGACCAGCTGCACGCCACCGGCTGGCTCTTCGCTTTCAAAGCGCAAGGTCAGCTTGTCCTGGCCGTCGGCCAGCGCGCGTGGCCCGTCCACCAGTTTCATCAACGACAGGTGGGTGGGCATGGCCACTGCAGCCTGCGACGTGATGAGGCCGGTTTGCGCCAGGTAGACACGGTCGGCGCTGCGGTCAAACAAAACCACCGTGCCGCCTGTCGTTGTGTTGTGATCGACGTGCTTGAGCAGCTCAAGTTTGATGAGCTGTGCGCCGCGCGTGTCGAACTGCGCCCGCACCGTGTCGGTGGTGACGGTGATGACTTCGCTGGTGGCGGCTGCAGGCGTTGCGACGTTGGGCGCTGCAGCTGCTGCGCCGGGTACCGCGCCCGGCACCGCTGCGGGGGCAGCTGCGGTTGGCACCCCTGCCGTGGTCGCCGCGCCGACGGGCGCGCTGGCTGGCGGTGATTTGGGGGCCGTTGCGGTGGGGCCGATGCCACCAAACAACGATGGTTGTCCGGTGTGCTTGTTCCATGCGTCCCAAAGCATGAACAGGGACATGGTGAAAACAACCCAAAGAATCGTGCGGCGGATGTCGTTCATGAGTCGGCTCGATTCAACAAGCGTGTAAAAAGTTGGAGGGCTCGGTCAGATTGGCGCTTGACGCCCATCCAAGGATGTTGGGGAACGGGGTCGTGCCCGGCTTGGCACAACGGGTTGCAGCGGGCGATGCGACATGCCGCCAAGTAGCTGCCTGTGGCCGCGCCGTGAGTTTGTAGGGCTTCGATGGCGTAGCGCGAGCAGCTGGGCTCAAAACGGCAGGCGTTGCCGATCCAGGGGCTCAGCAGCAAACGGTAGCCTTTGACACCCAACACCAAGGCTTGGGCTGCCCAACCTGGGGCCATGCTTGGCCGTGCTGCAACCGGTGTTGTCGCTGTGTGCGTTTTCATGCGGTTGCCAAAGGTTTGGCTGCACGCGCCAGTGCCGAGGACAACAAGCCCTCCAACTCTTGGCGTGCTGCCAGCTTCAAAGCGCTGGACGTGGCCGCCGTGAACACCTTGCGGTCAAACGGCGCTTTGAGCCGCACCACCCACGCGCCAGGCAGCAAGCTGGCCGCGTGGCGTGCCACCACCAAACGAACTTGTCGCTTGAGCGCATTGCGGGTGACGGCGCGCTGGGCATGCCGCTTGGGGATCACCAGGCCGAGAGCCGCCGTTTCAATCAAGTTATCCACAGGTGGCTTCCGAGGTTGTCCCGAAGTTGTTGACAAGTCGACCGCGACAAGGGGTTCGGTCCAGCGGTGCAGGGCGAAGTGGTGGCTTCGCGCCAGCGCTGGTTTTTGCAGCGCGCGCTCAAACACCTCGCGGCTGCGAAGGCTTGTCACCAACAAGGGTTGCACCCAACGGGCGGATTGCGGCGATGCGGGGCCACACGCCCGATCGTCAAACGGCCAGGCGTTTGCGGCCTTTGGCACGGCGCGCATTGATCACAGCGCGGCCGCCGCGGGTCTTCATGCGCACCAAGAAGCCGTGGGTTCGGGCGCGTCGAGTTTTGGAAGGTTGATAGGTGCGCTTCATCGCGGTTCCTGCTGGTTGGTGGCTTGACAGTGGGCCGTGGGTCTCGCTTGCTCTCTCATCAACCGAGACCCGCCAACCTAAGTTGGACAATGGTCGTGAGCATGGCCCGAAACTGTGCACCCGTCGCGCAACCCGTAATTAGAGCATAAAACCACGCAGCCGCAGCGGCGCGTTGCCAACGCCACGGCTTGGCCTGACGCACCAGCACTTCGTTGCACCCGCTTTAGAGGGCCAGCACCAGCGGATGCAAGCGCGCTCGTTGAAACTGTGGATAACCCCCATGTCATTGAGCCGTTGATGGTTAGAATCCCGCCCCGTGGGCAAACTTCTCCACAGACCGGCGCCACGCTGGATCACCCCCTCCTCACGCTCACCCACCGACTCTTCAAGCAAGCGACCGCCCCCATGGCAATGACGTTGTGGCAGCAAGGCTTAGACCGCCTTGCCGCCGACCTCCCCGAGCAGCAATTCAACACCTGGATCCGCCCCCTGCCGATGGCCGACATCAGCGACCGTGGCGAATCGGGTGCGGTGGCTTCGCTGCGCGTGCCCAACCGATTCAAGCTTGACTGGATTCGTTCGCAGTACAGCGCCAAGATTGAGAGTGTCCTGTCTGACTTGGCGGGCAAACAGGTTCGTCTTGAGCTGTCGGTGCAGCCCGTGGTGCGTTCGTCCCCATCGCACACCAATGGTGTTGCCGCTGCGGCCGACGGCCAACTTGGTTTGGGCACAGCACAAGCTTCCGCGGCCGCCAACAACGGACACGCCACTGAATCCCGCGCCGCCGCCTTGAACGCGGCCCGGGCCAACACCCCGGCCCTCAACCCGTATCGCCTCAACACCAGCTTGACGTTTGACACGCTGGTGCCGGGCCGTGCCAACCAGATGGCGCGAACAGCAGCGCTGCACGTGGCGGGTGCGCCCGGTGTCATGTACAACCCACTTTTCATCTACGGCGGTGTGGGCTTGGGCAAAACGCACCTCATCCACGCCGTGGGCAATGCCTTGCTGCAAGACAAGCCCGACGCTCGCGTGCTGTACCTGCATGCCGAGCAGTTCATCTCCGACGTCGTCAAAAACTACCAGCGCAAAACTTTTGACGAGCTCAAGGCCAAGTACCACTCACTTGATTTGCTGTTGATCGACGACGTTCAGTTTTTTGCTGGCAAAGACCGAACCCAAGAAGAGTTCTTCAACGCCTTCGAGGCCTTGGTGGCCAAAAAGGCCCACATCATCATGACCAGCGACACCTACCCCAAGGGGTTGGTTGACATCGATGAGCGCTTGACGTCAAGGTTTGACGCCGGCTTGACGGTGGCCATCGAGCCGCCCGAGCTTGAGATGCGCGTGGCCATCCTGATTCGCAAGGCCGTCTCCGAGGCAACCGAGCTGCCAGAGGACGTGGCGTTTTTTATTGCCAAGAACGTTCGTGCCAACGTGCGTGAGCTTGAAGGCGCGCTGCGCAAGGTGCTTGCCTACGCCCGCTTTTCACAAAAAGAGATCAACATTGGCTTGGCGCGCGAGGCACTTAAAGATTTGCTGTCGATTCAAAACCGCCAAGTCGGGGTGGAAAACATCCAAAAGACAGTGGCCGACTTCTACAAGATCAAAATTGCCGACATGTACAGCAAGAAGCGCCCTGCCTCCATTGCCAGGCCGCGCCAAATTGCCATGTACTTGGCCAAAGAGATGACCCAAAAGAGCTTGCCCGAGATCGGTGAGCTGTTTGGGGGGCGCGACCACACCACGGTGCTGCATGCGGTGCGCAAGATTGGTGGCGAGCGCCAAAAGAACACCGAGCTCAATCAGCAACTGCATGTGCTCGAACAAACCTTGAAGGGCTGATGACTACGAACCATCGCGCTCCACCCAGCGCCGACCCAAACCCTGGGGACAGAACACGAACAACCCGCCATCTATCCACAGCCGCCGCGCCAAAATCAAAGTTGTTCATGGTTGGCACGTGCGCTCAAGGGTGCGTTGAACACACAGTTTGAGGCGACGTAAATCCTTGCCAGAACAAGCGAAAATGGTGTTCTCCACAAAAAGCACCCGCCCCTATCTACGACTACTACCTTTTAAAGAAGAAAAGAGGAAGCAATGATTGTCTTGAAAGCACCGCAAGAAAAGCTGCTTAGCGCGCTGCAAGCGGTCTCGGGCATTGTTGAGCGGCGTCAAACACTGCCGGTGTTGGCCAACGTGCTGTTGCGCAAAAAAGGGGGCGACATCGAGTTCACCACCAGCGACCTCGAGATTCAAGTCCGCACCCACGCCGAGCTGGGTGGTGAAGACGCTTCGTTTTCAACCACCGTGGGTGCCCGCAAGATGATCGACATCTTGCGCACCCTGCCGCCCGATCAAGTGGTCACGCTCACGGCCAAAGACAGCAAGCTCACCATGCAAGGGGGCAAGAGCCGCTTCACGCTGCAAACATTGCCTGCCAATGACTTTCCGCTGGTGAGTGAATCGGCCGACTTTGGCCCGATGTTCTCGGTGCCTCAAAACACGCTCAAGAACCTGCTCAGCCAAGTGCACTTTGCCATGGCGGTGCACGACATTCGCTACTACCTCAACGGCATCTTGTTTGTGGCCGAGGGCAAAACACTCACCCTGGTGGCCACTGACGGGCATCGTTTGGCGCTGGCCCAAGCCACACTCGACCACGACATGCCCAAGCAAGAGGTGATCTTGCCGCGCAAAACGGTGCTTGAAATGCAGCGTTTGATGAAGGACGAGGCCTCACCGATCGAGATTCGGTTTGCCGCCAACCAGGCCAAGTTCAGTTTTTCGTCGATGGAATTTGTCACCAAACTGGTGGAGGGCAAGTTCCCCGATTACAACCGCGTGATCCCGAAGAACCACAAGTTTCACGTGATGCTGGGCCGTGCGCCTTTGTTGTCGAGCCTGCAGCGTGCCGCCATCTTGACGAGCGAAAAATTCAAGGGTGTGCGCGTCAATGTGGAGCCCGGCAGCTTCAAGATCTCGTCGAGCAACACCGAACAAGAAGAAGCCAAAGAAGACCTTGAAGTGGAGTACGAAGGCGACACCATCGAGATTGGCTTCAACGTCACCTACCTCATCGACGCGCTGTCCAACATGACGGTCGAGATGGTTCGCATCGAGCTGCAAGACACCAGCTCGAGCGCGTTGTTGACGGCGCCCGACTTGCCCGGCTTCAAGTACGTGGTGATGCCGATGCGCATCTAGGGCTGGACCGCCCTTTGTTGTTGATGCCAGCCGAACCTTTGATCGTGACCCATGACAGAAAATTCAGATACCGCTGTTCTTAAACCCTCTGACGCCGCGGCCACCGACGCCAGCTACGGCGAAGGCAGCATCCAGATCCTGGAAGGGCTGGAGGCGGTGCGCAAGCGCCCGGGCATGTACATCGGCGACACGTCGGACGGCACGGGCTTGCATCACTTGGTTTTTGAGGTGGTGGACAACTCCATCGACGAGTCGTTGGCCGGGCATTGCGACGACATCGTCATCACCATCCACAGCGACAACTCGGTGTCTGTCATCGACAACGGGCGTGGCATCCCCACCGGCGTCAAGATGGACGACAAACACGAGCCCAAGCGCTCGGCGGCCGAGATTGCCTTGACCGAGTTGCATGCCGGGGGCAAGTTCAACCAAAACAGCTACAAGGTGTCGGGTGGTTTGCACGGCGTGGGCGTGTCTTGCGTCAACGCGCTGTCCAAGAACCTGCGCTTGACGGTGCGCCGCGACGGCAAAAAGCACTTCATTGAGTTTAAAAAGGGCATCCCACAAGACCGCCTGCTTGAGATGCGTGACGGCTTTGAAGTCAGCCCCATGAGGGTGGTGGGCGAAACCGACAAGCGCGGCACCGAGGTGCACTTTTTGCCCGACGACGAGATTTTTAAGAACATCGACTTTCACTACGACGTGCTGGCCAAGCGGCTGCGCGAGCTCTCGTTTTTGAACAACGGCGTCAAGATTCGCCTGGTGGATGAGCGCAACAACAAAGAAGATAACTTTGCTTTTGACGGGGGTGTGCGCGGTTTTGTGGAGTTCATCAACCACGGCAAAAAGGTGTTGCACCCCAACGTGTTTCAGGCCACGGCCGAGAAGATGAGCGAGAACAACACCCTGGTGAGCGTGGACGTGGCCATGCAGTGGAACGACGGCTACAACGAGTCGGTGCTTTGCTTCACCAACAACATCCCGCAACGCGACGGCGGCACCCACTTGACGGGCTTGCGCGCCGCCATGACGCGCGTCATCAACAAGTACATCGACGACAACGACTTTGCCAAAAAGGCCAAGGTTGAGGTGGCCGGTGAAGACTTGCGTGAGGGCTTGGCCTGCGTCATCAGCGTCAAGGTGCCCGAGCCCAAGTTCTCAAGCCAAACCAAAGACAAGCTGGTGTCGAGCGAGGTGCGCGCCCCGGTGGAAGAAATGGTGAGCCAAAAGCTCAGCGAATGGTTGCTTGAGAACCCCATCGACGCCAAGATGGTGTGCAGCAAGATCGTGGACGCCGCCCGCGCCCGCGAGGCCGCCCGCAAAGCGCGCGAGATGACACGCCGCAAAGGTGAGCTCGACGGCCTGGGCCTGCCCGGCAAGCTGGCCGACTGCCAAGAAAAAGACGCCGCCTTGTGCGAGATCTACATCGTCGAGGGCGACTCGGCCGGCGGCAGTGCCAAACAAGGCCGCGACCGAAAGTTTCAGGCCATTCTGCCCCTGCGCGGCAAAATCCTTAACGTCGAGCGGGCGCGGTATGAAAGGCTGCTAACCAGCGACGCCATCTTGACGTTGATTGCGTCCCTTGGCACCAACATCGGCGTGCAAGACTTCAACATCGACAAACTGCGCTACCACCGCATCATCATCATGACCGACGCCGACGTGGACGGCGCGCACATCCGCACCTTGTTGTTGACCTTCTTCTTCAGGCAAATGCCGGTGCTGGTGGAGCGTGGCCACATCTACATTGCGCAGCCCCCGCTGTACAAGGTCAAGCTGGGCAAGCAAGAGCAGTACCTCAAAGACGACGGCGAGCTCGACACCTTCTTGATGAAGGTTGCGCTTGACGGCGCCCGCGTGAACCCCGGTGAAGGCAAAGCCCGTGCTCGAAGGCGCCGCCCTTGAGGCGTTGGCGCGCCAGTACGTGGTGGTGGACAACGTGATCGAGCGTTTGGCGGTGTGGATGGATGTGGACGCCCTGCGCGCCCTGGCCGCTGGCCTCACCATCGACCTGGACACCGAAGAAGCAGCCCAGGCCAGCGCCAGTGCGTTGGCCGGCGCCTTGGTGGACGCCACCGTCACCGCAGAGGTAGACGCCCGCACCGACAAACGCCTGCTGCGCATCAGCCGCCGCTTTCACGGCAACATCAAAAGCAGCGTCATCACCGCCGACTTTGTGCACGGCGCCGACTACGAAGCCCTGCGCATGGCGGGCGTCACCTTCAAAGGCTTGCTGGGCAAAGACGCCACCGTGATGCGCGGCGAAGGCGAGCGGCAGAAGGACAGTGCTGTGGCCGACTTTCGGGGTGCGATGGGTTGGTTGATGCAGCAGGCTGAGAGTGCGGTGGGGCGCCAGCGCTACAAGGGCCTGGGTGAGATGAACCCGTCGCAGCTTTGGGAAACCACCATGGACCCCACCGTGCGGCGCCTGCTGCGCGTGCAGATTGAAGACGCGATTGAGGCGGACCGGGTGTTTACGATGTTGATGGGGGATGAGGTGGAGCCTCGGCGGAATTTTATTGAGAGTAATGCGTTGCGGGCGGCGAATATTGATGTTTAGTCGCTAGATGAGGCTGTGGGCGTAAAGCACGTAAAAGAATGCGATGCAGTGCTGGTTTAAGTGGTTGCAAGTCAGCGCATACGGTCGACTCGTTCTACAGCGTGTTGGGCCAACGAGAAACGGTGAGACGGGAGCACATAAGTGGAGTCGTTCGTGAGGGCGGAAGTAGTGGTCGATCCCACAAAGGGTTTGAGAGACGGCGACGTTGTTTCCTTTGAATCGTGTCCACTGGCATTCAACTCACCTGTGAAAAGCGGGTGGGTGTCGAACTGGGGTCTTCTAAAGGGTACGATGCTGGCCGTGGTCTTTTCTGGCAAGTCGTCGCGGCAGATCGATGGTTCAGCAGTCGTCGTCGCCCCTGGTGTTGCAATTGCCGCGAAGCATGTTTTCCTTCCGCGCCTTGAGGCACTTGTGGCCGGATCGCAATCGATGAATTGCTTCGGCTTGATCGGCGAGACAGCTCAGCTGTGGAATGTTGGCAAAGTCACCCTTGTCCCAAATAGCGACCTCGTGCTCCTAGGTATGTCGCTGGTATCAGCGATTCCAAGCAGTAAACGTTTCTATCAGGCTGTGTTGCGTGTAGATGTGCCGGACCCAGGCGAGAGGGTCACGGTGTTCGGCTTTCGATCTGAGATGCCTGAATACGTGCGTCAAAAAGGGCTCCACACGTTTGAAGGGAACGTCTTAATGTCCAGTGGACAAGTGACGCAGTCTTTTCCAAATGGCCGCGATAGGGTGATGCTACCTTGGCCAGTTTTCGAGGTTTCGTGCGCTAGTTGGGGCGGGATGAGTGGGGGACCAGTGTTTGATGGTGAAGGCAGGTTGCTCGGCGTGCTTGCTTCGTCCTTTACGTCTGCGGACGGTCAAGGCCCTTCATATGTCTCGATGCTTGGTCCAACCCTCACGACAGAGTTTGAAGGAGGGTGGCCCGAATCGATTTACGGGACGCGGTCGACCTTGCGCAGTCTGGGTGAGGGCTTCTGCAAGTTGGTGAAAAGAACTGAAGGCCTGAACAACTAGCTGCTGAGGAGACTGTCAATTTCAGGACATTCTTCCTACCTATTACGCTGTTGTTGCTAAGGCGCATTGCGACAACCCTAGCGCCGGAAATGGTAGCCTTCCCACCGACAACCACGGTAGCGCTCTGCGCGTGATCTCACCGCCTATCTCTCTCAAGGCCTCGACGTAGTTCGTCAGAGCCATTCGCCGCTCAGACGTTGATCCCGGCGAGCCGGTTGCACCTTGCGGAAGAGCAGTGTGACGTCGTTGTCAATTTGTCGTCCCCTGACACTGTGTTGAGCATGGTGCGGAAGTCTGTGAGCTGGAGCGAAGCATGAGCCAGAAACCGGGTGCTGTTGCTCTGAGAGCGTTCACGTCTTCGTTGTCGTTGGTCGCGACGAACTACGCGGTTCGATTTGATGCAAAGTACGCTGACCACGAAGTTCGCGGCGTACTCGACAAGATCAAAGCCACAGGTTGCTTTCAACTCGGCGAATACCTTCCCCTTCCGTTTGTGAAAGGTATCCAGCCCGACTACCTAGATCAGCCCACAGATGACTCGGTGCCTGTCATCAGCACCTTGGCGATTCAGAACTTGGCGATACGTGAGCGTGACTGTCGGCACATCGCTCGTGATGATTACGACGTACTGACAGATGGGCGCCGGCTGCAGTCTGGGGACGTGTTGCTGACCGTTGATGGCGGGGCCAGCATCGGGAAGCCGTGTCTGTTCGACCTGGAGGACGACCATGCGACGGACAGTCACGTAGTAGTACTGCGCCCGGAAGGTTTGGGATCATTGGCGCTTGTTTACCTGCTTGCATCACCGCTCGGTCAGATGCAATTTCGGCGGGCCGAGTCAGGTGCCAGCGGTCAGACCACGGTCACGGAGGACGACATCCGTCGATTCGTCTTTCCGCGGTCGATTCTTAAGACGATCGACAAGACTGCAAAGCACATCGAAGTGGAGCGGAAGCGCATTGCGGAGCAACGAGCGAACCTGGACGAAGAAGAGCAGGCTCTATGGTCGAAGCTTGCTGCGTTCTCCAAATAGGTGGCGTGGAAGGGATTCGCGTGTGCTGGTCACAGTCGACGGGTACAGTTTCGAACACACTGCGGCAGTTGCCCGTTAGCCGCGCGGCCAAACTTTCAGTGCGCGTGCCAGGAGGGCTTCAGAGCGCTGGGCTATCGCCGCCTCATCCCAAGCGGCAACATCATGAAGCTGCTGGTTGATGGGCAGCAGCGAGTGTTTGAGGAGCTCGGGCTTCTTCAAGACCCATTGACCGTTGGACACGGAGGAGTTCAGCGCCTGCGTCAGGATCGTGAGGTTTCCATAGGTTTGCAGTGCGAGGATGCGCTTGCGCGAGGCATCCACGCGCGGATCATCCTTTGACGCGGTCCAGAGCGCGTCTGTGGTCAATCCCTTCGTGCCCTCTGGCAGCAGCCACTTGTCCTGCCATTGCTGCGGCAATATGTGCTCGACGGTCAATGCACCCTCGACGGACACGGTTTCGCTCTTGCCTGTCAGGTAGGTGTCGCTCAGGCGCTTGAGTATGTGGACGATCTTCGGATTGTTGAGAACTTGGTACGCGTGTGAGGTGCGCCAAGCTTCGCCGAACCGCTCGTCCGACGGCCATTCGGTGGAATCGCCGGTTTGTTCGCGTAGTTGCTTGGTCAGGTTATCTGGCGTCGCGCCGTCGCGCCTGAGTGTGCGCGTTAGCCCCAGGAATACACGGTTGTAGTTCTTGGTGGTCAAACCGCAGACGGCCCGACGCAGCAGATAGGACTCCAGAATTCTGGAGACATCAGCCCAGTCGGGCTCGCTCATCCCCGAGTCCAGCATCGTCATCAGCAGCGGATAACTGGTGCGAACGTCGTAGACATCAAGGAACGTCACCAAGCTGTAGAGCGGGTCATCTTTGACCGGCGCGATGATGCGGCGGAAGTCATCACCTTGCCGCGCCAAGCAGGCCAACTCTTCCTTGACGGATGTGAAGGGCTGCGCCCGCTCTATCCAGAACTTGTACTCGACGAACAGGTGCTTGATCGGAATGTCAGCCGTCAAGCGGCTCGCCAGAAAATGCTGCAGGAACAGGTCGCTGCGGGGACGGAGCAACCGACCTTGCTTGACCTCCACGCGCCAGAACGGATCGTCGAAACGCGCCCAAAACTGTTTGTACAGCGCCTCTTGCGGTTCACCTCGCCGCGCTGCACGCAGGAAGATGAAGTTTCTTAGTAGGTCAGCAGGAAGCAGCGGCTCGCCGCGCGCGTTGAGCGTCTCGAAGATGACCTGCGCGTCATCGCCGTGTTCCAGGTCAATCTCGACCACCTGAAGCGCGTTTTTGAGCGCCTGAAAGCACTCTTCGACACGCTGCGCCAGTGGCGCGTCTGCGGCCAAAGGCGGCTCTGCCTTGCTGCCGATGAAGAAGGCCTCGAACTGCTCATAGAAGAAGAAGTACGCCTCGACCATTCGTGGGCGCGGATCAAAGTTTCGGGCGTTGAGTCGCCTACGCAGGGGGTGCCGCTTCAGCACTTCGACGCGAGATCCAGCGCCAACCACGTCGGCGAATTGGCTCCGATCCAACTGCGTGGGCCAGACCTTGAACTTGTCCACATCTGGATCAGCCATCAGCCCCTTGTTGAGGGTGAAGCCTGCACATTCCTTGGCCATGTCCTCGCAGCTGTGCTCGTTGCAGAAGTCACGGAAGGCTGCGAGGAACACCTGGAACGTAGTCAGTCGCTGCTGGCCGTCGATGACCTGGCGCTTGCCGACATGTGTAGCCGGCGTTTGCTTCAGGTCCAAGACCATCGCGCCGAGAAAGTGAACAGGCGCGTCCTTGCGGCCGTCAAGGTAGTCAGTGAACTTTCGCGAGATGTCTTCCCAGAGTGGCTCCCAATGCTTCTCACGCTGCCAGATGTACTGCCGCTGAAACAGGGGTACCTCAAGCTGCATCTTTGTTTCGAACAGCGCGAGCAGCGATACGGCAGTTGCCTTCATGGGTGCCTGTCCTTCTTGTTGCTGGTGCGCAGCGCGCCGCCACTCGTCGGTGCCACAAGCAGACGCAGATGTGCAGCTGCAGGCATAACTTGTGTCTCTCGACACACTCCAATCTTACCGGTGTAACTGCGGCATGGACCGCCCGGCGGCCCTGCTGTCCCGAAAGGCGTGGCACGAGCGTCAGAACCGCCGGAGCGTCGCTGGGCCAGCAAATCCGCGGAGCTCGATCCAGGCAGTCTGTCCACGTTGGCTGTTGTGCAGCGCGCCGGTTGCGCGAAAGCCGCAGCCCTGGCCCGGTCGTCCTTATCATCGCTCCATGCTTCGCAACGTCAGCTCCGTTCGCATCAAGGATCTCGCCAGCGTCCAGTACGTCGGCTTGGCCGGCATTTCAGCGAGTTGCCACGATGCTGTGAAGCGCATGGTGCAATTTGGAGACCGCATCGAGCGTGCCCGACTCCTCACTTGCAAGGGACAGCACGCACTGCTTTTGACAATGGAGCCCGAGGAGCTGATCGTCGTGAAGTCCGGCTTCAGCTCGGGCTATGGCGGCGAGGGCCCGAGAACACTTGCGGAAGTATTGCGGCTCCTCGATGCGCTGTCCGTTGAGATCGAAGAGTGCGAGGTATCCGACATCGTCCTGGAACATGTCGAGGCTTCCGCATTGACGGTCAAAGACCTTGAGGCGATTCAGAGCGCCCCGCCCGTGCGGCCCAGGCGATGGCACGACTACATCTACGACGTACTTGGACCCACCGAGGACCGGCTACCCGTCTGGGGCAATTTCCGCCCTGTGATGCCATGGGCCATCATCGATCGTCGGATCATCGATCTCGCCTTGCAGTTCTCTGATCGGCCTGACGACAGCATCCTAAGGCTTCCGCCGGCTTGAGGATTGCATCCGCACGCGGACCGGCCTTGATGAGCATGGCGCTCGACTGTTTGCCAACGCTTTCACCGGTGAGGATGCGACGTTGGAATGGGACGTGAAGGACAAGGCGGAGCAAACTGGACGCGCACAACTGTTTTCAGCCGCGTTCATGGCCTACCGAAATCCGCGCGCCCATCGTGAGCTCGACCACGACCATGTCAGCTTGCTCACCGAGTTCTTGATGTTGAACCACCTCTTTGCGCTGGAGCGGCAGGCGGTGCATCGGACCGCGCCGCCTTGAGTCGCACCAGTGTGACGCGGTGAGCTCAACGGCGGGTATCGATATCCCCGGTCCTCGATGCAGGCTCGATCTCCGGCGCCCGCGCTGGCCATGCGTGCACTTGCGACGAGGGCATCTCCCTGACGAAGGACGCGATCGACCGCGCCAGGTCGCGGTCCGCTGGCTCGCCTGACATTGCCAGCGCTCGTCCCACGTGCATCCAGGCCTCGACCGCCTCTGCCCGAGTTGCGCGCGCCTGAGGGCCAGACTTGGTGCCCGACCGGCTTGTGTGGAGTCGCCCGTCCTCGCGCGCCTTGATGCGCCACAGCGGGTCGTAGTTGCGGTTGCGCCCGCGCGTCGCCTCGGCCTCGACACCCCGGTCGCGCAGTTTCTCGGCGAAGGTCTCGCGCCAGCGATACAAGTCGGCCTTGCGCGGGTTCAGGCGCTTGCCGTTCTTGGACTCCGCCAGCACGCTGATGTGCACGTGCGGGTTGGCCTGGTGGTCGTGCAGCACCATCACGTACTTGTGGTCCGCCAGCTCGATCTGCGCGAACTCGCGGGCTGCGCGTTGCACACTCAGAGGGTCAGTGCCACGCGGCATCGACAGCATGATGTTGAACGCCTCGCGCCGCTGACCGGGTTCAGCGATGTCGTCGATCAACGTGCCGCCGCGGCGCTAGTCGTCGGCCAGTTCGTACAGCGTGTCCTTGCCCCGCATGGTCTCGCCGCACTCGTCCTCGATGTCGAGCCGGCCGTTCTTGCTGATGTAGCGGAAGTGGGCGGCGATGGCCTTCATGCCGCGCCCACCGCCTGTGACCTTGACCATCACCTCGGGCGCACGGCGAACGACGGTGGCTTCGATGCGCTCGCGGATGGCGGCTGCCCGTTGGCGTGCCGAGCCGCCGTTGAGCTTTGGCTGCGGCTTCACCTTGACGACGCGGTTGCCGGGATAGAAGAGGCGGTCGCCCCATGTGATCAGGACGCCATCGATGTTCGCTGCTTGAGACATGGGGATCTCCAGTCGTCATGAAGTGGGATGGTTCGACGGCGCGCCACTTCGGCTGCGCGGTCGCAGGTCTGACAAGACGCTGGCGGCCAGCTTCAGGTGGCCGTGCACGATGTGCGCATGATGCATCATTCGGTCTATGAGTGCGGCGGTGAAGGTCGCGTCATTGGCGAGGGCTGCTACCCACTGCGCGAAGGGCAAGTTGCTGGTGATGATGACGGAGCCGCGCTAATCGCGTTTGGCGATGACTTGGAACAGCAGGACGGCCTCATGGCGATCAAAAGGCAGGTAGCCAAAGGCATCAACGCGGCTGGCCTGTGGGGCTACTAGGCGCGCGGAGCTGGCGCCGCAAAAGTGAAGAACTCTTATCTCCATGATCTGCTCCTGGTTCAACATACGCGGCCTGCAAAGCCGCTATCGTCACCCCAGGTGGGTCAACTCTACTTTGGCGGGTGGGTCAGGTTACTTCGCGCGCTAACGACGGTGCCATGAGGATCGCTGCTGCCGGTCGCTCTTTGTCTTTTTTTTGAATTACTCCTCATGTTTCATTTCCGCATGAAAGCTGGAGCCGCGCTCCTCTTGTTGCCGCTCCTCGCGCCGTTGGTGCGGGCCCAAGACCTCGCCATCGGCACGTACACGTCACCAGCACGTTCCTTTTCGACTGCGACGTATTGGGTTGTGGGCCCGCAGACCGTGGTGTTGATCGACACGCAGTTCTTGCCCCACGAGGGTCTGCTTGCTAAGCAAGAGGCAGAGCGTGTCGCAGGCAAACCCGTCAAGCATGCGTTGGTGCTGCACCCCAACCCAGACAAGTTCAATGGCACTGCCGCGTTGCAGGGGCTGGGGGTGCAGGTGTTGACGTCGGACGCAGTGATTGCTGCGATACCAGCGGTTCACACCATTCGATGGGGATGGTTCGCTGACGAATACATGCCCCACTACCCAAGTGAAGCAGCGAAACCCTCATCGTTCGGCAACGTATCGCGGGAGGTGACCTGGGGCGGTGTGCCGCTGAAGTTGCACGTGATGGGGCCTGGGTGCTCGGCTGTGCACGTGGTCGTGCAGGCCGGGGACGTAGCCTTCGTGGGCGACTTGGTCAACCCCGAAAACCATGCATGGTTGGAGTTGGGACTGATCGAGGCTTGGTTGCAGCGACTCGAGGATGTGCGGGCCTTGGGGGTTCGTCGCATTTTTCCAGGGCGTGGCAAACCCGGTGGCTTGGAGCTGCTCGATCAACAAGCGGCTTACTTGCGTTTTGTGCGCCAGACCGTGCTTGCTGAAAAACCCAAAGGGGACCTGGGTTGGTTCACAAAACTCAAACTTCAACGCACGATTGAAGCTCGCTACCCCTTGTTGGGGTTTCCCATTTTTGTGCGCGATGGGTTGGCCGCCGTGTGGCGTGTTGAAGCCGTCAAGGGGACGGATCGAGCGAGGCCCTGACTATGACAATCAGCGGGCACCCCCCGACTTCCCGCTGAGCGCCGCAAGGAAATTGTCAACAACAGCCCGGTCCCAGCCCCCGTCTTCAAGCGTGTTGAATCCGATGGCCTTGCGCAGGTTGGTTTCTATTCGGTACTCGGGCGCTTGGGGCAGCGTTGGCGTGATCCAAAAACCAACCACTTTGCCCGCACCCTGACGCGACTTGATCGCGCCTGATGGTTTGTGGCTTTCAAGCACGGTCATGTCTTTGCTCATCGCTGCCATGGCGGCGGCCCATACGCGGTCGTAGCCGCCGTCGCCCTTGACTTTGAACGAGACCCCCTTCGCGTCGCCTCGGTCAACGTCCGACGCGTCCACGGCCCACAGCTTTTTGCCTTGGTGGGTGCATGCGGCAGCACCTATCGCGAGCGCGGTTAGCAGCACCCATCGCCATGCAGTGCGTGGCCCTGTTGGGACGGATGATCATGATCTTCACCTCACTTCGACTTGGGTTGAGACGCGGGTTGCGCGGCGGTGCCTTGGCATCGGAAGTAGATGGCGCGGCCGTCGCCAACACCGCATCGTGTGGCGACTGTTCCCCACGCCCCGAACGTTTCGACCGCGTCGGCCCTGACCTTCGCCCAGCACGGCGTAGTTGCTTTCGCCGCCGCACACTTTGGCGATGTTGGTCAGCGCTGATCGCTTCAGGTCAGCTGCATAGGATGCGCGTTCAGTGCGCGCGCAATAGAGAGCCTCTCCGGTCGCCCCAAGATCCCGCCCAGGCCCCTGCAGCAGCATCCTCTCGGATGGTGAGTAGATTTTGGCGGGAGGGGCCGCAACCATGTTTGCGCAACCCATCGATCAACGTGGTGGCCATGCTAGGCCGACCAGGAGAACTTGAATCCTCATCGCTGTTCCTAGAAAGATAAAAGTTATCGCTGCTCATCGTCCCGAGTTGTAGAAAGCGGGACACGATTCGCTGGTCAGGGCTGGCGAGCCCAGGCGGCGATGCCAGGCCAGCAGCGCCTGACCTCGTTCGTTCATCGACAATGCGGGCCAACCCGCTGCATCGTCGATGCCGGTTAGGCTTTCTTGAAGGACGGGCCCGGCCCACCCGCCCGCCGGTGTGTACGCGTTGACGTACAGATCTGGGTTGAAGCGGTTCAGTGGCTGTGTCCACGCGACCAGGGCGTTGCCCAGTGCGTCGATCCCCGCTTGCAGCGAACTGTTGGTCACGTTGTGGCCGTCGTTCGGTTTGATCGTCGTGACGGTCCAGGGTTGACCCGACGGGCCGACAGCCGCGCGCAGCGCTTCGTTGCGAACCTTCCAGACGATGACGGACTGGCCTGCACCGTTGAGCGCAACTTTCGGTTGGATGCCGATTCCGCTGCCGCCACGGTCTCGACGAGTTGGTCGGACGGCCTGCCACGAGCCCTGCGTGAATCGCTTGGCCTTGACGGCGTAGGTGTCGTGTTGCCGTCGCTCAGGAAGTCGCGCCAAGCCATGAGCGCTTCGCCATCGGCATTCATGGCAACGTCGTACTGGAAGGCACCGCGGCGCTGTGGCTCGGCCACGATGACTCGCTGGCGCCAGTCCAGGCCGCGCCGCCGTTTCTCTGGCTGCTCCACAAGCTGCCGGCCACGCTGCGCCACACGGCAACAGCGAGCCCGTCCGACGCCACCACCACTTTGGGTTCAAGGACGAACGCCGTTGTCGCCGCTGATGCGCGCCGGGCTACCCCACCATCGCCGGGGGCTGTGCCGGTTGGCGTAGATCGCTGGGGTCTGGGGAAGGGGGCCGTCCGGATCGTGCAGCCACACCGCTGTGGCATGGCCGGAGGCGTCGATGCCGATTTGGAGGCTGATGGTGAATCGCCGTCGGCACGAAAGTTTGGATCGCTTGCGCGGCACCCCAGCCGGTCCCGGGCGCGAACTCGCGCGACCAGATCGATCGGTTCGTGCCCACGTCCGTGCCGTCGAGCTGGTGCCAACCGACGATCGCCCGACCGCTGCTGGCATCCATGGCCAGCACAGGGTAGGCGTAAGAGCGGGTGTTCATCACCCCAGCCAGTTCAACCGGGGTACTCCAACCCGTGCCCGGGACGTATCGGTTTGCCATCAGGGACATCCATGGACTTGTCTGTTTCCAGTCAAACCAAACCGCGATCGCGTGCCCTTGGTTGTCGATGGCCGAAAGCACCGGCTTGTCGAAGTCGATCCACGCCCCCGCGTCCGAGGCCGTCTGCACCGCAGACCAACCCGCTGTCGGTGTTGGTGTCGCCGCGAAGGTTGCGCTTACCGAGGTGACCGCATTGACGGTCACGGAGCAGGTCGAAGCCGTGCCCGAACACGCGCCGCCCCACCCTTGGAAGGTGCTGCCGGCCGCGGGCACTGCGGTTAGCGTAAGCACGCCACCAGCATCCGCGCTGGTGGTGCAGGCGGTGCCGCACTGAATGCCGCCGGAGGCGCCATTGACCGAACCGTCTCCGCCAATCGCCACCGTCACCTCGTAGCGGACGGGGGTCGGTTGACCGCCGCCACCATTGTCTCCACCATCACCACTGCCACTGCTGCCGCAACCGGTGACCGATACCATCGTGGTCAGCAGCACCCAAGTCAGTCGCCTAAGCGATATCTGTTTCTTCGTCATCGTCGTTCCTCGTCGTCAGGGTCCATGCCAAAAATGGCGCCAAAAACGCAGCGGATCTTAGGGATGGCAAACCAAGAAGTCGGCACGCCACAGCACTGGGTGGTAACGGATCGGTATCGCTTGCGTGGCTGCACCGCGGTTGCCTCGCGATGCCTGGGTCGCCTGGGGCGCTCGGTACCCGTTTGCCTACAGAATCCCGGCTCCTATGAATCGATCAGTCTTTTCTTACCGCTTTGGCACCGCCGAGTTCGACGAAGCCCGCATGGAGCTTCGTGTCGCCGACCTGCCGGTGGATGCCGAGCACCGCGTGCTGCAGGTGCTTGCTTACTTGCTGCGACATGTCGGCGAGGTGGTGACGAAGGAGGAGCTGCTGAGCGAGGTGTGGGCTGGCCGGATCACCGTGGACAAGGTGCTGCCCAACGCGATCACCAAGCTGCGGCGCGCCCTTGGGGAGGCCAACGCCGCGTTTGTGATCGACCCATGCGCGCGTCGGCTACCGGCTTGAGGGCACCGTAACGCGCACCGCCATGGGGCGCCAGCCAACAAGCCAGCTGGCGCTGGAACCGGGCCAGTTGGTGGCGGGACGTGAGCATTTTGTGCTGCAGCGGCAGCTCGATCGGACCGCCGGCAGTGAGGTGTGGCTGGCCCAGCACCCGAAGACGCGCGAGACGCGGGTGTACAAGTTCGCGCTCGACCATGACCGCCTGCGGTCGCTTAAGCGTGAAGCAACGCTGCTGCGTGTGCTGCACGACAGCCTTGACCAGACCGACTGCTTCGTTGAACTGCTCGACTGGAATTTCTCGACAGCGCCGTATTTTCTTGAATGCAAATACGGCGGCCAGTCTCTTTCACAGTGGGCGAAGGAGCATCTGGCTGCTCTGGACACTGAAAGCCGCATCGCGCTTTTCCTGAAAATCGCCGACGCCGTTGCCGCCGCGCACTCGGTGGGCGTGCTTCACAAAGACCTTAAGCCTTCGAACATTCTTGTGAGCGGCGATGCCGTTGACCAACGGGTGCAGCTGACGGACTTTGGCAGTGGGCTCATGCTTGAGCCGGACAACCTGGCGCAGCTCGGCATCACGCGCCTGGGGATGACGATTGACGAACGGGCTTTTGCCGATTCAAGCTCAGGCACGCCCATTTATCTGGCGCCCGAATTGTTTGCAGGCCAAGCAGCAACATTGAAGAGCGATGTCTTTGCGCTCGGGATCCTTCTTTATCAGCTGCTTGTCCGGCCGCATCGACCAGCCGATGGTGTCGGACTGGGAGCAGGAGATCACCGATCCACTCCTGCGTGAAGACTTGAGGTTGGCGAGCGCGGGCGATCCGAACTCAGCGTTTTGGAAGTGTCAACGAGCTCACCGCCCGACTGCGGAGCCTTAAAACACGTGCGGATGAAGCCAGCCGCGCTGCTGCGGCACGCGCAGAGGTTGACGCTGACAAACAGCGCTTGACGCTGGCGCGTGCGCGCAAGCCTTACTTGGTGGGCCTTTTCACTGTTTTGGTTGCCGGTGTCTGCATAGCCGCTTGGCTGGCCAGTTCAGCTGTTCAATCACGCAAGCGCACCGAGCTTGCGGCAGCCGAAGTCAAAGCGTTGAATGACTTTCTCAGTCAGGACTTGATCAGCCGGACCAATCCAGCGGTGATGGCCCAAGGATCCAGCGTGCTGCTCAAGGATGCGCTGCTGGATGCTCAAAGTCAGATCGCCATGCGCTTTTCTGATCAGCCAACGATCAGGGCCAGCGTGCACAAGAGCCTGGCGGAACTGTTCAGCGCCATCGACCTGGCGCCCCAAGCTGAAGCGCAAGCGCGGGCTGCCCTGGCGATTTACCGCGACGCCGGAACCGAAAACAGCGTGGAAGCGCAATCGGTGCAAAGCACGTTGGCCATTTTGCTTGCGAGCAACTCGGATTTTGCGCAGTCAGACGCGATCATCCATGCGCTTGCGGATTCTTTGTCCAAGCAGCAACGCGTCCGATCAGCAACGTTATTTGTTGAGCTATGCGCGAGCCGTGAACCTGTTCAACAAGGGCACTTACGCCGACGCCGTTCCGCACTATGCGGTCGCGATCGACGCGCTGGCCCGCGCGCAGCCCGGAAACGTCGGCCTGATGAATGCGATTCGCAGGAACCAGATCCACGCCCAGACCATGGCTGCCCTGTATGCCGAAGCCGCAGAGAATGCGAAGAATTTCTTGCAGGAGCTGGAGGGCAGGCCGGGCGATCAGTCGCTGTGGATGGCGCTGGTGAAACTCGCGAGCGCCCGCAGCTTCGGGTATCAGAATCGATCTGACGAGGCCTTGCGGATGTTGTCCGAGGCAGAGCCCGTCATTGCTGGCCGCTTTGGAGCCAAGAGTTTTCAGTTCATGTCGCTGCAAACCGAAACCTTGGCGGTTGCCACGCGCAAAGGGGACTACGCAAGGGCATTCGCTATCGCAGAACGACTGCACGAGGCGGTGCGCGCGCAATATGGCGAGCAGCATCCACAAACCGCGAAGATGCTGTTCACGTGGGGCTTCGTTGCGCATGAGGCTGAACGCGACGACAAAGCGACCGAGCTGCTGACGGCGGCCTGTGCTGCCCTCGAGAAAACGCTCGGTATCAAAAGCGCCTTGACCCAAAATTGCTTGGTGACACTGACGGCCTCGAATTTGGCGAGCGGCAAGATGGCCAAAGCGCAGGACTTGCTCAACCAAATCGATGTTGGCGTGCTGCGGGCGTTCCGCGCCGTCGATGCCGACCCTGAAGTGATCCGCGGTGGCGCGCAGGGCTTGATCGACCTGTCCAAAGGCGATGCGATCCGGGCGCAAGAAGGTCCTCGCTGCCATAGAGGCACGCGACAAGACGGTTCAGCCTAAAGACCGCTTTTACAGGCTATTGAAGGCGGCTGTGAACTGACTTTTCGCGAGGCAATGCCTGACCTCGAACAAGCGGTGCATCGATGTCATTGATCCGCTGCAAGAGCGGGTGAAGTCTCCCGCCAAGCGTGCAGACGCTGGCCACAGGTAGAGTCGCCCATTCACCGCGTCAGTGATAGTCTTCCTCGCGCTGGTGGCGCACCGCCAGCACCACAACTTTTGACGGGCTGACGATCTCGTACAGCGCGACATACCCCGTACTGCCGAAGGGAATGATCAGTTCCCGCTGGGCTGGGTTCTGGGCGGCTTTTCGGAAGCTGAAGGGCGTGATCGCCAGCCTGTGCTGCGCTGTCGCACTGATTGCGTCGATCGCGGCTTGGGCGCGATCAAGGTCTTCGGTCGTCTCCGCCTTGTCGAGCAAAAAGTCAAAGAGGCGCTCCAGATCAGCCTCGGCTTCAGGCGACAACTCAACGACAAAGCTCATCGGCCAAGCTTCTTGCGCTTGGCGTCAAGTTTCGACTGCAATCGTTTCAGGACCGTCTTGACGGGCACCGAAACGCCGGTCTGGTGGTATGCCTTGGACGCAGCCTGCGCACGCTCGTGGAATGCGGTTTGCACGCGCCTGAAAGCGATGGCGTTTCGAACAGTCGCTTCGACAAAGTCGGTCAGCGTCTCGCCCTGCCGGAGGACTGATTCGAGTTCAGCACGCAACTCTGGCTCGACGCGGATTTGGGGTATGACGGCGGACTTCATGGGCGAAGTGTATCGCGTTTGCGTTACGAACGTTGCGTGTGGGGCGTGCAAAGGAGGATGCTTTGATCACTCATGCGACGAACACGCGGTGCAGAAGGCTGACCCGACAATGTATTGACAACAGCTACACGACATCGTAGCATTCGTATAGCTGTTGTGTAGCCATTGGGATCTAAATCATGCGTGACGCCGCCATCAATCTTCGTGCTCGACCTGAGCAGAAGGAGATCATCGACCAAGCCGCTCAGCTTCTGGGCAAGAACCGCTCGGACTTCATGCTCGAGGCTGCGTGCGACAAGGCGCAGTCGGTCCTGCTTGACCAGGTCTTCTTTCGCTTGGACGCTGCGAAGTTCCGTCAGTTCGTCAAGCTTCTTGACGCGCCACCTGGCCCCAACCCTGGGCTCGAACGGCTCATGTCGGTCCGGCCCCCTTGGTCGCGCAAGTCGGTGAAGGGCTGAGCTTGCTTCTCGGACCTCCGCAGCCGTTGACGGCCGCGCATCACTTGGATGGGTTCGAATGCGGCGAGCCATCGCTGGACGAGTGGCTGAAGCGTCGGGCGTTGGCCAACCAGTCGAGCGGCGCGAGTCGGACCTTTGTGGTTCTCGACGATGGCGGGCGGGTGCGGGGTTACTACGCCTTGGCTGTTGGCGCGGTGTCGCACGAGTCGGCCACCAGCAAGGTGCGGCGCAACATGCCTGACCCGGTGCCAGTCATGGTGCTTGGGCGGCTGGCGGTCGATCGCGGCGCCCAGGGGCAGCAGCTCGGCGGTGCGCTGCTTCAAGATGCCGTCAAGCGCGCAGTGTCCGTCTCGAGCAATGCTGGGGTGCGGGCGTTGCTGGTTCATGCGCTGCACGAGCGTGCCAAGCAGTTCTACGAGCACTACGGGTTTCAGTCTTCGCCGACTCACCCCTTGACCCTGATGCTTCGGGTGCCCGCAAGCCCATGAGGAGGGTGACGTACGGGCCCGCCGCCGTTCCCTCTCGAAAGTCGGGAACCGATTGACTGTCAGCCGTTGGTGTGCACCTAGGAGCGCAGTAGCTGCGGCACCTTCACCCTTGGCCCGCCGTGCGGAAACAACACGGGCGAAAGCCGGGCCGGTTCCAGCGCAAAACCCTCCGCACACGCAGCGGTGATCAGGGCGTCCAGCGCCAGGGTTGGCTTCAGGTCGCGACCGTCCTGCAAGTTGGCGCTGGACAGTCCGGGCCAGTCGGCCACGGTGCGCCCGCCGTCCACCGCACCCCCGACCAACATCGCCACCGCACCCGTGCCGTGGTCGGTGCCGCCCGTGCCGTTGGCGGCCACCGTCCGTCCAAACTCGGTGGCCACCAGAATCACTGTCTGGTCCCAGACCGGACCCAAGCCTTCTTGTAGTCCGGCCAGCATGTTGTCCAAGTTCCGGAGCTGAGCGGCGAGCCGCGCAGTTTGGCCGCTGTGCGTGTCCCATCCACTGGTTTCGATCATCGCGATGCGAGGCCCATCGGGGCGCCCCAAGAAGCCTGCCGCCATGCGACCCAGCGCGCCCGCATCCTGGCGACCGGGGCCGCTGCCCATGCCGCCCGCCATGCCGCGCGCCTCGAGGGCGGAAGACCACAGCGCGTGCAGCTGGACATCCTTGGCATACAGCTGCTCCACGCGTGTCATCAGGTCGTCGTTGGCCTGCGGGAGCGCGGAGGGTGCGTACGAGGTAACGGGTACTGCGCCCCGGAACGCCAGCGGGACGGCGGGCGAAAACGCGATGGCCTCTTTGCCTTCGCGCGGCAACACGCCCAGCAGCCGGTTCATCCAGCCGTCCTTCACCTGGTAAGGCGCGCTGCCGCCGGATTCCAAAACGTTCTGTCCGTCAAAGTGGGACCGGTCGCGGTACGGCGACGCGACAGCGTGAAAAAGGGTTGCCTGTTTGGCGGCGTACAGCGTGCGCAGATGGACCAGGGAAGGGTGCAGTGCGAAGCTGCCGTCCAACTTCAAGGCGCTGGCAGGGTCGATGGCCAGGGCGCCTCGCGCGCTTGCGTAAGCGGGGTCAGCGTAGGGAATCAGCGTGTTCAGGCCGTCGGCCGCGCCGCGCTGGATGACAAAGATAAAGCGTCGTTCGGTGGCTGCCTTCGCAAACAGGATGCGCGGGGCGGCCAGCAGCGCGGCGGTGCCCAGAAAGTGGCGTCGGTCCATCGTCTTACCTCCTCAGGAATTCGGGAGCCACCAACAGCAGTGCAAGGGCGGTGCTGCCACTGTCGGCGCGGGCGATCGCGCCCGCCGTGGCCTGGCTGAGGGCGCCGCCGGGCAAGACCATTGGCGCCAGCGCCCTGGCATCGCGCGTGTTGCCGGTTTGCTGGGCAAAACGCTGCGCGGCCTCCACGCGGCGGATCAGCGCGTCGGGTGCCGCCCAGGTTGCCGCCAAGTCACCATAGCCCGCAGGCGACCCCGGCCGCCACACGGGCTGAGCGAGCTGGTTCCACAAATTGGTGGCCTGCATGGGTGGCAGGTCTTGCCGCCCCAGGGCGCGCAGGCTGGACACACCCCAGTCCCAGGGCGACTTGAATTTGGACTGCGTTGGGTCCCAGGCTTGCGGCGCCGCCACCAGGTCCCGGTAAAGGCTGGTCAGGTCACCACTGCTGCGCAAGAAGTTGTCTGCCAACCGCTGCACCAGCGCTGGCGGGGGATCGTCGGCGACGAAGTGGCGCGCGAGCTTGGTGGCGATGTGCCTGGCGGTTGCGGGCGCGTTGGCCACGTCGTGGAGGATGGCGCGGGCCTGTTGCTCGCCGTTGTCGGCGTAACTGCGGCCGAGCACCGTTCGAGTGCCTGGTTCGTGCAGCGCGCCCACGAAACGGAAAGTCGACCCGGAGCCGTCTTGGGGCGCATCGCCGGGCAGCGTCCAGCCGGTTAGCGCGCGGGCAAACTCCGTCACGTCGTCCTGCGTGTAGCCGCTGCGCACGCCCAGCGTGTGAAGCTCCAGAATTTCTCGTGCCAGGTTCTCGTTAAGGCCGCGGGCCCGTGGCTGTCGTTGCTGTGCCCGCTGCCCGGCGGCACTGCCCGGGCCGATGGACTGGGCCTGATCAAGGTAGAGCAGCATCGCCGGGTGGCGCACCGCCGCCAGCAGCAGATCTTCAAAGCGCCCCAGCACGTTCGGGCGGATGGCGTCTGCCTCGAACCCGCCCGCCATCCCCACCATCAGCAGCTTGTCCACCGACACCGCAAAATGGTTGGACCAAAAGTGCACCAGCCGCTCGACAAACGGCGTGTCCGTCTGCAATGCGCTGCCTGTCCGCGCACCCACCGCAAGCCCGTACTCTGCCCGACCTTGGCGGAGATAGGCCTCCCGGATGCCGCTGCGTTGCCCGTCTGGGGCTTGGCGTACTGCGCGCTGCTGCGCCAGCCAAGCTTCGACAAGTGCAGGTGTCCGCGTGGGTGCCTTCCAGGCCGCCGGCAGCGTTTCGTAACGATCAAGCTGCGACAACAACCATCGCTGCGGGTCAGCGGGCGGCGGCTCGTCGGGACGGGCGCCGAGGCCAAAGCGGTTCAGGGCGATTGCGGCGCTTGTCATGGCCTGATTCTCGCGTGCTCAAGTGCACGCAGCGTGAAGGGTTTGTGTCTGGGGCGTAAAGGCTAGGTGCGCAGGGGCATGCTCTGGCGTTGGGCACTGTTGGCGCAGCGCGCGCCAACAGCGTCACGCAATCTAGACTGAGCCTGGCACCTGCTGCAACCAGGTGGTAAACAACGCCGCGCGTTGGGAGTCGCGCCGCGCGCGCATGGCGTAGGCGTACGAGCCGGTGCGAACTCGCGTGGGGTTGAGTGCAATCAGCATGCGGCGTTCCAAAAGGCTTTCGATGAACAAAACGGGCACCACCATCACGCCCAAAGCTTGGGTCAGCGCCTGGATCGCCAGCACCGTGTTGTCAAACTCAAGCGTCGGTCGGTAGTTGGCTTCGGGCAGACCGTGATGAGCACACCACTGCGGCCAAAGGTCGGGCCGTGAGCGAGCGGCAATGCGCGGAGCGCGTTCGATGTTGCGCAGCGTTGTGCTTGGTTTGCCCTTCAAGAAAGCAGGCGCGCCCACAAGCAGCGAGTACTCTTCGAGAAACGTTTGCGATGGCAATCCACCCAGCTCTGCAGGATCGCGGCGAATGAAAACGTCAGCAGGCCGGGCCAGTTCGATGGCGCCGTTGGACGTGACCAGTTGAACCAGCAAGTTAGGGTGCGCGTCGGCAAATTGGCTGAGCCTCGGGATGAGCCAATGCATGGCCAGTGTGACCCCCGTGTCAACCCGAATCACGGCCTTGCGCCTGCCGTTGCGAAGCAGGTCGACCTCGGTTTGTACCGAGGCCATCTTGGTTGCTACGCGATCGAACAGCACCTGCCCCTTTCGCGTGATGTGGATGGCATGCGGGCCACGCTCGAATAGGGCCAGGCCCAGGTAATCCTCCAAGGTTTTGACTTGCCGACTGACGGCGCCCGGCGTCACGCATAAGGCCTGTGCGGCGAGTTTGAAGCTGCTGCAGCGTGCCGCCTCGCAGAAGACGTGGATCGCGTTCAAGGGCGGGCGGCTAGCCATCACAAGAAGAATGAGTTTTTCTCAACCGATGATGCCAGAAAACTCGCTTGCGCCAACCAGCATGCCGCTCGACACTGCAAGCCCATGCCAACCGCGACCGCCACCAAAACACCATCCCGAGCACTCGTTCCTGCATTGTCTTTGACGCTGCTGATCTCGTGGGGCAGCCTGTATTACAGCTTCGCTATTTGGGTTCGCCCCATGCAGGACGAGCTCCCGTGGAGTGGCACTGCAGCCATGGGCGCTTACTCAACCGCTCTGGTGGTGTGGGGCTTGTGCGCTTACCCGGCGGGCCGCTTGATGGATCGGCATGGTGGCCGCCTGCTGATGGTTTTGGGCTCGTGTGGTTGTGCCCTCCTCTTTGCCGCGTTGAGCCAGGTCCACACGCTGTGGCAGTTCTACCTTGTCTGGGCGGGGCTTGGTGCCTGCATGGCACTGGTGTTGTACGAGCCAGCGTTTGCGGTGATTGTTGCGGCCTGGCCCGATGACTTCCGTCGACGCATTGGCGTGCTCACGCTCACGGGTGGCTTGGCCAGCACCGTGTTTTGGCCGCTGACGCATTGCCTGGTTGGCGCGCTGGGGTGGCGCCACACGCTGTTGGTTTATGCAGCGACGCACTTTTTGGTCTGCGTACCGTTGCATTGGTTTTTGGTGCCGCGGTTAGGGCCGGGTGCTCGCGCGGGGCTATCACTTGGACCACCAAAAGTTGCGCCTCCAGCGCCGCGTTCGGCCTTGGCGTCTCCCGTCTTTTGGATGTTGGCGCTGGCCTTCGCCGCCTTTGGTTTTGTGACTTCTGCCATGGCGATGTATGTGGTGCCCATGCTGGAAGCCACAGGGCTGACGCCCGCTGCCGCGATTGCCGTGGCTGCGTTGATTGGCCCCATGCAGGTGGCCGGGCGATCGGCCGACCTCTTGTTGGCGAACCGGCTGCAACCGCGCACCGTGGGCATGGTCACGGTTGCGCTCATCCCTGTTGCGCTGTTGGTGTTGTGGGTTGCGCCGGGCGCGTTGCCTGCGGTGTATTTCTTTGCCGTGATCTACGGTGCTGGCCTGGGGTTGTTGACCATCGTGCGCGCCGCTGCACCGGTGGCGATCTTTGGCGCGGCAGGGTATGCCTCGATCAGCGGCGCGTTAAGTGGTTCGTCGGTGTTGGCGCGTGCTGCAGGCCCGATGGCCGGGGCGCTCGTCATGGCGCATCGTGGGTACACCACGTTGGTGCTGGTTCTGATGGTGTTTGCCGCTGGCGGCGCCTGCGCCTATTGGGGCGCCGTCTTGAGGAGATCGCCATGAATGTGACGTTGCAGCGCTTTGGCTTCCCGGGCTCTATGGTTAAGGGGTATGAACACTGGGTGGTGATGATCAGGCCTGCTCAAGTCACGCTTGGATGCGCCGTCATCGCAGCTAAGTGTCAGTGCACCAGCTTTGGCGATCTTTCGCCCGAAGAGGCAGCCGAACTGCCGCTGGTGATGGGCGACTACGAGCGAGCCGTTCGCCGCATGGCACCCGCCCAGAAGTTCAACTACCTGGCGCTGATGATGTCCGACCCCAACCCACACTTTCATGCGATTCCGCGGTATGCGCACGACGTCACGGCTCAGGGTGTGGTGTTTACCGACGCTGCGTTTCCCAAACCACCGGATGTTTCGTCAGCGCACTTGTTGACCGACGTGCAGGTTGAGGGGATTCAGCGTTTGTTGGCGCAGCACTGGGACGCGGTTTGAGATGCGACATGAGAGGGGTGGAAACGCCGCCGCCTGCGCTACCCTACTTTGAGAACGCGCTTTTGGCCCCGGCGCTTTCCTGAGTCCTGAAGATGCTGCCAGTGTCTGCCGGTGGCGGAAGCGGCATGCGTACCGGCACGGGCTCAACCCGGGGTTCGAGGCACGGCTTGCCGGTGATCATCCGGTCATTGAGATCGTCCCAGAACTTGCGCTGACCGAGCGCATGAAAATACGAGCCTGACCCGAGCAGCGGCCAAGCGTGGGCGGCTGCGGCTTCGTAGAACAAGAGCTTTCGCGCCCTATCGCTGTGGTTGGGCCCCGATCCATGCAGCGTGCGCGCGTGGTGCACCGACATGGTACCCGCCTTGCCGGTTAGGGTCACGGCGCGCTCGCGCTCGAACAGCGGGTCGTCGGGGTCGATTGCGCCCGCAAACACGCCGTTCATGTGATGGCTGAGCACCGGCCCCTTGTGGGAGCCAGGGATCACCATCAGCGGGCCGTTTTCTAGGGTGACATCTTCGAGCATCAGGCCAAAGGCCAGCAAGTTGTCGTTGGTGTGGGGGTAGAAGGCCCAGTCTTGGTGCCACTCCACAGCGCGACCGCCGCCCGGGGCCTTGGTGTTGAGTTTGGAGGTCAGCAGGTTGGTGTCGGGGCCCAGCAGATCGCGAAGCACTTCGGTCATGGCCGAGTGGCGCAACACCTCCCAAAAGTAGGGGTTGCGCTGGTGGGGTACCTTGATGCGCAAGAGCCTGGGGCTGAGGGGCCCATGACCCTCTTCAAGATCATAGACGTCGTTGCTTTCGGTGACTTCACGCGAAGCCTCGATCAGCCGGTTGGTGATCTCCAGCAGCCGTGCGAGTTGCCCCGGTGTTACGGCGCTTTCGACCAGAAGGTAGCCGTTGGTGTCGTAGAAGCTCTTTTGTTCCTGGGTCAGCATCGTGCATGCCCTTTCTCTTGGATGGGTGTCCCGTGGTGTCGGAGGCAATGGTATGCCGAAGCATCTGCTGTAGTGCTATGCGGCGGGCGCGGCGACACTATGCGTCATGCAGCAACCGCCCGACGCCCAGCACTGGCGTGAATGCCTAAGTGCCTTCGCCGCCAGATCCATCGACGCCGAAGGCCGCCGCCGCGCCGCCGTGGCTGTGGTGCTGACAGAAGAAGGAACAGGTGCCGACATCGACGGGCTGCCCTCCCACACCGCGTGGCAAGACGCGCCCGCGCTCCTGCTGACGCGCCGCGCCGAAACCCTGCGTGCCCATGCCGGCCAGTGGGCCCTGCCCGGCGGGCGCATGGACGAAGGCGAAAGCCCCGAAGCTGCCGCGCTGCGTGAGCTTCGTGAAGAGGTCGGCCTGGCGCTTGACAACGGGGCTGTGCTCGGCCGTCTGGACGACTACGCCACGCGCTCGGGTTACGTGATCACGCCGGTGGTGGTGTGGGCTGGTGCGGCGCGAGACCTAACGCCCAACCCCGCCGAAGTGGCCAGCATCCACCGCCTGCCGCTAACCGAGCTGCTGCGCACCGATGCGCCGCTGTTGAACCACGTGAAGGGCGCCGAACATCCGGTGCTGCGCATGCCCGTTGGCACACGCTGGATTGCGGCACCGACTGCCGCGTTTTTGTACCAGTTTCGGGAGTGGTGCGTTTTGGGGCGAGAGACGCGGGTGGCGCATTTTGACCAGCCGGTGTTTGCTTGGCGCTGATGGGTTGGTGCAGCGCGGGCGCATCCCGCCCGACTAAAAGGACGCCCTGCACCGCCTGCCTCAGCAGCCTCACCGGCTAGGGCAACAGTGCCGACCACCTGCAATGTTGTTAAAGTACCATCATTACACCATGTGTAATGATGGTATTGAGTGTTTTAGCATTTTGCCCTAAACTCTGCAAATGGAAGTTGAGTTCGACGATGAAGATCTTGACCGCCTGGAGACCGACTCCCAGTACACGGCCGGGCATTCACAAGAAATCGTGCGCGCCTATCGAAAACGGATGCAGCAGATTAGGGCCTTTAGAGATGAGCGTGACTTCATAGCCGTGAGGTCGCTGAATTTTGAAAAGCTCAAGGGAAATAGAGATAGACAACATTCGATTCGTCTGAATTTGCAGTGGCGATTGATTCTTGAAATTCGAGGTAAACACCCCTGCAAAGTGATCGGAATCATTGAAATTGTCGACTACCACTAAAAATTGGAGAGACCATGAACGCACGCATCCCTGCTGAAGTATTCCCGCCAGGAGAATTCCTGCGGGAGGAGCTGGAGGCGCGCGAGTGGAGTCAGCAAGAGTTGGCCGATATTCTTGACCGCCCGCCCCGCCTAATTAGTGAGGTTATCGCCGGGAAGCGCGCCATCACGCCCGAAACTGCCAAGGGTTTGGCCGATGCGTTTGGCATGTCGCCCGACTATTGGATGAATCTAGAGAGCCAATATCAGCTCTCCAAAGTAAAGCTTCCCAACGAAAACGTCGCGCGCAAGGCTCGGCTTTACGAAAAATTCCCTGTGCGGGAAATGCTTCGCCGTGGCTGGGTCCGTACCAGTGAGAACATCGATGTGTTGGAGCAGCGCTTTTGTGCCTTCTTTTCCATCTCAGATTTGTCGGCGAAGCCTATGCTCTGCCACAGTGCCAAGAAGACTCACGTTGCCCGGGATGTCACACCGCTTCAGTTGGCATGGCTGTTTCGTGTGAAGGCCATGGCGAGTCAGCAAGTCGTTCCAGCCTATTCGCACGCAAAACTTCGTGGTGCGCTGAGCCTACTTAAGGCCCTGACCGTTTCACCTGAGGAAGTGCGCCATGTGCCTCGCATCCTGGCTGAGACCGGTGTTCGCTTTGTGCTAGTCGAGCCCATGGTTGGTTCCAAGATGGACGGCGCCTGCTTCTGGCTCGAGGACGACAAGCCTGTCATTGGTATGACACTGCGATTCGACCGAATTGATAACTTTTGGTTTGTTCTACGGCATGAGCTTGAGCACGTGTTGCGCGAGGATGGCAAAGCCATCAACGAGGCGATCATCGACACCGACGTAGGCGTAGACGAGTTGGGGCTGCCTGCGTGTGAGCGACATGCCAATAAGGCGGGCGCGGAGTTCTGCGTGACTTCGGCCGAACTCGAGAACTTCATTGCGCGCGTGCAGCCATACTTCTCCGAGGAGAAGGTGCTTCGCTTCGCACAGCGAGTCAATGTGCATCCAGGACTGGTGGTCGGCCAGCTCCAGCGCAAGCTGGGTCGACACGACTTCTTGCGTAAACACCAAGTCAAGGTACGCGCGTTGGTACTGCCTTCGGCTGACGCCGATGGATGGGGTTCGTTCTCCGAGTAACCACAACGTTGCGTTTGGAACTTCTATGTCGGCGTATGCGAACCAAGATCAGGCAGCCAGCAGCGAATAGTCGCGAGCCGCCGAACTTGCGCGGTCACTTCGACGCAGCACCCCCAGGCAGCACCACCCCCCGCAGCGCTTGCGCCAACTCCGCAGCCCGCCAAACGGCGATGCGGTGCTGAGCGGCATGCGTTGCCGCTGGCTCACTGATCTCACCCAGGCCGATGTAGAGCGCCGCAGCGTCGGCCTTCTCGCGCGCGGCCTGCAGCTCGCGCAGTGGCTCGAGGCCGGTGCGTGCGCCCTTCCAGCGGCGTGCGCTGACCAGCAGCGTTTGGCCACGGCGCAAGAGCTGGAAGTCAGCTGCAGCACCACCGGCCAGACGCGTTACCTCGTGGCCGTCACGCTTGAAGGCCTGCTCTAAAAGGTCGGCAAAGGCTGGCCACGCCATGCCGCGCACGGCTGCCTCCACCTGGTTGATTTGGCTTTCGCTGCAATCATGGCGTTGGCGCCAGGCCGCCATGACGGCGATCACGGCAAAAGGAAACCCCGACAGCGCACCAACCACACGCCACCCCACGGGTGCGACTGCGGTACCGGCGATGCCCAGCGCCAAGGCCACCAAGGCGCTCGCCCACCAGGGGCGGCGCAGCAGGATGGCGAACAACGAGTTTTCGGCGATGCGCAGTTTCAAGGGGTGTCTTTCGAAGGGGGTGGCAGCACAGCAGTCTAGAGCGTGCGCTGCCGACATCACGCGCGCGCTCAAGCCAGCCATGCGCGCCTGCTTACCCTTTGTACCCCAGCAACCTCGGCAAGAACAACACAAGATCCGGAAACAGCGTGATCGCCGCCAGCGCCGCGATCATCACGTACAAGAAGGGCATCACCTCGCGGATCAGGTCGCTTAGCGGCACGTTGGTGATCTTGTTCATCATGAACAGCAGCAGCCCGTAGGGCGGCGTGACCAGGCCGAGCATGATGTTGACGATGCACATCACGCCAAAGTGCACAGGGTCGATGCCGAGCGCGGCGGCTGTGGGTGTTAGCACCGGCAAGATCACCAGGATGATCGTGGTGCCTTCCAAGAAGCAGCCCAGCAGCAGCAGCAGCACGTTGACGCACAGCAGAAACATCAGCGGTGAAAGCTCGTAGGCCGACAGCGCGGTGCTTAGCGCCTTCGGGATGTTCTCCGACGTAATAACGAAGTTGAACACCAACGCACCGGCGATCAGCATGCCGATGGACACGGTGACCCGCGCGCTGTTGGCCAGCGACTGATAGACGTCGCGCAGGCCGACGCTGCGGTACAGCACCGCCGACACCAGCAGCGCGTACGCGGCGGCCACGGCGGCCGCTTCAGTGGGCGTGGTGATACCGCTGTACATGCACCCCAGCAAAATCACCGGCATCAGCAGCGCGGGCATGGCCTGCCACGTCACGCGTGGCAACTCGCGCAGCGGCACCTTCTCTTCCACCGGGAAGTTGCGGCGTTTGGCCAGGGTGGCGATCAGCACGCTTTGCACAACGCCCAGCAGCAGGCCTGGCACCACGCCCCCCAAGAACAGGTAGCCGACCGAGGTGTCTGACACCAGCGCATAGAGCACGAGTGGGATCGACGGCGGGATGGTCGGCCCGATCACCGACGACACGCAGGTTAGCGCTGCAGCAAAGGCCGGTGGGTACTTGCCGTCTCGCGTCATCAGTGACTGCATCAGCTTTCCCGAGGCTGCCGCGTCGGCAAGCGCCGACCCCGACATGCTGGCAAAGATGATGCTTTGCACCACATTGACCTGCGCCAGCCCGCCGCGAAAACGGCCGACCAACGCATTGCAAAAGCGCAGCAACCTGTCCATGATGCTGCCGGCGTTCATGAACTCGGCGGCCAGGATGAAGAGTGGAATCGCCAGCAGCAACTGACTTGACATCATGCCGTTGAGCAACTGCTCGGCCGCCGTGCCCATGTCTTTGCCGGACATGAACAACCACAAGATTGAGCCGCCGATCATGGCGTAGCCCACCGGCAAACCGGCCAGGCTCAGCACCACGATCGTGATCACCGCCACGGCGAACAGCGACGTCACAGCGCCGACCCCGACTTGGTGACGTCGCCTTCTTCAGGCACTTGGCCTCGCAGCAAGTTCACGATGGCGCCGAGGTATCGAGCGATGATCGCCAGCGCAAAAGCGACGTAGACCGAGTACAGGATGTCGAGGCGAATCTTCAGGTACGAGCTGCTTTCAACCTTCATGAAGGTGACGTACTTCCAGGTGGCGGGCATCGCCATGCCAAACAGCACCACGGCGGCGATGGCGGTGAAGAGCGCAAGCCAGCGTTTGCCGCGCGGCCCCAGGCGCGCCGAGATCAAATCAAAGCGCACTTCTTCATGCTCTCGCAGCCAAAACGCCGAGCCGATCAGCGTCATGTAAAGCCAGGCCACCACCGAAAGCTCGGAGCTCCAGCCGACGGGAAAATTGAAGAAGTAGCGAAAGACGATTTGAACGATGAAGGCCAAGAACATCACGCCCAGCAGCAGGGCGACCACGTTCTCGGCCCGGCGTCGGATCCACTCAACGATGCTGCGGGTGCGAGAGGGCTGCATGCTCAAGCATTACTTCATCGCGTTGATTTTCTCGAGCATGCCTTTGGGCCAAGCCTTGGCGTCGTCGGACGCAAGGTAAGCTTTTTGCGCATGGCTGCGGAAGGCGGCGAGGTCGGGCGCATAGACGTCCAGGCCTTGGCCCTTGAAGCCTGCGGCCAGTTCGGCCTCGCGCTTCAGGTGTTCGCCCGCGCTCCAGCCCGCTGCTTTGTCGACGGCACCCTGGAAGGCTTTTTGGTTGTTCGCACCCAGGGCTTGCCAGCTCTTGAGGCTCATCGTCAGCACGTCAAACGCAACGAGGTGCGAGGTGAGCACGATCTGCTGCATCACTTCAAAGAACTTCATGTTCTGCACGTTGGGCAGCGGGTTGTCTTGGCCGTCGATGGCGCCAGTTTGCAGGCCGGTGTAGGTTTCGGCATAAGCCATTGGGGTGGGGTTGGCGCCCAGCGATCGCCCCAGCATTTGCCACGCGTCACCGGGCGGCATGCGCAGCTTGACGCCAGCCAAGTCGGCCGGGGTGTTGATCTTTTTCTTGCCCTTCAGGCCCACCTGGCGCGTGCCGAAGAACACCGGTGCCAGGATCTTGACCTTGAGTTGGTCTTCGGCCATTTGCTTCATCTCGGCGCCCAGCGGGCCGGCGAAGAAGGCGTTCAGGTGGTTGGCATCGCGAAAGAGATACGCCGAGGTCAGCAGCGACCACGCCGGCAGTTGTTTGCTGATGTCTTGCGGCGCGACGTTGCCGATCTCTAAGTTGTCGCGCTGCAGGGCGACCAGTTCGGTGCCCTGCTTGTACAGCGTGCCGCCGAAGTGAGGCTCGATCGTGGCGAAGCCCTCGACGTCTTTGGCCAGCATGCGGACCATGTCGGCGCGGATGTCTTTGTCGGAAAACACAGATGCCAGGCGCAGCGTGGGCTTGGCTTGCGCCAGTGCGGGAAGCAGCACGGCAGGCAGGGCCTGAAGCGCGGCGAGCGCGCAGCCACTGCGAACCAGGTCACGTCGGTTGAAAGGCTTGTTCATGGATGTCTCCTTGGGGGTGACGTTGAAGGGTGTCTGAAGGTGAGGACGTTGTCTTGTAACGTTGACGTGTCGACGGCGGCGGACGTGATGGGCGGGTGGTCAGGACGCGACGCGCTTGGCTTGCAATGCCTCGGCCACAGCGCGCACGGCCAGCAGGTAGACCTGCGGCCCCAACCCGCAGATCACACCGGTGGCAATCTGCGACACCAGCGAGTGCGTGTAGGGCAGCGGGCGCTGGTGGATGTTTGTCAGGTGCACCTCGACCAGCGGTTGGCGCAGCAACTTCAAGGCGTCGAGCACCGGCACGCAACCAAACGAGAAGCCTGCAGGGTTGATGATCACGGCGGCGTTGCGAGTGAAAGCCTCTTGAATCCAGTCGACCATCACGCCTTCGTGGTTGGTTTGCCGAAAGTCGCAGGCCAGGCCCAACTCGGCCGCAAGGGCTTCGGTGCGCCGCTGGATCTCGGGCAGCGTCGTGGCGCCATAAAGCTCGGGTTCACGCTGACCCAGCATGTTCAGGTTGGAGCCGTTGAGGACAAAGAGGTCGTGGGGCATGGATCAAGTAAAAAGCTTTGCGCTGGCTGCGCATTGTGAGAAGCTGCAAGAATCGTGTTCCAAATTGGAAACCCGTTGCACATCTTGAAATTAACAAGCCGAGCAACTGCCTGAGTGCTGCGCAACCATGACCCTCGCGCTTGACCGCGGCCTTGCACTGCTGGAGCGCCTGTGCGGGCAGCCTGAGGGCATGTCGCTGTCGGCGCTGGCCGACGAGCTCGACATCCCGCGCAGCGCCTGCCATCGCCTGCTGAGCGAGTTGGAGCGGCGCGGCTACGTGCGCCAAGTGCGTGATCAGGGCGACTACGTGCTGACGGCGAAGCTCGCGTCGTTGGGGCTGGGCTTTCTCAGCAGCTCGGGCATCGTCGACATCGCCGAGCCGTTGCTCGAGCGCTTGGCCAGCAACTGCGGTGAGCTTGTGCGCCTGTCGATTGTTGATGGGGATCGCCTGACCTGGGTGGCCAAGGCCCAGGGTTCACGCGCGGGCCTGCGCTACGACCCAGACATGGGCATGGACGCGCGCTTGTCGTGCACGGCCTCGGGCCATGCCTGGCTTTTGACGTTAAGTGATGAGCGCGCGCTGGCATTGGTGATGCGCCAGGGCCTGGGCGCGCCAAGCGACTACGGCCCCAAAGCGCCCACCACAGTCAAGGCGCTGCTCGGCTTTATGCACGCAGCGCGGGTGCGCGGGTACGCCCTTATCGACGAAGTGTTTGCGCCCGGCATGGCGGCCATGGCTGCGCCGGTGATGCATCGCGGCATGGCGATCGGTGTGGTCAGCATTGCCGGCCCGCGCCAACGATTGACCGCCGCGCGCATGCAAGAACTGGTGTCGCCGTTGTTGGCAACCACCGCTGAGCTGGGACCCATCTGCCGCACGTCGAGCTTGATGGGGCGTCCGCCGCTGGGCAAGGCCTAGCAGGCTGTCAGCTCAGCTGCAAGAGATCGCGAACGCTGATCCGGGTTGTCGCGCGACGCTCATCATCAACGCTGGATGCTTCCGCCATATGGCGCTCAAGCGAGTCGATGGGTAGCGGCCGACCGAACAGGTACCCCTGAAGTTCATCGCAATGGGCCTCGGAAAAGAACTTCGCCTGCGACTCAGTCTCCACACCTTCGGCTACCACCTCGATGTTCAGTGCTTTGGCAAGCTCGATGATGGCGACGACAACGGCACGATCTCGCGGGTTGCTGGCGATGTCGACCACGAAGCTGCGGTCGATCTTGAGGTAATCCACGGCAAACTGCCGCAGGTAGTTGAGCGAAGAAAACCCGGTGCCGAAGTCATCGATCGAGATGCGTAACCCCAGCGCCTTCAAAGCGTCAATCGTGACCCGCGCCTGTTGCACGTTGCCCATCAACAACGACTCTGTGAGCTCTAGCTCGATCAGCTCGGGCGGTGCACCTGTCTCCATCAGCACTCGCTGCACCATGGGTGCGAAGGCATTGTTTTGGAACTGCATCGACGACACGTTCACCGAGACGCGCAGCGGCGCCAGACCTTGCGCGCGCCTGCGACAAATCTGCAAGCAGGCACTGCGCAGAACCCATTCGCCGACGAGCGTCATCATGCCTGTGTCCTCGAGCACACCGATGAATTCACCCGGGGGCACCACACCGCGCGTGGGGCTGACCCACCGAAGCAGCGCCTCCAGGCCGATGATGCGTCGGTCTGCCGCGTTGACCCGAGGTTGGTAGTACAGGGTGAACTCGCCGTCCCGAAAGCCCTTCCTCAAGGCGACCTCGAGGCTCAAACGCTGGGCGGCCCGCTGGTTCATGTCAGCGTGGTAAAACGCGTGCCGACCGCGAGCGTTTTCTTTGGCGCTGTACAACGCGGCGTCGGCATTCTTGAGCAGCGCATCGGCGCTGTCGCCGTCCCCCGGGTACACCGCAATGCCGATGGTGGCACCCACCGCCAGCTCGTGCTCTTGCACGGACAACGGCGCGGCAAGCGCTTCATTGATGCGTCTGGCAACGAAGGCTGCGTCTTCGGGTGTTGTCACTTGGGGAAGGATGACGGTGAATTCATCGCCACCCATGCGAAACAACAAGTCGCTCTCCCGCAGGCAGGCATGGACCCTCTCAGCCACCACCTTCAGCAGCGAGTCACCGGCGTCGTGGCCGAGGCTGTCGTTGACGATCTTGAAGCGGTCCAGGTCGACAAACATCAACGCGCAGGTTTGCTTGGTGCGCTGGGCGAGCGCGATGGTCTCGCCAAGCCGCTCCGAAAAATAGACGCGGTTTGGCAGACCCGTGAGTGCGTCGTGGTAGGCCTGGTGACGAAGCTGGTCCTCTTTTGCAGCGCGCTCATGTTCGTGGCGCGCCATGATGCGATCCGCCTTGCGGACCACGAGGAGCAAGAACAGGTACAGGGTGGCGAGAAGCGCAAGCACGATGCCGGCCACCTGCCATTGAGCGCGCGTTTGCGTCTGCAGCATGTCGGTGACGTCTGAGTAAACCTCGAAAACGCCCTCGATGGGCGCGTCGGCGGTTGCGCGAACGGGCACGTAAGACGTGATCAGGTTGCGGTTGCTGATCACACCTTCAAAGGCGTCGAACTTCTCGCGGAACGTGATCTGACTGGCCACCGCGCCGGCTTTGGCCTGGCGGAACCCCGCGTTGCTGCCCTTGTCCTCGCCGATCTGCTTCTCGTCGGTCGAGAACACGGTCAGTCCGTTGAGGTTGTAAATCTTGATCTTGGCGATCTGCAACCCCGTCATGTTGCTCATGACCTCGGCGCGCAGCCGTGGCAGCGCTGGGTCCGCGAGCAAGGCTTCGCGTGGGCGCCCAGGCGAATCGAGTACAAAACTGCGGTAGCGCCCCCACATGGCATTGGCGAAGGCGCGCGTCAGGTCGGCATTGGCCCGGCTTTCGTGCTCGATGAGGTGCCGTTGCGAGAGCTCCCGGTAAGTCCAGAACAAGCACGCCGTCACGACCACGATGCCGATCAGGCTCGTGAGTGAGAAGAACCTGGTCAGCCTGAACGGGCGCGAACTGGGTCGCGGCGCAGGCAATGACAGGACGGGCGCGGTGTGCATTTGCAAGACTTGGTGTCAAAGTGTTTCCTGATTGTGGGCTTTGCAGGGGCGCTTGTGTGTTTCAGCGGCGGCGCCATCGCGTCACCCATGCGTGTCACGTGATTTCTGCATCGAAAGTGGGATCCGCCGCTCGCCAAGGCGGAGGCAATTCGTGGCGGCGTGTCCACGTGCTTGGGGCGACGAAGTGATTTTTTACCCGCGTCATCTCGCGCCCCGGCAGTGCCGCGAAAGCCGACGGCCGAGAGGAGACTTGGCAGCGGGATTTCAGCGCAACGCTGTGGCGTGGTGCAACAGGTGCTCGCCCATGAAGCTGCTGATGAAGTAGTAGCTGTGGTCGTAGCCCGGTGCTCTAACCAGTTTCAAGGGGTGACTCGCTGCAAGGCAGGCGGCCTCAAGCCATTCAGGGCGCAGTTGGGTGGCAAGAAAGTCGTCGCCTTCGCCTTGGTGCACCAACAACGGTAGGCGCTCTTTTGCGGTGGCGATCAGGGCTACCGCGTCGTAGGCGCGCCAAGCGGCTTCGTAGTTGCCCAAGTACGCCCGAAGCGCCTTTTGGCCCCAAGGTACCTGGCTGGGCGCCACGATCGGCGAAAAGGCCGACACACTTTGGTAGTGACCCGGGTTGCGTAAAGAAAGTACCAGTGCGCCGTGACCACCCATCGAGTGACCGAAGATGCCGCGCCGGTCGGACGCATGAAAGTGCCACTCGACGAGGGCTGGCAGTTCTTGCACCACGTAGTCGTCCATTTGAAAGTGCGCTGACCACGGGGCCTGCGTGGCATTCACGTAGAAGCCGGCACCCTGCCCCAGGTCGTAGGCGGGGTCGTCTGGCACAGCCTCGCCACGGGGGCTGGTGTCGGGTGCCACGATGATCAGGCCGTGCTGCGCGGCAAACTGCTGGGCACCAGCCTTGGTGATGAAGTTCTGTTCGGTGCAGGTGAGGCCCGAGAGCCAATACACCACCGGGCAGGCGCGTTCAAGCACTTGCGGCGGTAGGTAGACCCCCAACCGCATCTCGCAATCAAGCATCTTCGAGCGATGCTGCCAAACCTCTTGCGAGCCGCCAAAGGAGGGGTGCTGTTCAATGCGTTGCATGGTGTGATGGGTTGCTGCGTCGAAGTGAACTTGGCGCTTCAGAAGCGAATCACGGTTCGGATCGACTTGCCTTCGTGCATGAGGTCGAATGCTTCGTTGATCTGGTCGAGTGTGCGCGTGTGGGTGACGAACGGTGCGAGCTGAATGCGCCCTGCCATGGCGTCCTCGACCATGCCTGGCAACTGTGAGCGCCCCTTGACGCCGCCGAAGGCCGTGCCCAACCAACGCCGGCCGGTGACGAGCTGGAACGGCCGCGTGGATACCTCCTGACCCGCGCCCGCCACACCAATAATGACGGACTGGCCCCAGCCGCGGTGCGCGCACTCCAAGGCAGCCCGCATCACGTTCACGTTGCCGATGCATTCAAAAGAGTGATCGACCCCCCAAGTGGTCATCTCGACAATGACTTGTTGAATGGGCTTGTCGTGATCTTTCGGGTTCACGCAGTCGGTGGCACCCATCGTCTGGGCGAGCTCGAACTTGCCAGGGTTGGTGTCGACGGCGATGATGCGGCCGGCCTTGGCGAGCTTGGCGCCCTGAATGACTGCAAGGCCAATGCCGCCCAGCCCGAAAACAGCCACGCTGTCGCCCGGCTGAACCTTGGCGGTGTTTTTCACGGCCCCCAATCCCGTGGTGACCCCGCACCCAAGCAGGCAAACCTGTTCGGCGTTGGCCTTGGGGTTGACCTTGGCCAGTGACACCTCAGCCACCACGGTGTACTCGCTGAAAGTCGAGCAGCCCATGTAGTGATAGACCGGCTTGCCTTGGTACGAAAAGCGAGACGTGCCGTCGGGCATCACGCCCTTGCCTTGCGTTGCACGCACCGACACGCATAAGTTGGTTTTGCCGGACGTGCAGAACAGACATTGCCCGCATTCGGCGGTGTACAGCGGAATCACGTGATCACCCGGCTGCACCGAGCGCACCCCCTCACCCACTTCGACCACCACGCCCGCCCCTTCGTGGCCGAGCACGGCGGGGAACAGACCTTCGGGATCGTCACCCGAGAGCGTGAACGCGTCGGTGTGGCACACGCCCGTGTGCGATATCTTGACCAGCACCTCACCCTTCCTGGGCGGCGCGACGTCGATCTCGACGACCTCGAGGGGCTTGCCAGCGGCAAAGGCTACAGCGGCTCTGGATTTCATCGGGGTTCCTTGATTGAAGACGATTCGTGTTGACTACCGCGTGCTCATGAACTTCAACGCAACACCTTGCTGGCTTCGGCCTGCCGAATCAACTTGTCTGCGTCGTCCTTCAACAAGAACCCTGCTGCCGTTGCGCGTTCGGTGGCCTTGCGAACCGCAGCCACATAGCCAGCGTGGTTGCCGTAGCGCTCTTCAAGTGAGCGCCTAGGGTCGTTTTGGGCACGCCTGTCTGCGGCGGTGCGCGCAAACGGAACCATGCCGCCCACGTAGTTGCAAATTTGGCCTTGATGAAAAGGCCTGGCGCCCCCGGCGGTGATGTTCCAGCCCAGGTACGTGCCCAAGGGTGCGTCGAGCAGCACCACGGGCACGCCGCCCAGCTCATTGCCGTCGGCATCAACTTTGGGTGCAAACATGGGCAGTACTTGCCTGATGGGGGGTGGCGCGTTGCTGGCCACGCCCGAGCCATCAGCGGCATTGAAGCCGGGGCCCCAGTCGTAGTCGAGCACGGGCATGATGAAGTCAACTTCGGGCACCGTGGGGCGCAGTTGCGGCAGGGTCGGGAACCCGAGGGCTGCTTTGTTGGCGGGCGCCAAGGCGCCGTCGGCGAGGCGGGGCCACTGGCTGGGGGGTGGCGCCACACCGCGCATCACCCAGTTGCGAAAGTGAACGCGCAGCGCGTTAACCGTCTCGGTGTGCGGCACGGGGTTGGCCGGTAGCACGGCGCTACCATAGTTGTTGCCCGGGCAGTTGGGCCCCGCAGCGGGCAGGCCCACGCCCGGCAGGCTGGTGTCAAAGCCACCAGCACCACCGCCGTGATTGGAGCTGGCGATGTAGTAGCGGCGCACGTTGGCGGGCAATGGCAGGTCGGCTTTGGCGTCGGTGCCGATCCATTCAGGGGTTAGCTTGAGCGCCCACACCTCGGCCGACCCAAAATGCTCGATGACCTTGGGGCAGGTGCGGCTGGCGGTGCAGCGGTCGAGCAAGCCCACGCTGGGCCCCACCGCCGGACCATCACGCAAGGGGTCAGGATGCGGCAACCACCACTGCGGCCCTTCACTGCCTGCTTGGTAGAGCTCGAGCACACCGTCGGGCTGCGCCCAGCGAAAGTTCAGGGCGATGCGGCGGCCTGCGATGATGGGCCACAGGCCGTCGTGAACTTGTTTGCCGGCCTCGTCTTGGTTGAAGCCCAGGTGCAACCAACCGCGCAGGTAGTTGCCCGATTGCGAGACGCCGCGCGCGATGCTGTGCGACACCAGCCCCGCCACGGGGTTGGGCGTGCCCGTGTCGTCGGCTTTGGCGGTCTTGAAGAACATGCCGACGTCGCGCCAAGCCGCAAAACCGATGCCCAGAACGTAGGCCTCCTCAGAGCGATAGACCACCTGGTAGAGCTTGCTCGCATCAAAGCCGCCCTTGAGGCAAATTTGGCTCGGGTTGGGCGTGCCCGGAAACGGGTTGCTGGCGTCGCAGGTTGCCCAGGCCCAATCGGTGGACGGGATGGTGGATTCACCCACCACCTCGCCGCGCGTGGATTCGGCCACGCGTGACACCAGGCGCGCTTGTTTGGTGTCCAGCGTGGCGGGCTTGTAGGGCACGGGGTTGGTTTGCACGATGAGCGGCTGCGACGCCACGCCGCCGCGGTTAACGATGCGGCCAAACACGTCCCCCGTCACAGCCGAGCCGTTGGCGTTGCGAGCGATGGGCAGTTTTAAGAAGTGCGGCCGGTCAACGGCGGCGGTGGCGCGCACGGCCGTGTTGCCTGCGTTGTCGCCTTGCCAGGCGCTGGTGAGGTCGATGTCGCCGTTGGCTCGCTCGGCCACCATGTTGGGGCGACGCACACCCCGGTTGGGCACCTCGTGCCACATCATGCCGCTGGCGCGTGCCGGGTCTTTGGGGCGCGTGATGACAAACGTGGCCACGTAGCGCACCTTGCCGTCGGGGTCGCGTGCCAGCAGGATGTCGTTGATGAGTGCGTTGGCCGGCGCCGTTGCGTCGAGCTCGCCGTAAGCGCGGCCGGCGATTTGTTCGGTGGCGATGCCGCCCGAGTCGGCGTCGGCCAGGGGCTTGACTTCGTCGATGACGATTCGCGTGACACGCGCTTGCGAGATTGTTGGCGCAAGCGCAAGGGCGACGACCAAAAGCGCGCTGGGGATGCAGGCGGCACGCACGGCACTTTTGCGTTGGTGGTGGACAGGCATGGTGTGGCTCCTCGTTTTTGTGGTCACGCAATAGGCGCAATGTAGCCGCAGTGGGCATCCCCCCCATTGCTGCGGGCTTGGGCGGCCTAACGTGCGTCGATAATGGGTTCGTCTCTGGTGATGCCGCGAAAGAAGAACATGCTGGACAAACTGACCCAACTTACCCAGTCGCACGGCGAGATCAAGGTGGGCCGCGGCATGGCCTCGGGTGTCATTGCGCTGTCGCTGGCGGTCTTGTGCCTGTTGGGGGCCATCGCCTTTCACTTTCCCGAGTACCTCACCACGCCCCAACTGCGCAAGAGCTACAACGTGGACGTGATGCGCAAACTGCTTTACTGGTCGCTGGTGATTGCGGGCGGTGTCGCGCTGTTCAACATGGTGTTTGGGCGCGTGCGGTGGTTGTCGGCGGGCACCTTCTTGGTGATCGGGGCGACGCTGTTTTTGGGGGCGCACAAGGTGGAGGTGGACCCCAACTTTCCGGACAACACGCCGTACATCGGCTTGGACTGGTTCATCCTCGACCTGTTGGGCTCATCGCTGATTTTTGTCTTTGTTGAAAAGCTCTTCCCGCTGCGCCGCGATCAGCCGGTGTTTCGGGCCGAATGGCAGACCGACTTTCAACACTTCATCGTCAACCACATGGTGGTGGGCTTTGTGCTGCTGGCCACCAACTTGGCGGTGCACAAGCTGTTTGGCTGGGCGGCGAAGGACGGCGTCCAGGGTTGGGTGCAGGGCTTGCCGTTTGTTGCTGCGCTGCTCCTCATCATCTTGGTGGCCGATCTGGTGCAGTACTGGACACACCGTGCGTACCACGAGGTGCCGGTGTTGTGGCGTTTGCACGCCGTGCATCACAGCGTGAAGAGCATGGATTGGATGGCGGGGTCACGCCAACACATCCTCGAGCTTCTGATGACCCGCACCCTGGTGCTCGCGCCGATCTTTGTGCTGGGCTTCTCCAAAGAAGTGATCGACGCCTACATCGTGGTGGTGGGGTTTCAGGCGGTGTTTAACCACGCCAACGTCAGCGTGCGCCTGGGGCCCCTGCGCTACGTGATCGTGACGCCCAACTTTCATCACTGGCACCACTCGCAAGACACCGAAGCCATCGACAAAAACTACGCCGCGCACTTTGCGTTTTTGGACCACCTCTTTGGTACAGCGGTGCAAGCCGATCGCAAGTGGCCAGCCCAGTACGGGGTGGTGGGTGATTACGTGCCCTTGGGCTTTTGGAAGCAGCTTAAGTTTCCGTTTACCTGGAAGGGGTGAGTGCTGCTTTGGATGGTGTCTCAGGTCGAATTTCGGCTTACGACCCGTTGCGGACACTCAAACAATGGGAGACCCGACGTCGCCAATTGCACTGACGGCTAGGGACCGCCACTCTCCAACGCCGCTATGGCGGCCCCAGGACGTCTTGTTTTCGTTGCCCCGCACCGCCGCACCAATTGACTGCTACGCGTCGTCGCCCTTGAACTTGCGCAGGTTCTTGAAGACGAGCGGTGCGACCAGCGCGACGACGGCGAGCGCGAGCAACGTCGCCGAACCGGCGTGCTTGAAGAACACCAGCCCGTCACCCAGGCTAATCTGCAGTGCACGCCGGAACTGGCTTTCTGCCATCGGCCCGAGGATCAGGCCGACGATCATCGGCGCTACGGGGTAATCCCAGCAGCGCATCAGGTAGCCGACGATGCCGAAGGTGACCAGCATCACGAGCTCAACCGTCGACGGGTTCGCCGCCAGCGTGCCCATCACCGCGAACACCAAGATGCCGGCATAGAGCCACGGCTGGGGCACCTTCAGCAGCTTGACCCACAGGCCAACCAGCGGCAGGTTCAGCACCAGCAGCATCAGGTTGGCAACGAAGAAGCTCGCGATCAGGCCCCACACCAGATCGGCGTTGGTGACGAACAGCAACGGCCCGGGAACGAGGCCGTATTGCTGGAATCCCGCCAGCATCATCGCGGCGGTCGCAGAGGTCGGCAGGCCGAGCGCCAGCAGCGGCACCAGAGTCCCGGTGGCCGCCGCGTTGTTCGCGGCCTCCGGTCCGGCAACCCCCTCAATGGCGCCGTGCCCGAACTCCTCGGGCTTCACCGCGAGTTTGCGTTCCAGCGTGTACGACAGCAGCGTGGGCACCTCGGCGCCACCGGCCGGCAGCGCACCGATCGGAAAGCCCAACCCAATCCCACGCAGCCACGGCTTCCAAGAACGCTTCCAATCCTCTTTGGTCATCCAAAGCGAGCCGCGAACCGCTTCAATCTTCTCGGCGACACCAGTGAAGCGCGACGCGATGTAGAGCGTCTCGCCCATCGCAAAGAGGCCGACCGCCAGCGTCGTGATCGAGACGCCATCGAGCAGCGACGGCACGCCGAACGCGAGGCGCGACTGTCCGGTCAGCTTGTCGATGCCGACGAGCCCGAGCACCAGGCCGAGCGCCAGGCTCGTGACCCCGCGCAGCACCGAATCGCCGAACGTCGCCGACAAGGTGATGAAGGCGAGAACCATCAACGCGAAGTAGTCCCACGGCCCGAACTGCACCGCGAACTCGACAAGCCACGGCGCCAGCAGGCAGATGCCGATCGTCGCGACCAGCCCGGCCACGAACGAGCCGATCGCGGCAGTCGCGAGCGCCGGCCCACCGCGGCCGTTCTTCGCCATCTTGTGGCCCTCGATGGCGGTGGCGATCGATGCCGCTTCGCCCGGCGTGTTCAGCAGGATGGCGGTGGTCGAGCTGCCGTACATGCCGCCGAAATAAATGCCGGCGAACATGATGATCGAGCCGGTCGGGTCGAGCTTAAAGGTGATCGGCAGAAGCAGTGCGACCGTCAGCGACGGGCTGATGCCGGGCAGGATGCCGACCAGCGTGCCGAGCAGCACGCCAACGCCGGCGAACAGCAGGTTGCCCGGCTGGACCGCGACCAGCAGGCCCTGCCACAGGAGCGAGAAGACTTCCATCGTGAACCTTCAGCCGAGCAGCCGCTCGAGCGGGCCGGCGGGCAGCGAGAGGGAGAGCGCCTCCGTGAAGAAGGCGTAGACGAGCATTGCCAGCGCGAAGCCGATCAACGGCGACTTGATGCGGATCGGCTGGCCGAAGGCACGGGCCGTCGCGGCGAAGAGCCAGGTGGAGCCGATCACGAAGCCGCCGTCGAACTGCAGGATCGCGATCATCCCGACCAGTCCACCGAGCACCCAGCCGAGCGCGGCCCGGTTGGTCAGGATCTCGGCGAGCTCGGTGTCCGGCTGGCCGCGGTGTGCAGCGCGCGCGCGGACCGCCGCGACCACATGCGCGATGCCGAGGATCGCCAGCAGCACCGCAATGATCTTCATCGCGACCGTCGGCGCCACGCCCACCGCCGCGGCCGGGGCCATCAGCGTCACGTCGAACCCGATCACGGCTGCCAGCACGAACAGCAGTCCGGCGACCGTCGCAAGGGCGTGCCAGCCGGGGCCGGCGGCCTGCGGCTCGCTCACTTCACCAGCCCGATCGACGTCAGCACGTCCTTCACGCGCTGCTGATCCGACTGCAGGAACGCGGCAAAGCCGTCGGCGTCGAGGTAGGCGTCGTCCCAGCCGCGCGCCTTCGCGATCTTGGCCCACTCGGGCGACTTGATCGCCTTCGTCACCGCGCCGGCCAGCGCGGCCTTCTGCGCCGCGGTGATGCCGGGCCCCGCGACGACGCCGCGCCAGTTGACGACCTCGACATCGAGGCCTTGCTCCTTGATCGTCGGCACGTCGACGCCGTCGATGCGCTTGGCGGTCGAGACCGCGAGCGCGCGTAGCTTGCCGGCCTTGATCTGGCTCTCGAACTCGTTGTAGCCCGAGACGCCGGCCGAGACACGGCCGCCCAGCATTTCGGCGAGTGCTTCACCGCCGCCGGAGAACGGCACGTAGTTCAGCTTGGCCGGGTCACCCCCTGCCTGTTTCGCGACCAGGCCCGCAAGGATGTGATCGGCGCCGCCCGCCGAACCGCCGGCCCACACGACCTTGGAGGTGTCCGCCTTGATGGCGGCCGTCAGATCCTTCAGCGTCTTGAACGGCGAATTCGCCGGCACGACGACCACCAGCGGATCGCCGGTCATGCGCGCGATGGGCGTGATGGCGTCGAGCCCTACCGGCGATTTGTTGGTCAGCACAGCGCCGACCATCGTGATGCCCATCACCATCAGCTGCGAGCCGTCGCCCTTCGCGTTGTTGACGAACTGCGCGAGCCCGACCGTGCCACCCGCACCGGGCACGTTGACGACCTGCACGTTCTTCGACGCGCCGGTGGCCGTCAGCACCTGCTGCAGTGAGCGTGCGGCGCTGTCCCAGCCGCCGCCCGGACCGGCCGGCGCAGTGATCTTCAGGTCGAGCGGCGCCTGGGCTGAAGCGCCGAGGGCAAAGGCGCCCAGCGCCAGCGATGCGGCGAGAGAGAGCGTGCCGCGTCGCGCGGCGTTGAAAACATGGCTCATCGACATTCTCCTTGAAAGGGGTTTCAGCGGTTCAGGGTTTGCACGTAATTGCATTTTATGAACTAAAAAAGCAAAATGGAAGCTATGGAAAACACTGAGGCTGATCCAGTGACCGAAATCGATGTCGGCGGTCGGCCACACCGCGCGATCGATCTGCGCGCGTTGTGCGGCACCCGGTTCGAGCGGCTGCCCGTCGTGATCAGGGGGTTGCTCGAAAACGTCGCCCGCAACATGACCGGCGCCGAACGCGCTGCCGCAATCGCCGCGCTGCTGGACTGGGTGGCGACCGGCACCAGCGAAGCGGAGATCGCGTTCCAGCCCGGTCGCGTGCTGATGCACGACACGACCAGCACGCCGGCGCTGGTCGACATCGCGGCGATGCGCAGCACGCTCGCCGAAGCGGGCATCGATCCGACGCTGCTTGAACCCGAGCTTGCCGGTCGACGTGTCGGTCGATCACTCGCTGGCGGTCGAGGCCTTCGCGCGGCCCGACGCACCGCCGCTGAACATGGCGCACGAGATGCGCCGCAACGCCGAGCGCTACACGCTTCCTGCGCTGGGCGTCGAAGATGCTGCGCGGCGTGCGGATCCATCCGCCGGGGACCGGGATCATGCACACGATCAACTTGGAGCAGCTCGCGACGGTCGTCACGACCGAAGTGCGCGATGGCGTCGAGTGGCTGGTGCCCGACATGATGATCGGCACCGACAGCCACACGCCGATGGTCAACGGCATCGGCGTGCTCGGCTGGGGCGTCGGCGGGCTCGAGGCGCAGACGGTCATGTTCGGGATGCCGACGATGCTGCGCATTCCGGACGTCGTCGGCGTGCGCCTTACCGGAGTGCTGCGACCCGGCGTGCTCGCGACCGATCTCGCGCTGACCGTGACACATCGCCTGCGCGCGATCGGTATATCGGGCGAGTTCGTCGAGTTCTTCGGGCCGGGCGTCTCGACGCTCTCAGCCGGCGAACGCTGCGTGGTGGCGAACATGGCGCCCGAGTACGGCGCGACGACCGGCTTCTTCCCGGTCGACGAACGGACGCTCGACTACTTGCGAGAAACCGGCGCGGCCGCTCGCGCTGATCGACTGCGCGCGGGCCTATTTGCAGGCGACTGGCCTCTGGTTCGACCCGGCGGCCGAGCCGCGCTGGACCCGCGCAATCCACATCGACCTCGACGCGATCGAGATGCACGTCGCCGGCCCGCGCCGGCCGCAGGATTTGCTCGGCTACGGCGAGACGGCGTCGGCACTGGCGAAGCTCGGCTTCACACCGGAAGCCGATGCGCACGGCATGCCGAAGCACCCGATCGCGATCGCCGCGATCACGAGCTGCACCAACACCTCCGACCCGCGACTGTTGATCGCTGCCGGGCTGGTCGCACGCAATGCGCGCGCGTGGGGCTGAAGGTGCCGGCGTGGGTCAAGACGTCGACCGGGCCGGGCTCGCCAGCCGCGGCCGCTTATCTCGAACGCGCCGGTTTGACGGAGGATCTGTCCGCGGTCGGCTTCGACATCGTCGGCTACGGCTGCACGACCTGCATCGGCAACTCGGGGCAACTGCCCGAGGTCATCAAGGCGGCGATGGCAGACGGCGCGATCCACCCGGTGGCGGTGCTGTCGGGCAACCGCAACTTCCCCGGACGGGTGCATCCGGACCTGGACCTCGGCTTCCTGATGTCGCCGCCGCTTGGTGATCGCGTTCGCGCTTGCGGGCGACGCGCAGCGCGACCTGCGCGTCGAGCCGATACAAAGAAGCCCCAGCGGCGTCGACGTGTTCCTGCCCGACATCTGGCCGTCCCGCGCCGAGGTCGACGCGGCGGTCGCAGCGGCACAAGACCCGGCCGACTACCGGCGTGCATTCGCGATTGCAAGCGAGAACCCGTCGTGGCACGCGCTCATCGCGCCCGACACGCCGCTGTACCCGTGGGACCCGGCGTCGACCGCGCTGCGCCGCCCGCCGTTCGCGGCACTCGGCGAAGGCAGCCTGCTCGGCCGTTACGCCGCGTGGCCGCTGCTCGTCGTCGGCGACGACATCACGACCGACCACATTTCGCCCGCGAGCGCGATACCGCCCGACAGCTTGGTGGCCGACTTCCTCGTCGATCGCGGCGACGACCGCCACGACCTGAACGTGTTCGCCTCGCGCCGCGGGAACTGGGAGGTGATGGTGCGCGCCGCGTTCCACAGCAAGACGCTGAAGAACCTGCTCGCGCCGATCTCGCCGGTCGCGCACACCCTGCACCAGCCGAGTGGCGAGATCGTGCCGCTGGTGGAGGCCGCGCGGCGCTATCGCGAAAGCGGCGAATCGGTCGTGCTGCTCGCGGGCGAACGCTATGGCACGGGCTCGTCGCGCGACTGGGCGGCAAAGGGCCAACGGTTGCTCGGCATCCGCGCGGTGCTCGCAAACAGCTTCGAGCGCATCCACCGCTCGAATCTGATCGGGATGGGCGTGCTGCCGCTGCGGCTGCCGGTCGGCACGACCCCATTCACGTTGGCGATCGCTGCCGGCGACCGGATCGAGATCGACGCGGACGCGGCGCACGTCGCACGACGCTGTACGGTACCGGTGCGGGTGCTGCGCGCGGACGGGCGTGTCGACAGCTTTCACGCGACGGCTGCGGTCGAAACCCAGCTCGAGATCGAACTGCTTCGCGCCGGCGGCGTAATTCCGTCGACGCTGGCGCGAATGCTGACCGGCTCTGCCGGCACTAAGTGACGCCAGAATCGCAGTCATGCGGACCAACCAATCCATCACCACCCAGATCATCGGGCTGATCCAGGCCGACGCGATGCCCGCAGGCGCGCACATTCCCGCGCAGCTGCTGGCCGATCGGCTGCGCGTCTCCCGCTCGCCGGTGAACCATTCCCTCGCACTGCTTGCCGCGAAGGGCGTATTGCGGCGAGAGGCCAACCGGGGCTACTTCCTGGTCGCGCCTATCAGCTCGCCGGCGAGCGCGGTGGAAGACGAACTCGGCCTGAAGACGCAAGACCTCGTCACCGCAACCTACTTTCAGATCTCCGACGACCGGCTTCGCGGGGAACTGCCGGACGTGTTCTCCGAGTCGTTGATCCGCCAGCGCTACGGCCTCTCGCCGGCCCAGTTGAACGCTGTGCTCGGCCGGATCGCGGGGGAGGGCTGGATCGAGAAGAAGGCGGGCTACGGCTGGGAGTTCTCGTCGATGCTGACGACGGCTGACAGCCTGCTGCAGTCGTATCGACTGCGCCAGGCGCTAGAACCGGCCGCACTGCTCGAACCCGGCTACCGGCTCGAGCCTTCCGTGATTGCGCGTTGCCGTGCGGCCGAGCGACACCTGCTCGAAGGGGGCATCAAGACCGATACCGCCGATCAACTGCACGACCGCGGCGTGCGCTTCCACGAAACGCTGGTTGAAGGCTCAGGCAACGCGTTCTTCATCGACACGATCCGCCGGGTGAACCGGGTGCGTCGTCTGCTCTCGTACCGCTCGATGCGTGACCGCAGCCGCTACAAGGAGCATTGCCAGCAGCACCTGCATCTGCTCGACCTGCTCGAACGCGGCCGCAACGAAGAGGCGTCCGAGGCGATGCGCGAGCACCTCTCGAGTACGTTGCGCAACCTCGGCAAGATCACGTCCATCCTCAAACCTTGAGTCTCGACATGACCATCGATCCGGACATCGTCAACGCGTTCGCCCCGAGCGGCGTGCTGCGCGCCTCCATCAATCTCGGCAACCCGATTCTCGCGAACAGCGACGTGGCGACGGGTCAGCCGTTCGGCGTGTCGATCGACCTCGCGAGGGCGTTCGGCGCGCGCCTCGGCGTGCCAGTCGAACTGGTCGTGTTCGACACGGCCGGGAAGTCGGTCGAAGCGGTCGTCGCCGATCAGGCCGACATCGGTTTCTTCGCGATCGATCCGGTGCGTGGTGCCGAAATTGCGTTCACGCTGCCGTACGTGCTGATCGAGGGCAGTTATCTCGTCCGCGACGATTCGCCGCTGACGCAGAACGAGCAGGTCGATGCCACCGGCCTGCGTGTGGTCGTGGGCAAGGACAGCGCCTACGACCTTTTCTTGACACGCGAGTTAAGGCACGCCGAGATCGTGCGCGCGCCGAGTTCACCGACCGTGGTCGAGGTGTTCGTCGAACTGTCCGCCCATGTGGCGGCAGGGGTCAAGCAGCAGCTGGAAGCGGATTGCGCAAAAGGGGAAGGGCTTCGCTTGCTGCCCGGCCGCTTCATGATCATTCGGCAGGCGATGGGCACGCTTAAGATGAAAGGGCCTGCCGCAGCCAAATCACTGCACGAGTTCGTCGAGGAGATGAAACGCAGCGGCTTCGTCGCCGATGCGCTACAACGTCACCGGATCGAAGGTGCGTCTGTTGCGCCGACAGGGCAGCCGGGAGGCTGACACGTCCCGTATGCAGGCCGTGAACAGAGAGCAGACGGCCCAGAGGACCGAAACAAGCTACCGGTTCCGAGCCAGCTCGGTCTGACCGTGAGTTCCGTTCGGTGATGGTTTAGCTTCCGAGCGGCGGCTTGCAGGTATCCGAGCGACTCGTCCTGGCCGTCTGCCGCCCTTCCCCTGCTGCTTACGACCCCTTGCTATCGTTCGGCCCTGGCACAGTGGTCTCGCGGCACCCGCCCGAGATATGCTGCGGCAATGCGCCTCGAGGATTTGGAAGTGTTCCGCGCCCTTCATGAGACGGGCAGCTTCCAACGCGCGGCCACTCGCTCAGGTCTGAGTCAGTCGGCTGTCACCAAAGTCGTCCGCAAGCTGGAGGAAGATTTCGGCGTTCAGTTGGTTGAACGCGGCAGCCGGTCGCTGGCCCTCACCCCGGCCGGCCGTACCTTGTATCAACGCGCGATCGAGCTCGGCGCACTGGCCGCGTCGACGCGGCGCGATATGGTTGGTGAGGCAGCCTCGCTGCGAGGATCGATACGCGTCGGCGTCGTTCCGGCGCTTCTCAACAGCGTGATGACGCCAGTGCTGTCAGAACTGCTGGCCGGGTCGAACGCGGTACAGGTGCATCTGAGCGTCAAATACTCGGGTGAGTTGGTGCGCATGGTGGAGGAAGGCAAACTCGACCTCGCCCTGGGCTTCGGCGTAAAGCACCTTCCAGCAGAGGTCACACGCACGATCGTCGGGCGCCAACGATACCGCCTGGTGGTGCACGCGGGCCATCCGCTCGCGGGGCGCGCTCCGAGCATGGATGAATTGTCTCGCCTGCGCTGGCTCCTGCCCACGCCGGACGTTTCACTCAGGACGGACATCGAACGCCTGTTTGCGGAGGCTGGTTTCGGTGCGCTGGACGTACGGGTAGAAACTGATGCCTCCGCCACGCTGTTGCTGTCGCTGCTGCGTCAATCCGAGCTGGTCGCGGTGCTGGCGGAGCAGGCGCTGATGCCGCTCGCCGGCGAAGGGCTGGCCGTGCTGAATGTAGAGCTCGATGCCTTGATCGGTGATGTCGCCCTCTATCGCCGACGCACGTCACCCTCCATCGGTCTGCTGGTGGAAGTCATGGCCCGTTTGCAGGCCCAGGCCAGCATCAACTGGCCGAGCTGACCGGCGCCGCATTCCCAGAAGGAATCGAAGCAGGAACCAAAGTCGTCAGCCTCCTCCTACAGTGCCCGCATGACAACGAAGGTGCGTGGGGCATGAAGCCGATGGTTCTCGAAGACAGTCTCTACGACCGGTACCGGCTGTCTGCCGAGGCCTACCATGACCATGCCTTCCTCGCCGTTCCAAGCCGCCTAGCCGAGACCTGGAATGTGCCGCGTGAAGTCAGCTTCGGCGATGCCCTACGCCACATCGACGCTCTGAAGGCGGCGTACAGCGATCGAGGCGTGGAGGCAGGCGACCGCGTCGCGCTGGCGTTCGAGTCACGCCCCGAGTTCGTCTACCACTACCTGGCGCTGAACGGCCTCGGCGCCTGCGTGGTTCCCCTGAACACCGACCTGTCGGTTGCCGAGTTGTCGTACCAGCTGGGACATGCCGGATGCCGTGCCGTGATCGGCCTGTCAGCGTTGGGGAGGTTGCTGGCCGATGCCATCATGGCGACCGGCCGGCCATTGCCGCTGAGCACCGATGGGCCGGCGGCGCTGGGTCCGCTGTGGAAGCCTGCTGGCACCCGTGCCGCTTCACCCGCTCGACCGGTGGACCGGCCCGCGGCCATTCTCTACACCTCAGGGACGACAGGGCGGCCCAAGGGCTGCGTGCTGACCAACGTCTACCTGCAGGAGGCGGCGGGCTACAACCTGCGGCTGCCGCCGCACCTCGCGTTCGAGGCAGGTGTAGAGCGCCAGATGAATCCGCTGCCGCTGTACCACATGAACGCGATCAACTCACTGGGAGCGGCGATCATGACGGGCACCTGCTATGTCATGCCCGGTAGGTTCAGCGCCACGCAGTGGTGGAACGACATCGCCGACACCCGGACAACGCGCTTCAAATACCTCGGCATCATGGTGCCGGCGCTGCTGGGGCAACCGGCACACGAACGAGACCGTCTTTCCGGCGTGAAGATGGCCTTCGGTGCCGGCGTGGATCCCGTGCTGCACGAACGCTTCGAGCAGCGCTTCAACATCCCGCTGATCGAGGTGTGGGGCATGACCGAAAGCGGCCGCTTCATGTGCGTCGACCGCGAGCCACGGATGATCCACACGCGAGCCTGCGGCCGCCCGTTGCCGGGGCTCGAAGCGTGCATCGTCGACGACGCCGGCGAGCCAGTGGCGGACGGCACCGTCGGCGAACTGGTGGTGCGACACAACGCCGAGCAACCACGTTACGGTTTCTTCAATGGCTACCTCGACGATCCGGAAGCCACCGAAGCGGCCTGGGCCGGCGGCTGGTTCCACAGCGGCGACCTGTGCACCCGTGCGGCGGACGGCCTCTACACCTTCGTCGACCGCAAGAAGAACATCGTGCGGCGCAGCGGCGAGAACATCTCCAGCGCGGAGGTCGAGGCGGTGCTGGCCTCCAGCCCACTGGTCCGGCAAGTCGCGGTGACGGCCGTCCCCGATCCATGCGAGACGAGGAAGTGCTGGCTTGCGTGGTTGCCTCCGGCGATGCAACTCGAGACCGGGCCACCGCGCTGGCCCTGCATCGTCACGCGGCGGAGCAACTGGCTTACTACAAACCCCCCGGGTGGGTGTATTTCGTGGACGAGTTGCCGATCACTGGTACGCAGAAGGTGCAAAAACACCGTCTCTTCCCGGACGGCTTTCGACACGACTTGCCAGGCCTGCACGACGTCCGCGACCAGAAGCGCTGGAAGCAGTAACCGTCAAACAGCCCTCCTTCACCGAGCCATCCCATGACAGCAGCATTACCTCAATCCCAGCACAGCCGCACCCGACCCTACGGTCTTGACGACCGTTATCACCTGCAGCACGTGCACCTGTTCGCCACGAACATCGACGGGACCATCGCGTTCTACACAAAGTGGTTCGACGCCAAGGTGACCTGGGACGGTGACTATGGCGGTGCCCGAAACGTGTTCATGAAGATCGGCATCGGTGCCATCCATTTGTATGAGCAGTCGCCCCGAGACCTCGGTCGAAATGCAGTGCACCACCTCGGCATGCAGGCGGTGGGCTTGCGCGACCTCTACGACCGCATGAAGGCAGCGGGTGTACACCTTCCCAATCCCATCCGCGAGAACGGCGGCGGTGGCTACTTCATGGTCAAGGCGCCCGACGACGTGATGCTGGAAGTTTTCGAAGCCGGCGCCGACCGCGACCCAAGAGTGCAGGCGTATTACGGCCTGGGCGACGGCCAATAACGAGGTTCCGTTCGGCGCACGAACAGTCCAGTTCATGCGCCATACCGGAGCGGTCAACCAGGCCGCTTCCAAAAACAACCAGGAGACAAGATGCGCTTTCCCATACTCGCCACGATCCTCGCCCTCGCGTGCACTGCCAACGCCACGGCCCAGGACTATCCCAACAAGCCGGTGACGCTGGTGGTTCCTGCAGCCGCGGGAGGTGGCACAGACATCCTCGGGCGCTCACTGGCCGAGGAACTCGGCAAGCGCCTGAAGCAGACCTTCATCGTCGACAACAAGGCCGGCGCCTCGGGCATGATCGGCACGCAGGCCGTGGCCCGCGCAGCGCCGGATGGGTACACCCTGCTTTTCTCGTACTCTGCGCCGATCTACTACGCACGGCACATGTTCCAGAAGGTGCCTTACGACGTGACGCGCGACTTGGCCGTGCTGTCCGAGGTGGCGGCCAACAACCTCATCCTTGTCGTCAACAAGGAACTGCCCGTCAAAGACATGAAGGAGTTCATGGCCTGGGCCCAACAAGGCAAGGGCAAGCTCAGCTACGGCTCCATCGGCATCGGGTCGGCCGGTCATCTTGCAGCCGCTTACCTCAACGCCAGCCGAAACCTCGAAATGGCCCACGTGCCGTACAAGAGCGAGGCACCCTTCGCACAGGATCTGGCCGGTGGCAATGTGCCCTGGGGCATGGGGACCTTGGCGCCGATGCTGCCCTACATCCAGAGCGACAAGGTGCGTCCGATCGCGGTGCTGGCCGACAAGCGACTGCCGGCGCTGCCGAACGTGCCGACGATGAAGGAACTCGGCTTTCCCGACCCCGAGCTTCGGTCGTTGAGTTGGTTCACGCTGGCTGCACCGGCCCGCACGCCGCAGCCCATCCTGGACCTGCTGGAAAAACACATCCGCGAGATCGCTCATTCAACCGAGATGAAGGCCCGCTTCCAGGTGCTGGGTCTGGACCCGATCGGGGGCAGCGCCGCAGAGTTCCGCCGCAACTATGACGCCAGCGGACCGGTCATCGAAAAGCTGGTGAAGGTGTCTGGCGCCCGTGAGCCTTGAACCATGACACCCAAAGCCAGTTTCCAGTGGGACGACCCGCTGCTCCTCGACGCCCAGCTGACCGACGACGAACGCATGGTGCGCGACGCCGCCCGCAACTACAGCCAGGAGCGCCTGACCACGCGTGTGCTGGAAGCCTTTCGCCACGAGAAGATGGACTCCAGCATCTTCCGCGAGATGGGTGAACTGGGCATGCTTGGGCTCGACCATTCCCGAGCAGTACGGCGGTGCCGGCCTCAACTACGTGTGTTACGGCCTGGTGGCGCGCGAGGTCGAGCGTGTCGATTCCGGCTACCGCTCGATGATGAGCGTGCAGAGTTCGCTGGTGATGGTGCCGATCAACGAGTTCGGCAGCGAGGCGACCAAGCAGAAGTACCTGCCCAAGCTCGCCACCGGCGAATAGATCGGCTGCTTCGGCCTGACCGAACCCAACCACGGCTCGGACCCGGGCAGCATGGTCACGCGGGCGCGCAAGGTCGACGGCGGCTACAAGCTGTCCGGCGCCAAGATGTGGATCACCAACAGCCCGATCGCCGACGTTTTCGTGGTGTGGGCCAAGGACGACGAGGGTGCGATCCGCGGCTTCGTGCTCGAGAAGGGCTGGAAGGGGCTGACCGCCCCGGCCGTGCACGGCAAGGTCGGCCTGAAAGCCTCGCTCACCGGCGAGATCGTGATGGACGGCGTGTTCTGCCCCGAGGAAAACGCCTTTGCGGACGTGCGCGGCCTGAAGGGACCCTTCACCTGCCTGAACTCAGCGCGTTACGGCATCGCCTGGGGCGCACTCGGCGCCGCGGAGTTCTGCTTCCACACCGCCCGCCAGTACACGCTGGACCGCAAGCAGTTCGGCCGGCCGCTGGCGGCCAACCAGCTGATCCAGAAGAAGCTGGCCGACATGGAGACCGACATCGCGCTCGGCCTGCAGGGGTGCCTGCGCCTGGGTCGCATGAAGGACGAAGGAACGGCGGCACCGGAAGTGACCAGCATCATGAAGCGCAACAGCTGCGGCAAGGCGCTGGACATCGCCCGCGTCGCGCGCGACATGCTGGGCGGCAACGGCATCAGCGACGAGTTCGGTGTCGCGCGGCACCTGGTCAACCTGGAAGTCGTCAACACCTATGAAGGCACGCACGACATCCATGCCCTGATCCTGGGGCGCGCCATCACAGGCATTGCGGCATTCTGACCCGTCACAGGGTGCTTGATTCAGTTGTTGGACGTACTCGAGGGCATGACCACCTCGTCTTCCCTCCGGCACAACAGGCCCTTCTCAAGCCAGGAGCTACACGGACGGCCTCCTAGCCCGAGGGGCCATCGCTTCGATAGCGCCGCAAGCGCTGCAGATCCAGCAGACGTATGCCGCCATACTCGGCACGGGCGGCACCCGCCGCCAGTAACATCGACAGCGCCTCGTTGACCTGCTGGCGCGAGGTGCCCACCAGGTAGGCGACTTCCTGTTGGCTGATCTTCAGCCGGTCGCCCACACGAGGAAAAAGCGCCGGGTCGAACAAGGTGCCCAGCGCCTGTGCCAGGCGCTCGTCCAGCGTCAGCATCTGCTCCGCCGCCTTCCAGGCAATGAATTGCCCGAGTCGCTCGTTGAACTGTCGCATCAGGAAGCGGTTGAAGCCCAGGCTCTCGTCGAGCAGGCGCTGGAATGCGGCACGGGGAAACCACGCGACGATGGACGGCTGCAATGCCTGGATGTCGTATTGGTAGGTCTCGTCCTTGAGGATGGTTCCCTCGCCGAACCAGCCCCCGGCCGGGAAGCCAGCAAAGGTCACCGCGCGGCCACTTTCAGCGGAACTGCTCATCTTGACCAGGCCCTCGACAACACCAATCCAATGGGTTGGCACCTCGCCGAGGCGGCAAATGGTCTCATGGGGGCGGACAGGAGCGATGCGCAAAGCGGCGCTGGCCCACCCACGGTCCGCCGCGCCCAGCGCCTGCAACCACGGGATGGCTTCGAGGTGGTCGGAATGCGGGGGGTGATTGGGCGGCTCGCTCACGGTCTCCATCCTAGGCGAAACCCTGAATTGTCCGCACGCGGACAACATCGCCACGGCGCGGTCCCTACCATGCACCATGACTATGCGACGAACCCTCTGCTCTGGCTGCGACATCTACTGCCAAGTCCAAACCGAGGTGCCCGATTCGGGCCTCGTGGGAGACGTTCGCGTGCGGGCACTGGACCCTCGCCCCCTGCGCGCCAACATCTGCATGAAGGGCATGCACGCACCGTCCGGCTTTGCGCATTCCAGCCGGGTGCTCAAACCCTTGAAGCGCACCGGGCCACGAGGTAGCGGACAGTGGGCCGAGGTTGGCTGGGACGAGGCCATGAACGACATCGCCAGTCGTCTCTCCGACATCGTTGCTCGCCATGGTGCCGAAGCGCTCGCCGTGTCCACCTCGCAATGGAACACCCAGACGGACAATGGCGCCTGTCGTCGCTTCATGAACTTGCTGGGGTCGCCCAACTGGATCAGCGGTGTCGCCATCTGCGCGGGCAACACGGCGGCCATCAACCGCATCGTCTACGGTTGGTATCCCTATGCCGACTTTCCGCAGACCAATTGCATCGTGCTGTTCGGGCACAACCCGAAGAAACATTCCTGGACACCCATCTACAACGCGATCCGCAGGGCCCAGGAGCGCGGTGCCAAGCTGATCGTGCTGGACCCGCGGCGCAGCGAGAACGCCGAGGTGGCCGATCTGTGGTTGCCGCTGAAGGCGGGGTCGGACGCCGCGATGTGCTTCGGCTGGCTGAAGGTCATCATCGATGAAGGCCTGTACAACAAGGCCTTTGTCGAGCGCTGGACCACAGGTTTTGAGGAACTGCGGGAACGCGTCGACGAATTTCCGCTGGAGCGTGTGGCCGCGCTGACAGGCGTGTCGGCGGACCTGATCGTCCAGGCAGCCCGGCTCTACGCTACAAGCGGCCCCGCCGTCATCCCCTGGACGCCGGTGACCGACCAGCAGCGCAACTCGACTTCCGCGATCCGGTTGATGTGCAGCCTGCGCGCAATCTGTGGCTACCTGGACGTGCCCGGCGGCGAGGTCTTCCATGGCTTCCACAAGGACATCATTCACGAATCCGAGCTGGAACTGCACGGTAACCTCTCGGACATCCAGCGTGCCAAGCAACTGGGTAGTGACACGCATCCCGCCTTCACCTACCGGGGCACTGCAGCGCTGCGCGAACCTGCGCACAAGGTCTGGGGCTACGAGTGGCCTAACATCGTTAGCGGTAGCTACATGGCCAACCCGTCGGCCGTGTTCCGCGCCATGGCCGACGGCGACCCCTACCCCGTCAAAGCCTTCATCACCTTGGGTAACAACACCCTGATGAGCTTCGCCAACATGCAGCTCATCCAGCGTGCCCTGATGAACCAGGAGCTGATCGTCGCGATGGAGCACTTCCGCACGCCGACCGCGCAACTGGCTGACTACATCCTGCCCGGCGATGCCTGGCCGGAACGGAACTGCTTGTCAGATGCATTCGGCTGGACCTCGATCTATCGCCCGTCGCAGAAAGTGGTGGAGCCGCCCGGCGAATGCCGGGGCGTGTACGACTTCTGGCGCGACCTCGCAGTGCGCATGGGACTGGGCGAGCATTTTCCGTGGCCGACCAACGAGGCGGTACTCGACCATCGCCTGCAGCGCCTCGACATGGACTTCGCAACCTTTGCCGACCAGCATCCGTACCACATGAACAAGCTGACTTACCTCAAGTACGAGGCGACCGGCTTTGCAACCCCATCGGGCAAGGTCGAGCTGTCGTCTGGCATCCTCTCCGACCTGGGCTTCGACCCGTTGCCTTACTGGCGGGACGATCCACCCATCGACCCCGCCTGGCCGCTGCAGATGTTCATGGGTGTCCGGGAAGACGAATACTTCCAGACGGGGCATCGGCACATCGCCGCGCTACGGTCACGCAAGCCCGACCCTCTGATGTTCCTTGCACCCGCAGACGCGCAGGCGCTAGGCTTGGCGGAAGGCGACTGGGCGGTGGTGGAGACACCGCAAGGCAAGATCCATCTAAAGACCAGTGTGCGAGACGACATGCCCAAAGGACTGGTCCGCGTCCCTCATGGCTGGTGGCTGCCCGAACGGCCTGAGGGCGACGGCACCTTGTCCGGTGCGCTGGAGTTTGCCGACGCCCAGATCTGCCCAGACGACCCGGCGCATCTGGACGCCGAGCAAGGTATCCCCCACCTCAAGGGCATCGCCTGCCGCGTGAGGCCCATGGTGGGCAGGACCTGATCGACCGCGCAGTTGCTGGCGCGTATGGGTAGAGTTTCACCGCTCGATCATGGCGATCGCTGGGCTGCACCATCCCACGATGCCAATCGTCCAACCGTGCGCGCTCTTTGGATGACCGCTGTTGGGAGAAGAGGCGAATGACCGCTAGTGGCCGTTAGCCGAAATTCAAACTGAGACACCACCCGTCTTTGGGGCGCAGCCGACTACAGCGTCAACAATTGCCGCTCACGCTCGGCGGGTGTTGCGAGCAAGGAATGCAAGCGGTGGTTAAACGTGGCGAGAATGGCGCTGTGCCGCGCTGCGAGGGTGATCAACCACGCGTCGGTGACTTGACGATGCCCTACCACACCGCCTGAGCAATGGCGAAGTACGTCGCCCATCTGAAACGTGATGGGCAAGTAGTGATGGTCCGATGCCACCGAGTTGCGCGTGTGTGGTGTTCGTGCGCTGGCCAAAATAGCGCAATCAACACATTGGCGTCGAGCAAGACCACGGTGGCTTATTCGCTGGCCAACAAAGCCTCAATTTGCTGGCTTGTGACTGGCTGGGTGTTGTCGGGCAAATCGGCCACCCAAACACCGTTGACGTACTTCATCGCCAAGCGCTGCCGGTCGGCTTGTTCGATCAAGTCGGATACCGCTTGCCCAAGATTGACGTTGCGTGCAGCGGCGTAGCGCCGGGCGGTTTGGAGTGCGGACTCTGAAATATTAAAAGTGGTTCGCATGAAGTGTGTGCTCACATGGCATCGCGTTTCGATGGCGTCGCATCGTTTTACAAAAGTGATGCTTACTGAGGCAAGCGATTTTTATCGCCGTTGATGCGCCACCGTCCAGTCGTAAGGCGTGAAGCGCACCGCATAGTCCTGCGGCAGCTTCAGGCCCAGCGTTCGCTCGACGTAGTCAAGCAGGCTCGCGCCGTGCGCCGGGATGAAATCTTCGGGGTAAAACGTCAGCAGCTCGGACAACCAGATCTCGCGGGTGGCGTGGTCGACGCGGAGGTTTTCGGGCCGGGCGAAGAAGGCGCGGGTTTCGCGTGCCAGCTCGGCCTCCAGGTTGGCGGCGCTGAAGGGTTGGCGCGGCAGTGCGGGGCAGGCCAGCGCTGAGCAGTTGAGCGCAAAGTGAACCCGCGGCTCGCCGATGGTGCGGGTGAAGGGGCGGATCACGTCGTTTTCAAACGCGTAGAGCGACCAGGCCTCGCCGCCGATGACTTGCTTTTTCAGGATAAAAAAGCGCAGCTTGGCGAGCAGGCCGGCATGCGACTCGGGCAGGCCGCTGTCGATGACGTTGGCCATCGACATGGCGTTGTAGGCGTTGATCATGTGCGCCAGCTTTGCGTTGGTGGTCGCAAAGGTGGCAAGTGGCGTGTCGGCAATGTGGCGCAGCATGCGGTCAAGGTCTGCGCGGTTGGTGGCAAGCGCTTTGAAGTCCACAGCGCCCCTGGCATCGACGTATCGGTCTAGCACGCGTGCCCAGGCCGCAATGGCTTGTGGTTCAGTGGCTTGAGGAACGGGCGGCGGCGCCACCACCGTGGCACACCCCGCCAGCGTTGCAATGCATAACGCGATCAGCCAGCGGCGAATCATCGTGCGCCCTCTCGTCCACTTATGCGTGCGCCCAGGTGTTCACCCACGCGTTCGCCCGCGCGAGCTGCCAGTGCCGAAGCGCGTGGGCGGCCCTTCAAAAACTTGATGGGGAACACGGCAACATTGCCCTCACTTCGGCGCCCGGCGAGTGGCTGCCACACCCCTTGTGACGTGGTGATGGGCTGCAAAAGGTAGTGATCTCGGCGCGCGTTGTAGGCACACATGCTGATGGGGCCGTGCTGCGTCATGGCCATGAAAACGCAAGCGTCGATGCGCTCACGCTCCAGCGCTTGGGCGTCCATGAAGTTGTGGGTGAAGAAAGTGAGCTTGCGCACGCGGCCGCGGGCTGCCACCAGATCGGTGCGCACGCGCCATGCAAACGCTGTCATCCATCGCATCGCAGCAAGCGCCAGCCGGGGTCGCGCCAGTGCGGCACGCACCAGCGACATCGCGCCGCGCCAAGCGGTGCCGCGCTCGATGGCCAAGCCAACGGTTTCGCGCATGAAGCGGGTGACAAAGGTGGTGTCGACAAAAGCGTCGTGCGCGCGGCCATTGGCCACCAGCATCACCGCGCTGCGGTTGCACTGGGCGTGGCCGGTGAGCATGGCGTTGAACGACAGCGGTGTGCCTGCGCCCTGCGACAGCAGTGCAGCAATCGAGTCGTTGCTGATCACGCCGCTGCGCCCGCCTTGCACGCCTCGGCCGGTATCGGCTTGCAGTTGAAAGGACGCAAAGTCGACCCCGTGGGCGTTGTCAACGAAGAAGCGCGCCAGCATGGGCACGTCGTCTACGTTTTCAGCGTGCACCGTGGTGTTGAAGAACACATGCAGTGGCAGACCACGTGCGCGCTCGATGTATTCCAGGCGCAGCGCATTCATGCTCGCTTCGTTGGTGTAGCCCGCACGCTCCTGGGTAGTGTCCACATGAAAGGCCACGTCGGTGAGCCCAACCTGCGCCAGATCGGTCAACAGCTCGCGGCTGGCTTTGATGCCGTTGGTGAACAGCGCCGCGCGCAAGCCACGCGCGTGCAACCGTGCCACGATGGCCAGCAACTCGTCGCGTTGGCGCAGCGTGGGTTCGCCGCCCGACACCTGCACGTCGGTGCCCGGGCCGTAGTGGTCATGGATCATGTCGATGCGGCGCATCACCTCTTCAAGCGGCAGGTCGTGCACTGCCTCTGAGGCTTCGCTCAGGTAACACAGCGTGCAGTCGAGGTTGCAGCGCTGCGTGATCTCCAGTGACACGCAGGCCACGGGCCAGCGCCGGCCGGCGATTTGGTTGTCGTGCCACTGGCCGTTGGCTTGCATCCGCTCGCGCAGCGCAGCAATGGCGTCGGCGGCGGGGGTGGCCATGGGTGGTGCCAGGTCGGCGGGGGCTATCAGTGTCTTGGGGGTAGGTGGCGAGCCGAGCATTGCTTGAAGTCGCTCGGCAGTGCAAAACGTTTCACGGTTGGCAGAAATGAGGGGCCGCTTGCGGGGACAGCGCCTCGCGACAGTGAGGTTCTCTTCAGTCGCGAACCAACCGCAATCCAAACCCGATCAAGAAAACGCCTGCAAGGCGCTCCAGCCAAAGCGCCAGCTTGCGGTGGGCGCGAACGTGGGTGGCCACGGCGTTGGCGAAGGCACATAGGGTGAGGCAGTACGCCGCGCTGATGACGGCGATGGTGACGGCCATGGCGGCAAAGGTGGGCAGGCCGCGGTGGGTGGCTGGGTTGATGAAGAGCGGAAAGAACGCCATGTAGAAGACGATGGCCTTGGGGTTGAGCAGGGTGATGAAGAAGGCTTGGCGGGCGTAGTGGCGCGGCTTGATGGTGATGGGCGAAGCCGCACCGTCGCCACGTGACATCAGCAGCCGCGAGCCGATCCACGCCAGGTACGCCGCGCCTGCGTAGCGCACACCTTGAAACAACGCCGGGTTGGCCGCCAGCAGTGCTGCCACACCGGCCACGGCCAGCCACAGCAACACTTGATCGCCCAAGATGATGCCCCAGGTGGCCGCAGCCCCCGCGCGAAACCCGCCCTTGCCGGTGGAGGTTAGGAGCGCAAAGGTGCCCGGGCCTGGCAGGGCCAAGAACAGCAGGATGGTCGCGCAGAAGGCGCCGTAGTCGGTGATGCCGAGCATGGTCTAGTGGCCAGTGGTCATGGCGGGGTGCGTGTGGCCCTGGGTTTTTAAGGATGCAGCCAGGGGTTGAGGATGGTGAGCCCGGGGTGTTCAAAGTCGCGCGCGTTGCGCGTCACCATCGTGCAGCGGTGGTGGAGTGCGGTGGCGGCAAGCAGGGCGTCGCGTTCGGGGCGCGTGTTGGGGACATGCAGGGGCGCGCAGCGCATGGCGACGGCCTCGTCGACGGCCAGCACTCGCCCTTGAAACGCCTGAAGCACTTGGGTTAGCCAGTGGCGCAAAGGGCGCCCTTGGGTGGGGTCGCGCCGCTCCAGGCGCAGCACGCCGATTTCCAGCTCGAGCACGCTGATGGATGAGATGAACTGCGCGCCCAGCGGCACCGTGGCCGCCCAAGCCAACACCCGCGGTGAGGGTTGTGGCTTGCCTTGCCGCAACTCTGACAGCACGTTGGTGTCCAACAAGTACATCAGTTGCCTTGGTCGTCAGACTCAAAGTGTGGGACTTGCAGCCCGAGGTTGCCCAAGGGGGAAGGATCAAACAGCACGTCACCACCCCCTGAAATGGCAGCCATTGCTTGTCCAAGTGAGCGCTCACTGGGGCCGCCACCCGCAAGCCGGTAGTAGTCTTCGATGCGCAAGAGTGCATAGGCGGGTTCACCGCGATCGGTGATGAGCACCGGGCCGTCGGTGGCGGCGCGTTTGGCGCCAGCCAGGTTGCGCGCAAATTCGCGAGCGGGGATGCTGGTGATCGTGGCCATGAAAGAGCTCCTCAGGCACGGGCTTTGGCGTGATATGTCTGCATGTTATGACATTGTCGACTGCATGTCAATGAAAGTCACGCGAGTGGGTGGCCAGCGCGCCCAGCCAGGGCGTCATGTCCACCAGGCGTTTGGCGATCAGGTGCGTCACGCCTTCGGCCGAGTGTTGCCACTCGCCCACCACGCCCAGCAGCCGCGAGCGCAGCAGTGCGGTGCGGTGGGCTTCGCGCACATGGCGCCAGACGATGACGTTGATGCTGCCGGTTTCGTCTTCGAGGGTGACGAAGATGACGCCTTTGGCGGTTTCGGGTTGTTGGCGCATGGTGACGATGCCGCAAGCGCGAGCGGCTGTTTTGTTGCGGCGCTTGGCAAGCTGTTCGGCGCTCTGCCAGCCTTTGTGGCGGAGCTGCTCGCGCAACAAGGCCAAGGGGTGGCGGCGCAGGGTCAGGCCGGTGGCGGCGTAATCAAGCGCCACCGCTTCGCCTTCGCTGGCCTCCAGCAAACTGGGCTGCTCGTGGGTGCGCTCGATGATGGGGGCCTGGGCCAACAGCGTGTGCGCGGCGGTGTGGGTGGTGGATTCTTGGCCTGCCGCCACCCAGAGCTGTGCGCGTCGATGCCCCGCCAGCGCCACCAGGGCGTCGGCCCGCGCCAGGGCTTGAAGCTCGTGCGCTTGCAGCGCGGCCCGGCGTGCCAAGTCGTCAACGTGGGTGAAGGCTTGCGTGGCCCTCGCCGCCACGATGCGCGCGCCGGCTTGGGCTTGCAGCGTGGCGACCATGCGCAGGCCCAAGCGCACGGCTGGGGAGGCTGCATGACCACACGCCTCCAACGTGCAGTCCCAATCACTCAGTGTCACGTCCACCGGGCGCACCACCACGCCGTGGCGTTTGGCGTCTTGCACCAGTTGCGCGGGGGCGTAAAAGCCCATGGGTTGCGAGTTGATCAGGGCGGCCAGGAAGGCGGCGGGTTCGTGGCACTTCATCCAGGCGCTGACGTAGGCCAACAAGGCAAAACTGTAGGCGTGGCTTTCGGGGAAGCCGTATTCACCAAAGCCGCAGATTTGTTTGAAGATGGCATCGGCAAAGTCGCTGTCGTACCCACGTGCAGCCATGCCTTCTTTGATGCGCGTCTCGAAGGTGTCGACGTGCCCGTCGCGGCGCCAGGCGGCCATGGCGCGGCGCAACTGATCAGCCTCGCCAGGCGTGAAGCCCGCAGCGCTGACACAAATTTGCATCACCTGTTCTTGAAATATCGGCACGCCCAGGGTGCGGCCCAGGGCCGCGTCAAGGGCCGGGTAGCGTGACGGTGGCAGTTGCCCTTCGCGCTGCAAGTCGCGGCGCTGCAGGTACGGGTGCACCATGCCGCCCTGGATGGGGCCGGGGCGCACGATGGCCACTTGAATCACCAGGTCGTACAGGCAGCGCGGTTTGAGCCTGGGCAGCATGCTCATTTGGGCGCGGCTCTCGATCTGAAACACACCCACGGTGTCGGCGCGGGTTGCCATGGCGTAGGTGGCGGGGTCTTCGCGCGGGATGTCTTGCAGGCGCCAGGGCTTGCCGTGCCACGCGCCCATCAGGTTCAGCGTGCGGCGGATGGTGGTGAGCATGCCCAGCGCCAGCACGTCCACCTTGAGCATGCCCAGCGATTCGAGGTCGTCTTTGTCCCACTGGATGACACGGCGGTCGGGCATGGCGGCGTTTTCAATCGGCACCATGCGCGAGAGCTTGTCGCGCGCGATGACAAAACCGCCCACGTGCTGCGACAGGTGACGTGGAAAGCCGCGCAAGGTGTTGACCAGCGCCATCCATTGCTGCACCACCGGCGCGTCGGCTTGCAGGCCGGCCTCGGCCAAGCCGCGGCCTAGGCGCTGGGCGTCGTCAAACCAGTGCACCGAGCGCGCCACCGCGTCGATGTGCGAGTCGTCCAGCATCAAAGCCTTGCCCACGTCGCGCACCACGCTGCGGGTGCGGTAGGTGGCCAGCGCCGCCGCCAGCGCGGTGCGCTGCACACCGTACTTGGTGTAGATGTACTGGATGACTTCTTCTCGCCGCTCGTGCTCAAAGTCGACGTCGATGTCGGGGGGCTCGTTGCGCTCGCGCGAGATGAAGCGCCCAAATAGCAAGGTGGTTTGGGTGGGGTCGACTTCGGTGATGCCCAAGCAATAACAAACCGCTGAGTTGGCGGCTGAGCCCCGCCCTTGGCACAAGATGCCCAGGCTTCGCGCGTGGCGCACGATGTCCTCAACCGTCAAAAAAAACGCCTCGTAGCGCAGTGCCTCGATCAGCTCAAATTCGGTGTCGAGTTGGGTGAGCACGCTGCGGGGCACACCGTGGGGGTAGCGGGTTTGGGCACCGGCGTGGGTGAGCGTGCGCAGGTGGGCGATGGGCGTCAGGCCCGGGGGCACGATTTCGCTGGGGTATTCGTAGCGCAGCTCGCTGAAACAAAAGGTGCAGGCCTGGGCGATGGCCAGCGTGGCGTCGAGCCATTCACGCCGGTAGAGCTTGGCCAAGCGCAGGCGTGAGCGCAGGTGTTGCTCGGCGTTGGGGGCCAGCGCCAAGCCGCAGTCGCTGACGGGGGTGCGCAGGCGAATGGCCGTGAGGGTGTCTTGCGCCGCTTTGCGCGACCGCAGGTGCATCAGCACATCACCGGCGGCCACGATGGGCAAACCGCTGGCTTGGGCGGCGGCCAGCACCCGCGCCACGCGCTGGCTGTCGTCGCCTTGCAGCAGCAGCTCGATGGCGATGGCGGTGTGGGCAAAACTTTGGCGCGCCCACAAAGCTTGCGCGCTCAAGTCGCTTGGGGCATCGGCCCAGCTTGGCAGCAGCACCACGGTGGTGTCGGGCAGGCCAGGGTGTTCGGGGCGCGGGGGCTCGGTGTCAAAGTCACGCACACCGATGCGGTAGCTGCCTTTGTTGCTGCGCAGGCGCGCGCGGGTGATGAGCTCGCACAGGTCACCCCAGCCCTCGCGGTTGTGCGCCAGCATCAGCAAGCGGCAGCCGGGCGTGGTGCCCTGCCCTTGCACGTCAAAGGTGGCGCCCACGAGCAACTTGAAAGGCGTGGCCCCCGGGGGCTGCAAGGCTTGCAGCTTTTGGGCTTCTTCGTGCGCGCGCACCACCCCGGCCACCGAGCACTCGTCGGTGATGGCCAGCCCCGCATACCCCAGCTCCATCGCGCGGGCCACCAGTTCTTGGGGGTGCGAGGCGCCCACCAGAAAGCTGAAGTTGCTGCGGCAGTGCAGCTCGACATACCCGGGCAGTGACGTGGAGGCTGCCGCAGCTGCCGTGGCAGGCGTGGGCCGAAACAGCGTCACCGGCCGTGGTGCTTTGGGGTGCGTGGGCTGGGGCATGGCTTAGCCGAAGATGCCGTGCAAGAACCAGCGCGGGTTGGCGCACCGCTCGCGGTAGACCCACAGGCAGCGCTGGTCGGGGCCCACGGCCACGTGGTAGTCGCGGCTGGCCAAGGCGCCGTCAAACCACCCGGCCTCGATGCGCTCGGCGCGGCTGAGGAGGGTTAGCGGTTCGCCTTCGTGGGTGGGGCGGTTGTTGTGCTCTTGCAGGGGCTGCGGTGTGTGCAACAGCCAGGTGGGCCGGTGGGGTGTGACCTGGTGGGCTGGCGTGGTGGCTGGATGGGGTGGTGCTTGTTGAGGGGGCAGGTGGCTTGGTGGGCACCTTGGTGGGTTGTGCTGCGCTGTCACCCACTGCAAGGCGTGCTCGGGGCGGTGGTCGGCGTGCAGTTGCACGCGCTGCACGCACGTGGGCCCCAGGCGTGCGCTCAGGCGGTCAATCAAATCGCGCTCGCCTTCGCGCTGGGTGCTTTGGCTGCGCCAAAAACTGCCGACTGCGCCCGGCGTGTGGCACCGACTCGTCCACGCGCAGGGTGATGGCGTACACCGGTGCGGGCAGCGCCAGGCGCTGCAGTTGCTCGCGCAGCAGCAACATGATTTGGTCGGCATCGCGTGAGGGCTCACCCAGTGTGAGCGTGAGCACGGTGTCAGGCTGCACGCGTCGGTGCAGCGTTTGGTGCTTCATGCCCAGGCTCAGGCGGGTGGTGGCCAGCCAGCGCTGCGCCAGCCAACCTACCAGCGGCTGCACCAAGCGCTGGGCGGCAAACACCAAGGTGGCGGCGTCGTCGGCGCGGTGCAAAAGCTCAAGCGATTTTTCAAAGTGCGGGGGCAACTCGTACCAGGTTTGGGGGTCGGGTGCGTCGCCATAAGCGCGCTCCACCGCATCCATCAACGCCTGCCCTCCCCGGCGCTTAAGCCCCGTGCGCGGCAGCTCGCGCACGTGGCCCAAGGTGCGGCAGCCGATGCCGTGCAGCAGTTGGGCCAGTGCGCTCGGTTGTTGCCAGACTGCCAGCACCGGTGCCAGCGGCAGCGCATCGAGTCGCTTTTGGACGTCGGTGGTGCGGCGCGGGTGTGTTGGTTTTTTTGAGTGGGCTTGGACGGTTGGGTCTTGTTCAACACGCGCCAACACGGTGGCTGCGCTGGCGGTGGGGGCCGCTGCAAAGGCGATGGCTTGCAAGCCGCAGTCGCGTGCGGTTTGAGCCACGGCCAGGGCCAGCTTGCGCGCCCCCCCAAAAAGCCGCACCGACGCCGCCACCTCAAGCAGCACCCCGTCAGGCTGCACCACCAGCGACGGTGTGTAACGCGACAGCGCCAGGGCCAGTCGCTCGACCAGCGCCGCTTCGGCTGCCAGATTGCGAGGCCACACCTGCAGCTCGGGCGCCAGCGCGGTGGCCGCGGCCAGGTTCATGCCCACCTGCACGCCGCAGGCCAGGGCATCGGCCGCCACCGCCACCACCAGCCGATCTTGGATAACCACCTGCATGGCGCTGACACCACCGTCTGCGTTGCTGGGCGCGGCGGGTGGTGCAGCACCAGGCGCAGGCAGCCAGCCTTCAAGCGGCAAGGCGCGCAGGTGCAAGGCAAACCACAACATCCGGCAGGCCCTTCTTCGTAGTTGGTGAGGGCAAACTTCTGTTTGAGAGATCGACACTGCTGGAAGGCGCGGCGGACCATGACGCTGTAGATGGCGCAGGCGGCCCTTCTTTTGTTGAAGTAAGTACATGCACTTGCTTTGAGGCCTTTGGAATCAAGGAGGACAGCAAAAGCACCAAGGGCTGCACCATGGGCAAACCGCGGCGCTTGAAGACGGTGACAGCCAGTTTGCCCGGTGCGATGGCCTGCAAGCTCAGCCGCACAGGGGCTGGTGAAGCCTGGTTTTGGGCCACTGTGGAGCGCACCACAAAAATGGGGGTTTGATGCGTTTGCGCCGCCAGCTGCAACCGCCGCAGTGAGTTGTTAAGGGCTGCAGGGCGCATGTTGGCGCTTACCCACCAAAAGACGGCGGCACAGGCTTTGGATTTGATGCCTTGCTCGGCCGCCCAAGCGGCGTCAGGGTCTGAGATGGGCAACACGTGCAGCCAGCGGTCGGGCGCAAGGCCCATGGTTGCCAGTGCTGGGGCGTACGGCAAATGGGGCGGTGCCACACAAAGGATGGGGCGTGGTGTTGCATCCGGGGTGGAGCCGGCCGCCTGTTGCCGTGCAGCGCCATGGTGCGTTTGATGGGTTGCCGTGTTGCGCGCCAAGCTGGGGGCCAGCAGCAACCATTCGGCACCGGCGCCCGGTGTGGGCAGCAGCAGTTCGGTCAGGCTGGCGTCGGGCCAACCGCCGCCGGGCAGCTCGGCGTCAAGCGCGGCAAAACCGGTGGGCCGGACGGCTTGATGGCATTCGGCGGTGACCCATTGGTCACCCCGCCAAAGCGCGGCAGAAGGCATGGTGGCACCCGACATGTTGGACCCAAAAAAGCACCTGGATTGCGCCTCTGAAGGAGGCTTGGACCGGCTGTTGATACTGTGGTTATGTACAGTATAGAAGGTGCTTTTGGTGGCGTCTACTGCGGCCCATGCAGTTGGGGGTAAAGCCTTTGGTGATAGCTAGTTAGCTGGCGCCAACTGCTGTTTTAGGTCACGATTTATTGGGTTATCCAAACCAAGCAGCGCTCGGCATTCAACCCTGGTGGATGAATGGCTTCGATGCTGGATACCTGGGCATCGTCCACCACCCTGTCACCCACAGCGGCCTCGGCGTGGCGCCCTTTCATGGCCACCCAAACCCCGCCTTCGGCGACGGTGTTCTGTGTCCATTGCACAAAGTCATGAAGCGACGCAAAGGCCCGCGAAATGACCAGATCAAAGCCAAACCCAAGGCTCAGGTCTTGCACCCGACCATGGTGCGCATGCAGGTTGGAAAGGCCCAGCTCGCCAGCCACCTGGCGAATGAAAGCTGCTTTTTTGGCCACGGCGTCGATGCAGTGAACCTGCCACTGGGGCTGCATCACCGCCAACACCACACCCGGCAAGCCACCGCCACTACCCACATCCAGCACCTTCAGTGCAGCATCGGACCGTTGCTGGGTTGCTCCCGTTGCGTGGGATTTTTCAAGATGACGGCGCAGGGGCGGCACCACCGCCAAGCAGTCAGCCAGGTGCTGCACGCGCATGGCTTGAGGGTCTCGAACGGCCGTCAAATTGTAGGCAGCGTTCCATTTTTGCAGCAGCCCCAGGAAAGCCGTCAGTTGACCCACCACTTGGGTATCGACCTCAAGCCCGAGTGACCGCAAATCACTTTCAATGGCCAACTCAACGGCCAATGCCGGGTCTTGCGCCTCGGAGCTCACGCCGCCACGTCGTCCTGGGGTGATGGGCGGGAGTTTGCTTGCGTGGTGCCGGCCAAAGCCGGGGCATCGGCCGATTGAACAGCTGAACCGATGGCCCGAGGCTGCCCCTTCTTGAAGTGAACCAGGAGCAGGGCCATGGCGGCCGGCGTTAAACCGGGGATTCGCGAAGCTTGCCCAAGGGTTTGCGGTTGATGCTGGTTCAAACGTTGCCGCGCCTCGATGCTCAGGGCCTTCACTTCGCCGTAGTCAAAGCTCGCAGGCAGCCTCAACCCCTCGTACCTTGCGGCTTGCGCAACCTCTTCAACCTGCTTGGTGATGTAGCCGGCGTACTTGGTGGTGGTTTCTACCTGCTCGATGACGGCTTGAGCCAGGTCGGTGCCCAGCTCAGCCACCAATGTTTCACGTGAAACATCAGCCTTAGGGCAGGCCACCGCAGCCACTTTGGCCAAGACGTCAAAGTTCACACCGGGCCTGCGCAGCAAATCCAGCAATCGGCTTTCGTGTTCTAGCGGTTTCCCAAGCAGCTCGGTAGCCGGTGCCGAGGGCAGGGTGTTTGGGTTGACCCACAAAGCTCCCAGGCGCGATGTTTCACGTGAAACAACGTCCCGCTTGCGGTTGAAGGCGTCCCACTGGACATCACCCACCAAGCCCATGGCCCGGCCCACGTCAGTCAAACGGAAGTCAGCGTTGTCCTCACGCAGTTGCAGCCGAAACTCAGCCCGGCTGGTGAACATGCGGTAGGGCTCGGTCACGCCCTTGGTGATCAGGTCATCCACCAACACACCCAGATAGGCCTGATCGCGCCCAGGCAGCCAGCTTGGCTCGCCTTTAACCTGCAAAGCTGCGTTAATGCCAGCGTGCAGACCCTGGGCCGCCGCTTCTTCGTAGCCGGTGGTGCCATTGATCTGCCCAGCGAAGAATAGGCCGCCGATGGCCTTGGTTTCAAAGCTTGGCTTCAGCTCGCGTGGGTCAAAGTAGTCGTACTCAATTGCATACCCCGGTCGAACGATGTCTGCCGACTCCAACCCGACCATCGACCGCACAGCCGCCCACTGGATATCAAACGGCAGCGAGGTTGAGATGCCATTGGGGTAGACCTCGTGCGTGGTTAAGCCCTCGGGCTCCAAAAAGATCTGGTGGCTGGTCTTGTCAGCGAAGCGATTGACCTTGTCTTCGATACTTGGGCAATAGCGCGGCCCCACGCCCCCGATGATGCCGGTGAACATGGGGCTGCGGTCAAAGCCGCTTCGAATGATGTCGTGGGTGCGTTCGTTGGTGTGGGTGATCCAGCAGGGGATCTGCTGCGGGTGCATGCTGGCATGGCCCATCACGCTGAACACCGGCACGCCGCGATCGGCGGGGTGCCATCGGCGGCCGGCATGCCGTCTCCGGGCTGAACCTCCAGCTTGCTGTAGTCGATGGTGCGGCCGTCGATGCGCGGTGGGGTGCCGGTCTTCAACCGCCCCTGCGGCAGCTTCAATTCTTTAAGCCGTGCCGACAGGCTTACAGCGGCCGGGTCACCCGCACGGCCAGCCTCGTGCGACTGCAAACCGACATGAATTCTTCCGTCAAGAAAAGTACCAGCCGTTAGAACAACAGATTTGCCTTGAAAGCGAATACCAACTTTTGTGACTACGCCTGTGACTCGATCACCTTGCACCATCAGGTCGTCCACCGCCTGCTGAAAGATCGACAGGTTGGCCTGGGACTCAAGGCGCTGGCGGACGGCGGCGCGGTAAAGCACGCGGTCGGCCTGCGCCCGCGTGGCACGAACCGCAGGGCCTTTGCTGCTGTTCAAGATGCGAAACTGAATGCCAGCCTCGTCGGTGGCAATGGCCATGGCACCACCCAGCGCGTCCACCTCTTTGACGAGATGCCCCTTGCCAATGCCGCCAATCGACGGGTTGCAGCTCATCTGGCCCAAGGTTTCGATGTTGTGCGTCACCAGCAGCGTTTGGCAACCCATGCGTGCCGCCGCCAGCGCAGCCTCGGTCCCGGCATGGCCGCCGCCAACAACGATCACGTCAAAGTGCTTGGGGTAGAGCATGGAAAAGCGCTCACGGCTGTGGCGCGCCAAAACGAACTGGGAAGGGCGCGATTTTAGGCGGGCTGCGGGATTTGGCGAGCGCTTGTTTTGAGTGGCAGCCTTGCCTGCGCGGCGGAGCTCTCAGCGGAGGATCGCTCATTTGCACATGGAGCGCGCACCTTGTGTGGTCGGCCTGGATGCCGCATTGCAGTGGTCGCTTCCTGAAGGGCGTTGCGCCGCAGGTCGCAAGCCGTGTCGTCGCTCCCACCGATGCAAATTCCCATCGCGCGGAACCCCAAAGTCAGCGTGTCGGGTGGCGCCCCCACCAAGCGGCCCACGCCACGCTGGCGCCACCCAACAGCGCCAGCAGGCCGGCCTCGGCACCCAGTACGATGGGCGCTGCGGATGCGGACTGCACAGCCACCAAGGCTGCGCCCAAGGTGGCGCCCAGCATGGCCACCAGGGGCGAGCGAGCGGCGCCTTGCTGCAAGTTTCGCGCGGCCCAAGCTGCCGACACGATGCCCAGCATGGCACCCAGCAAGCCGACCATCAACGGCAAGTCGACGTCGCAAAGGCTGCGCAATGGGCAGGCCACAGCAGCCAGGTTGCTGCGACCTCGAAGTGTGCCGTCCACGTGGATGCGCGCAATGCGTCCATCGAAGCTTCCGGTCACGTGATGCCAAACGCCCGGCACCAGCACAGACGGCGTTGACACATGAGGCGTTAATCCGTCGGGCCCCGTCAGTGGCGTTCTGATGCGCAAGGCCAGCCGCCCGTAAGATTGCGCCAGGTTGAAGTTGCGCATCGAAGCGTCATTGGCCAATGACACGATGGATTGCGGCTCTTCCTCGTCAATCGCATCGACGCGAATCAGCGCGCTCATCGTGAAGGCGTTCGCCTGTTTGGCCAAGCCGACGAAGCGACGCATGTCGTCGGTGGCGGGCCACGCATTGCTTGAAAGAGTGGTAGATGTCCCTGTCTGCGCCTTCAGTGGCAGTACCTGGCCGCCAGCGAACAAGCCCGGCATCACCTGAAGATCACGAAGCGCGCCGCGCCATGGCGTATCAACCGGGTCTTCTCGCCCCAGGCGAAGCCGGAAGCTCTCGTCCCAGCCCGCAAGCTGATGGGTCTGCAACGGCAGGAACCAGTGCGCGCCCATGGCCAACGCGCCCAGCGCACACGCCGCCACGATCCACGGCCTGATTCTTAGCACCTCAGGCGTGGAAACCGAGGCGTCACTGGCAGCGCCCGCGCGAGCCTGCGAAATGCGTGCCAACCACCAGCCAATCATTGCACCGACGGTGTTGCAGATCACGTCAAGTGTGGTCGGATGTCGGTTTGCATACCCCGCCTGCAACCACTCTATCGAGCCCGACAGCACCAACGCTGCCAGTGCCACCCAAAGCAGCGGTCGTCGCCAAAGTGCCCACCCGAGCGGCATGTACAACAGCAGATTGACACCGACGTCACCCAGGTGCGTCGTCGTCGCCCAGGGCACGCGGTGGCGCAGCTCCACCGGCACGGCGGTGGCCAACACGATGCAGCCCAGTGCCAGGGGCAGCACATGCAAGCGCAGAGCCGACGCATGGGGTTGTGCTGCCGTTGCTGGCCTCACGATGAAGCAAGCCCCGCGACGACCTTGGCGTGCAAGTGCCTCTCGGCAAAGCGCCTAGACAAAACCCTGCTCTTTGTAGCTTCGAAAGCCCGCCTTCGTGAGCGCGGAGAGTTCTTTGAAAAGCGGCTTGTCGACCTTGGCAAAGTTGAAGCACGACTTGCCTTGCATTCTGGCCTTCAAGTCAGGCGATAGGCCGTCGAGAAGCTCAGGGCGAACATAAACGGGCATCAGGTGAAAGCTGACGAAAGACTTCTTCAGCATGACCGCGCCAAAGTACAGGGCCTTTTTATTCTTCTGCACATGCCTGGTGTCGACGTAGAGCATGGTCTCGTCGTCCTGTTTGGTATCCAGCTTGGCGGCATACGGGGCCATCACTGCCTTCAGTTCAACAAAGACGGTGTCGAGGTCTGGCATGTGAGTTCTCTCCCGTGGCGGTGGCGCAACCGTTGGCATTGTGAGGCTTTGCTTGGCGGATTGGGCTTGGGCACAGCCAAGTCATGTGTCGTTCAATCGTGCGCTAAATCATGCGCTCAATAATGCGATTGAAAGTTTGGTGAATCGTACATAAAATAGTACTAAATCGAGTCACTTGAGTGCACACCATGCCCATTCTCAGCGCCAACGATCTAAAAACCGGTGGTGTCGCCGCCATCGAAGCGGCTCTTTCGGGCCAGCCCGATGCCATCATCTCGGTGCGGGGCAAGAACCGCTTCGTCGTGATGGACATGGCCCACTACCACTACCTGCGAGGGTGCGAGCTGGACGCAGCACTGGCGCAGAGCCGGGCCGACGTGGATGCGGGCCGTTTCGTGGCTGAGTCGGCCCAGGCCCACATTGCTCGTCTTGATGCTCAGTTGGTGGTGCGCGAGCCTGAAGTTGTCAAGGCAAAGCCCAGGTCAGCCAAAAGCGCCGTCCCACGCCGCAAGGTCTAAGGCGTGCCATACCAACTGGTCTTCACAGACGACTACACGCGCCGTGCGCTGCGGTTTTTAAAACGCCACCCAGAGTTGAAAGCTCTGTACGGCAAAACGCTTGCCTTGTTGGAGGCCTACCCCCATCACCCTTCACTGCGTCTTCATGCGCTGGCAGGGCGACTGGCTGGGCTGCACTCGGTGTCGATCAACTTGTCTTACCGCATCACGCTGGAGTTTTTGATTCGCGACCAGCAGATCGTTCCTGTCAATGTGGGCGATCACGACGCGGTGTATTGAGTGGGTGGGCTACTGCAAAATGCCTCACGGGTACTTGACGACGATGGTGTCGTCAGGTGGATAGTGCTCTTGCGCAACTGGTGTGAGCTGGGCGAGCACACAAGGCCATCCTGACGGAGATCGGACTTGGGTGTCGGTGTAGCAAGTCATCTGATTCAGTGGTGTTCATGAAACAACCTTGCTCATTTTTTTGTGCAGGTTTGTTATCGCCAAGTGGTCGCTCGACTCAGCGCTAACGCACCGCCGCCACCCGCAACATCCGCACCACGTACGCCAAACACAGCCCCGTCACCAGCAAGCACGCAGCCAGGGGCACCAGCAGATCCAGCGCGGGCACGGCCTCGCCTTTGAGCACGCGGTTCATGAGCGTGATCTGGCCCAGGGCTGGCACCCAAAGGTGCCACGATGATTCGCCTTCCTGGCTGAAGATTTGCACCATCGGCAGCAGCGACACACCCAGAATCACCACCGTGGTGTTGGCTTGGGCTTCTTTGAAGGTTTTGGTGCGAATGGCGATGGCCATCATCACGGCCGACAACGCGGCGGCCAACGGTGCAAGCAGCGCCATGAAGTACGCCACCTCGCGCGCGCCAAACTGAAACATCGCGCTCAGGGTTTCGCTGCGAAGCATGGCCTGCGCGGGCAAAAAGCTCAGGCAACTCAGCAACGCAATCAGCATGCCCAGCGTGGCCACCGCCGCCCATTTGCCAAGCACCAACGACTCACGCGAGGCTTTGGTCATCAAGAGGGGTTCGAGCGAGCCACGCTCGCGCTCACCCGAGGTGGTGTCGAGCGCCGCCGTCATGGCGCCATACAACACGGCCATCAACACAAAGAAGGGCAGCATGCTGGTGAACTGCGCCGCGCGCGACTGGGGGTTGGCCACGTCGCGCTCCTCCAAGTCCAGCACCTGCAACACGCCCGGCGCCACCCCCCGTGACACCAGACGCAGCGCCGACTGCTCTTGAGAAAACCCACGCAGCGAGGCCATGACGCGGCGCATGCCACTTTGGGCCCGCGAGTTGGCGGAACTAAGCACCACGTCCACCGTGGGCACGTCGCCCGAGGCCAAGGCCGCCTCAAAGTCGGCCGGGATCACCACCACCGGCTCACCCAACTTGCTGCGGGTGAGCAAGTCTTCGTAACCCGCAGGCGCCGCTTTGATGTTGATGGCCTGGCGCTGCAGGTAATTGACCAACGAGGGTGCGTGCTCGGCGCCAGCAACGTACATCAGGCGTTGTTCGGCCCGCTCTTCAGCGCCTCCGATGAGCGACGACAACAGCACCAACATCAAAGGGCCGATGGCCACCGAGCTGAGAAACACAACCATCAAGGTGCGCCGATCGCGCAGGGCGTCGAGCAGCTCCTTGCAAAACACCCACCAGGTGGCCCTCATGCGGCACCCCCAGCTTGCGCTGGCACTTGGGGGTAGGCCAGTTTGACAAAGGTCTCTTCAAAATCCCGCTCGCCGCTTTGCGCATTCAATGCCGCCACCGTGCCTTCGGCAATCGTGTGCCCGTGCGACACCAACACCACGTTGTCGCAAAGGCGCTCCACCTCTTGCATGATGTGGGTTGAAAACACGATGCACTTGCCCGCATCGTCGCGCAGCCGCCGCAGTGACTCGCGCAGGGCACGCGTGGACACCACGTCCAGCCCGTTGGTGGGCTCGTCCAGCACGATGTTCTGCGGGTCGTGCACCAGCGCACGCGCCAGGGCTGTCTTCATGCGCTCACCTTGGCTGAAGCCTTCGGTGCGCCGCTCCAGCAGCGGTGCCATGTCGAGCATGTGCGCCAGCACGTCGATGCGCTTGTGGGCCGCTGCGTCGGCCACGCCGTGCAAACGCGCGTAGTAGAGGATGTTCTCACGTGCCGTCAATCGTGGGTACAGCCCACGCGAATCACTCAGCACGCCCATGCGCGCCAGCGCCTGTTGCGGCTGAGTCACCACGTCGCAACCGTCCACGTGAATGTGGCCCCGATCGGGCGTGATCAAACCCGCCAGCATGCGAAGCGTGGTGGTTTTGCCCGCGCCATTGGGGCCCAGCAGCCCGGTGATGCGGCCGTCAGGCGCCACCAAGCTAACCCCATCCACCGCCTGCACGGTGCGTGCACTTTTGCCTTGGCCGCTTTGAAAGCGCTTGGCCACGTCTTGAATGTTGATCATCGCGCGAGGCCTGCAGTGGCACCTGGTTTGGGGTTGGTGGCGGGCCGGGGAGGCACAAACGCGGGTGGTCTTGGCATGTTGGTGGCGCAGCTGGCGTCGATGGGCCCCGCGGCATTCGGCTGGTCGGCGTCGTCCACAAAGCGGTAGATCAGCTCGCGCATGCACGGCAGGCTCAACAGCCCGTGCCCGGCTTGAGGCACCACGATGTGGGTGGCCTTGGCGCCCAGCAGCTTGCTGATGCGCTCGCCGTGGCGGGGCGGCGTAACGGGGTCGGCGCCGCCCGACAACACCAGCGTGGGTGTGTTGGTTGGCGGCACCGTGTAGAACGCCGCAGGCACGTCGCCGCGCGGCCACGCACTGCACACCTCGCGGTGCAGGCGGCTTTGGCTGGCGGTGTAGTCGGTGCCCGGCTTGTCGGTCGACAAAGCCCAACGCGGCGCGTCTTCAGCGCACATCACAGAAAAGTGCATGCCCATGGCCATGGCACTTCGGCGCGAGGTCAGCGAGCCAGCGAGCGCCATCAGCGGCTCGTAGCGTGCGTCCATGGCGGCAGAAAGCGCCTCGGGAATGGCTGCGGCAAAGGACGGCGCATACAAAGGCAAGCGCAGCGCCTGCATCACCGTGTCCTGGGTCAGCACCATCGACTCTGGCTTGCCGCTGGCGGGGTGATCCACCGTGATCTCGCGTGGCAAGCTGCCAAGCCATGCGCGCACGCGCTGCTGCAATTGGGGGTACTGCCGCTCGCAATCAGCGCTGGCATTGCAGGCTGCAAACACGGCGTCAAGCGCCGCCTGACCGTCGGTCAATGACGACGCCATCAGCACCATGTCGGGCGGCGCCACGCCGTCGATGACCGCGGTGCGCACCCGCTGTGGAAACTGGCGCATGTATTCAAGCACCGCGCGCGTGCCGTACGAGGCACCCACCGCGTTGATGCGCTCGACCCCCAGCGCCTGGCGCACCGCGTCGGCATCACCCATCGCGATGGTGGTGGTAAAAAATCGCAAGTCGCCGTAGGGCAGGGCTTGCAATTGGTCGCGGCACTTGAGGATCTGCGCCACCTGACGCTGCGGGTTGACCAGGGTGGCCAGCGGCTGCCATGGGTCTTCGACGGCGCACTTGAGCGGTGCACTCTTGCCGGTGCCGCGCTGATCCACCAGCACGATGTCGCGGCGATTGCCAAAGCGCTCCAGCGCGCCCTTGGCGATGGCAGCAAGGTCAATGGCACTTTGGCCAGGCCCCCCCGCAAACAAAAACACGGGGTCGGGTTTTTTGTTACGGGCCAACGCAGGTAGCACGGTGTAGTGCACGTCAATCTGGGTGCCCGAAGGCTTGGCAGGGTCGAGCGGGCGCTGCAACGCGCCGCACCGCACTTCAAAAGCAACGCCTTTGACACGGCATGCGGTTGTGCCCGGTTCAGACGGTTTGACTGCCGCCGATGGCCGCGTTGCGCCTGCTACTTGTGAGGCAGCGCCCGATTGCGCCATCACCCCGCACGAAGCCCCCCAACACAAAACCGCAACACCCCAGACCGCAAGCGCATGTTTCATAGCGCCGCATTGTGCCGTGAAACCCGTCAAGCTTTGCGCCGAAGCAAACCCTCACAGGTGGCGCGCTGCCCATCGGCTTTTTGCACCTGCGCGCAGGTGGCATCGAGCTGCGTTTGCAGCCGCTTCATGGATGCTGCATGCTCGCCCTTGCCGTTCCAGGTTTGCAGCTTGGTGCCCACCCGCTGCAGCGAGCGTGCGCTGCGCTCGTGGAAAGACGCTTTGTCTTGTGCTGCTTCTTTGAACAACTGCATGGCCACGCCCTCGATGCGCGGCACGTCGTTGGGGGAAAGATCAATCACGGCCTGTGCGTAACTGGCGCCCCACTGCAGCCTCGTGGCGGGCCCCTCGCTGCGGTCAAAAGCTTGCTGGTACCAACGCAGCGCCTCTTCCTTTTGCCCGAGCTTGCGGGCGTTGCCGGCCAACTGGCTCATCAGGTAGTAGGGCGAGTGGCTGCGTGCCAAGTTGCCCCTGAGCAGCGCATTGCTCTCAGTCCACATCCCCGCTTCGCCCAGCAGGTAGGCCGCCGCGGTGATCACAGCTTGGCGCTCGTAGCCGTCGGCGATGTCGCGGTCCATCGTCGCCACCATGGCTGCCGCTTCGCGCTGCAACGAGTCGGGCATTTTGGGCTGCGTGGTGTCTTTGCCTTGCCCGACCCTGGCGAGTTGCACGCGCGCAATCAGCGCGCCCAAACGGTCGGCGCGCGCCAGCGTGTTGTCGAGTTGCAAGCGCGACAGGGCGCCATCAAACGTCGACGTCAATGCCGTGCGTTGCGGCGAATCAGCGTCACTCAGCACCGTCACCAGTGCAGGTGCGTTGTTGGTCAACACGTCCATGTGCGTGCGCGACTGCAAGGGGTCGCTCAAAACGCCCTGCACCAATGCGCGCATGGCCGCGTCGGGCTTGACGCCCTTGCCGTCGTCGCTGGCGGCCAGCGCTTTGAGCCACATGCGGGTGGTGGTGGCCGCGTCGGCTTTGCCTGCACTTTGCGTGGCCAGCGCCGCCAGTGTCGTGGCCCGCTCGGCAGGTGGCGTCAGTTGCGACTCGTCGGTGTCCCAAGAGTAAAAGGCCAGCATGCGCCAAGCGTCGGCGGTCAGCGCCTTGCCGGCGCGTGCGTCCGCCAGCACGGCCTTGATGGGGCGCCCACCACCCAGGCCCGAGCGCAACACGGCCATCACCTGCTCCGCATCGGCCTCGCCGGGCAAGCGTGTGATTTCCGCACCGGCGCTGTTCATCAAAATCACGGTGGGGTAGCCGCGCACCGCAAAGCGCTGCCCGAGCTTTTGGGCGCCGGGCCGGTCACCGTCTAGATGCACGGCGATGAAGGACCGGCTTTGCTGGGCAAAGTCTTCGCGGTTGAAAAGGGTGGCTTTGAGCTGGTTGCACGGTGGGCACCACGAAGCACCCCAATACAGCAGCAAAGGCTTGTTGTCGCGCTTGGCCTGTGCCAACAGGCGATCCACGTCGGCGTCCACCGCCGCCGCGACCCAGGCCACGTTTTTGGACGGGAACGAAGGCGCCGCGTGGGACGCTGCACCCAACGCCAAGGCGCCAGCGGCCAGCATGGCAGTCACCCAAGGGCGCCAAGCAACAACCTCAAAACCACGTGCGGCAAAAAGCATGACAACCTCTTGTAGTGCCTGGCGTCGACAAGCCTGCGACGCGCCCGCGTATTTTGCGCGCTTCCCAAGATCCCTGCACCCACCGCCACCCAGATGGGGCGTCAAGCGGCCCGCGCTAAAGCATGGCTTGCGCGTCGGAGTCCAGCGGCGCCAAGGGCTGCGCCTTGGCAAGCACCATCCAGGTGGCAAAACCCAGCTGCATGGCGCGCTTGGGCGCCGGACGCAATACGTCCAGCTGCGCCCCGTCGGCCACCAGCACGCCACAGCTTTCGGGCACGTCATCAACACCACCGATGCCCGCCTTGAGCACATACCAACACTCACTCGACAGTGCCAGGTAAGCCGCGCGTTTGGCGGGGTTGCGCACGTCACCCAACAGATCACTGCGGCGCACCTTGATCTCGTGCACCACGGGCTCGACGTACTGCTCGACCGTTGTGTTGCGGATCGAAAACACGTCTGGCATGGCCATGGCCCAGGTGATGGGGCTGTTGGGGTCTTCAGGCACGTTTGGCGCGTTGGGCGATTGCGCCAAGTGCAACCCCGCCCGCAAAGTCAGCCCTCGCCACACGATGCGCCCCGCCCGTTGCATGTGCACCGCCACTTGCTCCACCAGTGCCTCGTGCGCATCACGAACCGCCCGGTTTTTTTGCAGTGTGGCCGCAAGCAACTGAATGCCCGCATCAGTCACTCGCACAGCCTCACGCCCGTTTACATCCACCCCGCGCGCTAGCAAACCCGCCGCCAGCAACTCCACTTCCACCATGTCCTGGCACGGCCACCCCGCCGAGCGCCACACCGCGCGCAAGCGCCGGCGGTGCTGGTTGGTGATCGGGATCGTCAAAGGCGGCGCGCTTGTCGCGTTGGGCAAATCTTGCATGCTTGGGCAAGCTTAACGGGGGCACCGGTTTTTGCTGTCTTTGCATTTTTGGTGCTTGGTTGCGTGCTTTGTACCAGCAGTGGGCTTTGGACGTCGGCGGCGGGTACGTGTTGGATCGACTGTCCCCCGCTTCAGTCCGCCTTCGCGGCCTGCGCTCCTCCTGATATCTTGCCAACCATCCCCTCCAAGCGCGAAGAGGGGCCGCGTGTGAGCTAGCCCGTTCTCCTCCTTGGGGCCATGACCCCGTTATAAAGACTGGGCCCGCGCACGCATTCGACACTTCAGTACGAACGGTGTCATGGGGCATCGCCGGCCTTTGGTCGGCGACGACCTCGCATATCAGGGTGTGCAAGTCGGATGAGCGCGTGGATGTTCAGCGGAGGTGTGCGATGACGACCTACGTCGGGATCGATGTGGCCAAGAAGAAGTTCGATGTGGCGCTGCTGCTGCCCACGGGCAAGTACCGCAGCAAGGCGCTGAGCAACGACGGCGCGGGATTCAAGGCGCTGCTGCAGTGGCTGGATTCGGCGGTGGCGCAAGGTCACGCCTCGGTGCACGTATGCATGGAGGCCACCGGCGCTTATCACGAAGACTTGGCGCTGTGGTTGCACGGGCACGATGTGAAGGTGTCCGTGATCAACCCCGCGCAGGTCAAGCACTTCTTGTCCAGTGAGCTGGTGCGCAACAAGACCGACGGTGGCGATGCGCAAGGCCTGGCACGGTTCGCCAAGGTGCATGAGCCGCTCGCCTGGGAGCCCCCTGCGCCTGCGGTGCGCACGCTGCAGGCCTTGGTGGCACGGCTGCACACGCTCGAGACGATGCGCCTGGCTGAGCAAACGCGCCTGGACGTTGCACACGAGTCCGTCAAGCTGTCGATCGAGTCGGTCATTGAGAACCTGGACCGCGCGATCTCGCAGTTGCGCGCGCAGATCAAGCAAACCATCGACGACGACCCGGATCTGCGTAAACGCCACGCGTTGCTGGACTCGATCCCGGGCCTCGGGGACAAGACGATCCCCACGCTGTTGGCCTACATCGGCGACCCGGCGCGCTTCAAGAGCGTGAAGGCGCTGGTGGCGTACGCGAAGCTGTCGCCCTGCATTCGGCAATCAGGCAGCTCGCTGGACAAGCGACGGGGCACGCACCCGATGGGGCGCAAGGAGATCAAGCAGGCGCTTTACTTCCCTGCAATGGTCGCAGGCAAGCACAACCCATTGGTGGCACCGTTCTGGCAGCGCATGAAGGCACAGAACAAACCTGGCAAGCTCGTGGTCGAGGCCTGCATGCACAAGCTCCTGGCCATCGCCTTCGGCGTGCTGCGCTCCAACAAACCCTTCGATCCAACTCACAAACAGCCTGAAAGGACTTGACACGGACAACGGTGTCTTTATGTCGACCCAACACGCACCCACCACCGACGCCCAGGTGAAGCCGGGTGAAGCGCCAAGAGGCTCTGGGGCAACGGGTTACCACTGACCAAAAAAGCGCACTGCCCTCAATCCGGACGCGCGATGCAAAGAGCGCCACGCACAGCACCAAGGGCAAGCAGCGCGATTCCCAAAAGGACGGTGACGGTGGGTGCGTGTTGGGTCGACATAAAGGAGGAGCAAGGGGCGCGAAGGCGGACCGACGCGGGGGACAGTCGATCCAACACGTACCCACCGGCGCCGGCCAAGCGCCGCCTTTGCAAAGCACCAGGGCCAAAGCACCAGGGCCAACGATCAACAAGAGAGAAGCGACAACAACCAAGGCGAAACAAAGCGTCAGACAGAAGACCCTTCATCGGGCGCAAGCTCAGTCACCTCCAGCCCCTGCAACAAGTCAAAACTCGACGCATACCAACCACTGATGGGCTCAGACGCTTCAGGCGCTGGCATCAATGCCTTGGCAACGCGAGGCGGCCGCCGCACACCAACGCTCACCTCTTGCGACATCATGGTTTGAATCCACTGCCGCGTGCTGTTGTGCATGCCTCACCCCTTTGATTGCATCCCAGCCGAATGTGCGACGATTCGCCACGTGGCGTGATGCGATGGCCAACCAGGCAGGCATTGCACCACCTTGTCCAACATCCAGCATCCAACACATTGATGAAAAAACACACCATCGCAGCCATCCCCGGTGACGGCATCGGCAAAGAAGTGATGCCCGAAGCGCTGCGCGCCCTCAAGGCGGTAGCCGACCGATTCGGTTTTGCCGTCGACATCAAACCCATCGAATGGGCAAGCTGCGACTACCACGTCAAACACGGGCAAATGATGCCCGACGACTGGAAGGCCCAAGTGGGTGGCATGGACGCCATCTTGTTTGGTGCGGTGGGGTGGCCCGCGACCGTGCCCGACCACGTCTCGCTGTGGGGGTCGTTGCTGAAGTTTCGGCGCGAGTTTGACCAGTACATCAACCTGCGCCCGGTGCGCTTGTTTGAAGGCGTGCCATGCCCGTTGGTGGACATGAAAGGCCAGCCCCGCAAGCCCGGCGACATCGACTTCTTCATCGTGCGCGAAAACACCGAAGGCGAGTACACCAAGCTGGGCGGCATCATGTACGAGGGCACCGAGCGCGAAATCGTGATTCAAGAATCCGTGTTCTCACGCCATGGAAGCGACCGCGTGTTGAAGTTTGCCTTTGAGCTGGCGCAGTCACGCAAGCGCAAAAAACTCACCCTGGCGTCCAAGAGCAACGGCATTGCCCTGTCGATGCCGTGGTGGGAAGGCCGCTGCGACGCCGTGGGCCAGGCCTACCCGCAAGTGGCCGTGGACAAACAGCACATCGACATCTTGAGCGCACGCTTTGTGCTGCAGCCCGATCGCTTTGACGTGGTGGCGGCCACCAACCTGTTTGGCGACATCTTGTCCGACCTGGGCCCCGCTTGCACGGGCACCATTGGCTTGGCACCTTCGGCCAACCTCAACCCTGAGCGCAAGTTTCCGTCGCTGTTCGAGCCAGTGCACGGATCGGCACCCGACATCGCGGGCCAAAACATCGCCAACCCTGTCGCCATGATTTGGTCAGTAGCCATGATGCTTGACTTTCTGGGTGAGCGCGCAGCCCACGATGCCCTGCTGCGAGCCATCGAACATGTGCTGCGCGAAGGCCCACGCACGCGAGACCTGGGCGGCCAAGCCAACACCACGCAGATGGGGCAGGCCATCGCTCAACACGTCACGGCCGCCCGCTGACGGCAACGCGCACGCTCGCCAGCATCCACCCTTGCACCCACCATTGCACCAACGTGTTCACCCATCACCAGAAAGCCAACCCACCATGCTCGTCAGCAACTTAGAGATCGTCCCGGGCCACCGTGTGGCCGCGCACCTGGGCATTGCGCAAGGCAGCACCGTGCGCGCCAAGCACGCTGGGCGCGACTTCATGTCGGGCCTCAAGAACATCGTGGGTGGCGAGCTCAAGGCCTACACCGAGCTGATGCAAGAGGCACGTGAAGAAGCCGTGACGCGCATGAAGCAAGAGGCCAAGAGCATGGGCGCCAACGCGGTGCTTAACGTGCGCTTTGTCACCACGTCCATCACCATGGGGGCAGCAGAAATCTTGGCCTACGGATCGGCCGTGACGCTAGAGCCCTTGGGCAGCCACGGATGAGTGCGCTGCGAATCACCCTTTTTGGCCGGCGGCACCATGCTTGAACTCCTCCAACTGGTCATCCCCGTCGTCTTGTTGGCAGTGGGGTTTTTTGCGGGGCGCTTGCTGGAGCGAAACCACTTTGCCTCGATTCGCAAACGCGAGCGTGAGCACCAAAACATCATCGCCCTCACCACGCGCTTTGCGCCCGAGGGTGTGGTGGTGCAAAGCGCGCAGTTGGTAAGTGGCAGCGTGGTGGTGTCGTCCGATTACTTCAAGAGTTTTGTGGCGGGTTTTCGCACCCTTGTGGGTGGGCGCTTCAAAGGCTTTGAGTCGCTGCTGGAGCGGGCGCGTCGCGAGGCGCTGCTGCGGCTTAAAGATGAGGCCAAGGCGCAGGGCTCCACCCTCGTGCTGGGCGTGCGTTTTCACACCACCAAAGTGGCTGGCTCCACGACGCCATCGGTGGAGGTGATGGCCTACGGCACCGCAGTACTGAGTGCGGCCCCTACCACCCCTCAAGCATGAGCGAAACCCCACCCCGCAAGCCCCCAAGCCTTGAGAACCGCTTGCCTGACGAGGGCATCAACAGCAGCAGCGAAAACCCACTGAAAGAGTTTGCGTGGCTGTTGTTTGGTGCGCTGGTCGCCTTGGCAGCTGTGGTGGTGTTGGTCGGGTTGGCGGCCAAATGGTTGGCCCCTAAAGTACCCTTTGCCTACGAAGTGGCGATGGCCAAGCGCGTGCTGGAAGAAAAGGACAGCGAAGGCAGCGCCCCCCGCTCGGCCGCGTTGCAAGCGTTGACCCAGCGCGTAGTGCCGTTGATGAACCTGCCTGCGGGCATGGACATCGTGGTGAAGTTTGAAGACGACGAGACGGTCAATGCCTACGCCACGCTGGGCGGCCGCGTTCGTGTCTACAAAGGGTTGTTGCAACGCCTGCCCAGCGAAGACGCCTTGGCCGCGCTGCTGGCGCACGAGATTGCCCACGTCAAACACCGGCACGTTGCCGCCAACATGGGCCGCGGTGTGACGTTGAGTTTGCTGCTGAGCGTGGTGTTGTCAGATGCAGGTGCCGCCGCCGCGCAAAACGCATTGACCCAACTCACGGGCATCGCCTTGCTGGGCTACTCACGCGATCAAGAAACCCAGTGCGACGAAGAAGCGCTGGCGGCCGTCGTGGCTTTGTATGGTCACGCGGGGGGGTTCACCCAGCTCTTCAATGCCATGAGCGAATCCGAGCGCAACAAAGGGCCTGCTTTTGAGGTGCTGCGATCGCACCCCCTTACGCAGTCGCGCATCGAACATGCCAAAACACTTGCCGCAAAGCAAGGCTGGAAGATGCAAGGGCCCGCCACGGCGTTGGTGCCTGAACTTGTTTTGCCCAAGCAAGACCCGGCCAAAAAGCCCTGACGCTGCCTGTGAGCAAGTAAGTAGCGCGAGCAAGCGGATCCGCTTGGCCAATGGCCAGGGGCTAGGTTGGGCGCTCTCAAGTGGTCATCAAGCTGCTCAACTCGCGGCGCGGTGTGGGGCCAGCAGCCACTTTGGCGTAGCCGATGCGCGCCAACATCTGCACCGTGGTCTGCGCCGCATCAAACCCCAACAGCCCGTGCAAGGCATCGTACTGGGTGCGCACTTCTTTAAACTCTTGCAGCGCTTGCGACAGCGGGTGCATGTCGATGCCCTCCGCAGTGGCGTGCAGGTGCGCTCGCACATAAGCGCGCCCTGTTTGCAGCTGGCTGCGTCGGCTGTTGCCGCGCGACGCGATCCAGAAGTAGCCACTGCCTGTCTCTTGCAACGCAAAGCGATCCATCACCTGCTTGTACATGCCGTTGCCCGGGACCGGCAAGTCAAAGCGATCCAGCAGCCCGAAGGTGGTCAACAAGCGCGGCATGGTGCCCATCACTGAGATGCCGTCGCGGTGTTTCTCAATCTCGTTCGGACCGATGCGCAGCAAGTTCGCCGATTCAAGCCATGTGCGGGACGTGGTCATCTCGATCTCAAACGACGCACGGGTGATCTTGCGCACCTTCTCCATGGTAGGTGCATCAACCACATCACCACTGAGCAAACCCGCCGCCCGCGCGCTGGCGCCAAAAAGCTGCAACGCCGACGCAGGCACTGGTTTGGCGGGGTCGTAGGCCGACTTGTTGGTGTGGCGGCGAAAGATCTGCGCAAAGAGCGGGTCGCGGGGTGCGCTTGGGTCACGCACCAACACCAAGCGCGCCACCGCGCGGCCACCCGGCAACTCGCTCGGGCCCGGTTCGCCAGCCGGAAAGGGCTCCACCGTGACGCGGTAGCCACGCTCGGCGGCCGCCATCACCGCAAGCTCGATAAACCCACCACAACCGATCAAGATTTGGCGCCCGAAGGGGTCGGTTTCTGGCAGCAGCCGGTCACCGTCACACACAAGCGTGATCTCGCCTTCGCGTCGCAGGTCGGCGATCCAGGGCTGGCGGTTGTGGGGGTTGGGCGCCAACAAGCCGTGCGCCAGCATGTAGCGCCGCACCTCGGTGTTGTCTTGCGGGGGCGTCCACCCCTGCAACGTCGTGGTGGGGTAGTTGGTTGAGCACCCGGCAAGCGTCGTGCTGGCGAGAACCACGCCGCCACCCATCAGGGCGATGGCTTGGCGGCGGCTGGGGTTGGCGGTTGACGCATCGGTCATAGAGTGCCTCGTGTTTGGTGGGTGGGTTGAAGGGCTGCACGGTGCAGCGTGCCGTCACTGTGCTTGCCAGATGGCGTCTTGCCTACTGCCAAGAAGCCATGCCTGCCATGCAAATTGGCATGCGCGCCAGCACGAACCAAGCTGCGGCCAATGAGAAACTGCGTGCATGGAAAAGCCAGCGAACAAGCCAAAGCGCACACCCGACGTCAAGGCCGCCGAGCCACCAGGCCCCGCCTTGGACGACTGGAACCTGTTGCGCTCGTTCATTGCCATTCATGAAACCGGCACGTTGACCGAAGCCGCCAAGCGGCTGGGTACCACCCAACCCAACATGGGGCGTCACCTGCGCGAGCTCGAAACCCTGTTGGGCGAAACGCTGTTTGTGCGCCTGCCCGGCAAGCTCAAAGCCAACGCCCGAGCCGCTGCGTTGTATGAAGCCACCAGCCCCATGCACCAGGCAGTTCGCGACGCCGCGCGGTTGTTTACCGAAGACGGTGATGCAATCGTTGGCGTAGTGCGCGTGGCCGTGTCCGAAGGTTATGGCTACCACGTCGTACCGCGTTTGATCGCTCCCTTGCTGCACGAGCACCCGGCGCTGGAGATCGAATTGGCCGTGTCCAACCAAAGCGAAAACCTGTTGCGCCGCGAAGCCGACATTGCCGTGCGGCACTTTCGGCCCCAGCAAGAAGGCCTGATTGCCCGCAAGGTGGGCACCGCCACCATGGGCCTGTATGCCCATGAAAGCTACTTGGCCAAGTTTGGCGAGCCCACCAACTACACCATGCCCAAGGGCGCCGTATTGGCGGGCTTTGATCGCACACCGATGGATTTGTCAAAGGCCGTGAGCGGCGACCGCCCCACCTCGCCGGTTCGCTTTCGGTGGCGCAGCGACGCCGTGATGGCCGTGCAAGCCGCCGTGGAGTGTGGTGCTGCCGTGGGCATGTACTACGTCGACATCGCCGCTGAGCGGCCCGGCTTGCGCCGCGTGCTGACCGACCGCATTCAGATACAAGACGAAGTGTGGCTGTGCGCCCACGACGAACTGCGCCGCAGCCGCCGCATGCGCGTGGTGTGGGACAGGTTGGGGGATGGGCTGGAGGCCCGGTTCAGCGCGACAGCAACGGCTTAAAGTGGCCGCTAGACAACCATGGCCTACAGCTGTTTCGGGGCCCGTCGCGATTTATCCAATTTCAGATAAAACTCGATAAATGAGGCGCTAACACGCCGCAACTGTAGTGAGGCAGCGTCCTAATTGAGCTCTCGCCTGAGCTCATGGCCCCGCCGGCTTGCGCTGCAACGCCACCGCATACGGGTGCAGCGTGGTTGACATCAACCCCGCCACCACCGCAGGGTCGTCTTGCATGAACTGCTTGGCCGCTGCGGCGTCATCGGCCTCAAAAATCACCAACCCAAAGGTTTCGGCAAGGGGCTCGTTGCTACGGCCGGCAAGAATCACTTGCCGCAACTCGGCTGCTTTGGCCAGCCGATCAAAATGCTACTTGACGATGGCCGACTCGCGATCGGTCCATGCCTTGGGGTCTTGAAACTTGGGTGTGACGCGCAGCACGTAGACAAACTGCTGGCGCTTGGCGGTGGGTTGTGAGGCAGCCGTCTGCGCCAGCACCCCCACGTTGCGCGCCGCCAGTGCAGCAGCCATCAAAAGGGTCAGCGCGGGTTTGATACCGAAGCGCTTGCTACGCCATGCCACTGATCGGCAAAAACATGGGCGATGGCTCTGGCGACTGATCTCCCAACAGCAAGGAGAACCCCAACTTCTGATAGAAGCTTAACGCCAGTGGGTCAGCGTCCAAGTACATGCCAAAACTGCCTACCTGCTTGGCTACGGTTCGCGTCAATACCAAGGCGTGTTTCATCAGCCGGGCACCCAGCCGCTGGCCTTGGTATCGCTGGTCTACGCCCAACATCACCAGCCGCGAGCAAGGTATCCGCCGAGGCAGGGACCCCAGTTGCAGCACTGACAGCGCCGAGACGTCCACCATGTGTTGGGCGATGGTGTAGAAGCCAGCGAACTGCCCATGGCTGGCAGCGTCTGTCACCACGTAGGCCACGCTCAAACTTTTTCTAACCTGCGGTTTGAGGCTGTTGTGTACAAACGAGTTGATGGCGGCATGCCCGCAGTCGAATTGCTTTTGCCCTGTGTACGTTACCGCCGGGTCGTACAACGAAAGCTCAATGCTCATGCCTTGTTGCTGCGCGGGCGGGACGGTTTGGTCAAAGGCAGGTCGGGCAGCGCCATCAAAATTTTCATCGCCCTCGTGGGTTTGCGCGGAGCCTGAAGCATTTGCACCAACGCTAACTGCCCGTGTTTGGCCAGTGAAATGCTGGCGTGCTCGCTTAGCACCCTGCGCGCTTTCTCAATGGCTGGACCAAGCACAAAGGATGTTAAATCCAGGCCGTCCAACGCTGCTGCTCGGCTCAGAAGGTCTTTCATGTCGGCAGTGGTTTTCAGTTCCATGCGTGCTTGTCGCAGGGAGATGGCGGTGGTGTCCATGGCGGTGGTTTGACGCAAGTTTGATCAATTGAGTGTACGGCTATTAACCGTATGCGTCAAGGGTCGCGAGCTCGGCGGCAATGAACCACCCCAGTGGCCCCACCAGCCCGTCACTGAAACGCCGCAATCCCCGTAATCGCCCGGCCCAGAATCAGCGCATGGATGTCGTGCGTGCCCTCATAGGTGTTGACCACCTCGAGGTTGACCAAATGGCGTGCCACGCCGTACTCGTCGCTGATGCCGTTGCCGCCCATCATGTCGCGCGCCAAGCGGGCGATGTCGAGTGACTTGCCGCAGCTGTTGCGCTTGATGATGGATGTGGCTTCGACCGACGCGGTGCCGGCGTCCTTCATGCGCCCCAGTTGCAGGCAACTTTGCAGGCCCAGCGCGATTTCGGTCAGCATGTCGGCCAGCTTCTTTTGAATGAGCTGGTTGGCCGCCAATGGCCGGCCAAACTGCTTGCGGTCCATCGTGTATTGGCGAGCGCGATGAAAGCAGTCTTCGGCTGCGCCCAGCGCACCCCAGGCGATGCCGAAGCGCGCGCTGTTCAAACAGGTGAAGGGGCCTTTCAAGCCACGCACCTCGGGGAAGGCGTTTTCTTCAGGGCAAAAAACCTGGTCCATCACGATCTCGCCGGTGATGGAGGCGCGCAAGCCCACCTTGCCGTGGATGGCAGGCGAGCTCAACCCCTTGGCGCCTTTGTCAAGCACAAAGCCGCGGATCGAGCCCTCGTCGTCCTTGGCCCAAACAACAAAGACGTCGGCGATGGGGCTGTTGCTGATCCACGTCTTGGCGCCACTGAGCGAATAGCCACCGGGCACCTTTTTGGCGCGTGTGACCATGCTGCCGGGGTCGGATCCGTGGTCGGGCTCGGTCAAGCCAAAACACCCGATCCACTCACCTGTGGCGAGCTTGGGCAAGTACTTCTGCTTCGTCGCTTCGTTGCCAAACGCGTTGATGGGCACCATCACCAACGACGACTGCACGCTCATCATCGAGCGGTAGCCCGAATCAACCCGCTCGACTTCGCGTGCGATCAAGCCATAGGCAACGTAGTTGAGTCCGGCGCCACCGTAAACCTCGGGGATGGTTGGCCCAAGCAATCCCAGCGCACCCATCTCGCGAAAAATGGCGGGGTCGGTGGTCTCGTGCCGAAAGGCTTCGAGCACGCGCGGCTGCAACTTGTCTTGGCAATACGCTTGCGCTGCGTCGCGGACTGCACGCTCATCGCCCGTGAGTTGGGCGTCAAGCGAAAAGGGGTCAGCCCAGTCAAAACTGGCGTGTGAGGTGGCCATGAAAAACTCCTGTTTAACCCACCATTGTTGCAGCCATCGATGCGGTGTCCGCGTAAGCCGCGCCTTAAGCCCCCTCAACCACCTTGGCCAACGACACCGCGTTCATGCAATAGCGCAACCCCGTGGGCGGCGGCCCATCGGGGAACACGTGGCCCAAGTGTGCGTCGCACACGCTGCACGTGGCCTCGATGCGCACCATGCCGTGGCTGGCGTCACCCACGTAGGCCACCACGTTGTCTTGAACCGGCTCGGTAAACGAAGGCCAGCCACTGCCCGACTCGAACTTGCTGCTGGCGTCAAACAGCACCGTGGCGCAGCACACGCAGGCGTATCGCCCGGGCGTGAAGAGGCTGCACATGGCCGAGCTGAAGGGCCGCTCAGTGCCCGCTTGGCGCGCCACGGCAAATTGCTCGGGGGTTAGCAAAGCCAGCCACTGTGCGTCGGATTTATCAACGCGCTTGGGCGGGGCGGGGTTGCCTGACTGGGCGCGGGTGGTGATGGTGGTCCAGGTTTGCATAGATCTCTTTCGTGAAGGCGCGTGCCATGAGGCTTGGTGCTGTAGGCGCACTTGCTGAAGGGAAGGAATGTGCTCGTGAGCGAACAAACTTGCTGCTGCAATGGATTCGTTGTCCTCGACATCAGCAGAACTATTACCATGACATTGTCTACAGCAGCGTTTTGCAGGGCACTGCTGATCCACCGAACCACCCGCAAAAGGCCGCTTTACAACCTGCCCCGCCTCGGTGAGAAGAGTTGTACTTTCCTACTTTCCAACCACCCAATCCCACCATGGTTGATCTTGTCCGCGTCCGCGAAAAGTTTCAAGTGACATTGCCCATCGGGTTGCGCCAGCAGTTTGCGGTGCGCGAGGGTGATTACCTCGAAGTTGTCGTCACTGAAGAAGGCCTTGTCTTCCGGCCTCAAAGGCCCATGCGCCAAGCGCCGACCAATCCCGTGAGCATTCTCGACTTTCTCAATGAAGACCGCACCTTCGGTGCTCGCAGCCGCGAGGACATCGAAACCGAGCTGGCTGCTGATCGCGACTCATGGGGCAACAAGTAGCAACCAAGGGCGTGCTTCTATAGCTCGACACCAATGTCCTCATCCGCATGGCAGGCGGCCGCCGCGCGGTTAGCATCCCACCCATGCCCCGAATCTTTTGCATTGCCAACCAAAAAGGCGGCGTCGGCAAGACCACCACCACGGTGAACTTGGCGGCGGGCCTGGCGCAGATTGGCCAACGTGTGTTGGTGGTGGACTTGGACCCCCAGGGCAATGCCACCATGGGCTCGGGCGTGGACAAACGCAAGCTTGAGCTGAGTGTGTACGACGTGTTGCTGGGCGGCGCCACCGTGCCCGAAGCCCGCACCGTGAGCGAAAAAGGCGGCTACGACGTGCTGGGCGCCAACCGCGAGTTGGCCGGCGCCGAAATTGAGTTGGTGACCATCGAGCACCGCAACACCCGCCTGCGCGGCGCGTTGTCGGCCACCGGCGGCACCTACGACTTTGTGTTGATCGATTGCCCGCCGTCGCTGAGCCTGCTCACCCTCAACGGTTTGTGCAGCGCCCACGGCGTGATCGTGCCCATGCAGTGCGAGTACTACGCGCTTGAAGGCTTGACCGACTTGGTCAACACCATCAAACAAGTGCACGCCAACCTCAACCCCGAGCTGGAGCTGATCGGTTTGCTGCGGGTGATGTTTGACCCGCGCCTGACGTTGCAGCAGCAGGTGGCCGAGCAGCTCAAGACCCACTTTGGGGACAAAGTGTTTGACACCGTGATCCCGCGCAACGTGCGCCTGGCCGAGGCTCCAAGTTACGGGCTGCCGGGGGTTATTTTTGACCCGATGTCGAAGGGCGCGCAGGCTTACACCGCCTTTGCGCAAGAGCTGGCAAACCGCGAGGGCATGGCGCGGTAGTGTTGCCTGAAGACTTGGCCTTGTTCTCGCGCGCCGAGGACGCCGGCATCAACGCCACGGCCCCGCCTCAGCAGCGCTGGGTGGACGGCTGGTTGCTGCGGTTTTCGCCCGGTGCGGCCAAACGCGCGCGCTGCATCAACGCCGTTGCCACCGGGCGAAGCAGCTTTGAAGAACGCTTGGCGCTGGCGAAGGCGCTCTACACCCAAGCCAACCTGCCCCTGATTTTTCGCATCACGCCGTTCAGTCAGCCCGGCAGTTTGGACGACCACCTGGCAGCACTTGGGTTTGTGCGCGAGCCGCAGGGTACCTGCGTGATGGTGTGCCGCGCCTTGGCATCCAAGCGTGTGCACGCCCTTCCCCGCAGCTACAGCCTGCACCGCGTGGGCGCACACGTTTTTGCCCAAGCTGTTGGCCAATTGCGTGGCTCGCCGCTGGCGCAGCGCCAGGCGCACGCCCAGCGCATGGAGCTTTCGCCCGTACCCTTCGACGCGTATGTGGTCAAAAACGACGCTGATGGCGTTGTGGCCGCGTGCGCGCAAGGGGCAGTCGAGGGGCAGTTGGTGGGCCTGTACGACGTCATCACCCACCCCGAACACCGCAACAACGGTTTGGCGGCAGCGCTGTGTGAGCACGTACTTATGAATTCAAAACAGGACGCAACTGTGCAGTCAGGCTATTTACAAGTTGAAGCACATAACCACGCAGCGCGTCGGATTTACACCCGCCTTGGGTTTGCCGATGCGTTTCAATACCACTATCGTTGGCTCCCTAACGTTGGCTGATGCGCCAAGCGTGCAGCACGGCATCGTCAGCCCGCAGCGCGCACCAAGCGTTAGCCCAACAACAAGCGTTTGAACCTCAAAGCACCTAAAGGCAGATGACCATGTCAGACATCAACCGGCTCAAGCCAAAATTCAACCGCACGCGCACTGGCCTGCTTGCCGTCGTGGCCGCAGCGGCCATGAGCGCCTGTGGCGGCGGTGGCAACAGCCCCGATCCATCACCCGTGGGTCAAGACTCCGGCCAGTACGCCCAAAAGTGCTCGGCCACCAACCCGTATCGCATCGACTCGGCTGTGGGCCCCAACCCCCAAGTGGGAAGCCTGGCGATTGAAAAGCAATGGATCAGCGCCTACGTGAACGAGGCCTACCTTTGGTTTGACAAGGTGCCTGTCATCAACGCAAACCTTGCCGCATACAGCAACGAGGGCGCTGTTTACGACTCGATCGACAACTACTTCAGCGACTTGACGGTCAACCCGGTGGTGGAAGACAAGTTCAGCTTTACCTTCCCCACCAAGCAGTGGAAGGAGTTGTCTGAGCAAGGCGTCTCCTTTGGCTATGGCATTGAGTTCACGATCATTTCGGCCACGGTTCCGCGTGTGATTCGGGTGGCATTTGTCGAGCCAGGCTCAGTTGCCGAGGCCGCTGGTGTGCGCCGTGGTGACCAAATTACTGCCGTAGGTTCTGTTGACATCAACAACGCAACCCAGGCTGGTGTGGATGCCATCAACGCGGCCGTGTTCCCGTCGGCCGCAGGCAACTACCAGTTCACCTTCTCGCGCGCAGGCGCGAATTTGGCGCCGGTGTCATTGGCTGCAGGCAATGTGGTCTCCACCCCGGTGCCCCTTGCCAGCGTTCGTACCATCAACGGCTCGAAGATTGGCTACATGGTTTTCAACGATCATATTCGCACGGCCGAGCAACAGCTGGTCAACGGCTTTGGCACGTTTGCGGCGCAAGGCGTCAATGACGTTGTGCTTGATTTGCGCTACAACCGAGGGGGCTTCTTGTTCCTCGCCAGCCAAGTGGCTTACATGGTGACCGGCGCTGCACAGACCAACAACAAGACGTTTGAGCGCCTGCAATACAACAGCAAGCGCGCGTCGGAAACCAACTCGACCAACTCACTCACGCCTTTCTACAACAGCACCACCACCGGGGGCGCGCTGCCGTCGTTGGGGCTCAACCGTGTGTGGGTTTTGGCGGGCCGCAACACGTGCTCGGCCAGCGAAGCCATCGTCAATGGCTTGCGCGGCATTGGCGTGCAGGTCAACATCATCGGCGGCACCACCTGCGGCAAGCCCCACGGGTTCACGGCCAAAGACAACTGCGGCATTTCGTACTTCCCGATTGAGTTCAAGGGCGTCAACAACGTGGGCTTTGGTGACTACGAAAGTGGCTTCACGCCAACCTGCACCGCCAGCGACGACTTCTCACGCGAGCTGGGTGATATCAACGAAGGCTTGTTTGCCGCCGCCATGTACCACCGCAGCAACGGCGCCTGCTCGGCCGCGTTTGGCAATGCCAAGCAAAGTGAGCCTGAAGGCCGCTTGTTGCATCGCCCCGAGCGCAGCAACAAGATTCACGTCGACTTTGAATCGTTGAAGCGCTGAGCTAACAATGAAGTGAACGTGTGACCAAAGAAAAGCCGCCCCTCGGGGCGGCTTTTTCTTCGGCAGCGGCATGCGTGTTTGCAAAAACGTTCATCGTCGCAGCACCTTCGCCCGGGTCGACGCATTCTCGATTGCATCAGGATCCTCATCGTATTGCTTCTTGGCATGCAACCACGCGTTCAAAGGTCCGCAAAGGGCCATCCCTTGTGCCACGCGATGCAACCGGGCTTGATCGAGCTTTTTTAGCTCAAGATCAAGTGGTGGCGGCCGCACTGGGCTTCGCGGCGACGCCGCAAAGTACAGCCAGTCACACAGTGCCTTCTCGGGCGTCGCCCGAGGGTGACGAAACCTTGTGTCCCGCCAATCTGAGGTGGGCAAGGCGTCGAGTTCGTAAACATGCCACGGCATGGCCCTGAACCTAAACTCGCCCAGCGGTGTTTTGACGCTGCTCAAATTGGGCACTTTGAGCCCGGAGGTCATCGAAACCACGCAGGTGACGACGTCTCCCATGTTGTTCAGGACCCAGTCTTGCTCCAGCACCCATGCAAGGCTCGGGACCGCCGTTTGTTTGATGAAACCGGCCGCGCTACCCACACTGACGGCTTTGTTGCCGCTGGCATTCAAGTAGAGGCCCGCGCGGACTTTGCGCAAGCGCCCCGATGCCACGGCAGCCACCAACCAACGCTCGAACGATGGCTTGGACGGGGCCGTTGCCGTTGAGGCAGCCTCGTTCCACAGCATGCCTGTCGTCCAGGCTTCGACGTCGCTTTCCATGAGCCTGCGATCGAGCTGATTTTTCCAGTTCGGATGCATGGCCTACTTTGGTGAATGATGAGGCTCCAGTGCGGCCCCCACCCAGCGTTCAACTTGATCAATGACGTTCAAGGTCATGCCCTCCCAGTCGGATGCTGTTAGCGAGTTCCTGATATCGGGTGGGAGGTAAGGCAAAAGCTCGTCCTTGGCTTGATCGAATGTGATCAGTGAAACTTTGGACAAGGCCTCGTCCAGCCAGTGCTTCAAGGTATCGCGATCAAAAAGTGACCTCAACCATGCTTCGGGCTCAGCAGCGGCCAAGTCGTTGAGGTCGTAGATGTCGCGCGGCACGTTTCGACGCGGGCTCATGATGGCCGCCACCTTGCTTGCGGCCAGCATGTTGTGGGTGTACGCCGCGATGGCGAAAGGCGCGATGCCATACCTCGCTGGAGGGTACAAGGTTACTCGCGCAAAACTGCCGTCGGGCGGCACTGATCGCCCTGAAACTTCCACGACAAACTTGACCGGGGTTGCCGCTGTGCTGCCAGAAAGCCGCAATCTGACCGTCGTCGCGGTCACCTTCATCTCATCAATTTCAGGGGCAAGCAGCCGGGCTGACTGCGACGCGTATGTCAATGCTTTGCGAATGCTGGCCCGCAGCGCGTTGGTCGACACGTCTGACGCGCGATCCATGTCGATGTCTTTGGTGAGTCGCATGCTGCCCACCACCACACGCATGGCCATGCCGCCCTTCAAGACCACGAGCGCATCCGCAGATGCCAGCTCTCGCAGCATCGCTACTTGCGCGCGGTCTACAGCAGAAAAGGGCTCAGAAAATCCACGATCACGTGGATCATAGAGCGTTGACATAGAACGTAACCATCACATGCTGATGGTTGTATTCTATATATAGCAAGACCGCCTGGCAACCTTAACGGCCTTTAGCACGCCAAACACCCACGTTTGCCCAAGCTGAAAATGGCAGATCTAGCCCCGAGGTGACTTGACCTTCAAAGCCCAAGCCCCTCGTCCACCCCCAGGTGCACGTTCATGCATTGCACCGCCGCCCCGCTAGCGCCTTTGCCCAGGTTGTCCAGGCGTGCCATCAGCATGGCTTGTTGGCCCGTCGGGTCCACAAAGACGGCGATGTCGACACGGTTGGTATCGTTGCAGGCCTGCACGTCCCACGCGCCCTCATCTTGTGCGGCCGCGTCGCCCGTGGCAAACATGCGGATGAAGGGTTCTTTGGCATAGCGCGCTGCCAAAGCCTGCTGCACCGCTCCAAAGTCGCCCTTGGCCAGTTGAGCCTTGTGCAGCGGAACGCTCACCGACAAGCCCTTGTAGAAGTTGCCCACGATGGGCAAAAACACGGGCTTGATGGAAAGGCCCGTGTGCGCCACCACCTCGGGGATGTGTTTGTGCGCCAAACCCAGCGCATAGGGGCGAGGTGATTGAAGCCGCTGGCCGTCCGGGCTGCTGGGGTGGCTGCGTGCGGCCTCGTACTGCTCGATCATCTTTTTGCCACCACCCGAAAAACCCGTGATCGAGCTGGCCGTGATGGCGGTTGCGGGGGCCACCAAACCGGCGTCCACCAAGGGGCGCAGCAACAACAAAAACGCCGAGGCGTGGCAGCCGGGATTGGCAATGCGTTTGGACGCGCGCAGCTTGTCGCGTTGGCTGGGCGCCAATTCGGGCAAACCAAAGGCCCAATGGGCAAGCGTGCGATGCGCTGTGCTGGCGTCAATCAAGCAGGTGTTGGGGTTGGTGACCAGCGCAGCGGCCTCGATAGCCGCCGCATCGGGCAGGCACAAAAAGGCGACGTCGGCGGCGTTGAGCAGCCGAGCCCGCTCGGCCGTGTCTTTGCGCTTGTCGGGGGCGATGCGAAGCACCTCAACGTCGCTGCGCGCAGCCAAATACTCGTGAATGCGCAAGCCCGTGGTGCCTTCTTGACCATCAACGAACACGGCATGCTTCTTCACGGGGGCCTCACAATTCAGCGGTATGGAGCCCAAGGATAAAGCAAAGCCCGCTAACCACCCTGTGCTGTTGTTGCCAGGCTGGCTGGATTCCGACGCTGGCCATTGGCAAACACACTGGGCAAAACGTCACGGGTTTGAGCGTGTGGTGCAAGACGACTGGCTGTGGCCCAAACGTGGTGACTGGATGGCGCGGCTCGATGAGGTGCTGCTCGACACCCCTTCCTCGGCCCTAACGCTGCTGGCGGCGCACAGCCTGGGTTGCCATTTGGTGGCGGCGTGGGCCGCGCACTCCCAACACGCGGCCCGTGTTGCGGGCGCCCTGTTGGTGGCACCGCCCGACCTGGAGCGCGACGACATGCCACCCAACTTGTTTTCTTGGCGCCCGGTGGTTGGGCAGCCCCTTCCCTTTGCCGCCACCGTGGTGGGCAGCAGCGACGACCCGTTTTGTGACCCTGCGCGCTCGCAGCGGATGGCTGCAGCTTGGGGCGCCACGTGGGTGGGCTTGGGCCCGCGTGGGCACATCAACAGCGAGTCGGGTCTGGGCGATTGGTCTGAAGGGCTCGTGATGTTGAACGCGCTGGCCCAACGTGGTGGGCGCTAAGGCATCACGCCGCGGTTGCTCAAGTGCCCCCGCGCATCGGGATGAAAGATCCGGCTGAAAGATCCAGCTGTTGCCCGCAGCCGTGAATCACCGACAATTCGCCCATGGTGATTAAAAAACGCACGGGCTTGGGCATGGGCCTAGAAGCATTGCTGGGCCCCAGCGGTGGCGCCGTCACGCTCACGCCGCAAGAGCGTGCCGAGCGGGTGCCGTCGTCGCTCAAGCTCGACCGCCTGCAACCCGGCCGGTACCAGCCACGCACGCGCATGGACGAGGGGTCGCTGTACGAGCTGGCGCAAAGCATCAAGTCGCAAGGCGTGATGCAGCCTATTCTTGTGAGGCCCCTGGGGTCGCTGGCGGGTGAGCCTGCCTCCTACGAGATCATTGCCGGCGAGCGCCGCTTTCGGGCCGCCAAACTTGCCGGGCTCGACGAGGTGCCGGTGCTGGTCAAGGTGGTGCCTGACGAATCGGCCGCCGTGATGGCGTTGATTGAGAACATCCAACGCGAAGACCTCAACCCCTTGGAAGAAGCCCAGGGCCTCAAGCGCTTGGTGGACGACTTCAACCTGACGCACGAGCAAGCCGCCCAAGCGGTGGGCCGCTCGCGCAGCGCCGCGAGCAACCTGCTGCGGCTGCTGCAACTCAGCGAGCCGGTGCAAAAAATGCTGATGGCGGGTGACTTGGACATGGGCCACGCGCGCGCCCTGCTGGCGCTGGACGGGGCCGAGCAAATCTTGGTCGCGCACCAGGTGGTGGCGCGCAAGCTGTCGGTGCGCGACGCCGAACGGCTCGTCAATCACGGCAACGCTCCTGCGAAGGCCATGACCAAGCCCGCCGCCCCCGCCGCCAAGTCACGCGACGTGGTTCGGATTGAAGAACAACTGGCCGACCACTTGTCGGCGGCGGTCGAGTTGCGGATGAAGAAAAAGAAGCGGGGCGCAAGTGGCCAACCCCAAGCCGGTGAAATCGCGATTGCCTTCAACTCACTCGATGAGCTTGAAGGGGTGTTGCAGCGGATTCAAGGGGCTGCGCGGGAGGCGAGTTAGTATTTTGCGGTAATCCAGAGCGAGCTGGTGATGGTGCGACTGGTTTTTAGCGAATGAATACGCATCACCGACCGCATCCAGGACCGATGGTCAATGATAGGGTTTCAAGCCTCGACCACGTCTCTGATTGGCGTCGCCCCATTTGCCGTCAGTATGGCTCTCCGCTCGGCCAATAAATGGTGGCTCCATCGCGTGGGGGGGTAAGGAAGGTTTCGACAAATGCAATGGCGTCTCGCAAGGCGCTCATGGGGTCGATGTTCTTAACGTGGATGACTGGAACTTCAAAGCCGCGAAGCGCGACGGCACAAGCGGCCTCCACGCCAGGAGTTACCCAATAAGGGAACCCAACCTCCGCGGATACATCGACCAGCTCTGATCGAGTCGCCACCTGCATCTTCAAATGCCGCGCAACGAGAATCGGAAACTGTTCATTCGATGGAGTTGTCATGACGAGGCCTTTCGTGCAACAACGGTGGTGAAAGCCCAATGGCGATTCCTAAGCCCTAGCCAATCGCGCCCGCCAATCATCGCGTTTCAGCATGCTCTGATGCACTGCGCGTGCAATTCATTTGCACGGGCGTAGCAAGCTTCCCTGGCCCTCGGCGATGAAGAGGTAAGTTTGCACACTTCAACTTGAGCTAGGTTTGCGCCATAGCACCTGTCAAGACAAGCTTTCTTTGACTCAAAGCCAATCCATCCAGGAAATCCGCTGCCAGGGAGCACCAACGGAATGCCGTCAACGAAACACTCTGAATTGGTGCCCACCACCACATCAGTGTTAGTCGCGAAAGGCACGACAGCGTCGCACGAGCTCGTGGCTACTGGCTTTTCCAAGCCCGCCTCAAACGTTGTCGATACTTGCTCCGCATTGTCGTCTGAAACGTCGCTGCCCCCGCACGCCACGAGAATGCAAGTCAGAAGCGTGACGCCGTGTCTACGCGGACCGCTGCAAAAGCCACAGTTTTTTTGCATACCCATTCCCTAACGTAAAAGTGCGGTGAAAAGGAAGGACGGCCCGAGACATTTCAAGTCCTTTGTCTCGACTTATTGAAAGGTTACGCCATTGATTTTTGGCCGTCAACGAACTTGCTGGTGACAAACTGATCAATCTGGAGCGACGATCAGTTGTGCCATTCACGAGGCGGCGCCTCTTGCTCGCATGCAGTTTGTCAGTGAGATTTAAAGCTCGACAACGCTCAATGCGAAACGTGCCAACACTGAGCCTACCAATGGTTGGTTAAAGAAGGCGGCTACTCTTGTAATGGACCAGATGACAACTGCAGCACCCAAACGCCAGCACGGGCGACGGCGGCGTCGTCAAAGCGCAAAGATCTTTCCGGGGTTCATGATGTTTTGGGGGTCCATCGCTCGCTTGATGCTGCGCATAGTGGCCACCGCACCCACACCGGCTTATTCCAGCAAGTAGCCTTGCCTGTGCATGCCAACACCGTGCTCACCCGTGCAGGTGCTGTGCTATCGACGACACCCAGCACATGAAGCGTCACACAGCGATGACGTTGAATAGGTCGCAGAGCACGTCAATCTGTGCAATCCTCAGCCTTTCCGACCGATGCTTCCGCAGCCCGCTGCGTTCAAAAATCGCGTAAGCAAAGCCGCTATTCAACTGGCGGGACACATAGCGAATCCCCTGCCATCGCGTGTCGGCGTCGTGTATGGCCTTCGCCCACGCTTGGCTTACCGAGTAGTCGGCCGATGCACTGATGTCGTTGTTGAGGCCAAGGGCCTTGAGCGCCGCGCCCGTCAGATCGGCCACGACCAACGTCTTGCGTCGATCACACACAAAGCGCATGACCGACCGCTCGGTCAACTCAGCAGAAGCCACCTCGTACGCACCGTCGACAAAGCGCCCTGATTCGTGGATCACGCTCTCCGCGAAGGCGACCTCTATCGATTGCGCGGCGTAGCAAGTCCCGAACGCACCGACTCGACCAGGGTTCGGGTCATCGAAGCGGTGCACGCCAGTAGACCAGTGCGGCTCGGTGGTCGGGTACCGACTCAGGCGGATGAGCGGGGCCACCTCGATCTTGACGGGCCGAAGCAGTTGCTCGTACGTCCCAGGCTCAGGCAGCCGAAGCGACACGTGCGGCTCCCCGTTCGCGCGCCCAAGCCGCAGCCAAACGTTCCACTTTGGCCACCGCAACCCCGGCATCCAGGGCGTGGGCGACGTGCTTGCCGCCCAAGGCACCATGCTCGCGCAACCAGAAAACAAGCTTCTCGCTGGCGCCGAGGTCGCCGAGGGCTAGGCACACGGTGGCCACGGTATCCCGGTCCAGCGCAAGAAATGCCTGCGGGTAGTACAGCCGGTTGCCGATCTTCACCGCGAAGATCTCACCCCGGTCTGCTGCCGGAGCCAAAGCCTGCCGTGTGAGACCCCAGGCCTGGGCAAGTTGTTCGCCGAGAACCACGAGGCCATCCTTGACCCATTGCACTCGGGCTGCTTCTCCACGCGCGGTGGCGCTGACCAGCCCACCGGATGCCGCAGACAGCGCCCCGGTGGGCAGCCTGGACTGCGCGGCGCGCGGCCCAGTAGCGCTGGCCTTTGGGGGCTGCAGCCCGTGGCGACTGACCACCAACCGAAGGCTGCCCAGATCTTCGCTGAGCCTCCCCACGGCCACTTCAAGCTGCGCGATACGGCGCAGGAGGACTGGGGTGCTGATATTGGTGCCCATGAGTGGATTCTAGGCAAATGAAAACAATAAAGCAACTGAAGAAAACGTAGCAAACGTTGAGTCCACAAAGCGATGCCCGCGCGGGCACGGGCAGTGTGCGGGGTTTGCGTTGCGCCAGCTACTGAAGCACCCAAACCCCTGCCGGCGGCGCATTGCGCCACACCGTTGACATGCGCGTCCAGCTCAACCGCCCTGCCATGGCCCCTGTGGGCAAATCAAACGGCGCGCGCGGTTGGTAGGTGTACTGCACCAAGCGCCGAGACGGGTCGGCGTTTAAAAACCGGCACACCGACGCGATGGTGACGTCGCGCACGTCGCTTGGCAACGAGCGAAACGGCAGTGATGACACCAGCACCGTGCGCAGCGGCGCGCTATGGCACAACTCGTCCAGCACCTCGTGGGCCCACTGGGTGCGCACGTCCACTTCGGGGAAGGCTTCGCGCAGGTGGGCGGCCATGTCGGGCTGGGCTTCGATGGCGATCAGCGGTGTGTGGGCGTGGGTGTCACGAAGCTGTCGCGTGACGGCGCCAGTGCCTGCGCCCAGCTCGACCAGCAACGACGCGTGGTCGGCTTGGCGCGTCATGGCGCGTGCGAGCATGGGCGATGACGGCAAAATGGCGCCGGCCGTGGCCGGACGCTGCAGCGCGTGCCGCAAAAATAAACCAGGGTTCATCGGATATGGGTCTCGCACACAAGCAGCGTCAAAGCGAAGAGCCTAACCGACGTGCGGTGGGGCAAGGATGGCGGCGTCAAAGCGCAAAAATCTTTCCGGGGTTCATGATATTTTGAGGATCCATCGCCAGCTTGATGCTGCGCATGGTGGCCACTGCGCCGACGCCGGCTTCTTCCAGCAAGTAGCCCTGTTTGTGCATGCCAACGCCGTGCTCGCCTGTGCAGGTGCCTTGCAGCGCGATGGCCTTGCGCACCATGCGCTGGCTCATTTGCTCGGCAGCCGCCAGCTCGGAAGGCTGGGTCGGGTCGATCAAGTAGCCCACATGAAAGTTGCCGTCGCCCACATGGCCCACGATGAAGTATGGCAAGCCCGAGGCTTCGACGTCGGCCACCGAGTGGTTGATGATCTCGGCCAAGCTTGAGATGGGCACGCAGGTGTCTGTGCTCATGCAGCGGCAGCCGGGGCGCGACTGAACCGCAGCGTAGTAGGCTCGGTGGCGCGCCGTCCACAGCTTGGTGCGCGCCTCGGGGGTGGTGGCCCATTCAAAGGCCTGACCACCATGCTCGCTGGCAATGGTCTGCACCGTTTGGGCTTGCTCGGCCACGCTGGCCGCGCTGCCATGAAACTCCATCAGCAGCATGGCCGACTCGGGCAGCGTTAGCTTTTCGTAGCGGTTGACCACCCGCACGGCGTTGACATCAATCAGCTCGCAGCGCGCAATGGGCACGCCCATTTGAATGATCTGGATGGTGGTTTGCACCGCGTCGTTGATGCTCGGGAACGAGCAAACCGCCGCGCTCACCGCCTCGGGCAACGGGTACAGCTTGAGCGTGATCTCGGTGATGACGCCCAGCGTGCCCTCGCTGCCGATGTACAAACGGGTGAGGTCGTAGCCGGCGCTGGACTTGCGCGCCCGGGTACCGGTGCGAATCACCTCACCGCTGGGCGTCACCACCTTGAGGCCCAGGGTGTTTTCACGCATGGTGCCGTAGCGCACGGCGTTGGTGCCACTGGCGCGCGTGGCGCACATGCCCCCCAGTGATGCGTTGGCGCCAGGGTCGATGGGGAAGAACAAGCCCAGGTGGCGCACCTCTTGGTTGAGTTGCTCGCGCGTTACGCCGGGCTCCACCGTCACCGTCATGTCGTCGGCGTGCACCTGCAGCACTTTGTTCATGCGCGATACGTCGAGCGTGATGCCACCTTGAACAGCCAGCAAATGGCCTTCAAGTGACGAGCCCACGCCAAATGGGATGACAGGCACCGCGTACTTGGCCGCTTGCTGCACCGCCGCCACCACGTCGTCTACGCTTTCGCAAAACACCACGGCGTGTGGCGGTGTGGGGTCGTAGGGGGATTCGTCGCGGCCGTGCTGGTCGCGCACGGCCTGCGCCGTGCTGAAGCGTGTGCCAAAGTGGGCGGCCAGGGCGTCAAGCATGGCCTGGGGCGGCACCCGCATCTCAAACGCGGGCAGGGCAAAACTGGGCAAGGGAGCGTTCATCGGCATCCTTTCACGGATTGGTCATTTTGGCATGCTGGGGCCGGACTGGTTACGATGCTGTCCACACCCGATGGAGTTCACTTGGCCAATCGATTGACACAAATAGCAACCCGCACTGGCGACGACGGCACCACCGGCCTGGGCGACGGCACCCGCGTGCCCAAATCCGACCCACGCGTGGTGGCCATGGGCGACGTGGACGAGCTCAACTCGCACCTGGGCGTGCTGCTGGCCGAGCCCCTGCCCGATGGCGTTCGCGACTTGCTGGTGATGATCCAGCACGAACTGTTCAACTTGGGCGGCGAGTTGTCAATCCCAGGCTACACCCTGCTCAAGCCCGAGGCCGTGGCGGCACTGGACGCGGCACTAGAACTGCACAACGCCGCCTTGCCCAGGCTGAAAGAATTCATCTTGCCCGCAGGCACGCGCAGTGCGGCGCTGGCGCATGTGGCGCGCTCGGTGGCGCGGCGAGCCGAACGCGCGGTGGTGACGCTGGGCGCGCAAAGTGCGGTGCGGGACGAACCACGGCAGTTTCTCAACCGCTTGTCTGACTTGCTGTTTGTTCTGGCACGCGTGCTCAACCGTGCCAATTTGGACGGGCTGGGTGGGGACGATGTTTATTGGCGCAGTGAGAAGTTGGGGCGGGAGGGAGGGTGATTGGCTTCCGTCGCGCCCGCCCAGCTTGGCGGCGATAGCGACCATCACAGCGTGGAATGGTGGTCGGCGAACGAGCCGATGGCGTCGTGCAAAGCGTTCCAGTCGTTGGCGCATCGGTTGGCCGCCAGTGATGGGTGCGCTTGCCCGCTAACGGTGCGTTGATTGACATGGGTAGCAGCCTTGTGAAGTGACACAAGCAGCATGTCCACGAGCAGGGACCGATCCTTTGTAGCAAGTGCCTTGCCGCCGGGAGCTGGCTCAGTTACTTGGTCGCGCATAAGAAACCCTCATTTGCTGTGCACCAGTTTACTGTGCCACTGCACACGTTGACTTGTGACGCCGAGTTTATGCAGATGCCTTAAATGGGGTCAGATCCTTGTTATAGGAGTTTGCGCTAACTTACGCTTTGGTCGCCAAAAATCAGCAGAATTGTTTAGCATGTAGGTACCGCTGACACCCCAAAGCGAGAGCCATGGACCCACAAATGATTGACGCCCTGGAGGGCGCAAGCAGCCTGCAGCTGTACCAGCTCAAGGCCGTGATCGAAGGCATGCTGGCCGACCCAAAACGCAACCTGGCCGCCCGCTCGAACTTGCACCTTGGTCAGGCTGTGGAGTTTGTGGATTTTCGCGACGGGCAAATGCGGCTGGGCAAAATCATTGGCATGCGGGACACCCAGGCCACAGTGATGGAGCAAGGCACCAAGCGAACCTGGAAGATCCCCTGCTTGGCGATGCAACGCCGCACCGAAACCCAACGCCCCAGCGAGCAAGAGCCGTACGTGCCGCCACCCGAGCCCGCCGTTGCGGCCACCAAGGCGCGTGAGTTTCAGCGCGGTGACACCGTCACGTTTGACGACCGCGACGGCCGCTGCATCAACGGCGTGATCGTGCGCATCAACCAGCGCACCGCCACCATCGGCACTGCCAAGGCCGCCGACGGCACGTGGCGCGTGCCGTTTCACATGCTGCGCCATGTGCTGGAGGTTTAACTGGCAGGAGCCATAGCAGGCGCGGCGGCAACGGATGGTGCCCGCTGGGCATACCAAGCGTGGATGAGGCCCGTCTGCAAAAACAAAACGGGCGGCTCAAAGCCACCCGAAGCGATGTGGGCGCCAACTTGCGCCACCGGCAGCACCATTCGTCGTTGTCGAACTCGAAGGCACGGCCTCAAAAGCCGTCTTGGTGGCCCAACTTCTGCTCTGGCCCATGACAGTTCTTGCCATTTCATGCCATATGTGGCACGCTAAAGGGGAACAGGAGGTCACCCATGCAAAGCATGAACATTTCGCTGCCCGATCCGCTCAAGCAATTTGTGGACGGCCAGATTTCGACCGGACGCTACAGCAGTGCCAGCGAATACGTCCGCGAGTTGATCCGCAACGACGAGAAGCGCAAGGCCGAAGAACAGCTTGAGGCGATGCTGCTGGAAGGCCTGTCCGGCACGGAAACCGAATTGACCCCGGCGGACTGGACGGCCATCCGCAAGGAAGCCTTGGCAAAGGTTGGAGCGCGAAGGCAAAAGCGTTGATGCCGACGGTTACCAAGCGTGAGGCGGCGCATTTAAAAATTGCGAATCCACTTCACCCCACTGGAGCGACAGGCCCTTACCGATCGTCGGACGTCGCCACTGAGCTGAAAGAGACCCATCAAAGCCTAGGGCCGCGCCCGTCACCCCCTCACCCCCTCCCCTCCGCCCCCTAACCGCCTCACTCAACCCCTCCAACACCCCCACCGTGTCCTCCCACCCCAAACAAGCATCCGTGATGCTTTGCCCATAAACCAGCAACCCAGGGTCGTCCACCCCCGCGCTGTATTTCTGCGCGCCCGCCACCAGGTGGCTTTCAATCATGGCGCCAAAGATGCAGCGGTTGCCGGCTGCGATTTGTGCGGCCACGTCGCGGGCCACGTCGCGCTGGCGTTCGTGTTGTTTGCTGGCATTGGCGTGGCTGAAGTCCACCATCAGGTTGCACGTCAGCTTGGCGGCTTCGATTTCTTCGCAGGCGCGTTTGACGTTGGCGGCGTCGTAGTTGGGGGTTTTGCCGCCGCGCAAGATGACGTGGCAGTCGCTGTTGCCGGCGGTCGAGACGATGGCCACCTGGCCGTTTTTGTGCACTGACAAAAAGTGGTGGGGCTGGGATGCAGCCTGGATGGCGTCGATGGCGATTTTTAAGTTGCCGTCGGTGCCGTTTTTGAAGCCGATGGGCGCTGACAGGCCTGATGCGAGTTCGCGGTGCACTTGGCTCTCGGTCGTGCGCGCGCCGATGGCGCCCCAGGCAATCAGGTCACCAATGTATTGCGGGCTGATGGCGTCCAAAAACTCGCTGCCCGCGGGCACGCCCAGGCGGTTGATGTCCATCAACAATTGGCGGGCGATGCGCAGGCCTTCGTGAATTCGGTAGGTTTCGTCCAGGTACGGGTCGTTGATCAGGCCCTTCCAGCCCACGGTGGTGCGGGGCTTCTCAAAATAGACGCGCATCACGATCTCCAGCGTGTCGGCGTGGCGCGCGCGCTCTAGTTTGAGCTTGCGTGCGTACTCCAGCGCGGCGGCTGGGTCGTGGATGGAGCATGGCCCCACCACCACCAACAAGCGATCGTCGGCGCGCTGCATGATGTTGCGGATGGCCAGGCGCGTCTTGGCCACCAGCGACTCGATCGGCGTGCCACTGATCGGAAAGAACCTGATCAAGTGCTCGGGCGGAGGCAGGGTCACCACGTCGAGGATCCGCAAGTCGTCGGTGTCGCTGGTTTTTTCATTGGCGTTGTAGGCACCCAGTGACGAAGGCGTTGAATGGGGCGTCGAGGGGGGCGACAAGGGCAATGGGTTGGTTGGCATGGTGGTGTTCAACGTTGGCGGGCCAGAAAAAGCAAAACCGCCGGGGGTGCCGGCGGTTTGAAGGGGTGGGGCGCTGGTTGGGTGGTTACCGTGCGCTAGCCTCTCCATCCGCCGTGCGGTGCGAGAACGCAAAATACGCAAAATAAAACGGCGCGGATGGGCGATGCATGTTTTGAATGTAGCACGGGGCCATGCGGCCGTGTCAAGCGGTGCCGCCCACCGTCAGGCCGTCGATGCGCAAGGTGGGTTGGCCCACACCCACGGGCACGCTTTGCCCGTCTTTGCCACACACGCCCACGCCGGTGTCCAGCGCCATGTCGTTGCCGATCATGCTCACACGCGTCAGCGCATCGGGGCCACTGCCGATCAATGTGGCGCCTTTGACGGGGTAGGCGATTTTGCCGTTTTCAACCCAAAAAGCCTCGCTGGCCGAAAACACAAACTTGCCGGTGGTGATGTCCACCTGGCCGCCCGCAAAGTTGGTGGCGTACAGGCCGCGTTTGACGCCCGCCAAAATCTCTTCTTTGGTTTTGTCGCCACCCAGCATGTAGGTGTTGGTCATGCGCGGCATGGGCACGTGGGCGTAACTTTCGCGGCGCCCGTTGCCGGTGGGGCTAACCTTCATCAAGCGTGCATTCATGGCGTCTTGGATGTAGCCCTTCAAGATGCCGTCTTCGATCAACACGGTGCGCTCGGTGGCGCGGCCTTCGTCGTCCACGTTGAGGCTGCCACGACGGTCGGGCAAGGTGCCGTCGTCCAGCACGGTGACGCCTTTGGCGGCCACGCGCTGGCCGATGCGCCCGGTGAAAGCGCTTGAGCCTTTGCGGTTGAAGTCGCCTTCCAGCCCGTGGCCGATGGCCTCGTGCAGCAACACGCCAGGCCAGCCTGGGCCCAACACCACGGTCATCTCGCCAGCAGGCGCGGGGCGTGCCTCGAGGTTGGTGAGGGCAGCCGTGACGGCGTGGTCAACGTACGAGGCAATCACGTCGTCCTTGAAGTAGTCAAGCCCAAAGCGCCCACCACCACCACCCGAGCCAACCTCGCGCCGCACTTGCCCGGCCACGGTTTGTTCGGCAATCACGGTGACGCTCAGGCGCACCATGGGGCGCACGTCGGCGGCGCGGGTGCCGTCGGCGCGGGCGATGAACACCACCTCGTGCTCTGCCGCCACACCCGCCATCACTTGCACGATGCGGGGGTCGCGGGCGCGGGCGAGCTTTTCAACCTTTTCAAGCAAGGCCACTTTTTGCGCGCTGTCCATCGACGCGATGGGGTCGGCAGGGCCGTAGAGCTTGCGGCTGGTGGCCACGCGCGTGCCGCCCACTTTGACGCGGCGTGACTGGCCGGCGCTGGCAATGGTGCGCACCGTGCGTGCCGCATCCATCAACGACGCAACACCGATGTCGTCGCTGTAGGCAAAAGCTGTCTTGGTGCCGGCCACGGCGCGCACGCCAACACCTTGGTCGATGCTGAAGCTGCCGCTCTTGACGATGCCCTCTTCCAGGCTCCAGCCTTCGCTGCGCGTGGTTTGAAAGTACAGGTCGGCGTCGTCGATGCGGTGCTCTGCCATGGTGGCCAACGCGCGTGCAATCGCGGCTTCGTCAACGCCGTAGGGGGCCAGCAATAGGGCTTCGGCTTGCGCCATGCGCTCGAGGGTGGGTTCGCGTGAAATCATGCGGCCCATTCTAGGCCGCGCCCTGCTGCGCCCTGGCTGCCGTGCCGTCTTGGCCTTTTGCTGGGGCTTACGCGCTGGGTTCTTGCGCGGCTTTGAGCGCCAACGCCCGGGTGTAAAGGGTGTTTTTGGCCGCGCCAGTGGCCGCCACGGCAATCGCAACGGCTTGTTTAACGGGCAACTCGGCCAGCAACGCCAGCAGCAGCGCGTCGTGCGGGTTGGGCTCGTTTTCAACAGGTTCTGACACCACCGCGTGCAACACCACCACAAACTCACCGCGCACGCGGTTGCTGTCGGCGGCCAACCATTCGGGCAAGGCCTGGGCTGGCATCGTCACCACACTTTCAAACTGTTTGGTGAGTTCACGCGCCAAGGTGACGGTGCGGCTGGGCGCCAGGGTGGCCAGCTCGGACGCCAGCGCGGCGATGCGGTGGGGGGATTCGTAAAGCACGGTGGTGGCGGGCCGCGCGGCCAGACGCGTCAAGGCTTGATGCCGCACAGCGCCCTTGGGCGGCGCAAAACCAGCAAAGTAAAACCCGGCGCCATCGCCGTCGTCGCCGGCCACACTGAGCGCGGCACCCATCGCGGTCACGCCAGGGATGGGCACGCAGCGCACATCGGCAGCACGCAGTGCCGCCACCAGCCGGGCGCCGGGGTCGGACACCGCTGGCGTGCCAGCGTCGGTGATGAAGGCAAGGCGCTCGCCCAGCTGCAGCCGCGCCAACAAGGCGTCGGCCGCCTCGCGCTCGTTGTGCTGGTGCACGGCCAGCAGGGGCTTGGTCAAGCCCAGATGCTGCATCAATTGCCCACCCACGCGCGTGTCTTCGCACGCCACCGCGTCAACCAGCCCCAGCACGTGGATGGCGCGCAGCGTCAGGTCGGCCAAATTGCCAATGGGTGTGGCCACCACGTACAAGGCACCTTTGGGATACTGCTGCATGCCAGCGGCCAAGGCGGCGGCTTGCTGCAGGGTGGAGGCGCGGTGGATGTCGTGGTTCAAAGCAGGTCCAGGCAACAACAAGCCACCAAGCACCGTGGCGCAAGGCGGCGCAGCCGAAAACTTGGCGCTGCGCCATTTGCAAGGCGAAGGCCTTGGGCTGGTGGCGCGCAATTATCGGGTGGCGCGTGGCCCCAGCGCGCGCGGCGGCGAAGTTGACCTGATCATGAAAGACCGCGACGGCACTTTGGTGTTTGTGGAGGTGCGGGCGCGGCGCGGTGCAGCGCACGGCGGCGCAGCTGCCAGCGTCACTTGGGGCAAGCAGCGCCGGGTGCAACTTGCGGCACAACACTATTTGATGCGCTTTGCCTCACCACCACCCTGCCGGTTTGACGTGGTGGCCATTGATGGCGAAGCGCTGGAGTGGATCGTGGCGGCATTCGACGCGACTTGACGCGTCGAACGCGCCGGCGACAACGCGCCACGCGACTTGACGCGTCGATCAATCTGTTCGGACCTATTGATGTTGAGCGCACGGAACATTTACACACCAACGCCTGTCTTATCATCCACGCCCATGGTTGAACAGCGAATACAGCAACAATTTTTTGAAAGCGCCGACCTGACGGTGCAGCTTGCCGAATCGCTGGCACGCCCCATCAACGACGCTGCCACGGCCGTCTTGGGGGCCATCACGGCGGGCGGCAAGGTGTTTGCGTATGGCAGCGGCGCCAGCACGGCCGACGCGCAAAGGGTGGTGGCCGCGTTGGTGGGGCAGTTTGAGCGCGACCGGCCGGCATTGGCCGCTGTCAATTTGTTGGGCGACGTGTCGGTGGTGGCGGCCCTGCTGGGCTCTGATTCGATGGCGCACGCTGCCGCCAAGCAATTGCAGGCGCTGGCGGCACCCGAAGACGTGCTGCTGGTGGTCGTGGCCGACCAGCCGCCCGACTCCATCACGGCGTTGATCGCTGCCGCCCACGACAAAGAAATGGTGGTGGTGGCGTTGACGGGCCGAAGCCCGGGCGTGGTGGCGCAGGCGCTGGGCGAGGCCGATGTTCACATGGCGGTGGCGCACGAACGCGTCGCACGCATTCAAGAAATTCACGTATTGGCGTTGCACTGCTTGTGCGATGCCGTTGATCTGCAACTGATGGGCGAACAGGACCTGACATGACCAATCCAACCCCTAGCCACAGCTTCTCCGGCCAACGCGTATGGCTTGCAACGCTGGTGGCTGCCACCCTGGCCCTTAACAGCGGTTGTGCCGCGCTGCTGTTGGGCGGCGCCGTGGGCACCGTGATGACCGCGTCTGACCGGCGAAGCACGGGCACACAAATTGAAGACCAGCTGATTGAGTTGAAGGCCCGCAACCGCACGCGCGAGGTGCTGCCCGACAGTGGCAACGTCAGCCTTACCAGCTACAACCGCGTGTTGTTGCTGACCGGTGAGGTGCCCACCGACACCAACCGCGTGGCGTTGGAAGCCTCGGTGAGCAAAATCGATGGCGTCAAGTCGGTGGTGAATGAGCTGATCGTGCGCGATGCGTCGACGTTTTCGTCACGCTCCAGCGACACCGTGGTGACCACCAAGGTCAAGGCCACCTTTGCCGAATCGCGCGCTTTCCCGATCAACGCGGTGAAGATCGTGACCGAGCGCGGCGTGGTTTACCTGATGGGTCGCGTCACCGACACCGAAGGCAACCAAGCCGCTGAATTGGCGCGCGGCGTGGGTGGGGTGATGAAAGTGGTGAAGGTGTTTGAGCCCATCTCGCAAGCCGAGATCGACGCCCTGAAGCCACCTCCCGAGAAAGCTGCGTCGAACTGACCGGCGCTTTGCGCGGCTTGGCGCGACGGTCACTCGACCGCCCGGCGCGCCCTGCCTTCAACCCAAGCGCTTGATCAAGCTCGACGTGTCCCAGCGCTGACCGCCCTGCGCTTGCACATCAGCGTAGAACTGGTCCACCAGCGCGGTGACGGGGAGCCGGGCGCCGTTGTGCCGTGCCTCGTCCAGCACCAGACCCAGGTCTTTGCGCATCCAGTCAACGGCAAAACCAAAGTCAAACTTGCCGTCCACCATGGTTTTGCCGCGGTTGTCCATCTGCCAACTTTGCGCGGCGCCTTTGCCAATCACGTCCAAGACTTGCTTCATGTCGAGGCCGGCCTTCTGGCCAAAGGCGATGGCTTCGGACAAGCCTTGCACCAAACCGGCAATGCAAATCTGATTGACCATTTTGGCGAGTTGGCCGGCGCCCGCGACCCCCAGCAGGGTGACGGCACGCGAGTACGCCATGGCCACAGGCTTCATGGACTCAAACGCCGCTGACTCGCCGCCGCACATCACCGTCAGGGCACCATTCACGGCGCCTGCTTGGCCGCCCGACACGGGGGCGTCGACAAAGTGCACGCCCAAGGCTTGCGCGGCAGCACTCAGCTCACGTGCCACGTTGGCCGATGCGGTGGTGTGATCGACAAAAACGGCGCCGCGCTTCATGCCTGCCAAGGCGCCCTCTTGGCCCAGGGTGATGCCGCGGATGTCGTCGTCATTGCCCACACACGCAAAAACAAAGTCGGCGTTGGCGGCTGCGGCGTGGGGCGTGGCTGCATGGCGGCCGCCATGGTCTCGGCCCCAAGCTTCGGCTTTGCTGAGGGTGCGGTTGTAGACCGTCACGGTATGGCCGGCGGCGGCCAGATGCGCGGCCATCGGGCCGCCCATCACGCCGAGGCCAAGAAACGCCACGTGGCGCGACGGGGTGGGTTCGTAGGTGCGGGTGGGTGTGTTCATGGCCTCTACTGTGCCATGAAGTGGGTCAACCCGTCGTCAAGCGATCGTCAGGTGCTCGGTTCCAGCGGTCAAGTCGGAGTTGCGTGAGCGCTGGCTGTTGAGCTTGATGTTGAGCCGCAAGTCGTTGACCGAATCGGCGTTGCGCAGCGCGTCTTCGTAGGTGACGAGGTTGCCCTCGTACAAGTCAAACAGCGCTTGGTCAAAGGTTTGCATGCCCAACTCGCGCGAGCGCTTCATCAACTCTTTGATCTCACCTACTTCGCCCTTGAAGATCATGTCGGCCACCAGCGGCGTGTTGAGCATGACCTCAACGGCAGCCACACGGCCCTTGCCTTCTTGGCGTGGCAACAAGCGCTGCGACACCATGCCTTTGAGGTTGAGCGACAAATCCATCAGCAACTGGGCGCGACGCTCTTCAGGGAAGAAGTTGATGATGCGGTCCAAAGCCTGGTTGGTGCTGTTGGCGTGCAGCGTGGCCACGCACAGGTGGCCGGTTTCGGCAAACGCCACCGCGTGGTCCATCGTGTCGCGGTCTCGGATCTCGCCCATCAAGATCACGTCGGGTGCTTGGCGCAGGGTGTTCTTGAGGGCAGCTTCCCAGCCTTCGGTGTCCACCCCAACTTCGCGCTGCGTGATGATGCAGTTTTTGTGAGGGTGCACAAACTCGACCGGGTCTTCGATGGTGATGATGTGGCCAAACGAGTTTTCGTTGCGGTAGTCAACCAGGGCTGCCAATGATGTTGATTTGCCCGAGCCCGTGGCGCCCACAAAAATCACCAAGCCACGCTTGGTCATGGCCACGTCCTTCAGCACCGACGGCAACTTGAGGCTCTCGATGGTGGGGATGGTTTGTGGGATGGTTCGCATCACCAAACCCACACAGCCCTGCTGCATGAAGGCGTTGACACGGAAGCGACCGATGCCACCGGGCGCCACAGCAAAGTTGCACTCTTTGGTGCGCTCAAACTCGGCTGCCTGCTTGTCGTTCATGATGGCGCGAGCCAAGGCAAGCGTATGCTGGCCCGTGAGCGGCTGCGGCGACACCTTGGTGACCTTGCCGTCCACTTTGATGGCGGGCGGAAAGTCGGCCGTCAAGAACAAGTCAGAGCCGTTGCGCGACACCATGAGGCGCAGCAAGTCGCTGATGAATTTAGAGGCTTGATCGCGTTCCATGGTCAAAGGGCTTTCGAGAAGAATCGATAAAACTAGCGGCGCACCAGCAGCGCCGTGAGTCGGGTGCTGACGTAGCGCAGGCGCAGCGACATGCGTCGCGCCAGCATGGTGACCAGGGCCAAGCCGATGCGGGGGTGGTCGCGCATCAGCCGGTCGAGCGACGCGGCGTCAAGCACGGCCATGCGGGTGGTTTTGAGTGTGGTGCAGGTGGAGAAGCGCGGCCCGGCGTCCAACAGTGACATTTCGCCCAGCACGTCGCCCTTGCGCGATTCACCCAGATTGACGCGGTCGCCCCACAGCTGCACACGGTCAACGGCCACCAGCCCGTCGAGCACGATCAACAAGTAGTCGCCCCGTTCGTCCTGCGTCATCAGCTCGCGGCCACTGACCACGCTGGCAAACTGAAAGCTCTGCAAAAGGGTATCGAGTTCGGCGCGCGACAGCTCGACCGCCGGGGCGTCGGTGTTGATGATCTGCTCAAGCAGCAGCCGCCCTTCGGCGCGATCAATGGTTTGTGCGTCGATGGTGGTGGCGCGGTCAGGCCATGACGCGCGAGGTGTCGGTGAATCTTCGCGCTCGTCAAACATCGAACTGAAAAACCCGCTGGCGCTTCCGCTGTCCGCTGCGGCGGCGGGAACACCCGTGCGCATGCGGTTGAGCAGTCGCCTCACGCCAAGCCTCGGAGGTGCATGTGCATCGTGCGTCAGCCCAAGAAGTTTTCGGGGAACTTGGCGTGGGCGCGGGCTTCGGCCGGCGACACCACGTTGCGACGCACCAAGTCGGTTAGGCACTGGTCGAGTGTTTGCATGCCCATGCCTTGGCCGGTTTGGATGGCCGAGTACATCTGCGCAATTTTGTTTTCGCGGATCAGGTTTCGGATGGCTGCGTTGCCCAGCATGATCTCGTGTGCCGCCACGCGGCCGGTGCCGTCTTTGAGCTTGCACAGCGACTGCGAGATCACGGCAATCAGTGACTCCGACAACATGGCGCGCACCATGTCTTTTTCGGCAGCGGGGAACACGTCCACCACGCGGTCGATCGTTTTGGCGGCGCTGGACGTGTGCAGGGTGCCAAACACCAAGTGGCCCGTTTCGGCGGCTGTCAAAGCCAGGCGAATGGTTTCCAGGTCGCGCATCTCACCCACCAAAATGGCGTCGGGGTCTTCGCGCAGCGCCGAGCGCAGGGCGTTGGAGAAGCTGAGGGTGTGCGGCCCCACCTCGCGCTGGTTGACCAAACACTTTTTGCTTTCGTGCACAAATTCGATCGGGTCTTCAACCGTCAGAATGTGGCCGTACTCGCTCTCGTTCAAGTGGTTCACCATGCCTGCCAAGGTGGTGGACTTGCCCGACCCCGTGGGGCCCGTGACCAGCACCAGACCACGGGGGCGCATGGCGAGCTCGCCAAACACTTTGGGGGCGGCCAGTTGCTCAAGCGTTAGGATTTTGCTGGGAATGGTCCGAAACACCGCGCCAGCGCCGCGGTTTTGGTTGAAAGCGTTGACACGAAAACGCGCCAAGCCTTGGATCTCGAACGAAAAGTCACATTCAAGCGTGTCTTCGTAGTTCTTGCGCTGCGAGTCGCTCATGATGTCGTACACCATGCCGTGCACGTCTTTGTGCTCCAGCGGGTCGACGTTGATGCGGCGCACGTCACCGTGCACGCGAATCATCGGCGGCAGGCCGGCTGACAAGTGCAAGTCCGAAGCCTTGTTTTTGACCGAGAAAGCGAGCAGTTGGGTGATGTCCATGGATTTTTGTGAGGCGCGGTGAGATACGCTCAAGCCATTATGTCGAGCATTTCCGCGAAGTTACAACAAGTGGGTGGCCGCATCGCTGCAGCTTGTGCCGCCACGCGACGCCCCGTGCAAAGCGTCACGCTGTTGGCTGTGAGTAAGACGCAACCCAGCGACGCCGTTCGCGAGGCTTTTGCTGCGGGGCAGCATTGTTTTGGCGAAAACTACGTGCAAGAAGCCTTGGCCAAGCAAGCCGACTTGGTGGACTTGCGCCCGCGCATCGAGTGGCACCTGATCGGACCCCTGCAAAGCAACAAAACCCGAGCCGTGGCCGAGGCTTTTGACTGGGTGCACACCGTGGACAGGCTCAAGGTTGCCGAGCGGCTGTCGGCGCAGCGCCCAGCGTGGTTGGCGCCGATTAACGTGTGCCTTCAGGTCAATGTCAGCGGCGAAGCCAGCAAAAGTGGTTTGCTGCCGAAGGATGTGCCAGCTGCGGCGGCGGCAGTGGCCCAGCTACCGCGCCTGGCCTTGCGCGGCCTGATGTCGATCCCCGAACCCACGGATGACCTGGCCGAGCAGCGACGCCAACACCACACGCTGGCGGCCCTGCTGGCCAGCTTGCGGCTGCTGCCGGGTTTGGCGAACCTCGACACACTGTCGATGGGCATGAGCGGCGATTTGGAGGCCGCCATCGCTGAAGGCTCAACCATGGTGCGGATCGGCACCGCCATTTTTGGGGCGCGGGCAATCGGCGCCAACCATTGAACAGTCTGTGACGTTTCTGCTTCGCCGCGGCCGCATTGATGTCCAACTGACGCTGACAAAGCAGGCAATATCCGCCGTGGATGCTACAGACCTCCTGAACGTGTCTCGCCCATTGGTCATCAAGGAAATCGAATCCACGCGTTTGGCTTGCCCGATGGTCGGAAGCAACCGTCGCATCGCGTCCGACAAGACCTAGGGTTGCGCATCCAAAGTCCGGATCGATCAGAAGGTTAATTTGAGGCGTATGGCAGGCAACGTGCGCGAGCTTTGCTTGGACAGTTAAGTTAAGGTGACTTTCCAGAGAGCGCCATGTCGACAGCCTTGCAACGGGGCGGTCGTCGCCGCCGAAGCTATCGGGCAGCGCTGATACGGCTGGGTACGCTGACTGCAGCTTCACGGAAACCTTAACTACTTTCCAGAACTTGGGCTCGCGCTGTTTGGCATCCAAGCCATTCACCGCGAAGATTCTCTGATTGCTCAGACAGATTTTGAACCTCTGCGCATGTTGGCGGTGGCCGCGTTGATCTAACGCACCGGTGGTGACGCCTTTTTGGCCGTGTGGTGGGTGTGTAACCTAAATCAACGCAATGGAATGGTAGCTGCCGACCCAGGGCTCGGTAATGCAACAGCCTTGCGCTTTCACGGTTTGCAAAAAACTACGACCGGGTTACATTGCGCAGAACGGAGGCGGCGAGATGGAAGAACAACAGGCAGACGCCAACGACGGCGAAGCTGCCGAGGTCGAACAAGCTGTACTTGTCGAAATTGAAGCCGACGCGACGCTCGGTTATGCCTCCATACAAAATTCGGTTCCAGTAGTCCGCTCAGTTCGAGTCACGAATAGAAGCTCAGAGGTACTCGAGAACGTTCAAGTGCTTGTCACCTGCGGTCCGCAGTTTGCCCGAGGGGTCAAGCTTCGATTCGACAAACTTGCGCCCTCTGAATCCCGACGAATCGCACCAGTCGATCTGCTGCCTGACCACGCCTACTTGGCAGGCTTACAAGAAAGCACTGTTGCCCAAATTAAAGTGGTTGTCCTAACGGGCACTGAAGAGCTGTCGCGGATTGCGCAACCGATCGAAGTCCTCGCCTATGACCAGTGGGCGGGCACCAGGGCGCTCCCCGAACTTTTGGCAGCGTTCAGCATGCCGAACAACCCAGCTGTGGACATTCTCATCGGTAAAGCATCGCGGCTCTTGCGTGACTCGCATCCCGAGCTTTCTATGAACGGATACCAGTCAAAGAGCCGTGATGTCGTGTGGAAGCAAGTCTCCGCGATGTACAGCACCGTCGCGGCAGAAGCCCTACAGTATTCGGAGCCACCGGCTTCTTTCGGCACCGGCGGGCAAAAGATTCGCACCCCTGACCGCATCCTCGATGCAAGGGTCGCGACGTGCCTCGACCTGGCCATGCTGTTCTCGTCGTGCCTCGAACAGGCGGGCCTACGCTCGGTTGTTTTACTGAAGGAGGGCCATGCCTGGGTTGGCGTGTGGTTGCACCAAACTTGCTTCCCCAACCCACTGATCGACGACGTACAAGCCGTTCGTAAGCGGGTTGATAGCGGCGAGTTCCTGGTGTTTGAGACTACTGGCGTAGCAATGCACCATAGCCATCGCCCCAATCTCCGCATCGCGCTTGAGCAAGGCCGCGCGCATCTGCTCGAGACAGACACGTTTCGGTATGCTGTCGACATTCATCGCGCGCGCGAACTTCAAATCAAGCCGCTACCGTCCAGAGCAGGGCCGGTCAAGATTGAGCTGGGGCAGGAAGAGCGCCCGAGCCCGATAGAACCAACACCCAACCTGCCCCCACTTGATCCGAATGCCCTAGTTCCGCTGCATGTTCCCTCAGGTGAAACGCCTGACGGACGCCTGGCCAAGTGGAAGTCTCGGCTTCTGGACTTGAGCCTGCGCAACAGGCTGCTCAACTTCAAGCCCACCAAAACAAGCCTGCAGCTTGTCGCACCAGACTTGGCGAAACTGGAGGATTGCCTGTCAGACGGTTCGGATTTCAAGCTCAAACCGCTACCGGCGCTGATGGAGGGACGAGACCCGCGCGACAGCGGTCTCCATAGGAGCCGTACGGGCCAAACGCCGTTGGACGCCATGGCGCTCGACGCACTCGCAAACAGGGAATTGCTTACCCGTGTTCCCGAGGAAGCGTTAGACGGCAACCTGCTAGCGCTGCACAGCGCAGCGCGTACGGGGTTGGAAGAAGGCGGCGCAAATACGCTTTTCCTGACCATCGGCGTATTGCGATGGACTGAAGCCGAGAAGGCGGATGCGGTTCACGCTGCGCCTATCCTGTTGGTGCCCGTCACGCTACAGCGGCAGTCTGTACGCAGTGGGTACCGCGTCAGCAGGCACGATGACGAAGCCATCGTCAATCCGACACTGCTTCAGCTGCTCAAGACATCGTTTGAACTCAACGTGGCCGGCATGGATGCGGTGCCCACCGACGACAAGGGAATAGACGTTTCGAAGGTGTTGCAATCGTTCAGATTCGCCGTTCGCGACATTGCAAATTGGGAAGTGTTGGAGCAGGCTCATCTGGGAATCTTCTCCTTTACGAAGTACCTGATGTGGAAGGATCTGCAGGATCGTACTGAGCAACTCAAGGCAAATCGAGTCGTAAAGCATCTCATCGATCACCCGGGCGAGGCGTTTGCGAGAGATGCGCGGGAGGCGCGCAGCGATCGACTGGACGATACGCATCGGCCACAGGAGATTTTGGCGCCACTGCTGTCCGACTCCTCACAGTTGCACGCCATCTGTGCCGTGGACGCGGGCCGAGACCTGGTGTTGGAAGGACCTCCCGGGACTGGCAAGAGCCAGACCATCACCAACCTCATTGCACACATGTTGGCCAAGGGCAAGACAGTGCTCTTCGTCTCCGAGAAGATGGCGGCGTTGGAGGTCGTGCACCGGCGTCTGAACGACATCGGCATGGGCCCGTTCTGCCTGGAGCTGCACTCATCCAAAGCGAAGAAGTCGGATGTACTGGCTCAACTTGGCCGCTCTCTCGATGTTGGAAATCAGAAGACCGCAGCCGAGTGGGCGCGTGAAGCCGAACGGCTGGTGGTGTTCCGTCAGGAACTGAACGGCCTAGTAGACGCCCTCCACCGGGAACAGCGCTCCGGTCTCACAGTTTTCGATGCCATCGGCACATGCATGCAGCACTCGGGCGAAGAAGCTTCCGAAATGCCCTGGCCCGACGCGCTCACGCACAACCAAGTCGAACTCGACAAGCTGCGTGAATCGGTACGTCGAATGGCCGCGCTGGGCGGCTCGCTTGGCCCACTGCAAGGCCACCCGCTTGCCGATATCGGTAGTTCAGCGTGGGCGCCCTCATGGCAGGACAACTTCCTCGCAGCTTCAAGCAAGCTCGAGGCGGCCGTACAACATCTGCGTTCCCGCGTGGAGCCAGTCGCCAAGCTTCTACGCCTACCCGCCGCAGGTCATGACCTGGGCACCTATGGTGCCTTTGATGCATTGGCGGACGTTTTGCTGGCGGCACCAAAGGTCCCGTCCGGTTTGGCGCAGCAGGCGCATGACCCTTCGGTACGCGCCACCGTTCGGTCGCTCGCTTCTCATGGTCAGACTCGGACAAAGCATTGGAATCGCATTGGCGAGGAATGGGGCGTTCACTTTGCCAAAGTGAACGCGGTGCAGTTGCAGGCTGAATGGACGCTGGCGAGCTCTACCTGGTGGCCGAAGGTCAAATTTGCCAGGCGAGCAGTTCTACGAAAGCTCGCCCCGATGCGATCGGACAGTAAGCGGCCCTCGGCGGCTCAGCTTCAGCATGCCCTACCGGTGCTCGCCGAGGTCAATGAAGAAGATCAAATTTTGCGTTCAATGCACGCCGATGCCGAGGCGCTGCTTCAGGAGTCGTATGCAGGCCTAAAAACCGACTGGAGCGCCCTAGAACGCCACGAAACCTGGGCCAAGAGCTTCTCTGACGCCGTTACTCGTCTAGGCGGTATGGACGCTGCATTGGCTGAGTCGTTGAAGCTTCGATTGCAGCCGTTGGTGGGTGATCAACGTACGCTGCTGTCGCCCACCGGCGCTGTAGGCCGCGCGCTGCTCGAATACCGCGATGCCTACAGAACGTTTGGACAGGCCCTGGCTGCAATTAACGAGCTGGCTTCGCCCATCAATCCTCTGGCGGGACCGGAGGGCGCTAACGGCGCGCTGGAAAGAATTCAAGGAGTTGTCGCGGGCTGGGTCGGAGCCAAACGACAGTTACAACCGTGGTGCCTGTGGCGAAGCGCGCGAGACGTCGCCGTCGCGAAGGGCCTTCAGGGCTTGGTTCTCACGTTGGAGAGCGGCTCAATTCCGCTCGCCAGCGGCGAGTCGCACTTCGAACACAGCTACCGCCACTGGTGGCTGAAGAGGACATAGACAACGACCCGATTCTTCGCGAGCTTCTCCAGCGCCGACCACGAACGCAAGATTCGTGAGTTTCGCCAATCGGATGCCAAGTTCCAGAAGTTGACCGAGCAGTACATAGCGGCCACGCTTTCGGTCGCGTGCCGGCCACCGCCGGCGCAATGTCGAGCGCCGATAGCGAGATGGGACAAGCTACGGCGTGAGCTCACAAGGCAGCGCGGGCACATGCCAGTGCGCAGGCTGCTGCAGGGCCTGCCAACGCTGCTGCCGAGCTGAAGCCGTGCCTGTTGATGTCCCCGTTGTCGGTAGCTCGCAGTACCTCGATGCGGGACATGCGCAGTTCGACCTGGTCGTGTTCGACGAGGCATCCCAGATTCCAGTCTGGGACGCGGTCGGTGCCATCGCGCGCGGACAGCAGCTGGTGGTTGTTGGGGACCCGAAGCAGCTTCCGCCGACGAACTTCTTCGGCAAGTCGACTGACGCCGACGATGAGGGCGGCGCGACGAAGACCAAGTACGGGAGACCTGGAGAGCATCCTCGACGAGTGCTCGGCGCTGGAATGAACCGCCTGAGCCTCCAGTGGCACTACCGCAGCCGGCACGAAAGCCTGATCACCTTCAGCAACATTCACTACTACGACTCGCGGCTGGTGACATTCCCGTCGCCGGTCACCGACGATGTCGCTGTCCGGTTCGAGCGGGTGAACGGCGTATACGACCGCGGCGGCTCGCGAACCAATCGCGCCGAGGCCGAAGCCATCGTCAAGGCGATCGAGGCGCACTATCTGCGAGCGACGGCCAAGCGGCTGACGCTGGGCGTCGTGACTTTCAACCAGCCTCAGCAGATGCCTCGATCGAGACACTGCTCGAGGCTCGCCGCAAGAAGCAACGCCGATCTCGATCGCGCGCTCATCGCAGCCAGTCGCACGAGCCGCTGTTCATCAAGAACCTCGAAAACGTGCAGGGGGACGAGCGCGACGTCATCATGTTCTCGATCACGTACGGCGCCGACCCGCCGGCGAGATGACGATGAACTTCGGCCCGTTGAACGGTGAAGGCGGTCATCGGCGCTTGAACGTGGCGATCTCGCGCGCGCGCGAGAAGGTGGTGATCTTCAGCTCGTTGATGCCCGGAACAGATCGATCTCTCGCCAAGCGTGCGTGCCGCCGGCGTGCGTGACTTGAAGCACTACCTCGAATTCGCGCTGCGAGGTTCGCGCGCGCTGGCGAAGCCAGATCTTCGCGACCGGGCCAAGACCCGGACAGCCCTTCGAGTCGGCGGTGATCGGCATCCTGCGCAACAAGGGATGGACCGTGCACCCGCAGGTTGGATGCTCGGGCTATCGCATCGACATGGCTGTCGTCGATCCGCGCGCCCCGGGAAGTACCTGCTGGGCATCGAGTGCGACGGCCGTTCGTATCACTCGGGCGCGACCGCGCGTGACCGTGACCGGCTGCGGCAGCACGTTCTCGAGAGTCTGGGTTGGCGAATCCACCGAATCTGGTCGACCGACTGGTGGCTGAATCGCCGAAGCGGAGACGGAGAAATTGTTGGCTCTCCTTCAGACCATGCTCGCCAGTGAGTCAATCGAGCACGATGCTCCCTCGCAGGACATCCAAGAGGAGGCGTCCGAGGCGACCGATGTGGAGAGCAACAACGATGCTGACCAATCGTCTACCGACCCGTCAGCAGTGTCCAAGGTCAGCGACCACCTGTTCGCACCTGCTACCGTGTCGGCTGGCGACCCCATCGCCTTCTACGAGGGCCGGTCCAATCGCAAATTGGCGGAGAACATCAGACAGGTGGCTCAGACAGAGGGGCCTGTGCTCGAAGCAGTGCTTTTTCGTCGAGTCGCTCGGGCCTGGGGGCTTGAGCGCACGGGCTCAAAAATCGTCGAGCGCCTTCGATTGCTAGTCCCACGTTCCATCGTGAGTACCCATGAGGACTCCCGAATCTTCTATTGGCCAGAGGGCAGCATCCCGGGCTCATGGCACACCTACCGCATTGCCAGCCCCGATGACGAGGCATCACGGCGTCATGTCGACGAAGTCTGTTTGGAGGAACTCGCCGCCCTGGTGATTCACGTACTTGAGCAGGCCGGCGCCTCGCCGCGCGGAGACATCGCGCGCAGCGTTTGCAGGCTAATTGGTATGGCTCGAACGCCGGTCGACGCTGAGGCCAGGGTGACAGAAGCCGTCGAACGCCTGCTCAAAGTTGGTGCCGTGAAAGACGTGAACGGCTATGTTCAGCACACGTGATGCAGGTCACTTTTCTCAAGGTCCGATACCCTTGCGTGGTTGCAGTGGTGGTTTGCTGAGCCGGGCGCAGTGACCACAAGCTTGGGCACTTGTACGTGATGATCGACACAAGAAGCCCTATAGCCTAAACCACCAGCCGCCAGCCCATCCTGTTTCATCTCACACCGCTCCACTGCCTGTCTCTGCCGCCCGCCAGCATTGTGGTCGTCACCCGAATCAACCCGAGAACCGCCCCTTGGCCATCAAATCCACGATCTTCAAAGCAACGCTGCAAGTGGCTGACATCGACCACAGCTATTACGCCGAGCACGCGGTGACGTTGGCGCGCCACCCCAGTGAAACCGATGAACGCATGATGGTTCGTCTGGCGGCACTGGCGCTCAACGCGCATACCGTCCAGACGGTATGCCAAGGTGACGGCAAGATCGGCATGGGCAAGGGCCTTAGCGATCCCGACGATCCAGACGTGTTAGTAAGTGATTACACCGGCCGAAAGCGGCTTTGGATCGAGGTGGGGCAGCCCGAAGAAAAGCCGCTGATCAAGGCTGGAAGCCAGGCCGATGCGGTTCACGTCTACCCTTTTGGCCCTGCGGCTGAGCTGTGGTGGAAGGCCATTGAGTCGCGGTTGACGCGGTTGGACAAGGTCAAGATTTGGCGCTTCCCCACCGACGCCGCGCGCGAACTGGCCACCCTGGCCGAGCGCAGCATGCAGCTTCACGCCACGATTCAGGACCAAACGTTGACGTTGGGCGGGGAGCGAAACAGCGTGACGTTGGAGCCGGTGGTTTGGAAGGCGTGAAATTGCATGACATCCCTTCGCCATCCTTCACCCCCGCAAGCAGCCCGGCTACCTGACCCCTACCGCCCCGAGTTGCCCGTGGTCCAGGCCTTGGCGACTTTGGCAGGCGCGGCGATTGACTGGTCGGCCGTGATCGCCAAAGCCAAACCTTGGGTCGAAGCGGTTCGCAGTGACCCGGCGCCTTTTTGGGCCATGGAGTCGCTGCTGCGTGAATACCCCATCTCGAGCGCTGAAGGCCTGTCGCTGATGCGCTTGGCCGAGGCCTTGTTGCGCGTGCCCGATGCAGAAACTGCTGTCATCTTCACGGCCGACCAATTGGGACGGGCGGACTTTGACGCGGCGGGTGGGGGCGGCGGCGGTGCTGAAGGTGCCCGCAGCATGATGGCCAGCTTGTCTTCCAGTGCCATCGCGCTTTCTAAAAAGTTCTTGCCCGAGGGCGACGACCCCCCCGGGGTGCTGCAGCGATTGGGTGCCAAGACCGTGGTCGCGGCCACGGTAAGGGCCATTCAGTTGCTGGGCCGGCAGTTTGTGCTCGGGCGCAACATCCAAGAGGCCATGGGCAACGCCAACAGCGCGCGGCGCGCCGAGCCCACGCTGCGGTTTTCGTACGACATGCTGGGTGAGGGTGCCCGCACCGAGGCCGACGCCAAACGTTACCTGGCCGCCTACCAGCAGGCCATCGTCGCCATCGCCGCCGGGCGCAAGGCACCGTCCCCGTGGACGGCCGATGGCATCTCGATCAAGCTGTCAGCGCTTTTTTCGCGCTACCACGAAGCGCACCGCCACCGCGTTTTTGCCGAGCTGTTGCCCCGTGTGATGGGTTTGGTGGACCAAGCTGCACGCGCCAACATCAACCTCACCATCGACGCCGAAGAGAGTGACCGGCTGGAGATTTCGCTGGACGTGCTGGACGTCCTGGCCGCCCACGTTAAAGCAGCGCACCCGGGCTGGGGCGGCTTGGGGCTGGCGGTGCAGGCTTACCAAACACGCGCGGTGGCCGTGGTGGACGCGGTGGCCGCCATCGCCCGCAAGCATCGTTTGAGTTTCATGGTGCGGCTGGTGAAGGGTGCTTACTGGGACGGCGAGGTCAAGCGCGCGCAAGAAGAGGGGTTGCCGGGCTACCCGGTGTTTACGCACAAGCATCACACCGACATCGCCTACTTGGCGTGTGCGCATCGCTTGTTTGCCAACGCCGACGTGATCTACCCCCAGTTTGCGACGCACAACGCCGCCACCGTGGCGGCGATCTTGCACATGGCGCGAGCCCGCAAAGCCCCGTTTGAACTCCAGCGCTTGCACGGCATGGGCGAGGGTGTCTACCGCGAGGTGATGAAAGACCCCACCATCGCTTGCCGCATCTACGCCCCGGTGGGCGAGCACCGCGACTTGTTGGCTTACTTGGTGCGCCGCTTGCTGGAAAACGGCGCCAACTCGTCGTTTGTGCACCAGCTGTCGGACGTGTCGGTGCCCCCCGACTTGCTGCTGGCGTCGCCCATGCAGCCGTCGGCACAACCAGGCTTGCCGTTGCCGGTTGACTTGTATGGCGCTGAACGCAAAAACTCTATGGGGGCTGACTTGGCTTGCTTGGCCATGCAGACGCCGCTGCTGGAGGCCGTGGCCAGCACGCGCATCGAAGCCGTGCGTGAGACCAGCAGCGCCGAGGTGGACGCCGCGATGAACACCCTGCACCATGGTGTTGCGTCATGGCAGGCATTGGGCGCCCCCGCCCGTGCCGCCATCATGCGCCGTGCCGCCGACCTGCTGGAGGCGCGCATGCCCCAGTATTGCGGTTTGTTGGTGCATGAGGGCCACCGCGTGCTTGCAGATGGCGTGTCAGAGGTTAGGGAGGCGGTGGATTTCTGCCGCTACTACGCCGTCCAGGCCGAGTCGCAGCCGCCCAGCCAATCGGGCTGCGGTGTTTTTGTGTGCATCAGCCCGTGGAATTTTCCGCTCGCCATCTTTGCGGGGCAAGTGGTGGCCGCGCTCGTGGCTGGCAACACCGTGGCAGCCAAACCAGCTGAGCAAACACCGGTGGTGGCCCGGCACTTTGTCGAGCTGCTGTACGAAGCCGGTGTGCCGCGCGACGCCGTGCAATGGGTGCATGGACCCGGTGAGACCGTGGGCGCTGCGCTAACGCTGCACCCGCACACGGCGGGGGTGTGTTTTACCGGCAGCACGCAGGTGGCGCGCATCATTCAGCGCACCCTGGCGGCCAGCCGTGCCGACCGCGTGGTGCCGCTCATTGCCGAAACCGGTGGCCTCAACGCCATGATTGTTGATTCCACCGCGCTGCCCGAGCAGGTGATCGACGCCGTGGTGCAAAGCGCTTTTCGCTCGGCGGGCCAGCGCTGTTCGGCGCTTCGACTGTTGGTGGTGCATGCCTCTGTGGCCGACACCGTGATTGGCATGTTGCAAGGCGCCATGCAAACGTTGACGGTGGGCGACGCAGCGTTGATTGACACCGATGTTGGCCCGGTGATTGACGCTGAAGCGCATCAAAACTTGAGCCGCCACATCGAACGCTTGAGCCGCAGTGCCAGGCTGCTTGGCCGCACGCCCATCACCAGCCCAGCGGCCAACCTGATCGCGCCCGTGGCGTTTGAGCTGGCCCACATCCACGAGATGACACAAGAGGTGTTTGGCCCGGTGCTGCATGTGGTGCGCTGGCAGGGCGATGTGGAGCAGGTGGTGCAGCAAATCAACGCGCTGGGTTACGGCCTGACCTTGGGCGTGCAAACGCGCATCGACAGCCGTGCAGCGCGCATTGCTGACCTGGCGCGCATTGGCAACGTTTATGTCAATCGCAACATGGTGGGGGCGGTGGTGGGGGTGCAACCGTTTGGGGGTGAAGGCCAGTCTGGCACCGGCCCCAAGGCGGGCGGACCGCACTATTTGCATCGCCTTGTCCAGGTGGACAGCAGCACCCAGGCGCAAGCGGCACTGGATGCCGGCAGGGGACATGCCCACTCGGAAGCCGAACGGGCTGACGTTGCTGCGCGGGTGCTGGCGTGTGTTGACGCGGCCCGCGCCAGTGCTTGGGCGCAAACCACACTTGATGCACGCTGCAACTGGCTGGCCAAAGTGGGTTCTGAAGCCGAAGCAACGGCTGCCCGGCAGCAATTGAGCAGCCAGTGGCTGCCCGGCCCCACGGGCGAAAGCAACGAGTTGCGCTTGCATCCGCGAGGCGTCTTTGGCGCCGTCGCAGACACGGTGGATGCCGTCGTGCTTTCGACGTGGATGAATGCCTTGGTGTGTGGCAACCCTTTGGTGATTGTGGTGCCCGCCGCCTCGCGGGGTGCTGCCCAGCGCGCCGTGGCCGCGTGGGTGGCGGCCGGCTTGCCCCCGGGCGCCGCGCAACTGGTGGATGCCCCTTTTGAAGAGGCCGCCGCTGTGTTGGCTTGCGCCGAGCCAGTCAACGGATTGGTGGCGCAGCCGCACCTTGCGGTAGCGCTCAACCGGCACATGGTGGCACGCGCTGGCGCCATCGTTCCGTTGGTCACTGAAGACCCTCGGCGGCGCCTGTGGCGGTTGAGTGCCGAGCAAACAGTGACCATCAACACGGCGGCCGCAGGCGGCAACGCGGCGTTGCTGGCGGGCATTCATGCCTGAGGCCCAAAACCGGCGGCGCTTGCATCTGTGAGACGATGCGGGTGCGTATTTGTTGTTTTGCCTGAGTCATCATGATCAAACGGTTGGTGTTGTTTTTGTTGTTTCTGTTGTTGCTTCTGGCGGCCTACCTGTGGGTGGTGACGAAATGGAGCTACTCCAGCGGCGAGCGTGCCGGGTGGGTGCAAAAGCTGTCCAACAAGGGATGGATCTGCAAAACCTGGGAGGGGGAGCTGGCGTTGGTGTCGCTGCCGGGCAGCACCACCGAAAAGTTCTACTTCACGGTGCGTGATGAAGCCGTGGCCCAGGACATTCAAAAAGCCATGGGCAAGCGCGTGGCCCTTCACTACGAAGAAAAAGTCGGGTTGCCAACGTCTTGTTTTGGCGAGACGCGTCACTTTGTCAACAAAGTGATGGTGTCGACCGAGATCCCATTGGGGCCTGGCGTAACGTTGCCGACAGCACCCCCCGCAAGCCCAGCGGCGCCTGCAGCCTCTGCGGCGAAGTAGTCGGGTTTGGGCGTTGTCACCCCCCACGGTGCCGTGCGCTACATCGCCTTGAAGTGGTGCACGTAGGCGCGGCTCACCGGCAGCTCGGTGGCGTGGCCGCGCACGCGCACAAACAGGCGGCTGGCTTCATCGCGGCGCGTGCCTTCCAAGTAGCGCAGGTTGACGATGGTTGAGCGGTGCACCTGAACAAAGTACGTCGCATCCAGTTGTGCCGCCAGTTCGGCCAGCGGGGTTCGAATGAGGTGTTCAGCGTCAGCGGTCTGCACGCAGGTGTATTTCTCGTCGGCGTGAAAAAAAAGCACCTGATCCACATCCACTTGCCGCATCACGTCGCCCACGGCGGCACGAATGAAGCGAAGGGGTGCCTGCGTGCTGGCCGCTGAGGGCAGAAGTTTTTGCATCGCAGCCAACAAGCGCTCGTCGCTGTCGGCCATGCTGGTTTGCAGTGACGTGCGCACCCTCTCGATGGTGCGGGTGAGCCGCTCGACGCTCAGGGGCTTGAGCACGTAGTCCACCGCTGCGTGCTCAAACGCTTGCACCGCGTAGGCGTCGTACGCGGTGACGAACACCACGCGCGTGGGCACCGTCATTTGTTGAACCACCTCCACGCCTGTCAGCCCGGGCATTTTGATGTCTAAAAAGGCCACGTCGGGGCGCAGCTGCTCGATCTGCGCCGCGGCCTCCAGGCCGTTTTTTGCGGTGGCAACGATGCGCAGTTGCGGCCAAAGCTGTTGCAGCATTTGCGCCAACGATCGCAGCAGCAACGGTTCGTCGTCGGCGATAAGCGCCGTGGGTTGTGCTTGGCTCATGGTGCAGTGGGTTCAAACGGCATTTTGATTTCGGCTCGCGTGCCCGGGGTCAAGGCGGTCATCGTCAATGACGCTCGCGAGCCGTAGCGCGACTGCAAGCGCTCGCGAATGTTGCTCAGGGCCACGCCGGTCCCAGGGCGCCCGTGCGAGGCGTGGCCGGGCAGCCCCACGCCGTCATCTTGCACCGTCAACAGGAGCCATGGGCCTTCAACGCGCGCGCTCACCAACACCGTGCCACCTCGTACTTGCGGCTCCAGACCATGCTGCACGGCGTTTTCGATCAACGGCTGCAACAGCATCGGCGGCAACAGCGCGCGGCGCGTGGTCGCGTCGGCCGTCAGGGTGAAGTGCAGCCTATCGTCCATGCGCATTTGCAGCAATTGCAGGTAGGCGGTTGCCAGTTCCAGCTCTTGCGCCACCGTGCTGTCGTCGCGGCGCATGTGCATCAAGGTGGACCGAAGGTAGTCAGTGAAGGCTCCCAGCATTTGCGCCGCCTTGGGCGGATCTAGCGGGGTCAATGACTGGATGTTGGCCAGTGTGTTGAACAAGAAGTGCGGCTCCATTTGCCCTTGCAGCAGCCGCAGTTGCGACTCGGTGGCGCGCTTGTCAGATTCGATCACACGCGCCTTGGCCGCAAAATAGTGATGCATCACCACGGTGCTCAACAGCGACACGCCAATCGCAAGCGCCAAAAACGCGACTGCCTGCGGTTTGCCCAACAGCTGACCGATGTTGATGCCCAGCAGCGAGACCCCGAGGGGCCAACCCACCAACATGCCCAGTAGCGGTATCCCGCCAAACAGTGCAGTGCGCTTCCAAGGCTGCCAGGCTTTGATCTGGGCAGGCGTGACAAACCAATGCCGAGCGATGTCAAACAGGGCGTGAATCAAGAACCCGATCACCAAGCTGACCACCAGATTTTTACCGTACCAGTTGAGCCACTTTTCAGGGTTGGCGCGCCAATGCCCAGACATGGCAACCCCCAGCAGCGTGAAAGCAGCGGCCAACAACATGCAAAAAAGCACGGTCCACAACCATTGAAGCCACGCGGGCCCAGCGGGCTTTCTCAAGTCGTTGGTGATCCAGTCGCGCAGCGACCCTCGAAGCACGTGCTGGTTAAGGTTCATGGGGCCAAGGCTAGCGCGAAGGCGGCCGCCGCGCGTGCCTCAGGCGACGAATCGACAGTGCAGCCGCTAAGTGGCAAGTGCGGCGCCCCAGCAGCAGTCCTCAGGGGTAAAGCCCACGCTCCTGCCGCGCCGTCAAGATGCGCTCACAGGCCACCGCAAACGTGGCCGTTCGCAGGGATATTTTGTGCCGGTCGGCCATGTCCCAGATGCGCTTCAGGGCTTCGACCATGATGCGGTCCAGGCGCACGTTGATCTCGTCTTCGCTCCAAAAGAACGAGCTGAAGTCTTGCACCCACTCAAAGTAACTCACCGTCACGCCGCCTGCGTTGCAGATCACGTCGGGCACCACCAGCACGCCGCGCCCCGCCAGGATGTCGTCAGCTTCGGGCAGGGTGGGGCCGTTGGCGCCTTCAAGCACCAGCCGGGCAGTCAGCCGCTGGGCGCGCGCTTCGGTAATTTGGCCCTCCAACGCGGCGGGAATCATGATGTCGCACTTGACGTCCCAAAACGATTCGTTGTCCATGGCTTGGGCGCCAACAAAGCCCCCAACACCGCCGGTTTTTTGCACGTGGGGCACTAGCTCTGACAGATCAAACCCGTGCTCATTGAAGATCGTGCCCGTGTGGTCTTGTGCGGCCACCACTTTGGAGCCCGCTTGGTTGAACAGCTCGGCGGCTGACGAGCCCACGTTGCCGAAGCCCTGCACTGCCACACGCGCACCGTCAAGCTTGAGGTTGATGCGTCGCGCCGCTTCACGCCCTGTGACAAACACACCGCGGCCGGTGGCCTTGACACGGCCCAGTGAGCCGCCCAGGTGGATGGGCTTGCCGGTGACCACGCCGGTGGCGGTGGAGCCGGTGTTCATCGAATACGTGTCCATCATCCACGCCATGATCTGCGGGTTGGTGTTGACGTCGGGGGCTGGGATGTCTTGCTGCGGGCCGATGATGATGCCGATCTCACTGGTGTAGCGGCGGGTTAGCTTTTCCAGCTCTTTCAGCGAAAGCAGCTTGGGGTCAACACGAATGCCGCCTTTGGCGCCACCATACGGCAGGTTAACGGCGGCCGTTTTGATGGTCATCCAAGCCGACAACGCCATCACTTCTTCCAGCGTCACGTCGGGGTGGTAGCGGACCCCGCCCTTGCCCGGGCCGCGCGTGAGCGAGTGCTGCACGCGGTAGCCCTCGAAGTGGGCGATGGTGCCGTTGTCCAACTCGATCGGCACGTCAACGATCAGCGTGCGCTTGGGGCGTTTGAGCGTTTCGGCCCAGCGCGACAAGCCCCCAAGGTACGGCACCACGCGGTCGATCTGCGACAGGTAGGTGCTCCAGGGGTTGTGGGGGGCGTTGGTGACGTAGGAGAGAGGGAACATGCGACTTTTTCCTGGGTTGTGAAGGGCCGTTGCAGCCCAAGGGCTGGGCCTTGTGGGCCCGGTTTTGGCGCAGCGCTGGTCGATGGGTGCCACTGTAGGCGTCTTGTCGCCGTTTGTGCGCGGGTGTGATGCTGGCGCGCTGCACCTGGGCACAATGCACCTTGGTGCCGACGGGCTAGCGTGACGTTCTTGGCGGCCTACACTTGCCCCATGACACCTGACGGATCAACACCCCCCACCATGGTCTTTGTCGGCGGCGGCAACATGGCGCGCGCCATCATCGGGGGCCTGCGCGCGCAGTGGCCCGGCATGGTGATCACCGTGGTGGACCCTTCAGCACCCGGCCTTGAGGCCTTGGTGCGGGTTTTTGGGGTGCGTGCCTTGGCAGCCCCCGATGCAAGCCTGAAAGACACCACGTTGGTGGTCTGGGCCGTAAAGCCCCAGTCGTTTGCCAAGGCAGCCTTGCCTTACCTAGGCCTGGTTCCCCATGCGCTGCACTTGTCGGTGATGGCGGGTATCCGCAGTGACACCATTGCCCGGGCCACCCACGCAAGGCATGTGGTGCGTGCCATGCCCAACACGCCGGCTTTGATCCGACAGGGCATCACCGGCCTTTTTGCCCGCAGCGGAGTTGATGCGGCACAGCGCCTGATGGTGGAACAAGTGTTGGCCCCCACCGGCCAGTTGCTTTGGCTTGACGACGAGACACAACTGGACGCCGTGACGGCGCTGTCGGGCTCGGGGCCCGCGTATGTGTTTTACCTGCTCGAAGCGATGATCAACGCGGGCGAAAAAGTGGGGCTGACGGGCGCCGCTGCCAAACAACTGGCGCTTGCCACCTTGCAAGGCGCCACCCAACTGGCGGCGCAATCGCAGGAGTCACCGCAAGTACTGCGCGAGCGTGTGACATCGCAAGGGGGCACCACCCACGCCGCCATCACGGTGCTTGAACAACGGGCGGTGGGCGATGCCATTCAGGCCGCCATCGTGGCAGCCCGCGACCGCGCGGCGGCCATGGGCGACGAGTTTGATCAAGGCCCAACGGGCGCAATGGCGCAGTGACGAGTTGCAGCTGCGCCCTCCCGCGCCGCCGCTCAGGCGCCCGTGCCCCGTTGTTCGTCGCCCTTTTTTTGCAGATCGTCAATTTGTTGCTCTTGGAACAACTGCCGCGAGTAACCCGACAAAATGCGCCTGCCCACGAGCACGGCGGGCACGCCCTTGGCACCGGTTAGGGCGTAGGACTGTCGCGCCAGTGCGCTGGTGCTCAAGTCAAACACCTCGATGCGCCAACCCAATGCGCGCAGGTCGTTGACTGCAAATTGACAGGTGCGGCAACCTGCCTCAACAAACACCGCCACTTCGCGCTCACCCAGTGGCAGTGAATCGGTGCGCATGGCCGCTTCGGGTCTGACGATCTCGCGCGACGTGCGCAGCACCGGGGCTTCCATCACCCGTTGGCCTGCCGCTTGCAGCCGCGCAATAAACCCACGAAACGCGTCTTCGATGCCACCCGCATGGGCCACTGGGGCGCCCAACAAGGCAACCGCCGCAGCAACGGGGACGAGTACTTTTGATTTCAAGAACGGCTGTTTCATGGTGATGGCTTCTCCAAAGTGGCTTCCAGGCCGCACTCTAACGCGCCAGCAAGTCCAAAGTGATACCGGCAAACAGCGAAAACCCAAGCCAGTGGTTTTGCGAAAAAGCCCGAAAACACGCCGCGCGTTCGCGCGTTCGAATGAGTGACCAGTGCCACAGTGCCTGCACACCTGCCACCAGCACGCCAGCAACAAACCAACCGCCAAATCCAAGCATCAAGCCAATGGCAAGCCAACTGACCAAGTGCAGGGCGTAGAACAGCATCACGGCCGCCACGTCCCAGCGCCCCAGTGTCATGGCCGAGGTGCGGATTTTGAGGTTTTGGTCGTCGTCGCGGTCGACCATGGCGTATTCGGTGTCGTAGGCCAACACCCAAAAAAGGTTGGACGCCAACAACCCCCAGGCGGCCCACGGCACGGCGTCAAACATGGTGCGCAGCGTCCAGGTGTTCTTGCCCAAAACAGCCGCAAATGCCATGGGGATGCCAAAGCTGAACGCCACACCCAGCACCGCCTGCGGCATCGACACAACGCGTTTGGCATAGGGGTACAGCACAGCAATCACCAAGGCGACAACGGACCACAAAATGGTGGCAGCGTTGGTGCTTAGCACCAGTGCCAGCGCCATCAGTGCCAGCGCTGCGCCCACGGCAAGCGCCTCGCGCGGGGCGATGGCGCCGCGCGTCACGGGGCGGTTGGCGGTGCGCTTGACGTGCTTGTCAAAGTCGCGGTCGGCCACGTCGTTAACGCAGCAGCCGGCGCTGCGCATCAACACGGTGCCCAGCACAAACACCAGCAGCAAATGCCACCCCGGAAACCCCTTGGCCGCCAGCCACAGTGCCGACAGCGTGGGCCACAGCAGCAGCAACCAACCGGCGGGCCGGTTCCAACGGATCAGGTCAAGGTACAGGCCCAGCCGAGAAGTTGGTGTGGCGGGTGAGGCTGGCATGGGGTGACCTAAGCAGCCTTGTGGAACACCAGCCCCGCGTGCTCGCGCAGCGCATGAAACTTGATCTTGGGCCAGTTGTCTTGCATGGCCCGCAACTCGCCCGCGTACTCCAACATCACGCAGGGCGCGTCCACCGCGTCCAGCGCCACCCGGTGGGCGTTGCCATCGATGAAGCGTTTAAGCTCGCGCTCGCCACCATCGGCGTCGTCGCACGTCACCCAGCGCGCCACGTTGTAGCGCGCCGGCACGATGCGTGCCTTGACACCGTACTCGTGCTCCAGGCGATGCGCCACCACTTCAAACTGCAACTGGCCCACCGCCCCCAGCAGCAAGACCGAGCCGGCCACCGGGCGAAATACCTGGATGGCGCCTTCTTCGCCCAACTGGGTGAGCCCGGCGCGCAACTGCTTGGTGCGAAGGGGGTCGGCCACCTCCACCGAGCGAAACATCTCGGGCGCAAAAAACGGCAGGCCGGTGAACTGCAGGGGCTCGCCTTCGGTCAAGGTGTCACCCAACTGCAGCACGCCGTGGTTGGGGATGCCGATGATGTCGCCGGCAAAGGCTTCGTCCAGCAGCTCGCGGCGCTGCGACAAAAACGACACCACCGTGTTGGGGCGCAACTCTTTGTTGGAGCGGGTGACACGCAGCCGCATGCCGCGCTCGAAGTGCCCTGAGGCCACGCGCACAAAGGCGATGCGGTCGCGGTGGGATGGGTCCATGTTGGCTTGAATCTTGAAGACCACGCCGGTGAACTTGTCCTCTTCGGGTTGCACCACGCGCTGCAAGCTGGCGCGTGGCCCGGGGCGCGGCGCCAACGTCACCAAGGCGTCCAAGATTTCTTGCACGCCAAAGTTGTTGATGGCCGATCCAAAAAACATGGGCGTTTGTTTGCCGGCCAAAAACTCGTCGAGGTTGAACGCAGGCGCGGCCTCGCGCACCAGCTCCACCTCGCCAGCGGCTTGCTCAAATGCATCGCCAAAGCGCGCCTTGAGGGCCGGGTTGTTGACGCCATCAACGATCTCGTCGGCCAGGCCGACACGGTCTTCGCCGGGCGAAAAAACGCGCATCTGGTCTTTGCGCAAATCCATCACGCCACCAAAGCGTTTGCCCATGCCCACCGGCCAGGTGAAGGGCACCACCGTCATGCCCAGCTCGCGCTCGATCTCGTCCATCAGCACCAGCGGGTCTTGCACCTCGCGGTCCATCTTGTTCACAAACGTGAGGATGGGCGTGTTGCGCGCGCGGCAAACCTGCAGCAGGCGCCGCGTTTGGGGCTCGACCCCGTTGGCGGCGTCGATCACCATCAGTGCGGCGTCGACGGCCGTGAGCACGCGGTATGTGTCTTCGCTGAAGTCTTGGTGGCCGGGTGTGTCCAGCAGGTTGATCACGCAATCGCGGTACTCCATCTGCATCACCGACGACGCCACCGAGATGCCGCGCTGCTTCTCAATTTCCATCCAGTCGGCGGTGGCATGGCGCGACGCCTTGCGCGCCTTGACCGAGCCCGCAATTTGAATCGCGCCCGAAAACAGCAACAGCTTTTCGGTCAGCGTGGTTTTGCCAGCGTCGGGGTGGGAAATGATGGCAAACGTTCTTCTTCGCCTTACTTGGTCTGCGATCTGAACGTCTGCCATCGCTTCCATTTCCATCGATATGTACATAGCTATGTACGCATTACCCAAAGCCGCGCCCCAGAGCATTTTTGCATAATAACCTAAAAACGACTTGACATCAAAACCTAGAACTTATACAACAGTAAAACCTAAGAATCGCAAGACAGGACACCCCAGTAAATGGCAACCCCAGCCGATAAGCTCGCTCAGTCTCTCGATGCTCTGAAAGCTCTTCAGGACGCGAAGGCCGTTGCCATTCGGGCGTCCGACCTCACACGCGTCCACCGCGAGCGCCTGCTCAAGAACGGCTTTATCTGCGAAGTGATGAAGGGGTGGTACGTCCCCATTCGACCTGATGGACCTGCCGGAGAGAGTACCGACTGGTATGCCTCCTTCTGGCTCTTCTGCGCAGCGTACCTGACCGAGCGCTTCGGGGACGATTGGTGCCTGGGTGCCGAGCACTCGATCGCCCTGCACACGGGCAACTGGACCGTGCCGCGCCAGCTTCTTGTGCGGGCGACACGTGGCGGCAACAAGCCGACCGGGCTGCTGCACGACACATCGATCTTTGACTTGCGCCTCGAAGTCCCCACAACAGCGGACATCCTAGTCGTCGATGGCCTGCGCTTGATGCGCCTGCCCGTGGCGCTGATCAGTTGCGCGCCCGGACACTTTGCGGCGCATCCCGTCGAGATGCGGGCGGCGCTCGCCATGATCGCCGACGCCTCCGACGTTCTGAGCCGCCTGCTCGACGGCGGACACAGCAGCATCGCTGGTCGGCTTGCCGGAGCCTTTCGCAACATTGGACGGGACCAGATCGCCGAGACGATCACTGCGACGATGCGATCGGCGGGCTACACGGTCAACGAAACCGATCCCTTCAATGATCGCCCCCTCGTCGCTATCGGACAGCGGGAGACATCCCCGGCATTCAATCGGCTGCGCATGTCCTGGGCTGAGATGCGAGGTGCGGTAGTCGAACGTTTCCCCCCCCGCCCGGCATCCCTGCTGACGCAGCGGCCTATCTGCGAGAGGTCGAAGATGTCTATGCAGTCGACGCCTACAACTCCTTGTCCATCGAAGGCTATCGCGTCAGTGCTGTACTGATCGAGCGTGTCCGGTCGGGCAACTGGAATCCGGACGACTCGGCAGACCGCGAGCATCATGACGCGCTCGCAGCGCGCGGCTACTGGCAAGCCTTCCAGAAGGTCCGGGACTCCGTGAGCCGTGTTCTGCAAGGGGCAAACGCGGGCGAGGTGGCGCAAGCCGATCACGGCACCTGGTACCGCGAAATGTTCGGCCCCAGTGTCACTGCGGGCATCTTGAAACCTGCTGATCTCGCGGGCTATCGCAGTGGCCCTGTGTTCATCCGACAGTCCATGCATGTGCCACCCCGCAGCGAAGCCGTGCGGGAGTTGATGCCCGCATTCTTTGACCTTTTGCGCGACGAGCGCGAAGCCTCTGTACGGGTCGTGCTCGGCCACTTCTTTTTCGTGAACATCCATCCGTACTTGGACGGCAATGGCCGCATGGGTCGCTTTCTTATGAATGCAATGCTGGCGTCAGGAGGATACCCGTGGACGGTCGTTCCGCTGGCCCAACGGACACGCTACATGACCGCGCTTGAGGCTGCGAGCGTAAGCCGGGACATTCGACCTTTCGCAGAACTCCTCGGCAAGCTGGTGGGCCGCCGCTAGAAGCCTGGTATTCCCACAAAGCGCACCGAACCGCCCCCTCAAGCCTGCCAAACCCCATACCCCGCTTCGCGCAGCCCAATGGCCAACTCCACCTCCATGTCGCGCGCAGCCTCGTAGGGCATCGGGTTGTAAACCGCGTAGAGCGCGGGCAGCAAGCGCAAGCCGTAGGTAAAAACAAAGCGGTTGGCCTGAATGCCAGCCTTGTGTTTGTCAAAGCGCAGGTCGGGGTCCAGGCCGGTCATGCCCACGTACACAAACGGTTTGCCAAGTTGATGATCGGGGTTGGCTTTGCGAAAGCGGGGTTCGTTCCAGACTTGGTCGGCCAGCTCGACGACGTAGACGTGGTGGTGATGTTTGGGGCGGCGTGTGGGCACGGCGCATCTTGCCAGGGGCGCGGAGCTTCGTTAAGCCCGTGGGCGTGAGCCGTTAGATTTTTGCAGCGTCAGTGCGATTGCCAGGGCGGCGCCACCAGCGCCGTTAACCGCTGCCGATCAGACACTGCTTGACCCAGCAACACAAAGCCTTTCAAGGTGTTGTTGGCATCAGTAAAGGTGGCCGTCAACCCTTGAGCGTCGCTGCTGACGGCCCAGTTGCCCGTGGCATTGGCCGGTGGCGGGCAGACGACGCTGGCGCAGGCGGGGGTTTTGACGATGACGGGCATGGCCGGGTACTTGACGGGGTTGGGGTGAGTGAAATGACGGATGAAGGGGCGGACAAAGCGGCGGATGAAGGGACGGGTGTCGACGCCGACTCCGGCGAGGGTGCTTGCGCCGCCAAGTTTGCCGCCAAAGCGCGCCCTTGATGCATCAAGGGCATCACATAAGGCAGGTTCAACCCATCAACCTCGGCACAATCGCCCACGGCCCAAATGTGCGGTGCTGACGTGGCAAGCGTGCGGCTGGTGACGATGCCCCGATTGACGGCTAAGGCCAGCGGTTTGGGCCATGGTGGTGCGAGGGCGCAGGCCAATGGCCGACAACACCAGCGCGGCCTCCAGCACCTCACCGCTGGCAAGCGTCACCCGACAGTGGGCTGCGCCGGCATTGCCGCCTCAACGTGGTTAACCGCCACCACGGTGGTGCCCAAGTCGAAAGGTCACCCCTGCTTCTACCAGCTTGCTCTCAAACCAAAGGCTCGCAGGCTCGGGCATCAAGCGCGACAGCGCACGCTGTGCGGGGTCCACCAGCAGCGGCTCAAACCCGCGCGCAAGCAAATCATTGGCAAATTCGCAGCCTATGAGGCCAGCACCCAAAATAACCACCCGCTTGCTGGCACTCGCACTGGCCGCTTGCAGGGCATCGCTAAAGCGCGCAAAGTCGTCCACGTCGTTGACCGACAACACCTGCTCGAGCCGCGTTGCCCTGCAGGGGCAGGCGTATCGGGTCAGCGCCCAGCGCCAACACCAAGTCGCGGTAGTGGATGGTGCGCGTGGCGCCGTCGGCGCCCTGCACGGTGACGCACTGAGCCTGGGCATCGATGCTGTTCACCGCCGTGTGGGCCAGCACTTCGGCCGACAGGTCTTGCGCCATCGCGCTGGCCGATTTGGTGACAGCGTGGCCGCCGACTTGCCGCTGGTCAAGGCGTTGGACAACATCGGCTTGCTGTAAAAGCCGGCGCCATCGCGGCTGATCACGATCAACGGCGTGGCTTTGTCGAGCTTTCTAAACTCGCGTGCCACGCCATAGCCTGCCAGCCCACTGCCAACGATGACGACGGGGTTTCTCATCAGATCTCGACCATCTCGAAGTCGGACTTGGCCACGCCGCAGTCGGGGCACTCCCAATCCGCTGGGATGTCGGCCCAGCGCGTGCCGGGGGCCAAGCCCTCGTCGGGCAGGCCGGCCGCCTCGTCATAAACAAAGCCGCAAACGATGCATTGGAAAGTTTTCATGGTGTCGGAATCCTCTAAGTCAAAAAGCGTATGGCGATGGCAGTCAGGGTCAAGCCGGCCCGATCAGGCCGTTACTTTGTCGAGCGTGGCTTGGTAGTGGGCCGCGTGTTTTGCCTCCACCTTGGCCAGTGCCGCAAAACGCTTGGCCGCTTTGTCGAGCACGGCTTTGAACATCGCCGCGTGCTCTTTGGATTCGGCAATTTGCTCGTCCATCTCTTTCACGGCTGCGGTGTTGCCCTCGGCCACGGCGGCGTTGCGAAACGTCGGGTACATCTCGGTGTACTCGTAGGTTTCGCCATCAATGGCCATTTGCAAGGCTTTGGCCACGCTCATGTTGGCGGGGGGAAAAAGCAAGTCGGCGTGACCAAAGGCGTGCAAGATTTCTTGCTCGGCGGTGTCTTCAAAAACCTTTGCCGTGGCCTCGTCGCCGTAGGCACGGCACAGCTTGGCAAAGTAGCGGTACTTGATGTGGGCCATCGACTCGCCTGCAAAGGCGGCTTCGAGGTTTTGAATGGTGACCGACGCTGGGTTGTGGAAGGGGGTGCTCATGCTGCTGACTCCATGAAACTATTGAAAGTGCATGAATGGTAGGATTTGACTATACATAGGGCAAATTAATTGATTCAATGCAGTTGATAGTTTTTACCAAGATTCGCGTGTGCCTTGGCCCCGTCGAGCGACTTTTAGGGCGCGGTCGTCGCGTGCCCAGCCTCAGTTCAACAACTTGATGCCATCCAGCTTGCAAGCGTGCACCGCATTGCGCAGCGCCGCGATGGCCTCGTAGCGCGGAAACGTGCGCCGCCACGCCAGCACCACGCGGCGCGTGGGCGCGGGTGCCACAAACTTGACGTAGCGCACGTCGCGCTGCGGGTCTCGCGGCACGCTCAAGGTTGGCACCACCGTGATGCCCATGCCCGAGGCCACCATGTGCTTGATGGTCTCCAGCGACGAGCCCTCAAAACTCTTGCGGATGCCCTCGGCGTGGCTGGCAAAGCGGGCGTACTCGGGGCACACGTCCAGCACGTGGTCCCGAAAGCAATGGCCCGTGCCCAACAAGCAGCATCGTTTCTTCTTTCAGGGCTTCGGCGGTGATGCTCTTGCGCTTGGCCAGCGGGTGCGACGCCGGCACCGCCACCACAAAGGGCTCGTCGTAAAGCGCGGCGGTGGCCAGGCCGGTGTCGGGAAAGGGCTCGGCCATGATGGCGCAATCCACCTCGCCACTGCGCAGCATGTCCAGCAACTTGACGGTGAAGTTCTCTTGCAAGATCAGCGGCATCTGCGGCGTGCGGTCGATGACGTTTTTTACCAGCTCCGGCAACAGGTAAGGGCCGATGGTGTAGATGATGCCCAGCCGCAGTGGCCCTGCCAGAGGGTCTTTGCCCTGCTTGGCAATCTCTTTGATCGCGGCCGCTTGCTCCAGCACGCTTTGCGCCTGGCGCACCACGGCCTCGCCCACGGGCGTTAGCGACACCTCGCTGCTGCCGCGCTCAAAAAGCTTGACGTCCAGCTCTTCTTCGAGCTTCTTGATGGCCACCGACAGCGTGGGTTGCGAAACAAAACACGCCTCGGCCGCGCGGCCAAAGTGCTTTTCGCGTGCCACGGCGACGAAGTAGCGAAGCTCGGTGAGGGTCATGGCCTGATTGTGGCGGAAGCCAAACGTTTGCCGCGCGGCCCACCGCGACTTGCGCTCGTGGTGTTCGCACAGCACGTCGGGCAGGCTGCCGTTGATGAAGGGCACCCAGGCCGTGCCCGCCAGTGTGCTGGCGACCGCGAACTCCCGGTTGTGCGCGGGGCGGTACGTCTCGTCCAGGTAGCGGTTCGCCTGGGCCATGTCGGTGATCCCGGCGCGCGCCAGCTCCTGCGGCAGCCGCCCCTGATGCGTTTGGAACGCTCGCTCGCTGCGTCCACGCGCTTCGGGTGAGTACGCCGCGATGTGCTCGATGCCCAACTGCTTGAGCGCCCGACCCACCTCCGTCAGGTTGTGCTTGTCCACCTTGGCACCGGCCTCAGGCGTGAGGAAGTAGTGGCTGCCGCGGTCGGTGTACAGGCTGGCGAACAACCCGTAGCTCGCCACGGTCTGGCCGATGCCGTGAAAGCTCGATGCCGTGCCCTCCTGCTCGCAGAAGAACATGCTGGTGTGCTCGCCGGTGGCATCGTCCATCGTCACCACCAGGTCCCACATCGCTGTGCTCACCCAGCGGTGCGTGCTGGCATCTTGGTGGATCATCATCCCCGCCAGGGGTGCGCGTTCGCGCTTGATGCGGTGCTTGCCCCGGCGCTTGGCGCGCCTGCACAAGCCCGGCGCCTTGCAGCACGCGTCTTGAGCCAGCTGTAGCTGCGCGCGCCCTTGAACTCGCTGACGTACTTGCTGTGAAAGTGCGCCACGTTCCAGCCCGCAAAACCGCTCTTGTAGCCCTGCACGACCTGGGCGATCTCCGCCTCACCAGCCTTGCGCTTGGAGATCTGGCTCAGCCGCTTGTCCAGCAGCCCCTCCAGCCCGTCGGCCTTGTATCGCTCCACGTGGCGGCGAAAACTGCGCTCGCATTGACCCAGCAGCATCGCCGCTTCGGCCTGCGTCAGCCGCCCTCCCGTCCATCCTTGGTATGCCTCTTCGAATCTCATAGCTCGGTGCTCCTGCACGTAGCGGGACCGGCTCATGGGGGCGTCTTGCATCGCTCCTCCACAAACCGGACATGCACCCGGTGCGCGCTACCATGGCGGCGGGTGCAGCACGCACCCACGTCGCTCGGACGGTTCCGGGCGCTTACGTGAAAGCCACCACCATGACTGCTTCTTCAGCAGGCAAGCGCCGTTTTGCGCGCATTGATCGCCTGCCCCCCTACGTCTTCAACATCACGGCCGAGCTCAAACTGGCCGCCCGCCGCCGAGGCGAAGACATCATCGACATGAGCATGGGCAACCCCGACGGGGCCACGCCTGCGCACATCGTGCAAAAGCTCACCGAGGTGGCGCAGCGCCCCGACACGCACGGCTACTCGACCAGCCGCGGCATCCCCCGGCTGCGGCGCGCCATCAGCCACTGGTACCAAGACCGCTACCAAGTGGCAATCGACCCCGATACCGAAGCCATCGTCACCATCGGCTCCAAAGAGGGCTTGGCGCACCTGATGTTGGCCACGCTCGACCGCGGCGACACCGTGCTGGTGCCCGACCCCAGCTACCCGATCCACATCTACGGCGCCGTGATTGCGGGCGCCGACATCCGATCGGTGCCCGTCGCGCCCGACGTCGACTTTTTTGGCGAGCTGGAAAAAGCCATTCGGGGCAGCTACCCCAAACCCAAAATGATGGTGCTGGGCTTTCCGTCCAACCCCACGGCGCAGTGCGTGGAGCTGAGCTTTTTTGAGCGCGTCATTGCCCTGGCGCGCAAACACGACATCTTGGTGGTGCACGACTTGGCCTACGCCGACATCGTGTTTGACGGCTGGAAGGCGCCGTCGATCATGCAAGTTAAAGGTGCCAAAGAGGTTGCGGTGGAGTTTTTCACCCTGTCCAAGAGCTACAACATGGCCGGCTGGCGCATCGGCTTCATGGTGGGCAACCCCGAGCTGGTGGCCGCGCTGGCACGCATCAAGAGCTACCACGACTACGGCACCTTCACCCCGCTGCAGGTGGCGGCCATCGCCGCGCTGGAGGGCGACCAGGCTTGCGTCAAAGACATTGCCGCCACCTACCAGCGCCGCCGTGACGTGCTCTACAAAGGGCTGACGGAAGCCGGTTGGGTGGTGGACTGCCCCAAGGCTTCGATGTACATCTGGGCCAAGATCCCGCCCGCCTACGATGCGCTTGGCTCGCTCGAATTTGCGCGACTGTTGATGGAAAAAGCCAAGGTTTGCGTGTCACCCGGTATTGGATTTGGCGACCAAGGCGACGGCCACGTGCGCTTTGCGTTGATTGAAAACGAGGCGCGGATACGGCAGGCGGTTCGGGGGATTCGGGCGATGTTGAAGGGGGCTCCTTAACCTGCCTCATTCAAGCAATCGGCCCCTAAGCCTGTCGATCAAATCCATCCGCTCGTGCAGGATGGCGAGGATGACGGCAGGTTTCCCAGCCTGAGGCATGCAAAAAATGAAGTGCTTGCCACAAGCTGCCATGCGCAAATCAGGCAGGAGTGAGCTCATGTCCTTGAACACGCCCTCGCCCTTCGCCACCGACTCAGCGCTCTTTTCCAGGTCAGCGATGTAGGCGCGGCATTGCACCTCGCCCCAGTTTTTCAAGGTGTACTTCGCAATCTCGCGAAGGTCGGCAGCGGCTCCCCTGCTGACAACATAAGAGCGGCTCACGCCACACCGCCGACCTTCATTGCGTCGTCGGCGATCTCAGTCAAGCTTTGGACCAAAACGCCGCCGCTTGCCGATTCAGCCATGCGCTGTTCAAGAAGCGTCTTGAGTTCGCCCCAAGCCTGCGCTTCGTCCGCAGATGACGAGAAAAGCCGTTCAACCGCGTACTCTTTGATGGTCTTTCCCTGCATGGCGGCAAGCGCTTTGATGGTCTTGTGTTGCTGGTCAGTGATGTCGATGGTTAGTCGGCTCATGATGAACATCTCCTTCGAGATTACAATAGCACAAATGTGCGTATGTGGCAAAGCACAAAGTCACATGGCTACAATTGATTTACAACCTTGAAGGACCGCAGCATGAAACACCCCGTCGATCAAACCGCGCTAGACCAAGCGTTCTTCAACGCCCGCACGTTTGGCAAGTTCAGCGACCAAGCCGTTGACGAAGCCACCTTGCGTCGCCTGCACGACTTGTTCAAGTGGGGCCCCACGTCGATGAACTGCCAGCCCGTGCGGCTGGTGTTTGTCAAAAGCGCACAAGCCAAAGCACGGTTGATCCCGGCACTGGCGCCGGGCAATGCGGCCAAAACGCAAGCGGCGCCCGTCACCGCCATCGTCGCCATGGACACGCGCTTTTACGAGCACCTGCCCGTGCAGTTTCCGGTGATGCCATCGGCGTCGCAGATGTTTTCTCAAAACGAGACCTTGGCCGCCGAGACCGCGCTGCGCAACAGCTCGTTGCAAGGGGCCTACCTGATCATTGCAGCGCGGATGCTGGGGCTTGACGCTGGGCCGATGAGTGGCTTTGACCCAGCCAAAGTGAATCAGGCGTTTTTCGCCGATGGGCGCTGGAAGGCCAATTTTCTAGTCAACTTGGGGTGGGGGGATGCGAGTGGCAATCACCCTCGGGGGCCGCGGTTGGGGTTTGAGGAAGTGGCGCGGATTGAGTGATGGGGTGGAACGGGAGGCTTGACGGTTCTGAGTTGGCCCTCGTCGTCGGCCACAAAATGCAATTGCAGTCATCATCAATACCGATTACGCACCCGTCGTGCGTCAGCCCCATAACGACATAGACTCGGGCACATCAGGCTTCTTGCTGATATGACAAGACTGCGCAGCAAGTCGCCTCCGACGGGTACCGATGGGCCAATTTGACCGACTCACCACCATCCAGCGCCTGTTAAGTACCGGCCGCAGCGTATCGCGCCAACGCCTGCTGCGCGACCTTGAGGTGTCGCTCGCCACGCTCAAGCGCGACATTGCCAAAATTCGTGACCAGCACGGTTGGCCTATTGAGTGGCATGCTGAAAGCGATGGGTGGCGGCTCGACCCCAAAGCCCCAGCGGGTGAACCCATGCTTGGACTTAGGCTAACGCCTGAAGAGGCGCTAGCACTTTTGACCATGCAGCACGTCCTTGAACAAATGGACATGAGCGGCATGCTGGCCAAACAGCTGAGACCACTGGGCCGTCAACTGGACAAGTTGGCAAGGCAGGTAGCGCCAAGCAGCGGCAGTGACATGCGCCGCTACGTGCGCATTGCCGACGTGGCCACGCGCAAAGTGTCGCTGCCTTGCTTTCAGACGGTGTCGACGGCACTGCTGGCACGCAAACGCTTGCGCATCACCCACCAATCACGTGCAGTTTGCGTTGCACCAACTCCAGGCGCAAGGCCACCTAGCCGCGAGGTGTCGCCTCAGAGACTGATTCATTACCGTGGCAATTGGTACCTCGACGCGTGGTGTCACACCCGCGACGCCCTGCGCAGCTTTGCCGTGGACGCCATCACAGAGGCGGCGGTGCTGCCGGACCAGGCTGCCGTCGACATGCCAGAAGAAGAACTTGATGAAGCCTTGGGCAAGGGCTACGGCATTTTTGCGGGCCAAGTGGTGCAATGGGCCAAGCTTCGCTTCAGCGTCGAGCGGTCACGCTGGGTGGCGCACGAGGTATGGCATCCGGAGCAGCGGGGCGCCTTTGATGAGGCCCAACGCTTGGTGTTGGAGGTGCCGTATGCGGATGATCGGGAGCTGGTGATGGACGTCTTGCGGCATGTGCCTGAAGTAGAGGTGCTGGGCCCGGCCAGCTTGAAAGCCAATCTGGCAGAAAAACTTCAAATGGGTATTCGTACAGTATCCGTAGGCTCACGTGGAGAGCCTTTGACCCGTGAAGATGGCCAACATGACATCATCCGCTCCGCAGCACAACCGCTTTAAATCAACATTGGCGAAGCGCATCACGCGCGTTGTCACGAAAGCGCACCAGTCGTGACCCACGCCGACGCCGCGCGCTCTAGCGTAAAGATTTCGCCTTATGAATATTGGGGAAAGGCGCGACCATCTCAACCGGGCGATGCCGCTTTTCACCTTTTACCCTATCACTGCCTCGATGTTGCGGCAGTTGGCATAACCTATTTGCAGTCAGCAAGCGGCCTGCGCCAGTGGCTAGCACGTTCGCTCGGGATCGCGTCCGAAAGTGATCTTTGTGCCTGGATCGGTTTTTGGCTTTGCCTTCACGACTTGGGGAAGTTCTCCGAGGCTTTCCAGGGCCAACATGCCGCGCTGTTCGAGCGGTTTCGCGGATGCGCGCCGACCAAGCCCTACCCTGTACGACACGACACTCTTGGGCTGGTCGCGTGGAATAAAGTCGTCGAACAGTTGGCAATTGACGAGGAGTGGCTGGGGCAAGAAACTGACGATCATCTGAAAGGGCTTGCCGCGTGGGTTCGAGCGGTGACAGGCCATCATGGCCAACCACCAAAGTCTGACCCTCTATTTTTCAATCATCATTTCAATGGGCAAGATTCCGTCGCAATCGTCGACTTTGTCAACACAGCAAAGGCGCTGCTATGTGACGACAAAAAGCCGCTTGTTTCAACGTCGCTTAGTGCGGATGACTTTTGCGATGCCAGTGAACGGCTCTCTTGGTGGATCGCGGGCTTGGCAGTGTTGGCCGACTGGATCGGCTCAAACACTGAATACTTCAAATATCGAGACTGTGAGCCAGCAAACAATAGTCTGAATGACTATTGGGAGCATGCAAAACACTGCGCTCATCGCGCGCTAGCGGCGAGCGGCGTGATTCCAGTGGGCACGCCGCAGCCTGCTCAGTTGACCATGCTTTTTCCTAAACTGGCGGCCCCCTCGCCCCTGCAACTTTGGGCAAGTGATTTCCAACTGGCGACAGAGCCAGCTCTTTTCATGCTGGAAGACGTTACCGGCGCAGGCAAGACCGAAGCCGCATTGATGCTCGTGCACCGCATGATGAGCAGCGGATTGGCCGACGGCTTCTTTGTCGGTCTACCCACGATGGCCACTGCGAACGCAATGTACGGCCGCATTGCAGAAGCGTTCGAGCGCTTGTTCGGCCACGACGCGAGCCTAGCGTTGGCACATGGGCAGAGCTTTTTGGTTGAGGCCTTTGCGAAAACCGTGGTGCGGGCCGGGCCGGAAGAAAGTGATGTGACGCAGCGAGACGAAACCGCGACAGCGCGCTGCACCGCTTGGCTAGCCGACTACAACAAGCGGGCGCTGATTGCCGCCGCTGGCGTAGGCACCATTGACCAGGCCATGCTTGGCGTGCTGCACAGCAAGCACCAATCCCTTCGACTTCTCGGCCTGTTCCGTAAGGTGTTGGTTGTCGATGAGGTGCATGCATGTGACCCGTACATGCAGCGCGTGCTCGAATCGCTGCTTGAGTTTCATGCCTTCTCGGGTGGTTGCGCGATTTTGTTGTCGGCGACGTTGCCGCAGAGCATGAAGAAGTCGTTGCTCGGCGCCTATGCGCGCGGGCGTCGGTTGGCTGTGGCTGAGCGCACCCTGCCACCACCATCCATCGACTCGATGGCCTTTCCGCTCGCAACGGTCTGGAACACCGGCGCTGGCGCGCGCACGAACGAACAGCCGCTGGACTCACGGCCCGAGGTCTGCCGCAGTGTCGCCGTGCACTACGCGAGCGATAAACGGGCCGTGATAGACATGATCGAGGGAGCGCTCGCGAAAGGCCGCTGCGTCTGCTGGATGCGCAACACTGTGGCTGACGCGCTCGATGCCTTCGAAGAGTTGTGCAGTCGTCTCGGCGACGATCACATCACGCTGTTTCATGCGCGTTTCGCGTTGAAGGATCGGCTGGCGATCGAGGCACGCATCCTCGAGCGCTTCGGCCCGAACAGCACGGCACAGCAGCGGCGCGGTCAGTTGGTCATTGCCACGCAAGTCGTCGAGCAAAGCCTCGACGCCGACTGGGACGTGGTGGTCAGCGACTTGGCACCAATCGACCGCCTGATCCAGCGCGCCGGCCGCCTGCAACGCCATGTGCGCAGCGCTGCAGGCGATCGACTCAATGGGCCTGATGCGCATGACAATCGAGGCGAGCCCTGCCTTTGGGTTCATGGCCCGGCGTGGAACGAAGCTCCGCCTGCAAACTGGTTCAAAGTTGCGTTCCCGAAGGCTGCCTTTGTCTATCCGCATCACGGCCAGTTGTGGTTGACGGCGAAGGCGCTGCAAGCCGGATGCATTCGCATGCCGGAAGATGCGCGTCGCTTGATCGAAGGCGTGTTCAATGCATCTGCCGCGTATCCTGCGGCACTTGATGCGAACGCCACCCGGGCCGAGGGCAACGACCTAGCCGCACGATCACAAGGGGGTGCTAACGTGCTCAAGCTGAAACAAGGTTATGCGCGCGGCGATGTGATCGATTGGTGGAGCGAAGCGAAAACGCCGTCGCGTCTGGGCGAAGCCAGTACCACTGTGGTTCTCGCGCGTTGGGTGGGTGACTGCCTTGTGCCTTGGGTGGAAAACGCCAGCGCAACAGCGGCATGGGCCTACAGCAGCGTGCGCGTGCCACAGCGCCTGATCGCTCAGCGGGCCGTCGCAAGCACCGCACTACGGGAGGCAGCGTTGTGTGCCACCGAAGCGGAGATGCCGGGCGCGGGCAAATGGTCGGTCTTGCTGCCGTTGGAGCAGGGCGCGAATGGCGCATTGCACGGCAGTGCGATGAGCGCCGAGCAGAAGCGGCGCCCGGCCAAGTCGTGCGAGTGGACCTACGCTTCGACAACCGGCTTGATGCCGATCCAGAACACAGAGGAGGACAGCGAGTGAATCTGCTCAACGAACCGTGGTTGCCCGTGCGCAAGCGCGATGGCAGCCGTGAATGGGTCGATCCATCGCAACTGGCACGGCCCGACATTGTGGCCTTCGATGCCGACCGCGCTGACTTCAATGGCGCCCTTGCGCAGTTTGTAATTGGCCTGCTTCAGACGACGACGCCTGTCGAGCGCCACTCCGGCTGGCGCAAGCTGTTCGACGAGCCGCCGGATGCAGGCACGTTGGAGCAGTGGTTTGCGCCGGTGGCGGCTGCGTTCGAGTTCGATGGGGACGGGCCGCGGTTCATGCAGGACCGTACTTTGACGCCGGTCGAGAGCAGCACCAAAAGCATCGCTGCGCTGTTGGTCGAAGCGCCCGGCAAAAAGACGATCGACGACAACAATGACCACTTCGTAAAGCGCGCCCATGTCGGACCGCTGTGTATGTCATGCGCCGCAACTGCCCTGTTCACCTTGCAAGTCAATGGCCCGTCCGGAGGGTCGGGCCACCTCACTGGACTTCGTGGCGGCGGCCCGCTTACAACGCTCCTGCTTGCGTCTGAGGGCAGCAGACTATGGCATCACTTGTGGCTCAATGTAATCGAACGCGACCGCTTCTTAGATGACGACGATTCTCAGTGGAGCGCTCCGCACCTGACGTTCCCATGGCTCGCCTCCATGTCGGCGATCCAGAAGGACGGCGGCGAAACAGCGTCCGTGCAAGTCCATCCGGCACATGTGTTCTGGGCCATGCCCAGGCGCATCCGCCTGAGCCGGGAGCAGCCGCGCGACGGCAAATGCGGAGTCTGTTCTCGCGAGTCCGAAGCGCTACTGGCTGAATTTTTCACTCGCAAACATGGGCTGGACTACAAGGGCGCTTGGAATCATCCCCTGTCGCCCTACTACGAGAAGCAGGGGGCCTGGCTGGCAGTCCATCCGCAGCCAGGTGGCATTGGCCACCGGCACTGGTTTGCGTGGGTCATGGGGCAGGGAAGCGATCGCAAGAAGCAACGCCGCGCCCGTGTAGTCGAGCATTTCCTGACGCATCGTCAAAAAGCAGTACCAGGCGCCTTGCGCTTGTGGGCCTTCGGCTATGACCTCGACAACATGAAGGCCCGCTGCTGGTACGAATCGACGCTACCCCTGTATGGGCTTGCAGATTGCGGCGCCGATGCTCAAAAGCTGGTCGAAGCCGAAGTTGCCCGCTGGCTTGATGCCACTGAACTCGTGGCAGAGAAACTGCGCGATGCCATCAAAGACGCCTGGTTCAAAAAGGCACCGTCAAAGGGAGACTTCAGCTCAATCGACTCGGCGTTCTGGAGCGCGACCGAAACGGCCTTCTACGAGCAGCTTCACGCGCTCATCGAAGGTGCGGCGAGCGGCGCTGCCTTCGACGCAATCACCGTCAACACTAAGTGGCAACGCGTGCTAGAGCAACATGCGATTCAGTTGTTCGACAAGCAATTCGTCGGCTCGGGGCAGGTCGCGCAGCAACAACCGCGTCGCATCGCCCTGGCTTACCAGCGGCTCGCGAGCAGCTTGAAGGGGCCGAAGCTGCGCGAAGCACTTGGCCTGCCCGTGGACCCTGCGAAAGCTGCTGCACGCAAGGCTGCGAGCGCCACTAAACCGAAGGCGAGGAAATCATGAACCTGCACAAAGACAATGCACCCGGCCGCGTGCTGCACGACTGGTGGTACGAGGTGACGCAAGAGCGCGACAAGGGTTCGGCCCGCGCGGCGCGCGCCATTCTGCGGCGCGCGCACGACATCACTTCCATCACCGTGACGCAACCCTACCAGCACCTGTTTCAGCGCATGCGGGCGGTGCAGTGGAATGAGAAGGGTTACGCAAACAGCAACGACGCACTGGCGGTGGTGGCGGGGTTGTTGGTCCATGTCGAAGCCGACAACAGCGACCGGTTCCTCGCGCACGCGATGGGCCAATGCCCGGAGGGCTCGAACCGTGCCTACGTGAGCGAGGCTCGCTTCAAACGACTTCTCGAAGCGCCCGATCTCGACACACTGTTCACCAGCCTGCGCCGCACCTTGCCGCTGATGAGCGCCGGCGCTCCGGTGTTCGCGCTCGCCAATGACGTGTTGGATTGGGCGTGGCCCGAGCAACGCGACGCAGTGATAAAGCGCTGGGCGTACAGCTTCATCTGGCCCAGGCAAGACGCCACCTGACCACCACGACCTTCAAAGATCTCAACCCGAGGAGAACACACCATGTCCCGCTTTCTGCAACTTCACCTGCTCACTAATTATCCGCCCGCCAATCTGAACCGCGACGATACGGGTCGGCCCAAGACGGCGCTGATGGGCGATGCGCAGCGGTTGCGCGTGTCGTCGCAAAGCCTCAAGCGGGCTTGGCGAACATCGGATGTCTTTCGAAACCTTCTGCCTGACGCCGATCAGATGATCGGTGATCGCACCAAGCGGATTGGTTTGGAATGGATCTACAAGCGGCTGATCGAAAAAAGCATCGACGATGGCGTTGCGCGAGCGTGGGCAAAAGACATTCAGCGCGCATATGGTGAGCCCGAAACGTCCGAGACGGAGCCGGACGCGGAGCTGCTTAACGGTCAACTCGTCCATGTCTCGCCATTCGAAAGGCAAAAATTAGACCAGTTCGTAAATGCTCTTGCCGACTACCTGGCACACGCAAAGCCGGACAAGACGGTCGTAGCAATCGAGAAGGCTATTGAAACTCGAGATAAGGCGAAGGACAAGAAGAAGCCAAATGCAGCGCTTGCAAAAGAACTTGCTCACCGGCTGCTGGTCAACGAGAGCACCGCCGTGGATATCGCGCTGTTCGGGCGAATGCTCGCTGCCACTCCCGAATTCAATTTTGAAGCCGCCGCCCAAGTTGCACATGCCGTCACCGTCCATAAAGCCGCCGTCGAAGACGACTGGTTCAGCGCTGTCGATGACCTGAATCGTCAAAACAAAGGTGCCGGCCACATCGGCGAACGCGGCTTCGGCGCGGGCCTGTTCTACCAGTACGTCTGCGTCGATCGCGAGTTGCTGAGCAAGAACCTAGGTGGCGACACGGCGCTCGCCAGGCGCGCCCTCGGCGCCTTGCTTCATGCAATCACCAAGGTGGCGCCCACCGGCATGCAGAACAGCCACGGGTCGCGCGCCTACGCGAGTTATGTGCTTGCCGAGAAAGGCGATCAGCAGCCGCGCTCGCTGGTGCAGGCGTTCCTGAAGCCTGTCAAACCGGGTGAAGGGGGCGACATGCTGGATCTAGCGGTGAAAGCGGTCGAGCAGCGTTGCGTTAACTTCGACAAGGTCTATGGCGCTGGTGCGGACGGACGGCGCCGGATCGACGTCGAAGCCCCGGAGCGCCCGACGCCGCCCAACGATCAGCTCGGCGCCATCGGCAGCCTCGATGAACTCGTGGCCTTCGCACAAGAAGACTGAAGCGCCATGGAGTACCTCGTCTTCCAATTGCAAGCGCCGCTCGCGGCCTGGGGCGAGCCCGCCGTGGGCGAATACCGCGGCAGCGCTAACCATCCAGGCGAGTCGGCCTTGCTCGGCTTGCTCGGCGCGGCACTCGGCATCACGCGCGACGACAACGCGGAGTTGCTCGCCCTGCAGGCAGGCTATAAGTTTGCAGTTGGCGTGCAATCGTCGGGCACGTTGCTGCGCGACTACCACACGGCGCAGGTGCCGAGCCGAAGCGATCTCTCGGGCCGGCCGCAGGCCACGCGCGCGGACGAACTGTCGCTGCCGCGGCACAAGCTCAACACCATCTTGTCCACGCGCGACTACCGCCAAGGTTCGGCCTGCCTGGTGGCGGTGCAGGCCGCAGCGGATGCGCCGCACGACTTGCAGGCGTTGGCAGCCGCGCTGCGCAACCCGCGCTTCGTGCTCTACCTCGGCCGCAAAGCCTGCCCGTTGGCGGCGCCGCTGCACCCACAGGTGTTAAACGCCGACTCCGTGTCGAGCGCGTTCGCGCACTACATCCACGCCGTGCTCGCACTCGCCGCGCCGCACACCGACCGTTGGGGACACCCAGCGGTGGATTTGCCTGCGGAGGTGCAAAGCCTCAGTTGGAGCGACGGTGTCGTGGCCGGCGTTTCCGCACAGTTGAGTGCACCGCGCAAAGACCGCGTGATCCGCCGCAGCCATTGGCAGTTCGGCGACCGCATGGAGCACCGCGCCGTTCTGAAAGAGGAGGTTTGATGAGCATGTATTTCAGCCTGATCCAACCGCTGCCGCAGCACGAGCGCGAAGCCGCTTTCGAACGCAACCGTGGGGGCGCCTACGAAGACCATCAATGGTTGTGGCAGCGTTTCTTTCCTGCGCCTGCTGGCACGCCGCGCGATTTCCTGTTTCGCCGCCTCGACGCTGGCGTCGCCGCGCGCTTCTACGTGCTCTCAGCGCGGGCGCCACAAACCGATGTGCCCGGCTGGCAAGTCAGGCCGACGGCGTACGCGCCTAGTTTGACCGCAGGCGAACGCTTGCACTTCGAGTTGCGCGCTAACCCGGTAGTCAACCGTCCAGGCAAAGTGCAACTCAACCCTGACGGCTCAACGAAGCTGCACGTCGCGGGCAAGCGCGTCGGCTCTGCCAAGCGCAGCGTCGTTCGTCATGATGTCGTCATGGATGCCAAAAAGCGCTTGCTCACCGAGCGCGGCGTTACCCAATGGCGCGACTGGAGTGGCACTGACAAGCCACTTTTGTATGAGCTCGCTCGCAAAGTCTGCGGCCAGTGGCTTCTCACTGCAGGCCAAGCCCGGGGTTTCGCGGTGGACGAGGGGTGTCTGAGCGTCGAGGCCTATACCCAGCACCGGGGAAAGAACGACGAGTTGCGCTTCAGCAGCGTAGACTTCGCTGGCGAACTGACTGTGCTCGATGTGGAAAAGTTCAGCGCCACGTTATTTAAAGGAGTTGGCCACGCGAAGGCTTTCGGCTGCGGCCTAATGCTCGTGCGCCGTGCGGTTTAGTTGCGCGGCTCGAAAGCAACCCCGTGACGACTGGTTTACTGCCGCCACTTAAACCGATACCGATCAAGGAGCGCGTCTCCGTTATTTTCGTCGAACGTGGCGAAATCGATGTGTTGGACGGCGCCTTTGTTGTCGTTGACGCAACTGGAATTCGAACGCATATCCCGATTGGTGGCGTTGCGTGCATCATGTTGGAACCGGGCACGCGGCTGTCCCACCGTGCCGCCGCATTGGCCGCCCGCGTTGGAACGCTTTTGGTCTGGGTAGGCGAGGCTGGCGTTCGCCTATATTCGGCAGGACAACCAGGTGGCGCGCGTTCGGATCGCTTGCTTTATCAGGCAAAGCTTGCGTTGGATGAATCACTGCGATTGAAAGTGGTTCGGAAGATGTACGCCGTGCGATTTGGCGAAGAGCCGCCCGAGAGACGCAGTGTTGAGCAACTGCGCGGCATTGAAGGTGCGCGGGTTCGCCGCACCTATCAGCTGCTGGCCAAACAGTTCAACGTCGACTGGGCGGGACGTGACTATGACCCTGAAACGTGGGACTCTTCCGATCTTGCCAACCGATGCCTGTCTGCGGCAACAGCATGCCTGTATGGCGTTACCGAAGCAGCCGTGCTCGCAGCAGGGTACGCCCCAGCTGTCGGCTTTATACATACGGGCAAGGCGCTGAGCTTTGTGTATGACATTGCCGACCTCTACAAGTTCGAAACTGTGGTGCCAGTTGCTTTCAAAGTGGCAGCCTCAAACCCACGCAGCAGTCCGGAGCGGCAAGTTCGACTTGCATGCCGAGATATCTTTCGTCAAACCAAGCTGCTTGACCGAATCATTCCCGACATCGAAGATGTGCTTGCGTCCGGCGGAGTGGAAAAGCCGCCACCTTCTCCTGATGCAGTCGGTCCAGCGTTTCAAGCTCCGTTGAACATCGGCGATGCTGGTCATCGTTCTTGAAAACGCTCCGCCGCGCTTGCGTGGCCGCATGGCTGTGTGGTTGCTTGAAGTTCGCGCCGGCGTCTACGTGGGCAACTATTCGACACGTGTGCGCGAGCATGTGTGGAAGCACGTTGAAGAGGGAATCGAAGATGGCAACGCCGTGATGGTGTGGCGAAGCAAGGCAGAAGCCGGTTACGAATTTAGAACACTCGGCCCAAACCGCCGGACCGTTGCGGACTTTGACGGGGTGCAATTGGTGAGCTTCATGCCTGAGGCTGGCGCCGGTCAAAGTGCTCTTTAACAATCACTTGTTGCAGTCAAATTCCTGGTGGAAATGACGACCGAAGAATTCGCCTTTAATTTCAATGGGTTAGAGTTAGTGTGTTCCCCACTCGCGTGGGGATGAACCGGACTGCGCGCAGCATCGGCTGGACGCCAGGTCGGGTGTTCCCCACTCGCGTGGGGATGAACCGCACGATCACCGGTCATGGCTCGATCGACAGCACTGCGGTGTTCCCCACTCGCGTGGGGATGAACCGTCGATGAACCGGTCGGCATTCGACGCGCTGGTGTTCCCCACTCGCGTGGGGATGAACCGTTCGCCGCTCGCAACGCCGTGCGATCGGAGCGGTGTTCCCCACTCGCGTGGGGATGAACCGTCTGCTACGCGTGTCGATCGGATTCGTCGCGGCGGTGTTCCCCACTCGCGTGGGGATGAACCGGCCTAGTTTGATGCAATTTGCCACGGGACGAACCGTGTTCCCCACTCGCGTGGGGATGAACCGACCCGGCGCTGGAGCTGACTGGCTGAGCATTGGCGTGTTCCCCACTCGCGTGGGGATGAACCGCCAGCTGACGCACGGACGCGGTTGCGCAATCGGTGTTCCCCACTCGCGTGGGGATGAACCGACTGCGGACTGCCCGCCGAATCGCTGATGCCAGCGTGTTCCCCACTCGCGTGGGGATGAACCGCGTATTGCCATCAGGCACTGCGGCCTGCGATGCGTGTTCCCCACTCGCGTGGGGATGAACCGCCGGCGATCCACCGTAGTCCATCGGGCACTGACGTGTTCCCCACTCGCGTGGGGATGAACCGCGCACGTTTGGCACCCGCTGGCCAGTCTGCGTCGTGTTCCCCACTCGCGTGGGGATGAACCGCGACCAGATGTAGTCCGCGACATCGCAGCATGCAAGTGTTCCCCACTCGCGTGGGGATGAACCGTCGATGCGCAGCGGCCAGTACAAGCGTGCCGTCGTGTTCCCCACTCGCGTGGGGATGAACCGCGATGCCAGTAGACCGCGCTCACGTAGCACCGCTGCGTGTTCCCCACTCGCGTGGGGATGAACCGGCCGATTAACTGCGCTCCGATACGCCGACTGCGTGTTCCCCACTCGCGTGGGGATGAACCGACGATCACCATGGCGAAGCGTCGCTGATCCGGTGTGTTCCCCACTCGCGTGGGGATGAACCGTCGCGATGCTCGATGAGATCCAGTCGCGCCGCACGTGTTCCCCACTCGCGTGGGGATGAACCGCGAATACGCCCGCGCACGGCTGTGCCCGCGATGTGTTCCCCACTCGCGTGGGGATGAACCGTATAGCGACATCGCTGAGCTTGACGCCGTGCCGGTGTTCCCCACTCGCGTGGGGATGAACCGTCGATAGCGTCGAGCTGTATTCGGGTGGCGCGTGTTCCCCACTCGCGTGGGGATGAACCGCGTTGTGACACGGCCGCTGAGCAGCACGGTCGACCGTGTTCCCCACTCGCGTGGGGATGAACCGATGCGGCATCGTCGAGTCGAAGCATGCGACTGGCAAGTGTTCCCCACTCGCGTGGGGATGAACCGTCATTCACAATCGCGCATCGGTACGATGGCCAGTGTTCCCCACTCGCGTGGGGATGAACCGGCATGACGCTGATGTACCGCGCCAGACGCGGAAGCGTGTTCCCCACTCGCGTGGGGATGAACCGACGCCACATTGAATCGGTGCATCAGGTCGAGGTGTTCCCCACTCGCGTGGGGATGAACCGCCGAGCAGCCTGACCAGTTAGCACGATCTGACTGTGTTCCCCACTCGCGTGGGGATGAACCGCGATACTGCGCAGCAGTCTACGAACGCTTGAGGCGTGTTCCCCACTCGCGTGGGGATGAACCGCGCTATGTAGCGCTGCATCTGCAGCTCTGAATAGCGTGTTCCCCACTCGCGTGGGGATGAACCGTCGCGGCGAGGGTTATTTTCAATGACACTGCTGTCGGTGTTCCCCACTCGCGTGGGGATGAACCGCACGCGCATCGCATCGACACGGCGTTCGCATCGTGTTCCCCACTCGCGTGGGGATGAACCGACTGAGCCTGCGACATCGCATGCTGCATGGTCGTGTTCCCCACTCGCGTGGGGATGAACCGTCTGAGATCGACTTGCCTGTGACGTCGGCTGGTGTGTTCCCCACTCGCGTGGGGATGAACCGACACGGTAGCGACTCGTTGAGCTCTGAGAGCTCGTGTTCCCCACTCGCGTGGGGATGAACCGTTCAGTACGTCCGCTGATCGCAGATGACGGCATGAGTGTTCCCCACTCGCGTGGGGATGAACCGGCGGTGCGAACTTGCGTCTACTGCAACTAGCGGTGTTCCCCACTCGCGTGGGGATGAACCGCTCCGATAGCGCCCGCAACCCCTTGTAGCGTGTTCCCCACTCGCGTGGGGATGAACCGTCGACGTCAGCGTCGTGACGGCTATCTGCAGCGCGTGTTCCCCACTCGCGTGGGGATGAACCGGCCATCGACGCATGTCGCAGGTCCGGCAGCATTGGTGTTCCCCACTCGCGTGGGGATGAACCGGACGGCGCATAGCCTGCTGCATCGCGCATGGGCGTGTTCCCCACTCGCGTGGGGATGAACCGCAATCGGTACCAGTGTGCGTCAGCGTCGGTCGGTGTTCCCCACTCGCGTGGGGATGAACCGCCGTCGCACGCACATGACGGCCCTATGTCTCAGCAGTGTTCCCCACTCGCGTGGGGATGAACCGCACATGCCTGACGCGCAGCGCGACAACTTGATCGTGTTCCCCACTCGCGTGGGGATGAACCGCCTTGAAGCATCTAGACAGGCATCAGCCTCAATGTGTTCCCCACTCGCGTGGGGATGAACCGCATCGCATGGCGCTGCTGGGCAACCGCCGGCAGTGTTCCCCACTCGCGTGGGGATGAACCGCCAAGTGGTTGTCAGCGCAGTCGCTTCGGCAGGTGTTCCCCACTCGCGTGGGGATGAACCGCCACCGACACCAGCACTGAATCGGTTGCCAGCGTGTTCCCCACTCGCGTGGGGATGAACCGCGACTCAACCGGTACAGCGAGTGCGCGAGTCAGCAGTGTTCCCCACTCGCGTGGGGATGAACCGGCTAGTGCCGACGTTCACGCTAGCGACAAGTGTGTTCCCCACTCGCGTGGGGATGAACCGCCTTGCCCATCAAGCATTGCAGATCTGACGGTTGTGTTCCCCACTCGCGTGGGGATGAACCGGCCATCGACCGCGCCGGCATCGCCGAGTCGAGTGTTCCCCACTCGCGTGGGGATGAACCGCGACCTGCAGACCCATTGATGGCGAACATGGAGTGTTCCCCACTCGCGTGGGGATGAACCGGATCGCTGCGCATGCTTGAGGCCGCAAGAATCCTGTGTGTTCCCCACTCGCGTGGGGATGAACCGCCGTAACGCAGCCGAGCGTGTCATACGATGCGGTGTTCCCCACTCGCGTGGGGATGAACCGGTGATCGATCTCGTCTATCGCAGCCAGTCGTCACGTGTTCCCCACTCGCGTGGGGATGAACCGGCCATTGAGCGTACGAGCAATATTCACGAAGAGTGTTCCCCACTCGCGTGGGGATGAACCGGTACGCAACATCGGCACACGCGCAGCGCCTATGGTGTTCCCCACTCGCGTGGGGATGAACCGTCAGGCCGCGTATTGCGCGGATCGGTGCATTACGTGTTCCCCACTCGCGTGGGGATGAACCGACGAGCTTTTGCCGGTGACATCTGCATTCGAGGTGTTCCCCACTCGCGTGGGGATGAACCGCTTAATTAACTGCGCAGATGAATAATATGATAGTGTTCCCCACTCGCGTGGGGATGAACCGCGATACAGCTTTATCCATTTAACTAACTCCGATGTGTTCCCCACTCGCGTGGGGATGAACCGGCGCATGCGCCTGTCATGATTCACGCGTAATGCAGTGTTCCCCACTCGCGTGGGGATGAACCGCCACCGCTCACCACCTCGGCGCCTTTGGTAAGTGTTCCCCACTCGCGTGGGGATGAACCGGCCCTAACACTGATCGAGCAATTCGCACAGGGGTGTTCCCCACTCGCGTGGGGATGAACCGGCAATGCCGACGATCTCTTTTCAGCATAAAAAGTGTTCCCCACTCGCGTGGGGATGAACCGCTGGACGCGGCGACCATTGCGGATTCGATGAGCGGTGTTCCCCACTCGCGTGGGGATGAACCGCACTGCGACAGGCTCATCAACTGGAGCTGTCTGCGTGTTCCCCACTCGCGTGGGGATGAACCGTCCTGCAGTATGGGTGCAGCACATGCATCAGCATGGTGTTCCCCACTCGCGTGGGGATGAACCGTAATCAGCAGCGCCAGCAGCCCTAGCAGCGCCAGTGTTCCCCACTCGCGTGGGGATGAACCGCCTACGACTCATGCAATCAAGAGCGCACGAATGCGTGTTCCCCACTCGCGTGGGGATGAACCGGCAGTCAATGACTATTGCCGCGCTATCTTGCTATGGTGTTCCCCACTCGCGTGGGGATGAACCGCACATGGCGACGATCCTTGTGCAGTCTGCGCAAGGTGTTCCCCACTCGCGTGGGGATGAACCGGCAGTGCGCGTTGCGCGCATTGCTGAATCGGCGTGTTCCCCACTCGCGTGGGGATGAACCGCGAACTTGCGCGTACTGATCGACTGCTGTTGACGTGTTCCCCACTCGCGTGGGGATGAACCGGTCGCAACTGCGCGTCGATGGCGCAAATCGATTGTGTTCCCCACTCGCGTGGGGATGAACCGCCTGTACTCGCTGCGCATCGTTGACTGTCTTCTGTGTGTTCCCCACTCGCGTGGGGATGAACCGGCTTACGACCATGCGGCCATACGTTGACAGTGTTCCCCACTCGCGTGGGGATGAACCGATCGCGATGACGCATCGATCCGCACCACTGATGTGTTCCCCACTCGCGTGGGGATGAACCGCTATGTAACGGAGCAAGTTCGATGACGAACGCGGTGTTCCCCACTCGCGTGGGGATGAACCGGCTACTGGACTGTGGCAGATATGCACATGGTGTTCCCCACTCGCGTGGGGATGAACCGGTCCGGTCGACCGCGCGCGACATCGTGAAGTGTTCCCCACTCGCGTGGGGATGAACCGACTCACGCTGCAGGCAGATGCAGTTCTGTGTTCCCCACACGCGTGGGGATGAACCGCTTCAGCCATCGCGAACGTGTGCGTATGTGGGTGTTCCCCACTCGCGTGGGGATGAACCGTTGCGGTCGCCTGCAGGCTGATGCACAAGGGGTGTTCCCCACTCGCGTGGGGATGAACCGCGCAAGCCCGCCGCAGCACAATCGGAGAGTCGTGTTCCCCACGCGCGTGGGGATGAACCGCCCACGCGCATGCGGTCCTGCCCGCTGCCCTCGTGTTCCCCACTCGCGTGGGGATGAACCGCCTGGGGGCCAGCGCTGAAAACTGCACCGGAGTGTTCCCCACTCGCGTGGGGATGAACCGGTTTTCGAGCACTATGTCCATGATACGGTGGAGTGTTCCCCACTCGCGTGGGGATGAACCGGCAAAGTGCCTGTTGAAAACTTCGGCGAAGCGTTGCCTCCAGCGCGCCGCGCGTTCGCGGCGAAACTCAGCGAAGACCTAGCTGACGACGACATCGCCAAACGTTCCCTGAGCGAGATTTGGCCAATCAGCGAGAACGACGCAATTGAAGAGCCGTTCGCGGCAGCCGTGGCGCACGCTGCCCGCGCAGAGATTCCTTCAAAGCCCCGTATTGAGTACAAGCTGCGACGTTGGGTCGATACTGTCAGGACGTTGCGCGAACTTGCCCGCGTGTTGTCGGCGGTGGCACGACGCGGGAACAGGTGGTCGCGGAAGGCAACAGCAAGAGAGGTCTGAAGGATTGGATCAGCAAAGTGGCGCTGCTGGAAAGCCTCCCCGCGATCAGTGGGCTCGGGTTGGTGCTGTTGAAGAGCGTCCTGATGCCGTCACCTTCAGCAATGAAGGTAAAGCAGTTCCTACGCCTATGGTGCGACTGACCGTGGACGGCAGACCGCATTACCTCACTGGCAAAGGTGGCGCTATCAGCGACTACACCGATGACATCAAAACCCTGATGGCAACTGGCATTGCCGCCAAGAAGGTGGACTTTGAAATTCGGACGGCAAAAAACTCCGGCGTTTACTTCATCAACAAAAAGGGTGACCCAGAATATCGCCGCTTGATAGAGTTCGCCACGCTTGCCAAGAAGGGCTGCAATTAATGGCCAGTACGACTCGCTGGTGGCGGCATGGCAAAGTGTCAAAGATCGCGACAACATTGCCGAGCGCGACCTGCGAAGTGCGGAAAACTGGCCCCGGCAGGCAAGGATCATCCCGCAGGCAAAGATGTCGCCCCTGAACGAGTTTCAAGACCGATTCGGCTCTCGTGTGGTGAATTTGGCGCGGGTGAAACAAGGAAAAGACGACAAAGAGACGCCAAGCGTTGCTGAACAAGGCAATTGATGGCTTGATGGAATTGTCGGACATGCTCGGCATTCCGCTGCGCGCGATATCATCAACGGTACCAGTGGCATCGCGTCTGGATGTCGGGGCGCGGATGGGCTTCTGCACATTCTGAGCCCAGAACCAGTTATCAACTGACCAAGACGCGTGGTGGTGGCGCACTGGCGCACGAGTCGTTCCACTCGCTTAACAACTTCTTTTCGCGTCAAAGAGGCGGCAAGATGGCCTCTGGCGGAAACGAAATAGTCTACCGAGACAGCAACTACATCACTCACAAGCCTGAGCCAATGATGGTTCGAAAAGATGGCAGCCGACATTGGCCAGCCATGGCGGCTGGCAAACTGGAGGCAATGCGAAATCTTCATTCAACAGCCGTGCAATACGCGGCCGACAAGCGGATGCCTGACCCGCGCCACCCAGAAGGCGTGAGGCCCGAAAGTTGAGCAGCGCTTTGCCGCTTTGGTTGAAGCGTTGAACTCATCGCCGATGACGCAGAGGTCAGCACTTTTGGACAAAGGCAAAGGTTACTGGTCAAGCACGCTCGAGCGCGCAGCTCGCGCGTTTGAGAGCCATGTACAAGCGCGCATGTTGGAGCAAGGTTTCCACAACGATTTCTTGGCCAACGTGAAAGCTGTTGAAGACACAAAGCGTAGCCCGGAACGGTATCCGTACTTGCTGCCTGGCGAGGTAAAGCCAATTGCTGAGGCGTTTGACGCCCTTTTCGCTGACTTGAAGACGCGTGAAAATGACAACGGCAATGTTGCTTTGTACAGTCGTAGTGACAGGGCCCCCGTCGGCCTCGATGTCGCAACCGCCAAGACCCTTGCCGCCAAGCACGAAGCAGCAGGCCTGAACAAGATCAACGTCGCGGCGACGACCATTGACTTGCCTGGTGGCATCCGCGAGCTTTTCGAGGCCGCAGGCGAGGGCGGTGCGCGTGGTGCCTACTTCGCCAAGACCGACGAAACGTGGGTGGTCGCCGACAAGCTGGCCTCACCCTGAAGACATGGCGTTTGTTGTGCTGCACGAAGCCTTCCACCGTGGGCTGCGCAAGATGTTCCCGAACGAAGGGGCGGCGCTCATTCGGCAGATGTGGCGCTCGAACCAGGCCCTGAAGGTGAAAACTGCTGAATACCAGCACCGGTTTTCGGGCATGACGCGCGACGAAGCGATTGAGGAAGCCTTGGCCGACATGGCTGGCGCGGGCAAGGCGTCAAGTCTCAAGGGGTGGGGCGGCCTGATGGCGATCATCAAGGCGTGGGCGCACAAAGTCGCTCGGGCGCTGGGCGTCGAGCTAGTCTTTGACGACGCAATGATCGAGACCTTTGTGGCGGCGGCTGCGCAGCGCGGGTTGCAGCGTGATCCGCCAGTATTCAATGGCGAGGCTGTTTCGCGCAAGTACGACAGCAAAGAAGCTGGCGGCGAGGTAAAATTGAGTCATGAAAAACGACTCTTTGACGCCACCGAATCTCGGCTTGTTCAAGGGCTTGCCGAAGCAGGTCTTGACGGACTCGGAGCAGAACGCCTTGTTCGAGGCGAATCAGCGCAACCGTCGGTCTACACGAGTGACGGAACTCGACCGCGTCCATACGGAAAGCATCAGGCAAGCCCGAGAGTCGTCGACGCAGAAGAAACCAGGCTGATAGCTCGCGCCAAGGCGGAGGGTTTCTTTTGGGATGACAAGAAGCTGCTCGCTGTCAGATCGGTCTTAGGCCCGAAAACGGCGAGCGGATCAGAGCACGACGTGTACGTAGTCGGCAAGACTCAGAACATTCTCGTCATTCGCAACACCATCAAAGACAGCTACGGCTTTGCGCACAACTCGCCTGCGCAGTACCTCCAACGGTTGGCCCACCACAACAGCGTATTCCCCGGTCTTCAAGTCAGGGTAATCGGAGTTTCTCAGAACGCCAGAGTGTTCCCCACTCGCGTGGGGATGAACCGGACGAACGCAGTCAGTTTGCCGTGAAGCTCAGTGTTCCCCACTCGCGTGGGGATGAACCAAATTGTAGTAACCCTTCAACCAATAGCACGGCGCGTGTTCCCCACTCGCGTGGGGATGAACCGGCTGCGCCGCCGCCGTGTAAGTGCCTGACGCCGTGTTCCCCACTCGCGTGGGGATGAACCGTGTGGGAGGTCACGGAGGGGGCGCTGACCGACGTGTTCCCCACTCGCGTGGGGATGAACCGCCGAGCCAGGCCAGTCCTTCCTGCCGACGTGTTCCCCACTCGCGTGGGGATGAACCCAGTCATCGTTTGAGCGCGTCGAGGCTTCGGTGGTGTTCCCCACTCGCGTGGGGATGAACCCGCGCAGCGTTTGCGCATCAAGGCGACAGGCACGTGTTCCCCACTCGCGTGGGGATGAACCGGTCTTGCATGCGTCCGCGGCTCGGTGCCGTGTTCCCCACTCGCGTGGGGATGAACCGGCCCTTTACGCCTCACCTGGTTCAGGCGTGTTCCCCACTCGCGTGGGGATGAACCGCTACTTCCGTGGAATTACCGAGCGCCGTGTTCCCCACTCGCGTGGGGATGAACCGAGATACAGCTGTCCACCGTGGGGCCAAAGTGGTGTTCCCCACTCGCGTGGGGATGAACCGGTGCGAACGTCATCCCAAATCGGGAGGGGCGGGTGTTCCCCACTCGCGTGGGGATGAACCGGGCTCGGCGTGAGACATGGCTTTTAGATGGTGTTCCCCACTCGCGTGGGGATGAACCGGCCGACGCATGACATACGAACCAACGACCGGCGTGTTCCCCACACGCGTGGGGATGAACCGTCTTGAACATTGTTCGATCAGCCTGGCGCTCGTGTTCCCCACTCGCGTGGGGATGAACCGACGGCGCGGGCGACCTGGTTGATAGTGTCGCAGTGTTCCCCATTCGCGTGGGGATGAACCGTCAGCGGTTAAGGCCCTTCGACCCGCCCGGGAGTGTTCCCCACTCGCGTGGGGATGAACCGTCGTTGGACGTTAGTCCGTGGCACGGCCTATCGGTTGATTTGAGGCGCTTTGAGGGTGTTGCTTGGTCGGTGCGTGACTCTCCGACATACGACGAATGCTTTCGCCATCATCCGCCCAGTCTCCGACTCTCCTGGGACGCCACAAGCAACGGAGAAAGTGTAGTGGCCGGTTCCCTCCTTGTCGAGTTGCAGGACGACAGTTGCAGGACGCCGGGTGTCGGGAATGTCGGGTGTCGCGAGTTGACATCCGGAAAAGGTGTATCTACAATGTAGAAACACTTCGGAGATTGAACTATGGAAGCTGTCATTCGAAAATGGGGCAACAGCCCAGCCCTGAGGTTGCCCGCATGGGCACTGAAGGAGGCCGCCTTAGGCCTGGAGCAGAAGGTAACGATTACTGTCAGCCGTGGACGTATCGTGATTGAGCCCTATGGGCATGTGGAATACAACTTGGATGACTTGCTCGCTGGAATCACTCCGCAAAATGCGCATGAAGAAGTCAGCTTTGGCAGGCCAGTGGGCAAAGAGGCGCTTTGATGGCATCACGTCGCTACGTGCCTGAGTCTGGTGATGTTGCCTGGCTGGAATTCGATCCTCAAGCTGGGCACGAGCAGGCAGGGCATCGTCATGCATTGGTCATCAGCCCGGCCAGCTACAACGGCAAAACCGGGCTGATGGTTTGCTGCCCCATGAGCACCAAAGTCAAAGGGCATCCTTTTGAAGTGGTGTTTGAGATTGGCGGGGTTCCCGGTGCGGTGCTGTCTGACCAATTGAAATCGCTCAACTGGAAAATTCGAAATGCGAAGAAAAGGGCGGTCGCTCCTACCTCAGTCATGGCGGATGTGAGGGCAAAAATCAAAGCGTTGCTGGCTATCGCGTGACCCGCAAACGCCCGTCATTTGTTGTTGCCGTTGGGTATGCAAAATCCTTCGAGCGTTCGGACATGTCGCCCGTGGTGGTGCGGTGGATCTGGTGGGGCGGTGAATGTTGACAAGTTTGTCGCCAAAACTTACAGCCCACGTGAATGGCGGAGCCAACATGCACTTTTGCGCGAAAAATGCTCATCTCTTGATGCGTAAATGATGCATAATAAGTGCATCAAGCATGCATAAAGGTGGACACAAGTGGCAACATTGGCACCGACACAAGTAGATATGGGCCTAAAGTCAAGCCCTGTGAAAAGGAGCTTTGAAAACTTCTTCGAGGCTATTCGCGACGACGAAACTCCCACGGTTTCTCCTCGCAGGTACGTGAGCGAGCTCCAAACTGATCTGCAAACCCTGGCGGATCACGCTGGCGTGCATCGCAACACATTGACCCGGTCCCCTGAGTCGAGCGATGTCCAAGACTATCTACGTGCGTCTCTGCGCGTGATTCGCGCCGCAACAGATGTTTCCGGCGACGTTGACAAGGCTATCTACTGGTACCTGAATGAGCCACTACCGCCTTTCGAGTACCGGTCGGCTGAGTACCTGGTCTCGAAGGGTCGCACAGACGACGTTATACGCTTTCTGATGTCGCTGAACGCTGGGGCATCGGGATGATCCTGAAGCCACTCGTACAAACCGCAGCGTGGCGAGTTCATTCTCCACGCTGGTCGTTTTTGCCAACGAGTGGAGCCGGGGCGGCGCGGGCCGGTGGCCGTTTCAACCGTATCGGTACCGAGGCACTTTACCTTTCATTGGACACTCAAACTGCTTTGCTGGAGTACCAGCAAACGAGCACTTTGTTGCCCCCCGGCTTGATCGCCGAGTATCGGATCGATTTGCAACCGGTCGCTGATCTCTCAGGTGGGTATGTCGCTGCGCATTGGTCCCCTATTTGGCAGGACTTTGCTTGCGACTGGCGATTTCTCTGGTTCAACCAACATATCGTGCCCCCTACCTGGTCAATGTCCGACGAAGCTCAGCGCGCTGGCGCCAAAGGCATCTTGTTTCCGTCGTCTTCGAACTTGGTTGGACTCAATCTCGTGATCTTTAACAACGCGATGACCGAAAAAGACTCTATCAATGTTCACGATCCAAACGGGCTATTGCCCTTGAATCAAAGGTCGTGGATCCCTTAAAGAGCCAACTTGCGCAGCAAAGCGCGACGGCACTGTAGCCCAGGCGATTGGGAAATTTGCACCGGCCAGTAGGGTTCAAAGATGGTACCAAGGCAGCATGGAGCATGCCTTAGCGAACAAGGGCCTCGTCCCGCCCTAAATCAATCCCAAGTGTGGCGTGTCGGGGAATCATGGGCTTTACAGATCCATCCTTCAAGGACGGATCTGTAAAGAACCGGGCGTTGCCTTTCAAGCTGCCGATGTGGCCGCGCTGGCTTTGGAGCCAAGCGGTTTGTGAACCGAAGTGATCAAGCGTGTCGTGGCCGAAACCGGCGCCCTGCTCCACCTAAGGCGCCAGCCGCGCCTTCAGCGCCTCACGCATGTCGGCTGGGGCTGCAATCAGGTCGGCATCCAGCATCGCCACGAAGGCACGCATGGCCTGCGGGGGGCCCTGTTTGAGTTCGAGCGCCATGGTGTCGACGTACTCGGTTCGATCTTCGGGCGACATCTTTGCAAACAGCGCTTGCGTCTCGGCCGATCCTTGCGTCATCTGCTTAAGGCTGGTGTGGAACATGCGCAGCATGCCGCCCGTCATCGCTGCAACCATGCCGCCCACACGGGGGTCGGCCCCGGTCACCGTCAAGCGCAAAAACAGGCGCTCGTAGTCGGCGGCGCTGCACGCTGGGGTGCCGGGTTCGACCGCCTCAGCCACTTTGCCCACGCGCTCGAGCATTTGCGCAAGCTCGACCCTTTCGAGGGGTGTGAGCGCAGGCGCGTTCATCATCGATTGCATCTGCGCCATGGCGCCTTGCATGTCTGCGCCCGCCGGCAACTGGCCACTGGCCAGGCCCGGCGTGCCGCCGCGAATCAGGTCGTGCATGCGCGCCGTCAATGGCGCGGCGTTGTCGCCGGGCACGCCACCAACGCCGCGCGCAGGCTGTGCGGGTTGCAAGGCCTGCGTCGTGCCACCCAAGCTGCCTGCCGCACTCAGCGCGGACGGCCCCCCCGGGTTGAGCAGACCCTTCACAGCTCGCGTGCGGTCGATGGCGTCGTTGGCCAGGTCTTGTTTGCAGGGGCCAAACGAAGCACGAATGCCATCGGCAATTCGGTCTTCGAGGAAGTCGGTAAGCATTCGCTTCACCGCCTGCTTGGCCAGCAGCACAAGCGGGCCCGCCGCTTGCGCTGGCGGATGCGTCAGGATCGCCGCTGCCAAGGCGCACGGCAAAATCAACCACGGAAGGCGACCTGGGCTTCGCATCATGGTGCAACTCCTTCTTCCAGCCAATCAGTATGCGCTTGGGAGTTGGCGTTGCCTAGGGGGCACTCTCCCAGACGTAGATACGAACGTTGACACGTGACGCAATGGTTGATACATTGGTGTCAACGCTTTTTGAGGGGTATCCATGAGCACAGCTGCTAGTCAAATCAGCGCCTGGGGCAACGGCCTCGCGCTTCGCCTCACCAAGCCGATGGCAAAGACGGCGGGTGTCACCGAAGGCTCACCCGTGCGCGTGACGGTGAAGCCTGGTCTCATCGTCATCGAAACCGAAACCGAGCCGACTTTGGACGCGATGTTGGCGGCCTTCGATCCCAAAAGGCATGGCGGCGAGGTGATGGCTGGCGGGGCCGTAGGCGTGGAGGCGTTTGCCCATGGCGACGCGTAAGTCAGCGCTTTGGGTGCCTGAGCGGGCCGAGATCATCTTCATTCAGTACAACCCTTCGGTTGGCCAAGAGATGCCGGACGACCATCCGATGCTGGTCATTTCAACCAAGGCTTTTGCCGAGCGCACGGGCATCGTCGTGGGGTTCCCCATGACACACGCCGAGCGACATGCGGACAACCCATTTGCCATTGCGGCACCGGGCGCTAACAACGAGCCAGGCTACCTGCTGACGCATCAGCCAAAGTCCTTCGATTGGCGTCAGCGCCAAGCTCGCCCACACCCATGGGGCGTTGGCCACACGAAGCTATTGGGCGCGGCTTTGAAGCGCTTTGATTCGGTGTTCGGCATCTGCGAACATTAAGCATCGACGGTTTCTACGTCATATGCTCACCGGTAAACGTTTCGCCGGTTGCCAATTCGAACAACAAGGATGCGCAGGATTTGATTGTCGAGCTGGGCAATCACGCGGTAGTCACCAACGCGATACTTCCAGTAGTCGCCCAGGCTCGAGCCTTTCAAGGCCTCGCCGATGCTGCGTGGATCTTCAAGGCGTTCAACTCGCTCACTCAGATACGCCAAGATGCGGCGCGCGACCGGCGGGTCGAGTTGTTGAAGGTTCTTCTGCGCGAGGGTGGAAAGCTCAACCTTCCATGCCATAGCGTCTCATGACCTCTACCAATGGCGTGGACGTCGATTCACCAGCCTGGACGGCCTCGACTTCACGCTTGGCCAAGTACAAGTCCTCAAGGTCATCGAGGTACTCGCAAATGGCCGCAGTTGCGTAATAGGTTTTGCTGCGCCCTGTTAGCTTGGCCAAGCTGGTCAGCCGTGCGTCAATGGATTCGGGCAATCGGATGGAGAGGGGCATGGCACTTGTCAAACAAGAGATGAATACAAGTATCGCATTTTGCGCTTTGCCATGCAAGACTGGCCTGGGTAGCTCTAGACGGTTTGGGGCTTGCGAGTACTGCGCACGGCTGGCAAACTGGTTTCGGAATTCAATGGATATTTGACGACGAGAGGTTAAGCATGGCATGATTTCGGAATTCACTTAATTCGTGCCAAAGACTAGATTTTTATGGCGTCACCCATGGAATTTCGAAATGACTTTCAGCCCTTCCGCCCCACCACCCGAAATTCTGCACATCACCAACGCCAGCGCCTTGGGTTCGACCGTCCGAGCCCGTCGTCGCGCACAGGCGCTGCGCATCGATGATGCGGCCTCCTTGAGCGGCGTCTCCGTCGACCTGCTCTCACGCCTCGAAAACGGCAAGGGCTCCGTGCGACTGGACAAGCTGCTGGCAGTGTTGGACGGTCTGGGGCTCGCGCTCGTGCTCGGGCCCAAGGACCATCCGACAATGCAGTTTGTCTCGCTTGCCAGCGGCGACCGTCCGAAGCAGCCATGAACGCGGCCGCCGACGCCCGAGACGCCCCGCATGCGCTCAATCTCTGGGCCGATGGCCAGAGGGTCGCGGCGCTGGGCTACGAGGCGCTGAATGATCGGTGGTCGTTGGACTACGACGCGGCATGGGTGGCAGCGCCGGGCGCGTTTCCGCTATCGCCGGCGCTGCCCTTGCAACCCTCGGCCGGCGGCTACGCAGCAGGCGCCGTGAAGCGTTTCGTGGAGAACCTGCTGCCCGAAGGCCGCGCGCTCGACATCACGGCAACGACTTACCGCGTCTCCAAGTCGAACATCTACGCCCTTATCAGCGCGCTCGGGACCGAAACCACCGGGGCGTTCCGGTTCTGGCGCTCGGATGAAGTGCCACCTGTCGTCGCCGCCAAGCCGCCGCGTGAAGTAACCCGAGAAGAGCTGGACCAACGAATGGCCGATCGCGACCAGATTCCGCTGGCCGTCTGGGACGGCAAGGTCCGCATGTCGATCGCGGGCGTGCAGGACAAGTTGATGGTCTACCTGGACCGCACGCTCGGCGACGGAGAACATTTGTACCTGGTCGAGCCGCCCCTGGCATCAACGCACATCCTCAAGCCCGACCCTGCACGTCACTTGATGCCTCATCTGGTCGTCAACGAACACTACTGCATGTCCTTGGCGCGGCGCATGAAACTTCCCGTCGCGGACGTCGGCATCTATCGCACACCAAGGCCGGTACTCGTCGTCCGCCGATTCGATCGGGTGGTGGTGCAAGGCGACGGGAAAGGCGCCAACGAAACCGCCGTGCAACGCTTGCACATCATCGACGCCTGTCAGGCGTCGGACCTGCCCGAGAGCTGCAAGTACGAGCGGAACTTGGGAAGTGGCGAACACGTCCGCAACATCCGAGAGGGCGTGAGTTTCCAGATGCTATTCGAGCGCGTCGAGCAGACTGTCAACAAGGCCGCGGCACGCATGACCCTGATCCGATGGGCGTTGTTCCAGTTCCTGATTGGAAACTGCGATGCGCACGGCAAGAACTTCTCGTTCTTCCAGCGCCGCGAAGGTTTGGAACCGGCGCCTTGGTACGACCTTGTCAGTACGGTGCAGTACCCAGGAATCGACCACGAGTTGGCCATGGCGTGGGGCGATGCGTTCTTGCTGGACGAAGTCAAGGCGTTTCAGATGGCCGACTTTGCGCAGCGATGTGGGGTCGACAGGAATCTGCTCAAACGCGAGGCCACGCGGCTTGCCAAGCTGGCGATACAGCACGCGTCGGCTCAGGCCGTGGCGGACGATTACATCGGCGCTGGTGAGCGCGAATTTGCAGACCAACTCGGTGACTTTGTAAAAAAGCAGGCCAGCCGGTTGATCAGCCTCGCCGACGATGCGTCCAAGATAACGCCCAAGTTGCTGTGACGCCTTGGCGTTTGCAGCACAGGCAATGCGATCTCTTTGGGCCCACTGAAGTGCTGCCGGGCTTGACAGTGGCGCTTACAACACCGCGTGGGTCGCCCCCCCGTCCACCAGCAGCGATTCGCCGCTGATCCAACGGCTGTCGTCGCTGGCGAGAAACAAGGCCACGTCGGCCACATCCGACACTTGGCCCCAGCGGCCCAAGGGCGTGCGCGCGATGCGCTTGGCCACCATGTCGGTGTCCACATTGACCGTCACGCCTTCGGTTTGGATCGACCCGGGGCAGATGGCGTTGACGCGGATTTGTTGTGGGCCCAGCTCGGCTGCGGCGGCGCGCGTGAGGCCCAGCACGCCTGCTTTGACGCCGGCATAAAGCATGGCGTTGGGCATGCTGAGAAAGGCGGCAGCTGACGCGATGTGGATGATTGAACCGCCACCGCTGCGCGCCATCAGCGGCGCGGCACATTGAATGCCCCAGACCACCGAGTCGAAGCCCGTGCCGGTCATGCGCGTGAGCATCTCTGGCGTGATGGCCGCGATGGGGCCGTAGCGCACCCAAATGGCGTTGCTTACCAGCACGTCGAGCCGACCCCATGCAGCCTCGATGCCAGCCACGGCAGCTTCGAGCGTGGCGCGGTCGGCCACGTTGCCGGCGAAGGGCAGCACGCGTGCGCCGGGAAACGTCGCCGCCATCTCATGCGCGGCCGCTTGCGCGCGCTCTGGCTTGAGGTCGAGCACGCCCACGGCTGCGCCTTCGGCCAGAAACCGCTCGGCGATGGCGCGGCCAATGCCTTGTGCCGCCCCCGTCACCAATGCCACCTTGTTTTGCAGCCGTGTGCTCATATGCTTGTCACCCTTACCCGTGTTTTGAGACCCAGACCATGACCCATCCATCGCCGCTTCAAAGCCTGCTGGACCGAGAAGCCATCCGCGACTGCATCTTCCGCTACTGCCGTGGCATTGACCGCTGCGATGAAGACGCGCTGCGCGCCAGCTACTGGCCCGACGCCACCGACAGCCACGGCGCCTACAAGGGCGCCGCCAGCGGGTTCATCGACGCCGCCCTGCCCAAACTGCGCGAGGCCGGCCGCATGGTGCACTTTGTGGGCAACTTGGCCATCGAGCTCTGGGGCACGCAAGCGGCCGTGGAGACCTACTTCTTGGCCTGGCAGCGCGACCGCAGTGGCCCCAATAGCGCCGAAGTCGAGACCTTTCTGGCAGGCCGTTATGTGGATCGGTTCGAGAAACGCTTGGTGGATGGCGAAGACCAGTGGCGTGTCGCCGCACGCGTGGTGGTGTACGACTGGGTGCAAGCCGGCAGCGCTGCGCCGACGGCGAGCGAGGTGCAGCGTTTTGGCTTGCGCACACCCATCGGCGCGCGCAAGCCTGACGACCCGTGGTACGTGCTGGTGGCGGCGTTGCAGCAAGGTGGTCAACCGATGCCTTAGCGATCGGCCGTGGGCCCGCTGGTGGCGTGGTGCACGTCGTCCCACGCGGGCTGCGTCAGCGACGGCATGAGCGTGTGGCTCAGGCCGCCGTCCACCACCAGGTCGTGGCCGTGGATGTAAGCAGCGTCGGGCCCCACCAGCAGCGACAACGCGTTGGCCATGTCCTGCGGCAGCGCCACGCGACGCAGCGGGATGCGGGCGGCACGTTGTTCACGTGCACCGGGCTTGGCGTAGGCGGCGCTGGTGCCGGGCGTTTCGGTAAGTCCGGGGGACAAAGCGTTGACGCGGATGCCTTGAGGCCCCCACTCCACCGCCATTTGGCGCATCAGCATCAGGGCAGCGGCCTTGCTTGGGCTGTAGGCCGCCAGCGGTGGCGTGGCATGGGTGCCAGAAATGCTGGTGGTGATGACGAAGCTGCCGTTTGCCTGCGCCAGCAGCGGGTGCGCCGCGCGCCCTAACAGCCATGCGGCGCGCACGTGCACGGCAAAAACACGGTCCCAGTCGTCCACGCTGGCGTCCAACAACGGCGCGGGGCGGGCGTAGCCCGCATTGCTCGCCACCACGTCCAGCCCCTCAAAGCCGACACGAACGGCAGCTTGAACGATGCGTTCTGGCTCGTGGGCGTGTGCCAGATCGCCCACCACGGCGTGGGCTGTCGCGCCTTGTGCGCGCAGCGCCTGCACCAGGGTGTCCAGTTCCTCAGCCTGACTGTCGGCAAGCACCAGTTGTGCCGGCTGGGCAAACCAAGTGTGCGAGTCCTGCGCCAGCCGCAGCGCCATCGCGTGGCCAATGCCGCGTGCGGCCCCGGTGACGATGCCGCGCAAACCAGGTCGATGCGTGCTCATCTCCGTGGCTTTCAAGTGGCAAGAAAACCGCCATCAACCGGCAGCGTGGCGCCGTTGACGTAACTCGCCAGTGGTGAGGCAAGGAAGAGCACAGCGGCAGCCACCTCGTCCGCCTGGCCGACCCTGCCTGCGGGCGTGCGTCGCAAGAAGCCGGCCAAGCGCGCGGGGTCGTTGCGGGTGGCGGCCGTCATGGGTGTGTCGATGACGCCTGGTGCCACGGCGTTGACACGCACGCCGTCAGCACCCAGATCGACCGCCAGCGTGCGGGTGAGCATGTGCAGGGCGCCTTTGCTGGCCGAGTAGCCCGCGCAGCCCGCTTGCGCCGAAAAGGCTGCGCCCGAAGCCACGTTGACCACGCAGCCACGGGTGCGGCGCAGCGCGGGTAAAAAGGCTCGCACCACGGCGAAAGCACCGTGCAGGTTGACAGCCATCACTTGGTGCACGATCGCCTCGGCCTCGTCGTCGTCGATGCCCCGGCGCACCAACAAGCCAGCGCAATTGACGAGCACCGACACATCACCGAGTTGTTCACATACCTGTGATGCCACGTTGCGGACAGCTTGGGCGTCGGTTACGTCCAGGGTAAAGGCTTGGGCCCGGGCTCCGGATTCAGTGATAGCGCTGGCCACGGCAGCGCAGGCGGACCCTTGCCTATCGGCGATAGCCACCGTTGCGCCGGCTGCCGCCAACGCCTTGGCCACTGCAGCGCCAATGCCGCTGGCCGCACCGGTTACGAAGGCCACACGCCCCTCTAGTTGCCACGGTGACAAAGCGCTAGGGTGTGTTGTCACCGCAGCGGTCGAGGGCGCTGCACTCATGGCGTGCGACCCTTGCCGATGGCAACACTGGCAGCAACCTCGCGCTCGGCCTGGCGCTGCCGCCAAGCCTGCCATTCGCCCACCACGCCGCGCCGGAACACCATCACGACGACGACAAAGACGAGGCCTTGCAACATCAACACCAACTCGGCAAAGGACGCCAGGTAATTCTGCATGGTGACCACCACCAGGGCCCCCACCAAAGGCCCTGCCAAGGTGCCCACACCGCCGACGATGACCATCAACAGCGCCTCGCCAGAGGTGGTCCAAAACACATCGGTGAGGGTGGCGATCTGAAAGACCAGCGCCTTGAGCGAGCCCGCCAACCCGGCCAATGAAGCCGACAGCACGTAGGCCGCAAGCTTGTAGCGGTTGACACTGTAGCCCAGCGAGATGGCGCGCGGTTCGCTATCGCGAATGGCCACCAGCACATGCCCAAAGGGCGATTGCACGGTGCGCCAGATCAGCCAAAAGCCCAGCCCCACGATGACCAGCAGCACGTAATACAGCACCGTGTCGCTTTGCAGTGACAACAAGCCCAGCAGGTGACCACGGGGCACGTTTTGGATGCCATCCTCGCCGCCGGTGAAGGGGGCGCGCAGCGCGACAAAGTACACCAACTGCGCGATCGCCAGCGTGATCATCGAAAACGCAATGCCGGCCCGACGGATGGCCAACAGCCCACCGGCCAGCCCCAACAGCGCCGCCGCCGCCACGCCCAACAACACGCCCATCAGCGGCTCGATGGACCAAACCTTGACCGCGTGCGCCGTGGTGTAAGCAGCAGTGCCGAAGAACATTGCGTGGCCAAACGACAGCAGCCCCACGTGGCCCACCAGCAAGTTGAGCGATGCGGCCAGCAAGGCCCAGCACAGCAGCTTCATCAAGAACACCGGGTAAGCCACCCAGGGTGCCACCAGCGCCACACCCAGCACACCCACCCACACCCAGCGCGGCAGCGCAGCTAGATGATGCCGGCTCATGGGTAAACCTCCGTGCAAAGCACTGCGGTATTCGCCTCGGGAGCGGCCCAGCGGCTCATGTATCACCCCTCCCAAACAACCCCTGCGGCTTGAAGGCGAGCACCAGCAACATGATCACGAAGACGACGATGCCAGCAAAATCGGGCGCCAGCAGGCGCGTGAGGCCTTCGATCACGCCGAGGCCAAAACCGGCCACGATGGCGCCCATGATCGAGCCCATGCCACCAATCACCACGACCGCAAAGACGACGATGATCAGGTTGCTGCCCATGAGCGGGTTGACTTGGTAGATGGGCGCTGCCATCACACCCCCCAGGCCCGCAAGCCCCACGCCCAGGCCGTAGGTAAGCGTCAACAGGCGCGGCACGCGGATGCCAAAGGTGCGCGCCAGCGCCGGGTTTTCATGGGCGGCACGCAGCGTGGCACCGAAGCGCGTGCGCTCCACAAACCACCAGGTGGTCAGGCATACCGCCAGCGACGCACCCACCACCCACAGTCGGTAGGCTGGCAGGTAGGCGAAGGGTAGCTTGATGCCGCCTTCGATGGGGCTGGCGTAGGGCATCCCCGTGGCACCAAACTTCAGGCGAAAGGCGCCTTCGAGCAGCAGCGCCACACCAAAGGTAAGCAGCAGGGCATACACCGGATCCACACCGTGCAGGCGGCGCAGCATGGTTCGCTCCATCAGCATGCCCAGGGCCGCTGTCAGCAGCGGCACGATCAGCAGCGCCCACCAGTAGTTCAGGCCCAGGTACTCCATCAACCCCCAGGCGATGAAGGCGCCCAGCATGTATTGCGCGCCGTGGGCAAAGTTGACGATGTGCAGCAAGCCAAAGATGATGGCCAGCCCCAAGCTCAGCAGCGCATAAAACGAGCCATTGATCAGGCCGACCAGCAGTTGACCGACGATGGCGGCGGGTGGGATGTCCAACACATTCATGGGGATGCAACCTCAAACGCCGAGCAGCGCTTCGACGCGCTTGCGGTCAGTCTCAAGCTCGGCGCGGCCCAGGTGCAACGCCACACGGCCTTCGTCAATCACGTAGAAGCGGTCGCCCAGGCGTGAGGCGAAGCGGAAGTTCTGCTCCACCATCAAAATCGTGAAACCGCGCGTGCGCAGGTTGCGGATCGTCTGCCCGATGGCTTGCACGATCACCGGTGCCAGGCCCTCGGTGGGCTCGTCCAGCAGCAACAGCTTGGCGCCCGTGCGCAGGATGCGCGCAATCGCCAGCATCTGCTGCTCGCCGCCCGACAGCTTGGATCCGCCACTTTTGCGCCGGGCCAGGAGGTTGGGGAACAGGGTGTAGATTTCTGCCACCGTCAGCCCGCCAGGGGCCAGCACCGGCGGCAGCATCAAGTTTTCTTCGACCGACAGGCTTGCGTAGATGCCGCGCTCTTCGGGGCAGTAGGCAACACCCAGGCGGGCAACTTCTTCAGGGGGTCGGCCCAGGGCGGATGCGCCGCCGATCTCGATGCGACCCGTGCAGCGCGACAGCAGGCCCATCACCGCCCGCAGCGTGGTGGTCTTGCCCGCGCCGTTGCGGCCCAAGCAGGCACACCACCTCGCCGCGGTGAACCTCCAAGTCGATGCCTTGCAGTGCCTGGGTTTCCCCATACCAGGCTGCGAGCCCGTCCACCCGCAGCAGCGTTGAGGGGGCGGCGGGGCTAGTCATGGTCGCTGTCCAAGTCGTTGCCGACGTAGGCCTCAAGCACGCGGGAGTCGCGCGAGACCTCGTCATAGGTACCTTCGGCCAGCACCTCGCCAGCCTGCAACACGGTGATGCGATGCGCCAAGTCGGCGACTACCTTCATGTTGTGCTCCACCATCAACACAGTACTGGTTTGCGCGACTTTGGCAATGAGGCGGGTGACAGGGCCGATGTCCTCGTGGCCCAGGCCCGACGTGGGCTCGTCTAACAGCACCATGCGGGGCTCCAACGCCAGGGTGGTGGCAAGTTCGAGCGCGCGCTTGCGGCCGTAAGGTAGCTCGTCACCGGTGTGATCGCGCCAGCGCGCAAGGTCCACTGCATCCAGCAACGCCATCGCGCGCTCGGTGTAGCGGTCCAGCGCCCGGCGCGATTGCCAGAACGCAAAGCTGCCACCGTCTTTCGCCAGCAGCGCCACGCGCACGTTGTCCAAAACATCGAGTTGGCGAAACACCGCCGAGATTTGAAACGAGCGCACCAAGCCCAGGCGGGCGCAACGCGCCGCGTCCAGCGGTGTGATGTCGTGGCCATCAAAAACAATGCGCCCACTGCTGACCGGCAAAAATCGCGTGAGCAGGTTGAAGCAAGTTGTTTTGCCCGCACCGTTGGGGCCGATCAAGGCATGGATGCTGCCGCGCTGGATGCGCAGGTTGACACCACGCACGGCGTTAAAACCTCGGAAGGATTTGCCGAGGTTCGTGGCTTCGAGAATGGCTTCGGGCAGGCTCACTGGACCACCCCCGCCCGTGGCACGATGGCGCCACCGTAGCGCACCTCCGGCAGGCCTTGCACGCCCAGCCCCGTGAGCGCCAACAAGGCGCCGGCGTCCGGGTGGTCGCTTTTTAGCAGGTTGCCGGTGTTGCTGATGCTGGTGACAAAAAGCGTTTGCAGATCGGGCCCGCCAAAGCAAGGGCAGGTGGGGTACGGCACGGGCAGTTCGATGGTGCGCAGCAAGCGTCCGTCGGGGGCATAGCGCGCCAATTTGGCGGCCAGCACCAGGGCCACCCACAAGCAGCCTTCGGCGTCGACGGTCGCGCCGTCGGGGCCCGAGCCAGAGCTGCTGCGCGTGTCGGCAAAAACCCGCTCGTTGCTAAGGGCGCCATCGATTGCGTAGTCCCAGGCGCGGATCACCCCGGCGATGCTGTCGCCACTGTAAAGGGTGCGGCCGTCGGGGCTGGTGCAAGTGGCATTGGCCACCGCGATGCCATGCACCAAGGGTGTGACGCGGCCATCGGTTTCAAGCCGGTACAGCGTGCCGTCGGCATCGCGCCGGTGCAGCACCATCGAGCCACAGAGAAATCGGCCTTCACGGTCGGTGCGGCCGTCGTTCAGGCGCATGGCGGGCTTGGGGTGGGTGACGGTGGCGATGGGTTTAACGTCGCCGCTGTGCAGATCCAGTGTGGCGAAGCCCTCAACGAGGGCCAGCAGCAGCGTGCCTGCTTGGGCCAGCGCGATCGAGCCCACCTCGCTGGGCGTGGCCCAGCTGCGCAAGGGCTGCGTTGCATGCCAGCGCTGCACGCAGCAGCGGCGCGAATCGACCCAATACAGCGCCTGCTCGTGGGCGTCCCATACCGGGCTTTCGCCCAGAAGGTCTCGCCCCGAGCCCAGCCACTGGGTGTTGACGGTCATCCCCTTGCCGACCTCGTCCTGAACTGCAGCGGCAAGGGCACTGGGTTACTTCGCGGCCAGATCGCAGCCGCCTTCAGCCAGCGGACGGAAGATCTGATCGGCCGGCAGCTCGCCCAAGACTTCGTAGTGATCGGCCTTGCCCTTCATTTGCGAAGGCTGCTTCACGCGCACGGCGTACACCGGGCGCATCACTTGGCCGTCGGCGCGCACCGAGGCGTTTTTCACCGTCATGTCATTGATGGGCGTGCTGCGCATCTTGGCCATCACTGCAGGCCCCGCATCGGTGCCTGAAGCCTGCACCGATTTCAGGTAATGGGTAACCGCGCTGTACACGCCGGCCATGATGTAGGTGGGCGGCTGGTTGTTGTAGCGCGCCATGAAGCGCTGCGCCCAGGCGCGGGTTTCGTCGGTACGGTCCCAGTACCAGGGGTCGGTGAACGTCAGGCCTTGCGCCACGTTCTGGCCCATGGCTGCGACGCTGTTGATCGTCATGCCAAACACCGAAACGGCCTGCCCGCCGCTTGCGATCTTGAACTCTGCGGCCTGCTTGAGCGCATTGCTCAGGTCCTGTCCGGCGTTGAGGATGACGATGGCCTGAGCGCCGCTCGATTGCGCTTGCAACAAGTACGAAGAGTAGTCGGTGGCGCCCAGCGGGTGCTTGACCGAGCCCACCACCTTGCCGCCACCCGCTTCCACAAAGCGCGTGGCAGCGGCCTGGAACGCGGCCCCAAAGGCGTAGTCGACCGTCACAAAGAAGAAACTCTTTTTGCCTTGGTTAAGCAGCGTCTGCACGCCGGCCTTGGGAAGGGCATAGGTGTCTACCAAGAACTGGATGGACATGGGCGAGCAGCTTTTGCCGGTGAGCTGGTCACTCACACTGCCGGCAATGAGGTAGGGTTTTTCTTTCTCCCGCATCAGCGTCTGCACGCCCAAAGCGATGGAAGAAGCCGAGCCCCCGACGATGGTGTCCACACCGTCCACGTCAATCCACTTGCGCGCCGCGTTCAAGCCCACGTCAGGCTTGTTCTGATCGTCGACGGTCAGCAACTCGACGTTCTTGCCATTGACCTTGCCGCCAAAGTCTTCGATGGCCATGCGCGCAGCCAGCACCGAGCCAGGGCCGCCGTTGCCGGAATAGGGCCCAGCCATGTCGCCCATCACCCCGATCTTGATGGTGTCTCCCGTGTACTGTGCCGCTGCGGGCGCGACCATCGCGGCCGCCAACGCGGTGGCCGTGATCGAGAACAGCGTGGTGGCGCGTGCGGCGTGGGCTAGCGGTTGAAGTGAGCGGTGCATGGTGAGGTCTCCAGGGTGGTTGGGTGGTGCGGGTGAGGTGCTCAGTCGGGGCGGATGTTGCGTTCTCGGATCACCGGGCCCCAGGTGTCAAGCTGACGTTTTAGATACGTGGCGAACTCGGGTTGGGTCAGCGTGCGAGGCTCGACGCCGGTTTTTAGAATCTCGGCTTTCATGGCGGGCGTGGCGAGTACGGCAGCGATGTCGGCGTGCAAGCGTGCTTGCAGTGCGGTGGGCGCGGCTGCGGGCACGAAAAGGCCGAACCAGCTACCGGCCTCGAAGCGCGCCAACGCCGGATCGCCCGATTCAGCCAACGTGGCAAGCTCGGGCGCCAACGTCGAACGCGCTTGTGTGCTCACACCCAAAGCGCGCAAGCGTCCGCTGCGCACATGGCTCATGGCGCCAATGGAATCGAACATGGCTTGCACCTGGCCGCCAAGGAGGTCTGCCAGGGCGGGCGCATTGCCCTTGTAGGGCACATGCACGATAGGCACCCCGGCAGCGCTGGCGAACATCTCCGCCATCACGTGCACGCTGGAGCCGTTGCCGCTGCTGGCAAAGGCGACCGGCGTGCTGGCCGTGCGCATCCAACGCAAAAACTCAGCAGTGTTGGTGGCGGGCACCGACGGGTGCACAAACAAAACCCCAGCCGACTCACCCATCATCGCCAGAGGCGTCAAGGACTGCGGTGCGTACGGCAGGTTGGGCAGCATCAACTGGTTGCCCACAAAACCAAAGCTTGTCAGCAGCAGCGTGGAGCCATCCGCTGCTGCGCGCGCCGCAGCAGCGGTGCCGATGACGGTGCCGCCACCGGGCTTGTTGTCCACCAACACGGTGTTGCCCCACGCTTGCGCCAGCCTTTGAGCCAACGCTCGCGCCAGGGTGTCGGTGACGCCACCGGCCGCGTATGGCACCAACAGCGTCACAGTGCGTGGCAGCTGTAGGGCGTCTTGGGCTTGGGTCATGCCAACCATGGGTGGTGCGACCGCAAGCGCAGCCGCCATCGCCATGGCGCGACGGCGGGAAACATGGAGTGAACGTGGTTTGTACACGATTTAACCGGTCGGCAAGTTCTGGAAATGTATCGGCCTTCGAGGGGCTTTGGCAACGCCTCAAAAACAGGGTTTTCCCGCGAAAAGCCAAAACGGAGCCGAAATCTACATTGGCGGAAAATGTGAGAAAACGAGGGCACTGCGGGCAAAATCGGACCCTTTCTGAAGCCCCTCAACCAAGTTCCGGAAAAGCCCTCTTGTCAATTTGACCGGTCGTTTAGTAAATTCGGCGTATGAGTGAGATCAAGCCAGAAACGCCTGCCGCCGACGTGTCTGTTGACGGTTTGGACTACGACGCCTTCCGCGAAGAGGTGGGCCATTTCGCGCGCAGTGCCTGTCCACCGGAGCTGCGTGAGCGCGTGTGCTCCCAAGCCAAGATGCGGCGGGTGGATTACGCCGCTTGGCAGCGCCTGCTGCACGCACGGGGCTGGGCTGCGCCGGGTTGGCCACGCACCTTTGGCGGCACGGGCTGGGATATCCGCCAGCGATACATCTTTGAAAGCGTGATGGCCGAGCACGATTGCCCGCCGCAGTACCACCACGGCCTGGGGCACATCGGCCCCGTGTTGCTGCACTTTGGCACGCCCGAACAGCACCGCCGATTTGTGCCCGGCATCCTGGACGGCAGCGATTGGTGGTGCCAAGGCTACTCTGAGCCGGGCGCTGGCAGTGACTTGGCAGCACTGAAAACCCGCGCCGTGTATGGCGTGGACGCTCAGGGCGAACACTACCGCGTCAGCGGCCAGAAGATCTGGACTTCGCACGCCCACGAGGCTGATTGGATGTACACGCTCGTTCGCACCAGCACCGAGGGTCGCAAGCAAGAAGGCATCACCTTGTTGTTGATCCCTTTGTCGCTGCCTGGCATTCGCATTCAGCCCATTCGCACCATCGACGCTTGGCACCACGTCAACGAAGTGTTTCTTGACGACGTGCGCGTGCCGGCCGAAAACCGCGTGGGCGAAGAGGGACAGGGCTGGCGCTGTGCCAAGTACCTTCTCGACCGCGAGCGCCTGGCACCAGCCAACTTTGTGCGCCTGGAGCGGCTGGTGCAACAGGTTGCCGCACAGGTGAAGGCGCAGGCCGCGCAAGCGCCGTCGCCCACAACCTTTCTTGCCCGGTTCTCCGAGCGCTTGCTACTGGCAGAAGCCGAAGTGCGCGCCGCACGCGAACTGCTGCTGTCGGCCATCGACGATGAGCTGCGTGGCTCCCTGCGCTCGGCCAAATCGTCAGCGCTAAAGCTGCATTGCTCGGAGCTTTCGCAGCGCCTCATTGGCATCGCCTTCGACGCCTTGGGCCCACAACGAGCTGCACGCTTTGTGCCGCTGGACGCCGAAGGTGTCGAGCAACCGCTTGAAGACGCGCAATCCAATGTGCTGCACAACTACCTCTTCTACCGCTCCAAGACCATTGCCGGCGGCACCAGCGAAGTGCAGAAGAACGTGATCGCGCGCGAACTCTTCGGCGCTTGAGACCAAAAGCTAAGGCCCGCTGCCATGACCTACCGCGTTGATCCCATGTTCCCGGGCGACTTGCATGACGCCGCCGCACGTTTTGCGGCCAACACGTTGAAGCAGCCACCCGAGGCCGCTTGGCAGGAGGCCCGCGCGATGGAATGGCCAGCATTGCTGGTTGACGAGGCCCACGGTGGCGCCGGGGGCACCCTGGCAGATCTGGCCGCCGTCGTCGAGGCGTGCGCGCGCCACGCCACGGGCCTGCCTTTGCTGCGCCGCTGCGCGTTGGCACCCGCGTTGCTGATGGCAGCTGGGGGCCCTAACGCACAAGCCACCTTGCGCGCGCTGGGCGCTGGCACCGTCGATGTGGACGTGGCTGGCGGCAACCAGATTGCGGCGTTGGTTGACAGCCGTGGCGGTGTGGCCCTGACCGGCACGCTGGAGCTGGCCGACGCAACGTTTTCTTGCAGCCACGTGCTGGTCTGCACACCACATCACCTTTTGTTGTTGCCACGCGCAGCGTTGCCGACGACATGGCAGCGTCAGCGCGGCCTGGATGGTCAATGCACCGCCGACGTGGTCGTGGACGGCATGGTGTTGCCCGCCGACGCCGTGCTGGCCAGTGGCCAGCAGGTGGCTGCTGCAGCGCAGGTGGCGGCTGACGCAGGTGCGCTCTTCACCGCCGTCGAAATCGCCGCAACCCTGGGCGCTTTGGTAGAGCGCTGCATTGACCACCTGAACACACGGGTGCAGTTTGGTGTGGCCTTGGCCACGTTTCAGGTGTTGCGTCACCAGGCGGTGCAGCTCTACGTGCAATACGAGGCCGCCAGCGTGATGCTCGCGCGCCAGGTGGCCGACACGGTGCGCAGCGGACAGCTTCGTGGCCGGGACGCCGCCGTGACCAAGCTGTACTTGAACGACTTGGCGCGGCGCGGTGCGGAAGCGGCCATCCAACTGCACGGCGGCATGGGCATGACGACCGAACTGCCCGCCACGCGCCTGGCGCAGCGCTTGATTGCAGCGCAGTTTGAGCACGGCGAGCGCTTGGCGCTGCTCGATGCACTCGAGGCGATGGAAGCCTCAACGCCACGCAAGCCCTTCGCTGGCGCATCAAGCCGTGACGCGGCAAGTCTCGCGGCTTGACCCACCGCCGCACGCTGGTCAACCATGCACTCTCTGCACCCCTTCTTCCACCCTCAGTCGCTCGCGATCGTGGGTGCCTCGTCGGACCCCGAGCGCATCGGTGGGCGGCCGCTGCGATTCCTCATTGAAGGGGGTTACGCAGGCGCGCTCTACCCGGTGAACACCGCTGGCCATGCCGAGCTGATGGGTGTGCGCGCCTACCGCAGCGTGCTGGACCTTCCGCACGGCATCGACCACGCGATCATCGCGGTGCCCTTCGCCGCCGTCGAGCAAGCGGTGACCGATTGCGCGCACCAAGGCGTGCGGGCGGTGCAGGTCTTCGCCGCCGGGTTTGCAGAAGCAGGTGCCGAAGGCGCGCGCATTCAGCAGCGGTTGGCGCACATCGCGCGCGCGGCAGGCATGCGACTGATCGGGCCCAATGCGTTGGGGCTCATCAACCCCAAGATTGGCTTGTTTGCCACGTTCTCCACGCTGCTCAATGGGGTGCGTCCGGGTGCAGGGGCGATTGGCTTGGCCACGCAAAGCGGCGCTTTCGGCTCGGCCAGCTATGGCGCTGCCGCACTGCGGGGGCTGGGCCTGTCGTGCGCGGTGGCCACCGGCAACGAGGCCGATGTGGACGTGGCGGAGTGCATTGACTACCTTGCGCAAGACGCTGACACCCATGTGATCTGCACCGCGCTGGAAGCCTGCCGCGACGGTGCGGCCCTGCGCGCCGCGCTGCTTAAAGCAGCCGACGCAGGCAAGCCTGTGGTGGCCATCAAGATTGGCCGTTCGGCCGTGGGCGCAGCGGCGGCGGCCACCCACACCGGTGGCTTGGCCGGCAACGATGCCGTGTACGAAGCAGTGCTGGCCGAATGCGGCGCCGTGCGTGCATCGAGCATCGACGAAATGCTTGACATTGCAGCGCTGCTTGCCAGCACGCGCACACTGCCACGGGGGCCGACGGTGGGCGTCGTCACGGGATCGGGCGGCATCGGCGTGCTGATGGCCGACGAGGCCGAGGGCCTGGGGCTGGACCTGCCGCCATTGCCGCAGGCTGCCGTTAAGGCACTGACAGAGGTGCTGCCTTTCGCAGTCGCCGCCAACCCCTACGACACCACGGCTCAAGTCACTTCGGTGCCTCAGGGCATCCCGCGCGTGGTTGAGGCCATGCTTGCGCACGGGGCTTACGACACCGTGGTTGCCTATTTGGCCCATTCGGGTCTGTCTCCCCAACGCTTCGAGACCACGCAAGCTTCGCTCGTCGAACTCAAGGCTCGCCACCCCGAGCAGGGGTTGATGGTGGTGATGTTGTCCACCCAGGCTGTGGCGCAACAGCTTGGCGCCGCTGGCGTGCCGGTGGTGGGCGACCCGAGCCGCGCCATGCGGGCCCTTGGCGCTGCATGGGCCTTGGCCCAGCGGCGCCGGGCGCTGCATCGGCTGCCAGCGATGGCGGCGGCTAGCGCAGTGCTGCCCCATGTCGGCACCGAGGCGCAAGCCAAGGCCGTGCTGGCAAGCGCCGGACTGCCAGTGTTGCAAGAGCATGTTTGCGCCAGCCGTGCGCAGGCCATGCAAACAGCCGCACGGATGACCTTTCCGTTGGTGGCCAAAATCGTCTCGCCCGACATCGCGCACAAAACCGAAATGGGTGGCGTGGTCTTGAATCTGGCCAATGCGCAAGCCGTGGGCGACGCCTTTGATGCCTTGATGGAACGCGCGGCGCGCCTGCGACCGGATGCGGTGCTCGACGGTGTGCTTTTGGCGCCCATGGTGCGTGGCGGTGTTGAGACCATTGCGGGCGTGGTGAACGACGCCGTCTTTGGCCCGATGGTGATGTTCGGCCTTGGTGGCACGGCCGCCGAGCTCTACCGCGACGTGGCGTTTGCTTCGGCACCGCTGACGCCAGCGCGCGCCGAGCAACTCATCGATGCCACGCGAGCGGCGGCGCTGCTGCGCGGCTGGCGGGGCGCAGCACCTGCCGATCGGGACGCACTGGTGCAGACGCTGCTGCGCTTGTCAGCCTTTGCCGTCGCGCACGCCCACGAGATCGAGTCCATCGACATCAACCCACTGGTGGTGCTTGAGCGTGGCTGCCTGTGCCTGGACGCAGTGATCGCCCGCCGCGCCCTAACAACGAATGATTGAACAACCAAGAGGACTTGAACAAAATGAGCGAACTTAAAACCCTGCTACTGGATGTGCGCGACCGCGTTGCCACCGTCACGCTGAACCGCCCGCCGGTGAATGCCCAAAACGCTGAGATGCGTGCCGAGCTGACCACCTTGTTCGATGAGCTCTCCGACCGCGAAGACGTGATGGCCATCGTCATCACCGGCGCGGGCAAGGTGTTCTGCGCCGGGGCCGACATCCGCGAGCGGCCCAACCTGGCGGGTGTGGTTGGCGCCTACGGCCGCCACAACCGGCTGGTGCGCGAAACCCATAACGCCATTGTTGAATGCAGCAAGCCCGTGATCTCGGCCGTCAACGGCGCGGCCTTGGGGGCGGGCTTCGGGCTGGTGATGGCCTCGGACATCTGGGTCATGAGTGAGGATGCTTACGTCTCGATGCCCGAGATCAACGTGGGCCTGGCCGGCGGGGTGTCGTTCTTGCAGCGTCACTTCAGCCAGTCGCGCTCGCGGCGGATGTTTTTTACCGGCATGCAAGTGAGCGCCGCAGAGTTGTACCGCCTGGGCCTGGTCGAGGCCTGCCTGCCGCCCGCCGACCTGATGCCCTACGCCATGGCCATTGCGCACGAGATTGCCAGCAAAGCCCCGGTGGCGATGCGACTGGCCAAGGAGGCAGCACGCATGACCCTGTCCATGCCCCAGCGCGAGGCCTACCGCTACGAGCAAAGCAACACGGTGGCACTGTCGAAAACCGACGACGCCAAGGAGGCGCAGCGCGCCTTCCTTGAAAAGCGCAAGCCCGTGTACCAAGGTCGATGAGGGGGATGTGCCGTGAAAGGTGCTGAGGACCGGGCCGGGGCTGCGGGGTTGGTCGACACCCACCCTTCGATGACGCCGAAGGTAGGCTTCGGGCCGGGCGCGCGTGAGGCGCAGGACACCCTTGACGGGCTCGATGGGCGAGAGGCGCAGTTGATCGCCATTGCGCGGCGTTTGTTTGCGCGCCAAGGTTTTGACGCCACCTCGCTGCGCGACATTGCGCAAGAGGCTCAGATCACCAAGGCGGCCCTGTACTACTACTTCCCCAACAAAGACGCGCTGTACGAGCGCATCGTGATCGAATCCATGGACGCGCTGCTGGCGGACGTCAAAGCCGCCGTGGCCCGCATGCCCACCCCCTTGACGCAGGTGCGCGCTTTTTTGTACGCGTCGGCCGACTCGCTGGAGCACCAACGCGACCGCTGGCTCGCTGGTTCCAACGCCTTCTGGCAGGCTGGCGCCACCGGTCGCCGTGGCTTGGCGTTGACCCAACGTGACGCCTTCGAAGGCCTGCTGCGCGGCTGCATCGAAAGGGGCATCACAAGCGGCGAGTTGCGCCCCGTGGACCCGGCCATGGCGACCCGGTTGTTGCTGTCGGGCCTGAACCAAATGGCCCGTTGGTATCACACCGGTGGTGCGCTGACTGCTCGCGAAGTCATTGACCAATACTTGGACATCGTGCTGCTGGGCCTTTTCAACCGCCCTGCGCCCGGGGCTGCCCACGCGCCATGAAGCCCGCCCACCCCAGCACGGTGCAAGCGCAAGCCGCGGTGGTGCAGGCGCTTGATTTCAGCGACCGCCACGATTTTGACGATGCGCAGCGAGGCTTCGTTGGCACGCTGCCGCAAGCTCAGGTGGCGGCCGACGACGGCGGCGTCGCGTGGAGCCTGGCGCCCTATGCCTTTTTGGATGGCGAAGCGCCCGCCACCGTGAACCCGAGCTTGTGGCGCATGGCGCAGCTCAACGCCATCCACGGCCTGTTTGAGGTGAGCGAGCGTGTGTACCAGGTGCGTGGGTTTTCGCTGGCCAACGTCACCTTCGTTGAAGGTGAGCGCGGTGTCATCGTCATCGACCCACTGCAATTCACCGAGCATGCTCGCGCCGCACTGGCCCTTTACCGCCACCACCGTGGTCCTCGGCCAGTAAGCGCCGTGATCTACACCCACAGCCACCGCGACCACTACGGCGGCGTGCGCGGCGTTTACGGCGAAGAAGAACAGCGCCTTGGTGTGCCGGTCATCGGCCCGGTTGGTTTCACTGAAGAGTGCTTTTCCGAATCGATCCTCGCCGGTGTGCCGATGCGCAGGCGGGCGATGTTCCAGTTTGGTTGGTCGCTCAAGCCGGGCCCGATGGCGCATGTGGATTGCGGCCTTGGCAAAGCGGTGGGCCGCGGTGGCGACGGTTTTGTGGCGCCCACGCTGCTCATTCGTGAACCCATCGAGACCCACACTGTGGACGGTGTCGAGTGCGTCTTCCATCTCACCTCGGGCACCGAGGCGCCGGCCAACATGAGCCTGCACTTCCCCGCACTGAAGGTGCTGAACTTGGCCGAAATCGCATGCCACACAATGCACAACCTGTGCCCGCTGCGCGGTGCCAAGACACGCGATGCATTGGAATGGGCACGCTGCCTGGACGATGCGCTGGAAATGTTTGTGCCGCAGGCTGAGGTGCTGGTGGTGCAACACCATTGGCCTGTGTGGGGCCGCGAGCGCATGGCGCAATACGTTGCCGGACAGCGCGACCTCTACCGCTACCTCCACGACCAGACGCTGCGGCTGATGAGCAAAGGCCTAACCCCCAGCGAAATAGCCGAAGCGCTGCTGCTGCCAAGCGCACTCTCGCGCCAGTGGTTTGCGCGTGGCTACTATGGCGCTGTGGCGCACAACGTTGCGGCTGTGTATGCGCATTACTTGGGCCCTTTCGAGGGCAACCCGGCGCGCCTGAACCCGCTTCCCCCGACGGCAGCAGCGCAACGCCATGTGGCCTACATGGGCGGCGCCGATACGGTGGTGGCGCGTGCCCAGGCGGATTTTTCTGTCGGCGAGTTTCGCTGGGTCGTCGAAGTGCTCAACTTGGTGGTCTTCGCCGAGCCCGGCCACCGCGCCGCGCGCGAGCTGGCCGCCGACGCGATGGAACAGCTGGGCTACCAAGCCGAGTCCGCCACCTGGCGCAACGCGTACTTGCTGGGTGCCCTGGAGTTGCGCAGCAACGCCGCTGCGCGAGCGCCAACGGGCGTGGCCATCAGCCCCGACGTGGTGGCTGTGTTGCCGTTGGCACGGTTTCTTGAATATTTGGCCATTCGCGTGGATGGGCCGAAGGCGCAAAACATCAGCCTGCGCCTGGATTGGCGCTTGGTGGACGGGACGCAGGTGGACGCACAACGTCTGGTGCTGAGTCACGGTGCCCTGAACCATCGACCTGGCAGCCACGGAGCGCACGCTGACGCGGTGATCGAAACGACACGTGCCCAACTGGCGGCGCATTCGGCCGGCCGCACCACCTTGCTCGCTGGGCTGGCCAGCGGCACCTTGCCCGTGCATGGCAACCGTGCGCTGGTGCAGCAGTTCTTCGAGGCGCTGGATGAATTTGATCCGATGTTCAACGTGGTGGAACCCTAGCGTGGTGCCCCCCAAATACTTGCGCAAACCACCGTGCAGGAGCAACCCATGAATGAGACCCAGTCAGCCACCGCTTCGGCCGCCGCCGACACCCCAACCACGCGCTGCGACGCCATCGTGGTGGGCGCAGGCTTCGGGGGTTTGTGCGCCATCCACAAGCTGCGCGAACGTGGCATGCGTGTGCAGGGCTTTGAAGCGGGCGGTGATGTGGGTGGTGTGTGGTACTGGAACCGCTACCCCGGCGCCCGCGTGGATTTGCCCAGCATCGACTACAGCTTTGGTTTTTCTGAGGCCGTGCAACAAACTTGGAACTGGTCGGAGTACTTCGCGGCGCAGCCCGAGCTGATGCGCTACTTCGACTTCGTGGCCAACCAACTTGACTTGCGTCGGCACATCCGCTTCAACACCCGCGTGCAAAGAGCCGCGTGGGACGAGGCACGCCAGCTTTGGACGGTGCAAACCACCGCAGGGGATCGCACCGAGGCCCCCTATTTGGTCATGGCCACGGGCCCGCTGTCGGTGCCCAAAGACCCAGAGTTCCCGGGCTTGGACCGCTTCCGTGGCGAGCTGTATCGCGCCGCCAAGTGGCCGCATCACCCAGTGAGCTACGCAGGCAAGCGTGTGGGCGTGATTGGCACGGGCTCCAGTGGCATTCAGATCGTGCAAGAAGTCGGGCCGCTGTGCGCCGAGCTGCATGTCTTCCAGCGCACCCCAAGTTTCACCATGCCCATGCGCAACCGCGCACTCGAACCTGCCTACTTGGCCGACGTGAAGCGCAACTACACCGGTCTGCGCGAAGCCGCGCGCAACAGCCCCAACGGTGGCCTGCGCCCGACCAGCACACGTGCTTTTTTTAGCGTGCCGCCCGAAGTGCGCCAGGAGCTGCTGGAAGACGCCTGGAAAATGGGTGGCCTGGCCATGCTGGGCACCTTTTCTGACCTGCTTGTCAATCCGCAGGCGAATGAGCAGGTGGCCGAGTTTGTGCGCGGCAAGATCGGTGAGATCGTCAACGACCCTGCTACGGCGAATAAGCTCAAGCCGCGCGGCTACCCGATCTTTGCGCGCCGGCCTTGCTTGGATTCAAGCTACTACGAAACCTTCAACCTGCCTCACGTCAAACTGGTGGATTGCTTGGAAGAGCCCATCGTCGAGCTCACCGAGCGCGGCGTGCGCACGGCCACGCGCGAGATCGAGCTCGACATGGTGATTTTGGCCACCGGGTACGACGGTCTCACGGGCGCCATGCTGGCTTGCGACGTGACGGGCCGCGCGGGCGCCACGGTTCAAGCCAAATGGGCTGGCGGATCGCGCAGCTACTTGGGGCTGATGATGGCGGGCTTTCCCAACCTCTTCATGACCACGGGCCCCAACGGGCCGGCCGCGCTGGCCAACATCGTGCGCATCAGCGAAAACGATGTCGACTGGATCGCCACCGTGGTGTCGCACATGGAACAACACCGCTTCGGTGCCGTAGAGCCCACGCCCGATTCAGAGCAGGCCTGGATGGCCACAGTGGCTGCGCTGTCCGAGCGCACCTTGCTGTCGAAAGCGCAGACCTGGTATGTCGGGGCCAATGTGAGCGGCAAGCCCAAAGGCCTGCCCATGTACACCGGCGGCTTCCTCAAGTACCGCGAGGCGTGTGCTGCGGTGGTTCAGAACGGATTCCGTGACTTGGCTTTCGAGCCGGAGCGTTCGGGTGCCTCGTCAGCAGGCCGGTAACCATGACCATGTGCGGCCCCGTGCTGTCAGCTCGATTGTTTGGGCAGGTTCAGGCTTTTGAGGATCGGAACCCACCGATCAAACTCGGTGCGAATGAAACGCGCCATCTCCTCGGCGGTGCCGCCCTTGGGCTCCATGCCCACGCCGCGCGCCTTTTCGATGAACTCGGGGTCGATCAGCACCTGGTTGACGTCGCGGTTGAGTTGGTCGATCTTGGCTTTGGGTGTGGCCGAAGGCACCGACAAGGAGTACCACAGTGTGGCCTCGACGTCGAAGCCCTGCTCTTTAAAAGTGGGCGCATCAGGAACCTGCGGCAATCGGCGCGCGTCCATCACGCCCAGCACGCGCATCTTGCCGGCTCGGATGTGTTGCAAAGGGCCGGTAATCGACGTGCCGTGGATGTCGATGTTGCCTCCCAGCAGGGCTTGCAGGCCGGGCGCGTCACCACCAAAGGGCACGTGCGTGGTCGAAAAGCCCTGGCCAATCTCGAAGGCCAGCGGCGCGAGGTTGGTGAGGATGCCCGCCCCCGGCGAGCCGCGGTTGATCTTGCCCGGGTTGGCTTTGGCGTACGCCACCATCTCTTTGATGTTGGTGTAAGGCAAATCCATGCGGCCAACGATGATGGCGGGCTGGTAGGCAATCTGCGACACCGGGGCAAAGTCGGTTTGCGGGTCGTAAGGCAACTTGTCGAACATCACCGTGTTGTTGGCCAGCACGCTCAGCGACGACAGCAAGATGGTCATGCCATCGGGCTGCGAGCGCGCCACGTGGCTGGCGGCGATGATGCCGCTGGCGCCGGGGCGGTTTTCGACGATGTACTGTTGGGTTCCGCGTTTGTTCAACTCGGCTGCGAGCATGCGCACGTAGACATCGGTGCCGCCGCCGGCCGGGAACGGCACGACGAAGCGCGCGGTCTGTTGGGCGACTGCGGGCGTTGCGCCCAATGCAAGCCCGAGGGCAGAGATGGCAGCAAAAGCCGCAAGGACAATACGTCGGGTCATCGGAGAGTTCCTTTTCCAGAAGCGCTCATTTGGCGCAGACCACATAACACTCATTCACAACGGTGCGGCCTACGCGCGCCACAACCGAGGAACAAGTGATGGATTTTGGCATCTTTATGCTCATGCAGCAGCGCAATCGTCACAAGGGTTCGCATCAGATCCTGCTCGATGCCGTGGAGCAGACCCGGGTGGTCGACCAAGCTGGTTTTGGGGGCGCTTGGTTTGCCGAGCACCACTTCAGCAACTACGGCTTGTGCTCATCACCATTGGTGATGGTGGCTCATGTGGCCGCACACACCAAGCGCATCCGTCTGGGCAGTGGCGTGGTGGTGGCGCCGCTGTACACACCCTCGCGTTTGATTGCGGACGTGGCGATGGTCGACCAGCTCAGCGGTGGGCGGTTGAACGTGGGCATCGGGTCGGGCTACCAAGCCTTCGAGTTTGAACGCTTCGGCGTCACGCTTGACTCCGCCAAACAGCGCACCTTTGAGATGATGGACATGCTTGAACAAGGCCTCATGCAGCCCAAGTTCAGCTACGAGGGCGAGTACTACCGCCAACCGCCGAGCGCCATCAGCCAGCGCGCCGTGCAGCAACCGATGCCGCCGCTTTGGGTCACCAGCATCGACCCCGAAATGATGGCCCGCGCGATCCGTGCGGGGCACCATGTGTTCGTGAGTGGTGGCGACGGTGGCTTGGACAAGCTGCGCGAAACCCGCGCCCTGATCGACCGTGTGGCCGTCAGCGAGGGCTGCGACCCAGCACAGGTGAAAGTGGGGCTGCTGCGCGCCGCCTACGCAAGCGATAACTCCAGTGAGGTGGCGCATTACCTGGACTGTGCGCGGTACCAACGCCGCGTGGCGATGAACATGAAGCGGCGTACGGCGCAAATCGCCGATGACTACCAGGTGGCTGAAACGGCCTTCCACGGTGAGCCCACGCTCGAGGCGATGGCAGCCTTGTTGCCCGTGGGGCCCACGCAGCAAGTGATCGAGCGCGTCGTGGCCGAAATCCGCGCGCTGCGTCCGGTGCACTATTGCTTCCAAACGCAAATGGGCGACTTTGACCAAACCGCCATGTTGCGCCAGCTGGAGCGATGGGGAAACGTCATCATGCCGGCCGTGCAACGTGAGTTGGCCAACGACATGCCTTACACGCCGTCACCATCAACCTCACCATCGGCGATGTCGCTGATTCGCCAAAGCGTGTGAACACGGCGCCGTGGACGTCTGCAAAGCGTGGGTGGAGAGCCTTTAATATGCTCCACTTGGAAGATGCTAAGATGGTGACATGCCAGCCCGAAGTGCCAATCGCTCCACTGTTGCGTCGTCTGGCGACGACAAGGTTTCCGTCAACGTCGGCTGCATCGATCTGGGTCAGATTGATTTGCTGGTGCAAGAGGGGTTTTATGCCAACCGCACCGACCTGATTCGCACCGCCATTCGCAACCAGCTCGCCAAACACGAAGCGGTGGTGCAACGCACTGTCGAGCGCAAGATGTTGACGCTGGGTATCCACCACCTGTCGGTGGCCGATCTCGAAGCCGCCAAAGCGGCGGGGCAACGGCTGCAGATTCGCGTGCTGGGCTTGGCCACCATCGCTCGCGATGTGACGCCTCAACTTGCGCTCGAAACCATCGAATCCATCACCGTGCTCGGCGTTTTGAATGCGTCGCCAGCCCTGCGTGCTGCGCTTGCGTCACGCCTGCGCGCTGCCTAAACCCAACGAGAGATTGCCCCAAACGATGAAGCTTCAGTCTTTCTGGCGAGACCGCTGGATGCCTGCCATGAAGGCCGCTTTCGAGTTGACGCGCGCCGGGCGAAGGGTCGACGCCGAACTGCCTGCCCAGCGCTTCGAGCGCAGTCCAATGGGTCCGCAGCGCAACCGTCCGACGCACGAGGAATGCATCGACGTGCCGAGCAGTGAGGTGCCCCAAGCACCCGAGGGAAGGCCGACGGCGAGCTCGTCGCTGCAAGAAGACGACAGCTTTACAGATCATGCTTTCGAACACGACGGCACCGCGACCAGAAATTACAAGTTGTACGTGCCAGCGCGTGTCGATGAAGCGTACGCGCAAGCGCCCATGGCATTGATCGTGATGCTGCACGGTTGCACCCAAAACCCTGACGACTTTGCCACCGGCACGGCGATGAATGCCGTTGCAAAGCGCCATGGTTTCGTGGTTTTGTACCCCGAACAGTCACGACGCGCCAACCCGCAACGCTGTTGGAACTGGTTCTTCAAACAGCATCAACAGAGGGACGCAGGCGAGCCAGGGTTGATCGCAGCCATGACGCGACACATCGTTCAAACCCACAACCTCGACGCGCGCCGTGTCTACGTGGCTGGCCTATCTGCAGGTGGAGCGATGGCGGCCATTCTGGGTGGCACCTACCCCGACGTCTACGCGGCCATCGGCGTGCACTCGGGATTGCCGGCAGGCGCTGCCGACGGTGTGCCGTCGGCTCTGCAGGCGATGAAAGTGGGGTCGACGCCGCGCGTGCTTCACCCGCCCTCCGCAACTGAGACGAAGGTTGCGGTGCCCACGATCGTGTTTCATGGTGACGCTGACGCCGTCGTGAACCCTGTCAATGGCGCAAACATCATTCCCGCGACTGACAGCCCAACGTTGCAGCGCATCACCGACCGGCCATCGAGTCCGGGCCAGCGAAGCAGCACCCGCTTGCGCTGGGTCGATGCGCTGGGTCGATGCGCTGGGCCGCGTGCAGCACGAACATTGGCTGGTGCATGGCGGTGGACACGCCTGGTTCGGTGGCCATGCTGGCGGTTCTTACACCGACGTGCAGGGCCCAGACGCAAGCGCGGCCATGGTCAACTTTTTCTTGGCGCATCGATTGAACTGACTTCGAGCGCCTGGCCTGCGTCAAGAATCAGTTGACAAAGTAAGCAATCACTGTCGCTAGAGCGATTTTGCCTTGGCGTTCTGGCGCAGCCACTGCGCAAAGCTTGCCTCGTTCATCTGGCCCGCCGCAACACCCAACATGGTGATCACGCAGTCGGCATCACTGGCTCCCAAGTCAAAACCATTCAGCACCAGGAAGAGCTCGACAGCCACCAGGGACGTGCGCTTGTTTCCGTCGACGAACGGATGGTTGCGGGCGCGCCCATGCCGATTCAAACAGGCCAGCATCGCGGATGCCCGCTGCGCCGCCATGCTCGGCCAGTTGCTCCTCGTGCACTGAAAGCAGCACGGCTGGGTCGATCCAGACCCAACCCCTGCTCACTTGGCAAGCTCCCGCAACGCTTGCCTGCGCTTCTTCATCGCGCTGCGAGCGGCGGTCATCTGGGTTTCAAAGCTGGCGTCGTAGGGCGTGAGTGTGATTCCACCGGCCGCATCGGTGACAAAAACCGTGTCCCCCTTCTCCAACTTCATGCGCGCCAACATCTCCTTGGGCAGGATCACGCCGACGGAGTTTCCGATTTGGGTGAGCTTCAGGGTGGTCATCGCATGTGCTGCATAGTTATAACGTACGTAATAATATCGGGAGAGTTGCCATGCCGCAAGCTGAGGGCGCCTCGCGAACGATCACCGTGACTTTTGCACGCCCAGGCGCCTAACCTCATCGAAGCGTAGCGTTTGGAAACGGACACGCCCCGATGCCGTGCCGTAGATTGGGCGGCATGACGCAAACACCCAAACGCCCCTTGCCCGTTTCCCGCCGCCTGTGGCTGCTGCAAGCCAGTGCCATGACCGTGATGGCGGGATGTGGTGGTACCGACACCACCCCCGCACCCGCAGCACCCGTGGCAGCGGGACCCAACCCGGCTCCTGCCCCTACGCCTGCGCCTGCGCCTGCCCCAACACCCAACCCCACGCCAGGTCCAGCACCAACGCCGTCGCAACCACCCGCACCCATCAACGCCACCGGCGTGCCCCACCGCGTGGTGATCGAAGACCATCGCAACAGCGCCCAGCCCGTCGACGTGGGCGCCATCACGCTCACCAATTTTTTGGGCACCGACGCCTTTGCCCACTCCGCCCTCAAAGCGCAGAGCTCGGGCTGGCAAGAGTTTGGCCGTGCGGCAGCTGCGCCGGTGTTTGAAGGCATTGAATTTGATGCCTGGCGCTACACGCCCAACGCCGACGGCATCTACGCCCAAGCCGAAGCCCACCGCGTGTTGGTATTGATGCGCGCCACCGATTTGGCACGCAACCTTTTTGGCGACCCGCGTGGCAAGCGTACCTACGCACCCGCTTTCAAAGTGCGTGTCGAAAACGCCGCCGGCCAAGTGTTGGCCTTGGTGCAAATGCGAGACGGCCTGCCCTTGAACGACGCGTCGCTTCCGCAAGACCCACGCTTCTTGGGCAGCGAGGCCAACGCCGATTTGGCCAAAGTGATGCGCCGCCACGTTTGTGTGGGCATGGCCCTGCCCATTTACCTGGGTGGCACACCGCTCACGTCACTGGCCACACGCAACCACCTGCCGCGCGCCAAGGTAGGTGAACTGGCCATGCCCGGTTGGGCCGGCAAATCACGCAGTGCCGTCAATGGCGCCGAGATGTTGATCGTTGCCAGCGGCAACACCGGTGGCAATGGCAACGCACACCCCTACGTCATGCCGCGCTGGGCGCTGTCACGTCAAGCCATGCTGGCGCTGGGCAGCAACTTGTCCACGCAGGACCCCCACTTGGTGACAGGCAACGGCATCCGCGTTTGGGAATCAGCCTTGGGCTACGGCTGGGATTACGAGCCTGGCAATTACGGCGGCATCACCAACCGCGGTGGGCCCGGTGGTATTCGGGGTGACCGCGCTTCGGTGCCGCCAGAGTTTTTGCAGATGTTTTTGCGCGAGCCCGATGGCGCACGCGCTCACGATGGCGCCAAACATCAAGACTTGGCCATGGCCTTTGTCAAAAACACGTGGAACTACGGGACCTACCGCCACAGTGGCACGGCTTCACTCAAACCGATTGACGCGTTGTCCTACCCTTTCACCGCACCCATACTTGGCACGGGCAGCAACCCATCACCGTTGTTGGCCGCCGCGTACTACAACCGTGGCAACACCACGTTTGAAAACCTGACCGAAACACCCAACGGGGTCTGGACCCTCGACAGCTACGGCGAAAACGACGGCAGCCAGTGGGCCGACAGCGTGAACCCGCTGGACAACCGCCACCCCACCGCAGGCTGGAACCCGGACTCAGAGCATTCCAACCGCTTGACAGGGTGTTTTGCCGCCTGGATGTATGCCGACCCGCTGTACGCACGCATGCAGGCATTTTTGGTGGCCGAGAACGCGATGGAGTACCCCGCCATCCACGAAGGTGTCGGACCCGACAGCTACTACCCCTTTGGTTTTGGCTACTCCAGCGCCGATGAGTATCCGGCGTTTACGCGTTCGACGGTGCTGCGCTTTTCTAACTTGCTGGCCGCGTGGGCCAGCGCCAGCGACAACGGTCCGTTTCCTCGTGCGCAATGCGAAGGCCGCCTGCGTGCCATGGCACTGCACATCCAGCGCCAGTACCGCGACACCATGCCTGCCGACGACAACACGCCCGAACGCCTGGGATGGCATCGCTTTGGCACCAAGGTGAGTTTTGATGCGACCTTGGGGTGGTGCATGAACTTTCCGATTTACACGCAATACGTGGCGGAGTTCTTGTTGATGTCGCGTGCCTTCGGTTTGACGCAGGTGCTGTTGAACGAGGGCACCACCGCCGAACGCAGCGCCTGTCAATATTTGGTTGAGCAATGGACACTGCACATCAGCCAAGTGGAGCAATGGATGGTGCGCTGCCCTTGGCGTGTGGCGGCCGACGGCTCGGGCCAACTGCTGCTGCCGATGCGCTCAATCGCCCAAGGTGCTTTGCAGGGCTCTGTCGCCACCATCCCCACCACCTGGGACGCCATCGCGGGTTCTGCCGGCCCCAACCCACGCAGCGACGGCGCTTGGCATGTGGGTGTCAACGACCAACGCAACAGCGACGCCAACTACATGCGAGAAATGAGCTTGAAGATTGCCTATGTGTCAGCCGAGTACTTGCGCCCCAACAGCGACCCCTTACGCGCTTCGCATCTGGCCGCGTTGCGCACGCGCGTGCTGGCCATCGACGCTTACGCCCAGGCTCGCACCAACAACCCACGGGAGCGCAACGGCTTGGCGGCGTTTAACACGCTACTGCACGCGTGGCCGCAAGCGGTGCCCGCGTTGGACGCGTGAAAACACGCAGCAATGGCCCCGCCAGCCGGTTCTATGCAGGCCAATTGATGCGTGATGTTTGATGCATGATATTGAGCATCACCTGGCAAGGACTACGCATGCGCACCACACTTGCAATCGACGATGACGTTCTTGCCGCAGCAAAGCATCTGGCCGAGCGGGATCAACGAACGATTGGCCAAGTCATCTCTACGCTCGCAAGGCAGGGTTTGACCCGCTCAACGCGGTCCTCGCGCGCGGCGCGAAACGGCATACCGCTGCTACCCATCAATCAAGGTGCTTTGCCTGTGACGATGGAGCTGGTCAATCAGCTCCGCGACGAACTGCCGTGACTGCGTTCGTGTTCGACGTGAATGTGCAAATCGCACTGGTGGATCCATCGCACGTTCAGCACGAGGATGTGCATCGTTGGTTTGGTCGCGCAGGAAAGAAGTCATTTGCGACCTGCCCCATCACTGAGAACAGTCTGCTGCGGATCGTTGGCCATCCGAAGTACCCCAACTCGCCGGGCACGCCAAGCACAGTGGTGGGTGCTTTGGCTGCAATCCGGGCCCTTCCTGGCCATGTGTTCTGGCCTGACAGCATCAGCGTGGCCGACAGCGAATTCATTGACGCGTCACTGCTGTCCAGCCACGCGCGCGTGACAGACAGCTATTTGTTGGCGCTTGCGCGCGCCAACAAGGGTCGGCTTGCCACGCTGGACCACCGGCTGGCAACCGACGCAGTGTCCGAAGGTGCGGCGGCCCTTACGCGCATCTGACGATGTTGGCCTCGTCGCTTGGCACCGTCGCTTCGCCTGGATCGTTCTCCCGAACGTCACAGCCGCTGTTCCGCTAGGGCCTGCTGCGTCAGACCAGTGGATCTCGCACGTCCAAGAAACTGAACTTTCGGAAGTCACGGTCGTGTGTGTAGAGCGTGACGATGCCGTGCTGGCTGAGGACAGCGGCCAGGTGTGCGTCGGGCACCAGGTTGCCGCGCGCGGGGACGTCTTTCGTGATGCCTTCGTAGACGCGAATGTGGTCTGCCTCTTCACCAATGGCTCGGCAATGTGGCAGTGAAAGCAAAGCTTGAACGTTGTTGAGCGCCTGAGACGGCGTGAGTGGTCGCGAAAAGATGGCTGGATGCGTGGCCATGCGCAAATAGCTCATGACCGTCAACCAAGCAAGGCAAAAAACCTCGCGTTCTTCAGCACACTCGTTTAGAAATCGGGATGCCTTGGCATGCAGGGGGCTTGTCTCGTCAGACGCATACAAAAGGATGTTGACGTCGATGCCGTAGCTCATGGGCGACGGTCATCCATGGCGTCAAGCATGGCGTCAGTGTCGGTAAGGTCAATTTTTGCGCCCATGGGTTGGGCCAGCCAACGAAACACTGGGGCGTCCGCTCGGTTGGCGGACCGCGATAGCGCCAATGACTGGGCCAACAAATCAGAAACAAGCCTACCCATCGACTTGCCTTCACGCTTTTGCAGGCGCTTGACCTCTTTCAGGATGGGATCGTCGATGTCAAGAGTGGTTCGCATGATGCGTGATGATACAAAGAGCGGCATCTGATGTCAAATTTGGGGACTGAGGGTGTGGGGACTGATGGCCCGTGGCCACCCTGCAGCGCCCCATCGCCTACGTCCCTGATGCACGCAACTTGCTGGGCGTGGTTGTTCCGCTGAAGCCTCAAGCCTTCAAGTACTCCGCCCGCCCCCCAAGCCACCGCTCGACATGCGCCGCCGCCACGTCAGGCTGCGACTTCAGTAGTGCAGGCGCCAAGGCCCTGGCTTGTTGCAGCAGATCGTTGTCACCATTGAGGTCGGCAAAGCGCAGCAGGGCATCGCCACTTTGGCGCGCACCCATGAACTCGCCCGGCCCGCGTATTTGCAAATCGCGGCGGGCGATTTCAAAACCGTCACTGGTTTCGGCCATGGCGCGCAGGCGCTCGCGGCCGGTGGGTGAAAGCGGCGTGGCGTAAAGCAACACGCACACGCTGGCCACCGCGCCGCGCCCCACGCGCCCGCGCAGCTGGTGCAACTGGCTCAGGCCAAAGCGCTCGGCGTGCTCCACCACCATCAAACTGGCGTTGGGCACGTCCACGCCCACCTCAATTACCGTGGTGGCCACCAACAACGACGTGGCACCGCTGACAAACTTTGCCATAACGGCAGCTTTGTCAGCGGCTGGCATGCGGCCGTGCAGCAGGCCCACTTGGTGCTCGGGCAGTGCCTCGCTCAAGGTTTGATGGGCTTCGGTGGCGTTGCGCAAATCAACCTCTTGGCTTTCTTCAATCAGGGGGCACACCCAGTAGATTTGGCGGCCCAGGGCCACCTCGGCGCGGATGCGGTCGATGACGTCGTCGCGGCGCGATTCGGCAAAAAGCTTGGTGACGATGGGTGTGCGCCCGGGTGGCAGCTCGTCGATGGTGCTGACGTCCAGATCAGCAAAGTACGTCATGGCCAGGGTGCGGGGGATGGGCGTGGCGCTCATCATCAGCAAGTGCGGCTCTAGCGTGGCCTCGGACAGTTTGGTGCGCAGCGCGAGGCGCTGTGCCACACCAAAGCGATGCTGCTCGTCCACCACCGCGAGCCCCAGGCGCGCAAACTCCACATGGTCTTGAATCACGGCGTGGGTGCCCACCACCAGTTGCGCCTCGCCCGAGGCCACCATGGCCAGCATGCGCGTGCGCTCGCGCCCCTTGCGGCTGCCACTGAGCCAGGCGATGCCCACACCCAGCGGTGTGAGCCACTCCACCAACTTGCGAAAGTGCTGCTCGGCCAAGATCTCGGTGGGCGCCATCAGCGCGCACTGCCAGCCGGCGTCGATGGCGGTGGTGGCGGCCAGCGCGGCCACCACCGTTTTGCCCGAACCGACATCACCTTGCAGCAGCCGGTGCATGGGCGTGTTGCGGGCGATGTCGCCCCCCACCTCGGCCACCACGCGCGCTTGGGCGCCTGTTAACTGAAAGGGTAAGTTGTCATGCAATTGGTCGTGCAGCCCGCCCACGCGGGGCCGCAGTTGGGGCGCTCGCAGCCTTGCGCGTTGGTTCTTGGCGCTGAGCTGGCTCAGTTGCTGCGCCAGCAGCTCGTCAAACTTGAGCCGCAACCAAGCGGGGTGGCTGTGGTCTTGCAGGGCGCCCAACGCCTCAGCGGCGGTGGGGTGATGAAGGGTTTGCAAGGCCGTGCGCAGGGTGGGCATGCCGGGGGGCATGGACGCGGCGTCGACCAGCTCTTGCAGGGGCGCTGTTTTGAGCGCTTCGGCAATGGCGCGGCGCAGCGACGCCTGGGGCAATTGCGCCGCCGTAGGGTACACCGGCGTGAGCGTGGTGGGCAATGCCGAGCTGGCCGACCGCACCGTGGGGTGCACCATCTCGCGCCCAAAAAAACCACCGCGCAACTCACCGCGCACGCGCACCAACGTGCCCGGCGCCAACTGCTTTTGTTGCGAGGGGTAAAAGTTTAAGAAACGCAGGGTGAGTGTTTGCCCATCATCGTCGCGGGCGTGGGCCACCAGCTGACGCCGCTGGCGTTGCTCCACGCGGCAATCGGTGACAGTGACTTCCACCTGCACCACGTCGCCCTCGCGCGCCGACGCCAGCGGGGTGACGTGGGTTTCGTCTTCGTAGCGCAGCGGCAGGTGCAAGGCAAAGTCGATGTCACGCACCAAACCGAGCTTGACCATGGCGCGCTCGGCCGGCGTGGCAGCGCTGGCGGCGGGCTTGGGCTTGGCGGCTGAGCGAGGTGCGGCAACGCTGACGCGCTTGCCGCCCGCTGGGGTACTGGGCATGGGGCAATTCTTGCATCGGTTGGCGCCCCATGACGCATGAAACAATCCTGCACCTTGATGACGGCAGGCCGGTAAAGCCTGATGGTTGATGAACGAGACCTCCAGTGACCTCACGCTCGATCACTTTGACTTTGAGTTGCCGCCCGAGCTGATCGCTCAAAACCCGCCACCCCATCGCAGTGGTGGGCGACTCTTGGACGGCACAGGCCCTGCCCCTGTCGACCGCGCAATCACCGACCTGCCCAAGCTGCTACAACCCGGAGACTTGCTGGTGGTGAACGACACCCGCGTCATCAAAGCTAGGCTATTCGGCATCAAAGATACTGGCGGCGCGGTGGAGATGCTGGTGGAGCGGGTGCTGCCGCAGCACGAGGTGCTGGTGCACATGCGCGCCAGCAAATCCCCTCGCGCTGGCCAAATGCTGCGGCTGGCCGATGCCTTTGACGCCCAAGTGCTGGGGCGAAGTGGGCCCGACGACGCGCTGTTTCACCTGCGATTTTCAGGCGACCCACTGGCCTTGATGAGCGCACATGGCCATGTGCCCTTGCCGCCCTACATCACCCATGCCGACAGTGCAGACGATGAGCGGCGTTACCAAACGGTGTTTGCGGCCAAACCGGGCGCAGTGGCGGCGCCCACGGCTGCCCTGCACCTTGACGAGGCGATGCTGGTGCAAATCGAGGCGCGCGGCGTGCAGCGCGCCAACATCACGCTGCATGTGGGGGCTGGCACGTTTCAGCCCGTTCGAGCCACGCGCTTGCAAGACCACCGCATGCACCACGAATGGCTCGACGTGCCCCAGGCCACCGTCGACGCTGTGGCCGCCACACGCGCACGCGGTGGCCGTGTGGTGGCCATCGGCACCACGACCGTGCGGGCGCTGGAATCAGCCGCCGCCAGCGGCACGCTGCAGCCCATGCAAGGCGACACCAATATCTTCATCACCCCGGGCTACCGGTTCAAGGTGGTCGACGCGTTGTTGACCAACTTTCACCTGCCCAAGAGCACCCTGTTGATGTTGGTGTCGGCGTTTGCAGGCCAAGAGCCCATTCAAACCCTTTACCGACACGCCGTTGCACAACGCTACCGCTTTTTTAGTTATGGCGATGCCATGTGGCTTGGCCGCCGGACGTAAGCGCCTGGCGGCCAAGCGTCACTGGCCCGTCGGCGTCGGGCGGCCCGACACCCGTGCCACCACGCGCTCCATGCGGCGCCAGAAATTAACTTCTTCCAGCAACGGGTTCAAAAAGTTGGTCACCACGCAATAGTGCGAGTTGCGCTCACCGCCGTGGTGTTTGCCATGGTGGCGGGGGCTTTGCAGCACGTGCAAACGCTGCAAGGTTGTGACGAGCTTGGGGTTTTCGCGCGGATTGCGGTGCGACCACTTGTGCATTTGGTTGGCGTTGATCGACAGCACCACAAACAGCACCACGGCCCAGCTCAAGTGGCCCAAGGCGTAAGCCGCCGCCAGAATGACGGCGCCAATGGCCAGCAAATCCCACGAGCTTTGCCACCAGGTGCGCTTCAAAAAGTCGCGCGGGCGGCGGTGGTGCATAGCGTTGTCGCGGGCAATCACGTTCAGCAAACGAACTTTCCGTTGTGGCTTGAAGCGGGCGTAGGTGTCCTCTGCCCAGTGCACGGTACCCGACACCAAGTCGGCCAGCAAGATCGAACCAGCCAGGGTGGCAAAGCCAGAACTCACAACAAAGCTCATTTGCAAATGACTCCATCAGCAGCACCTCCACATGAAGGTGAAGCCATCTTGCGTCGAGTTTTGGTTAGCTCTTGAGGCCTGCTTGCAAAGTCTCATGGCGCGATACCGTGCGGCTGAGACAATGACACCATGCTGTCGTTTGAAGTCCTTAAAACCGAGGGGTTGGCCCGCCGCGCGCGCCTGACACTCAACCATGGCGTGGTGCAAACGCCGGTGTTCATGCCCGTGGGCACCTACGGCACCGTCAAGGGTGTGATGCCGCGTGACCTCGAGACCATGGGCGCCGAAATCATTTTGGGCAACACCTTTCATTTGTGGATGCGGCCTGGGCAGGATGTGCTCAAAAGTTTTGGTGGGCTGCATGCCTTTGAAGCCTGGACGCGCCCCATCCTGACCGACTCGGGTGGGTTTCAGGTGTGGTCGCTGGGCGAGATGCGCAAGATCTCTGAAGAAGGGGTTCGCTTCGCGTCGCCCGTGAACGGCGACAAGCTCTTTCTCACGCCCGAGGTGAGCATGCAGATTCAAACGGTGCTCAACTCAGACATCGTGATGCAGTTTGACGAATGCACGCCTTACGACACCCAGGGGCACATCACCACCGAGGCCGAGGCCCAAAGCTCGATGGCGCTAAGCCTGCGCTGGGCCGCGCGCAGCCAAGCCGAGTTTGCGCGGCTTGAAAACCCCAACGCCCTGTTTGGCATCGTCCAGGGCGGCATGTTTGAGTCGCTGCGCGAGGCTTCGCTGGCCGCGTTGGTGGACTTGAATCTTCCAGGCTACGCCATCGGTGGCGTGAGCGTGGGTGAGCCCAAAGAAGAAATGCTGCGCATCATGGCGCACACCCCTCATCGCCTGCCCGCCCACAAGCCGCGGTACCTGATGGGCGTGGGCACGCCCGAAGACTTGGTGGCCGGCGTGGCCTGCGGCGTGGACATGTTCGACTGCGTGATGCCCACGCGCAACGCGCGCAACGGCCATTTGTTTACGCGCTTTGGTGATCTGAAGATTCGCAACGCCAAACACCGGCAAGACCAGCGCCCGCTGGATCCGACCTGCACCTGCTACGCCTGCTGCGGCACGCCGCGCAGCGACGGCACGTCCGCTGGGGGATTCTCACGCGCGTACCTGCACCACCTGGAGCGTTGCGGCGAGATGCTGGGGCCGATGCTGGCCAGTATCCACAATCTGCACTACTACGTTAACTTGATGCGCGAGGTGCGGCAGGCGCTTGACGAAGGGGGCTTTGAGCGATGGCGGGGCACCTTTGCGGCCGACCGGGCGCGAGGCGTTGACTGAGCGTGGGCTCTGTGCGCAGGGTGAGCTACCAGAACTGCCACTGACTCGTGCGCAGCACCCAAATGGCCAAGGCGGCGTTGGTGACCGCATGCGCGATGATGGCCAGCCACAGCTTGCCACTGCGGCGGTACAGCCACGCGTAAGCCAGGCCTGCCAAGGCGGCTGCCAGCCACTGTGTGTGCACCAGCACAAAGGCAAACGTCGACAGCACGATGGCTTTGGCGGTCACGCTTGATGGGGCCACCCGCTCAAACTGCGCGTCATCCACCCAGCGCATCAAAAACGAGCGCCAGAACAGCTCTTCCATCAGTGGCACCACCAGCACCGCCCCGATCACGCGCACGGTGATCAGAGGCCAATCCAGCGCACCCACTGCGTTGGTGGGCACGAAGGTGGCGGATGCCTGGCCGAGCATCATCCAGGGGGCGTCGAGGTTGATCCACGCCACAAACACCAACAGCCCCACGGCCACGGCAATGGCCCACTCACTGGCGGTGGGCCTCAGTTGTTTGGATAACTCGCCATACGATCGCCAACCCCAGACCAGGGCTGCGGCCACCACAGCCACTTGCACGCCATAGAGCCAGCGCGCATCCAGCCCTGCCATGCCATCGCCCACCTGCCCACGCAGCGCCAGCAACAGCATGAAGAGCACAAACGGCACCATGCGCACCAGCACCGCATGACGCATCAAGGATTGCATGGTTAGGTTTTGGGGGTGGGTTTGGCAGGGCGGCCTTCTTGCACCACAAATTTGCCTTGCCCGTCACCGCTGAGGTGCTTGGCCAACCAAGGCAGGGTCTCGCGCAGCTGCGCGGCCAGTGTGAATGGCGGGTTCACCACCAGCACACCACTGCCCGTCATGCCAAAGCCACCTGGCGCGGCACGCGCCACCGTGAGGCTTGCGTGCAGCCAGCCGTTGGACGCAGCCCCGGCGGCGGTCATCAGGCGTTTGGGTAGCTGGGTTGATTCCACGGTCTGAATTTGGGGGTACCAAACGATGAATGTGCCCGTGGCAAACCGGCGCACGCCTTCGCGCAGGGCCGTCAGTGTCTTGGCGTAGTCGGCCTTCATCTCATACGACGGGTCGATCAGCACCAGGCCGCGCCGGGACGCAGGCGGTAAATCGCGTGTGTACCCGGCAAACCCGTCGGCCAAGTGGATGTTGGTTTGCATGCGCTTGCCGACGAAGCTGCGCAAAATCCGCTCGTCGGTTGGGTGCAGCTCGTACAGCCGCATCGGATCGTCGGCGCGCAACAACATCAACGCCAAGGCGGGGGAACCAGGGTACTGCGTGATGGCATTGCCACCGTTGAAGGTTTGAACCAGCTGAATGTAGTCAAACAACAAAGGCGGAGGCGGGTCTGCCGTTGCCAAAAGCGCGGTGATGCCCTTTTGGTGTTCACCGGTCTTTTGGGCGTAGGTGCCGTCCAGGGCGTAGCCGCCGGCGCCCGCGTGGGTGTCAACCAACGTCATTGGCACGTCTTTTTGAACCATGTGGCGCAGGACAGCCACGAGTACGGTGTGTTTGAGCACATCGCCGTGGTTGCCGGCGTGAAAAGCGTGGCGGTAAGCAAGCATGGGGGGACTTTAAACGGCGGCCGACGTGTTGGCATGGATGAAACCAAACTACAGGTCCATCGCCGCAGCAAAGCGACAACCGAGCCCGCCAGCGGCAATGGCCGGCAGTGGGGGCTGGTGTTGGCGCCCAAATCCGTGCAGGATTGCCGCTGCAACCCCGTGTTGCAGGGATGCCGACCTCACTACACTTTCGCACAATCCACTGCAGAGTACTCAATCACTGCGTCGCCTCGAAGCGCCCGCGATCCGCGCGCCCTGAGCCGATCAAACCCCGGAGGCAGGCACCGTTGATCAAGCAGACACCCCGTGTGAACGGTAGCGCCCTCCCCCCGAATACCTTTTGACTTGCCTGGAGCTTTTCCCATGAACCGTCCCGTGATGGAAGGCGTTCGATTGAACGTCCCCGCTTACGTTACCCACACCCGTTTGACCGACTGGGTTGCCAAAATGGCGGCCCTGACCGAGGCCAAAGACGTTCATTGGTGTGACGGCAGCCAAGCCGAGTACGACCGACTGTGCAAGCTGCTGGTGGACGGCGGCACTTTCAAGCCCCTGAACCCCGCCAAGCGGCCGGGTAGCTACTTGGCCTGGAGCGACCCCTCCGACGTGGCGCGCGTGGAAGACCGCACCTTCATTTGCAGCGCCAAAAAAGACGATGCCGGCCCCACCAACAACTGGATGGCCCCAGCCGAGATGCGCGAACTGCTGCAGACCGGCAAAAACGCGTTGTTCAAAGGTTCGATGCGCGGCCGCACCATGTACGTGGTGCCGTTTTCGATGGGGCCGCTGGGCTCACCCATTGCGCACATTGGCGTTGAGCTGTCAGACAGCCCCTATGTCGCTGTGAACATGCGCTTGATGACACGCATGGGCAAAGGCGCGCTCGACGTGCTTGGCAACGACGGCGACTTTGTGCCCGCCATGCACACCGTCGGCGCCCCGCTCGAACCCGGCCAAAAGGACTCGGCCTGGCCCTGCAACAAGACCAAGTACATCGTTCACTACCCCGAGACGCGCGAGATCTGGAGCTACGGCTCGGGCTACGGCGGCAACGCGCTGCTGGGCAAAAAATGCTTTGCCTTGCGCATTGCTTCGACGATGGGCCGCGACCAAGGCTGGCTTGCCGAGCACATGCTGATTTTGGGCGTTGAAAGCCCCCAAGGGGTGAAGCGTCACGTGGCCGCCGCCTTCCCCAGTGCCTGCGGCAAAACCAACTTTGCGATGTTGATCCCCCCTGCTGGTTTTGACGGCTGGAAGGTCACGACCATTGGTGACGACATCGCCTGGATCAAGCCCGGCACCGATGGGCGCTTGTACGCCATCAACCCCGAGGCCGGCTACTTTGGCGTGGCACCGGGCACCAACAACTCGACCAACCCGAATTGCATGGCGTCGCTCGACCGCGATGTGATCTTCACCAACGTGGCCCTGACCGACGATGGTGACGTGTGGTGGGAAGGCATGACCGACACCCTGCCCAAGCACTTGATCGACTGGACAGGCAAGGATTGGACGCCCGAATCGGCCAAAGCCCAAGGCGAAAACGGCAAACTCAAACCGGCAGCGCACCCCAACGCCCGCTTCACGGTGGCCGCCACCAACAACCCCGTGCTTGACCCCGAGTGGGACAACCCCGCTGGTGTGGCCATCGACGCCTTCATCTTCGGCGGCCGCCGGTCAACCACGGTGCCACTGGTGACGCAGGCTCGCAATTGGGTGGACGGCGTGTACATGGCTGCCACGATGGGTTCAGAGACCACCGCTGCCGCTGCAGGCGCTCAGGGCTTGGTGCGCCGCGACCCGTTTGCCATGCTGCCTTTTGCCGGCTACAACATGAGCGACTACTTTCAGCACTGGCTGGCAATGGGCAAGAAGCTTGAAGCTACCGGTGCCAAGCTGCCCGGTATCTTTTGCGTCAACTGGTTCCGCAAGGGCGCTGACGGCAAGTTTGTTTGGCCGGGTTACGGCGAAAACATGCGTGTTCTGGCGTGGGTGTTGCAACGCGTTGAAGGCCAAGGCGGCGCCAGCGAAAACGCCTTTGGCCTGAGCCCCAACTACGACGACTTGCAATGGAAGGGGCTGGACTTCTCGCGCGAGCAGTTTGCCAGCGTCATTGGCGTCGACAAATCGGCTTGGCAGCAAGAGTTGAAGCTGCACGACGAACTGTTTGGTCAGTTGGCGCACCACTTGCCCGTCGAGTTCAAGGCGGTGAAGCAGCGGCTTGAAAAGGCAGTCGCATAATGCGTTGAGAGGCAAGCTGCCGCAAAGTCGGCACGCCCCCACCATGCCGCGGCCTCAAACCGCGGCATGCTTCTTTTTGGGACGCTGATGCTGATTCAACTGCTGTCGGACCTGCACCTCGAAACCGAAACCTTTGACCCGCAGCCGGCGCCGGGCGCCGAGTTGTTGGTGCTGGCAGGCGACATCGATTCAACTTGGGCAGCCTACCGACAATTCAAAGGTTGGCCCGTGCCGGTGTTGGTGGTGGCTGGCAACCATGAGTTTGACGGGCGCGAGTTGAACCATGCGCGCCCTGCTTTCAAGACCCTTTGCGAGGGCTATGGGCTGACGTTGTTAGAGCAGCAGTCGATCATCTTGCATGGCCAAGATGGTCGAGCCGTCCGCTTCCTGGGCGCCACGCGTTGGAGCGACTTCGAACTGTTTGGTCCAGCGCAGCAGGCGCGTTGCATAAAAGTGGGTGCGTACTTTCAAAGAGTCATGAGGGCCACGCTAGAGGGTCGCGTGTTTGACGCTGATGCGGTTCGGGCGCAAGGTTTGATTGCTCGGCAATGGCTCTATGATGAATTAAGTAAGCGCACACACTCAGATGAAACATGGGATTCAACAGTGGTCATCACCCACTTTGCGCCAAGCCTTCGCAGCGGCGACCCGCGCTACGGTGCACAGCTCAGCACGGCCTGCTTTTGCAATGCGGACGATGCGCTGATTGCCATGGTCGACGTGTGGCTGCATGGCCATGTGCATTGCCGACACGATTACACGGTGCCCTCGCCGACGCCAAAAAAGCCGGCGCGCGTGGTGTCGCAAGCGCGTGGACTGGCGGCCAAAGGCGAAGTGGACGGCTACGACGCGCTTAAGCTGATCCGCGTTTGAGGCGCGTCAAAAGGGATTTTGATTCACTTGCCGCTCGGGCTGGTTGTCACCGCCAATCGTGGCTATCCTTCAACCATCGTTGCAATCAACCCAAGAGCCCTGCATGAACATCCTAGTCGCCGCCGATGGAAGCCCTTTCACGTCGCGGATGGTCCAGTACCTGGCGGCTCACGCCGCTTGGCTCAGCCCCGAGCATGCGTACACCGTCATCACGGTGGTGAACCGGTTGCTGCCGCGTGCGGCTTCGGCGATCAGCAAGGTGACGCTGGACGAGTACTACCGTGACGAGTCCGAAAGCGTGCTCAAGCCCTTGCGTCCGGTGTTTGAAAGCCACGGCATCAAGCCGGTGTACCTGCCCAAGGTGGGACTGCCGGCGGAAGAGATTGCAAACACCGCGACACACGGCGGTTTTGACTTGGTGGTGATGGGCTCGCACGGCTACAGCGCCGTGGGCAATGTGGTGTTGGGCTCAGTCGCCACCCAGGTGCTGGCGCAGTGCAAAGTGCCCGTGCTGTTGGTGCGCTGACGTCGGCCCGCTGGCGGCTGATGGGTTCAGCCGCACCAGAACTAAAACCTAGCTTTGCGGGCCGGGATCGCCGATGGAAGGCTTGGTGCGCTCGTCACCGCTTGCGCTTGCGGGCGCAAAACCTTCGAGTCGCATTTCAAGACCGTATTCGGTCCCCATGTCCGCAGGGTCGTGCATCGCCTCGGTGACCCAAGCACTTGAAGGGCGGCGAAACGGCGTGGTTTGGTGCGGTTTGTTCGGCATGGTTTGGATCCCCAACAGGGTGCTTTTTGAAGGGTTGCACCGTTGCATCAGAGTGTCAGGCGTAACCACTTGTTTTGCATCACCCTACCCACGTGGCGGGTGAGACAGAGTTCACACAAACGCTGGCTTTCGTTGCGCTTTGTTGCTATGCGGCTAACGCACAAGCTCTTGTTGCGGTGCACACTGCCGCGTTGTTCTACGCGATAACACCACCCCCCTCTTGCTATGCGTCGATCATGGGTTAACAACTTAACAACATGGACCACGGTTGCTGTGGCTTTTGCCAGCGCGCTGTGGCTCTTGCAGCCCGATGTGCCCAGTGGCCTGCTGTGGTCACTGTCGCGCAACCCCTGATCCCGGCCGCCCGCTGCTGCAGGCTCCAAGCGCAGCCGAAGCGCGCATCATCTTCGGGGGCGTGAGAACCTTGGTTGCTGGGCGCGGCCGCCACCTCGCGCCGGTTTGGCGCCTTGCACCGCCGATGGCGGTGGGGGACGGGTCACATCGGCCAGCATGAGCGTGGCTGACACCAAGTCTTCGACGGCTTCCGTCAGGGTGGACGCGGGCTCCAGCTCGGCAATTGCGTCCTTCAGCTCATCAGCGTCTTCTAGATCGTCGCTGTCAAAGTGGGCGTAGATCAGCGCCAGGGGTTCTAGCGTTTGTTTGGGCTCCAAAGCCATGAGCGCTGGAAACAAATCCATCGCCATGGCAAATCCAGCAACCCACGGTAAAGCGCTGTCACCGATGGTGGCGTCGCCGTCGTCAATCTCAAAAACCCACGGGTCAAACCAGGTTCTGGCGCGGATGGCGCGGTTGAGCTCGTCGTAGCGCCGTTGTACCAAAGCGAGCAGCTTGGCGACCGCAGGGGTGCCCATCAAGGCCTGCGCTTTTTCCTCGGGGTCGACGATGGGGGGCCACCAATCGGCGGGTGGAATGGCATCTGGTTGCAACAACACCCCCACCAAGTAACCGTCAATGGCGCTGACATCCAGCGGATCGAATGGGTCTTGTAACAATTGGAGACTCTCTTCGAGCGTCTCTAAGTCTTTGTCACTGAATGGAATTTTTGGATTCATGGGGATTTGTGGTGCAACAAGCACGACACCCCTCGTTTAGGGGGTGCGTGCCGGGAAGGTGACGCCTACAGTTACGAATGTGCTGTTGCCCAAGGGCGCAGCGAACGGTCCCAACGACGTCCTCTCGGAGGACTTTCAGCCCACCCTTCGGGGTGGGCTTTTTCATGCCCGTTCGCTTTTTGCTTTGGCGGCACAAAAGTGTCTGGCGTGACAATGGTGCCTGCAAAACAGGAGACAAACATGGGCGCGCAAGAAGCATTTGTTGCCACCGGCTTGGTGGGCCATTGGATCGATGGCCAGCACGTACCTGGCACAGGCGGGCGCGCCCAGGATGTCTTCAACCCTGCCACGGGGCATGTGGCGCGTCGGGTGGCACTGGCCAGCACGCCCGACGTGACCCGCGCGGTGGCCAGCGCCCAGGCAGCCCAACCCGCGTGGGGAGAGACGCCGCCGGTGCGCCGCGCCCGCGTGATGCATGCCTTTTTGGCGCTGATGAACCAACACCGTGACACCCTTGCGGCCATGATCACGGCCGAACACGGCAAGGTGTTCAGCGACGCCCAGGGCGAGGTCACGCGGGGCATCGACGTGGTGGAGTTTGCTTGTGCAGCACCCTCGCTGTTGACCGGTGACTTCAGCGACCAAGCTTCAACCGGCATCGACAACTGGACGCTGCGCCAGCCGCTGGGCGTGGTGGCAGGCATCACGCCCTTCAACTTTCCGTGCATGGTGCCTTGCTGGATGTTCCCCGTGGCACTGGCCTGCGGTAATGCCTTCATCTTGAAGCCCAGCGAGCGCGACCCTTCGGCGGCGATCTTCATGGCGGAGCTGTTGCACCAAGCCGGCTTGCCCCCTGGCGTTTTCAACGTCGTGCAAGGCGACAAAGTGGCAGTGGATGCCTTGTTAGAGCACCCTGACGTGCGGGCCTTGAGCTTTGTCGGGTCAACGCCCATCGCGCAGTACATCTACCAAACGGGTGCGCAACACGGCAAACGCGTGCAGGCGCTGGGTGGCGCCAAAAACCACATGGTGGTGATGCCCGATGCTGATCTAGAGCAGGCTGTGGACGCACTTGTTGGCAGCGCCTACGGCTCGGCTGGCGAGCGCTGCATGGCCATTTCGGTGGCGGTGTTGGTGGGCGACGTGGGTGACAAGATCGTGCCCATGCTGGCAGCACGCACGCGCGCCTTGAAGATCGGCAACGGCATGGTGAGTGATGTCGAGATGGGCCCGGTGATCACTGCACAGGCGCAAGCGCGAATCAACGGCTACGTGGATGTGGGGGTGGAAGAGGGCGCCAAACTGGTGGTGGACGGACGCGGCGTGCGCGTGCCGGGGCACGAGGGGGGCTTTTTTGTCGGCGGCTCGCTGTTTGACCACGTGCAGCCATCGATGCGCATCTATCAAGAAGAGATTTTTGGCCCGGTGCTGGTGTGCGTGCGCGTGAAAGACGCGGGTGAAGCTTTGGCGTTGGTCAACGCCCATGCGTACGGCAATGGCGTGGCGTGTTTTACCAGCGACGGCGGCACAGCGCGCGAGTTTGCGCGGCGCGTGCAGGCCGGCATGGTGGGCATCAATGTGCCCATCCCGGTGCCGATGGCTTGGCACGGTTTTGGGGGCTGGAAGAAGAGCCTGTTTGGCGACATGCACGCCTACGGCGACGAAGGCGTGCGTTTTTACACCAAGCAAAAGAGCGTGATGCAGCGTTGGCCGCAATCGATCGGCAAGGGCGCTGACTTTGCGATGCCCGTCGCAAAGTAAAGCGCCGCGGCGTGGCGCTTGCACCAACGCATCAGGCCTGAGCTTTCGCGTTGTGGCACGGTTAGGTGCCGACCACCCCGCCATCGCGGCGCCGAATCCAAACGGTGGCTGACCGTGGCCGCGCGCCCGCTTGGCCACTGGGCCAGTTGGAGTACTTGTCAGGTTGTTTGGGGTCGGAGCGGTCGCTCGGGGTCTCGCCTGGGTGCTGGATGTTGATGAACATCGAGCGGTTGTCGGCCGTGAAAGTCACGCCCGTCACCTCGCAGTTGACGGGGGCTGTCAGGAAGCGTCGAACCTCTTTGGTTCGGGGGTCACACGCCAGCATCTGGTTGTTGGGTAGGTTGGCCAGTTCGCCTTTGCCCATCTGCGTGGCGTGGGCATCGGTTTGAATCCACAGCACCCCCCGGGTGTCAAAGGCGATGCCGTCGGCGCAACCAAAAATGTCGCCTTGAATGTTGCCTTTGGCTTCGGCCCTGGGGTTGGCAGGGTCACCCGCCAGCACCAAGTGGTTCCAAGCAAACGTGGTCGCGTCAAAGTCACCGTCTTCTTTCCAGCGAATGATGTGCCCCATGTTGTTGTTGGCGCGCGGGTTCGCGGCGTCCACGCCGGGCTGGTTCGGCGCACCACGCGCGCTGTTGTTGGTGAGCGTGCAATAGACCTCTTGGGTTTTGGGGTCGATGGCCAGCCACTCGGGGCGGTCCATCTTGGTGCCGCCCAGGGCGTCGCTGGCTTGGCGCGACTTGATCACCACCTCGCCTTGATCGGCAAAACCCTGCGCAACGGTGAGGGGGCCGGTGCCCGCCACCAGCGGCAGCCATTGGCCACGCCCGTCGCTGCCAAACCGCGCCACGTACAAGGTGCCGTGATCCAGCAGGTTGCGGTTGGCCTGGGCCTGCGTCACCCCGGGTGAGGCTGCGGCGATGCGGTCGCGGCTGACAAACTTGTAGATGTATTCAAAGCGCGCGTCTTCGCCGCTGTAAACCACGGCGCGCCCATCGCGCGTGGTGGCCACCCAAGCGCCTTCGTGTGCCGCGCGGCCCATGGCGGTGCGTTTGACAGGCGTGGCGGTGGGGTCCATCGGGTCGATCTCGACCACCCAGCCAAAGCGGTTGGGCTCATTGGGGTGCAGCGAGGCGTCAAAGCGCACATCGTGCTCGGGCCAGCGGTAAAAGCCTTTTTTGCGCAACCCATAACGCTGTTGGTGCGGTGACAAGGTATCGCCAGCATCAAAATAAAATGCGAAGTTCTCTTCGCCCGACAAGTAGGTGCCCCAAGGGGTTTTGCTGCTGGCGCAGTTGTTGAGCGTGCCCCGCACCAGCTTGCCCTGGGGGTCGGCCGCCGTCTTCATCATGGCGTGGCCGGCGGCTGGGCCTTGCACTGCAAAGGGCGAGGCGGCGGTGTGGCGCTTGGCAAAGCGCGACGGGCGAACCACGTCCCAGCGCCCGTCCTTCATGGCCACTTCGATCACCGAAACGCCGTGGGCAGCCTGGGCCTTTTGCACCTTCTCGGCGCTCCAGGTGGCGAGGCCGTCGGTGTGCAGCAACCCGTCGTCGGTGTACTCGTGGTTCATCACCAGCAAGCCACTTCGGTTTGCCTGTTCACCGGCACCCAGCGCATAGAACTCGATGCCGTCGTGGTGCATGCCCATTTGAACGTTTTGATCGGCGGCTGAATTGGAGCCGTCGGGCTTCCAGGCGGGCATGTTGCCGGCCACGCCGATGGGGTCGCCCCAGGGTGCAATGGCTTGCGCCACGTAGCCTTCGGGCACGACGATGGCGTCCGTCTTGCTCATGGGCACGCGCTTGAACCCCAGCAGCGGCGCAGGCGCCGCGAGGGGTGTCACGCCACAGGCGGCCAGGGGGCTGAGTAGGGCACCAGCGGCCATCGTCATCGAACCCTTGAGGAGGATGCGCCGACGTGGGTCTGACACGTCGTGAATGCTCGGGTTGCCAGAGCGGTTGCTGTCTTCCATCGCGTCAAAATCTTTGGCCAAAGCGCTGCTCCTTTTGTTCGTGGGCGTTGCGGTTTTATCATGCAGTGATGACAAGTGTGCAAAGGTTTGTGCTGATCACGGGTGCCAGCCGGGGCATTGGCGCCGCGACGGCCTTGGCCTGCGCGCGGGCCGGGTGGGACATCGGCGTCAACTACCGAGGCAACGCCGAGGCCGCCAACCACGTGGCTGCGCAGGTAAGGGCGCTTGGGCGACGCGCCCTGGTGTTGGCGGCTGACGTGGCCGACGAGGCGCAGGTGCTGGCCATGTTTGCGGCGGTCGATGCAGCGGGCTTCCGCCTGGCCGGTCTGGTCAACAACGCGGGCGTGGTTGACGTGCGCATGCGGGTGGATGCCATGACGGTGGCGCGCATGCAGCGCATCTTCAACATCAACGTGATCGGCACCATGGTGTGTGCGCGCGAGGCCGTCAAGCGCATGAGCACGGCGCATGGGGGCGCAGGCGGCGCCATCGTCAACGTGTCGAGCGTGGCCGCCAAGTTGGGCTCGCCCGGTTGGTACGCCGACTACGCCGCCAGCAAAGCGGCGGTGGACACCTTCACACTTGGCTTGGCGCGCGAGGTGGCGACTGAAGGCGTGCGTGTTAATGCGGTGCGCCCGGGGATCATTGACACCGAGATCCACGCATCCGGCGGTGCACCCGATGTGGTCACCACGTCGGCGTCGCTCATCCCCATGCAACGTGCGGGCACGGCCGACGAGATCGCCGCCGCGATTGTGTGGTTGCTCAGCGATGCGGCGTCTTACGCCACAGGCACCGTGATGGATGTGAGCGGCGGGCGTTAGGGGGTTGTTGGCGCTGGCCATGGGCAAGAACCTAGGGTTCTCCCGAAATGCTAGCTGCACGCCCCACAGGTTTTGCCTCATCGCGCGATGTGCAATGAGCGGCTAGCATGGCAAATCGATTCAACGTTTTGGAAATTCTCATGCGCCGACACTTCATCGCCGTTGCCATTGCAGCGCTGGTCCCTCTCACTGCAAACGCCCAAGACAGCGGCCAGCTCAACGTGATTTGCTCGGTGCAGGCCGAGTGGTGCAACATGCTGCAAACCGTGTTTTCCAAAAGCACGGGCATGAAAGTCAACATGTCGCTCAAGGGCTCAGGCGAGGCGCTGGCGCAGTTGATCGCCGAAAAAGCCAACCCCAAAACCGACGTGTGGTTTGGTGGCACGGGCGACCCGCACTTGCAAGCGGCCGAGCAGGGCTTGTCGCTGGAGTACAAGTCGCCATCATTGCCGCAACTCCACGGTTGGGCACAACAGCAAGCGGTGCAGAGCAAGTACAAAACGGTGGGCATCTACAGCGGCCCGCTGGGCTTTGGCTACAACACCGAGCTGATCGCCAAGAAAAAACTCAAGGTGCCTCAAACCTGGGCCGACCTTCTAGACCCGAGCTACAAGGGCGAGATTCAAGTGGCCAACCCGGCGTCCAGTGGCACGGCCTACACCATGGTGGCCACGCTGGTGCAGTTGATGGGCGAAGACAAAGCCTTTGACTACATGAAGGCACTGCACAAGAACATCAGCCAGTACACGCGCTCGGGCACGGGGCCGATCAAGTCGGCAGCGCGTGGCGAAACCACCATCTCGATCAGTTTTGTGCACGACGGCCCTGGCGAAAAAATGCAGGGCTTCCCCATCGAGACCATCACGCCGCGCGACGGCACCGGTGCTGAGATTGGCTCGATGTCGATCATCAAGGGCGCGCGCAATGCCGACAACGCCAAGAAGTTTTACGAGTGGGCGCTGTCGGCCCAAGCGCAGCAATTTGGCGCGGCAGCAAGGCAGTTTCAGTTGCCCAGCAACAAAAGCACGCCCGTCGACCCGCGCGTGCCTGATTTCAAGAAAATCAAGTTCATCGACTACGACTACGCCAAATACGGTGCCAGCGCCGAGCGCCGACGCTTGATCTCCAAGTGGGAGAAAGACGTCAACTCGCTGCCACGTTGATGGCGCCCCCCCATCGCCAAACCCAGCGCGCGCAACGCGCGCTGCTGGGCTGGTTGCTGCTTGCGGCAACCGCTTTCGTGTTGCTACCTTGGTATCTGGCGCAGAACATGGGCCAATGGGCAGCCATGGGCGGTGTTTTTGGGGGTGCTGAAACAGCCAGTGGCCTGGTGCAGGCGCTGCAGCACCAGCGGCCCTGGTTGTGGGTGGTGCCATGTGTGTTGGTGTTGTTGACGCTGGCTTGGTGGTTGCCACCTGGGCGCGCGCAAGGGCGGTTGTTGGTGGCAGGCGCGGGCCTTGGGTTGCTGGTGCTTTTGGGCGCCGGCTTCACCATTGGCGCCACCGGCTGGGCTTACGAAGGGCTGAATCGCACGCTGGGTGAGCTGCCGCAAGGCCAGTTCGGCATGGGGCTGGGCGCCATGGTGGTGTTGTGCGCTTTGTTGATGTTGCTGGGCGCGGGCTTGGCGCGGCTGGGGTTCTTTCGGGGTGATGTGTTTGTGGCGTCGGCGGTGGTGTTTTGCGCCGCCCTGTTGATGCTGTTTGTCGCCTTGCCGGTGCTCAAGAGTTTGGCCGGCGCATGGCTGGACGACGACGGCAACATGGCATGGTCGGCCTTGGCGGCACGCTTGGGGCACGAGCGTGTTTGGGGGCTGGGCTGCGTGGTTTCCAGCACGCGCTGTGGCGTGGCGTGGAACACCCTCATCTTGGCGCTGTTAACCGCTGCGGGCACCACCGTGCTGGGCACGATGCTGGCGCTTGTCGCCGCCCGGGGCAGCCAGCGCCTGAGCAAGCCGCTCAACATTTTGGCGCTGCTGCCCATCATCACACCGCCGTTTGTGGTGGGCTTGGGGTTGGTGCTGTTGTTTGGGCGCGCTGGGCTTTTTAACCAGGCATTGGAGTGGGCCTTTGGCATCACACCTTCGCGTTGGTTTTACGGCCTGTTTGGGGTGTGGCTGGCGCAAATGTTTGCCTTCACGCCCATCGCTTTCATGATCATGCGCGGCGTGGTGCAGGGCATCAGCCCCAGCTTGGAAGAGGCGGCGCAAACGCTGCGCGCATCACCGATGGCCACGTTTCGCACCGTCACGCTGCCGCTGCTCAAGCCGGGCTTGGCCAACGCGTTTTTGGTGGGCTTCATCGAAAGCATGGCCGACTTTGGCAACCCGGTGGTGGTGGGTGGGCAGTACGCCGTGTTGTCCACCGAGATCTTCTTTGCCATCGTGGGGGCCCAGTACGACCAAGGCCGCGCGGCGTCGCTCGCACTGATCTTGACGGGCTTTGCGTTGGTGGTTTTCTTGATTCAACAAAAGCTGCTGGGTAAGTCCAACTACACCACCGTCTCGGGCAAAGGGGATGCAGGCTTGCCCACCCCGCTGCCGCCCCTCGTCAAGCGCTGGTGTCTTGGCATTGCCGGCCCGTGGTTGTTGTTCACGGTGGTGGTGTACGCCTTCGCTTTCATCGGTGGTTTTGTGCAGACTTGGGGCCGCGACTACACGCCCACCATGGCCCACTTCAAAACGGCCTTTGATTGGCAGTGGGGCGAGCATGGTTTGGTGCTGGCAGGCACGGCTTGGAATTCACTCTTCACCACCGTCAAGCTGGCCGCCATCGCTGCGCCGCTGTGCGCCGGGGTGGGGATACTCATCAGTTGGTTGCTTGCGCGCACGCAGTTTGTCGGGCAACGCGCCTTTGAGTTCGCAGCCCTGTTGGCGTTTGCAGTGCCAGGCACGGTGCTGGGGGTGAGCTACATCCTGGCTTTCAACGTGCCCCCGTTTGAGCTGACAGGCACGGCCATGATCATCGTGCTTTGCTACGTGTTCAGAAACCTGCCCGTGGGGGTGCGTGCCGGCACGGCGAGCTTCAAGCAATTGGACAAGAGCCTGGACGAAGCCAGCACGATGCTGCGCGCCAGCACCGCCACCACCTTGCGCCGCGTGGTGCTGCCTCTGCTCAAACCGGCGTTGGTGGCCGCGCTGGTCTACAGCTTTGTGCGCAGCATGACCACGGTGTCGGCGGTGATCTTTTTGGTGACGGCGGAAAACGAGCTGGCCACCACCTACATCATTGGCCGGGTGGGCAACGGCGACTACGGTGTCGCGCTGGCCTATTGCACCGTGCTGATTGTGTTGATGTCGCTGGCCACGGCCGCGATTCAGTGGCTGGTGGGTGAGCGGCAGTTGGGCCGGCGGGCGGCTGCGCACTAACCAAGGACATACCATGACCGCAGGGATTGAGTTTCGCAACGTCACCAAGCGCTACGGCGGCGCGTCGTCGCCGTTGGTGGTGAAGGGCATCAACCTGGTGGTGCCGCGCGGCACGCTCACCACCATCTTGGGGCCTTCGGGTTGTGGCAAGACCACCACCCTGCGCATGATTGCAGGGCTGGACGCGCCCACCTCCGGCCAGATATTGATTGATGGGCAAGACGTCACCACGCTGGGCGCGGCGGATCGCAACGTCAGCATGGTGTTTCAGAGTTACGCGCTCTTTCCCCACATGACGGTGCTGCAAAACGTGAGCTATGGCTTGCAGGCCCAAGGTGTGAGCAAAGACGAGACGCTGCGCCGTGCGCATGAAGCCATGGCGTCGGTGGGCCTGAGCGGCTTTGACGCGCGCCTGCCCAGTGAGCTGTCGGGTGGCCAGCAGCAGCGCGTGGCGGTGGCGCGGGCCTTGGTGCTCGAGCCCTCGGTGATGTTGTTTGACGAGCCTTTGTCCAACCTCGACGCGCGCTTGCGGCGCAGCATGCGCGAAGAGATCCGGTCGCTGCAGCAACGCCTGAAGTTGACGGTGGCCTACGTGACGCACGACCAAAGCGAGGCCTTGGCGGTAAGTGACCAAATCGTGGTGATGAACGCGGGCCTGATTGCCCAGGCGGGCACCCCGCGTGAGCTTTACGAGCAACCCAGCAGCGAGTTTGTGGCCGGCTTCATGGGCGAGGCCATGCTGTTTGACGCCCACCTAGAGCCCGAAGGGCGCTTGCGTCTGGGGCCGTTGGTGTTGCCGATGGCGTCTGCTGCTGGGGCGCTGCAGGGTGATGTGAAAGTGGCCATCCGCCCCGAGGCTTGGTCGCTGTCGAGCAGTACCGACCCGGAAGGCTTGGCGGGTACCGTCAAAAAGCAGGCTTACTTGGGAAACGTGCAAGAGTTGACACTGGACACAGCGCTGGGTGACATCTTTGTGGTGTCGGCCGATGTGGCGCGCGATTGGCAGGTGGGGGATGCGGCCAAGTTGGCCTTGAGCGCGCGCGGTGTGGCGGTGGTGGCGCGGGGTTGATTGGAGAGAGGGTGAGGCGGGGCCCTGCGACCAAACTTCAACGCGCAGCAGCGCCCAACCCCAGCGTCATTTCCAAAAACTGGATCGTTGCATAAAACTGAAAGTCGCTGTTTTCTTTGCGTGAGAACCCATGCCCTTCGTTGTCGGCACGCAGGTACCAAACGGGCGTGCCAAAGCTTCGCACTTTGGCAACGATCTGTTCGGCCTCGGTGAACGGCACGCGGGGGTCGTTTTTCCCCTGCACCACGAACAACGGCTTTTTGATTCGTTGTGCATTGGCCAGCGGAGAGATGGCGCGCAAGAAGGCACGCATCTCGGGGTCGCGCTCGTCGCCATACTCGGCGCGGCGAAGGTCTCGGCGGTAGCTTTCGGTGTTTTCCAAGAACGTCACGAAATCCGAAATGCCCACCACGTCGATGGCTCCTGCAATGCGGCTACTCTCTGCCGCGGCCAGTGCGAGGCTCATGTAGCCGCCGTAGCTGCCGCCTGTGACAACGACGCGCGACGCGTCGAGGTTGGGCTGCTTGGCGATCCAATCGAGCAAAGCGCTGACATCTTTAACGGAGTTTTCGCGCAACCGACCGTTGTCCAGGGCTAAAAACGCCTTGCCGTAGCCACTGGAGCCGCGCACGTTGGGTTGAATCAGCGCCGCGCCCATTTCTTCAACCAAATAGTTCCACCGACCCATGAACTGCATCGTCGACTGGGCCTCGGGGCCACCGTGGATCATGATCACCACGGGTCTTTTTCCGACGAAGCGAGGCGGCGGGATGGTCAGCAAACCCGAAATCGACCGGCCGTCAAAACTGGGCCATCGAACGATGCTTTGCGCGGCAAAACGGGATGCGTCGATGCCTGGCGCTGAAACCGCTTGCGTCCATTGCGTGGTTTGGCCCGAATGCGGCGCGAAGGTGTAGATTTGACGGGCACTTTGAGCACCGTCAACCACGAAAGCCACGTCGCTGCGGCGACGATGGAACGTGGGGTCGCTGGCACTGCCAGGCGGCCACACAGAAGATGCCAGAGGGCGTCTGCTATGCGTGTCGATCAAACGGACTTCACTGCGTCCATCAATGTTGAGTTGCACGGCCAGCGTTTTGCCATCCTCACCGAGGGATGCGTTTTCCACGTCCCACGGAACGTCGGACGTCAAGCGCGCGATGCTTCGGGTTTCGAAGCTGTAAAGCATCAGTTCGCGGAACTCGCCGGCGCGGTCACTGATGAAATACAGGCCTGTTCCGTCGGGCGTAAAAGAAACCGGAAAGTGGCTGGCCCGTTCGGTGCTTCCAGGCGTTGGCAGCAACTGCGTGGGCAAGTTTGATTCCGTGTCGATCACCCAAATGTTTGACTCGGCCGCCGAAAGGTATTGAGTCAGGGCCACGCGGCGGTCATCGAAGGAAAATACGGCACCGAACCAACCGCCACCTGGCAGGTCTGCAATTTGCTTTCTTGATCCCTTGGGGTCGAGCGGGTCGATCAAATCGAACCGTGTGGTCACATTGGCTCGGGTGCGCGCGGCTGCCGTCTTGTCAAGTGGCACCGACGACGTCAACAGCTGCCCCGACCGCCGAGTCCAGTCGTGCATGGTGTGTTTTTCGCGTGGATCAGTTAGCAGCACCGAGGCCTTGGTGGCCAAGTCCAATCGGTACAGTTGATCGGCCTCGCTGCCGCCTTCGCTGCGCGCATAGACGATGAACTTCCCGTCGCGAGGCTCGTAGCTTGCCGCGTAAACCGGGTCGGGAAAATCGGTCAGCCATTCGGGCGCAGCCAACGGTGCAGAGAGCTGGGCCAGCTGCACGGTGCTGCCGCTTGTTCGTCGATGCGTTACCAACATAGCCGCTTGTTTTGGATGCCAATCCACAAAGCCGTGACCCCGAAACTCGGTGTACTTCGCGACCCTTTCAACAAGCGACTGCGGAATGCTGGGGATGCCCTGAACGAGCAGGTTTTGGTTGGGTGCCAGTGGAGCAACAGGCGCTGGGGACGTGCACGCAACGAACGCAAGCAGCGTGGCAATGCAAGCGAGCCGTTGGGAGAGGGCAAAGTTTGGCTTGAACGGCATAGGGCACCTACCTCAGGGCGAAGTACTTAACGCGTGACGCCGCATCAGCGCGTCGCGTCGTCGGGGCAAAAAGTTGATGCAAGCGGCTTGCCCCCGAGTGCCGTGTTGAAGAGCGCCACCTTGCGCGCCAGCCAGTGCTTCTTGTGGCCCAACTCGTGGCTGACGTTCAAGCCAAAGCCCAACACCGCCCCGGTTGAAAGTACCGTGGCGATCCAGTTGTCGGCCTCCAACGCAGGCACGTTGGCCCCTACCGGGTTGCTGCGGTCTTCGCCTAGCAACGCATCCAGTGTGGGTATCAGAACGTAAAAGAAGAGCAGGGGTAACCAGTACCAAAAGGCGTTGGCGTGGCCAAGGTAATCGGCCACAGGGCCCGTCACGGCAATGCCAGGCCCCAGCACTGAAAAGAGCCATGCGTAGCGTTTGCGGTCGCGGTACTGGCTGGGGGCCGGGGTCAAGGTCAAAGCAGGGTTCATATGAAGGGGTCTGCGCAGGCCAAAATTTGTTCTCAACAAGTCCTATTTTGCGCCTTGTCGTGCGTTGTGCTCGGTAGGCACGCGCCCCTCAGGGTGATGGTCAGCCGTGTAACCTGTCGCGCTCGCGCTCGACTTTAGGGGCATGGATTCACGGCAACAAGAAAACTCAAGCATGAGCACTCCCCCATCCCCCACCAGCCGTGAGCCCCAAGCCAACGCACTGTCGGTGGCCAAGTACCGCAAGCGCGCACCCGGCTACGACCACACCGTGGGCCCCACGTGGGCCATTCGCGAACGCGCCATCGAGGCGCTGCAACTGCAGCCGGGGCAGTCGGTGTTGGACGTTGGCTGTGGCACCGGCCTGAGCTTGCAAGCCTTGCGCCAAGCGGTGGGTGACGCTGGCCGTGTGCACGGTTTTGACCAAAGCCCCGACATGCTGGCGCTCGCCCATCAGCGCGTGGCGGCGGCGGGTTGGCGCAACGTGCACCTTCAAGAGTGCCCGGCCCAGGCCGTGGCGTTGCACGAGCCCGTGGACGCGCTGCTGTTTCACTACACGCACGACGTTTTGCGTTGCCATGCTTCGATCAACCAGTTGGTGGCCTGTGGGCGGCCCGGGGCCCGGGTGTCGATCGCCGGAGTCAAGTTTTTCAAGGGTTTGCTCGCGCCGCTCAACCCCTGGGTCTATTACAAAAACTACGGCTACAACAGCACACCCGGGCAGCTGGCGTCGCCTTGGGACCGCATTGTTGACCACATTGAAGATTGGGAGTGGGCACCCACTCAGTTTGGAATGGGCTATTTGGCTTCAGGTCGACTGCGAAACACGGTACCCAAGGGCGCCGCAATCAATGGCAAGGCCCATGGCCCTGCCCATGCCCATGCCCATGCACCTTGTATCAACAACGCGGTCGCCGCAGGCGGCGTTGCCAAGGCTGCCGTCTCGAGCATGCCGGGCGTAAGAGTCGGCGCCGCGCCATGACGGCAGTGGCGGACGGCGGCGTCCAACCGCAGCAGGGCTCCTCAAGTCGCAGCGTGCTGAGCGCCCTCGTGGCGCTGGTGTTTCTCAACGGCATGCTCAGCTTCAGCACCTGGTGGCCCACGCCGGGGGTGGTGGCCGACGCCCGCATCGCGCCCGAGTTTGTGTGGACGTGGGTGGCCCTGCTGGCGCTGGTGGCCTGGCGTCGACAGTTGCCACGCGGTGCGCTAACCGTCTTCGCGTTGGTCTACGCCTTGCTCGTGGTGGGGCGCTACGCCGACGTGACGGCACCAGCGCTGTTTGGTCGGCCCATCAACGTCTACTGGGACGGCATGCAACTGCCGCGCTTTTTGTGGGTGACGATGCAGGACCTGGCCTGGTGGCAGAGTGCTGGGTTGTTGCTGGTCATCGTGCTGGCGGTAGCGCTCTTGCTCGGCAGCCTGCGGCTTGCGCTCAAGGTGGTGGCCCGCGACGTGGTGCCCTATGCTCAAAAGCATCGATGGGTGTGGGCACTCACTGCGGCTGCGGTGGCTTTGGTTTGTGCCAACCATGCAGGCGTGCAGGCCACTTGGCCCTTCGTGTCCAAGCCCGTGGTGCCCACCTACTGGCGCCAAGCCAAGCTGATGGCGGCCACGGTTTCGCAGGCGCAGCAGGCACGCGTTTTGCCGCCGTCCGTCGCGCTGGATGCGGCGCGTGCCAAGCCACCCGAGAGCATTCTGTCAGCCCTGAAAGGGCGCGATGTGTACCTCATCATGCTCGAATCGGTGGGCGCCGTGGTGTACGACGACCCACGCGCCCAAGCCGCCATGGCCACCACGCGCAAACAGTTTTTGGGCGACATCGAGGTGAGCGGCCGCAAGGTGGCGACCGGGTTCTTCAAGTCGCCCACCTTTGCGGGGGGCTCGGATTTGGCTCAACTGGGTGTGTTGTCGGGGTTGGACTTGACCGACCCGATGCGCCACGACGTGCTGTTGACCACGCAGCGGCCTACCTTGATCTCACTGTTTCGCGAGCAAGGCTACAAAACCTACGGCCTGTACTCTGCGCTGAGTTGGGATTGGCCCGAGCGCGCCTTTTATGGCTTTGACGTTTTTGTGGACCGCCGCCAGATGGCCTACCCAGGGCCCGCCATGGGGTTTTGGGAGGTGCCCGACCAATACACCGCTGCGTGGTTGGACCAAGCGCACCCACGCACACCCGATCAGCCGCCGCGTTTTGTGTTCTTTCCCACCATCACCAACCACTTGCCTTTCAGCCCAGCGCCGCCCTACCAGCCGGACTGGTCTCGCATGTTGACACCGCAGCCATACGACGAAGCCGACATGGCACGGGTGCGGGCGGCAAAGCCGCAGTGGTTGGAGATGTTTTCGGATTACATGAAAACGGTGAGCTACACCTACACCTGGCTGGGAAGTTGGCTGCGTCAGCCCGAGGCGCGCGAGGCGGTTTACGTGTTGGTGGGCGATCATCAGCCAGCCGCCAACGTCACGGGGGAGGGCGTGTCGTGGGACGTGCCGGTGCACTTCGTCACGCGAGACGCCGCCTTGCTGGCTCGGTTTGTGGCGATGGGCTTTGCGCCCGGACTCGAGACTCGCACTCCCACGCTGGGCGGGCTGCATGACCTAACGGGCATGATGTTGGACGTGTTTGCAGGGGCAACTGGCGCCCAGCGCGCCACGCATGCAGCCGGCAAAGCACCATGAAGCAGCGAGCCTTGGTCACCCAATCGATGCCGTGGTGGCGCGCGGCTCGCGCCCCGATTGCCACAGCGATGGTGGCGCTTGCCTTGGCCCACACGGCTCGCCATGCCTGGGTGGAGCCCGCTGACCTGACCGCGCGCTGCGACGCAGCGCCTTGGCAAGATGTGGTGTGCGTGGCCCGAAGCGTGACAGTGCAAGCCTTTATCAATCACCGTTTGGCGTGGGCAGCTTTGGCAATGGCGCTGTTGGCCACGGCCACACGCTGGCGCGTCGCCGCACTGTTGGCAATGGCATTGGGCAGTGCGGGGATGGTGCTTTATTCAGCCGGTTTGGCAGCACCGGCGGTGGTGTTGGCGGCTTTGGTGTTGGCGCGCCCACGCGCTACCGCTGTAAAGCTAGAGGCTGCACCATGACGCCAAAGTGTCGCAGCGGCCAAGGCCAGCCACAACGCTGCCAAGCCCAGCGCCTGCTTGTTTTGCAAGCCCTCGCTGGACACCAGGAGGGGCGCAGCCAAGGCCAAGCACCATGCCAGCAAGCGTTCTTCATGCGCGGCAGGGTTCAGGCGCTCGCCGCTGGCCGCCAGAAGCAGGGCCAAGCACGCGGGTGCAGCCAACAACGGCCACGTCAGGGGGCGGTAGCGTGCGTCGAACAACAAGCCCAAGGCCATGCAGACGCAAGCAAACAGCAACACGGCCTGCAGCGTCGCAAGCCATCGCCAAGCCGGTTGGCCCACCGTGGCATGGGTGCCAGCGCGCCAAGCGTCCACCACGCCGGGTCGGGTATCGGGTGCAGGGGTATGTTGGCTAACATTAAACCGAACCGCCAGACGCCACGTGGTCAACAGGCCAACCAGCAGCGCCACGGCCAGCAGCGCAGCGCCCAAGCCGTCGTCCCATGCCGTTTGACCCCACACCCGTTGCCATTGCCATTGTTGGGGCACCAAGGCGCCCAGCAAGGCGCAGCCGAGCAAGAGCATGGACCCAGCGCGAGGGCGCAAGCGACGCTGCCCATGTGCCAGCGTCGCCCACAGCACGCCAACACCTGCACCCATCGCAGCGCCAACGTACGCATGCCACCAAGCAGGGTCAGCCACCACCTTGCCGGCCAACATCACCCGTTGCTGCCCGTCGGCGGTGAACAAGCCCCAGTAGCCACCCATGGCGCCTTCAAGTGCGCGCTTCCACGGTTGATCAAACCCTTCAATCACGTTGAAGGGCGGCAAACGGCCGGTGCGAAGGGGCAGCGGCTGGGCCTGGGTGCTGGCCAGCAGCTCTCGCACAAACTGCGCCTGCGCCAAGGTGCCAGGTATCGCACCCGCGCGTTGTCGCCCCTCAGAGGGCCAGCCTGTTTCGGCGATAAAGACCGGGGTGGGCGCCATGCTGGCGGCCAACCGGGTGGCGATGCTGCGCACATGGGCCACGGCATCTTCAACGGCCACAGGCTCGTCTTCCCAAAACGGCAACACGTGGGCAGCCACCACGTCCACATGCGGGCGCAACACGCTGGCGTGGCGCTGCCAAAACTCCCACACATCAGCGTAGGCGATGGTCACCTTGGTGCCTTGCCGCGCTTGGGCCAACAGCGCCGCAAGGGCTTCGGGTGTCAGCTCGCGGCGCAGCAGCACCTCGTTGCCCACCACCAACAAGTCAATCACGTCGGCGTGTTCGCGGCACAGCGCCAGTGCGCGCGTGAGCTGCTGTTGATTGGCTGCTGTGTCACGTCCGATCCATGCACCCAGCACCACGCGCATCCCCAACTGGCGAGCGATGGTAGGCACGGCGTCCAAGCCGTGATCCAACCCGTAGGTGCGCACACAACCCGTCAAGGTTTTAAGCAGGCGCAAGTCTTCTTCGATTTGGGCGGGCGTAACGCGCAAGTTGGCATCAAAAGGTGTGTGGCCGTCGCGCCGAAAGGGCGCGTAAGACACGCACGGCAGTTGCTGCGTGCCGACCTCGGGCAGTGCCACGGGGCGGCCACGTTGCCAAGCGTGAGCAAGGACGGCAAGCAGCGCGGCCAGCAGCAACAGCAGCAGCGCCGCGGGGGGCAGGGTGCGTCGCGTGGCTCGGGTGTTCTGCTTGGGCGAGTGCGTCACACGGGTTGCCTGCCATCGAGCGGGGGCCTGCGCCGAGACTTGATCGACCGGGGCTGGGTCAAGCAAGTCGTGGTTGAGCAGCACGGGCCAGTGCACCCCATGCGCGATGTTGGCGCATGCTTGGGGGCAACAACAAAATGACGCAGCAACATGGTGCGCCTGATTCTCCCACCGCGTTGGCCCCGCGCGGCGGCCTCTCCCTAAAGCGCTTGGGCGTGGCTTTGCTCATTGCCGCCGTGGTGGCGTTGGTCAACTTGCTGGTGTGGCGCGCGTTCAACCCCCCGCTGGCGGCGGCCCAGGCCGCGCCGCAGGTGGCGGGGCTTGCGTACAACGCTTTTCAGCGCTGGGACAGCCCCTTGGGGCAGCGGTTTCCCAACGACACGGCCTTGGCGGCCGATCTGAAGCTGCTGGCCACGCTAACCAAACGCATACGAACCTACAGTGCGCTTGAATTTCCGGCCCTGCCAGCGTTGGCGCAGCGTGCGGGTTTGGCGGTGTCGCTGGGCGTTTGGCTGGACACGCGCCCGGACAACAACGCCAAAGAAGTCGCCGCCGCGCTTGAAGCAGCACGCCAGCACCGCAGCGTCGAGCGCGTGATTGCCGGCAACGAGACGCAACTGCATCAAAAACTCACGCCCGAGGCCTTGTATGCCACGCTTGATCGGTTGCGCGCTGCGCTGGACGTGCCCGTGTCCACCGCTGAACCTTGGCACGTGTGGCTGGGGCAACCCGAGTTGGCCCGGCATGTCGACTTCATCACCGTGCACCTGCTGCCCTACTGGGAGGGCGTGCCTGTAGAGGCTGCGGTGGACGACGCCCTGATGCGCTACCGCCAAGTGCAAGACCGGTTTCCGCGCAAGGCCGTGGTGATTGGTGAGATTGGCTGGCCCAGCGGCGGGCCCAGCGTGGGCGTGGCGCATGCAACCCCCGACCGCCAAGCAGCCTTTGTGCGTGCGTTCTTGGCGCGCGCTGCTAACTTGAATCTTGACTACCACTTGATGGAAGCCGTGGATCAACCATGGAAGCGGGCCACCGAAGGGCCCGTGGGGGCCCATTGGGGCTTGCTCAATGCCGCGCGGCACCCCAAGTTTGATTTTGTAGGGCCGGTTCAAACCAACCCCTACTGGCCGCATCAGGCCCTGGGCGCCACGCTGTTGGGGTTGCTGCTGCTTGTGCCCTTTTTGTTGACCTTTGCGCGCATGCGATTGGTGGGGCGCCTTGCGTTTGTGGTCAGTCTTCAGGCAGTGGCTTCGCTGGCGGTGATGATGGCCACCCGGCCGCTGGACAACTACCTTCGCTGGCAAGAGGCGCTTTGGCTGACGCTGATGGTGCCTGCTTTGCTGCTGATGGCCGCCATCGTCTTGACGCATCTGTTTGAGTTTGCCGAACTGTTTTGGCGCGGCAGCCTGCGCCAGCAAACGCAAGCGCGTGCCATCACACCAGGCACCAAGCCGCCTTTCGTGAGTATCCATGTGGCTTGCTGCAACGAGCCACCCAACATGGTGATCGCCACCCTCAACAGCCTGATGGCACTGGACTGGCCCGCCTTTGAAGTAATCGTGGTGGACAACAACACCACCGACGCGGCGTGTTGGCTGCCCGTTCAGGCCCACGCCCAAGCATTGATGGCGCAAAGGGCGCAGCGCGGTGATGGCCCGCTGGTGCATTTTTTGCAGCTTGGGCCTTGGCCCGGCTTCAAGGCAGGTGCCCTCAACGAGGCCCTGCGCCACACCAACCCCCAAGCGCAATGGGTGGCCGTGGTGGACGCCGACTACGTGGTGCAGCCCCAGTGGCTGCGCGCCGTGATGGGGCATGGCGAGTCGCCCGACGTGGCGGCCATTCAGTCGCCCCAAGCCCACCGCGACTGGGCCACGCACCCCTTGCGGCGCATGATGAACTGGGAATACGACGGGTTTTTTCGCATCGGCATGCACCACCGCCATGAGCGCAACGCCATCGTGCAACACGGCACCATGACCGTGGTGCGCGCTGCGCTGCTGCGCAGCGGTGGCGGTTGGGACGAGGCCTGCATCTGCGAAGACACCGAGCTGGGGCTGCGCCTCTTGCAGCAAGGTGGCAAGGTGGTTTATGTGGACCAGGTGCTGGGCACGGGCCTGGTGCCCAGTGACTTTGCGGCCTACCAGCGCCAGCGCCGCCGCTGGGCCCTGGGTGCGGTGCAGATCTTGCGTAAACACGCTCAGGCCCTTCTGTGGCCGGGCGCCCAACAAGACACGCTGCACGGTTGGCAGCGCTACCACTTTGTGGCGGGGTGGTTGCCGTGGTTGGGCGACGCCATGCACTTGGTGTTCAGCGTGGCGGCCATGCTATGGAGCGTGGGTTTGTTGTTAGCGCCGCAGTGGATCCACTGGCCACTGCCCGTGTTTGTCTTGCCCCTGGCCGTGTTCTTTGGCGTGCGGTTGCTGCTGGTGCCTCTGCTGTACGCCCGCCGCGTGCCCTGCCGACCCGCCGACATTGCCGGCGCCGCCATGGCGGGCATGTCGCTGTCGCACAGCGTGGCGCGGGGGGTGTTTGCGGGGCTCTTGAAACAACGGGCGGCGTTTGATGTGACGCGCAAAGGGCCTGCGGTGGAGGGGGGCGCGGTCGACGCTCCGGGGCCATTGCCCTTGAGACAGGGCGGCCAACCGCGCTCGCAGCAGCACGGTGTACGCCGTTCTGCATGGCGTAGCGTGCGTGAAGAAGCGGCCATGCTGCTGGGTCTGAGCGCATGCTTTGGGGTGTTGGCATTGTTGCCAACGCCGCTGAGCACGGCCCGGGCCGCGTGGCTTGCCGTGTTGGCGCTGCAAGCGGTGCCCTACGCGGCGGCGCTCGGGTGTGCTTGGCTATCTAAACGAAGACCCAAAACAGCAGCGACGGCACGGGTGGTGCCGATGCGGCGTGTCGGGGTTACTCAAGCCTCGGAAACCGAAGGGCGGTCATGACGGCTGCACGAACCAAGTTGAAACAGATGCCCAAGACCGATGCCTACGAATCCCAGGTGCTTTCCGCTCGAAGGAAACTCGGGACGTAAATTTTGGCGAACCGAGTTACTCATTAGAGGTTTGCGTACCGAAGACATCAATCACTTTGCGCGTCACGTGTCGCCTGACACGTGAGAGCGGCAGTTCTACGCAAATCGAGCCGCGCTGGAATGTCCAGCGGCCTAGCACGATAGTCCAAGATGCCGTGCTCAACGATTGGGGTGTCGAGGTGTCGCGACGGCTTGCGGTCGCATCCGCTGATGAGGTGCTGACAGGGCCATTCACCTTCGCTGCCCTGAAACCGGTTATTGACGCGGCAGGGCAGGCTGTGCGATCAGTCCATCCCAGCGTTTGCGCTGTATTGGCTCATCCCGCAGGACACCACGACGGTTGATGACTCGAGATTGCATACGCCGCCCTTGCCACCCGGTACCGCGACCGTGACCTGCCCCGCGAAGATGGCGGGGGGGGGGTTCCACCGGCTGGGGATCGGCTGCCATAGGCGATGCAATCCTCCACTCGTTCCTGCCTGCGATCGGACCAAGTTTGATCAAATATTAGGGTATTCGTTCAGTCCGATGCGTTAGTCTGCGGTATGCTTGATCAAATGCAGGATCTAAAGCATCAGAAATCCAGCATCACCTTGGCAAACGCGGTCGCTGCACCCCTCAGTCGGTGGGTTTTGTCTGAGTTACTGACGACATTTCGCCGGTTTGACCGGTCCAAGAGGACGAGCACATGGAAAGCCAAGCGACTCGCGAGAGGAAAGTTCGACTGAACTTTCCCGGCCCATTCGGTTGTCGCCGTTAGATTTGCCAACCAAGAGCAAGCCTCTTAATCCAGAGCAGCAAGTGACCAGCAATAAGCTCGACATCGGCCTGCGTATCCGCGACGACATCATTGGCGGTGCGCTGCGATTCGGTGAGCGCATCACCATCGATGCCCTGGCGACGCGTTACGGCGTGAGCCACATGCCAGTGCGAGAAGCCCTTCGCGAGTTGCAGGGCGAGGGCCTGGTGGTGACCGAGCCCAACCGCGGCGCGCGGGTGCGCACGATCGACGCGAGCTTCGTCGAGAACCTGTTTGAGATCCGCACCGCCCTCGAGGTCATGATGGTTCGTCGCGCGGCGTCGCGCTGCGCGCCGCGCGACATTGCCGAACTGCGGGCCATTGAGGCGCTGCTGGAGCAGCATGTCGCCAGCGGCGACCATGCCGGCGTGGTCGCCGAAAACCACCGTTTCCACCAGGCGATAAATCGCTGCGCGGGCAATGTCGACGCCTTGCCGATCATCAACAAGCATTGGGTCCTGTTAGCCGCTCTGTGGCGTAACTATGGCTACGGCCCCGACCGTTTCGCCGGTGTTGCCAACGACCACGGGCACTTGATCAACGCACTGGCCGCCCGCGACCAGGAGGCCGCTGCCCTGCTCATGGGCGCGCATGCCACCAAGGCCAAACTCGAGCTGTTGGCGCGCATCGAGGCGCAGTCGGCCGACGAGCGCTCGCGCCGCCGAGCCGTTCGGGTGGTGAATACCGCAGCCCGACGTGCGGAGCTTGCATGATGACCACCAGTGGATTGCGCAGCATGGCGCTGCACCGTGTGCGTATCACGCACAAGACATGCTGGACTTTTGTCGAATTGCGCACGGCGGATGGCCGCGTCGGCATCGGCGAGGCCACGCTGACCGGTCGGGAGGAGGCGCTGCTGGCGGCTGCAGAGCGTTTTGCGCCGATTGCGCTGGCTGCATCACCCGACCGGCCGGGCGATTTCGCGGCCACCCATGGCCCTGCCGACTTGGCGCAGGCCGGCATCGTGTGCGCGATCGACCAGGGCTTGTGGGACCTGCATGCCCAAGGCAAGCAACTGTCGTTGGCGAACGTGCTGGGCGCGAAGCGCCAGCAGATTCCGGTCTACGCCAACATCAACCGCCGGACCGAGATCCGCACGCCCGACGGCTTTGCCTCCAGCGCCCGCGTGGCGATGGCCGCCGGATTCAACGCCTTCAAGCTGGCGCCCTTCGATGAAGTTAATGCGGCGCTGTGTGAGCAAGGTCAGGGCGCGAAGGCCATGCAGCCGGGTCTCGAACGCATCGCCGCCGTACGCGCCGCAGTGGGGCGAGAAGCGCGCCTGATGGTCGATTGCCACTGGCGTTTCGACGAAGCCACCGCACGCCAACTCAACCCGGCAGCCGCCGCGCTCGGTGTGTACTGGATCGAGTGCCCGCTGCCCGAAGTGCAGGCCAACATCCCGGCCCTGCTGCGACTGCGCAAGCAGGCCAATGAGCTGGGCATGCGCCAAGCCGGCCTGGAAGAAAGCATCGGCTGGGAGGCGTTCAGCCCCTATTGCGAGGCCGGCGTCTACGACGTCGTGATGCCCGACATCAAGTACGCCGGTGGGATTGCAGAAATGCTGCGCATCGCGCAAGCTTGTGCGCGACTGAAGGTGCAGATTTCCCCTCATAACCCCAGCGGGCCGGTCTGCCACGCCGCCAGCCTTCAATTCGCGGCCACAACTGAAGCCTTCGACATGCTCGAGCTGCAGTTCGACGAGAGCCCCTTGTTCGACGCCTTGGTGAACGCGCCATTCGCCACCACTCATGGCGGACAAACGATGTTGCCGTCGGCAGCGGGGCTGGGTGTGTGCCTGGACGCTGCGCTGTTGCAGCGCCACGCGGATCGCGCGCCGCGGGTGTGGGAGGCTTGATGGAACTTGAATCCATGGCCTTTGAACTCGTGGCACCGGCCGGCCACATCCTGGCCGAGACCGGCGTCTGGTGCGCGCGTTCGCAGCAACTGTGGTGGGTCGACATCCGCGCGCCCTCGGTGAAGCGTTGGGACAGCCACGGCGGCACCATCAGCGCCTGGCCGATGCCCGAACTGGCCGGCGCCGTGGTGCTGATGCACGACGGGCGCGTGGCTGTGGCGCTGCGGGCCAGCATCCACTGTCTAGACCCCAGGGATGGTTCGCTTCGGCCGCTGCTTACGCTCGAGCGCGACCGGCCGAACAACCGCCTCAACGAGGCCAAGTGCGACCGCCAGGGACGCCTGTGGTGCGGCAGCATGTGGGACTTCGGGGTGCAGACTGCCGGTAGCCTGTACCGTATCGACGCTAATTTGCGCGTGAGCACGGTGCGCAGCCAGGTCACCATTCCCAACGGCATCGCGTTCTCGCCCGACGGCGACCAGATGGTTTTCGTCGATACCGCCAAGGGGGCCATCGAAGTAGCGCCCTATGACACGGCCACCGGCCAGCCCGGCGACTGGCGCACGCTGGTCGAAGCCGGCGCGGCCCCCGGCAAGCCCGACGGCAGCACGGTCGACAGCGAAGGCTGCCTGTGGAGCGCGCGCTACGGCGGCGGTTGCGTCGCGCGTTTCACGCGCGATGGCAAGCTCGACCGGCTGATAAAGCTGCCCGTTTCGCAACCAACCTCGTGCACCTTTGGCGGCGCGAATCTGGACACCTTGTTCATCACCAGCGCATCGCAGCGCATGACGTCGGCGGCGCTTGCCGCCGAACCACTGGCCGGCGCCGTGCTGGCCCTGCGTCCGGGCGTGCGGGGCTTGCCGGAACCGGCGTTCGCAGGCTGAAGCCTGATGCAGAACAAACGCCTGATCAAGCGAGTGCAGCATCTGCTCGAGCCCCTGCTCGGCATCGTGTGCGTCCTGTTGTTATGGCAATGGATCGGGCAGCGTGTCAACAACGGCAACTTGGTGCCGATGCCCTCTGCGGTATGGGCGGCCTTCGTCAGCATGCTCGACACCGAGTTGCCCAAAGATATCGCGGCGAGCCTGTTCCATCTCGGGGTCGGTTATTGCCTGGGCATTCTGGTCGGCCTGTTGCTGGCCCTGCTCGCTGCCAGCTCGCGTTGGATGGAAGCGCTGATCGACCCCTTTTCCGAGTTCCTGCGCCCGATCGGGCCGATCGCCTGGATTCCACTCGCCATCCTGCTGTTCGGCGTGGGCCGCGCGGTGCCGATCTTCCTGATCTTCTATGCCTCGATCTTCCCCATGTTCGTCAGTGCGCTGGCCGGCATCCGGCGCGTTGACCCCAAGCTGATCAGCGCCGCCCGCTCGCTCGGCGCCTCGCAGCGCATCGTGGTCACGCATGTAATTTTGCCGGCCGCGCGTGCCCGCCGTGATCGCCGGGGCGCGCCTGTCGCTGGGGGTGGCGTGGATGTCGCTTGTGGCCGGCGAAATCGTCGGCGGCGACGCCGGCATCGGCTGGCGCATCCTGTGGTATCAGGAGTTCTTCCAGATGGCCCACGTGATGGCCGGCATCCTGATCGTCGGCGTGCTCGGCCTGGCTGGCCGACGGCTTGCTGCGCTTCGTGCAGTACCTGACGCGGCGCTGGATGCCTGCCGGGGCGCAATCATGAGCTTGAAATCGGCCGAACCCTTACCGACGAGCGTGCGCTGGTTGCTGCCGCTGTCGGTGCTGACGGTGCTGCTGGTGGCCTGGGAGATCGCGGTACGCGTCACGCAGTCGCAGGGCCTGGTTCCGCCGCCGTCGGGGGTTTTGCGCAGCGGCGTCGATCTGACCACCAGCGGCGTCATCGTCGAGGCCATGTCGGGGAGTCTGAAGCGGGTGCTGATCGGCTTTGCGGTCGGCGGCCTGATCGGCATTCCACTAGGCCTGGCGATTGGCACCCTGCCGGCCTTCGACCGTGCCATGCGCCCGGTGCTCGACGCCCTGCGCTCGATCGCGCCTATCGCCTGGATTCCGATGGCGATCCTTTGGCTGGGCGTACGCGGCGACGCCGCGCTGTTCGTGGTCGCCTATGCGGCCACGTTCCCCTTCGTCGTCAATGCCAACCAGGCCGCGCGCTTGGTCGACCGGCGCCTGACTGCCGCCGCCCGCGCCCTGGGAGCGGGGTCGTGGGTGATGTTCCGCTCTGTTTTGCTGCCGAGTTGCATGCCGATGATCTTCACCGGCGCGCGCATTGCGCTGGCCTTTGCCTGGGCCTCGATCATCGCGGCGGAACTGGCGATCGGGATCAAGGTCGCGGGTCAGGGCCGCAGCGTGGCTGGTATCGGCCAACTGATGGTCGAGACCCTTTACGTCAAGCGCGACGTCGATGCGCTGGTGTTCTACATGCTGGTGATCGGCGCAGTCAGCTTCCTGATTGATGCCGGACTGCGCCGACTGCAAGCCAAAGTGTTGCCCTGGAGCCCGCAATGACCACCGCGTTTCTGGAGCCCTCCATGCACCCCATCGTGAGAATGACCGGCGTCGGCAAGGTCTATGTCTCGGCCAGTGACGGCCACCGCGTCGAGGCCCTGGCCGGCGTCGACTTCGAATTCAAGCGCGGCGAGTTCCTGACCGTCGTCGGCCCCTCAGGTTGCGGCAAATCCACCTTGCTCTCGTTGATCGCCGGCTTCAATGCACCGACCAGTGGCCAGGTTGAATTCGAAGGCCAGCGCGTTACCGGCCCTGGCCCGGAACGCGGCGTCATGTTCCAGGACTACGCGCTGTTCCCTTGGCGCACCGTGGCCGGCAACATCGAGTTCGGCCCCTTCGCGCGCGGCGTTGATGCAGCCAGCCGCCGCGCCAAGGCGCAGGCGCTGATCCAGGTGGTCGGCCTGGGCGGCTTCGAGAACCGCTATCCGCATGAGCTGTCAGGCGGCATGCGCCAACGCTGCGCACTGGCGCGCATGCTCGCCAACGACCCCAAGATGTGGTTGATGGACGAGCCGCTCGCAGCCGTCGACTTGCAGACGCGCATCATCCTGCAGGACGAATTGCTGCGCCTGTGGGGCGACGGCGAGGACGGCAAGGAACGCCCGACCGTGATGTTCGTGACCCACGGCATCGACGAGGCTGTACTGCTGGCCGACCGCATTCTGGTGCTTGGACGGCGTCCCGGCCGCATCAAGGAGGTCGTGACTGTGGACCTGCCGCGGCCGCGCGCGCGGCTGCGCGCCTCGCCAGAGATGGCGCACCTGGTGGCGCATGTGTGGAACCTCATCCGCGACGAGGCGGCGCAAGCCATCACCGAAGAGACCAACTGATCCCTTGTTGCAAGTCACTTTTTCTGGAGACACACATGAACGCATTCAATCGACGCGAATTTATTGCCGCCACGTCTGCGCTGGCCGCGCTGCCGATGCTCCATGCCAGCCCGGCCATGGCACAGGCGCTGAAGCTCACGATGGGGGTCGGCCTGGCCACTGAAGCCGGCGCCCTGATTTTGAAGATGCAGCAGGACAAACTGCTGGAGCAGGCCTGCAAGGAACTGGGCATCGGCGACGTCGACGCCGAATACCTGTCGTTCCCGGTGTTGCTGCGCATGCTGCAGGGCATTGCTGCGGGGCAACTGCAATTTGGCGCCCTGGGTTCCACGCCCTGCATCCGCGCCCTCACCGGGCCCGACCCGGTGGTTCCCATCGCCCTGGTCGGCGGCGGCAACGTTTTCCCGCTCCAGGTACCGCCCAACTCGCCGATCCACAACCTGGGAGACCTCAAGGGCAAGACCGTCCTGACCATCGTCGGTTCGGACCTGCATCTCACCTTTGTGCGCATGATCAAGGCGCATTTCGGCGTTGACGATCCCAAAGAGGTGGGCATCACCGTGCGCAACATGAACGCATTGACCGAACTGGGACGGGCCCAACCTGGCATCGACGCGGTGGTCGGCGTTGACCCCACATCGTCGACCGCCGAGCGCGACGGTCTGATGATCACGGTCGTGCGCAACGACGGTAAGACCGGCGCCGCCTACGAGGGGCCGGAGGGCAAAGGCGCGGGCAAGACCGTTGCGACTTTCAGCAAGACCCCGTTCGCACCGGAGGCCTACTACCCGCATCGCATCTGGTTGGTGGCGCGCCGTGATTTCCTGGCTAACAACCCGAAGGCTGTGACCGCCTTGCTGATCGCCAACCAACGCGCCGTGGCCGCCCTGACCAAGGCTGGCATCGGCGAGATCATCAAGGTGGGCACCCCCAACTGGGCCGGCAACCCAGTCTCGCAAGGCGACTGGATCAACAACGTGTTGTGGAAGCGCCGCGGCTGGTCGTGGATCACCGAAGGCGATGCGCGCACCCTGGTCGGCCTGTCGAGCACCAAGGCGATCTTCCAGAAGGCGCTCGACCCCGAAGAGGCGAAGAAGCTGTTTGCACTGGGCGCCGACGTGTCCCGCGCGGCCTACCAGGCCACCGGTGCGGTGCCCGCGCGCGCCGTCTTCGACGACCTGAAGTCCGACACCCGTGGCAAGCCGGTGTGGGAGGCGGCGACGTGGAACCTCAAGGCCTGACGAGCGACGCCCTGCAGCGCCTAGCGCGGCGTTTCTCGATGGCCGGGCGGCGGGCCCTGGTTACCGGCGGCAGCATGTCGATCGGGCGGGCCATCGTGCTGGCCTTTGCCGACGCCGGTGCCGAGCTCGCAATCCAGTACGCGGCTTCGGCAGACAGCGCGCTCGCAAACGACAGCGCGGCGCAGGAACTGGCCCGGCTGCTCGCCGAGCGCGGCGTTCGACACGGGCTGATCGAGGCCGACTTTGCCAACGCAGGCGAAGGCACGCGGACCGTGCGCGCCGCCGAACAATTGCTCGGCGGCGTCGACGTGCTCGTGCTCTGCGCGTCGGTGCAGCAGCGCGAACCCTTCAGCGCCATCAGCGTGGCCGAGCGCGAGCGCCAGACACGTATCAATTTCGACGCCAGCGTGGAGCTGCTGCAGGCTGTGGTGCCGGGCATGCAATCGCGCGGCTGGGGCCGGATCCTGACGATAGGCAGCGTGAATCAGACCCGTCCCGAGCCGGAGCTGGCCATCTACGCGGCGCTCAAATGTGCACAGCACAACATCGGCATCAACCTCGCGCGCCAGCTGGCGCCCCATGGGGTGACTGTCAACAACCTGTCGCCCGGCTTGGTAGCCACTGCACGCAACAGCTGGCGCCGCGCCGATGCGGCGCAATGGGAGGCCATTGCGCGCGGCGCCAATCCCATGGGGCGCGCCGGCACCCCCGAGGAAATGGCAGGCGCCGCCTTGCTGTTGTGTTCGGATGCTGGCAGCTTCATCACCGGTGCGGATCTGCAGGCTACCGGCGGCGCGCATCTTTGAGTGGCTACCTGCGTTGTGCTGCGTTTGGCCACGGAGAAGGGCGGCGGCCAGCGTCTGAACCAACGCGAAGAAGAAAACCCTCGCGGATCAAGAACTTCGCTGGTGCGCCCGGCTGGAATCGAACCAGCGGCCCTTGGCTTCGGAGGCCAATACTCTATCCACTGAGCTACGGGCGCGAAGTTGTCTGAAGAAGCGTCGGTGTGGGCATTCAGTGTAGCAGCGCACCCTCATTCAAAGGCAGGATGGGGCGAGGGACGGGGGCGCTGCTTATAATTGAGAGTTGTGCACGGGGGCGCTGGTCGGTCCTGTGGCGCACGCGGTGCGGCGTCAGTTGGACGGTTGCGCAGCGTCGTTTGTTTTAGCAAATCCTGAAGGCCCGCCCCCATGAGCAACGCTCAGCATCAACCCCACGGTGACAAATCGCACGCGGCGCATGACGCGCACGAAGTGCATGAGGGGCCCATCAAGACGCCCAAGCAGTTGATGTGGGCTGTGGCCGCCGGGTTTTTGGTGCCCATCATCGCCGCCATCATGCTGGCCAATTTTGTGTCGTCGGGCAAACGCCCGGCCGCCGGCAGCCAAAGCCTTGAGCCCGAAGCCGTGGCGCGCCGCATCCAGCCCGTGGGCCGGGTTGAGGTTAAAGACCCCAACGACGTGACCGCCATGAAAACAGGCCAGCAGGTTTACGACGCGCAGTGTGTGGCCTGCCACACCAGCGGCGCCGCTGGTGCGCCCAAGCTGGGTGACGCAGCCGCGTGGGCCCCGCGCATCAAGACAGGCTACGAAGCCTTGGTGCAGTCGTCACTCAAAGGCAAAGGCAGCATGGGCGCCCAGGGCGGTGGTGACTTCAGTGACTTTGAGATTGCCCGCGCGGTGACGTACTTGGCCAACCAAGGGGGTGCCAAGTTTGACGAGCCCAAGTTTGTGGCCGCCGTGACCGCTGACGCCGCTGCAGCCGCGCCAGCCGTTGCCGCTGCCCCAGCCGCAACAACCGCCGTCGCGGCCGTTGCTGCGGCAGCCACCACCGCCGTGGCAGCCGTGGCCCCAGCCGCCACCAAGGCCGAAGTACCGCCTGCGCTCTACACCCAAATCTGTGCTGCTTGCCATGTGGCCGGCGTTGCCAACGCGCCCAAGCCTGGCGACAAGGCCGCCTGGGCTGCCCGCACCGGCGCCGGCGTTGACGGCCTGACGGCGTCAGTGATCAAAGGCAAGGGCGCGATGCCCGCGCGCGGCGGCGCTGCCACGTCCAGCGACGCCGAAATCAAGGGCGCTGTGGCTTACATGCTGTCGCTGCTGAAGTGACGGGGTGGGGCATCGCAGCCCTATTGGATGCCGACACAGTTGCGATGCATGGTGGCGTGAGCGCTCTTGCAGGACGGCACTTCACGCCCAAGTAGGTGTGCTCGCTCTGGGTGGTGGGCTTGTTGCTGTCACGCTATAAGCGCCGGGCCGCCTAACTAGCCCTTGAGCCGCTTGATAATCGCAGCCCCCGCAAGCAATTCAAGCTGCGCCTCCAAACGAATGACCCTCGCTGTCAGGTCTTCAAGTTTGACCTGCTGCGCCTTCATCGCCTCGGACTGCCGGTTGACTTTGTCCTCCAGCTTGATCATGGAGGTGAGCGCGCCCCATACGCGTTCGGTGACGCCCATCAGGCAGCCTTTCGGAGGGCTGCTTTGGCGGCCTTGGTTTCCATGGCGGCGATGCGCTTGTTGCTGGCTTCAATGAAGGCCAGTGCGTCATCAATGGCGGCGCCGGCACGGTCGGCAGCGCCCTTGGCCGCGTCGGCCAGGGCCCCCAGTTCAGCGTCTGATTCGTTGGGTGCGTAGGCAAAGGCGCCACGTCGCATCAACTCAGACACGGGCATGTCGAGCTTTTTGGCTTTGGCCGTGATGGCCTTTTTGTCCAGCGTGGTGGCTTGCACAACAATGCGTTGGGTGGCAGCTGGCACAAGGGCTCCCGGATGCTGGATCGGAATGTACATGGTATGTCCATGGACATACCATGTCAAGCGACCCTACGCAACCCTGCGCAACCCCACCGGACTCCGCACAAACCCAAACCGCCCCGGCATCGCCGCAAAGTCCACGTCCTGCGGCACCCATACCCCCCGTTGCACCTCATCTGCCGCCAAGTGCATGTCTAGGGTGTGCACCAAGCCGATGCCAATGGGGGTGTCGATGAAGAGGCGGCCTTGGGCGTCGAGGTAGGTGGCCGCCGCGGTGGTGGTGCGGCCGGTGTGGCTGGTGACGGCCATCGCGCCGTTGTTGGTGCTGTTGGCCGTGGGGGCGTCATCGCGCGATAAGCGCCAAACCCAGGGTGTGGCCTCCAACTCCAAATAGACACGCTGCGGCCCGTTTTGAAAGTACCAGCAGCCCTGCGCGTCGGCTTCGTAGTTGCGGTGGATGAAGGCCAGCAGCTTTTCGTGGTCGATGCGACTGCCTTTGACTTGGGGGAAGGGCCCTTGGGCTTGCACTCGGTCGTCGCGCATGAACCATTGGCCGCGGGCGTCCAGGGCCAACCAACCGTAGCAGTGGGGTACGTTGGGCCATTTGGCCAGGGCGGCTTTGACGATGTCGTCCATGGGTGACGGTAGCTTGCTTGGCTAGCAAGCGGCAGCAGTTAACCACGTAAGCACCGCGCGGGGCATGGTCATCACGTGACCCGGAGGGGTGCCTGACGGAAACCCCACGTGGCCGCCGGTGGCCGGGCGCCACATCGTGACGGACGAGCCCACATCAGGGGGGGTGGGCAGGCTTTGCGCCGGCACGAAGGGGTCGTTGCCGGTGTTCACCACCAGGGCGGGGATGCGGATGCGGGCCATGTGGGGTTTGGCCGAACCCCGCCGCCAGTAGTCGTCCACCCCCAAGAAGCCATGCAGCGGGCCGGTGAAGACATCGTCAAACGCGTGCAGGTCTTGCGCTGCCACCACCTTGTCACGGTCAAACAAGCCCGGGTGCTGGGCCAGCTTGGCCAGGGCGCGGGGCTTCATGGTGCGCAAGAACATGGGGGTGTACGTCAAGCGGTTCAGGCCTTTGCCGATGGCGTGGCCGGCTGCGGTTAGGTCAAGGGGTGAACAAACGGCAGCCACGGCGGTGGCGGTGCGCGTCGCTTCACTGCCGGCTTCTTGGGACCACCGCAACAACGCATTGCCGCCGAGTGACACACCCACGGCCATGAGTGGCGCCGAGTCAGCCCGTGGGCCCGAGGTGCCGTTGGCATCGTCTGCCCTTGAGGTGCCGCCTGCCGCGGTGGCCATGCGAGCGCGAAAGCGCGCCAGCATCCACCCAATCTCTTCAAAGTCACCACTGTGATACGCGCGCGGTGCCAAATTAAGTTCACCCGAGCAACCCCGAAAGTGCGGTACGGCAAAGTTAAGCCCCGCGTCGCGCGCCAAGCTGGCGAAGGCCAAGGCGTAGTGGCTTTGGGACGAGCCCTCAAGCCCATGGAACAGCACCAGCCATGGGGCCGTGGCGGCTGCATCTTGAAAGTCCACGTCCACAAAATCACCGTCGGGGGTCGTCCAGCGCTCGCGCCGGTAGGTGGGTTTGGCGCCTTCAAAGCGGCGGCTGTAAAGCGCTGGCCAAATGGTTTGAGCGTTGCCACCGGGCAGCCAAAAAGGCGCGCGGTAGTCGAATGCTTGGGGAGCGAGCGCGGCGCGTTGGGGCGACAACATCAGTGCAGCGTGGACGGGCCGTCCGCCGGGTCGATGGGCTCACGCGCAACCCCGGGGCTGGCGTGGTGGGCCACCAGGCGCCAGCCGTGCACCGTCTTGAGGTAGACGTTGGTGGCGATGACCCAGGCCGCTTGGGGGCCCTCGTCGGTTTTGATGTCGATGCGCTCGTGCAGGTGGTGCACGGTGCAACCTGGGCCCTCGATGCGCCGCACGTGGGTGGGGGTGGCGGGGATGGGGCCGTTGCCAAAGATGGATTCAAACGCAGCGCGAATGGCTTGGGGGCCTACCAGGCGCTGACCACCAGGATGAACGCACACGATGTCATCGTCGTCGGCCCACACCGACATCAGGCGCTCGAGGTCGCCTTGTTGCAGGGCCTCGTAGAACTGCGCCTCGACGTCGTCGCACGAGGCCACCAGTGAGGCGGTTTGGGATTTGGGGCGTGCAGCCATGGTTCAGGCCGAGGCGTGCGGCAGCGTGTGCGTCAATGCGCGTGGCCGGTGCCGCCCTGCAGCCGGTACACGGTGCCGCAGTAAGGGCACTTGCCTTCGCCGGTCTTGGCGACGTCGATAAAAACGCGCGGGTGCGTGCTCCACAGCGGCATGCGGGGGTTGGGGCAAGCCACAACGCCATGGCCTTGCAAATCACTGGCCGTGACCACCACCGGCGCCGTGATGCGCCGCGGCGTGGTGATGGTGATGTCGTTGGGTGGGGTGTCGCGCGGGGTGCTCATACTTTGCTCAGCCAGGCCGCGTATTTGGGGTTGCGGCCGTTGACGATGTCGAAAAACGCGGTTTGAATTTTTTCAGTGACAGGGCCGCGAGAGCCTTCGCCCAAGGTGATGCGGTCAAGCTCGCGGATGGGGGTGACCTCGGCGGCGGTGCCCGTGAAGAAGGCCTCGTCGGCGATGTAGATCTCGTCGCGCGTGATGCGCTTTTCCACCAACTTGAGGCCCAAATCGTTGCAGATGGCAAAGATGGTGTGGCGGGTGATGCCGCTTAAAGCACCAGCCGACAAGTCGGGCGTGTAGACCACGCCGTTTTTAACCACAAAGATGTTTTCGCCCGCACCTTCGCTGACAAAGCCCGACACGTCCAGCAGCAGTGCCTCGTCGTAGCCTTCTTCGGTCACTTCCATGTTGGCGAGGATCGAGTTGGTGTAGTTGCTCACCGCCTTGGCCTGCGTCATGGTGATGTTGACGTGGTGGCGTGTGTAGCTGGACGTCTTGACGCGGATGCCGCGCTTGAGGCCTTCTTCGCCCAGGTACGCACCCCAGGGCCAGGCCGCCACCATCAAGTGGATCTTGTTGCCCTTGGGGCTAACGCCGAGTTTTTCGGAACCGATCCAGGTGAGCGGGCGGATGTAGCAACTGGCAAGCTTGTTGACCCGCACCACCTCGCGCTGCGCGTCCATCACCTGTTGTTTGGTGAAGGGGATGTTCATGCGCAAGATCTTGGCGCTGTTGAAGAGCCGATCGGTGTGCTCTTGCAAGCGAAAAATAGCCGTGCCGCCCACGGCGTCGTAGGCGCGCACACCCTCAAAGGCGCCGCAGCCGTAGTGCAGCGTGTGGGTCAACACGTGGATCTTGGCGTCGCGCCACTCCACCAGTTGGCCGTCCATCCAGATTTTGCCGTCGCGGTCGTCCATCGACATGATTTGTGGTCCTTGTTGGTTGCAAGCGTGATTATCCGCGCCCGGCGTCGGGCGCGCTTGGATCGGGCGGGCGGTGCAGCGCCCAATGGGTGAGGTGGCCGTTGACAAAGGTCGCCGTCACAGACGAGCCCGTGTCGTCGCGCCACTCAAAAACCTCGGGCGACGTGGTGACGGGCTTGCCCAGGCTGCGGGTCAAGGCTGTCACGTCAAGCAGCTTCATGCCGGCGTGCAACTTGGCGTTGAGCATCACGGCGCTGGGCACGTGGCCCACCGGGGCGCTGGAGGCGCCGCGCATCACCCGCAGGGCTTTGTTGAGCTGCAGCACCAGCCAAAAGGCAATGACCGTGATGGCAAGAACTAAACCTTGCCAGCCTTGGGTGGTGTAGCCAACGACCAGCGCGGCGATGGCCAAGCAGCCAACCGATCAGGGGTGCCATGGTGGGGCCTCGCGGGGTGTTAGGGGGTGTCGGGGATCGGGTTGCATGGTGAAGTGGGAAAAGAGGGAGGGCTCGAATCAGGTGAGCGAGCGCACGATGTCCATCGCCTCTTCCACACGCTCGACGGTGTGCAAGGTCAGGCCTTCGATGGGTTTTTTTGGGGCGTTGGCTTTGGGCACCACGGCGGTGCTGAAGCCCAGTTTGGCGGCCTCGCGCAGCCGCTCTTGGCCGCGCGGTGCGGGGCGCACCTCGCCGGCCAACCCCACCTCGCCAAAGGCCACAAAACCGCGCGGCAGCGCTTTGCCGCGCAAGCTGCTGTGGATGGCCAGCAGGACGGCCAGGTCGGCAGCGGGCTCGCTGATGCGCACGCCGCCCACCGCGTTGACAAACACGTCTTGGTCCATGGTGGACACCCCCGCGTGGCGGTGCAACACGGCCAACAGCATCGCCAAGCGGTCGCGCTCCAACCCCACCGACAAACGCCGGGGGCTGGGGCCGCCGCTGTCGACCAGGGCTTGCACCTCGACCAGCAAAGGGCGTGTGCCCTCCAGCGTGACCAACACGCACGAGCCCGGCACCGGCTGCGCGTGCGTCGACAAGAAGATGGCGCTGGGGTTGGTAACGCCTTTGAGCCCGCGCTCGGTCATGGCAAACACGCCGATTTCGTTGACCGCGCCAAAGCGGTTTTTGATGGCCCGCACCAAGCGAAAACTGGAGTGCGTGTCACCCTCAAAATAAAGCACGGCGTCGACGATGTGCTCGAGCACGCGTGGCCCTGCGAGCGAGCCTTCTTTGGTGACGTGCCCCACGAGCACGATGGCGCAGCCGCTGGACTTGGCGATGCGCGTGAGCTGCGCCGCGCATTCGCGCACCTGCGCCACCGACCCCGGTGCCGACGTGAGCTGGTCAGAGTAAACGGTTTGAATCGAGTCGATGACGCAAAACGAGGGCTGCTCGGCGTCCAGCGCAGCGGCAATGCGCTCGAGTTGAATCTCGGCCAGCACACGCACCTTGTCCCCCTTGAGCCCCAAACGGCGCGAGCGCAGAGCCACCTGCGCGCCACTTTCTTCGCCGGTGACGTACAGCACCTTCATGCGCGTGGCGAGTGAATCGACCGCTTGCAGCAGCAGGGTGCTTTTGCCAATGCCGGGGTCACCGCCGATGAGCACCACCGCGCCTTCCACCACGCCGCCGCCCAGCACGCGGTCGAGCTCTTCGATGCCGGTGGGGGTGCGGTCAACGTCGGAGGCTTCGATGTCAGCCAGGGTGGACACGGCCTGGTTGGGCGCCAGCGATTGAAAGCGATGCGGCTTGGCGCTGCCCGACGACGCAGGCGCCACGCCTTCTTCGAGCGTGTTCCAGGCGTTGCAGCCCGGGCAGCGGCCCAACCACTTGGGGTTGGTGGCGCCGCAATCGGTGCAGGTGTAGACGGATTTTTCTTTGGCCATGCCGGATTGTCTCGCGTGCTACAAAGGTGGGCCTTCAAATCCCAGCGTTTCCGTCCCCTCATCCATCTAGAAGCCCATGGACATCAGCGTTTGGCTAGCCTTTTTTGCCGCGTCCTGGGCCATCAGTTTGTCCCCCGGGCCGGGCGCCATGGCGGCGATGAGCGCCGGGTTGGCGCACGGCTGGACGCGGGGCATGTGGACCACCGTGGGCCTGGTGCTCGGGGTTTGGACCCAAGTGCTGGTGGTGGGTGTGGGGCTGGGGGCTTTGATTGCCACGTCGCAGGTGGCGTTTGTTGTGATCAAGTGGGTGGGGGTGGGGTACTTGGTGTGGTTGGGGGTGCAACAGTGGCGTTCAGTGACAGCGCCCGTGGCAGCACCCTCTGCACCCGCGCAGGTCAACCCTCAGCACTCGATGGCCGAGGGGCAAGGCAGCACGGCATCCACCGCCGCCCCTGCCCGCACCGCCCGCCGCGCCCTGATTTTGCGTGGCTGGATGATCAACGCCGTCAACCCCAAGGGCACAGCCTTTATCCTGGCAGTCGTGCCGCAGTTTTTAAACCCAACGCAGCCCTTGGCAGCCCAGTACGCCATCATTGCCCTCACCTTGGCTTTCACGGACTTGGTGGTGATGGCGGGCTACACCGCGTTGGCGTCGAGGGTGCTTTCGCTGCTGCGCACGCCCGGACAGGTGCGGGTGATGAACAAGTCGTTTGGGGCGTTGTTTGTGGCGGCGGGCGTATGGCTGGCCACGTTCAAGCGCGCTGTTTAAGTGGCGCGCGCGGAGTAAGAGGCGCGCGCGGAGGCACGTCGCGCCGTGCTTGGTGCACTTGCATCGCGCGCAATGGACTGCCTTCGCCACTACCATGGCACGGTAACCATTCAACGTTGGAGCAATGCATGACCTCACCAGCATCGTGGCGCACGCGCCTGCCCGCCCTGCTCGCCCTGGTGTTTTTTGCTGGCGCGCTCCAGGCGCAGCCCGTGCGCGTGGCCTCCAAGATCGACACCGAAGGCGCCTTGCTCGGCCAGTTGATCGTGCAGGTGCTTGAAGCGGGCGGCGTGAAGACGCAGAACAAGCTGCAGCTGGGCAACACCACCATCGTTCGCAACGCGCTGCTGGCCGGGCAGATCGACCTGTACCCCGAGTACACCGGCAGCGGCGCATCGTTTCATGCCGACGAGAAGAACGGGGCTTGGAAGCAGTTGGGCGCGGGTTACCAACGCATCAGGCAGCTCGACTTCGACAAGCATAAGTTGGTGTGGTTGTCGCCAGCGCCGGCCAACAACACCTGGGCCATCGCCGTGCGCAGCGACTTGGCGGCGGCGCACAAGCTCAAGTCGCTGGGCGACTTGGGTCGCTGGGTGGCCGGCGGTGGCCAGGTGAAGCTGGCAGCGTCGGCCGAGTTTGCCGAGCGCGCGGACGCGCTGCCGGCCTTTCAGACTGCCTATGGCTTCAAGTTGACGCGGGACCAGTTGCTGCTGTTGGCTGGTGGCGATACAGCCGCCACCATCAAGGCAGCGGCCCAGCGCACGTCGGGCGTCAACGCGGCGATGGCGTATGGCACCGACGGACCGGTGGCCGCGCTCGGGTTGGTGGTGTTGGAAGACAACTTGGGCGTGCAGCCTGTGTATGCCCCTGCCGCCGTGGTTCGCGCCGAGGTGCTGACGCGAAACCCGCGCATCGAGCCGTTGCTTGCACCGCTGTTCAAAACACTCGACACGGCCACGCTGCAACGCCTGAACGCGCAGATCGCGCTGGAAGGCCAGGACGCCAAGGCAGTGGCGGCCAAACACCTCAAAGCCATTGGCTTGGCGAAGTGAGCGCGGCGCCGGTGTCGGCACCCGCGACTGCGCGTTGGAAACCGCGCACTCAGCGGGTTAGCAACCGGGTGCTGCTGGTGATCGTGGTCGCGGCCACGCCGGCCGCGCTGGGCTTGGCGTTTGTCAGCATCGCGCCCAACCGCCTGCTGTCGGGTGTTGGCGTGCACTTGCCCATGCTGGAGGTCGTTGGGCGGCATGCGCTGTGGTTGCCTTTGTTGGTGCTGGTGTGGGCTGCATTCGCACCGTCAGCGCGCTGGGTGCACGGCACGGTTGCCCTCGCGGCGGCGGCGGCGTTGAGCGGCTTGCTGTGGGTGGCGGGCAGCGCAGCGGCGTTGGCCACTGGGGGGGACGCGAGCTTGGTTCGCGTGTCGCTGGGCGCTGGTTTTTGGAGCCTGGCGCTGCTGGCATGGCTGGCAGCGAGCGATGCCGTTCAACGCCTGGGCCTGTTGGCGGTTGGGCGCACGTTGACGCTGGGCGCCGTGTTGCTGCCCTCGCTGCTGTTGCTGGTGACTGGCGAGCTCGATGCACTGTCGCTGATGAAGGAGTACGCCAACCGCCGTGACGTGTTTGACGACGCTGGCCTGCGGCATGCACAAATCGTGTTAGCAACGTTGCTGCCTGCACTCGTGATCGGCGTGCCGCTGGGCGTTGCTGCCGCGCGCAGCAAGGCGTTTGCCGGGCCGCTGTTCGCTGTCCTCAACATCGTGCAAACGGTACCGTCGATTGCGCTGTTCGCTTTGCTGATGGCGCCGCTGGGTGCGTTGGCCGCCGCGTTGCCCACCCTGGGCCTGCAGGGCATTGGGCTTGCGCCTGCGGTGGTGGCCTTGACGCTGTACGCGCTGCTGCCCATCGTGCATGGCACGGCCACGGGTTTGGCGCAGGTGCCAGCGTCGGCGGTGGACGCGGCCACCGGCATGGGGATGACGCGGCAACAGCTTTTCTGGCGCGTCCAAGTGCCGTTGGCCATGCCCGTGCTGCTGTCGGGTCTGCGCGTCACCACGGTGCAAGTCATCGGCCTGGCGGTGGTGGCCGCGTTGATCGGCGCGGGCGGCTTTGGTGCGCTGGTGTTTCAAGGGCTCACCAGCAGTGCGCTTGACCTGGTGTTGCTGGGCGTGCTGCCGGTGGTCGCGATGGCCATGGTGGCCGATGCTGCGCTGGGGCTGTTGAGCGCGGCATGGCACGGGCGGGCGCTGTGATCGAGCTGCGCAATGTGGGCAAATCGTTCGGCGCGACGCGCGCGATCGACGACGTGTCGCTGTCGATTGCGCGCGGCGAGTTCGTGGTCTTGATCGGCGCTTCAGGTTCAGGCAAGTCGACGCTGTTGAAGACGATAAACCGCATGGTCGAGCACGACCAAGGCACCATCTTGTTCGCGGGCGTTGACATCCGCGCTTGCCAGCCCGAGGCCCTTCGCCGCCGCATGGGCTACGCCATCCAGTCGATCGGTTTGTTCCCACACTGGAGCGTCGCGCGCAACGTTGCCACCGTGCCCGAGCTGCTCGGCTGGCCAAAAGCGCGCATCGCAGCCCGTGTCGACGAGCTGCTGACGTTGCTTGATCTGGACCCGGCGCAGTACCGCCAGCGTCACCCCCACCAGTTGTCGGGCGGGCAGCAGCAGCGCGTGGGCGTGGCGCGCGCGCTGGCCGCCGACCCCGAGGTGCTGTTGATGGACGAGCCCTTCGGCGCGCTCGACCCGCTGACGCGCCAGGCCTTGCAGCAGGAGATGGCGCGCATCCACCAGACCTCAGGCAAGACAACCGTGCTGGTGACGCACGACATCGAAGAAGCCCTGCGCTTGGCCACGTGCATCGTGCTGCTCGACGCTGGCCGCATCGTGCAGCAGGGCGCGCCGGTGCAATTGCTGGAGCAACCGGCCAATGACTTCGTGCGCAACTTTTTTGGCCGCACTGGCCTTGGCTTGCGACTGCTTGCCTTGCATCGCGTGGCCGAATGCGTGCGCGCAGGCGAGCAGGCGCAAGGCGAGCCGGTCGCTGCGACGATGAATCTGCGCGACGCGCTGTCGCAGTTCGTCGAGCGCCGCACGGACCGTCTGCCGGTGGCCGACGCCTCAGGCCAGCCGCTCGGGGTGATTCACTTCGGCGACCTGCTGCTGCCGCGCGGCCCATGACGCACGCTGCACGGTCACGGTGGCGCGACCCCCTGCCCTGGCTGCTGGTGGCGTTGCTGGCGTTGGTGCTGGGCATGCCGTTGCTGCGCCCGCTGTTTGCCGCAACCTTCCCTGCCTTGGACCGGCCCGTGTATGCGCAAGACCCTTTCGGCGTGCTGCTGCTGTGGCACCTGGCCATCGTTGCTGGGTCGAGCGCGGTGTCGCTGCTGGTGGGCGTGGTCGCAGGCGTCTTCGTCACGCGCCCTGGTGGCCGCGAGTTTCGGCCGATGGTGGAGGCGTTGGCAGCCATCGCGCAGACCATCCCGCCCGTGGCCGTGCTGGCGATTGCGGTGCCGCTGATCGGCTTTGGCGCGCTGCCCGCATTGATCGCGCTGGCGCTTTACGGGCTGCTGCCGATCGTGCGCGCCACGATCGCTGGCATCGAATCGGTGCAGAGCAGCGTGACGGAGGCCGCCGACGGCCTTGGCATGGGCCGCATGCAACGCCTCGCACGCGTGGAGTTGCCGCTGGCCTTGCCGGTGCTGATGGGCGGCGTGCGCAGCTCGGTGATCATCAACATCGGCACTGCCACGGTGGCTTCCACCGTGGGCGCCAGAACATTGGGCTTGCCGATCATCGTGGGCTTGTCGGGCTTCAACGACGCCTACGTGATTCAAGGCGCGCTGGTGGTGGGGCTGCTGGCCGTGGTGGTTGACCTGGCGTTTGACCGGCTGGCGCGGCGCGCTGGTGGCTAACTCGATGCATCCCTGAACACCGCCACCCCGTCAATCGAGCGCTTCACATTTCGTGCCCTCAATCGCTCGTGCCCGCCTTGCGCAGCGACTTGATGCGCCCCCGCAAGACTTTGGTGTCCACCCGCCGTGTCTTGGACGCGCGGGTGGGTTTGGTGGCCACGCGGTAGGTGGGGATGTAGGCCGCCGCGTCAAGCACGTCGCGCAGCCGGTCCACCGCCGCGGCACGGTTCATGGGTTGGCTGCGGTGCTCTTGTGCCTTGATGACCAGCACTCCAGCGGTGGTAAGCCGTTGATCGGCCAGGGCCAGCACGCGCTGCTTGAGCGCAGCCGGCAGTGACGAGGCGCCCACATCAAAGCGCAGCATGATGGCGCTTGACACCTTGTTGACGTTTTGCCCGCCCGCGCCCTGGGCGCGCATCGCGCTGAATTCAAGCTCGCTAGCGTCGAGCGTGTAGGCGATGCGGGCCACGGGTCAATTGAAACTCTGGCGCGTGTTGGCTCAGGTCGACGTACCGCCGCCGCTGCTGCTGCTGCTGCGAACTTTGTTCACAACAAACATCAGCACCAAGGCGCCCACCACCGAGGCAATCCAACCCGCCGCGCCATTGCCCATGCCAAATGCTTGCATGGCAAACCCGGCCAAAACCGAACCGGCAATGCCCAAGGCTGCTGTCAAGATCCAGCCCATCGGCTGCTTGCCCGGCATGATGAAGCGCGCCAGGGCGCCGACGATCAAACCGATGATGACTGTTGTGATGATTCCACCCATGCTGAGCTCCTGATGCTTTGAAGAAGGCCCCGATGATAGGGGTGGTGCCACAAAGCCGCCCCCGGGCGACCCCGCATGACATTAAACGCAGGCTGGGGCAGTCAACGGACTTGCAGGGTATTCCAGCATGGATCAGTCAAGCCGCACAGGCACGCGGGGCGCCAGCGCGCACATCAATTCGTACCCCACGGTGCCGGCCGCTTGGGCCACGTCGTCGATGTCCAAACGCGCCCCATGGCGGCTCAAGCCCCACAGCGTGACCTCGCTGCCCACGCCAGCCTCAGGCACAGGCGTCAAGTCAACCGTGATCATGTCCATGCTCACGCGGCCCACCATGCGGGTGCGCACGCCGTCCACCAGCACGGGCGTGCCGGTGCTGGCATGGCGTGGGTAGCCGTCGGCATAACCACACGCCACCACACCGATGCGCAGTTGTGATTCGGCGCTGAACACGCTGCCGTAACCCACCGTGTCACCGGGTTCAAGCAACTGCGTGCCGATGAGTTGTGAGCGCAGGCTCATGGTGGGCAGCAAGTCCCACGGCGCGGCGCGGTGGGCTGGAAAGTCGGGCGAGCTGCCGTAAAGCATGATGCCGCAGCGCACCCAGTCGCCTGCGATGTCGCGCTCGCTGCCTTGGCGCAAAGTGGCCGCGCTGTTGGCCAGGCAATGGGCGCCCGACAAACCCTGAAACGCGGTGGCAATGGTGGCCAGGGCTTGGGTCGTGCCCCCATCCGTGTCGGCGTTGGCAAAGTGGCTCATCAACGAGATCTCCCCCACTTGGGGCAGGGCCGACAAACGCGACCATGCTGCACGGAAAAGCGCGGGGCTGAACCCCAAGCGGTTCATGCCGCAGTTGAGCTTTAAAAAAACGCGGTGGGCGCTTTGGGTTTTGTGGGCTGCAAGCCAGTCAATTTGTTCGGCGCAGTGCACCACGTGCCACAAGTCGAAGCGCGAGCAAAGTTCAAGGTCGCGCGGCTCAAACGCGCCTTCCAGCAGCAAGATGGGGCCGCGCCAACCCAGCGCGCGAAGGCGCTGCGCCTCGGCCAAGTCGAGCAGCGCAAACCCGTCGGCGGCGCGCAGCGCGCCGTACACACGCTCGATGCCGTGGCCGTAAGCGTCGGCCTTGATCACTGCAAACACGTGGGTGCCGGGTGCCGCGCTGCGTGCGCGGGCCAGGTTGTGCGCCAAGGCATGGTGATGGATCAACGCTTCGATGGGGCGTGGCATGGCGTTGATTGTGCACGGCCGCTTGTGCGGGCGTGGCGCCGAGGCGCCAATTGCTGCGCCGCACACAGGTTTGCATCGCCCCGCGCGTGCTATAACTCGGCGCGTCGAAGCCGTCGGTTTGTCGTCTCTGTTGTTTCGACCTTAACTTTTTGGAGTCTTTCGTTGCGCATGGAAAGCCTAACGCAGCGAAGCGCAACAGCGCCCCGATTTGCCGCATGAAAAAAGGCTTTCACACCATCATGTCGGCGCAGTTCTTCAGCTCGTTGGCTGACAACGCGCTGTTTGTAGCCGCCATTGAACTGCTGAGAACCGGTGGCGCGCCCGAATGGCATCGCGCTGCCTTGGTGCCCATGTTTGCGTTGTTCTATGTGGTGCTGGCGCCGTTTGTGGGTGCCTTTGCCGATGCACTGCCCAAGGGGCGGGTCATGTTCATTTCCAACACCATCAAGGTGGTGGGATGTTTGATGATGCTGTTTGGCTTCAACCCGCTGCTGTCGTACGCCGTGGTGGGCCTGGGGGCGGCGGCTTATTCACCCGCCAAGTACGGCATCTTGACCGAGCTGCTGCCCCCGTCGCAACTGGTCAAGGCCAATGGCTGGATTGAGGGCTTGACGATTGGCTCGATCATCATGGGCGTGGTGCTGGGTGGCCAATTGGTGGGCAAGCACGTGGCGCCGGTGCTGCTGGGTTTTGACTTGCCGTGGCTCACCACCAGCGTTGACTCACCCCCCGAAGCCGCCATCACGGTGCTGGTGTTTGTGTACGTGCTGGCGGCCATCATCAACCTGTACATCCCGCGCACGGGTGCACCGCTGCAGACGCTGTCGTCAAGCCCCACCGAGTTGATCAAAGACTTTTCGCGCTGCAACCGCCGCTTGTGGGACGACAAGCTGGGCCAAATCTCGCTGGCCACCACCACGCTGTTTTGGGGCGCCGGTGCCAACCTGCGCTACATCGTGTTGGCGTGGGCAGCAGCCGCCTTGAACTATGGCACCACCGAGGCCACCACCTTGGTGGGCGTGGTGACGATTGGCACCGCCATCGGTGCCGTGGTGGCGTCGATGTACACCAAGCTCGACCGCGCCACGTCCGTCATCCCGCTGGGCATTGGCATGGGCTTGCTGCTGGTGGGCATGGTATTTATTCGAAGCGTCGAGGTGGCGGCGCCGTTCTTGGTGTTGTTGGGTGCGCTGGGCGGTTACTTGGTGGTGCCCATGAACGCGCTGCTGCAACACCGCGGCCACAACCTGATGGGGGCCGGGCGGTCGATCGCGGTGCAAAACTTCAACGAGCAGGCCTGCATTTTGGCGATGGGTGCTTTTTATACCGGCATGACCAAGTTTGGGCTGTCGGCCTTCGCTGCCATAACGGCCTTTGGCTTGTTGTTGGCTGCCGTGATGGAGATGATTCGTCGCTGGCATGCGCGCAACGTGGTGCAGCACCGCGACGAGGTTGAGCGCCTGCTCGTCATCGCGCGCTCCGACACCCATTGAGCGCAAGCGCGGGCTTTCACCGGGCTGTGCCTGCAGCAGGCGTCAGCATGGCGGCGTTGGCGCTGTGCTTCAACGCTTTGGTGTGGGGCGTTTCGTGGTGGCCTTTTCGGCTGCTGCAGGCCGAGGGCTTGCACCCCTTGTGGGCGACCGCCATCATTTACAGCTTGTGCTCATTGGGCGTGATGGCGACCCACCCCGCCGCACTGCGCGAGTTGTTTCGGCACCCGGTCTTGTGGGTGTTGGTGCTGGCCTCGGGCGTCACCAACGCAGCCTTCAACTGGGCGGTGACCATCGGTGATGTGGTGCGGGTGGTGTTGTTGTTTTATTTGATGCCGGTGTGGTCGGTGTTGTTGGCGCGCTGGTTGCTGAAAGAACCGATCACCGGCGCTGCGCTGCTGCGCGTGGTGATGGCCATGGCAGGCGCCATGATTGTTTTGGGGGCGGGCCCATCGGGTGTGCCGGTGCCTACCTCGTTGGTGGACGCGTTGGCGCTGCTGGGGGGCTTTAGTTTTGCGCTCAACAACGTGATGTTGCGCCAACAAGCCAAGCGCAGCGCGCCGTCGCGAACGTTGGCGATGTTTGTGGGTGGCGCGGTGCTGGCTTCAGGCCTGGCACTGGCGCTGCAAGGGCGCGGTGTGAACTTGCCGCCGGCACCGAGCACGGCATGGGTGCTGGGGGCCTTGGCACTGGGCGTTTGTTTTTTGCTGGGCAACATCGCCTTGCAGTACGGTGCCTCACGCCTGAGCGCTCACGCCACCGCCATCATCATGCTCACCGAGGTGTTTTTTGCCAGCGCGTCGGCGTGGGCTCTGGGTGCGGCGCAACTGGAGCCACGGTTGGTATGGGGCGGGGTGTTGATCGTGGCTGCGGCGGTGTTGGCGGCGTGGCGGCAGGACGCGCCACACGGATAACAACGCACGGTATGGCGCGGTTAGGCGATGCGCGGCAACGGTGTGGCTGATGCCAACGTGCGCAGTTCAGTCAGCTCAAGGGCTGCCATCAACGCGTCACCCGCGACGGGTTTGGCCAGGTAAGCGTCGGCACCCGCCACCATGGCTTGTGCATGCTCGAGTGGCGAAGGCTGTGACGACATCAAAAAGATGGGGGCGCAGGGGTCGCCGTACGGTCTGGGTTGGCGCTTCATGGCTTGCGCAAGTGACAAACCATCCAAATCAGCGTGCAGACCTTGATCAACGTCGATCACGATCAGGTCAAACACTTGTTCTTGCAGCGCCAAGAAGGCGCGCCGACTTTCAAGCACACGCTCGGACGAGATGCCATGCGCCTGCAGGGCCATGGCCATGCTCAGTGCGCCGGCGTCGTCGGCACCAACCACCAAAGCCAACAGCGGCTCACCAGGCCCCGGCGGCACGCGTTTGGGCACGGCACTGAGCTGGCCATGGGGATTGGCAGGTACCCATCGGTAGGTTGCTTGCGAGGGTGCCCGTGCCGAAAGCGTCATCGCTGCGGCCCCGGTTTGCGCGGCGGATGCGGGCACCGCGGCCCGCGTGAATGCCGTCATGTTGCGCAGGCCGAGGCTGGCGTCATTCAAGGGGTCGTTCAAACTCAAGACTTCGCGCAACTCGGCGTGGGTTACGTGGCGTGGCGTGACGCGGTTGCCACCGGGTGCGACAAGTTGGCGCTTGACGGCGGTGTCAAGGGCACGGAACAAGTGCAATGGATCGATGGGCCGCTCGAGCCAAGCCGCAGAGCCTTGGCGCGCATGGCTGCCCACGAGCACCGTGTCGCGCATGCGGTGGGCGGTCACCAATTGGTCGATCACGCCTGGACGGTCGCCGTTGGCAACGATGAATTGCGCCTCGTCAAGCGACATCGCCGGGCCGTAGGCCGGCGAGCGCGAGCGTGCCAGTGAAAGGTACGACTCGAGCGCTTGCTGCTCAAAGCTTGTGAATCCCATCAACGCCACACGATGGGAGGGATCGGTCTCAAGAGGGTTCATGCCGATGGCGTGGATAACAGGTTGGCGAACTCAATTTGTATCCATGGTCGCCGACAGACGCCAATCGTGTCAATTCGTAATTGTCGCCGAACAACGGGGGCTTGCCGTGCGGCGCTACGATCTGGGTTGTTCTGGACTTCCAGGATTGTCACCCCTCACCACCCCGTTCAAAGGAGGATGAAATGGCCAATGCCCCAACGATCAGCGACTTCAGCACCGTGTCGATCACCGGCAAGCGTGCCGACTTTGCGGCGCAGCGCGGCAAGGTGTTTTTGGTGGTCAACACAGCCAGTGCCTGTGGCTTCACGCCGCAGTTCAAAGGACTTGAGGCGTTGTGGCAAGACTACGCCGCGCGTGGCCTGGTGGTGGTGGGGTTTCCGTGCAACCAATTTGGGGCGCAAGACCCGGGCGCAAACCAAGAAATCTCTGCGTTTTGTGAACTCAACTACGGCGTGAGCTTTCCGATGATGGCCAAGGTTGATGTCAATGGCGCCCATGCCGACCCGCTGTGGAAGTGGCTCAAAGCCGAGGCCCCCGGCACCTTGGGCGAGGGCATCATGTGGAACTTCACCAAGTTTTTGGTGGGACGCGATGGCACGGTGATCAAGCGCTATGCGCCCAACACGGCACCCGAGTCCCTGCGCGCCGACATTGAATCTGCACTCGCAGCCTCCAAGGTCTAAGCCTCAACCATCCCCACTGTTTTCATGTTCAAACACCTCGAGCCCTACGCCGGCGACCCGATCCTCAGCCTGAACGACGCCTTTCAGCATGACCCACGGCCCCACAAGGTCAATGTCAGCATCGGCATCTACTTTGACGACGAAGGCCGCATCCCGGTGCTTGACTGCGTGCGGCAAGCCGAGACCCGCATGCTGGCCCAGGCGCAAGCCAAGGCTTACCTGCCCATCGAGGGGTCGGCCGCCATGCGCAGCGCCGTCCAAGCGCTGCTGTTTGGCGCGGACCACCCAGCCGTGCGCAGTGGGCGCATCGCCACCTTGCAAACCGTGGGTGCCAGTGGCGCCCTCAAGGTGGCGGGCGACTTTTTAAAACGCTGGTTGCCCCAGTCGCAACTGTGGGTCAGCAACCCCAGCTGGGACAACCACCGTGCGATGTTTGAAGGCTCGGGCATCACCGTCAACGAGTACCCGTATTACGACGCCACCACGGGGGGCTTGGACTTTGACGCGATGCTGGCCAAGCTGGGCACCCTGCCACCCAAGAGTGTGGTGCTGCTGCATGCTTGCTGCCACAACCCCACGGGCGTTGATCTGAGCGCAGCGCAGTGGCGCCAGTTGGTGCCGGTGTTGCAAGCGCGGCAGTTGTTGCCCTTTCTTGATCTGGCCTACCAAGGCTTTGGCGACGGCATCGATGAAGACGCCGATGCGGTGCGGTTGTTGGCCAGCAGCGGCATCACCTTCATCGTTGGCAACTCGTTTTCCAAGAGCATGAGCATTTACGGTGAGCGTGCCGGCGCCGTCAGCGTGGTGTGCGCCGACGCGGCCGAGGCCGACCTGGTGCTGGGCCAAATGAAAGCGTGCGTGCGCCGCATTTACTCCAGTCCCTCGATCCATGCTGCCGGCATCGTGACCCACTTGCTGACCGACCCAACCTTGCGCGCAGCGTGGGAGGCCGACGTGGCGGCCATGCGGGTGCGCATCAAAGCCATGCGCGAGCGCCTGCATGGTGTGCTGCGCAAGCGCTTGCCTGACCGCAACTTCGACTACTTTTTGACCCAGCGTGGCATGTTCAGCTACACCGGCTTGACGGCGGCGCAGGTGGACAGGCTGCGTGACGAGCACGCGGTGTACCTGGTTCGGTCGGGGCGGATGTGCGTGGCGGGGCTGACCACTCGCAATGTGGAGCCTGTGGCGCAGGCGTTTGCAGCCGTGCTGGCCTGAGTGGAGGCGGTCTGCCTTGGGGCGTGTGGCGGCTGCGTCAGTGGCTGACCGTGAAGACGACACGGTAGTGGTGTCTATCTAGGGTTAACCCGCAATTACTTGGTGTTTACCCTTATGATCCATGCATTCGCAACGCAAGGAGCACACCATGTCGAACACTTCAATCATCACGCTAGTCCCAACACCCGCCACTACCCCCCGTGGCGCCATCGCGGTTGGCCTGATTGCAACCTTTGTGCTGGACGTTTTGACCTTGAACCGCGCACGCCTTGAGCGCCGTGCCAGGGCACGTGATGCGATGGACTTGCGCGCCTACGCCAGCAGTATTCGTAACAGTGAGCCCTCACTTGCGGCCGACTTGCTGGCGGCAGCGGACCGCGCGATCTGAACGGATTAACGCTCAGTCCAGGTAAAAAAGAGAGGCGCCGTAAGCGCCTCTTTTTACATCTCAAAGTAAGTGTGACCACTTACAAACATCTTCCACCGTCAACCTCCATGCACACCCCGGTGATCATGGACGCCGCGTCGCTGCACAAAAACGCGGCCGCTTGACCCAGGTCGTCGGGTGTTGAAAAACGGCCCAGGGGGATGGTAGATAAAAAGCGAGCGCGCACTTCTGGTGTGTCCTCGCCCATGAAGGTTTTGAGCATCGGCGTTTCGCCCGCTACCGGGTTGAGCGCATTCACGCGAATGCCAAAGGGCGCCAGCTCCACCGCACAGGCGCGGGTGGCGGTGATGACCCAGCCCTTGCTGGCGTTGTACCAAGCCAGCCTGGGGCGCGGGCTGACACCCGCCGTGCTGGCGATGTTAAGCACTGCCCCCCGGATGCCCCCGGCGCCTTTGGCCTTGGCCTTGAAGCGCGGTGTGGCTTCGCGCATGGTCAGGTAGATAGAGCGCATGTTGACCGCCGTGACGCGATCAAAAGTTGCCTCGTCGATGTCTTCTAGCGCAGTGGGCACGTGCCCCATGCCGGCGTTGTTGACCAACACGTCAAACCCACCAAAGTGGGATTCAGCCGCATCAAACATGCACTTGACGTCGGCGGCCACCGTGACATCGGCTCGCACCGCGTGCGCTGCCGCGCCCATGGACGACGCCACCGCGAAGGCCGCTGCCTCGTTGATGTCTGCCACGATCACCCGAGCGCCCTGCGCGGCCAAGGTGCGGGCGATACCCTCGCCAAAGCCGGAGGCCGCCCCGGTGACCACCGCCACTTTGTTGCTCATGTTCATGGTTGCCGCCTGTTCAAACCAAAGACGCCAAGGTTAGCGCGAAGGCGACCGCTGGCAAGGCCCGGGAAGCAAGGGCCCGCGCTATGCCCGATACTGCGCCGGCCAGACATTTGTTTCACTCCCCTTGAGCCTCTTTCTACTCAAACGCTTTGCCACCTTCGTCGCCACCTTGATGGTGGCGTCAATCGTTGTGTTTGTGGTGCTCGAACTGTTGCCCGGCAACGTGGCGCAATTGATCCTCGGCGAAACCGCGACGCCCGAATCCATCGCCGCGCTCGAAGAAAAAATGGGCCTCAACCGACCGGCGGTGTCGCGCTACGCGCGGTGGATCGGCGGCTTGGCCACAGGCAACACCGCCCAAAGTTACGCTTACGACGTGCCCACGGCCGAGCTGATTGCCGAGCGCATGCAGGTGACGCTGCCGCTGGCGGTGTTGTCGATGGCGCTCACCATCGCCGCCGCGCTGGGCTTGGGTGTTTACGCCGCCGCGCGGCACAACCGCGCGGGCGACGTGGCGGTGATGTCGATCAGCCAATTGGGCATCGCCATCCCTAGTTTTTGGTTGGCCATTCTTTTGGTGCTGCGGGTTCTCGGTCAAGCTTGGGTGGTTTGACGCCGGGGGGTTTCCGGGGTGGACCGAGGACGACGGTGGTGGCGTGTGGCCAGGGCTCAAAGCGCTGATCTTGCCCGCGGTGGCGCTGGCGGCGGCGCAGGCTTCGGTGATGACGCGGTGGACGCGGTCGTCGGTGCTGGACGTGATGCGAGAAGACTACGTGCGCACTGCCCGCGCCAAGGGCTTGTCACGCCGCGCGGTGTTGTGGCGCCACGTGCTGCGCAATGCCGCCATCCCGGTGCTCACCATCATGGGCTTGCAGTTTGCGTTTTTGATCAGCGGCACGGTGGTGGTGGAAAACGTGTTTGTCTTGCCCGGCATCGGCCGCTTGGTGTTTCAGGCCATCGCCAACCGCGACATTGTGGTGGTGCGCGACGTGGTGCTGCTGCTCGTGGCCACGGTGGTGATCGTCAACTTTGTGGTGGACGTGCTGTACGCCTGGGTCGACCCGCGTTTGCGCTTGGGTGCCGCATGAGCAGCGCCGTGCGTGACTTTGCCGCGCGGGCGCGCTCGCACCCCAGTTTTTTGCTGGGCGCTGCCATCACGGGCTTGCTGCTTTTGGCAGCGCTGGTGTCGCTGGTGTGGACACCCTACCCACCTGCTGAGTTGGACATCCCCAACAAGTTGGCACCCTTGAGTGCAGCGCATTGGCTGGGTACCGACAGCTTGGGCCGCGACGTGTTTTCGCAGCTTTTGGTGGGTGCGCAAAACTCCATCGTGGTGGGGTTGGTGGCGGTGGCCATCGGCATGGGGCTGGGTGTGACGCTCGGGTGCATGGCGTCGGCCAAGCGCGGCTGGGTGGAAGAGCTGATCATGCGCGCGTCGGATTTGACGTTTGCTTTTCCGGCCCTGCTAACCGCCATCATGTTGGGTGCCGTGTACGGGCCTGGGGTGGTGACCGGCATCGTGGCCATTGGCTTGTTCATGGTGCCGGTGTTTGCCCGCACCACGCGCGCCGCTGCCAACAGCGTGTGGGCCACCGATTACGTGCTGGCCGCGCGCGCGGCCGGCAAGGGCGGCTGGCGCATCACGCTGGACCACGTGCTGCCCAACATTGCCGGCGTGTTGATCGTTCAGGCCACGGTGCAATTTGCGCTGGCCTTTGTGGTGGAGGCTGCCCTGAGTTACCTGGGCCTGGGCACCCAACCCCCCAAGCCGAGTTGGGGCCGCATGCTCAACGAAGCCCAGCAGTTGCTGTTTGACGCGCCCCAACTGGCGGTGTGGCCGGGGCTGGCCATTGCCGCGTCGGTGCTTGGGCTTAACCTGGTGGGCGACGGACTGCGAGATTTGCTCGACCCCAAATTGGCAAGAAAGCGATGACAACCATGACCCTGCAAAACCAAACCCAAACTCAAGCCAAAACCAAACTCAAAATCGACTTTGTCTCTGACGTGGCCTGCCCGTGGTGCGCCGTGGGGCTGGCCGGTCTGGAGCAAGCGGTGCACAACGTGCGCGACGACATCGACGTGGAGTGGCACTTTCAGCCCTACGAGCTTAACCCCACGATGCCGCCCGAAGGCACTGCGTCTGCGCTCTACCTCAAGGCCAAGTACGGCTTGAGCGACGAGCAACTTAAAACCAATGCGGCTCGCATTGCCGAGCGCGGTGCAGCCGCAGGTTTTGTGTTTGGCACCCGCACGCACATTTGGGGCACGCTGGACGCACACCGCTTGCTGCTGTGGGCCGCAGGCGAGGGCCAGCCTGCAGGCGCGCCGCTGGCGCTCAAGCGAGCCTTGCTAGCGGCCTACCACCGCGACGGCAAAAACCCCAGCGACCACGGCGTCTTGTTGGCGCTGGTGGCGGGTGTGGGGCTGTCGGTCGAGCGCGCCCGCGCCCTGTTGCAAAGTGACGAGCTAACGCAAGAAGTGCGCACCCTAGAGGCCGAGTGGCAAGCCAAAGGCATCACCGGCGTGCCTGCCGTGGTGGTGAACGACCAATACGTGATTGCGGGTGGGCAACCGCCCGCGATGTACGAGCGGGCATTGCGCCAAATGGCGGCTGGCACGCAAACGGCTGATTGACGCTTACGCAAGCACTTGCCTGTGTCGTCGCCCCCCTTGTCTGCGCCCCTGCTGGCCGTCAAAGACCTGGCCGTCACCATCGACACGGCGCACGGCCCCGCGTCGGTGCTGCGCGGGGTGTCGTTTGCCATCGAGCGTGGGCAAACCTTGGGGGTGATTGGCGAGTCGGGCTGTGGCAAGTCGATGACGGCGCTGGCGTTGATGGGCCTGCTGCCCGAGGGTGCGCGCGCGCAGGGCTCGGTGCAACTGGGTGGGCAAGAACTGTTGGGGATGGACGACGCCGCCATGCAGGGTGTGCGCGGGGTCAAGATGGCGATGGTGTTTCAAGAGCCGATGACGGCGCTGAACCCCGTTCACCGCATTGGGCACCAAATTGCCGAGCCACTGCGTCTGCACCGCCGCATGGACGCCGCTGCCGCGCGGGCCGAGGCCCTGCGGTTGTTGCAGCGCGTGCGCATGCCCCAGGCCGAGCAGCGGCTGGACGCCTACCCGCACCAACTCTCGGGCGGCCAGCGCCAACGCGTGGTGATTGCCATCGCCTTGGCCTGCGGCCCCGACGTGCTGATTGCCGACGAACCCACCACCGCGCTCGATGCGTCCTTGCAGCGTGAGGTGCTGGACTTGATCGGCGAGCTGGTGGCGGCCGACGGCATGGGCTTGCTGTTGATCAGCCACGACTTGGGCGTGATGTCGCACACGGTGCAACACCTGGCGGTGATGTACGCCGGGCGCATCGTCGAGGTAGGCCCCACGGCCGATGTGTTTGCACGCCTGGCGCACCCTTACACACGCGGGTTGTTTGCGGCGCGCCCCAGACTCGGCATGCCACGTGGCACGCGGTTGGCCACGATTGCGGGGCGCGTGCCCGACGTGACCGAAGCCGACCAGGGTTGCGCTTTTGCACCGCGTTGCGGGTGGGCGCTTGCCGCTTGCCAACAAGCAGTGCCCACGCTTCAAGCCGTGGGCTCGGGGCATGCGGCTCGTTGCATTCGGGCGGGGGAGCTGTTGCCATGATCGCTGCAACGCCAACGCCTGCCCTGCTGTTGCAGGTCACCAACCTCAGCAAGAACTACCGCCTGCCACGCGAATCCTTGTTCAAACCTGCGCCCCAAGTGCAGGCGCTTGACGGCGTGAGCTTTGCGTTGCAAGCGGGGCAGAGTTTGGGCGTCGTGGGCGCGTCGGGGTCGGGCAAAAGCACCTTGGCGCGCATCGTGATGGCGCTTGAGGCGCCCACGGCAGGGCAGGTGCTGCTGGACGGCGAGGACTTGCACGCCATGGCGCCCGCTGCACTGCGCCTGGCGCGGGCCAAGTTTCAGATGGTGTTTCAAGACCCTTACGGCTCGCTCGACCCACGCCACACGGTGGCCCGCATCGTGGCCGAGCCGCTGGAGGCGCAGCCCGGCTTGTCGCGCGATGACCGGCGCGGGCAGGCGTCCCAAATGCTGGAGGCGGTGGGTTTGCGGCCCAGCGACTTGGATAAATACCCGCATGAGTTCAGCGGTGGCCAGCGCCAACGCATCGCCATCGCCCGCGCCCTGGTAACGCGCCCGCGCCTGATCGTTGCCGACGAGCCGGTAAGTGCGCTGGACGTGTCGGTGCAGGCCCAGGTGCTGAACCTGATGCAAGACTTGCAAGAGCGCTTTGGTTTGTCGTACCTCTTCATCAGCCACGACTTGGCGGTGGTGGACTTGGTGTGCGACCAGATCATCGTGCTGCAACACGGCCGGGTGGTGGAGCGCGGCAACCCCGACCAGCTGTTCAACGATGCGCAGCACCCGTACACGCGGCAACTGGTGGCGGCGGCCATGCACGTGTAAGCCCGTGGGGCAAGCAGGCGCGCACTGTGGCAGCATCACGCCTTTGGAGGACATCCCGCATGAATCACTTCGTTCAAACCACCTTGATGGTGGCGGTTGCAGCCACTTTTGCTGCCACGCCTGCCTTGGCCCAAACCAACAAATCTACAGCCACCATCGGCATGGTGCTCGAGCCCACGGGCCTGGACCCCACCATCGCACCCGCAGCCGCCATCGGCGAGATCGTTCACTACAACATCCTTGAGGGCCTGACCAAGATCAAGGAAGACGGCTCGGTGGTGCCGCTGCTGGCCGAGAGCTGGACGATGGACCCCGACGGCAAGAGCTACACCTTCAAGCTCAAGCGCGGCGTGAAGTACCACGACGGCGAGGCGTTTGACGCCAGCGACGTGAAGTTCAGCTTTGATCGTGCCAAAGACGAAAAAAGCACCAACAAGGCCAAGAAGGCCGTGTTTGACAACATCAGCTCGGTGAGCGTGGTGGACGCGCACACGGTGATCCTGACGCTCAACAACGCCGACGGCAACCTGTTGTTCCGCCTGGGCGAAAACACCGCCGTGATCTTGGACCCGAAGAGCGCCGCCACCACAGCCACCAAACCCGTGGGCACCGGCCCCTTCACGTTCAACGAGTGGAAAAAAGGCACCTCGGTGTCGCTCAACAAGTGGGACGGGTTTCGGGACGCCAAAAACGTCAAGCTCAAAAAAGTGACGTTTCGCTTCATCAACGACCCGGCCGCGCGCGTGGCGGCCTTGTTGGCGGGTGATATCGACGGTGTGCCAAGGCTGGACGCGCCGCAAGCGGTGAAGCAGATGCAATCCGACAAGCGCTTCAACGTGGCCATTGGCGCCACGGCGGGCAAGGGCATCATGTCGATCAACAACAAGAAGAAGCCCTTTGACGACGTGCGCGTGCGCCGCGCGCTGATGCACGCCATCGACCGCGGGGCCTTCATCAACGGCGTGCTGGAAGGGCTTGCCAAGCCCATCGGCAGCCACTTTGCGCCCACCGATGCGGGCTACGTGGACCTGACCAAGCAGTACCCCTTCGACATTGAAAGAGCCAAAGCACTGCTGAAAGAAGCGGGGGTGCAAACGCCGTTGAACGTGACGTTGACCCTGCCTCCACCGCAGTACGCCCGCAAGGGTGGCGAGGTGCTGGCGGCGCAGTTGGCCAAGATTGGTGTGATTGCCAAGATCGAAAACGTCGAGTGGGCGCAGTGGTTGGGCGGCACGTTCAAAGGCAACTTTGACTTGACCGTGATCAACCACGTCGAGCCCCTGGACTACATGCAGTACGCCAACACCGGCTACTACTGGGGTTACGACAGCAAGGCGTTTCGGGATTTGGCGGCCAAGCACGCGTCCACCATCGACCCCAAGGAGCGCACCAAATTGTTTGGTGACTTGCAGCGTCTGATTGCTGCCGACTCCGTCAACGCCTACATTTTCAACCCGGCGCAAGTGGCGGTGTCGCGCAAGGGCTTAAAAGGCTTGTGGTCCAGCTCACCGATCTTTGCCAATGACATGGCCAACGTGTCTTGGTAGTGCAGGTGCAGCGGTGACTGTGCGTTGACGCCGAGCCTGAACCAACTTAGCGCCACCGAGCTGTTGGCGCGGTATGCCTCGCGCGAGTTGTCGCCCGTGGACGTGCTGCGCGACGTGTTGGCCCAAGTGGTGCGGTGTGAGCCGCATCTGCACGCCTTGTGGGCTCGGGACGCCGAAGGCGCGATGGTGATGGCACGGGCCAGCGAGGCACGCTGGCAACAAGGGACGGCCCGGGCGCTCGAAGGGGTGCCCGTCACCATCAAAGAGAACATCGCCACGCAAGGGGTGCCCGTGCCCTTGGGCACGGCCGCCACCACGCTGGTGCCCGCGCTGCGCGACGCGCCGCCCGCCGCGCGCCTGCGTGAGGCTGGCGCCGTGTTTTTTGGCAAAACCACGATGCCCGACTGGGGCATGTTGTCGTCGGGGCTGTCGTCGTTTCACCAAACGTCGCGCAACCCGTGGGACACGCATCTGACGCCTGGGGGCAGCAGTGCGGGTGCGGGGTCAGCGTGTGCAGCCGGTTATGGGCCCTTGCACGTGGGCACCGACATTGGCGGTTCGGTTCGCTTGCCTGCGTCTTGGTGTGGCATCGTGGGTTTGAAGCCCAGCCTGGGCCGCATCCCCATCGACCCGTCTTACGCAGCGCGTGTGGCGGGGCCGATGACGCGCACGGTCAGCGATGCGGCGTTGATGATGCTGGTGTTGGCGCAGCCTGATGCACGCGACGCCATGAGTCTGCCTGCGCAGCCGATGGCCTGGCACGAGGTTGACACGCTTCAAAGCGCGCGTGGGTTGCGGGTTGGGTTGTGGCTGGACGGCGGCTTTGGCATGGACGTGGCGCCTGCCGTGCGCGCCGCCGTGGTGGAGGCGGCCAAGCGCTTTGAGCGTGCGGGTGCAGTGGTGGAGACGGTTGCGCCCTTTTTAACCCGCGACATGATCGAAGGGTTGGACCGCTTCTGGCGCATGCGCTCGTGGCTTGAGTTCTACAAGTTGCCCAGCGACAAGCAGGCTTTGGTGTTGCCCTACATCCGCGATTGGGTGGCCCCTGGGGCCCACTACAGCGGCACCGAGGTGTTCACCGGCTACAGCCAAATGGCCACCATCCGTGATGCCACGGTGGCCGCCACGTTGCCCTTTGACTTGGTGCTGTCGCCCACAGCGCCGTGCGTGGCCTTTGATGCGCTCATGGCCAGCCCGCTGCATGACCCGCAGCAGCCGTTTGAGCACATCAACTTCACCATCGGCTTCAGCATGAGTGAACAACCCGCCATCTCGGTCAACGCCGGGTACGACGAAGGGGGCTTGCCCATCGGGCTGCAAATCAGCGGGCGTCGTCACGACGATGTGGGTGTGCTGCGCGCCGCCCACTTGTGGGAGAGGCTGCGCGACGCGCAGCGACCCTGGCCGCTTTGATGCGCGGCCCTCAGCCACCCTTGCGTCGGGTGGACAAGGAATGACGATGAACATCGGGCTGGTGGGTGTGGGCAACATGGGTGGTGCGATGGCGCTTCGGCTGCTGGACGCGGGCCACGCTGTGCATGTGTGCGACATTGACGCGGCCCGGGTGCAGGCGCTGGTTGCTTCGGGCGCGCGGGCGCACAGGTCAGCGGCAGCGCTGGCGAGTGCATGTGAGCTGGCAATCGTGGTGGTGGTGGATGCTGCACAAACCGCCGAAGTGCTGTTTGGCCACGAAGGGGTGATGGCGGCGGCGACGCTGCCCGTGGCCGTGATGCTTTGCCCGACCATTGCACCGGCCGACACCGAGGCCTTTGCGGCGCGCTTGCAAAGCGGCGGTGTGGGCGCGTTTGACGCCCCCATGTCGGGCGGCCCGCTGCGCGCCCGAGACGGCAGCATGAGCTTGATGGTGGCTGCCCCTGACGCGTTTTTTGAGCGGTATGCCGCCGTGCTGCAAACCTTGTCGTCGCGACTCTTTCGGGTGGGCACACGCATCGGCGATGGGGCCCGCACCAAACTGGTTAACAACCTGTTGGCCACCATCAACTTGGCGGGTGCGGCCGAGGTGATGGCTTTGGCGCAATCGGTGGGGCTTGACGCGCAAAAGACGCTTGACGTGATCGAGCAGTCAAGCGGCCAAAGCTGGATCGGCTCGGATCGCATGCGGCGCGCCCTGGTGGGTGACTTGGCGCCCAAGGCCCACATGGCGTTGCTGCGCAAAGACTCGGCCTTGGCACTTGCCATGGCAGCGCAACACGGCGCCGTTAACTTGGCGGTTGGCACGCAGGCAGCAGCCTTGTTTGAGCGTGCCTGCCAAGCGGGTTTGGCTGACGCCGACGACGCCAGCATGTTGCCGTTTTTGCGGCCGCCCGAACCCTGAAGGCCACGCACTGAGCCCTGGCGAGGTGGCCGAGCAAGTGCCTGCGACACGAGGGAGAAAATGCTGTCCAGGACCTAAGGGCGCTGCACTCCCTGGTGGGGACCAAACAACTCGCCGTAGCGCACACCAATGTTGGCGTGCTCACGCATCAGCATCTCGACGCGGGCCGATTCGCCTCTCCGCAGCGCCTCAAACACCAACCGGTGCTGCATCTGCGCTAGGCGCAGCTTTTGAAACTCAAGCGGCAGCGCATCTGCTTGCATGGCGATGGAGTCGGCGGACGCAAACGGCAAGTGGTCGTTGCGTGCGATGGCGTCGGCGATCACGCGCGATTCACCCCCGTTCACGATGGTGCCGTGAAAACGCACGTTCAGTTGGCTCCAGCGCTCGATGTCGGTGGCTACCAGGTGGCCCTTGGCCAGGGTGGCTTCGCCTTCGTCGATGCAATCTTGCAAGGCCGCGCGGTTTGCCTCGCTCAAGCCTTGTTCGGCCATGCGGCGTGCGGCCAACCCCTCAAGCACGCCGCGCACCTCGACGGCACACAGCACGTCGGCGTTTGAAAACGAGCGCACCACAAAGCCGCGCTTGCCAGCAGACTCGAGCAAGCCCTCTTGGGCCAGGGTGCGAAAGGCGATGCGCACCGGCGTGCGTGACACCCCCAAAGACTGCGCGACGGCCACTTCGGCCAGGCGGCTTCCGGCCGGGTATTGGCCGTCACTGATGCGCTTGCGCAGCGAGGCGATGAGCGAACCGGAACCAGTGCTCGGGTTTTCCATTGGATCCATTGGAGGGCTTCGAGATTGACATTCTGACGCAAATTGACAAAAATGGATCCAATCATCGCCACTCAAATGGTCTCTTCATGTTTGCCGTAAACGCTTGGTATGTTGCATGCACGCCAGACGAGCTGGCAGAAAAGCCCCTCGGGCGCAAGGTGTGCGGCGAGCGCATTGTCTTTTACCGAGGCCAAGGCGACCGTGTTGCGGCCGTTGACGACTGGTGCCCGCACCGGGGGGCGCCGCTGTCGTTGGGCACGGTGCGCGATGGCCATTTGGTGTGCGGGTATCACGGGTTGGTGATGGGCTGTGACGGCCACACGGTGGCCATGCCGGGCCACCGCGTTCGCGCTTTTAAACCCATTCGCAGCTACCCCGTTATCGAGCGCCACGGTTTTGTATGGGTGTGGCCAGGTGATGCGGCGCTGGCTGACGAAGCATTGTTGCCTGCTTTGCCGTGGGCCGACGACCCCGAATGGGCTTACGGCGGTGGCCTGAGCCACATCGCCTGTGACTACCGATTGATGGTGGACAACTTGATGGACCTGACGCACGAGACCTACGTGCATGCCAGCAGCATTGGGCAAAAGGAGATTGACGAGACCCCCAGCGAGACGCGCACGGATGGCGATGAGGTGATCACCAGCCGCTTTATGCAGAGCGTGACAGCGCCGCCGTTTTGGCAAATGGCGCTGCGCATGAACGGGCTGCCGACCGATCAGGTGGTGGACCGTTGGCAGGTTTGCCACTTTACGCCGCCAAGCCACGTGATGATTGAAGTGGGTGTGGCCCTTGCTGGGCAAGGAGGCATCAAAGCCCCTCCCAGTGCCAAAGCGTCAGCCATCGTCGTGGACTTCATCACCCCTGAGACTGAGACGTCCATTTGGTACTTTTGGGGCATGGCCCGGCACTTCAAACCCCATGACGCGTCCTTGACCACCCAGATTCGAGATGGCCAGCGTCGGATTTTTCAAGAAGACCAAGCCATCTTGGAGCAGCAACAAGCCAACCACACCAGGCACCCCACCCGAGAGCTGCGCACCCTCAGCATCGACGCGGGGGGGGTCTACGCGCGTCGTGTGATTGACCGTTTGATCGCTGCCGAACAAGCCGTGCCTGTGCAGTAATCTCCGCCCTGCGCACAAGACTTGAAACTTGTCCTGACTTATTCAACCCGTTTGTGGAACCCAACCGATGACAGCCCGCACCACCGCCCCGTTTCGCGCCGACCACGTCGGCAGCTTTTTGCGCCCTGCGTACTTGCTGGAGGCGCGTGAGCAAAAGGCCAAAGGCGCCATCACCGCAGCGCAACTGCGCGAAGTCGAAGACCGCGCCATCACCGAGATTGTCAAGTTTCAGCGCGACGCCGGGCTGAAATCGATCACCGACGGCGAGTTTCGGCGCACCTACTTTCACATTGACTTTTTGGACCAACTTGGCGGTGTCAAGACCGACATCCCCGTCACCGTCAAGCGCGCCGATGGCAGCGAAGAGCTGGCCCCACCGGCCATCCGCGTGGTGGGCAAGGTGGAGCACGTCAAAGACATTCAACGCGCCGACTTTGAATACCTGCAACAGCAAATCAAACTGCACGCGCCCGGATGCACCGCCAAGGTGACGATTCCATCACCAACGATGCTGCACTTTCGGGGAGGTCGCGGGGGCATCAGCCGCGAGGCTTACCCCGAACTCGACCCGGCCTTCTACGACGACACCGCGCGTGCGTATGGCGATGAGTTGAAGAGCCTGTTCGACGCCGGTTGCCGCTACGTGCAAATGGACGACACCAACATGGCGTACCTTTGCGACGAAAAAATGCGTGAGGCTGCACGCCAGCGTGGCGACGACCCCAACGAGCTGCCGCACCGCTACGCGCAGTTCATCAACAAAGTGGTGGCCTTCAAGCCCGCAGGCATGACACTGGCCATGCACTTGTGCCGTGGCAACTTCAAGAGCACCTTCGCAGCGCAAGGCAACTACGAGCCGGTGGCTGAGGCACTGCTGGGCGAGATGAACCTCGACGCCATCTTCATGGAGTACGACGACGACCGCTCGGGCGACTTCCGCCCCCTGCGCTACCTCAAGCCCGGGCGCATCGCAGTGCTGGGTTTGGTCACCACCAAGTTTGGCCAGTTGGAGACCAAAGACTCGCTCAAGCGCCGCATTGCCGAGGCGGCTCAGTACGCGCCGCTGGAGCAATTGGCGCTCAGCCCGCAATGTGGGTTCTCAAGCACCGTGCACGGCAACAACATTGCGGTGGAAGATCAACGCCGAAAACTGCAGTTGGTGGTGGAAACCGCCGCCGAAGTGTGGGGCTGAGTCGGCCCGTTCAACCCGCCACGCGTTGACAGCCTGGCTTTCACCCATTCATCCCGGAGACCCCCATGAAACGCACCCTCATCGCCACCGCCCTGGCCGCCCTCGCTTTGCCCAGCGTGGCGCAAGAAGTCACCCTCAAGTTTCACCACATTTGGCCACCGCAGGCGATGGCGCCGGTGCGCGTCATCACGCCCTGGTGCGACAAAGTGGCGGCGGAATCCAACAACCGCATCAAGTGCCAGATGTTGCCCGCCATGTCGGGCGGCGGCACACCGCCCCAGCTGGTGGACCGCATCAAAGACGGCGTTGACGACCTAACCATCACCCTGCCTGGTTACACGGCAGGCCGTTTTCCGGCGATGGAGGTGTTTGAGCTGCCCTTCATGACCAACTCGGCCGAGGGCGGCGCTGCGGCCGCTTGGGAGTACATGCAAAAGCATGCGCAGCAACGAGTTCCCAGGCACCAAGATTTTGGCCACCTGGGTGCACGACGAGGGCTACGTGCACACGGCGGGCAAACAGATCAAAACGCTGGACGACTTCAAGGGTTTGAAGATGCGCGCACCCACGCGTCAAACCAACAAGCTGCTGTCCAAGCTGGGCGCCACACCCGTGGGCATGCCGGTGACCGGGGTTGCTGACGCCATCAGCAAAGGCACGATTGACGGTTTTGCGCTGCCGTGGGAGGTGATTCCCGCTTTCAAGCTGCACGAGATGACCAAGTTCCACACCCAAACCGACCCATCGCGGCCGGCCTTGTACAGCGCTGGCTTTATCTTTGCCATGAACCAAGCCAAGTACGACAGCCTGCCCGCCGACCTGAAGCGCGTGATCGACAACAACAGCGGCGCGGCACTGTCACGGCAAATTGGCAAGGTGTGGGACGAAAGCCAGGCGCCTGGCCGCAAAGCTGCGGCTGATCGTGGCAACACCATCATCACGTTGTCGGCCGCCGAGACCGACAACTGGGTGAAAGCGTCAGCGCCGATTTATGACGAGTGGGTGGCCGACATGGACAAGCGCGGTTTGGCTGGCAAACAAATGCTGCAAGATGCGCGTGACTTGCTGGTTAAGCACCGCAAGTAAAACAGGTGCCAGCGCTTTGACATTGCGCCCCGTCGTCGTGGTCGCTCCGTCAGCACGGGCGGCCACTTGAGCCACCGCGACGCGGCGCCAGCCAACCACCGTCCAAACGCCTTCGACACCGTCGGCGTTTGGCTGCAGCGGCTGGCCACGGTGTTTGCGTGGGCAGGCTCTGTGGTGGCGCTGGGCGTGGCGCTGATGGTGGTGGTGAGCATCGTGGGCCGCGCGGTGTTCGCATCGCCCATTCAAGGCGATGTTGAGCTGACACAGCTGGGCATCGCGCTGGCCATCGCGTTGAGCTTGCCTTGGTGCCAATGGCAGCGCGCCAACATCATCGTCGACTTTTTTACCCAGCGCTTGAGTCGGCGCGCCTTGGCTGTGTTGGACGCTGTGGGTACGTTCCTGATTGCTTTGATGTGCGCCTTGCTGGCATGGCGCAGTGCCGTGGGTGCGGTGGCGGTGCGGCAAGCGCAGGAAACCACCATGATCCTGTCGCTGCCGATGTGGTGGACTTATGCCTCCTTGGCGCCTGGCCTTGCGCTGGCAGCGGTGGTGGCGTTGTGGCAAGCTGTTGAACATTGGCTTGGGCGTGGGCAAGATTCGCGCGACGGCAAACGCAGCACGGGTGATGGTTCAGACGCAGTGAGCGCGCCATGACCCCCACGCTGGTCGGCATCACCATGTTTGCTGCCATGCTGGCGCTGATGGCGGTGCGCGTGCCCATCGCAGCGGCCATGTTCATTCCGGGTGCTGTGGGTTACTGGGCCTTGGCCAACGACGCGTCGCTGTTGAACTTGCTCAAGGGCAGTGCGGTGGCGCGTTTGTCGGTGTACGACTTGTCGGTGATTCCGCTGTTTTTGTTGATGGGGCAATTTGCCACGCAAGGCGGCTTGAGTCGGCGCTTGTTTCAAGCGGCTGCTGCCTGGGTGGGGCACGTGCGCGGTGGGTTGGGCATGGCCAGCATTTTGTCGGCGGGTGCGTTTGGCGCGGTGTGCGGGTCGTCGGTGGCCACGTCAGCCACCATCACACAAGTAGCCTACCCAGAAATGCGACGCCATGGTTATGCGGGTGGCTTGGCCACGGCCACGCTGGCCACAGGTGGCACGCTGGGCATTTTGATTCCCCCGTCGGTGCCGCTGGTGGTGTACGCCATCTTGACCGAGCAGAACATTGCCAAGCTGTTTGCAGCGGCGATGATCCCGGGCATTTTGGCCATGCTGGGCTACATCGTGGTGCTGGGTTTGGTGTGCCGCGCCAAACCGCACTTGGCGCCACCCACACCGCGTACACCCTGGGCTGGGCGTTGGCGTGCACTCTTGGGGGTGTGGCCGATTGCGGTGGTGTTTGCGGTTGTCTTCGGCGGCATTTACAACGGGCTCTTCTCGCCCACCGAAGGCGCCGGCGTGGGGGCGGTGGCCACGCTCGCTGCAGCGCTGTTGCAACGCGAGCTCACGGTGGAGGGCTTCAAGGCGAGCTTGGTGGGCACCGCCGAAACCAGTGCGATGGTGTTCATGATCTTCTTGGGTGCCGACATGATGAACGCCACCTTGGCGCTTACGGCCATGCCTGCCGCCCTGGCTGCGTGGGCCGGGCAATTGCAGGTTGCGCCCATCGTGATCGTGGCGGCCGTGCTGCTGATGTACGTGGTGCTGGGCTGCGTGATGGACGAGCTGTCGATGCTGCTGCTGACCATTCCTGTGCTTTTCCCCGCCATCATGGGGTTGGACCTGTGGGGTCTGCCGCCTCAAGAAAAAGCCATCTGGTTTGGCATCTTGGTGCTGATGACGGTGGGCATTGGCTTGATTGCCCCGCCGGTGGGGTTGAACGTTTATGTCGTCAATAACTTGGCGCGTGACGTGCCGATGAGCGAAACCTACAAGGGCGTGTTCCCGTTTTTGGCCTGGGACGCGTTGCGGGTGGTGCTGCTGCTGCTGTTCCCCGTGATCAGCCTGGCCCTGGTGCGCTGGTTGTTCAACTAGGCCCCCCGGCGCGCCAAAAAGGGCCCGTGGGCCGACGTTTGGCCCCGTTTATCGCCACCTGGTGCCGTTCATCGCGCCTTTGGCTGCTTGGTCGCAATGTGCTTTTGCAGAGGGTTGGGCGTCCCTACAGTCCACTCCATCGACTCGCAACACCCGCAACCACTTTCAGCACCCACAAGGAAAACGCATCATGAACCTCACCACCAAAACCCACCGCGCTGTATCTTTTGCTTTGGCCGTCATCACGGTGGCAGGCACCTTGCAGTTCATCGACAGCCTGGCCAGCCGCGAGCATGGCGCCACCGTGATGGCACGTGCTGCAGCCACGGTTGCCAAGGCCACCGTGCAAGGTGTGGCCTCGGTCGCCAAGCGTGGCTGAATGTACCGCCAACCGACACCAACAGTTTGTTAAGGGGCCGTTGTTTGCCGCACCGCGTGTTCCCAGTCTTGCATCTTGGCGCGCGCTGCTTCGCGCGTGATGCGCGGCTCAAAGCGCTTGGCCACTTGCCACCGCGCTGACAACTCGTCCAGACCCTTGTAAGCGCCAACGCCCAAGCCCGCCAAATAGGCGGCACCCAAGGCCGTGGTTTCCACCACGTGCGGGCGCACCACCGGGATGCCGATCAAGTCGGCCTGCATTTGCATCAACAGGTCGTTGCCACTGGCACCGCCGTCGACGCGCAACTCTTGCACCGGCGCGCCGCCGGCCGCCACCACGTCGCGGTTCATCGCGTCCAGCAGGGCGGTGCTTTGAAAGGCAATGCTCTCTAGGGCCGCGCGCGCAATGTGCGCCATCGTGCTGCCGCGAGACAGCCCCACGATCGCACCGCGCGCATCGGCCTTCCAGTAGGGAGCCCCCAGCCCTGTGAAGGCTGGCACCACCACCACGCCGCCGCTGTCGGGCACGGTTTGGGCCAAGGCTTGCACGTCGGCGCTGGCGTTGAAGGCTTTGAGGCCGTCACGCATCCACTGCACCACGGCGCCGCCGATGAACACACTGCCCTCGAGCGCGTACTGCGGCTGCGCGTTGATTTGAGCCGCGTTGGTGGTGATGAGCCCGTTGCTGGACGCCTGAAATGTGCCGCCTGTGTGCATCAACATGAAGCAGCCCGTGCCGTAGGTGTTTTTGGCCAACCCTGCCGTGAAGCAGGCCTGGCCAAACAGGGCACTTTGTTGATCTCCCGCGACACCCGCGATGGGGATGGCGGCGCCCAGCCATTGGGCGTCAGCCTCTCCCACGACGTGGCTTGAGGGCACCACGGTGGGCAGCAACTGCGCGGGCACCTTCAGTGCAGTTAGCAGGGGTTCGCTCCAGCGCTGGTGGCGAATGTCGTACAGCATGGTGCGCGACGCATTGCTGGGGTCGGTGACGTGGACACGTCCTTGGGTGAGGTTCCAGATGAGCCAACTGTCCACGGTGCCAAAGGCCAACTCACCGCGCAGCGCGGCGTCTCGGGCGCCTGCCACGTTGTCCAACATCCATGCCACTTTGGTGCCCGAAAAATACGGGTCAATCACCAGCCCTGTTTGCTCGGCCACGAGCGGCGAGAGGCCCTGGGCCCGCAGCGCCTCGCAGCGATCGGCGGTGCGTCGGTCTTGCCAGACGATGGCTCGGTGGATGGCTTTGCCTGTCTTGCGATTCCAGACCACCGTGGTTTCGCGTTGGTTGGTGATGCCAATGGCCGCCACGTCGGACGCCTGGATCTTGGCGTTGACCAGCGCCTCACGTGCCGTGGCCAGTTGGGTGTCCCACAAGTCTTGAGCCTCATGCTCCACCCAGCCCGATTGCGGAAAGTGCTGGGCAAATTCGCGCTGCGCCATCGCCACGATGCGGCCGTCCAGATCAAAGACGATGCTGCGCGAGCTGGAAGTGCCTTGGTCCAGGGCCAAGATGAAGTTTTTGGTGGGGCTCATGGGGTGGGGCGGTTGAACGCAATGGCGAAGGGTAGCGTGCCTACGTGTGCAAGCGCAGCATCTTGCCGCTGTCGGTGAGCAGCAAAACCCAACCATCGGGCGACTGCGTCACGCAGCGGATGCGCTCGCCCAGCGCTTTGACGACGGCAACCTCTTCGCGCTCAACCACGCGCTCACCGTCCAGCACCAGGCGCCACAACGAGGTGCCCGCCAGCGCACCCACCAACACGTTGCCACGCCAACCCGGCAAGCGGTCGCTGGTGTAAAAAATCATGCCCGAGGGCGCGATGGATGTGGGCACCCAAAACGTGGCCGGCTCCACAAATGTGGGCGCATGAACGCCGCCGCCCAGTCGGCACCCGTCACCCACGGGCTGGCCATAGTTGCAGCCATAACTGCGCGTGGGCCAACCATAGTTGTTGCCTGCCTGCGTGCGGTTGAGCTCGTCACCGCCTTGGGGGCCGTGTTCTACCACCCACAAATCACCCGTGGTGGGGTGCACTGCGGCGCCTTGGGGGTTGCGATGCCCCACGCTCCACAACTCGGGCCGCGACCCAGCGCCAAAACTCGGGTTGCCGCTGGGCACGCTGCCGTCGCGCGCGATGCGCACCACCTTGCCCAAGTGCCCCGCCAGGTCTTGTGCTGGAGAGCCCATTTGCCGCTCGCCCAACGTGACCCAGAGTGTCTTGTCGCTGCGAAAGACGATGCGCGAGCCAAAGTGCCCGTTGCCCGACACCTTGGGCAATTGACGAAAAATCACCGTCACGTCCGTCAAGGCATTGCCTGCCAAACGCCCACGCGCCACGGCCGTGCCCGAGCCACCACTGCCAGCCTCTGAGTAGCACCAGTACACCCAGGGGTCGCTGGCAAAGTCGGGGTCCAGCACCACGTCCAACAAACCGCCTTGGCCCGCCGCCACCACGGCTGGCACGCCGCTGAGTGGCGCCGACACGCTGCTGCCGTCGGCTGACACGATCACGATCGTCCCCGCCTTTTGCGTCACCAGCATGCGCCCGTCGGGAAGGGTGGCCATGCCCCAGGGGTTGCTTAGGGCGGTGGTGATGGTGGTGATACGCAGCGAGGTAGGGGCTGGTGCCGGCGAAGGGGCCGGAGCAGGCGGCGAGCCGGGCGGCGGTGAGCCCGCAACGGGTGCAGGCGGAGAGTCGCCGTCGGCGCTGCAACTGGCCAGCGCCACAGCCGCACTTGCTGCTGCGATGCGCAGCAAGGCGTGGCGACGCCCATGGACAAGGGACGTGGCGCGTGTGGGTTTTGGGGTACGGATGGTCATGGTGGGCGCCTCCTGGTGGGCCATTCTGCGTTCAACCGCAAGCCCTTGGGTAACGAGATGCTTTGCATGGTTCAGCCCCAGCGCTACGTGCGCAGCGTGCAAGACGTAAGGCATCACTCTCCTGTGTTCGTCTCTTCGTACCAATGCAGCAATGTGATCGATGTCACGCGCCGCACAGCACTTGCCTTTAGAGGCTTTCAACGCCAATGGCGATCGACGACAACAGAGACCTTGCGCAACAGCACAGGGGACTTCAGCATGAATGGGATGCCTTGGAACCGTGTTCATTGGGTGATGCGTCGGGTGAGCCGCTGGGCCTTGCCTTTGGTGTTGATGCTGCTGGCCGCTGGCTGCGGCGTGATGCGACCGAGTGTGCGGCCCGACACCAGCGCGCCACCACCCGCCGCATCGAGCGGCCCGCCGCCGGCCTCGGTGGCGTTGCCAGCGCCGCAGACAGCAACCCCACCACCAGCGGCTGCCGCGCCACGCGCAGCACCTGACGCTTCAAGCGCGGCACCGATTGAAGTGACGCCAAGAATTGATCGCATCAACGAGGGCCAACCCAATGCGCCCTACGTGATCAACGGCGAGCGCTACGTGCCCCACAACCAAGACGTGTCGATGAACCAAGTGGGTTTGGCGTCTTGGTACGGCAAGCCCTTTCATGGCCGCAAAACCGCCAACGGCGAAACCTACAACATGCACCGCATGACGGCCGCCCACAAAACCATGCCGCTGCCCAGCTACGCGCTGGTGCGCCACCGGGGCAACGGCAAAGAGATCATCGTGCGTGTCAATGACCGGGGGCCTTTCATCAAGGGCCGCGTGATTGACCTCAGTTACGCCGCCGCCAAAGCCTTGGGCATTGACGGTTTGGGGCCTGTCGAAGTGGTTCGGCTCACGCACGAGGTGATTCGTGAAGGCACGTGGCGCACGCCCAGCTTGATGGCTGCGCGCACCAGCGCCCGCCAAACGGCCCTTGCCGCAGCGCGCCTGGGGCGTGCGTCGACGGGAAAGGCAGTGACGGTCGCTGCGGCGCATTAGCGCCACGCCGCTGCGTTCACCGCCCGCGTGGCCCTGCGTCCTCACGCCGCAGTGGGCAGCGGCGCGTGCGACACTCGCGGCCCACCCTGCAGAGGCCCGCAGCACCCACTTCGGCGTGCCCCACGCGTCGCGCTGATGCTCGGTGTTCAACATGACCCTGGGTGTTTTGTTCGCGCTGGCGGCGGGCCTCGTTTGGGGCTTGGTGTTTGTCGCCCCTTTGATGTTGCCCGACTACCCGGCGCCCTTGTTGGCGGTAGGGCGCTACGTCGCATTTGGCTTGGTGACCTTGCCCCTGGCCTGGTTTGACCGCGCGCGTTTGGCGCAGTTGAAGCGACAAGATTGGATCGAGGCGCTCAAGCTCTCGCTGATCGGCAACTTGCTTTATTACACCTTCTTGGCGGCAGCCATCCAGCGCGCAGGGGCGCCCCTGCCCACCATGATCATCGGCGCCCTGCCGGTGGTGATTGCCGTCTGCACCCAAGTGTTTTTGGGCCGTGGCGAGCGCCTGCCAGCCAAGCGCTTGGTGCCGTCGCTGTTGCTGATCGGTGCGGGCATTGCTTGTGTCAACCACGGCGAACTTGCGCACCTGCAAGCATCACCCACAGGTGGCACTGACACGGCGGGTTACCTGCTGGGTGCTTTGCTGGCGGTGGGCGCCTTGGTGTGTTGGACGATTTACCCGATCCTCAACGCGCGTTGGTTGCGCCTGCACGCCAACCGCAGCCCCAGCACCTGGGCCACCGCCCAGGGGCTGACGACCTTGCCGCTGGCGTTGATCGGGTACGGCTTGTTTTGGGTTTACGTCGAGGCCACGCAGCAACCACTGGCCATGCCGCTGGGCCCCACGCCCATGCGCTACGTGGGACTGATGCTGGCGATGGGCCTGCTGGCTTCTTGGGTCGGCACGTTGTGTTGGAACGAAGCCAGCCAACGCTTGCCCACGGTTTTGGTGGGGCAGCTGATTGTGTTTGAAACACTCGCGGCCTTGGCGTATGCCTTGCTGCTGCGCGGCGACCCCCTCGTCGGTCTCACGCTGGTGGGTTCGGCGTTGTTGGTGGCAGGGGTGATTTGGGCGTTGCGCGGCTCGAAGGCCTAAATCGCCGCTGCCAACATCTCGTCCACCAGCTCAATCCAGTGCGTCACGCGCGTGGTGGTGCCACCTTGCAGGTGTTGGATGCAGCCGATGTTGGCCGATGCAATCACTTGGGGCTGCAATGGCTCGATGTTTTTGAGCTTGCGATCGCGCAGTGCCGTAGAGAGCTCGGGCTGCAGGACCGAGTAGGTGCCCGCCGAGCCGCAGCACAGGTGGCTCTCGACGCCCATGATGGCGACGTCAAACCCCAGGGCTTCCAAGCCGGCTTCGACGTCGCCACGCCGTTGCTGGCCGTGCTGCAGGGTGCAGGGCGGATGAAAAGCAACCCGCAGCTTGGGGGCATTGGGGTCGGGCTTGCCGCCACGACGCAGCTCGAGCTTTTGTTGCAGGGCGGGCACGATCTTGGGCAGCACCTCGGACAGGTCGAGGGTGGAGTCGGACACGCGTTTGGCGCGCTCGGCATAGGCCTTGTCGTGCGCCAACGCGTGCCCGTAGTCTTTGACGGCCACGCCGCAGCCCGAGGCGTTCATGACGATGGCCTCCACACCACCGCGGTCGAGCAGCGGAAACCAAGCGTCGACGTTGCGGCGCATGTCTTTGAGGGCGCCTTCGTGGTCGGCCAGGTGCTCACGGATGGCACCGCAACAACCGGCGCCGTCGGCGACCACGGTTTGAATGCCCACGGCGTCAAGCACGCGCGCCATGGCGCTGTTGACGTTGGGCATCATCGACGGCTGCACGCAGCCCATCAGCATCAACACCTTGCGATCGTGAGGGCGCGACGGCCACAGTTTGGCGCGTGCGCGTTGCGCAGCGGCGGCGCGCGGCGGCACCTTGTGCTTGAGGGCGGCGGGCAGCAGCGGGCGCACCAGCTGGCCCAGCTTCATCGCCGGCCCGAAGACGGGTGACGTCATGCCCTCGCGCAGGGCCACGCGCAGGCTGCGGTCGGCCAGGGGCCGCTCCACCCGGGCCTCGACCACGCGGCGCCCGATGTCAATCAGCCTGCCGTACTGAACACCCGACGGGCAGGTGGTTTCGCAATTGCGGCAGGTGAGGCAGCGGTCCAGGTGTTGTTGCGTCTTGGCCGTGGGTTTGTCGCCCTCGAGCACTTGCTTGATGAGGTAGATGCGGCCCCGGGGCCCGTCCAGCTCGTCACCCAAAAGCTGGTAGGTGGGGCAGGTGGCGGTGCAAAAACCGCAGTGCACGCACTTGCGCAAAATCGCCTCGGCTTCAGCGCCATCGCGGGTGCCTTGAAATTCTGGGGCGAGATTGGTTTGCATGGTGGTGAAGCGTCGGTCAGAACAAGCTGGCGGCCCAGGACGCCAGCACAGACGCTAGTATGACTTGCACCCCAGCGCGGCGATGCCAATGGGCCTTCAAACCAACGAGTAGCTCAACACCCAGTAGTGGTCAAAGGCGAGCCATTGCACGTCGCGCGCCCGTGGACCGATCAGGCCCAAGGCCTCTTCTTGCGTTGGAAAGTTCTTCACCACCTCGTGCTGGGTGCCGTCGTCGAGCTGGCGCCATTGGTAGGTGTTGCCTTGCGCATCGCGGCGGTGAATGGGCAGGTTGCTGGTTTGCACAAAGGCGTTGTCGAGGTGAACCACACGTGCGCCGGGTTGCAGGTGGCTGTGCAGCAAATCGAGCCACCCCGGCAGGGTTTGCAGCAGCACGTGGCTCCACCAACAACCTGAAAAAGCAGCGTCGAACTTGCGCCCACTCAAGGCTTCGAGCGTGTAGGCGTCGACCACCTCAAACGTCACCTTGTTGGCGGGGCAGGGTTTGAGGCGTGCGATGGCCAGTGTTTCGGGGCTCAAGTCGGTGGCCAGCCAGTGGGCACATTGTGCGGCCCCATGCGGCGTCCACCAGCCGGTGCCGCAGGCAATCTCCAAAACGTTGCGCCCCGCAAAGGGCGTTGCGAGCCAAGCCTCCATCGCGCGCAGATCGGGTTGCCGCTCGGGCTTGTGATAAACGCGCTCGTAGTAGGCGGCACGTTTGGCGTAGTAAAGCGCCATGTCAGCGGGGTTGGGCACGGTGAGATTGTGCGCCAAGCTCGCTTGTCCTCAACGGGTTGAGGGTTCCAGCCTGCTAAGCCTTTGACGCGTCGATGGTCGCCACCATCAGGTGCAAGTTGGACTCGATATGCGTGTCGCTTTGCAATTTGAGCCAAGGCAACTTGGGCAGCACGTGGTGCAGGGTGACACCGCCTTTGGGGTGCGCGTACAGGATGGTGACTTTGCGCGGTGAAGCCTGCACCGAGCGCAGGATGTTGCCCAGCACCACCGTCAAAATGTCAGCGTTGAACGGCATGAAGAAAAAGATCACCGACGCGTCGCTGGGCACCGCATAGGCGCGCGCATCGATGTTGTGCAGCTCGATGTCTTTGCAGCGCAACTTGGGCGCTGCGTTTTTCATGTTTTGCACGGCCACCTCGTGCAGCCCTTTGGACAGCTCAACGCCGATCACCTTGCTGAAGGGCATGGACGCGGCCACGGCCACGATGCGGCCCAAGCCCGAGCCGTAATCAATGAAGACGTCTTTGTCAGGCTGCACGGAAACATCACCCAGCACGCGACGCAAACTCTTGTAGCTCAGCGCCAGGTAAGCATGGCAACCCTCGCCGTCGGCGCCAAAGTCAGCTGGCACCACCAGCCCTTTGGTTTGAATGCCCAGGCGCCAGTCGTTGTAAGACTCACTGGCACGGTAAGCCAACAGGCCGAGACTCTTTTTGGGGTTCATGCGGTCAAGGGTTTGAGGGTTGCTGAAGCCTGCGCTTGCGTGCCGTGGCGTGTGTGTCATGGCAGTTTATCGGTGTCGCAGCAGATGGCGGCCACCCGTCCCGGGTGGTGTCACTGCATCAAGGCTTCCTCAACGGGCCGGTTGCGCGCCGAGCGTGCCAAAAGGCACTCTGGGTGTTGTGTCGCCGCCTCACAAATCGGCGTAATTGTGTCGCCGCCTCACAGATCGGCGTAAAGGCGGCCCGGGTTCAGCACCCGGTCGGGGTCAAAGGCGAGTTTGAGCTGCCGGTGGATGCGCAGCAGCGGCTCACCCAGCGGGGTGAAAACGTCGCTGGCGCGTGACCGTGCGTGGTACACGGTGGCGTGCCCACCCAGCGCCTGCACGGCATGGCGCACGCTGGCTTGGGGTGCACGTGACACCAACCACCGCAGGGCGCCACCCCACTCCAGCAGCGTGGCGCCGTCCAGCTTCAAGGGCTCGGTGGTGGCGGGCAGCGAAAGCCGCCACAGCGTGGCCCCTGCGGCCACGGCTTCACCTGCCGAGACAAAGTAAGCATCACGTTGGTGGCGCATGCCGTCCCAAAAAGCTGCAGCCGGTGCAGCGGCCAGCGCTTCACCCCCCAGTGTTTTGGTGGCCGCAGCAACAGCCGCTTGGGCGCCAGAGAGGCGAATCAGCAGGGTGCCGTTGCACCATGCGCTGGCGTTGAGCGGCATGGCCGACGCCGCGACGTGATGCAGCATGGGCAGCGCTTTGACTTGCTCACCTTCAAAGCGCAAGGTGGCCGTCGCGCGGGGCAAGGGCAGCACCTTGAGCGACACCTCGGCAAGCACCCCCAAGATGCCCATCGAGCCGGCGAGCACACGCGACACGTCATAGCCGGCAACGTTTTTCATCACTTGCCCACCAAAGGTTAGAACCTCGCCGCGGCCGTTGACCATGGTGGCGCCCAAAACGAAGTCTCGCACGTTGCCCACGGCGGCCCGCGCAGGGCCTGCCAACCCGGCCGCCACCATGCCGCCCACGGTGGACGCGGCGCCAAAGTGTGGCGGCTCGAAGGCCAGGTGCTGGCCTTGTTTGGCCAGTTCGGCCTCGAGCTCGCGCAGCGGCGTGCCGGCACGCGCCGTCACCACCAACTCGCTGGGCTCGTAGCTGCTGATGCCGGCGAGGTTGCGCGTGTCGAGCTTGTCGCCCACGGGCGCTTCGCCATAAAAATCTTTGGTGCCACCCCCGCGAATGCAAAGGGCGCGGCGGTCGGCGCGGGCAGCCTTGATTTGTTCAACCAGGTGCGTCAGCGCGGTGTCTCGGGGGGTCAATTAAAAGCGCTCCAACTCGGGGTGCGGCAGCAGGCCCCGTTTGACGTGCATGCGGCCGTACTCGGCGCAGCGGCTTAAGCTGGGGATGACCTTGCCGGGATTGAGCAAGCCCTTGCTGTCGAAGGCCAGCTTGAGGGCTTCAAACTGGTTGCGCTCTTCGGGGCTGAACTGCACGCACATGGAGTCGAGTTTTTCAACGCCCACGCCATGCTCGCCCGTGACGGTGCCACCCATGGCCACGCTGGTTTCCAAGATGTCGGCACCAAACTTTTCGGCGCGGTGAAATTGGTCGGGGTCGTTGGCGTCAAACAAAATGAGGGGGTGCAGGTTGCCGTCACCGGCATGAAACACATTGCAGCAGCGCAAGTCGTATTTTTTCTCCATCGCGGCGATGGCGATGAGGATGTCGGCCAGGCGCTTGCGCGGGATGGTGGAGTCCATGCACATGTAATCGGGGCTGATGCGGCCCGATGCGGGGAAGGCGTTTTTACGGCCGCTCCAAAACTTAAGCCGCTCGGCCTCGTTTTGGCTAACCTTGAACTGGGTGGCGCCGCAGGTTCTAAGCACCGCCACCATGCGCTCGATCTCTTCTTCCACCTCTTCCACCGTGCCATCGCTTTCGCACAGCAGAATGGCCTGGGCGCTCAGGTCGTAGCCGGCATGCACAAAGGCTTCGACGGCCGCCGTCATGGGCTTGTCCATCATCTCGAGCCCGGCGGGGATGATGCCTGCGGCGATGATGGCCGCCACGGCGTCACCGGCTTTGCGCAGGTCGTCAAAGCTGGCCAGCACGCAGCGCGCCAGTTGCGGTTTGGGCGTGAGCTTGACGGTGACTTCGGTGACCACGGCCAGCATGCCTTCGCTGCCCACCAGCAGTGCCATCAAATCCAGCCCCGCCGCGTCCAGTGCCTCACTGCCAAAAGTGATGGCCTCGCCTTCGGCGGTGAAGCCTTTGACGCGCAGCACGTTGTGCAGTGTCAGCCCGTACTTGAGGCAATGCACACCGCCCGAGTTTTCGGCCACATTGCCGCCGATGGTGCAGGCGATTTGGCTCGACGGGTCGGGGGCGTAATACAAACCGTGCGCCGCCACTGCCTCGCTGATGGCAAGGTTGCGCACACCGCACTGCACGGTGGCGGTGCGGGCTGCGGGGTCGATGGCGACGATGCGGTTGAACTTGGCCAATGACAGCGTGACCCCTTGCGCATGAGGCAGCGCGCCGCCCGACAAACCCGTACCGGCACCCCGCGCCACCACGGGCACTGCCATGGCATGGCAGGCGCGCAAAATGGCTGCTATCTGGGCTTCGGTCTCGGGCAGCGCCACCACCATGGGGCGCTGGCGGTAGGCCGTTAGGCCGTCGCATTCGTAGGGGGTGGTGAGCTCGTTGTGCCACAGCAAAGCGTGGGCTGGCACGATGGATTGCAAGGCGCCAACCACCTCGGCTTGGCGCGCTGAAGGGGCGGTTTGCATCAACGCTTTCGGGCAGCCGTGCTGCGTTTTTTGGTTGCCTTGGGTTTGGCCGGTGTGCGTGCGGCCTTGGCCATGCCCGCGGCGGTGGAAGCCGCGCTTAAGGCCGCGCTGGATGCCACTGCGGCGGCCTTGTTGGCCACCTTCATGGGTGTGGCCATGGCGCTTTTCAGGGTGTCACCGGCGGCGTCAAAGCTTTGCTTCACCATGGCGCTTGCCAAGTCTTTGGCTGCGTCGGTGGCGGACTCTTTCATGGTGGTGGCGGCGAGTTGAGTGAATTGCTTGGTGAGCGCGCCCCACCATTGCATGGGGTCGATGGCGGCTGCGTTGGGGCCGGCGGCCTTGGGCTGCACCTTGGTGCTGCTTGGCGCTTTGCGGCTGGTGCTTGCGACCGCCTTGGGCGCTGGTGCAGCCGCTGTGGGTTTGAGCGACAGCGACTCGCGCAAGTCGGTCATTTGCACGTTCATGGTTTTGAGCGTGGACAGCGTCATTCGCTGCACCTCGAGCGCCTGGATGGTGGCGCCCAACATGCGGCCGTTTTGCTCCAGCCAAAACTGCACCGTGCGAAGTTCTTCGATGCGTTTTTCAAGTTCTTCGGGGTTGAGGGTGGGGGCCACCCACTGGCCAATGGCGGGCAATGCCGAGCCCGCGTTTTTAACCAGGCCCTGCAAGAAATCAAAACCTGGAACCAGTTTGGTGAATGCGGCGTTGTCGGCCATGGTTGGTGTCTCCTGCGTGGTTGGGGTCAAAGGCTGATGGGGGTGGGCTCAAGGGGCATCAAACGCTACCCGCTCAACGCGATAGCCGCGGCCGGCCATGAGTTTAGGCAAGGCTTGCGCGCCCGTCATGTGCAAGGCGCCGACGGCCGCAAAAACTTGGGCGCCCTGGCCATGCAGGGCGTCGATGGCGTCGGCGATGCCTGGGTTGCGTTGGTCGTTGATGCGGTGGTAGAGGTCGCGGTCGGCGGCGGTGGTGACGCAGTCGCACCAGGCAGCGTAGTTTTCGAGTTCGGACAGGTTGCCCGCTTCCCAAGCAGCCGTCATGCGACGCAGCACAGGGCGCACTTTGTTGGATTCAAGTTGATCCAGCGCAGAGGCCACCAGTTCGGCTTCCAGGTCGGCTTTGTCTGCGGGCATCAGGGCGTCGATTTGGCGCTTGGCGGTTTCGAGCGACACCACTTTTTTACCGGCGGCTTTGGCCTGCTGTGCCAACGCAGGTTCGGAGCCAAAAAGGGACTCGAGCCCCTCCCACTTGGCAGCGAAGATGGACAGCGTAACCACTTGCATCACCGGGTGCATGGCGTCGATGGCGCCGGGCGGCAAACACGCGGCGCTGCGCTGCACCGCCAAGCGCGCGCTCAGGTTTGGCGTTAGCGGGCGGCTGGGCACCATCATGGCGCGGGCAATGTCTTTTTGAATTTGAGGGTCGGTGGGGTCAAGCTCCAGCGCCAAGGTGTCGCTTTGCCCAAGCGCCTGGCTGAGCTTGGGGCCTGGGAACACCCACGCCAACTTGCCCACATGCAAGGTGCCGTACAGGTGCGAGGTGCGGCCGTTTTTGGTGATGCGCCACAACATGCCGCGATCTTTGGCGCCTTGGCGCGCTTGCTGCACTTGCGCAGCCGTGGGCTGTGCAGGGTTGGGCGGGCAGGCTGCTTGTTTTGCACCCGAGGCGTCACTGGGCGCTTTTTGCGCTTGTGCCGCACCCATGGCCAAGGCGATGGCTGCGGCCATGAAGAGGGCGGGCGTGCCACGTTGCCAAACACGCAAAAACGACTGCATGCACGATCCATTGCGATGGGAATGCAGCAAGCTTACAGGAGCGGCCTTCACGGCTTGAGGCGCGCGATGCGCATTTCTCCACCCTGTTGTGTGATGGCGAGTTTGCCCAGCACGTCCATGCCGAGCAAAGGTGTGTCCAACTTCTGCAAAACGCCCACGCGCAAGCGCTCGGCACGGGCGCCACCTTGCAGTTGGATGTCGGCCAGCACGTCGATCACTTCGACGTCGCCACCCGCCGTGCTGGAGCGGCTTTTGCCAACGCCTTGAAGCCCCGCAGCCCTGGCGATATCGGGTGGCAGTGCCGTTCGGGTGGCGCCCGTGTCCACCAAAAAATCCACCTTCACGCCATTGACGTTGCCGGGCCAGTGGTAGTGGCCGTCGGGGCTGCGCTGCAATGTCACCACGCCGTCGGCCACCGAAAAGCGCGCCCGCTGCTGCTGCGACAACCACCACTGGAACCCCAAAAACAGCAGCGTCGCCAGCACCATCCACACGATCACGATGCGCAGGGTTCTGGGGGGGCCTGTGCCGTCGTGTTGCAGTGCCAAGGGGTGGCGTTGAGGTGTTGTCATGGCGCGGGTTTGAATGGGGGCGGGGCGTTGATGACTGGGGCGGGTGACCGTGTGCGTCTTGCGCGCTGCCGTTTGACGCGCCAAGCGCGCACAATGCCATGAAACACCACCGCGCTGGACGTGGGCACCGCAATGACCGCTATTTTTCACCTTGCATTTCACGTTCGTGACCTGGACGCTGCGCGCGCACTTTTATGGCGGGGTGATGGGATGCCGCGAGGGCCGCAGCACGCGCCACCTGGGTGGACTTTGACTTTTTTGGCCACCAGATCTCGCTGCATCTGGGGCAGCCCTTTGCCACCACCAACACCGGCCGGGTGGGTGACCATTGGGTGCCGATGCCACATTTGGGGTTGGTGTTGGCGCTGCCCGAGTGGCAAGCCTTGGCGCAGCGTATGCAACAGGCTCAGGTTGATTTTGTGATGGCGCCGCAGCTGCGCTTTGAAGGCCAGCCCGGTGAGCAGTGGACGATGTTTTTCTTGGACCCAAGTGGCAATCCCATTGAAATCAAAGGGTTTAAGTCGCTGGATACCGTCTACCAAGCCACGCCATTGGCAAGTAACAAACCCGCAACGGTGTGAGCGGGCTTGGCCCGTTGCCGCTGTTGTGTGGCGCTTTTCAGTCGCCGGGGCTGCTGCAGGCACAAAAAGTGTTCAATCGGCACGCCACAACAGGCTTGGTTACCCCTGAACAGGCGCGGGGCCACTAATCTGACATGGCGGGTCATCCAACGCCTTGATATCTGCGTTGATGCATCCATGTGGGCCTTGTGCGTTCAACCTTTGGGAGCACTCCAACGCCATGATGATGCTTTACAACTCCGACAGTTTTGCTGTGGTTCAGTTTGACCTGACCCAAGAAGGCTCAACCGCGCTTGCCCGCGGAGGCTACGAAATTGTCGACAAATTTGCCCGCAAAGAGATCTTCCTTGAAGGCGCCATGGCGCAAACCTTCAAAGAAGGCGTTGAGGCGCTGATTCAAACCAAGCCCTCAGAAGAAGAGCTGGACGACTTCATTGGGCAGTTCACCATCACGGCGCAGCACCCGGTGGTGCTGCATTGATCCGCGCGTCAGCCCAGTGGCATCGCCTGGCCGCGCAAGCTGTGCTTTCTGGCGCAGCCCTGACGCTGCGCCAACCCCCTCGCCAACAATTTGTAGTTTCGTGTCCACGAACAGCGCTGGCTGCACGTTGTGCCTTGCCAAGCGCGCAAACGCCGCACTTTCATCACACCGCAGGGCTTGCCGACTGGCCCGCGCTAAGACAAGATGGGGTGCCGGACGGGTCAGTTGATTGCAACGCAAGAGGGGATCATCACGTGAAAGCTGCTGCCAAAGTTCGACGCGACGACGCACAAGCGGTTTTGTCCCCCGGGCTGACCGACGCCCCCGTGCTCGACCGCATGTGCTCGCACTTCGTGTTGTCGCTCACCATGAAGCAGGCGGCGCGCTTCAACCTCAAACGCGACTGGAACAGCCTGCTGGCCCTCACTGGCCGCCACCTGGTGTGGCCCACCACCGTGCTGGGCCGCTACCGCGGGTTTTTGCTGCGGCGCTGCAAAGGCAACGTGCACTGGAAGGGCCACGAGCAGCTGAATGACCTCGAGTTCATTCAAAAGTTTGGCGTCTGGCGCGGCCCTTACGAAGAAGGCACCGTCTTTTTCTACATCGACGAGTACGTCAAAGACGCCCCCAAAGATTTGCTGGCCGTGCTGGGTGACACCGCCGAGTGGCTTGAAAAAAGCCTTAAAAAAGAGTCCACCCTGGTGCAGAAGAACATCGACTCACTCGGTGGTTTGCTGCAACTCAACCCGGCCGAGCGCGCGCTGCTGCTGTACGGCACCTTGGCGCGCTACCAGCGCGAGCTGCGGGGCTTGTTGGTGGAGTTCAAGGTGCAAAGCGCGCAAGAGGCCTATGCGGCCATCGCGTCGGTGGCCGGCGTGAACGAGCAAGAAGTGGCCGAGGCGCTGCGGGCTGGGTCGCGCCTGGAGCGCACCGGCATGATCGAAAACCTCATCTCTGAGCACAACATCACCGACCTGGCCGACCTGATGAAGGTGAGCGACCAGTTGCCGCCGGTGTTGATGCGCGAGTACAAAAAGCCATCTGACTTGATGGCGGTGTTCACCCGCCCTGCGGTGAAGAGTGAGCTCACCCCCAACGACTTTTCGTTTGTGGGTGAAGACGTGCGCGTGCTCACCACCTTGTTGGCCAACGCGGTGGCGCGCAAAGAGCCCGGCGTGAACGTGTTGCTGTACGGCCCCCCCGGCACCGGCAAGACCGAGCTGGCCAAGGTGTGTGCGCAAGCCGCCGGGCTTCAACTTGTTTGAGGTGGAGTACGCCGACCGCGACGGCAACTCGTTGTCGGGCCGTGACCGCTACCGCTCGCTGCAACTGAGCCAGGTTTTCTTGAAAGCCAGCAGCAATGTCGGCATCTTGTTTGACGAAGTGGAGGACGTGTTTCCGCCCATCTCGGCCGATGCCGCGCAACTGATGGCACGCATGGACACCACCGACGCCAAACCCAGCAGCAGCGTGAGTGGCAAAGCGTGGGTTAACCAGATTCTTGAAACCAACCCCGTGCCCGTGGTGTGGGTGACCAACCGCATCGAGCAGATTGACCCGGCCTTTCGGCGCCGCTTTCAGTACCACCTGGAGCTGAAGTCGCCGCCCCCCGGCGCGCGCGAGGCGCTGGTGACGCGGGCGCTGCAAGGTGTTGAAACTGAAGAAGGCTTTGCGGCCAAGTTGTCGCAGCGCCGTGGCCTGACGCCCGCGCAAATTCGAACGGCGGTGCGCTTTGCCAAACTGGCGGGCACCGACGATGGTGGCACCGTGGACGCACAAATGCTGATCGAGCGACAGCTTGGCAACGCCGACAAGGCGCTGGGCAAATCGGCCAGCAACAAACCGGCACGCCGCAACGTCACCACCTACCAGTTGGCCATGCTCAACGTCGAATCACGCTTTGACATCGCCAAGATCATCGAAGCCCTGGGGCGTCGCGGCAACGGCACCGTGTGCTTTCACGGCGCACCGGGCACCGGCAAAACGGCCTTGGCCGAGCACATTGCGTCGTCGCTGCAAAAGCCCTTGATGATTCGCCAGGCCAGCGACCTGGTGAGCAAGTTTGTGGGCGAGACCGAGCAAAACATGGCCAAGATGTTTGAAGAGGCCCAGGCCGAAAACGCCGTTCTGTTGCTGGACGAGGCCGACAGCTTCTTGCGCTCACGCAAGCGCGCCGAGCGCAGCTACGAAGTGACCGAAGTGAACGAAATGCTGCAAGGCATGGAGCGCTTCAGCGGCATCTTCATTTGCACCACCAACTTGTTTGAAGACCTGGACGAAGCCGCACTGCGCCGCTTCACCTTCAAGATCAAGTTCAAACCCCTGCTGCCCGAGCAACGCGAAACCATGTTTGTGGTCGAAGCCCTTGGCGGCGACGCCAGCAAGCTCACGGCCGAGCAGCGCGAGCGCCTGGGCAAACTAGAAGTCCTGGCCCCCGGCGACTTTGCGTCCGTCAAACGCCAGGTGGATTTGCTGGAAGAAACCTTTGAGCCCGACGAGTTCTTGTCGCAACTGGAGAGCGAGCACCGCGTGAAGCCGGATGTGCGCGAGCGGCGAGGGATTGGGTTTTCGGCGAGTGTGAAGGTGCATTGAGGGCAAGGGCCAAGTGGCTCTCATGTAGCCATCAGCCTGTCCAATGGGCTTAGGTTGGTGCTGGCCGCGACCTTGAGCACGTGGGTGTAGATCATCGTGGTGCTCACATCGCTGTGGCCCAACAATTCTTGCACCGTGCGGATATCAGTGCCAGCCTGCAGCAAATGGGTGGCGAAGGAATGACGCAGCGTGTGGACTGTCACGTGCTTGTCGATACCCGCTTTGCGCGAGGCTGGCTTCATCACGCGTTGCATGCGCTGGTGGTAAAGGTGGTGGCGGCGGATGACACCTGAGCGAGGGCAGGTGGACTCCTTCTCTGACGGAAACAACCAAAACCATGACCACGCCAACCCTGCGCGCGGGTACTTCACCTCCAGGGCGTGCGGCAGTGCAACGCCGCTGCGGCCAGCTTCGCGATCGGACAACCACTGAGCTTGCGCGCGTTGACGTTGACGTCGAAGGTCTGCTTCCAGCGAGCGCGGCAGCATCACCACCCGATCTTTCGCGTTCTTACCTTCGCGCACGATGATCACGCCACGCTCAAAGTCCACGTCTTTGACCCGCAACGAAAGTGCCTCCATCAGCCGCAGACCCGTACCGTACAGGAGCTTGGCCAACAAGGGCTCGGGGTCGCCCTGAATCGCGGACAACAAAGCCGACACTTCAGCCATCGTCAGCACGGCCGGGATGCGCTTGGTTTGTGGGGGCCTACCGATGGCCTGCATCCAGGGCAAGTCTTGGCCAAGCACTTCTCGGTACAAAAACAACAACCCGCTTAGCGCCTGTTTGTGCGTGGACGGTGACACCTGCCGCTCACTGGCCAACATGGTCAAGAATGCCTCAACCTCTGCGCCCCCCATCTCGCGAGGATGCCGCCTTCCATGCCAATGAACGAACTGGCGAACCCACATGGTGTAAGCACGCTCGGTATTCAGACTCAGGTGGAGGTAGCGCGCGCGTTCCTTGACGGCGTCCAGCAACCATTTAGACTTGAGTGCAGGCCGATTGGATTCGCCGTCTTTGGCATCAGGATATCGTTCATGCATGCAAACAGTATTCGCGCACAAACCGTTGTTGTCATTCCCAAAAGTGTGGAGGAGCGACAGCAGGTTATTGGTCAGTCACCCAGGATATGGGCGCCTGGCTGTCAAGCTACTACAAGTTAGCCATTTCATAGGAACCATTCGCTCAAGTTCGCAAAACGCATCGCTCCGTTTGTCAGTGCCGAAGTTGCGGAGGCTCGTGCTTTGGCGCTCGCAGGCGAAAGCGCGCGCTCCTTCGGACGGCTTGAAAGGGCACACGTGCTCGGTCAAGCGTCAACCATTCAGCACGTACGAGTTCACATCCAAATGCTCCTGTGGGCATGGCGCGAGCGCAGCGCGAAAGAGTTCTTTGGGCAAGTGTTTCGCATCACGGGAGCGGCGACAAAAACAGCGGTTGGGCTGGTGCCGGAAGGGAACACGGGCGGGGCCAACATCAGTCCGTTTAAGCGACTGCCGGTGTCAGCTGACCTTGCGACGGTCATAGCCAGTGCCAAGATCGGGCGGGTCAATGGCTAAGAGGTCAGTCAACCGGACACCCAACAGCGGCGTGAGGTTCGGCTTGTGTGGCGGCTGTGCTGCGCTGTTGTGCGCCGGTCACCTCCAACGTTATGCAGCCTAGGGAAACGATCACGAATGCACAAGCCAACTAAGAAATCGATCATTGACCTTTATTGTCGTTTAGTGAAGGAACACGGCGGCAGGGCGATTGGCGAACGTGTTTTCATCCGCGAATCTAGCGTCCCGCGCTATTGCTGGCAGGGTGGGCTTTGGAGCTCATGGTCTGAGCTTCAGGCAGAAGCTGGGTTCGCTCCTAATGAGGCAACAGAGAAGACGCCCGACAAAGTCTTGCTACAGAGGTTCGCTGAGCTGGCCCTTGAGATCAACGCGTCCCAGAAGCAAATCTAGTAGGCCAGAGGAAAATGGCTCCTTCGTTCCTGTAAGAGCACATATCGGCGCTGGGGAAGCAGGGAGGCGATGGTCGAAAGATGTGGAGTTGTGAGACCATGCAAGCTATGCTACTGTTGCAAAGCTGTTAGAGCAGCGTATTTCGGTCGGCGTCGACAATCAACTGACCTCTAAGCAGGTAAACGGGTTCGTCTACTTGCTCCGTTCTGGCAAGAACTATAAGTTGGGTCGTACCAATGCGGTTGGTCGCCGCCTACGAGAATTGGCAATACAGCTGCCACAGAAACCCGACACTGTGCACGTGATTCAAACAGATGATGCCAAAGGCATAGAAAGGTACTGGCATAACCGCTTCGCTGAGAAGCGCCAGGGGGGTGAATGGTTTGCACTAACCGCTGCTGATGTGAGCGCCTTCAAGGCACGTACTTTTCAATGACAAGGGTTGTATTCTGGTGTGTGGGCTGGAAATCTGCATAACAAGTCATTCGTTCGGACAGCCTTCGGCTGCCGCACAATTCCAACGTTAAGCCGCACACACCTTTGCGCATGCAACCGCTTCTAGAACAACTGCGCTTGCTCGAAGTAGAGCTGCATCACCCAGGCGTCCGGAGTGAACGAACTCGACTCAATGCACTGCTGCACCCTTCCTTTCGCGAGGTGGGTCGTTCGGGCCGTGCCTATGATCGAGAGACACGTCGTGAATCATCCGGTCGCTGCGGAAGTTCAGCCAAAGATTGAATCGAATGACTTCAAGGTTTCTGAAGTTGCGCCGGGCTGCGCACTTTTGACGTACCGTTCGCTGCATCGGCAATCCGATGGATCGACAGCAAACCAAACACTGCGCGTTTCGTTGTGGGTCAGGGAGGGCGAACGTTGGCAGTTGCGGTATCACCAAGGAACACCCGAATTCGGCGGCGTTTAGGGAGCGAGGAAAAATGCGGCTTAACAGCTCAGTCAACCGGACGCCCAAAGGCATTGCCTTTGGGTTCCTCCGCTTCGCTCCGGCGCCGGTTACGTCGGACGTTAGATCTCAATGGACAACGCTGAGAAGATCGCGAAAGCGTTCCTGCTCTCCAGAGGCTGCAACGACCTTGCGCACGAACCGGACGGAAACGTGCCGCCAGATTTTTCTGTCGGCGCAACGATTGGTGTGGAGGTCCGCAGACTCAACCAAGCAGACTGGAGCACTGGACGCCCAGCAGGGCTAGAGATAGTCACCTATCCACTTGTCGATCGGGTGAAAAGCCTGCTCAGCCAGTTCAACCAAGTTCGTGAAAGGTCATACTGGGTCTCGTTCTCTTTCATTCGCCCGTTGGCTCCATGGAAGAAGATTTGTCCAAGTCTCAAAAGGGATTTGCTAAAAGTTGTTCAAACCGAACCGAATTGCTCGATAAGTTTCCGACCAGATCCATCAATTGAATTCAGGATCGATCCAACGAGCACCAAGCAGGATCAATTGTTCAATTTCGGCGCTGTTTCAGACATGGCCGCGGGAGGCGCTGTTGTGGCCGAAATGATCAAGCATATTGATCACTACGTCGCAGAAAAGTCTGCAAAAATCGAACCTTTTAGGAGCAGATACGAAAGTTGGTGGTTGGTGCTCGTTGACTACATCGGGTACGGTCTACGTCCTGATGACCAAACAACGCTGAGGCTGGGTGTGCAAAAGGTGGCGGGATTCAACAAGGTATACGTCGTAAGCCCGCATTCACCCTATGTGGGCGATGAGATCTAACCATTCATTCCGAAGGACTGCCTCGGCATCGCGAATTAAACGTTAGGCCTCAAATATGACCCAGATCGTTCATTTCCACGCGTGGTCACTTCAAGTCAATTCGAGTGCAACAGCCGCCGCCTACTCCAAATTGGCCAGCGGAGAGGCTGAGTGCTGCGGTTGCTTGACTGCCGCAATTAGATTGAGAGCCGAGAAGACTCTCTTCCCCCTACCTTTGTAGCGTTTCTCCAAGAACTGGGCGTTGACCGTCGGAAAGAAACCGAGGTATCTGAGTACGAGGGTGGTGCGATTGACCCAAACATGAACCTTTACAGCGGTGAATTCTTGTTTCACGGTCGCGTATTGAGCGGACCCGATTGCTATCAACCGCACTCTGACGGCAAAGGGGCTGCGGTTGTTCTCTCACCGTTCGAAGGCATCCGTGTTGGTCTATCCTCGAACACAAAGTGGGCGATGCGTGGGCCTGCTTCAGCCAAGTTCCATCCCTCAGAATCATGTGCCGTTGTCGTTTTCCAAGTTCACGTACCCAGAGGGTCAGCTTACGGCGAGGCATCGCGCAAAGAGGCCTAACCCTTTTCAGGGACTCCCCGCCGCTGTCAATAGCTTGGATTGAGTTTTTCAAGTTTTCATGGGCATGATTTTGGTTTGGCGTGGTGATGAACGAGCGCGCGACGACGCGTGAAGGCTTGAACAGAGAACAGACTGCCACTCTTCAGACGGTCTTGTTGAACGCGATGCGCGTGCATCGGGTTCGGACCCAGATACGAACCGCTCGGCAGGACTCCATTCCGTTCACGGGGCTGCACCGAGGTGCTCCCCAAAGGGTTAGTCGAGTTTGCCCACCGCCGGTCTGACCTATTCGTGCATCTTCTTGGTGTCGTCGTGCAAGGAAGTTGGTTGAGGCTTCAGGTTGTGGGCTGCGTTGTCATGATGGCGGGTGCTGCTGGCTTGACGCTGACATGGTGGCGATCGAAGTCGACGCCTTTGGTCATGACAGCCCACAGGATGCGGGCGTTCTTGTTGGCCAGGGCGACCACGGCCTTCTGCCAGCCCGAGCGTTCTTTGAGCGCCAGCACCCAGCGGCTGATAGGGTCGGTTCGGGTGTGGGCTGAGTTGACGACCGACTTGGCCCCTTGGACGAGCAGCGTTCGAACATAGGGGTCCCCGCGCTTGGTAATGGTGCCCAGGTTGCTCTTGCCACCGCTGGAGCGCTGCTTGGGCACGAGCCCCAGCCAGGCGCCGAACTGGGCACCGTTCTTGAACTGCTTGAAGTCACCGACGGTGGCGACAACGGCCGAGGCACCCACGGGGCCGATGCCCATCAGGGAGGCGGCGTGTTTGACGGCGGCGTTGTCCTTGGCGTGGGCGTTGATGCGTTCATCGCACCAGACCAGTGCTCGTGAGCTCGCGCCACTGGGCTTGAGCGCGGCGCAGCGTGATGCGGGCCAAACCGTTCATCTCGTTGGTTGCGTCTTCCAGCACCTCATCGAGCGTCACCTGCAGGGCTCGCACACCGGTGGGGATGGCGACACCGAACTCCAGCAGGATGCCCCGGATGCGGTTGATGCAAGCGTTGCGATCCTCCTTGACGCCTTCGCGCAGCCGGTGCACGGCCAGCATGCTTTGCTGCTCGATGCTCTTGACGGGAACAAAGCGCATGTGGGGCCTGGACGCTGCCTCGCAGATGGCGGGAGGGCGCGCGGGCACAGAGGCCCAGCCCTTCGCCAGGCACACAGTCACGGACGGGGGGGCGGCATCATTGGCGTCGTTCTTGCCACTGGCGCCTTCGGCCCGGTAGGGGGCGGCCAGCTGGGCTGCGACGATCCGGGCATCCAGCCCTAAGGCATTCAGCTTGCGGGCCCAGTGGTGGGCGCTGGAGCTGACCTCCATCACCACCAAGCAGCCAGCGGGCAGCTGGGCGCACCAGGCGAGGAACTTGTCCCGGGCCAAGGAACGGTTGCAGACCGTGCGGCCCGCCGCATCAACCGCGTGCACCTGGATGACGCGCTTGGCCAGATCGACCCCGACGCGAATGATGAGGCGGGATGGCACGGCTTCACTGGACGCGCCGACTCGTGTAGATTCGATCATGGACTTCCCCTTTCAAATGGCTTCAGATTGAATGACTTACATCGCCAATCTTGGTGCATCGACACCGTGGCTTGAAGGCGGGAAGTCCCTTCGTATTCCGAGCGGACGTCAAAAAGGCTTCGCCTTTTTGCCGCCGCTCATGTCGAACGTGTGTGCCGTGCATGGCACGAATCCCGCCGGGTGCAAGTCCCGGTACCAGGTAACAGCAGAGCCGAAGGTTAGCCGAAGGGCAAGTGCATCGTCGCGAGGCGGGGTGCGGAGGAAGCCCAAGACGAAATCGCGGGGCTGAGCCCGGACGCAAACAGTCCGGTGGACTGTTTGTGCCTGGCGAAGGGTCGGGCCTGTTTGCCCGACGCGGCCTGCAAGGCATGAACAAAAATCGGATATGAGGCGTGATGCATCCGGGGCGAGTGGGCACGTGACCACCAAGCCCTCCATCTGCAAAGTCGGGCGCAATGCCGGGATGGATGCATTTTGTAAATCCGGCGCCTATGCGAGAAAGGATTCGTGTCTTACCGCGGGAGATCTCCACGGTGTTGCGGGGCAACCCGGAACTGGGCGGCGGGCAACCGCTGCTGAATTGCCGTGGAGAAGTCAGCCGAGGGCATAGTAGGTGCGGCCCGCACCGAAGGCCTGAACCTTTAACGATGGGAACTGGCGTGAAGAGAGGCGGGACTGCATCTGACAAGCGCGACGGGGACAGCCCCTCAGCGCCACCACCGTTGCCCCACAAGGCAACCGGTGGATGAACCCGTCGCTGGAAAACGCCAGAGTGCCCCATCACCGCAAATCTCAACCCTGATGACGGAGGTACTCGAGCCCGAGAACCTCAACCGGGCCCTGGCGCAGGTCAAACGCAACAAAGGCGCACCGGGCATCGACGGCATGACTGTCGATGAACTCGGTGCGCACCTGAAAGCGAACTGGCCGACCATCCGCGCGCAGCTGGTCGAAGGCAGCTACTGCCCCAAGCCAGTCAGGCGTGTAGAGATCCCAAAGCCAGACGGAAGAAAGACGACTTCTGGGCATCCCCACCGTGGTGGACCGATTCATCCAGCAAGGCATCGCGCAAGTGGTGCAGCGACGCATGGGAGCCGCACTTCCACCCGAACAGCTACGGCTTCAGGCCCGGGCGCAACGCACACCAAGCGATGCGCCACGCCCAGGCCACGATCCGACAGGGATACGGCTGGGTGGTGGACATCGACCTGGAGGCGTTCTTCGACCGTGTCAACCACGACCGACTCATGGTTCGCGTGCGCCAGCACGTGGACGCACCCGATGTGCTCAAGCTCATCAACCGCTTTCTCAAAGGCGGGGTGCAGGAGAACGGTCAGTGCCAAGCGACGACCCAGGGGGTGCCGCAAGGCGGCCCCCTGTCGCCCGTGCTGGCCAACGTGGTGCTCGACGAACTGGACTGGGCACTGGAGCGCCGAGGCCAGCGCTTTGCCCGCTACGCTGACGACTGCAACATCTTCGTCAAAAGCAAACGCAGCGGGGAGCGGCTTATGAACAGCGTGACGCGCTACCTGCGCGATTCACTGCGGCTCACAGTGAACGCCCAAAAGAGCGCGGTGGACGCCCCAAGGAACCGCAAGTTCCTGGGCTTCACCGTCAGTCGCGGGGATGCGAGGATCAAGGTGGCGCCGTCGGCCATCGAGAAACTCAAGACCACCATCCGCGAGCTGACCCGTCGCACACGAGGTCGCCGTTTGACTGAGATCGTGCAAGAGTTGAAGACTGCCCTGACCGGGTGGAAATCCTACTTCGGGTTCGCCGAAGTGCTGAGTCCTCTGCGCGAGATCGACAAATGGGTGCGGCGGCGGTTACGCTGCTATGCATGGAAGCAATGGGGCAGTGCGGGATACCGCGAACTCAGGAAGCGCGGGGTCAGCGTGCGCGAAGCTTGGAACACAAGCAAGAGCGCGCATGGCCCGTGACGGCTCAGTCAAACGCCAGCACTGAATCTGGCACTTCCTGCAAAGTTGTTTCGTCAAATGGGGCTACCCGAATTGGCATCGGCCAAGGCAGCATGAGAACAACCGGCATTCAAGGAACCGCCAGATACGTGACCCGTATGTCCGGTGGTGTGGGAGGGAGGGGCCGTGAGGTTCCTTCCTATCCCGATTAGCCGTCACAGGGCATCCAGGCGGTTGCGCGCAGTACCGTGCACTGGTACCATGCACAGATGAAACGGACCAACCAGAGAACGCTGGAACTCCTTTGCGCACGGCCGACAAGTGGCAACGTCAAGTGGCGGGCCATTGAAGCGCTCTTTGTTGAACTCGGGGCCGATGTCACCGAGCGTGAAGGTAGTCGTGTGGCCGTAGTCTTGTTTGGTGAGGTTCGAGTTTTTCACCGCCCTCACCCATCACCGAACACAGACAAGGGCGCGGTCGCCAGCGTCCGAAAGTGGCTGGAGCAGCACGGAGTTGAACCATGAACGTTATGAACATCGATGGGTATAGCGCCAAGATTGAATACGACCCGGAACTTGACATGTTTCGTGGCGAGATTCTTGGCTTGAACGGCGGGGCCGACTTCTATGGTAAGAACCCGAAGGAACTCCGGTCCGAATTCAAGAAGTCGCTTGAAGTCTTCCTTGCGGTATGCAAGGAGAAGAGCCTTGAGCCGCGTCGTCAGTTTTCGGGGAAATTCAACCTGCGAATCTCGCCCGAACTGCATGAGCAACTGGCAATTGCGGCCCAAGCCGAAGGCAAGAGCATCAACACGCTAGCTCAGGAGGCGCTGCGTGAGCGAGTTGCGGGGCAAGAGTGACGGCTAACCCCTTGGTCAACCGGACACGCAACGGCATGCCACGCTTGGGCCTCATTTCATTCTGGCGCAAGCGCGTCCTGCCGCAGCGTGCCGGTTGCCGCCAACGTTCGGCCCCATAGAAGAAGCCAGAGCGTCCGTCGGCAAAGCCACGAATAAATCTGCACCAGCTCTTTGTTTGTAGCTACAATCAGTGCATGCCGACCTGGGACGAGTCGAAACGTCTCCGCAACATCAAACGCCATGGTCTGGACTTTATCGGTTGCGAGGCGGTATTCGTCGGCCCGGTTGTCACCTGGGAAGATGACCGTGAAGTCTATGGCGAGCACAGGATCAGTTTGCTCGGCTGGTTGAACGGCATCGTCGTGCAAATGACATACACGGAGCGAGGCGATGAACCGCACGACATCAGTCTTCGCAAGGCAGAGAAGCATGAAATCAGGCGCTACGCGAAAGAAACCACCGGCTACTCCCGCTGAATGGGAAGCGGTGGTTGCAGCGGCCCCTGGGCGAGATCGCGCCCTCACCGCAAAGGAAGAAGTCAAACTTGTCAATGTCGTCGTCGTAAAGGGAGGCGGGTACGCAGCCGTGCGCGCGGCGCTTGCGCAGAAACGTGAGCGCGGTCAGCGTGGTCCTCAACAGTCCCCTACCAAGCAGTTGGTCAGCGTTCGGTACAGCCCCGAGGTTTTGCAGTACTTCAAGGCGACCGGCACCGGTTGGCAGACACGCATGAACGAGGCCCTACTCGAATGGGTGAACAAGCGGTCCATGCGGTAGGGTCGCCGTCCATCGGAGAATGGGGCCGAACCCTTCATTCCAACTGACTGCGTTCGGCATCCGCTGAATTCAAACGTTGAGACTGTGCAATAACTCCATGAGCTTGCTTTAACTGTCGTCATTGCGCACATAGGTGAGATCGAAAATGCCTGGAATCGCCACTTTGGAAGTTGAGGTTACAAACATCTCTCCAAAGGCCTTTTGGGTTCTTCTTGGTGCGGAGGAGCTGCCTGTGCCGTATGAGAAGTTTCCATGGTTCAAGTCGGCTACGGTCGAGCAACTGTGTGCTGTAGAGCGGCCTACAGAAGATCATCTTTATTGGCCATTGCTTGACGTGGATCTTTCGGTTGAATCCTTGCGAAACCCAGAAGCCTTTCCGCTGATGTCGCGGGTTGCGGTTTAACAGGTCATTCGTAAGGACAGCCTTCGGCTGCCGCACAATTCAAACGTTGAGACTGTGCAAAAACCCGAATACTCGCGGAATCAACGCACAAGAGCTGATTTTGAGGTTTTGATGGGGTGTGCCGATGCGCATTTTCTGCGCTCTAAACTTCTCAAACAGGGCGTGGTGAGGCGACGCTTGCGAAGTGGGTGTAGGCTACGGACCTGATCCAGTAACGGAGAAAAGCATGCATCCTGCTGCAAAAAGCGTCAAATATTTTGGCCTTTACGCCATGGCAACGGGCATCGGTCTTGCGCTGGTTCCAGGCTTGGTGCTTGCACCCCTGGGGATCGCAACCCCTACTGAAATCTGGATACGGGTGGTCGGCGCACTCGCCATCCCCTTGGGCTACTACTACTGGGTCTGCGGCTCGGCAGAGGTGGTTGCGTTCTTCCGGGCAACCATCTCTGGTCGCATCATGTTCGCCGCAACGATAGTCCTTCTCATTGCCGCGTTCTCAGCACCCATGCAGCTACTTCTGTTCGCCGCCATTGACCTTGCCGGGGCGGCATGGACGGCTGTGGGGTTGCGCCAGGCAATAGCTGAATGAGCTTGCTTTAAAGGCACCCTTTGCCAAGCGCTTTCTTGGTAGATCGGTGCGCGGCTGAGGAGGGCTTTGAATACGCTTTGCCAGAGGGGTGTATGCCACATACATTTGCCACCGTCCGCACGCTGATGCCTTACCCCCCATCTGCAAACTCGGGCGCAATGCCGGGATGGGTGCATTTTGTAAATCCGGCGCCTATGCGAGGAAGGATTCGTGTCTTACCGCGGGAGATCTGTGCGGTGTCGCTGGCCTGGGTAGGCTGGTGGCAGTTGCTGCCTCGTTGGTCGCTTTTCTGAAAGCTTCTCTATTCCTCTGCATCTTTTGCTGTCATAGGTGTCCACCACCCTTTGCTTGGTGGACACTGTCGTTCGTGCTTCGAGGAATAAAATCAAGACAGGACCGCTGGGCGCTTGCGTTTTACCGTCCCGGCGAATACCTCTGTCCCGGCCCGGAGGTGCTGCGTACATTTTCAATGGCCCAGACCTGATAGCCCGCCGTTGGCGCCCGCTTGGTCCGAACGGTACGCCTAGCAAGTACACCTCACGATGTTCCCACCCGAAGTCCTTGTCGCCTACCTAGCTGCCGTTGTGTTGGTGGTTGTCTCGCCGGGCCCGGACAACATCCTCGCGGTCAGCCGAGGATTGAGCCAAGGTCGTTTGGCAGGGACACTGTCCTCTGTCGGAGCAGGCCTGGGAATCATGGTTCATTCCGTGGCCGCAGCACTGGGGCTTGCTCTCGTCCTTCAAACGTCGCCGGTCGCATTTTGGGTGGTCAAGGGCGTGGGAGCCGCGTACTTGGTTTGGCTGGGCTACAAGGCCATCAACTCCCGCAACCTCATTTCGTTCCTTCCAGCGCAAAGACAATCGCTCACTCGGGTCTTCGCCAATGGCTTGCTTTCCAACGTCCTCAATCCAAAACCAGGCCTCTTTGTTGTGGCCTTCATTCCACAATTCACCAGCCCCCTGCGTGGCTCGGTACCCGTCCAGATGCTTGTCTACGGGGCAATATTTGCGGGCGTCACAGCCATCATCTTCGCTTTGCTTGCCGGCTTCGCTGCCCAGTTGTCAGCTTGGCTCTCACGACGTCCCAAGGTCGTCGCAGCGGTCAACATCGGTGCCGGCCTCACGTTCATCGCCGCTGGGCTGTCCATACTTGCGCTCGGCCGTCGCAGTGACGTCTGACAACTCGCCCACGCTGCGCGGCACTCCGTTGGCGCCAGCGTGGTTCGAACTTTCGGCATCGCAGTCAGCGCCAGGCGTCCCACGTGTCCTCCTTCTCAAACCCCATGACCCTAGCCAGTTACGCTGAGAACGCGACGCGGCGCATCCCTGGCCTGCATGACATGCACCGACCGTCATATTGGAGCCACGACGTGATCGGCGTATAGGCGCCACGTGATGATCGGCGTTATGGAGCCATTGCGTGATCGGCGTGATGGATCCAGTCGATGATCGGCGTAATGGAGCCAGCGTCAGGAGTTTGAAGGGCGTTCCGAATTGAGTGCGAGCTTCTCTACCCTCGGGTTTTTGCCCAGGGGGTCAGAGATGGCACGCAGGAGTGTTTGACCGTCAGCGGCATTTGCTGAGTGTTCTTGGGCGTCGCTGGTTGATTAACTTTTTGCTGGGCCTGGTTGCAGCGCTGATCTGCTTGCAACTTGCCCATGCCGAAGCTAGTGCTGGCGCCGTTGAGCGCCAATCAATCGACAAGTTGCTGTATGCGGCAGCCTATGGCGCTGCACTGGTTTGCTGGACATTTGCGTTTGTCGGGGCGGGTGTGAGGTACCTGAGCCGACCCAGTGCCATCGTGCGCTACGTCGCCGATGCGTCCTACTGGATGTATGTGGCCCACTTGCCAATCGTGATGGCGCTGCAGACCGCTTTGATGCTCTCCCCGTGGCATTGGGCGCTAAAGTATTTTTTGGTGATCGCCTTCAGTAGCGTGATTCTCTTGCTCACTTATCACTACGGGGTGCGAACGACTTGGATCGGCCTCATGCTGAATGGCAAAAAGCACCCGAAGCGGAGTGACAACGTCAACATGATTCTTCAATAGAGAATGACCATGACTGATGGGATTCGCGGGTACCTTAACAAGGCGTTTCGTTGGCAACGCGGTCGGCAGGGTTCAGGCTACGACAAGATGCTCCTTGTCGCCGCGCGCTGGCCGGTGCCCTTCGACAGTTACCTGATTCGCTACCCGGATGGTTCAGAAATCCCTCCGCACACCGACCCCGTCGCGATGGGTCGACACTACCGCGTGAACATCATCCTGATCTCGCCGAAGTCAGGTGGTGAGTTTGTTTGTGCCAATCCGCTGTTTGCCACCAAGCGCGTCAAACTCTTTCGCCCCGATATCTGCGAGCACAGTGTCACCTGTGTTGTTGGGGGCAGCCGTTACGTTCTCTCGTTGGGGTGGGTTCGAGGGACGAAAGTTTAGACTTGATGCAGCCGGCGCTATGCAAAGATTGAAGTCGAGATGTCGAGCACCCGTGTGAGAAGTCCAATGCCCATTGAGTCCATCAGTCACATCACTTTCCTCGTTGCAGACGTTGAACGCACGGCCAAGTTCCTGTGCGACGGCCTTGGCGCGCAAGAGGTATACGACAGCAAGCCGAAGAATTTTTCCCTTTCTAGAGAAAAGTTCTTTGTGCTGGGCGGCACCTGGTTGGCCGTGATGGAAGGGCCCGCCCCAACGCAGCGAACCTATCGGCATCTGGCGTTCAAAGTGCCGGAGGATGAGTTGCCAACAATCGAGAAGCGCTTGCGTGCGCTGGGGGTTGAGATCAAGGAGTCGCGGCCACGAGTTGAGGGCGAGGGTAGCTCCCTGTATTTTTATGACTTTGACAATCACTTGTTTGAACTGCACACGGGGACATTGGCGCAGCGACTTCAGCGGTATGCTGAATGACTGCAAATGACTCGTAGACGGCAATGACAACAGCCCTTCTCATCATCGACGTGCAGCATGCACTTTGTGGGGGTCACTACGCGGCGTTTGAGTTTGAGCGGGTGATCGAGCGAATCAACAGCGTTTCAAGCCGTGCGCGCTTGGCCAAATGGCCTGTGGTGGTGATTCAACACGAATCACAAGGGGGCGCTTTGGACTACAACAGCCGTGGTTGGCAGTTGGCGAGCGGACTGCAAACGCACCTTCTGATATTCACGTTCGAAAGAAGGCGACCGACTCATTCCACGATACGAATCTTCAGGCCGAGCTTCACGCCCGAGGGGTAGATCGGCTTATCGTGAGTGGGCTCCAAAGTGAGTTTTGTGTTGACACCACGACACGCCGAGCCTTGGCGCTGGGCTATGCCGTCACGCTCATTGCCGATGGCCACTCGACGATGGACAACGGCGTGCTGTCTGCGGCGCAGATATCGGCGCACCACAACGTTACGTTGGCAAACATCACCAGCTTTGGTCCTAGGGTCACGGCGATTCAGGCCAGCGACGTCAGCATTGAGGCTTAGCCTATCGATCCGCCAATGGCCGAAACCAAGACCAAACCCACTGGAGCGAGCGTTGAGGCGTACGTTGCATCCCGCGCCAGCCCTGAGCAGTTGACGGACTGCACGACCCTCATGGCCATTTGCAAAAGAGTTTCCAAGCAGCAGCCCAAGATGTGGGGGCCGAGCATCGTGGGCTATGGCACTTACACCTACAGGTACGAGAGCGGCCGGGTCGGCGAAGCCTGTCTGACAGGGTTCGCCATTCGCGGTCAAGAACTGGTGGTCTACTTGGCGGCGGAGAGCCCTGGGCAAGTCGAACGCTTGGCCACGCTTGGCAAACACAAGATGGGCAAGGCCTGCTTGTACTTCAAGCGCCTGGCGGACCTCGATGTCGAGGTCCTTGAGGCACTCATCGTTGGTTCGATTGCAGAAGTTAAACGCCGGCACCCGAGCACGGGCGACGCCCCATCCGAGGGACGACTGAAGTTGCAATGACAACGACCAATGCGTGCGCTTGTTGTCGGTTTTTGTAAACTTGGCGCATCTGCATCGTGGAGCGTTGACATGACATCTCGGGCCAAAAATACGATCTGCATTTGGTACGACGGCTGTGCCGAGGAAGCGGCGCACTTCTACGCCGACACTTTTCCTGACTCATCGGTGGGCGCGGTACTTTTTGCGCCAGCAGACTACCCGTCGGGCAAGCAAGGGGTTGTGTTGACGGTCGAGTTCACCGTCATGGGTATTCCTTGCGTTGGGCTCAATGGGGGCCCCATGTTCAAACACAGTGAGGCGTTTTCGTTTCAGGTATCCACAAAAAACCAGGCGGAAACTGATCGCTATTGGCATGCTATTGTTGACCATGGTGGCCAAGAGAGCGCGTGCGGTTGGTGCAAAGACAAATGGGGCGTGTCTTGGCAGATTACGCCGCTGGCGTTGATGCAAGCAATCACCGACCCCGACCATGCCGCCGCAAAACGGGCCTTTGCAGCCATGATGGACATGAAAAACATCAACATCGCAGCCATCGAGGCGGCACGCCGTGGCCCGTGATGAGCGCCCGTTGACCAAGCAAGACATCGTCGAAATCGTGCCGCATTCTGCGGCGTGGGCGCTCGGCTTTGCCCAAGAGGCGTTGCTGCTTCAGGCGGCGTTGAAGCCCTGGCTGGTGGCCCAGGTTGAGCACATTGGCAGCACGGCCGTGCCCGGTTTGTCTGCCAAGCCGGTGATAGACGTCATGGCCCCTGTGAGTGATCTGGCGTCGTCCCGGGGTGCCATCGAAGCGGCCCAGGCGGTTGGTTACTGCTACTACCCCTACAAACCTGACGAGATGCATTGGTTTTGCAAACCGTCGCCAACCGTGCGAACGCACCATTTGCACATCGTGATTTGGCGCAGCGCCACCTGGCATGATCGGCTTGCGTTTCGCGATGCATTGCGGCGACGCCCAGCACTTGCCCAAGCCTACGAGAGCCTGAAGCGCGAGCTAGCGACCAAGTACCCAAACGACCGCGAGGGGTACACGCAGGCCAAGGCACCCTTCATTCAATCGGTGCTGCAGGCTATGCACGCAGCTGAGTCGACAAGCCGCTTGGGGCGACCATGACTGTCGAGTTTGAACCCGCGTCACCGGATGAGACGGCCGAGTTCATCCACCTGCGTGGGTTGACCCGAGAAAATGCGGTTTCGGAGCAGCGGTTGCGCAGCTTGGGCATCACGGCCGAGACATGGGCGCACGACATTCGGTCGTCAGAGCTGATCGGCTTTGTAGGTCGATCCAAGCAACAGTTGGTTGGCTATTGCTTTGGAAACTCAACAACGGGTGAGGTGGTGGTGTTGGCCGTTCGCCCGCCGTTTGAAGGGCAGGGTATCGGTCAGCAGTTGCTCTTCATGGTGGTGGAGGCACTACGTGGCCAAGGCCACACCCGGTTGTTCCTTGGCTGCTCGTCAGACCCTGCTGTGCGTTCTTACGGTTTTTATCGCCACTTGGGTTGGCGAAGCACCGGGCAGCTTGACCACCATGGCGACGAAGTATTGGCGTTGACGAGCCCATGAGCGTGCGGCAACATGCCGCCGATGAGCATCCAAACACCCGTTCACATCACCGAACACGATGACCAGCCCGCTGAGGCTGCGGCCATTGTTGACGCTGGTTTGGGTGCGGCGAACGAAGCGGCGGCGCCGCTGCATGAAGTGCAGCCGTTGTCTTGTTTTGCCAGAGACCCTGCGGGCAGGGTGATGGGCGGCGCCTTGGGGCGCAGCTGGGGGCCATGCTGCGAGTTGCAGCAACTGTGGGTGGAGCCCGCACAGCGACGCCGGGGCATCGGGTCGGCGCTTGTCAAGGCATTTGAAGCCTTGGCGCAGCGACGCGGATGTTCAGTTTTTTACTTGGAGACTTTCAGTTTTCAGGCGCCAGACCTTTACAAATCGATGGGCTACCAAGTGGTGCACGAGCACGCGGTCTTTCCCCACGGCATCGTCAAGTACGTCATGGTGCACGCGCTTGCCCCGTAGCAAGGCGCGGGTGGCATCCATGCACGTCGAGAGCCACGTGAATCGTATCAACCGGGTTTTGTTTCTACTTCTGCTACTTCATCTTCGTCTTGTGAAACTGCCAGGCTGATCAACTCGATGGGCGCGGATTGGGCGGTGACAGGCACAGGCTTGGGTGACGTCATGGCCTTGACAGACGCGTCGGGCCGTACTTCGATGCGGGGCGCATCGTCGGTGGCGTCGGCCGACAGGCTGCCACTTGATGTGCGAACTTGATTCAAAGCTTCGTCGATCATGGCGGCTACCGCAGCGGGCTGGTGCATGCCTGCCTGGCACCGAACAGGTTCAACACGCGCCTCCATGTGAAACCGGCGGTCGTTCAAGGTGTGGGGCGCTTCGAGGATGACGCCAAGGCGCACGCACAGCTCCAGCACCTGCGTCTCAGACAGCTCGGCAGCGAGCAAAACAACAAAGGTTTCACCTTCCATGCGCGCCACGTGGTCGTCGGCGCGGCACACGCTTTGCAGGCGCTGGGCTGTTGTTTGCAGCAATGAAGACGCATCAGCAATGCCAACCTCGGTGGCCAATGCGTGCCAGCCATGCAGGGCAATCACCACGATGGCAAGGTCTTGCGTGCGCAACGCGTAGCTGTTGAGAGCCTCTTTGAGGCCGTGCCGATCGAGCACGCGTGCGGCGTGCACGCTGCTGTTGGCCTTGGTGGTGGCACTGGATTGCATCGCATCCAGGTCTTTGAAGACCCACAGTCGAGAGCCTGAACCTGCCGCAGCTGTGATCACCTCAACGCGGCGGCCTTCGGTTTGCGGGCCCAGGTTCAACCGCGCTTGAACGGCATCGCGAGCGGGGTTTCTGGACTGCGCCGATGCGGCCACAGCGTCGCGGAATTCACGCTCGATCAGGTGCAGGGCGTCTTTGCCCACGAGGTCCTCGGGTGCTTGTTTAAGCATATGGGCGAGATGCTCGTTGATGCTTTCGATCTTGCGGTCGACCACAGCAGCCAGGCCCACGGCGGCGTGGTCAAACAACAGTGCTTGGTCGGCATCGCGTGCGCTCACACCAACGCTTGCGGTCGCGTTGTCGCGCTGTGATTTGTGCAACGTGGTCGAGAGGGTGCGCAGCCTCAAAGCGTTGACGGTGCGTTGCACAAAGGCGCGCTCGGCGTGTGCGGCCAGCATGACAACGGCGGCAAGGGCCGCTGCGGTGAGTGCGGCCAGGCCCCATTGATGGGTTCCCTGCGCAAACAAGGCTGCCACTGGCAGGATGGCCATGGGGGCAACGAAGGCGCGGCAAGCATGACGGTGCGAAGCCAAAAGCCACAGTGATGCCGCCATCACGCCAAACGTTGCGGCCATCGCGATAGCCCCAGCGTGGGTTATGGGCGATTGCAGAAGAGACGCCGCAGCGCAAAGTGCCCATCCCAGACCCGTCAGACCACTGCAAACCAATGCCATGGGAAACAGCGAAGGCGTGCCGGGTTGTAGCAATTGCTGGTCGAGGTGCCAACTGGTCACCCAATGAAATCCGCTGCCCAACACCAGGACCAACAAGGCCGCAATTTGCAGGCCGCTGCGCGTGGACATGGCCAGCGGCGCAAAAATGACCAGGCCCAACGCTGCAAGCCCCAGGATGGCCCGCCGCGCGTTGACATCGCACAGCGCTGCAAGGCATCGACGTTGAACGTCGGCCTCCAACGCCAGGGTTTCAGGCGCGTGGCGTTTGCGTGACGCAGTGGATTGAGAAAGCACGGCTGCATTGTCCGAGGCGACTTGGCGGCAGCCATGGTCAAAGTTCACGGTCTGGCCCGGGCCAACGCACAATAGGGAGCCGCGGCCACAACCAAGTCACACGTTTCTGTGGGCTGTATCTGGCATGCCAACACGTGGGCAACCTGGGATCGCAACATGCCTGAACAAGTTCAAGACCCGGGTGTCGCAGCCATCGACGCGCTTGCGCCTCTGCCCACCGCCCCACTGGGGCGCTACCGACACTACAAAGGGGGCGAGTACGAGGTGGTGGGTGTTGCCCGCCACAGTGAGACGCTTGAGCCTTTGGTGTTGTACCGGCCGCTAAGCAATGCAAGCGGTTTGTGGGTGCGCCCATACGCCATGTTTTTGGAGAGCGTGGAGCACGAGGGGCGAGTGCAGCCTCGGTTTTTGCAGATCCCATAGCCCAGCGAAGTGCGCCTAGAGTTGCTCCCAGGGCAACCCGTCAAATCGCCAGCCATCAACCGTGCCGCGCTTGAAGTGCTCGTCAAGCTCGCCCTCAAAACCGTGAACCACATTGACCACGTTGGTGAAACCGGCTCGCTCCAGCGCCAAACCGGCGTCGACGGTGCGCTTGCCTGAGCGGCAGATGAGCACCACGGGGCGTGTGAGTACCCCACTTGCTTCGCGGCTGACTTGTTTGACAAACTGCTCGGGGTGCGCCTGCATCTCGGGGTACTCGTACCAAGCAATGTGCACCACCCCAGGCGGGTGGCCAACGTAGAGGTATTCGATCTCCATGCGCACGTCGACGAACAAGGCGTCGGGGTGCTGCTGCAGGTAGGCGAAGGCCTCGAGGGGGGGGAGGTGTTTCATCGGGGGGTGAGCGGGCGCATGGCGCGCGGCCTAGAATGTTCGCATGGTTTTGCTCAACAAGTCATTCACCCGAGGTGCGGGCCTGCCCTCGCTGTTGGCGTCCCGCATCGCCATCATCGACGGCGCCATGGGCACGATGATCCAGCGTTACAAACTGTCAGAAGCCGACTTTCGGGGTGAGCGCTTCAAGGGTCACCCCAGTGATGTCAAAGGCAACAACGAGTTGTTGCAGCTGACGCGACCCGACATCATTGAAGATATTCATACCGCCTACCTCAAGGCGGGTGCGGACATCATCGAAACCAACACGTTTGGTGCTACGTCCATTGCGCAAGAAGACTATGGCTTGGCACCGCTGGCGCGCGAGTTGAACGTAGCCGCAGCGCGATTGGCGCGCAAGGCGGCCGACGCCGTGGCGGCGCTGGACGGCAAACCACGCTACGTGGCGGGCGCCTTGGGGCCCACCCCCAAGACGGCAAGCATCAGCCCCGACGTGAACGACGCTGGCGCCCGCAACGTCACCTTTGACCAACTGCGCGCTGCCTACCGCGAGCAGGCCGAAGGGTTGATGGAGGGTGGCATTGACTTGTTTTTGGTCGAGACCATTTTTGACACGCTCAATGCCAAAGCCGCGATCTTTGCGTTGGACGAACTGATGCACGACACGGGTGAGCGCGTGCCAGTGATCATTTCGGGGACGGTGACCGACGCTTCGGGCCGCATCTTGTCGGGTCAGACGGTGACGGCGTTTTGGCACGCGGTGCGCCATGCACACCCGATTGCCGTGGGACTCAACTGCGCGCTTGGCGCCACCTTGATGCGGCCCTACATGGAAGAGCTTTCCAAGGCGGCGGGGGACACCTGGATTAGCTGTTACCCCAACGCAGGGTTGCCCAACCCCATGAGCGAAACGGGCTTTGACGAAACGCCCGAGATGACGGCCGACGCCTTGGGTTCTTTTGCCGAGCGTGGTTTGGTGAACCTGGTGGGCGGCTGCTGCGGCACGACGCCCGAGCACATTGCCGCCATTGCCAAGCGCGTATCGGCTTACCGCCCGCGGTCGCGCCACGACCCGCTCTTCAGCGCCGCTATGGCGATGGCATGAGGATGCGGATCTGAACGCTGCCGGTGGTGGACGGCGTGACGCTGGCGATGCGGATGGCATTGACGCCCTTGGACACCACGCCATCGCGCACGGCTGTGGCACGCTTGCCGGCCAAGGCCGTGTCGACAACGGCGCCAGTGTCGGGTGGCGCGCTGACGTGCACCCTGGATGTGGGCACGCGGCGCAGGCTGGTGCCAACGTGGTCGAGCACTTTGGATAGCGCCGGTTTGAGCTTGCTTTGGCGCGGGTCGAAGGCGTATTGCAGTGGCACGTCAACGCGAAGTGCACCTTCGCGGTCGAAGTCGATGGTCACGGGCGTGCCAGAGAACCAATCAGACAAAAACTTGCGCTCGGGGATGAGCGCGACAGACGGGGAGGTGGCCCCGCCCGGTGCAGTGCCAGCCGCAGCACCCGTTGAACCACTCGATGGCATCGAGGTGGTCGACCCATTGCTTGATGGTGACGCGGTACCACCACCCCGCGAGCCACAACCCGCCAATAGGGCGAAGCCACTGCACGCGATCACCAAAGCGCCAAGATGGCGGCGCAGCACCACGTCTGAGGCATTTTGCTTCGGATCGCGGGTTGCCCTGGGCTGCAACTCTGAGGCTTGTTGGGCTGCAATGGAGGACAAAGGCATGGTCTGGTTGCTTCTTTGGGCGCCGAATGGCATGGGTAGCACAGGTTGGGGATGTTGCCACGACTGCTCGGCCCCTGATGCTGGTGTGGCGCATCAATCGCATCCAGGCGTAACCAGGGGATGTCTTGCCTACAATGGGGTGTCCCGAGGAGCGCTGCAAAGGTGTCGCGCGATGGCAAGCCATCGCTCAACCTTCAGGCTCGGGCATCGAGGTCAACGGCGCTCATCCCACTGAAATGCAGTGAATGAGCCCCAACGTCGATCCCCACGCCCCCCCAACCGCCAACCCACCGCCACTGCGACTGTCGGGCCTTGAGCCATTCAGTTTGGGCGCAGGCTCGCTGTTTGTGAACGTGGGCGAGCGCACCAACGTCACCGGCTCCAAAGCATTTGCGCGCATGATTTTGGAGGGGCGCTACGAAGATGCACTGGCGGTGGCGCGGCAGCAGGTTGAAAACGGCGCGCAAGTGATCGACATCAACATGGACGAAGCCATGTTGGACAGCCAAGCCGCCATGGTTCGCTTTTTAAACCTGATCGCTGGCGAGCCCGAGATTGCACGCGTGCCAGTGATGGTGGATTCATCCAAGTGGAGCGTGATTGAGGCCGGCCTGAAGTGTTTGCAAGGCAAGGGCATCGTCAACTCGATTTCGCTCAAAGAGGGCGAGGCCGAGTTCATCCGCCAAGCCACGCTGGTGAAGCGTTATGGCGCTGCCGCTGTGGTGATGGCGTTTGACGAAAAAGGCCAGGCGGACACGATGGCGCGCAAGACCGAGATTTGCGCGCGGGCCTACCGCGTGTTGGTTGATGGTGTGGGATTTGCACCCGAAGACATCATTTTTGACCCCAACATTTTTGCCATTGCCACGGGCATCGAAGAGCACGATAACTACGCGGTTGATTTCATCAACGCCACGCGCTGGATTAAGGCAAACTTGCCCGGCGCCAAGGTGTCGGGTGGTGTCAGCAACGTGAGCTTTAGCTTTCGCGGCAACGAGCCCGTTCGCGAGGCAATTCACACGGTGTTTCTGTACCACGCCATCCGTGCAGGCATGGACATGGGCATCGTCAACGCGGGCATGGTCGGCGTCTATGACGACTTGGACCCCGAGCTGCGCGAGCGCGTGGAAGACGTGGTGCTCAACCGCCGCCCTGATTCGGGTGAGCGTTTGATTGAAATTGCCGAGCGTGCCAAAGGCATCGCGCGCGACGACACCGCGCGCCTTGCGTGGCGCAACAACCCGGTGGAGCACCGGCTTTCACACTCGCTGGTGCACGGCATCACCGAGTTCATCACCACTGACACCGAAGAGGCTTGGCAGGCCATCCAAGCGCGCGGTGGACGCCCGCTGCACGTGATCGAAGGGCCGCTGATGGCCGGCATGAACGTGGTGGGCGACTTGTTTGGTGCCGGCAGAATGTTTTTGCCGCAGGTGGTCAAGAGCGCGCGGGTGATGAAGCAAGCGGTGGCGCACCTGCTGCCCTACATCGAAGAAGAAAAGAAAACGCTGCAAGCCGCAGGGGGTGACGCCAAGCCGCGCGGCAAGATCGTGATTGCCACCGTCAAAGGTGACGTGCACGACATCGGCAAGAACATCGTCACCGTGGTGCTTCAGTGCAACAACTTTGAAGTGATCAACATGGGCGTGATGGTGCCCTGCCAAGACATCTTGGCCAAAGCCAAAGCCGAAGGCGCCGACATCATTGGCTTGTCGGGTTTGATCACCCCCAGCCTGGAAGAGATGCAGCATGTGGCGGCCGAGATGGCGCGTGACGACTATTTTTCGTCACGCCAAACCCCACTGCTGATTGGGGGTGCCACCACCAGCCGTGTGCACACCGCCGTCAAAATATCACCGTTCTACGACGGCCCGGTGGTGTACGTGCCCGATGCATCACGCAGCGTGGGGGTGTGCTCTGATTTGCTGTCGGACGAGCGTGCAAAAGCTTTTGTGGCTGACTTGCAGGTCGACTATCAACGGGTGCGCGAGCAGCACGCCAACAAAAAGCAAGCGGCACTCGTCACCTTGGCCGCTGCGCGGGCCAACAAAACACGCATCGATTGGGCTGGCTACGAACCGCCCAAACCGCGCTTCATTGGCCGGCGCGAGTTCAAGCAGCAAGACCTCAAAGCGCTCGCCAGTGTGATCGACTGGACACCGTTTTTTCAGACCTGGGACTTGGCGGGCAAGTACCCCAACATCTTGAGCGACGAAGTGGTGGGCGTGGAGGCCACGCGCGTGCATGGCGACGCGCTGCGCATGCTGCAAAAAATCATTGATGGGCGCTGGTTGCAGGCAAGTGCAGCGTTGGCACTGCTGCCGGCCAACACCGTGGACGACGACACGATCGAGGTTTATGCCGACGAGACCCGCAGCGAAGTGTTGCTTCGCTGGACGCCGCTGCGCATGCAGACCGAGCGCCCGGTGGTGGACGGTGTGGCACGACCCAACCGAAGCCTGGCCGACTTTGTGGCGCCCAGGGGTGTGAAAGATGACTACATCGGGCTGTTTTGCGTCACTGCGGGCTTGGGCGCCGAAACCAAGGCGCAGCAGTTTGAGGCCGCGCACGACGACTACAGCGCCATCATGCTCAAGGCGCTGGCCGACCGCCTGGCGGAAGCCTATGCCGAGCACTTGCACCAACGGGTTCGCACCGAGTTGTGGGGCTACGCGGCCGATGAGGCGTTGAGCGTCGAAGACCTGGTTGCCGAAAAGTACCGTGGCATTCGCCCGGCCCCAGGCTACCCCGCATGCCCCGACCACAGCGTCAAGACGGCGATGTTCAAGGTTCTGCGGGCTGATACTGTGGGCATGGCGCTGACCGAGAGCCTAGCGATGACGCCCGCAGCCAGCGTGAGCGGTTTTTACCTGGCGCACCCCGACGCCACTTACTTCAACGTGGGCCGCGTGGGGTCCGACCAAAAGCGCGACTACGCAAAGCGCACGGGTGTGGCCGAGGCCAGCTTGCCGATGGGCGTGTTTGAAGCCCTTCACTGAGGCGGGTTTGCGTCGCACCCGGACGACAGTTGCTCAACGTGCGTCGATTGTAAAAAACTTCTTGGATACACCGTAACCATCACGACATTGCGTGCTGGTGCTGCATTGACGGACGCTTTGGCGTTGGCATGCGCTCGCAAACTTTGTCTGCCGAGGCGAGGCCGTTACGTCACCGCAAGTAAGTGACCTCGGGCTGCACACTTGTTCACACCTGAATTGCGGGGGTTCCCCAAACAATAGCGTCCTTCGCAACTGCGCACTTGGGCACGCAACACCAGCGTGACGCAAGGCGCGACCAGGGGAACGTCGTTGGGAAACTTCATGCGAACAGCTTGGCTTGCCAAGCGTGACGCGGCGCATGGCCGAAAGCACAACAAAGTGCGCCATGCTGCCTTGTCCTTGGTGGCCGCGGCCATGTTGGCAGCCTGCGGCGGGGGTGGTGAGAGCACCGATCAGCCCGTGAGTGGCGCCACCAACCCACCCGTGGGTGGGACCACGAATCCACCGGTGGGCGGGACCACCAACCCACCGGCAGGGTCGGCGCCAGAAACGCCGTCTGATAAAGCAGCCGCTGCGCGTTTTTTGACACAAGCCACCTTTGGACCCAACGACGCCGAGATTGATCGCGTCATGGCCCTCGGGTACGGCGCTTGGATCGACGAACAGTGGGGCAAGCCGGTGTCCAACCACCGCGCCAACTTTGAGGTGCTGGACGCGGCAGCCAAAGCAGCGGGCCAAACCTCGATCTGGCAGGACGGGGTGACCAACACCTTCTGGAAGCACGCCATCGGGGGTGAAGATCAGCTGCGGCAGCGGGTTGCGTACGCGCTGTCTCAGATCATGGTGATATCAATGCAAGACGGCACGGTGGGGGACAACCCACGCGCGGTGTCGGCGTACATCGACATGCTGGCCTACAACGGCGCGGGCCAATACCGCGCGTTGTTGGAGGCGGTGGCCCTGCACCCCATGATGGGCGTGTACCTGTCGCACCTGAAGAACCAAAAGGCCGACCCCCTGAAGGGCCGGGTGCCCGATGAGAACTTTGCGCGTGAGGTGATGCAGCTGTTCTCCATTGGTGTGCATCAACTCAACACCGACGGCAGCCCTCGCATGAATGGCAACGCGGCGGTGGAAAGCTACACGGACGCCGACATCTCGGGCCTGGCCAAGGTGTTCACGGGCTGGAGTTGGGATTGCCCCGATGGCCCCGACAACAACTGCTTTTACTGGGGCAGTGTCAACAACGTGTCGGACCCCGACCGCAGCTTCAAGCCGATGCAAGGCTTTCCTCAGTTTCACAGCAAGGAAGAGAAGAAGTTTCTGGGCACCACGATTGCAGCGCAGTCGGTGGCAGACCCCCGCGCCAGCTTGACGCAGGCGCTGGACCACCTGGCGGCCCATCCCAACGTGGGGCCCTTCCTAGGCAAGCAGTTGATTCAGCGTTTGGTCACCAGCAACCCAAGCCCCGCCTACGTGAGCGCGGTGGCGGCGGTGTTCAACAACAACGGCAGCGGTGTGCGTGGCGACATGAAGGCCGTGGTGAAGGCGATCCTGATGCACCCCGAGGCACGCGTGGTGTCGGACCGCTCGGGCAAGGTGCGCGAGCCGGTGCTGCGCATGACGGCCTTTGCACGCGCCTTGGGCCACAAGTCGGACACGGGCAGCTACCGCGTCAGCGGCACGGACAACCCGGGCACGTCGCTGGGACAATCGCCGCTTAAATCCGCCTCGGTGTTTAACTTTTACCGCCCGGGCTATGTCGCGCCGGGTTCGCAGTCGGCGGGCGCGGGTTTGGTGGCTCCTGAGCTGCAAATCTTGCATGAAACATCGGCTGCCGGGTACGTCAACACGGTGCGTGACGCGGTGGACTATGGCTATGGGTCATGGAACCCTGCGCCCTACAACCGCCCCGATTTGCAGGCCGACTACACACCCTTCATGGCGCTGTCTGACAAACCGGTGGACTTGGTGCAAAACCTCAACACCAAGTTGATGTACGGCACGATGCCTGCGGCGTTGAAGACCGAGATTGAGGGCGCGGTGGCCAGCATCGCGATTCCGGCGCTCAACGCCGGTGCCACCAACCAGACGCAGATCGACAACGCCAAGCGCACCCGCGTCAAGGCAGCGCTGTTTTTGACGATGGTGTCGCCCGAGTTTCAAGTGCAGCGCTAAGGCCGCGACAGGGTCAGCGCGCAACTGCCATCCAAGAACAAGGAATCCGCATGAGCTTTACCAACGCGTCTCGCCGCCTGTTTCTTCGCCAAGCTGGCGCCCTGTCGGCGCTGGGCAGCGTGGGCGCGCCCCTTGCACTCAACCTGGCGGCCATGGGATCGGCGTCGGCGCAAGTGGCAGGTGACTACAAAGCGCTGGTGTGCCTTTTCTTGTTTGGTGGCAACGACGCCTTCAACATGGTGCTTCCCACCGACACAGCGTCTTGGGACAGCTACAACGCCACGCGCAATCAGGCCCCCGACCCGATCGCGCTGTTGGCGCCGGGCGTGGCGGTTAACGCCGGTGCGGCTGCTGGCTCGCCCGCCCGGTTGGGTGGCGTGTTGCCCATTTCGCCGCTGACTGCACAAGGCCGCACCTTTGCCTTGCACCCCACGATGGGTGCGCTGCAAACGCTTTTCAACACAGACAAGCGCTTGGCGATTTTGCCCAACATCGGCACGCTGAAGATGCCGACCACCAAAGCGCAATACAGCACGTCGTCGCACCCCAAACCTCAAAACCTTTTTTCGCACAACGATCAACAAAACACTTGGCAGTCGTTTGCCACCGAGGGCGCTACACAAGGGTGGGGCGGCCGCATGGGGGACATCCTGGCGGCACAAAACTCGCGCTCAATCTTCACGGCCATCTCCACCTCGGGCAACGCCGTGTGGCTGTCCGGCCAAACGGTGCGCCAGTACCAAGTGGGTGGCAATGGCGCCATCCGCATGGGTGCGAACAGCGCTGGCAGTATTTATGGGTCAACGGCCGTCACGGCCGCCATGGAGCGCATTGTCAAAGGCTCACGGACGGGCCATGTGTTTGAAGGCGACTTGGCCACGGTGGCAACGCGGTCGATGGACGCCGAGTTGGCACTGCGCAGCTCGCTCAAGTCACCTGGTGACCCGATGTTTGGCACGGCGCCCGCCACAGGCAACTACAACGCCAACGTCGACCCCAAGCTGCGCTACCTCAACCCCTTGACCAACGCCCAGGCGTTCAACCCCTTGGCGCAGCAGTTGCAAGTGGTGGCACGCATGGTGGATGCCAGCTCCACGTCAAGCGTGGGCGCCAAGCGCCAAGTGTTTTTTGTGAGCATGGGCGGGTTTGACACCCACGACACGCAAAACCGCAACCATGCCAACTTGATGGCACAACTGGCCCATGCGCTGGCGTACTTTGACACCACGCTGGGAGCCATGGGCGCGCGCAACAACGTCACCACCTTCACAGCGTCAGACTTTGGCCGCACCTTCACCAGCAATGGCGACGGCACCGACCACGGTTGGGGTTCGCACCATTTCGTGATGGGCGGGGCTGTCAAAGGTGGCGACTTGTATGGCAACTTTCCGGTGCTCGGTGTCAAGAATGCCAACAACAACAACTTTGACGCCAGCCCGAACCAAGTGCAAAACGGCGCCATGCTGCCCGAAACGTCGGTAGATCAATTGGGCGCTACGTTGGGGCGTTGGTTTGGTTTGAACGACACGCAGTTGCTGGACGTGTTCCCGCACTTGGGGCAGTTTGACGTGGCCAAGCGCAATTTGGGATTCATGGCCTGACTTGGTTCTCGACAAACAAGCCCTGCAGCGCCGTTGAGTAAAGTCTTTCCGCACCCCCCTCGTTGAGGGTTGCGCTCGGACTTGTGTGCCTCGCCCCTTTGGCCTAAGGTTCGAGCTTGTGCGCACGTGCCAGCGCCATGACACCTCCCCGGAACACCATGAAACCTCCAACGCGATCCCCGGGGTACCTGCGTGATTGAATTGATCTGCGTGCGGTGCAACCACGCCAACGCAGGCGAATCCAATTTTTGCAATGCCTGCGGCGCGGGGCTGTTCCGGCGTTTGTGCCCAGCTTGTCTTGTGGCCAATGGCGTGGGGGCGCACTATTGCCAGGGCTGTGGATTTCGATTGCCGCCCGCAGCGGCTCCTTCGGCATTGCAAGATCAGGCCCCCTCTGCTGCGGCATTCACGCTGCCACCGCCTGACAAGGAAGCCTTGGCAGATGACCAGTTGCCCGATGGCGTGCCGCCCTTGGACCGGGGTGCCGCAGCCTCCATTCAAGTTGATATCCCACTGGCTGCGGGTGCGATGTCAGAAGGTACCGAACCCTTTGCGCCTCTGCTTTTGCCGCAGACGCCGCGTTCCCTTCCGGGCGCCATGCTCAGCGTGTTGGCAGTGGGCGCCTTGCTGTTGCTCGGAGGCATTGCCGGCACGTACCAAAACCGCAGTGCCGTGCCCAAGGTTGCTGCGGCGCCCTCAGCGGCCGTCACGGCGGGTGGCTCGAGCAGGGTGGCGGCGACATCGGCTGCAAAAGGGGACGCACCAGCCGTTGCGGTCAAATCTGAATCCCCGGCAGCAGCTCCTACTGCGGTGGCGCCGTTTGAGCCTGTGGTGGAACGAGCAGGCGCTGTTGCGCCGGATGCCCCTTCAGAAGCGGAAGTTGTTGCCCTGCCGTTGGCAGCTGGTGCACCTGCCAGGCTAACCGCGGGGATCGCCTACAAAATGGTCACGGCGTCGGTCGGTGGCACCCACATCCAGTTTGGCCGCGATTTGGCAAAGTTTGTGGCACCCGAGGCCGACATCGACCTTGAGGTTTTACCTTCATCAGGGTCAACCGAGAACATCCAGCGATTGCTGAGTGACACGGGTGTTAAGTTTGCACTGGTGCAGTCCGACGTGATGCAGGCGTTTACCGACCAAGGGGCAGCGGGTAACAAAGAGGCCGCCAACGCCGTCAGAAATTTGCGCGCCATCATGCCGCTTCACAGTGAAGAAATTCACGTGATTGCACGCGCCGACTCGCCGTTTAACTTTGTGCATGACATCAAAGGTGCGCGGATGAACGTGGGCCCCTTGCGCAGCGGCAGCGCCATGACGGCGACCACGTTGTACCGGTTGATGTTTGGTGAGTCGGTTGCCGAAGAACGAACCGAATTCTTGAGCCACGAAGAAGCACTGGGAAAATTGACGCGGGACAAGACACTGGATGTGATGGTCGTGGTGGCGGGGCAGCCCAGCGCGTTGCTGGCTGACATGAAACCTGAGGCGCGTGCGATGGTCAAGCTGCTCAAGTTTGATCGCACCCACCCGGCCGGCCAGTTGGCGCTCAAAACGTACTTTGCATCAACCTTGAAAGGGGCCAGCTACCCAACGTGGGTGGTGCAGGACGTGCCATCACTGGCCGTGAAGGCGTTTTTGGTGACCTACGATTTCGACCGCGAATTTACACAGGGGACTTTGGCCAAATTTGCGCGGTCGTTGTGCAAGAACTTTGGCGTGCTTCAGACGCAAGGGCACCCCAAGTGGAAGGAGGTCGCGCTTGCACTGCCCGATCTCGGGCGGGGGTGGCGCTACTACCCTCCGACGGCGACCGTGCTTAGCCGGTGTTTGGCGCCCATGACCAAATGGCCACCCAGTCTTGCTGCAGGCGCAGCAGCCGCGCCAGCGGCGGTCATCGCACCCCCTGGTGCCCAGCGATCAGGTGCAACAGTGCCGAAGGCGTCATCGCCGAGCGCCACGGTGCCAGTCGGGGCGTGTCCGGTGGATCAACGCGCACTGGGCCTTTGCCGCTGAGCGGTGCCATGGACCCATGGCTGCATCACGCAATCTTGAGCGCGGGGGCCTCGGCAACTTGACGCCGATACTGAAGCGCTTGCCCGACGTGCGTGGCCTCGACGGTGGCACAAGCTTGCAAGTCGGCCAGGGTTCGCGCGACCCGCATTACACGGTGCAAAGCGCGCCCTGACCAGCCGAGCCTTTCGGCGGCTCGCTGTAACAAGTTGGTGGCGTCGGCGCTTAGCGCCCCGTGGGTTTGGAGTTTTTGTCCTTCCAGTTGGGCGTTGCAACAGCCTTGGCGGGTGATTTGCCTCTGATGCGCTGCTGCGACACGTTGGGCCACCATGGCCGAGGATTCGCCCTGCGATTGGGTGATGAGCTCGACCGCCCGGATGGCGGGCACATCCACGTGCAGGTCGATGCGGTCGACCAGGGGCCCCGAGAGGCGCGACTGGTAGCGGGCAATGATGTCGGGCGCGCAGCGGCAGGTTTGACGCATGGCAGCCCCGGCGCCCAGCCAACCGCAGGGGCAGGGGTTCATCGCCGCGATCAGTTGAAACCGCGCGGGAAACGTAGCATGACGGGCGGCGCGCGAGATGGTGATGCGCCCGGCCTCGAGCGGCTCCCGCAGGGCCTCAAGCGCTGCACGTGCGAATTCGGGCAACTCGTCTAAAAAGAGCACACCGCCGTGCGCGCGCGATATCTCGCCCGGCCGAGGGGGCGAGCCACCCCCCACCAAGGCGACTGCACTGGCTGAATGATGAGGCGAGCGCATCGGGTGCTGCTTCCAGGTGTTGGCGTCAAAACCCTGGGGTGACAGGCTGGCGATGGCCGCACTGGACAAAGCATCGTCGTCGCCCATCTCGGGGAGGATGCCCACCAAGCGCTGCGCGAGCATGGACTTGCCCGAACCAGGCGGGCCCGTCATCAACAAACTGTGGCCGCCGGCTGCTGCAATCTCGAGGGCAAACTTGGCGGCGGCCTGACCCCGAACGTCGCTCAGGTCAGGGTGCTGTTGAAGGGCGCTGGTGGGTGCTGTAAGGGCGCGTGGCAAGGTGGGGCGATGCTGCGATTCGTCTTGCAGGCGCAATGCGGACACCACGTCCATCAAGTGGGTTGCCCCGCGCACATCCAAGCCCGGCACGCGCGCGGCCTCGGCAGCATTGCCCGCTGGCAGCACCAAAATGCGAGGTGCCGCCTCGTTGCGAAGCGCCAGCGCCAGAGCCAGGGCACCGCGCACAGATCTCAGTTCGCCAGCCAGCGACAACTCGCCGGCAAACTCAAACTGGTCTAGCAGTTTGAGGTCGAGCATTTCGGACGCCGCAAGGATGCCGATGGCAATAGGCAGGTCGAAGCGGCCCGACTCTTTGGGCAAGTCGGCCGGCGCGAGGTTGACAGTGATGCGCTTGTTGTGGGGAAACCCAAGGCCGCTGTGAGTGAGGGCCGAGCGAACTCGCTCACGCGCTTCTTTGACCTCGGTGTCGGCCAAACCAACCAGTGTGAAACTGGGCAGGCCGTTGGCCAGGTGCACTTCAACGCGCACAGCAGGCGCTTGCATGCCATCAAGCGACCGGCTCGCAATCACCGCCAATGCCATCGACCACCCCTCTACGTTGCTGCAGGACGGGTTGGATTGTTGGCGCTGGGCGCCGAGTGCGAATCCCCAACAAAGTGGAGGCGCCACGTTGTGCGTCGATCGATGCGCGCCTGGTTTTGGTGCGCTTGCACGGTCTTTGACGGTGCGCTGCGCCCAATGTTGGTGCAAAAGTGAACAAGTGATTGCATTGAGCCCCTGGCACGAAAGCTGCAAATCAGAAGGCTAGGTGTCCCTCGTCTGCGTCTGAGAGCGGGGCTCAGCAACTTCCACGTTTATCAGCTCACTTGAAAGCAGCATCATGTTCAAAACACAGACCAACGCAAAAGCCCCCCTCAAACTGATTGCCGCGGTGGCCTTAAGCGCAGCAGCATGGGCACCCGTGGCCGCGCAGGCACAACTCGCTTCCAACGTTGGGGCCACCACCGACTACCGCTACCGCGGCATTTCGCAGTCGCGATTGAAGCCCGCCGTGCAAGCGGGCGTGGACTACAGCATCAGCGGTTTTTACGTCGGCGGCTGGGTTTCATCCATCAAGTGGGTGAAAGACTTTGGTGGCAACGCGAAGGTGGAGGTTGATGTCTATGGGGGCTACAAGGGTGAAATTGCCAAAGACTTCACCTACGACGTGGGCGTGCTGTCGTACGTTTACCCCAGCAACAAGCTGTCGGGTTTGACGGGCGCCAGTGCAAACACCACCGAGATTTACGGGGCGCTGACGTACAGCATCTACACCGCCAAGTACTCGCACGCGCTCACCAACACGTTTGGCAACATCGACAGCAAAAACAGTTACTACCTTGATTTGTCGGCGGGCTTGGATGTGGGTGGTGGCTTCACCCTAACGCCGCATCTGGGCTACCAAAAGATCACTGGCCCTCTGGGGCCCGACGCAACCTACACCGACTACGCCCTGACGGTTTCCAAAGACTTCTCGGGTCTGGTGGCCAGTGCTGGCGTGGTAGGCACCAACGCCAGCAAGACATTTTATGCATCACCCGTGAACGGCAAGTTCCTTGGCCGCGCAGGTGTCGTGGTGGGCGTGAAGTACAACTTTTGAGGCAAGGGGCAAACCACCATGAAACTGATAACCGCCATCATCAAACCCTTCAAGCTCGACGAAGTTCGTGAAGCGCTTAGCGGCATCGGCGTGCAGGGCATCACCGTGACTGAGGTCAAAGGCTTTGGGCGTCAAAAGGGCCACACCGAGCTGTACCGCGGGGCTGAGTACGTGGTCGACTTTTTGCCCAAAGTCAAGCTAGAGGCTGCCGTCGACGATGCTTTGGTGGATCGATCTATTGAGGCCATCGAAGCCGCTGCGCGCACCGGCAAGATCGGCGACGGCAAGATTTTTGTCACCAGCTTGGAGCAGGTGCTTCGCATCCGCACCGGCGAGACCGGCCCCGCAGCGCTCTGACGCGCCGACCGCCCCGCGTGCTGAATAAAGCAAAACCCAAGCTCAACAATTTTAGAGATTTACCATGAAAAACTACCTACGCACGGCGACGTTGTGCCTGGCGCTGGCCTTTGCTGGCGCCTCCCACGCCGCAGATCCAGTCGCACCGTCGGCGTCTGCGCCCGCTGCCACGGCCACGGCAGCAACAACCACTGCAGTACCTGCAACAGCCGCCGCAGCCGCGCCCAACGCAGCCGCCGCAGCCGCGCCCGACGCAGCCCCCCCCAGTGCACCAGCGGCAGTCCCCAACAAAGGCGACACAGCTTTCTTGATGGTGGCAACCGCGCTGGTCATCTTGATGACTTTGCCTGGCTTGGCACTGTTCTATGGCGGCTTGGTGCGCAGCAAAAACATGCTGTCGGTGCTGATGCAGGTGTTCACCATCTTTGCGCTGATCTCGGTGCTCTGGGTGGTCTACGGCTACTCGGTGGCGTTCACGGGGGGCAACCCATTTTTCGGGGGCTTTGACAAGCTCTTCTTGAAGGGCATCACCCCCGACTCGATCGCAGCCACGTTCAGCAAAGGCGTGGTGATTCCAGAGTTGAGCTTTGTGTCCTTCCAAAGTACGTTTGCGGCCATCACCGTGGCGTTGATCGTTGGCGCCTTTGCCGAACGCATCAAGTTCTCGGCGGTGTTGGCCTTCGCAGCACTGTGGTTTACCTTCAGCTACTTGCCGATCGCACACATGGTTTGGTACTGGGACGGCCCCGACGCCATTTCGGACCAAGCGTCGCTGGACAAGGTGACGGCGGCTGCGGGGTGGTTGTGGGCCAAAGGCGCGCTTGACTTCGCGGGCGGCACGGTGGTGCACATCAATGCGGCGGTGGCGGGTTTGGTGGGTGCGTTTGTGATCGGCAAACGCGTTGGCTACGGGCGTGAGTCGATGACACCGCACAGCCTGACATTGACGATGGTGGGCGCTTCGCTGTTGTGGGTGGGTTGGTTTGGTTTCAACGCAGGATCTAACCTCGAAGCCAACGGCACGGCGTCGTTGGCCTTCTTGAACACCGTGGTCGCGACGGCAGCGGCCACATTGGCCTGGGCGGCAGGTGAGGCGCTGATGCGGGGCAAAGCTTCGATGCTGGGTGCGGCATCGGGCGCGGTGTCGGGTTTGGTGGCCATCACCCCGGCGTGTGGCTTTGTCGGCGTTGGTGGCGCGTTGGCCATCGGTGTGGTGGCTGGCTTTGTTTGCTTGTGGGGCGTCAATGGCCTCAAGCGCATGCTGGGCGCTGACGACTCGCTGGACGTGTTTGGCGTGCACGGCGTGGGCGGCATCGTCGGCGCGCTGCTCACCGGTGTGTTTGCCGCCCCCTCGATGGGTGGCACCGGCACGTGCGACTATGTGGCCAACAAGTGTGGCGCCTGGACAAGCATCAGTGCCCAGGTTTGGGTGCAGCTGCAGGCCGTGCTCACAACGTTGGTGTGGTCTGCGGTGGTGGCCTTTGTTGTCTTCAAAGTGATCGACCTGACCATTGGGTTGCGCGTCACGGAAGAAGATGAGCGCGAGGGGTTGGACATTCGCTCGCACGGCGAAACGGCGTACGCAAAGTAGCGATCAACGGTCCAAGCGTTGCCAGTCAGGCCTTTGGACTTCGGTCCAAAGGCCTTTTTATTGAGAGGCGCAGGTTGCGCTGCCTAGAATCGCCGCCATCTGTGAGCATCAGGCGTGCAACCCACGCCCCAAAGAAAGCACGCTGGCATGGTTCCGCACCTCATCACTGCCGTTCACGGCCCCATCAACGAACTGGAGCAGCGGGTGCTGGAGTCGATGCCGGCCATCGAGCGTTGGTTCCGGCTCGAATGGATGGAGCACACGCCACCCTTTTACACATCGGTTGACCTGCGCAATGCTGGGTTCAAGCTGGCGCCCGTGGACACCAACCTGTACCCCGGTGGGTTCAACCACCTGACCAACGAGATGTTGCCGCTGGCGGTGCAAGCAGCCATGGCAGCGATTGAAAAGATCTGCCCCGAGGCCAAGAACCTGCTCTTGATCCCCGAAAACAGCACCCAAAACACGTTTTACCTGGCCAACGTGCAGCGGTTGATGCAAATATTCAACCAAGCGGGCCTCAACGTGCGGCTGGGTACCTTGGACGAAAACGTCAAGGCACCCACCAAGTTGGCATTGGCCGACGGTGGCGAGTTGGTCATTGAGCCCATTGTTCGGCACCGTGGGCGCGTGGGCTTGAAGGACTTTGACCCGTGCACCGTGCTGCTCAACAACGACCTGTCGGCGGGCTTGCCCATCAAGCTGTCGCATTTGCATGAGCAGTTTCTGCTGCCGCCGCTGCACGCAGGCTGGGCTGTGCGCCGCAAAACCAAACACTTTCAGAGCTACGAAGAAGTGGCCAAGAAGTTTGCCAAGCTGCTGGGTATGGATTCGTGGTTGATCAACCCGATGTCCATGCACTGCGGCCAAGTGAACTTTGATGATGGCGCTGGGCTCGACTGCGTGCGCAGCAACGCCGACGCATTGCTGACCAAAATAAGGCGCAAGTACAAAGACTACGGCATCAACGAAAAGCCGTTTGTGGTGGTGAAGGCCGACAACGGCACCGATGGGCGCGGCATCATGACGGTGCGCGACGCCAAAGAAATCGATGGCATCGGCCCACTCGCCAAAGACAGGCTGTCGGCGTTTCAAGACAGCGAGCACCGCAACGAGGTGATCATCCAAGAAGGGGTGCCCACGTACGAGCGCATCAACGATGCCGTCGCCGAACCTGTCGTGTACATGATTGATCGTTACGTGGTGGGGGGTTTCTACCGGGTGCATGCCACGAGCGGCTTCGATGAGGGCCTGTGCGCGCCAGGCGCTTCGTTTGTGCCGTTGGCCTTTGCCGAAAGCCACCGGCTGCCCAAGCCGGGCGAAAAACCCGGCGCCAGCCCGCCCAACCGCTTTTACATGTACGGCGTGATTGCACGGTTGGCGATGCTGGCCGCCAGCTACGAGCTGGAGGCCACCGACCCCGACGCCGAGAGCTTCGACTGACCGTTGTCAGGGCCTGATGCTGCGGCGCACAACGACCCGAAATTGAGCGCACAATAGCCGCCTTTGTGCTGATGCCGTCGTTTTGCCGACGACGCTGTGCTCGATGAGCAACTCCAATTCTTCCTCCCACAACAAGCGGTCGGTCGGTGTTCGGGCCGGTCTGACGATGGCGGCGCTGGGGGTCGTTTACGGTGACATCGGCACCAGCCCCTTGTATGCGCTGAAAGAGGTGTTTCATGGCGGGCACGTACCGCTCACGCAAAACAACATCTTGGGCGTGTTGTCGCTGATCTTTTGGACCATGACGATCGTGGTTTCGATCAAGTACGTGATCTTGATCTTGCGCGCCGACAACAACGGCGAAGGTGGTTTGATTGCCATGCTGGCCCTGGCCACCACTGCGGTGAAAGACAAACCGGCGCTGCGTCGCACGCTCATGCTGGTGGGTATGTTTGGCACCGCCATTTTTTTTGGGGACGCCATCATCACGCCGGCCATGACGGTGTTGGGCGCAGTGGAAGGCATTGATGTTTATGCACCGCAGTACCATGCTGCAATCTTGCCGCTGACCCTGCTGGTGCTGGCGGGCCTGTTTGCCGTGCAACGCATGGGCACCGCCAAAGTGGGGCGGGCCTTTGGACCAGTGATGCTGGTGTGGTTTTTGGCGCTGGTCCTGCTCGGTGTTCCCAAGATCCTGGCCAATCCAGAAGTGTTGGTGGCGCTCAACCCTTGGTATGCGCTTCAGTTTGTGGTGGCCTACAAGTGGATTGCGTTTGTCGCCTTGGGCGCTGTTGTGCTGGTGGTGACGGGTGGCGAGGCGCTGTACGCTGATTTGGGGCACTTTGGCAAGTCACCCATCCGCACCGCTTGGTACGCCATCGTGATGCCAGCGCTGGTGATCAATTATTTTGGTCAAGGCGCCTTGCTGCTGCAAAACCCCGAGGCCATCAAGAACCCGTTTTATCTGCTCGCTCCCGCTTGGGCTGAGATCCCCCTGTTCATTCTGGCCACGTTGGCGGCCATCGTCGCCTCGCAAGCGCTGATCACCGCAGCGTTCTCGGTGACCAAGCAGGCGGTGCAATTGGGCATCTTGCCGCGCATGCGCATCTTGCACACGTCGGTGCGTGACACAGGCCAAATCTACGTGCCCTTCATCAACTGGGGCTTGTTTGCCTTTGTGGTGCTGGCGGTTGTGTTGTTTGGATCGTCCAGCAAGTTGGCGGGCGCTTACGGCGTGGCCGTGACGATCGACATGACGATCACCACGGTGATGACATTTTTCGTCATTCGCTACCGCTGGAAGTACCCGCTGGTGGCGTGCATCTTGGCGACAGCGTTTTTCTTCATCATTGACGTCACGTTCTTGGCGTCGAACCTGCTCAAGATTGCTGCAGGCGGTTGGTTCCCGTTGTTGATTGGCATTGGCATGTTCACGCTGATGCTGACCTGGAAGCAAGGCCGTCGCCTGATGGCCGACCGGCTGCGTGAAGACGCCATCGACCTGAAAGACTTTTTGCAGTCGGTGTTTCTCAACCCGCCCGTGCGCGTGGCGGGCACGGCGGTGTTCATGACGTCCGAGCCCGACCAAACGCCCAACGCATTGATGCACAACCTCAAGCACAACAAGGTGTTGCACGCGCAAAACTTGTTCGTGACGGTGCAACACCACGAAGTGCCTTGGATTGGTTTTGACAAACGCGTCACCATGACACCCCTGGGGCATGACTGCTGGTCGGTGCAGCTTAACTTTGGCTTCAAGAACGACCCCGATGTGCCCCAGGCGCTGGAGCTGCTCGAAGCGCGTGGCCTGCAAACCGACCCGATGGACACCAGTTACTTCCTCAGCCGCGACATCGTGATCCCCACCTTGGGCAGTGGCATGGCCATGTGGCGCGAGAAGTTATTTGCCAACATGCACCGCAATGCGGCGGCAGCCGCGGACTTTTTGAACCTGCCCACCAACCGGGTGGTGGAGTTGGGCTCCAAGGTGGAGATTTAGTGGTCGACCGCGCACCAGCGGCTCTTTGCGGGCGGCGATGAGTACCAAGCCCTCCTTTTGGCGCGATGTGTCGCTCGCGTCGGTGGTGGCTGGGTTGGTCGCGGTGGTGGTGGGGTTCTCCAGTTCGGTGGCTATCGTGTTTGCCGCAGCCGAGGCGCTTGGGGCCACCACGGCGCAAACGACGTCGTGGATGTGGGCGCTTGGGCTTGGCATGGGCCTAACCTCCATCCTGCTGGCTTGGTGGTACCGCCTGCCGGTGTTGACGGCATGGTCGACCCCAGGGGCCGCGCTGCTGGCCGCCACCAGTGGCGTATCGATGCCCGAGGCCATTGGTGCCTTCATTGCGTGTGGGGCGTTGATCACCTTGGCAGGGGTGACGCGCGTGTTTGAGCGCGTGATGGACCGCATCCCGCAGGCGCTGGCTGCTGCGCTGCTGGCCGGTGTGTTGGCGCGCTTCGGGTTGGACGCGGTGGTGGCTGTCAAGACGGCACCACTGTTGGTGCTGACGATGCTGCTGGTGTTTTTGGCGGCGCGGCGTTGGCTGCCCCGATACGCCGTGCCACTCGCCCTGTTGGTGGGCATTGGGTTGGCGGTGGCCCAGGGACGCGTGCAAGGGCAGGGCATCGCGTGGGGTTTGGCGTGGCCTGTCTGGACGTCGCCCGTGTTTTCGGTTAGCGCGTTGGTGGGCGTGGCGCTGCCGATGTTCATCGTCACCATGGCCTCGCAAAATCTGCCCGGGGTGGTGGCGCAACGCGCGGCGGGCTACCGCATTCCAGTGTCCCAGCCCATCGCCTTGACCGGTTTGGCCACCATGCTGCTGGCACCCTTGGGTGGGTACTGCCTCAATCTTGCCGCCATCACAGCGGCCATTTGCATGGGCCCCGAAGCGCATGAAGACCCAGCCAAGCGCTACACGGCGGTGATGGCGGCGGGTTTCTTTTATCTGTTGGTGGGCTTGGCAGGTGCGGCCGTGGTGGGCGTGATGCAGTGGTTGCCGCGCGAACTGGTGTTGACCATCGCCGGCTTGGCCTTGGTGGGCACCATCAGCGGTGCACTGGCCACGGCCATGCGCGACGAAGCCCACCGCGACGCAGCGGGTCTGGCCTTTTTGGTGACGCTGTCGGGTGTGTCGATGCTGGGGGTGGGGTCGGCCTTTTGGGGCGTGGTGGTTGGCATGGTGGCGCTGGCTGTGCGACAGTGGCGAACCCCTCAACCTGCGCGGGCGCCCACCGACGCTGCGCCCTGATGACTTGACCAAGCCCAGAACCATGAAACTGCTGTTTGTTGCTGACCCCCTTGAAACGTTCAAGATCGCCAAAGACTCCACCTACGCGATGATGCGCGAGGCGACGCGGCGAGGCCACGAAATTTGGGCGTGCGAGCAAGACGACTTATGCTGGCAGCAAGGTGGCACGGTGGTGGCGCTGCAAGCGCGACACATTGCCCTGACCCAAAACGACCCATGGTGGTTTGACGTGACCCAGATCAGCGAGGTTTCGCTGTCGGTGTTTGGCGGGGGCCTGGGCGCCGTGGTGATGCGCAAAGACCCACCCTTTGACAGCGAGTATTTTTACGCCACGCACTTGCTCGAGCAAGCCGAGCGCGAGGGTGCCAGCGTGTTCAACAAACCACGCGCGCTGCGAGACCACCCCGAAAAATTGGCCATCCTGGAGTTTGCCCAACACATCAGCCCAACGCTGGTGACGCGTTCGGCAGATGCGGTCAGGGCCTTTCATGCAGCGCACCAAGACATCATCCTCAAGCCCCTTGATGGCATGGGTGGCATGGGGATCTTTCGGGTGGGCCACGACGGCATGAACTTGGGCAGCGTGATTGAAACGCTGAACCTCGGCGGCGAGCAAACTTTGATGGTGCAACGCTACGTGCCCGAGATCACCCAGGGCGACAAGCGCATCCTCGTCATCGCCGGTGAGCCGGTGCCGTTTTGTCTGGCGCGCATTCCCCAAGGAAGCGAGATTCGTGGCAATTTGGCGGTTGGCGGCAAGGGGGTGGCTCAAGCTTTGTCAGCCACCGACCTTGCCATTGCCAAGGCCATCGGCCCCGTGCTGGCTGCGCGCGGATTGCTGCTGGTGGGCTTGGACGTGATTGGCGACAAACTCACCGAGATCAACGTTACCAGCCCCACCTGTTTTCAAGAAATCACCGAACAAACGGGGTTTGATGTGGCGGCGATGTTCTTGGACGCGCTGGAGGTGGGGGCTAAAACCGCGTGATGCTCCCAAACAAGCTGTCGTTGGACGCGCGGGGCGCGGTGCGGCTGACGATGAGGGCGCCTTGCAAGTACAGGGCGTTGAGCAAACGCATGGCGCTGCCGCGGTTGAGGCCTGCCCAATGGGCAATCTCGCGCAGGTTGGCACTGCGGCGCTGCAGGCGGTGCACGGCGGCGCGCGCCACGCCGGACATGGCAACGTCCCTCATGGTGATGCCGGTGGCAATGCGGTAGGCGGCAACCCCGCCAATTTCGGGCAGCAACTGCTCGCGCGAACCCCGCATGGCAAAGTCCCACGTGACAGGGCCCAGCGGCATGCACAGGTGTCTTGGTGCCACCAAGCCAGCATCGGGGTCGTCGGGCGCGCTTAGCACAGCGGGCTCAACGCGCATCACCACCAACTGCGCCAATGGCAAGGCTAAAAAGTCGCCCATGGGCAAGGGGCAGTGCACCAGCCGCTCAAGCGGAAACAGCGTGAGCGGAATCACGCTGGTTTGGTGCTGCAAGTAAATGACCAGCGGGCGCGCATGGCGAACGCAAGCGGCCACCACTTCGAGCAATTCGGTTTGATGCCCATCGCGCTCAAAACGCATCAGGTCTTGCAACAGCGATTGGCTGAGTTGCGACAATCGCGAAGCGCGAGGGTCGATGCCTTGGTTTGCCAGGTCTTCCATGTGGCGTTGAAATCCGCTGACAGGCATCAGCTCGGGTTCAAGCAATGGCAGCGTGGGGGCGAATTTCACTCAGGCTTCGGCGTCGTGGAAGTGAGTTATGTTACACCTTGACCACCTTGAACAGAGGGCTTTGATGACGGCGATCCAACACCCTAACCACACTTTCACGCTTGCGCGCCGCGCCGAGCGCATGAACCCCTCCATCATCCGTGAGATTTTGAAGGTGACCGAGCAGCCAGGCATCACGTCGCTGGCCGGTGGCCTGCCCGCGCCCGACAGCTTTCCGGTCGAGGCGATGCGCGAAGCCAGCGAGCGCGTGTTGCGAGACACACCCCACGAGGCCTTGCAATACGCTGCAAGCGAGGGCTATGGTCCGTTGCGCGAATGGGTTGCGGGGTCGTTGCAGCGACAGGGCATGTCCGTGCAAGCGTCGCAAGTGCTGATCACCACGGGGTCGCAGCAAGGCCTGGACCTGGCGGCCAAGGTGATGGTGGACGCGCACTCGCGGGTGCTGGTTGAAACGCCCACGTACTTGGGCGCGTTGCAAGCCTTCACACCGTTTGAACCCACTGTGGAAGCCGTGGCCAGCGACGCCGAGGGGCCTGTGCCCGAAGCCATTCATGCGGCAGCGTCCAACCCCACGCATGGCGCCCCACGTTTCATGTACTTGCAGCCCAATTTTCAGAACCCCAGGGGGAACCTGGTGGGTGAGGCGCGCCGCGTTGCCATCGTGCAAGCTGCGCAGGCCACGGGCTTGACGTTGGTGGAAGACAACCCTTACGGCGACCTTTGGTACGACGCACCGCCCCCAGCGCCGCTTGCGGCGCGCTGGCCACACGGGGTGTTGTACCTGGGTTCGTTCTCCAAAGTGTTGGCCCCTGGGCTGCGGCTTGGCTACGTCGTGGCCCCTGCTGGCGTGTACCCCAAGCTGCTGCAAGCCAAACAAGCTGCTGATTTGCACACCCCGTCTTTCAACCAACGCGTGGCGCACGAGGTGATTCGCAATGGCTACCTTGACCAGCACCTGCCGCGCGTGCGCGCGTTGTACCGTGAGCGACGCGATGCGATGGTGCAGGCGCTGGGCCAACACATGACGGGCGTCGCGCGCTGGAACAACCCCCAAGGCGGTATGTTCTGTTGGCTCGAGCTGGTGGGCAACATCGACACCATGGCACTGCTGCCGAAGGCAGTGGCCGCAGGCGTGGCCTTTGTGCCAGGCGCTGCCTTCTTCGCGCAGTCACCGCCCAACAACACGTTGCGGTTGAGCTTCGTGACGGTGGAGCCGCTGCGGTTGGCGCGCGGCATCGAGGTGCTGGCAGGCGTGGTGCGCGCAGCGATGCAGTAAAAAAAAGTCCCGCGTGAGGCGGGACTTTTGGCCAAGCGCGGGTGTCAGCGCTTCATGGCTTTTTGCGGAAATCGTCGTGGCAGCCTTTGCAGGTGCCACCGGCTTCGCCAAAAGCAGCCTTGAGCTGGTCTGCATTGCCGGATTTGGCCGCAACATTGAGTTTGGCGGCTGCATCTTGCATTTTCTGGGCCGCAGCCTTGAACTTGTCGGCTTGGCTCCAGACTTCAGGCAGGGCGCTGGTGTTGCCCAAGTTTTCGGTGCCTGCAATAAAGCCCGCAAACGGAAGGCGCGACATGCTTTGGACGATTTCGGCGTTGACCTGCGCAGCGCCAGCATCAAACGGCACGCGGCCGTTAACCATGGCACCGATGCGACCAAAGTGGTTGCCCATCACGTTGAAGGCGCTTTGACGGTAGCGCACGGCGTCCTCGGGCTTTTGAAATTGCGCTGCAGCAGGCATGGCACAGGCCATGGCTGCAACGGCGGCGACGCCCATCATTGCGTTTTTGATCGATATCATTGATTCAGCTCCTGAGGTGGTTTGGCCGATCGGCCATGCCATTAAAAATCTACCCATGCCAAAAAAAGCATGCGAACATTGTGACGCGGCGGCGATTGGTCCTGCAAACCTTGACGATTTATCGCCGTCCACGACATGCAAAGATCAATGTACGCAAGCCGCCTGCAGTTGCGTTTGCATGGGTTGAATGGCCTAACGAAATTTTTTGCACGCGTATGAATCGAGTTCGCATTTGGGATCTGCCGACCAGGGTTTTCCATATCCTTCTTGCCTTGGCACTGGTCGGGTCGGTGGTGTCGGCAAAAGTGGGTGGCAACGCCATGGTGTGGCACTTTCGGCTGGGCTACTTGGTTGGAGCCTTGCTTATCTTTCGGCTTGTTTGGGGCTTGGTGGGCGGGCAATGGTCGCGTTTTGGCAGCTTTTTGCATGCGCCCAAGGCCGTGCTGTCCTATTTGCGTGGCAGCCCAGGTCTCAACGATGAGGTGGGGCACAGCCCAACCGGTGCGCTGGCGGTGTTTGCCATGCTTGGCATGCTGGTCGTTCAGGTGCTTACCGGCTTGGTGGCCGACGACGAGATCAGCAACGTGGGGCCTTTGAACCGGTTTGTAAGCTCGGCCCTTTCGGCGCGCGCCACAGGGTGGCACCAAACGTGGGGTCAGTGGATCATCTTGGGTTTGGTGGCGATGCACTTGGCGGCGATCGTGTACTACACACGCGTCAAACGCAAGACACTGGTGGGGCCGATGATCCATGGCGACAAAGACTTGCCGCACCCCGTCGCCGCTTCGGCTGACACCCAAGGCACTCGCTTGGTGGCATTGCTAGTTGCAGGTGTTGCCGTGGCATTCATGTGGTGGGTTAGCCGATTTGCCATGTAGGCACGACTGCTGCCATGCCTGAATCGCCGCCATTTGAACGCCCAGCTGCAATGGCGGACGACGGGCGCACTTTGCCGCTGATAGAAATCCTTGCACCCCACAGCGCCACAGACTTTGACGCGGCGCGTGCCGTCGTGCGCGAGTACGCTGCGGCGCTGGGGTTCGATCTATGCTTCCAAGGCTTTGAGCAAGAGATCGAGCAGTTGCACCAGCACTATGCGCCGCCCCATGCGGGCTTTTTGTTGGCATGGGTTGATGGTGCCGTTGCAGGTTGCGGTGCGTTTCGGCCCCTGCCAGACGCTGATCATGTCAACGCCTGCGAAATGAAGCGTCTGTATGTGAGACCAGCGTTTCGCCGCTTTGGTTTGGGGCGCCGGTTGGCGCAGGCATTGATCGATGGGGCTGCTCAAGCAGGGTACTCGTCGATGCTGCTGGACACGCTGGACGACATGGAGGCGGCGCGGGGGTTGTACGAGACCTTGGGGTTTGTTGAAGTGCCCCCGTACTACTTCAACCCCATTGCAGGTGCCCACTACCTCAAGGTGGACTTGGTGCACACGGTCAGTCGCTTTTAGCGTCCCACAGCTCTCAAGGGTCCGTGCTGCCACGCAAAGTGGGGGCCGCAATGTGGCACGCGCGCGCGTCGGCAAGTGGGCGCATAACTTGATAGCGAATCACCTTGCCATTTTGTGCACCCCGTCACACAACGAGGGAAAAAACCCTCTGTTTGGGGGTTGCGCGCGACGCCTGCATGGTAGTTGCGCTTTGAACCGTGAAATCCTTGCTCGCGCCCTTCGCAACATATTTCTACAGTCTCGTTGTGCTGCATTGATCTTGAAGCGTTCTGGTGCGACAAGAACCAAGCAGCAACATACATCTAATCAATCGTTGGTCGCCCTGCATGGGTACGAAAGGTCTTTACCGTGAAGTTGAATTTCATCACCAAGTCGGCGTTGGCACTGATGTTGGCAACGCCTTTGATGGCTTCTGCCGAATCGCAGTTGGTCAACGGCGCCGGCGCGGCCGCAGCCCGCCTGAACTTTCGCGTGATCATCCCGCGTGTTTTGTTCTTGGGTGTTGGCACCGGTGCGCTCGTAACGCCTTTGGCCACCAACGCTGCCGTCGACACGGTCATTTTTGACTACACAACCAACCCCAATGACGTGGGCTCTGGTCTTGTGGCTGGTGCCGTCACGGGTAACGTGGTTCCTGTGCGCGTGTTTGGCAACAACGGTCAGATCTCCATCGCTGTGACCAACCCCGCCAACTTGGTGAGCGGCACGGACAACATTCCTTTCACGTCGATCACAGCCGTGTCGTCGGACGCCACCAACCTGCCGGTGCCCGCTTTTGGCGGCGCAGCGGTGGCCCCTGTGTTGAGCGCCGGCCGCGTCACTGACCGCAGCGCCACCTGGACGTTCAGCTACGCCAACACGCTCAACGCGGCGGCCGGCACCTACAACGGCCAAGCCACTTACACAGCGACGATGCCTTGATGAGACGCGTCGGTGGTGCGGCGTGATGCCGCGCTGCCGATGTCTTCCATGCAGCGCAAGGCCGCACTTGAGCCTTGCGCACCCCCCGGGCGTTGCCCTTTCCGCTGTTGGTTCCCACCCGTGAAGCTCGCCATTCGAATCACCGCGCTGGCGGCGTTGTTCGCGACGCCCCTGGTGGCCGTTGCCGAGTCGACCCTGATCGAAGGGGCGGGCGCGGCAGCTGCCGACTTGAACTTTCGGGTGGTGTTGCCTCGGGTGCTATTTTTGGCGGTGGGCACGGGTTCGGCTGGAACCGCGCTGGGCAACAACGCGACAGTGAACCGCGCCACGTTCAACTACAGCGCCAACCCTCAAGCCGTGGGCACGGGCGCCCCCGCTGCAGCGATCACAGGGCGTACGGTGCGCGTGCGCGTGTATGGCAACAACGGGCAAGTGACGATCACGGCCACCAACCCCGCCAACTTGGTGAGCGGGTCCAACACGATTCCCTTTTCGCAGTTCACGGTGACATCCACGAGCCCGGCGAACTTGCCAGCACCGTCGATGGGCGGCGGTGTCGTGAATCCGGTGCTCAACACCGCTCGCGTCACCAATCGAGCAGCCAATTGGCGATTCACCTATGCCAACACGGTGACACCTGCAAGCGGCACGTACAACGGCCAAGTCACGTACACGGCCACCATGCCGTAGTCGCATCGCGACGCGGCGCCAACGCAGCCTGCTGTCGGGTGCTTGCCAGTGCCCAATACCGTGCTTAGTGCACGGTCGCGTTGCGATGCGTGCGTACACTCACAAACCATGTCTTGGGATTTTTTCCGATCGGTTCTGCAACGTCGAGCGTGGCTGATTGCCGCAGGTTTGGGCGTGCTTGCGCAAGCGTCGCAAGCCTGGACGTTGACGGTAGCTGCCGCGCCGCGCCGCGTGTTTTTGCAGGTTGGGAATGGGCAGCTCAACACCAACAACCCGCAGGTCAATTTGGTGAGCGTGACGGTGCCAGCCACGCAGCTGAGCAACGGCGTGGCGCAAGCGATGAGCAGTGACAGCACCCAGTCGAGAAGCCCCGTGGACAACTATTTGGTTTGTTCGCCGCCATCACAAGTGTTGATCGGTGGCTCGTACCAGCGCAGCAGCACAACCAATGGCCCTGCCAGCGCGTTGCTGCAAGTGACGTCGCAACCAAACCTGACGAGCGCCACAGGCGATTTGATTCCATTCACCCAAATTGCGTGGACCGTGTCGTCGCTCGGGCCCGACCCCACACCCGGCGTAATCCCAGCAGGTACGTTTTCGGGTGGCACCCAAATGTTGGCCAATGTGCCGGCCAACCGCTACATCGAAAACTGCCACACCTTCACCTACGCCAACACAGGCTTGCGGGCTGCGGGCACTTACAACGGGCAGGTGACTTACACCCTGGCAACGCCTTGAACAAAGCACGCATGGGGTGGGTGATGTGGATGTTGGCAGCCGTGTTGGCGCTGCATGCCCCGGCACGCGCGGCAACCTTTCGACTTGACGATGCAGGCAGCCATCCGGTACCCCCCAACGTGCAGATGCAGTGGCGATCGCTGGGCGCTGGGGGCGCAGGCGGCGCTCGGCAAATGGAGGCGCAAATCAATGTCGCCATCCGATTGGACACGCGCGCCCATGCGGGTCGGAGGGCGCGCATCTTCATGGTGTTGCCCCAAGACGGCGGTGCACCGCTGATGGCGCAATGGGGAACCCAAGGAAGGATGTTGCCAGGGCGCATTGCGCTGGGCGAGCGCACCTTGGTGTACCAAGGACTGATACCCGACGGCACGCTGGAAGATCGGTTCCAGCTCTATTTGCTGACCGACGGCGAATGGATGGGCACTTCGCGTCGACTTGAGTTTTATTTTGAACTGGAAACGCCATGAGTTTGTTGACAAGTGTTTGGGGCCGAAGGGCTTGCATGGGTTTGGTACTGGTTGCCTTGCACGGTGCCGTGGGGGCACAAGGGTTCAGTGCGTCCGTCTCGCCGCCCCGGGTGGAACTAAGCGCCAAAGCAGGGCAGACCGTGCGCCAAGTGCTAGATATCAACCATGCCGCTGGGACCGCAGGGCGCTACCGCGTGTACAGCAACGACTGGGCCTACCAAAAAGACGGCAGCGTCGTGTTCATGGACGAACTTGCCAACGCCAGCTGTCGGTCTTGGGTTGCGCTCGAGCGGCGCGACCTGACGATTGCGGCTCGAAGCCGCCATCGCTTTCGCATGGAAGTGACCGTGCCACCGCTGCACCCCAACACCGAGTGCCGCTTTGCCGTGATGATCGAAGGCATCGACCCCGTGCAAGTGCAACAAGACGGCATTTCGATGCCCGTGACGGGCCGCATTGCCGTCATCGTCTACGTGGCCGTCGGTGACGCGGCGCCCAAGCTGAGCGTGAGTTCGCACAGCGTGGCGTTGGCCAGTGGCACGATGCAACCGGTGCTGGAAGTGACCAACAGCGGCAATGCCACCGGTCGCTTTGACGGGGTGCTCGAAGGCGTCGGGGCTGACGGACGAAAGGTTGAATTGTTGCCAGCCAACACGCCCATCCTGCCGGGTGAAAAACGCCTGATCGCCTTGGCGCAGTTTGGCGAAGATGACAAAGCCCTGCCGCCGCTGAGTTACCCCATGAAAGTGAAAGGCTCACTCGAGATTGGTCGCCAACGATTGCCGATCGACCTCACGTTCAAGCAGCCATGAAGACAATCGCCGCGGTGCAAGCCGCGGCTCCTGCAAGGTTGGCGCGCCTGCGTTTGGGCCTCTTGTTGGTGTCGCTTTGGGTGCCTTGGGCTGCTGCGGCGCAAGGCGCAACCCCAAGTGCCCCTGCGCCGTCCCACGGTGCACAGGACCGCCCGGTTGTTGCGCAGGCTGGCGCTGCCTCGGCACCCACCGGATTGCCCATGCCATCGACACCAGCGCCAGCACGCTATGTCGACCGTGTGATCGAGCGCAGCGATGCGCAAGGCGATGAGCAAGACGACGAACCCGAAACGCCTTACGACGCGCAAGGCAGGCCGCGTCAGTTGCGCGTCGACCTGCGCGGGCTGCGCGAGCGCGGCAATGCTTCGGGTGCCTACACAAGCGGTCATTTGTCGTTGTTTGGGGCCATTGAAACCTTCAACCACGGTTTGCTGTCGATCGACGCCAACTTTCGACGTGAATCGCGCGCAGCCACCGCCGATTCAGCGTTTGCTTCGGGGGTGGCGTTGCAGAGCCAGTCGTCACTTTTCACGCTGCGTCAGCGGGCGCTGCCGATGGGCAGGGGTGTCACCGTCAACAACGATCTCGGTGCGATCGGATTTGCATCGCCGGGGTTGGGCCGCATGACGTCCCGGGTGTTCATGCCCAGCCACCGTGTGCTGGGTGCGAACACGCAGTGGCAACAAGAAGAGCAAGGGTGGCAAGCATTGGCTGCCGTGGGGCAGCCGCTTCAGTTTGACGGCGTGTACGCGTCCAGTGTCCAGCGCGTACCTGGGTTGATGGCGCAAACCGGTGCTGCATTAAACCGCAAGTTGGACGGTGGCGGTCTTTGGCATGTCGGCTCCCAATGGGTGCAAGCTCGCCAGGTGGATGCGCGCGGTGCGTACGCCACGGCTTGGCCGGCAGGGGCAGTGCCCACGGATCGCTTCGATGCCCAATCGGTGTGGTTGGGCGCGGGCCTGGAGCGAAGCGACTGGCAGGTGCAAGCGCACGGCTTGGTGTCGCAGTTGGACGGATCCTCGTCCATCGGCAGCCAAGGGGCATGGATCGATGTCAATCGTCGCATGGGATCCTATCGCCACGCCGGAGGCGTGTACTACTTGGGCAATGGACTCACGTGGGGCGGTTTGCCGATGTCTAGCGGCGTGTCGGGCGCGTACTACCGAGGTGCATGGTACTCGCGCACGTGGTTGTTCGATGGCAGCCTGGATCTACTCCAATCGCAGTTTCAATCATCGGATTCCAGCCGTGGCTACTTCGCCACCGCCAACATGCGACGTCGCGTCGACAGCGACTTGAGTTGGGGCGCCTCCGCGGTCGCTCGAGACTTCAATGGCCGCGGCTACAACGCCGCCCTTGACACGACGTTGCGAAGCGATTGGGGCAGCACCAATGCGCGCGCCGAGATGGGGCGCGAACTGGCGAACCAGCAAAATTGGCGGCTTACGATGCATCACGACTGGGCGCTGGACAGTGGCTGGACATTGGCCAACAGCGCGGGTGTGGGTCGCTCTCGATCGGGCGGCGTATCGTCGCCGCTCTGGCTGGTGGCAGCCTCGGCGCTGGTGCCTATCACGCCGCAGACCTCTTTCAGGGGCACCGCCAATCTAGAAAACGTCAACAACAGTCAGCGCCGGGCTGTCAATTTGGCCCTCAGTCACCGTTTTGCACCAGTCTGGTTGTTGGAGGTTGGGTTCAGCTTGGAGCGTGGGCAAACGCAAACCGTTCGCAGCTTGGACCCTCTGGCGCCGCCGAGCTTGGTCGCGCCGCGCACCATCAACGGGCAAACGATGTATTTACTGTTGCGCTACGACTTCAGCGCGGGATCACGCTCGGTGCCTTTGGGTGGCTTGGCGCGCGATGGCGGCGGCAGTGTGCAAGGCGTCGTGTTTTTGGATCAAAACAAGAACGGACGCCAGGACGCCGGTGAGCGTGGAGCGGCCGGTGTGACGGTGGCATTGGACGGCAAGTACTTGACACAAACCGACAGCGACGGTCGCTTTGCCTTTGCCTGGGTGTCAGGGGGCTCAAGGCAAGTCACGGTTCTGAACGAAACTTTGCCCCTGCCGTGGTCGGTGCCCGAAAGTGGCCGCACCGAGGTGGTCGTGCAATTGCGAGAAACGGCTAACGTTTCGATTGCAGCGGTTCAGTAGCAGCAAGCCGAGCCGCTGCGGGTGCAATGGCGTCGATCACCATGGACGTGGTGAGCACTTCGGGCAACAGCAAAGGGGTGGCATTGGCGCCGCGGTAAACGACGTAGACGGGCACGCCGCTGCGCCCCAGGCGTGCGATCTCGGCGGCAATGGCAGGGTCTGGGCGCGTCCAGTCGGCACGCATCGTCACCACTTTGTGTTTTTCAAAAGCGTCAGCCACAGCTTGGTTGTTCAGCGTGGTGCGCTTGTTGACTTGGCAGGTCACGCACCATGCGGCTGTGAAGTCAACAAACACGGTGCGGCCGGCCGCTTGATGGTCGGCCACACGCTGTGCGCTCCACGGTTGCCAAGGCTGTTCGGGTGTCCCGGCAGCCAGGGGCGACGTGGGTGGTGCATCAAGCGTTTTGAGCATCGGCAACGCGACAACCGATACCGCGCCAAGGACCACCAACGACAGCGCAACAAGGCCGACGTGGCGCGTGCCGTCCCCCCGGCGCAGCCCGTAGGCCCACGCGCCAAAGGCCAAGGCCACCAACCCGGCCAGCAGGGCGGCGGCGCCGTCGATGCCCACCTGCTGCCCCACCACCCAAACCAACCACACGACGGTGGCAAACATGGGGAAGGCCATTGCCACCTTGAAGCGCACCATCCAAGCGCCGGGCTTGGGCAACCAAGCTGCGGCGCGCGGCATCAGGCTGACCAACAAAAATGGCAGGGCCAGGCCGACGCCCAACGCGCCAAAAATCAACAACGCTTGCGCCGTGGGCAAGCCCACCGCGTACCCCAAAGCCGCGCCCATGAACGGCGCCGTGCACGGCGCCGCCACGGCAACGGCCAGCACGCCCGTCAGTGCCGCGTCCAGCCAAGGGTGCGTCATGCGTTGGGTGGCCACGTTGCCAGGTAACACCGTGCCCACGTCGAACACGCCAGCCAGGTTCAGTCCGATCAACGTGAACAGGGCTGCCAACGCCGCCACCACGCCAGGCGACTGCAACTGAAAACCCCAACCTACCGCTTCACCGCCGGCTCGCAGGGCCAGCAACGCGCCGGCGAGCAAAAGGAACGACACCACCACACCAGCGGTGTAGGCCACGCCCGCCCCCACGCGGGTTTTGGCGTCGGGCATGTGCGTGGCAAGACCCAGCACTTTGAGTGAAAGCACGGGCAGGACGCAGGGCATGAGGTTGAGCAGCAAGCCGCCCAACAACGCTGACAACAATGCCACAACAAAGCTCATGGGGGGCGGCGTCGTGAGTGCCGCCGGGGGTGAAGCCGTGATTGGCGATCCCGGCGGCGACGTGTTGGTCGCGCCGGGAGTCGTGTCAGGTGGCGTCAGCGCGGGCCACGTGCCTTTCACGTCAAAACCCACTCGAAGTGCCGGCGTCTGGCCTGGGGACAGCAACACAGCGTCCATGCGCAGCGGACTTTCGAAGCGCTCGGGCGACAACGGCACCTGGGCTTGCCAGGTGGCGCCTTGCCAAGTGGCCACGGGCTTGGCGGCGTGGTTGACCACCCCGGCCAGTTCGGGCAAAAAGTCGATGACCTTGCCTTGCCAAGTGGTTGGAAGGCCGCTTATTTGAAGGGTTAAATGCTTGTCACTCACCGTGGCGATGGTCGAAACCGACGGCAGGGCTAGGGGTTGCGATGCCTTGGCGGCTTCAAACAGGGCCCCGTGCAAACCTGTGGCGGCTTGGCTTGGCACGCGCAAGGCAAACGAACCCTCTTGCGGTATGCAAATTTCTTTGCACTCCAGCCACTGAGCCTGCAACTTCACGTCCAACGAGGCCTGCGCAAAGTCGGGTGGAACCGTCACGGCGACGGGCAACAACACCACGTTTTCGTAGCCGTGGTTCATCAGCGGCCCCACGGGCAACTTCTTGGGCGCAGGCCAAGCGATGTCGCCCGCTTGCACCCCAGCCGGTAGCGACCAAGACAGTTGTGTTGGCAAACCCGAATCACCCGGGTTCTTCCAGTAAGTGTGCCAATGGGGTTGGTGCTCAATCTTGAGACCTAGCCACATGGGTTTGCCCGCTGCGATGCCTTCTGGGGCATGGGCGAGCAGTTCGGCGCGCACCTGCGGCGTGGTGACCACCGTTGTTGCCTTGGACGGCAAGGTGGCTTGCGCGTGTGCGGCGCCCGTCAGGGATGCGGCGATCAGTGCGGCGGCTAAAAACTGAAGCTGAAAAGTTTTGATCATTGTGTTGTGCAGCGCAGCCTAGGCAACGGCAATGCCCTGGCTTTGGCGTGCGCGCGGGTGCGCTGCATGGATCATCAAGTCGCCAGTATGTCCCTGGGCGTTACCGCCCGGCCTGCCTTGGGGTCATTGCGCCCGGGGTGCGGCAGATCCATTCGCGCCCAGGTGTGACATGTGTCTCACCTGGGGCGTTCGCGGCGCTACCGCTTGCGCACCAAGGCGATACCGCGTGGCCCAGTGCCCGCAGCCACAGGGCTGCCAGCAACTTCAGTCAGGGTACCGTTTGCAGCGATGGCAAACACCGAAATATTGTTGCTGGTGGAGTTGGCGACCAAGCCAAGTGTCCCTGCGGCGTTGACAGCCATGGCAAAAGGGCTGCGGTCCGCAATGGTGACGGCGCCAGCAGCAATGAGCGTGGGTTCACCCGTGGCGGCGTCAATCGAGAACGGTGCGACGGTGCCGTTCAAATGCGCTACAAAAGCGCGAGTGCTACCGCTGAAGAGCACCGCCCGGGCGCCGGTGCCGCCAGAATTGATCGGAGGCCCAGACAACAACAAGCTGCCACTTGCTTCAATGGTCATGCGCGCCAGGGTGCCGTCTTCGTTCGTGACCAGCACCTGGGTGCCACTGGGGTTGACGACCAGCGAGCTGGGCACGCCGCCAGATCCGTAGACCCCGATGAAGGTTAACGCACCCGTGCCAGCATTGACGGAGAAGGCAGCAACGTTGCCCGGGCCCCCGTCCGTTACGTACACGAAGGTGCCGGCGGGGTTGACGGCCACGGTACGCCGGGTAAGCGCGCCTGCGGGCGTGCCAGCAAGGTCGTACTGACCGATTTGTGTCATGGCGCCCGTGCTAGGGCTGACGCTGAAGGCCGTTACCTTGGTTGCCGTGCCCTCGTTGACAACGTAGGCCGCCGTCGAATTGGCGTTGAGCGCAATGGCTGCCGGGAAAGTGCCTCCCGCCGCAAACGTACCCGCCGGGGTCAAAGCACCTGTGGCGCCGTTGATGGCAAACACCGCCACCTGGCCGTCGTTGCTGTTGGTCACGAACGCGTGGCTGCCAGCATGGTTGACCACGACGGACGATGGCGCTGCACCGCCACTGGCAAAGGGGCTTGAAGCCACGGGGGTCAAGGCGCCGCTCGTCTCGTTGACTTCGTAGACCGAGAGGCTGTTGCTGCTAACGCTCCAATTGGCGGCCAGCGCAAACAGTTTATTGCGTGTGCAATCAATGGCGATCACCAAGTTAGCACCACCGACAGTGCCCGAGGCCGGCGTGGCCGTGCAAGTTTGGAAGGTGGGCTGCGAAGTAACTGCCACCGCATAACCAACACCCTCGGGGATTGCCGTGGCGAAACTGAAGTTTGCATTGCCCGTGGCGCTGAGCGTTTCGGTGCCGTTGAGCTGAACGCTGAACGACGTACCCGACTCCAGGCCCGTCACGGTGGTGGTCACTGTGCGCGTGGGGTTGGCGGTGCAAGTGACCGTGACCGAAGTGATGTTGGCGCTGGCCACCGTGCCCGAGCCGCTGCCGACCACACAATTGTGACCGGCTGGTTGGGTGCCCACCGTGACGGCATAAGCGCTGCCGCTGGGCAGCGCCGTGGTGAACATAAACCCGCCGTTGCTGGTGACGACCAGCGCGTTGCCGGCGTTGTTCAGCAGCGTTGCTTGCGAACCCGCAAACAGGCCAGTGACGCTGCCAGACACTTGGTACGTTGGTGGCGCGGCAGGTGTGCCGCCGCCAGAGCCGCCACAGCCAGCGAGCCCCAGGGTGGTGGCCACCAAGGTTGCCGTTAAAAGTCGGAAAGCATTTAATTGAGGCATGGCGGAGGACTGCTTGGGGCGCTGCAAAGCTAGAGTTTGCTAAAAATGTAAACTGCCACAAGGGTTTGGCGACGATTTTTCATAAAAAACTGTGCATGCGTAACAACAACATCCATGCAACGCGTGGGATCCGAAGCACCAGTAGACCTCCCCCCCAAGGGGCCATGGGTGCAGTCGCCGATTCTCCCGGGGCGCCGTGCGCCCTGGCATGCGCTGCGGCTATGGCTGCACCGCAACATCGCAGTCTTACTAACCGCCCTCAAAGGGTGGTTGGGCAAACTTCACGTTCTATAATCGAACGGCTTTGCTACCTGGAAATCGCCACTCGACGTTGTCAGTGCAGCCTCCCAAGCCCCCGACAGCCGAATTGGCAGGGTCGCCGAAGGTGGGTCGCGCCGACGCCAACCATCGCTGGGACGACGAGTGGGACAAAAGGTGGCAAGACGAGCCTGTAACGCGGCTGGGTCCCGGAGAAGCGCAAGCGCTGATGCAGCTTGAGCCGCCGGTATCGCCCTGGCTGGTGGTGTTGGTTCAGCTTGTCGTCGGCGTGGCGGTGGCCTTGGTTGCTTGGGCTGTCACGGGGCGGTTGGAGGTGTTTTGGTCGGCACTTTATGGTGCGGCCGTGGTGGTGGTTCCGGCCGTCTTGATGGCGCGCGGCATCACCAGCCCACTCTCCCAATCGTCACCTGGCGCCGGGGTGGTCAGCTTCATGGCTTGGATGGGGGTGAAGGTTGCCGTTTCGGTGGGTATGTTGATGGCGGCCTACCGAATCGTCCCCGCGCTGTCATGGCCCGCGCTGTTGGTGGGCTTGGTGGTGTGCATCAAGGTTTATTGGGTGGCGCTGTTGTGGCGACGCTCGGGTTCAACTCGGTAGTTTTGGCAAGCGAAACGCTTCAACAGACACTTAAAACTATGGCTGCAGCTGAAGGACATGCCCCCACCTCGGGTGAATACATCATTCACCACTTGACGCATTGGCAGAACAAAAAGCAAACGTCGGTGGTGGATTTTTCGGTTGTCAACTACGACTCGGTCATCTACGCCATATTGATTGGCGTGATCGGTTGCTGGTTGATGTGGTTGGCCGCGCGCAAGGCAACCTCGGGCGTTCCAGGTCGCTTCCAAGCTTTTGTTGAGATGCTGTACGAACTGGTGGACGGCGAAGCCAAAGGCATCGTCCACAACGCGCAAAGCCGCAAAATGGTGGCCCCGCTGGCGCTGACCGTATTCGTCTGGATCTTCTTGATGAACGCGATGGACTTGCTGCCCGTCGACTTGTTGCCTTATATCTGGGAGCGCATCGTGGGTGCCACAGGGGGTGACCCATCCCACGCCTACATGCGCTCGGTGCCCACGGCCGACCTCTCGATCACCATGGCGCTGGCGCTGGGTGTGCTCATCGTCTGCCTGTTTTACAACATCAAGATCAAAGGTGTGGGTGGTTGGGCACATGAGCTGGTGAGTGCACCGTTTGGCACCAGCAAGAACCCCTTGTTTGCCATCCCGCTGGGCATCGTCAACTTTGCGATGCAAATCATTGAGTTCATCGCCAAGACGGTTTCGCACGGCATGCGACTGTTTGGCAACATGTACGCGGGCGAGCTGATCTTTTTGTTGATTGCCCTGATGGGCGGTGCCTGGTCGGTTTCGGCCACCGGCATCGGCCTGGCCATCGGCCACGTGATTGCGGGCAGCGTGTGGGCCATCTTCCACATCCTGATCATCACCTTGCAAGCGTTCGTGTTCATGATGTTGACCTTGGTTTACCTTGGCCAAGCTCACGACGCGCACTGATTTTTGTTCTTTCCTTTCACCACAAACCAACTCAACTGGAGTCATCATGGAAGTCATTAGCTACGTTGCCATCGCCGCAGGCTTGATCATCGGTCTGGGCGCCCTGGGTGCTTGCATCGGCATCGGCATCATGGGCAGCAAGTACCTCGAATCGGCAGCGCGCCAGCCTGAGCTGATGGGCGCCTTGCAAACGAAAATGTTCTTGTTGGCAGGTCTGATCGATGCTGCCTTCATCATTGGCGCGGGTATCGCCTTGTGGTTCGCCACGGCCAACCCATTCCTGGCCCAAATCGGCAACCTGCCGAAGTAATTTGGCGTTTGGTTTGTGGTGGGCTGCATCGCCTCATCAGCGGCAGCCCTTGATCCAATCCCTTTAGAGGAACCCGCGTGAGCATCAACGCAACCCTCATCATTCAGCTTCTCGTCTTCCTGATCTTGGTCTGGTTCACGATGAAAGCTGTGTGGCCGCCGCTGGCCAAAGCCTTGGACGAGCGCGCCAAAAAAATCGCCGACGGCTTGGCTGCTGCCGACAAGGCCAAGACCGAGCTGGCCGCCGCCAACAAGCGCGTCGAGCAACAGCTCTCTTCTGCCCGCGACGATGCCACCAAGCGCCTGGCGGATGCCGAGCGTTTGGCGCAGTCGATGGTTGAAGAAGCCAAAGGCCGTGCCAACGAAGAGGCGTCGAAGATCGTGGCAGCTGCGCGCGCCGAGGCGCTGCAAGAGTCAAGCAAAGCGCGCGACGCCCTGCGCGACCAGGTGGCTACCTTGGCAGTCAAGGGTGCCGAGCAAATCTTGAAGCGTGAGGTCAATGCCGGCGTTCACGCCGACTTGCTCAACCGCCTCAAAGCCGAACTCTGACAGGCAGCGCGCACCATGGCCGAACTTGCCACCATCGCACGCCCGTACGCCGAGGCGCTGTTCAAAGCCGGCGCCAGCGCCGACACCGCCGCCCAGGTGCAAGCCCTTGCGGCTGTGGCGGGTGACGCGCAGCTGCGTCAGTTTGCCGACAACCCGAAGGTCAGCGGTGAGCAGGTTTACAACGTGATGGCCGACGTGGCCGGCCGCAAAGGCTTGGTGCTCAATACCCACGTGCAAAACTTTTTGCGCGAAGTGATTGGCAACGGCCGCACCACGGCACTGCCCGAGATCGCAGCCCAGTACCAAGCCTTGCTCAACGCCAAAAACGGGGTCTCTGACGCTGTGGTGTACAGCGCGTTCCCGATGGACGCTGGCCAAGTTGAGGCGCTGGTGGACACGCTGCAAAAACGCTTTGGGCGCAAGCTCAATGCCACGGTCACCGTGCAACCCGAATTGATTGGCGGCGTTCGCGTCGTCGTTGGCGACGAGGTGCTCGACACCTCGGTTCGCGCCCGTCTTGAAACCATGAAGGCTGCGCTCACGGCTTAAGTTAGCCACGACGTCGCTCTACGCAGGAAACCACACCATGCAACTCAATCCCGCCGAGATCTCCGAGCTCATCAAGAGCCGCATCGAAGGTCTGCAGACTTCGTCCGAAATCAAAAACCAGGGCACGGTCGTGTCGGTCACCGACGGCATCGTGCGCATCCACGGCCTGTCCGACGCGATGCAGGGCGAAATGCTCGAGTTCCCGGCCGGATCCGATGGCCAGCCCACCTATGGCTTGGCGCTCAACCTCGAGCGCGACTCAGTGGGTGCCGTGATTTTGGGTGAGTACGAGCACATTTCTGAAGGCAACACCGTCAAGTGCACGGGCCGCATTCTTGAGGTGCCCGTGGGCCCCGAGCTGCTGGGCCGCGTGGTCAATGCCCTGGGCCAGCCGATCGACGGCAAGGGCCCGATCAACGCCAAAATGACCGACGTGATTGAAAAAGTGGCGCCGGGCGTGATTGCCCGCCAGTCGGTGAGCCAGCCGGTGCAAACCGGCCTCAAGTCGATTGACTCGATGGTGCCTATTGGCCGTGGCCAGCGCGAGTTGATCATTGGCGACCGCCAGACCGGCAAAACCGCCGTGGCGATTGACACGATCATCAATCAAAAAGGCCAGAACATGTTCTGCGTCTACGTCGCCATCGGCCAGAAGGCGTCGTCCATCAAGAACGTCGTGCGTGCGCTGGAGCAACACGGTGCCATGGCTTACACCATCGTGGTAGCAGCTTCGGCCTCCGAATCAGCCGCGATGCAGTACGTGTCGGCCTACTCGGGCTGCACCATGGGCGAGTACTTCCGCGACCGCGGCGAAGACGCGCTCATCGTGTACGACGACCTGTCCAAACAGTCGGTGGCCTACCGTCAGGTGTCGCTGCTGCTGCGCCGCCCACCCGGCCGCGAAGCTTTTCCCGGCGACGTGTTTTATCTCCACAGCCGCCTGCTCGAGCGTGCGGCCCGCGTCAACGCCGACTACGTTGAGAAGTTCACCAAGGGTGCCGTCAAAGGCAAAACGGGTTCACTCACGGCGCTGCCGGTGATCGAAACCCAAGCCGGTGACGTTTCGGCCTTCGTGCCCACCAACGTGATCTCGATCACCGACGGCCAGATCTTTTTGGAAACGTCACTCTTCAACGCCGGCATTCGCCCCGCCATCAACGCCGGTATTTCGGTGTCACGGGTGGGTGGTGCCGCGCAGACCAAGCTCATCAAGGGCTTGTCGGGTGGCATCCGCACCGACTTGGCCCAGTACCGCGAACTGGCCGCGTTTGCGCAGTTTGCGTCCGACCTCGACGCCGCCACGCGCAAGCAGCTGGACCGCGGTGCTCGGGTTACCGAGCTGCTCAAGCAAGCGCAGTACTCACCGCTGTCCATCAGCGCGATGGGTGCCACCTTGTTTGCCGTCAACAAAGGCTACATGGACGACATCGACGTGAAGCGCGTGTTGCCGTTTGAGCATGGTCTGCACCAGCACCTCAAGTCGAGCCATGCTGATTTGCTGGCCAAGCTCGAGAACGACAAGGCGATGGACAAAGACACCGAAGCCAAATTGGATGCGGCCGTCGCAGCATTCAAAAAGTCCTTCGCCTGACTATATGACCGAGCAAAGCTTGTTCAAGCAGGCGCCGCGGAACCGGCTTTGCCAGAAAATATGACCACCCCCGAAGCGACCTTTGGTCGCCTCCCCCTCAAGGGGGCGACACCAACGGCCCGGCAAAGCCGGTTCCGTGGTGTCTGCTTGACTGGAGCCTGACATGGCGATTGGGAAAGAGATTCGAGGCAAGATCAAAAGCTTCGAAAACACCAAGAAGATCACCAAGGCCATGGAAATGGTCTCGGCGTCCAAGATGCGCAAGGCGCAAGAGCGCATGCGCGCGGCGCGTCCGTACAGCGACAAGATTCGCAACATCACGGCCAACCTGTCGCAGGCCAACCCCGAGTACCGCTCGCCCTACATGAAGACCGACGGCAAGTCCAAAGTTTCGGGCTTTGTGGTGGTCACGGCGGACAAGGGCTTGTGCGGTGGTTTGAACACCAACATCTTGCGCGCCGTCACCACCAAAATGAAGACCGTCAAAGACGGCGGTGGTTCGTCGCAGGCGGTGGCCATTGGCAACAAGGGCCTGAGCTTCATGAACCGCATGAGCGTGCCAGTGGTGAGCCACGCGGTGCAGCTGGGCGACGCCCCGCACCTCGAAAAACTCATCGGCCCCGTCAAGGTGATGCTCGACGCCTTTGTCGAGGGCAAGGTTGACGTGGTGTACGTGTGCTACACCAAGTTCATCAACGCCATCAAGCAAGAGCCCGTGATCGAGCAGTTGTTGCCACTTACCAGCGACAAGCTTGACCAAAGCACCGACGAGAAAAAAGCCTACGGTTGGGATTACCTCTACGAGCCCGATGCCCCCACAGTGATCGACGACTTGCTCAAGCGCTACGTCGAATCCTTGGTGTACCGCGCCGTGGCAGAGAACATGGCGTCAGAGCAATCAGCCCGCATGGTTGCCATGAAGGCGGCCACCGACAACGCCGGCAATTTGATTGCAGAACTCAAGCTCGTCTACAACAAGTCGCGCCAGGCTGCCATCACCAAAGAACTGTCTGAAATCGTTGGCGGCGCTGCTGCCATCAGCGGGTAAACACATTTTTGAATTTGATTGAAGGATCAACAACATGACGCAAGCTCAAGGCAAGATCGTCCAGTGCATCGGCGCTGTGGTCGACGTGGAATTTCAACGCCATCAAATGCCCAAGATCTATGACGCATTGAAGATGGACGGCTCGGCGCTGACGCTGGAAGTGCAGCAGCAGTTGGGTGACGGCGTGGTTCGCACCATTGCGCTGGGTTCGTCCGACGGCTTGCGCCGTGGCATGGTGGTTCAAAACTCCGGCAAGTCGATTCACGTGCCCGTGGGCACCGCCACGTTGGGCCGCATCATGGACGTGCTGGGCGCGCCCATCGACGAGCGCGGCCCTGTCAGCAGCGAGCGCACCGCCTCCATCCACCGCAAAGCACCCGCTTACGATGAGCTGTCACCTTCAACCGAGCTGCTCGAAACCGGCATCAAGGTGATTGACCTGATTTGCCCGTTTGCCAAGGGCGGCAAGGTGGGCCTGTTCGGCGGCGCCGGCGTCGGCAAAACCGTGAACATGATGGAGCTCATCAACAACATCGCCAAGGCGCACTCGGGCCTGTCGGTGTTTGCCGGTGTGGGTGAGCGCACCCGCGAGGGCAACGACTTCTATCACGAGATGATGGAGTCGGGCGTCGTCAAGAGCGACAACCTGGCTGAGTCCAAAGTGGCGATGGTGTACGGCCAAATGAACGAACCCCCAGGCAACCGCCTGCGCGTGGCGCTCACCGGCTTGACGATGGCCGAAGCCTTCCGCGACGAAGGCCGCGACGTGCTGTTCTTCGTCGACAACATCTACCGCTACACGCTGGCCGGTACCGAGGTGTCAGCGTTGCTGGGCCGCATGCCATCGGCCGTGGGTTACCAGCCGACGCTGGCCGAAGAGATGGGCCGTTTGCAAGAGCGCATCACCTCCACCAAAACGGGTTCGATCACCTCGATCCAGGCCGTGTACGTCCCTGCCGACGACTTGACCGACCCATCACCCGCCACCACCTTTGCGCACTTGGACGCCACCGTGGTGCTGTCGCGTGACATCGCGTCGTTGGGCATCTACCCTGCCGTGGACCCCCTCGATTCCAACTCACGCCAGGTGGACCCTAACGTCGTGGGCGAAGACCACTACAACACCACCCGCGCCGTGCAAGGCACTTTGCAGCGCTACAAAGAGTTGCGCGACATCATCGCCATCTTGGGCATGGACGAGTTGAGCCCCGAGGACAAACTGGCCGTGGCCCGTGCCCGCAAAATCCAGCGTTTCTTGAGCCAGCCTTTCCATGTGGCCGAGGTGTTCACCGGGACCAAGGGCGAGTACGTGCCCCTCAAAGAAACCATCCGTGGTTTCAAGATGATCGTCAACGGCGAGTGCGACCACATGCCCGAGCAGGCGTTCTACATGGTGGGCACCATCGACCAAGCGATTGAAAAGGCCAAGAAACTCGCCAACTGATGATGGGTGGCTGGGCGCCAAACCCAGCCCCTTTCATCCGAGCAACGAGTTTTTAACCGACTATCGAAAGCCCAAAAAGCATGGCCACCACCCTTCACGTCGACGTTGTCTCTGCCGAAACCAGCGTGTTTTCGGGCGAGGCCACGTTTGTGTCGCTGCCCGGCGAAATGGGCGAGCTGGGCATCTACCCGCGCCACACCCCGCTGATCACGCGCATCAAGCCCGGCGCCGTGTCGATCACCCGCACCGACGGCCAAATTGAGATCGTCGCCGTGGCCGGTGGCATCCTTGAAGTGCAACCCACCGGCGTCACCGTGCTGGCCGACACCGCCGTTCGTGGCAAAGACGTGGACGAGGCCAAAGCCAACGAAGCCAAAGCGCGCGCCGCCGAAGCCATGAAAAACGCCAAGAACGAAATCGACTTTGCCACCGCGCAGGGCGAGTTTGCGATGATGGCGGCGCAGATTGCGGCGTTGCAGAAGTTGCGGCGCAAGTAACCCATCAAACGGTCAAATCAACCGCGTCGCGTTGGCGCGCACCGCCTTCAGCAGTCAAGTCACAAAGCCGGGCCATGTCTGCGTAAAGTGCTTCAATGGCGCAAGCCTCGGGGTGTTCGCCCTGGGCCACGAACTTGACGAAGCTTGGTAGCTACAAGACCAACAGATGTTGAGGCTTGGCGCCGCGAACAGCATCGAGTGTGATGGCGCGGTCAAGCGTGACCAGCGTGCCACCGCGACGCACAGCCAAGGCTAGCAGGTAGGCATCGGTGATCTGGTTGTGGCCGTGGATTCGGTTGAAATCGAAAAGCTCGTCGTCGGTGATCGACACCTCGTCGGGCCAGAACTCGTGGTCCAGTGCGGCGCAGGCTGTCCGCAGCTGATCACGCACGCGCACCAGGCCGAGTGGGCCACGCTTGGCGTAGCCCGGCAGGTTGAGTACTCGCACGACACCGTTCTCAGTCAGCGGGCAGGTTGCAAACTTGGCACGCGGCCGCTCAATCAGTTGATTGGCCTCGGCGGAAAACTCGTGTGCGTCGTCAAAGAGCGCAACCCAAAGGTTGACATCAAGCAGCAGCCGGGACATCAAATGCCCTCGCGATCCATCAGTTCGCGCACGTGGTCGACCGTGATGATCTCGTCTCGCGCCGGCAACAGCGCAAAGCGGCCCCGCAACACCTCACGTTGGGGCGCCGCTGCGGGGCGCTGTGCGCCCTGGCGCACGAGGCGTGAGACGGCTTCCCCCAGCGAGAGCTTTTCCCGGCTGGCATAACGTTTTGCGACCAGCAGGGCATCGTCTTCGAGATTGAGTGTGGTTCGCATTTGGTCATCATAGCATCACTGGCGCATCAACGCATCAAATGCCGGCGACATCACGTCGGGCACCCATTCACCCACCAAGCGATAGTGCCCACTTTCGGCTTTCGTGGCGTGCGAGGCCACCGGCGCCCAGCGATCCTTGAGAGAAAACCCTTCTATCGACGGTGTTACTTTGCCGCAGATCAAGCACCAGTACCATCCAATGACCACCTTCTGGGAGTTTTCACCATGTTCCGACCCCATGTCGCTTTGGCTGCTTTGGTGCTGACTCTTTCAACCACTGCGCCGACGATTGCCCAAACTACTGTCGGTCAACCCGCCCCGTCTTTCACAGCGTCCGACACGTCAGGCAAGCCCGTCTCGCTCTCGAGCTTCAAAGGCAAGTACGTGGTGCTGGAGTGGACCAACCCGCACTGCCCGTTCGTGAAGAAGCACTACGACGGAGGCAACATGCCGGCGACGCAAAAGGCGGCGGTTGCCAAAGGGGTGGTGTGGTTGTCGATGGTGTCGACTTCCAAAACGCATCAAGACTACGCCTCACCGACTGAGCTGGCGGCTTGGCAAAAAAGCAAAGGTGCTGTGCCCACGGCCACGCTGATGGACGCTGACGGCAAAGTGGGGCGTTTGTTTGCCGCCCGCACCACGCCGCACCTGTACATCGTCAACCCCGACGGCAAAGTTATTTACGCCGGTGGCATCGACAGCATCCCCAGCGCCAACGCGGCGCGACATCAAGTCGGCCACCAACTACGTCAACCAGTCGCTGGGTGAGGTCTTGGCGGGCAAGCCCATGTCGCAACCGGTGACGCGCGCCTACGGCTGCAGCGTCAAGTACGACAACGCGGGCTAACCAAGCCTGCGTTGTCCCCCTCGGGTGTCGAGGGATACAACCGCACTCGCCATTGCCCTATGATTTAAGCACCCGCTGCCCCTCGCGCAGCGCTTGTTGCTTGAAAGGGCACAGCCATGGCACTGATGGATTTCATCAAGAAACAGTTCATCGACGTCATCGAGTGGGTGGAGGACGGGCCGGGCACGCTAGCCTGGCGCTACCCGATGGAAGATCGCGAGATTCAAAACGGGGCGGTGTTGACGGTGCGTGAGTCGCAGGTGGCGGTGTTTGTCAACGAGGGCACCATCGCTGATACGTTTGGCCCCGGGCGTCACAAACTCACCACCCAAACGCTGCCGCTGCTGACCAACCTCAAGAACTGGGACAAGCTGTTTCAAAGCCCGTTCAAGAGCGACGTTTACTTTTTCAGCACGCGCCTGCAAACCGACCAGCGCTGGGGCACCACGCAGCCGGTGTCCATCCGCGACAAAGACTTTGGCGCCGTGCGCCTGCGCGCCTTTGGCAACTATGCTTACCGCATCAAAGACGCGGCGCTGTTTCACAAACAAATCTCGGGCACGCAAGATCGCTACACGGTGGACGCGCTGGACGGTCAACTGCGCGCGTCGATGGTGCAGCACATCAGCGACGCAGTGGCGTCGTCGGGCATTGCCTTTTTGGACCTGGCCGCCAACCAGGTGGAGTTTGCGCGGTTGTTAAAAGACGCCACGGCGCCCGATCTTGAAGCACTGGGCATCGGCCTGGAGGCCGTCACGGTGCAAAGCGTGTCGCTGCCCGAAGAACTGCAAAAAATCTTGGACCAGCGCATCGGCATGGGCATGGTGGGCAACGATATGGGCAAGTTCATGCAGTATCAAACCGGGCAAGCCATTCCTGAAATGGCCAAGAACGCCGGCAGCGGTGTGGCCGGTGACGCCATGGGCCTGGGGGCTGGTGTGGCAATGGGGCAGATGATGGCGAACACCCTGCAAGCTGGTTTGCAAGGGGGCGCAGCGGCCCCAGCTGGCGGTGCAGCCGCAGCCACTGCGTCGGTGGGCATCCGCCCCGAAGACGTGATGGCCACACTTGAGAAGCTGGGCGACCTCAAAGCCAAAGGCATTCTTAACGACGAAGAGTTTGCGGCCAAAAAAGCCGAGCTGCTGAAAAAGCTGGTTTAAGCGCCGTGCGCCACAAAACCCAACCCGGGGGCCGCCAGCATGGGTGTCTTGACACGCCCGTGAAGCCCTTGCTGGACTGATCGTGGCCACCGAACCCGGGGCACCGCCACCACCGTCAGCACCCACGCAGCGAGCGTGGCGTGCCGTGTGCCCGCAATGTGGGGCCGACGTTAGCTTGCGCTCGGCCGCCACGCCGGTGGCGGTGTGCAGCTTTTGCCGCAGCACGCTGGCGCGTGACGGTGAGTCGCTCAAGCGCCTGGGGCGCAGCGCCGAGCTGTTTGACGACCACTCGCCGCTGCAGATCGGCACCACCGGCACTTGGCAGGGCAAGGCCTTCACCCTCGTGGGGCGCTTGCAATGGCGCACGCCCGATTCGGCCTGGAACGAATGGGTGGCGCTGTTTGACATCGGCTCGCGTGGGTGGCTGTCAGAGGACAACGGGCGTTATGTTTTTGCCTTTGACGCGGCGTTGCCGACGCAAGCGCCTTCGGCCTCAGAAGCAACGCACACGCTGAAGGGCTGGCCTCCAGGCGCCTCGGTGCGCCTGGGTGATCGCGAATGGCAGGTGGCGTCGGTGGTCGAGGCGCGTGTGGCTGCCGCCGAGGGCGAGCTGCCGCAAGCGCCGCAACTGGATGCGCCAGTGACGGTGGTGGACCTTCGCAGCGCAACGGGCGACATGGCCACGCTGGCGGCCGACGGTCGGGACGTGTCATGGTCGGTGGGGCGGGGCGCCGAGCTGGCGGTGTTGCAACTCAAAGGCCTGCGTGGTGAAGGCCCGGCCACGCAAACAGCCACCAGCCAGTCGGCGCCGTGCCCCTCTTGCGGTGCGCCGCTGGATGTCAAATTAGAAACCACCAAGTCGATCACCTGCATCGCCTGCAAAGCCATTGTTGACGTGTCGCAAGGCATTGGTGGCCAATTGGCGCACGTGGCACAAACCAAGTCGGTGGGGCGTTTGGCCGAGCCTTTGATTCCGCTGGGCGCCACGGCCATGCTTGAGCTGGGGGGGCTTGAGTCGCCCTGGCAAGTGGTGGGCTACATGGTGCGGCGGGTGGATCCCGAGCCCGGCGACGACATCGAGCCACCGTGGACCGAGTACCTGCTTTACAGCCGCGGTGTGGGTTTTGCCTTTTTGGTGAACGCCGAAGATGGGTGGAGCTGGGCCGTGCCCCTCACGGGCGCCCCCACCGTGCGGGGCACCAGCGCCCAGTGGCAAAGCCGAACGTACCAGCTCAAGTTTGAGTACAGCGCCGAGACCATCTTTGTGCTGGGCGAGTTTTATTGGCAAGTGAAGAACCAGCAACGCAGCCGCAACACCGACTACGCCAGTGGCGATTGGCGGCTCAACCGCGAGCTGCAAGACCAAGAGGTGACGTGGTCTGACGGCCGCACCTTGCAGGCGCGCAAGCTGCTGGGTGCCTTTGGGGTGGCACCCACCAGCGTGGTGGACCGGGGGTTGCAGTTCGACACCGAGCCCACGATGGCCTCGGCCCTGAACGCCAAACACATCTTCGTCATGGTCGTGCTGCTGCTGCTGATCTTTGGGTTTTTCCGGGCCTGCTCAACAGACCGCTGCGACAGTGCGAGGCGCAGTTATGGTGCCGCCAGCGTCGAGTACCAACAGTGCTTGCAACGCTCGGGTGGCGTGGGCGGCGTGCGCAGCGGCGGGGGCTCGTGGGGTGGCTCCAGTGGCGGTGGTGGCCACAAATAGTGCAGCCCCTTTTTTGCAGCCATGAACAACATTGACCAGGAGAGATGCAGATGAAAACCGATTGGTTGAACCCCGTGCTGTTTGCCGGATCGATGCTCTACGCTTTGGCGGGGGTGGCGCTTTTTTGGTTGTGCTTCATCATCATTGACAAGCTCACCCCCTACAAACTGTGGACCGAGCTGGTGGACAAGCGCAACACCGCGCTCGCCATCGTGGTGGCGTCGATGTGCATCGCCATCGGCATGATCGTGGCGTCGGCCGTGCATGGTGGATGACCCCTTCCATCCCTGCCACCCCTGACGCTGCAACCACCCCAAGCGGCGACAGCGAGCCTCAAGGTTCAAGCCTCAACGCCGCCACCCCCATCTCGTCGGGCGAGGTGGCGTTGCTGGCTTCGGTGTTTGTCATCGCCGCGTGTGGGCTGCTGTACGAACTGGCAGCTGGCACGCTGGCCAGTTGGTTGCTGGGGGATTCGGTGCTGCAGTTCAGCACCATCATCGGCGCCTACCTTTTTGCCATGGGGGTGGGCTCGTTTTTAAGCCGCTACGTGGTGCGCCAACTGATCGCCACGTTCTTGAGCGTGGAGCTGTTGGTGGCGCTTCTGGGCGGGCTGCTTCCGGCGCTGCTGTTTATCGCGCACAACGCGCTGCATGGTGCCATCGGCGGGGGGGGTGCCTTTCGCATCCTTCTGTATGGCCTGGTGTTGGTGGTGGGTGCGCTGGTGGGGTTTGAGATCCCGCTGGTGATGCGCATCCTCAAGTCGCACTTTCGCCACCGCTGGCAACTCAGCGAGCTGGTGTCGCAGGTGCTGACGTTTGATTACCTGGGTGCCTTGGCCGTGGCGGTGGCGTTTCCGCTGCTGTTCTTGCCGCACCTCGGGTTGGTGCGCACGGGGGTGGCCTTTGGGTTGATGAACGCGGGCGTGGCGGTGTGGACGCTGTGGCTGTTTCGCGGTGAGGTTCGCTCGCGGGGCCTGTGGGGCGCGGTGTGTGTGGGCGTGGTCGCGGTGCTGGCCACCACCGCCGTGCTGGCTGAAACCATCACCACCTGGGCCGAGCAACGTTTTTACGGCGAGCGCATCACCTACGCCGCCAGCAGCGACTACCAACGCATCGTCGTCACCGCCAACGACGCCGGGCAGCGGCGCTTGTTTCTCAACGGCAATTTGCAGTTTGATTCTCGCGACGAGTACCGCTACCACGAGGCGCTGGTGCACCCTGCCATGGCTGCGCACGGTGGGCCGCGCCGCGTGGCCGTGCTGGGCGGTGGCGACGGCATGGCGGTGCGCGAGGTGCTCAAGTACCCGAGTGTGGAGTCGGTGACGCTGGTGGAACTTGACCCTCACATGACGCGCCTGTTTGCCGAGCAACCCACACTGTCGCAGCTCAACGCTCAGGCGCTGGCGTCACCCAAACTCAAGGTGGTCAACCAAGACGCTTTTACTTGGTTGGAGCAAAGCAGCGAGTTTTTTGACATCATCATCATCGACTTCCCCGACCCCAGCAACTTTGCGCTGGGCAAGCTTTACACCACCACGTTTTACGAACTTGTGGACAGGCACCTGGCGGCCACGGGTTTTGCAGTGATTCAATGCACGTCGCCCCTGGTGGCGCGGCGCAGTTTTTGGACGGTGGTGAGCACGCTCGAGGCCGTAGGGCTTTCAACCACGCCGTACCACGCCAACGTGCCGAGCTTTGGTGAGTGGGGGTTTGTGATTGCGTCGCGTCGGCCTTGGCAACCGCCTGCCTGCTATGCCCGCCGGGCTGCGCTTTTTAACGCCCGAAGGGATGGCGGGCATGCGGCAGTTTCCGCCCGACATGAGCCGCGTCGAGGCGCCTGTCAACAAATTGTCCAACCAAGCGCTGGTGCATGTGTTTGAGCAAGAGTGGGGCCGCGTGCAGCGCGACTAGAGCTGCACGGACAAGCCATGACGTGGAATCGCCGCCGCGCCGCCGCCGCGACTTTGGCAGCTGCCACAGGCCCGTGGTGGCTGGGTGGCTGCAACCCCAAGGCGTCTTCGGCCACCCCCATCACCTGGGCGGGGTCTTGGGTGGGCACCGACGCCGCGCGTGGGCACCTGCTGCGCGACATGGCGTCGCGACCAAAAACTAACGCAGCAATCACGCGCCGCACCTCAGTCGTGATCGTGGGTGCCGGTGTGGCAGGGCTGACGGCCGCGCGCGCGCTGCATCGCGCGGGTGTGGACGACTTTGTGGTGCTGGAGTTGGAGGACGTGGGCGGGGGCAACGCACGTGCCCACACCATGGGGGGCATGGCCTGCCCGCTGGGCGCCCACTACCTGCCCGTGCCCGATGACCGCATGCCCGAGCTGCGCGGTTGGTTGTCAGAGCTCGGCTTGATGACCCACCAGCATGGCCGTTGGCGTGCGCTCGAGAAGCACCTGTGCCACGCGCCGCAAGAGCGGTTGTGGTTTGAAGGGCAGTGGGTTGAAGGTTTGCTGGCACCTGCAGCGCCCGGCTCGACCCTGGCCCAGCAGTACCTGGACTTTGAGCGCGAGGTGGCCGAGGCCTCCAAGCGGCACGCCTTTGTGGCACCCACCTTGCAAAGCCCGTGGACGAGAGACCTTGAAGCGCTGGACGCAGTGCCGTTTGCGCAGTGGTTATCGCAACGCAACCTCACCGACGAGGGCCTGCTTGCTTACCTCGACTATGCCTGCCGCGACGACTACGGCGCCGGCATTGCCACTGTGTCGGCCTGGGCCGGTCTGCACTACTTTGCCAGCCGCCACGGGTTCAAAGCGCCCGGTGCTTCGGCCGACGCCGACCGGGACGACGACGCGGGCGTGTTCACGTGGCCCGAAGGCAATGCCTGGCTAACGCAAAAAATGACAGTCCTTGTGCAAGGCAGGCTTCGCACAGGCCACTTGGTCACAGGCGTGACCCCCACAACGCAAGGGGTCTGGGTAGATGCCATCCAAGCCAGTGACGGCACACCGCAGCGCTGGCTGGCGCAACACGTGATCGTGGCGTCACCCCTGCACGTGGCGGCGCGCATCGTGCAGGCACCCATCACGCCCACTTTGCAGCAGGCGGCGGCTGCCGTGGCCCATGCGCCGTGGTTGGTTGCCAACCTGCACGTGCGCGGCACCCTGGACGACCGCCAAGGCGCCGCGCCCGCGTGGGACAACGTGCTTTTCAGCCGGGCGGGCAGCGAGCGACGCGCTGGGGTATGTGGACGCCACGCATCAAAGCTTGTCACCCGGTGCGCAGCAACTCAGTGCTAACGGCTTACTGGGCCCTTGGGCGAGACGGTGCCCAGGGCGATGCAAGCGCAGCGCCGCGCCTTGCTTGACGAGCCTTGGCAAGCCTGGAGCCAGCGCGTGATGGCCGACCTCGCGCGCGCCCACCCCGACCTGCCCGCCCGCACCGAGCGCATCGACTTGATGCGCTACGGTCACGCCATGGCCATCCCCCGGCCCGGCACCCGCACCCGGCTGGCCCAACTGGCACTGCATCAATTTCGTCGCGACGACGCCATCCACTTTGCGCACAGCGACCTGGCGGCCTATTCGGTTTTTGAAGAAGCCTTTGCGCTGGGGCATGCGGCGGGGGTGAACGTGGCAGCGGCTCTGGGCAAGCGGGGCGGCGGCGCAGCCTAACCCTAGCCCTTGACCCCACCCCTCGCCCACCTTTGCTGCGTGGTGCGCGCCGGCGCAAATGCGCGCAGTCAGCGACGCCAACAGCGCGTCGGCAGCGCCTGAGTTGTCGGCGCTGTAGTTGCACACGTAAACGTCGAGCGTGACGGCGTTTTGCTCGGGCCAGGTGTGCACCGCCAGGTGCGACTCAGCCAGCAGCACCACGCCGGTGATGCCGCCAGGCTCCCCGAAGGGGTGAAACAGCTCGCCCACGGCATGCAGCCCTGCGGCTTGCACGCAGGCGTGGCACAGCGTGCGCAGGGCCGCCGTGTCGCGCATCAAATCGGTGCCGTCGGCGGTGCTTGCCACACAATCGTAGAGCTCTGCGGTAAGGTGCCAGCCTTGCATGCAAGTGATTATCCAACGCGCATCAGCACAGGAGCGACAACCATGGGTGACAAGAAAAAATCGGCCAAGCCAAAAGACGCTGCAAAGGATGCTGCGAAAGGCGCTGCAAAGGACGCTGAAAAGGATGCTGGCGGCAGCGCCAAAGAAGGTATGTCCAAAAAAGACTACCTCGAGCGCCTGGAGCCGCTGCAAGTCGAGCTCAATGCCATGGCGCGTTGGGTGCAGCACGAGGGCAAACGCATCGTGGTGGTGGTGGAGGGCCGCGACACGGCGGGCAAGGGCGGCGTGATTGGTGCCATCGCCGACACCTTGAGCCCGCGCAACGTGCGCGTGGTGGCCTTGCCGCGCCCAGCGAGCGAGAGGCCACGCAGTGGTACTTTCAGCGCTACGTGCAGCACCTGCCTGCTGCGGGCGAGATTGTGTTGCTCGACCGCAGTTGGTACAACCGCGCCGGGGTGGAGCATGTGATGGGGTTTTGCACGCCCGCCCAAACCAACGCGTTCTTGAAGCAAGCCCCCGTGTTCGAGCGCATGTTGGTCGACGACGGCGTGCTGCTGTTCAAGTACTGGCTGACGGTGGACCAAGCCGAGCAAGAAAAACGCTTTGCCGAACGCCTGAACGACCCCCTCAAGCGCTGGAAGCTGTCGCCCATCGACCTCAAGTCGCGCGAGAAGTACGACGCTTATGGGCGTGCCCGCGACCGCATGCTGGAGGCCACCCACACCAAACAAACCCCGTGGACGCTGGTTGACTTCAACGACCAAAAACGCGGACGATTGACGTTGGTGCGCAACTTTTTGGATCGGCTGCCCGACACCAAGGTGGCCGATGAAGCCATCGCCTTCCCGGCTTTGCCGCACGCGCCGTTGAAAGAGAAGTTTCGGGGGCCGTTGAAGCCGATCAAGGGGGGTGAGGGCGACGATGAGTTTAGGTGATCGGTTCACTGAAGCGGTATTGAACCGCCTCTGCAATGAACTGAATCCCCAACGCGAAACAAAGAAGTCGTCACGAATCATTTTCGGCATTCCCGTGAGATGCGCGCAGACACCGTCACGCGCGCCACGGGTCGATCACGGCTGCACCTGCGGCCTCAAAGGCACGGGTGTCTCGGGTAGCCACGGTGAAACCATGGGCAACTGCGATTGCTGCGATGCAGCCGTCTGCGGTGGCGATGGCCAAGCCGATGGTTCGCGCCTTGGCCAACAGCGCGGCGTAAGACTTCGTGCAGCCCAAGTCAAATGGCAGCACACGCCCCGCAAACAAGGGCAGCACGCTCTCTTCAAGGTTCGCATGAAGTCCTGATCGACGCTTGCCCGCTGGAAGCAGCGCAACGCCCGCACGCAGCTCAGCCACCGTGATCGCGGAAAGGAAAAGCGTCTCCATCGCCTGGGCGTCGATCCACGCAATCACGCGGGCGTCCGGCGCGTGGCGCAGCGGCTCTGACACCACGTTGGTGTCGAGCAGAATCATTCGAAGTTCACGGGGCGGGCGGGAGTTTTCTCACGCACCGTCCCAAACACCGCAAACTCTTCCTCGCTTAATTTGGCTCGGCGGCCCATTTCGGCAAGAAGCGAACCCAGCTTCACGCGGCCCTTGGGGTTGATCGCGGATTCAATGATTTCGCGCACCTCGGCCTCCATGCTCTGACCGTGGTGAGCAGCACGAACGCGCAAAGCACGGTGCACCTCGTCGGACAGGTTGCGGACGGTAAGCATGGCCATGTTGAAAGCTCCAAAATGCATTCAATGCATGCAGACTACCACAGTGCATTCACTTTGACAATCGGATTTGGACGAATGCCCGGCACTTGGCAACCTCACCAGCGCCAGCGATGGTCGTTTTCGCACGATCAGCTACACCAGCTTCAACCTGCCCGACGCCAACACCGGCATCCAAGGCGCCAGCGGCTCACCCCAGTACCGCTGGAGCTACGACGAGAACCACGCCCGCATCCAGGAGCGGCGCACCAACGCCAACGGCACGCGCACGACATGGACCCTGAACCAAGGCCTGGGCTTTGAGCTGGAGGAGCTCAACGGCGCCTACCAGCAGCGCCACCACTTGAGCGCTGGTGGCCAGACGTTTGGGGTGCTGGTGGCAGCGGCCAACACCCCCAGCCTGGCCAGTGACGCGCGCGAGCCCAGCCCGCTTGGGTCCATCGCCCTGGCGCGGGCGGAGTTTTGGCAGCACGACCACCTGGGCAGCGTCAGCGCCATCACCGACCACACCGGGGCGGTGCTGCAGCGCCTGGCCTACGACCCGTTTGGCAAGCGGCGCAACACCAACGGCAGCTACGACGAGTTTGGCACCATCGTGATGGACTGGAGTGCGCAGAGCGGCACCACCGACCGGGGCTTCACCGGCCACGAGCACCTCGATGACATCGGCCTGGTGCACATGAACGGGCGCATCTTCAACCCCACCCTGGCCACCTTCATGCAGGCTGACCCCTTCGTGCAAGACCCAGGCAACCTGCAAAACTACAACCGCTACGCCTACTGCTTCAACAACCCACTGGGCTGCACTGATCCCTCGGGGTACTTCAGCCTGCGCCGCGCGCACGCCCTGGGCGGCTCCATGGGCGACCCGGCCTGTACTTCGTACGCAAGTGGGCCCTGGGCTACTTCAGAAGCATCGAGAACGAATTCGACATCGTCAGAAACATCCCCGGCCAAAAGCGCATCGACAAGTGGATGATGGAAACCCCTGGGCCATCGCCATCGGAACCGCCGTGGCCTCCGTATTTCGCAGGCCCCTTGGGCCGGTGGTGGCAGCCTACATCTCGGGCTACACCACCTACGTCCAGACCGACGGCAACGTGGACGCTGCGCGCAGGGGCGGCACCGTCACTTTGTGACGGCAGCGGCGTTTTAGGCGGTGGGCAGTGCCACGAGGGTGAGGGGGCGTACACGGACTTGGCGGGCACTACTACACGTGAGCCGCCGCCGGTATGTCCACAGGCCAAATTGCCGCCAACATTGCAGGCCACGCCCTGGTGGGCTGTGCGTCGGCTGGGGCCTCGGGGGGCAAGTGTGGGCAGGGTGCGCTGGCGGCGGGGTTTGGGGCTGCGGCGGGGTTCGTGCCGGGTATTGACGGCGCGCTGGCCAAAGGCGTTTGGGTCACCGCCGTGGGCGGTGATTGCGGCACAATTGGGTGGCGGTAGCTTCATGGATGGGGCTCGGACTGCACTGCTGGGGTACTTATTCAATTGCGTGATGCACGAGTGTTTCGCGCAGGGGCGGGATGCCGAAAAAACGTTCCGCAACTACTTGAATGAATCAGGAACGACGGCGCGCTTGGGACTTGGATTTGATCGCTGGTACGATAGTCAGGACAAGGCGGATTCAAGAGTGAAGTGCAAAACCGATGATCCCGTAAGGTACACCGATGCACACACCACCCAGAACCTACCGCCAGCTGCAACCCGAGGACCGCGTTACGTTGGCTGCGTTGAAGCAACAGAACTACAGCGCCAGCGCCATGGCGCGCGTGTTGGGGCGCCCGGTTTGCACCATCACGCGTGAGCTCAAGCGCAACAGCACCGGGGCGACCTACGCGAGCACGCAAGCCCAATCGTCGAGCCAGCGGCGGCGTCTGGATGCACGTCCGATGCGTAAACTGCACACGGATTCGACGCTGTTTGGCGTCGTTCAGCACTTCTTGACGCAACGCTGGTCGCCTGAGCAGATTGCTTTGACGCTGGCGCGCGTTTACCCCCAAGGGCATGAGCTTCGCGTGTCGCACGAGACGATCTACAACTGCATCTATGCCCAGCCCGTAGGCGAGCTGCGCCGCGAACTGATCGCAAGCCTTCGCCACGCGCACAACAAGCGCGTGCCGCGCAGCAAAGGTCAAGATCGACGCGGACAGATCCCCGACATGCTTAGCATCCACATACGCCCGCCCGAGATCGAGGACCGCCAGTTCCCTGGTCACTGGGAGGGCGACTTGATCAAGGGTGAGGCCAACGCGAGTGCGGTGGGCACGCTGGTGGAGCGCACAAGTCGGCTCGTCATGCTTGTCAAGCTGCCGAGCCCCAAGCCGGCCAGTGCGGCGACCGTGCTGCAAGCGTTCACCGACAAGCTGATCGGCATCGCGCAGCCCATGCGCTTGAGCATGACGTACGACCAGGGACGCGAGATGGCGATGCACAAGAAGCTCAGCGAGCTGACAGGCATCGCGGTGTACTTCTGCGACCCGCACAGCCCGTGGCAACGGGGCTCTTGCGAGAACATGAACGGCTTGGTGCGCCAGTACTTGCCCAAGGGAACCGATCTGTCGGGCCACAGCCAGGCGCAACTCGACGCCATCGCAGACGAGATCAACAACCGACCGCGCAAGGGGTTGGGGGTGCGTACGCCGCTGGCGGTGTACCGGGAGTTGCTGATCAACAGTACGCTGAACGCCAACCATATTCATTGATACTCAACCCCTTGCACTTCACTCTTGAATCCGCCCAACTTCTTCTTCGGTAGGCCCGACATTTACTCGGAGAATCTGAGAATGGTCTGGGATGTGAAGCCTGACTCGATCTATGGCTGGGGTTCTGGTACAGAGCAGATATCTCGGTACACGATGACTGGTGAGTATTCCGCCGGAACAGGGGTCCCTTTATTCGGCAATCAGACAACCATGACGCTGCAAGGTTCGATGAACAGGTACGAGTTCCACTTCGGAGGCGATGGGCTCGTCATCTATCGCGCGTTGGATGCCAGTCCCATGGAGCGCGCCCTTCAGCGTGCGGTACAGGACCAAGCAAATCGAATACTGATGGGCCCGCTTCCGCCAAGGCGGCGGCAGGGCGATCCAGGTTGAGTGTTGCTGATGAGCCAAACCGAATCTTTGATCGAGCGCGAAGAGGCAAAGCAGCTCTCAGAAAGGCTCTACCCTCTGGGCGATCAGGTCAGCGACATCTGTGCCGATTTTGATCTAGCAGATTACGGTGCTCCGGCCAGTGTGATCCGGCACGAGCTAGAGATGCTGGCTGGCACGAAGAGGCGCGCTCAGCAGTTACGGCTCTACTGGTCCGAGTATGCGAAGGAGCGAATCGCCGGTCTTGTCGGTCCAATGAACGTCCTCACGGGCAAGCTCCCGGACGTGACGGCCTATCGGTCTGGGTTGCTTGCTGACTTGCGTGCCCGTGCTGCTGCAAGCCAGCCTGGATCAGACAGTCCGATCATGTCACCGCAGATAGAGCCGACAATGAAGCGGTACGTCGAATTGATGCCTGACGATCCAGTGGCGCTTCGGATCAATGAGGCGGTCAAGCAGGCGCGCCGAGCAGCTGCACGCAAGTTGTCGTTGCCTGAGCTTCAGGAGTTCATGCAACTGCCAGCGAAGGCGCGCTATGACCTGCTGATTGATCGCTACTCGGCGACGCTCGTTGCTGCTGGGTTCACGCTCGACTCGCATCGCAAGACCGGCGTGGTGTTCAGGAGGCTGACATCCGATGGCCAATGGTCCTTCCTGTTTGTGGACGATTCGCGTGACGGCGTGGACGTTGGGATGCTCTCAGTCAAATTTGGTCTCACTCTTCCCAAGAAGGCGGTAATGCCGAGTGCGTTGTCTTCGTCTGCTGTGGCGATCTTCTCCCCGGACGACATCGTTCCTGGGTTCGGCGCAGCGCGAGGCTTCGCTACGCCTTCCTATGCCGAGTTCTGTCTTGCTGCTGACGCATGTGCGTACATGGCGCGAGCAGTATATGAGCGCGTGGACGCACTCCTTCGCTGACCGCTCCCTAGCACGGACTGTTGGCGTCAGGTCTTGCTTCTTGCGTCCTCGATGCGCGTGACCGCCTCGGCGACATTGATGATGTCGATGCCTTTGGGGCTGCCCATACTCAGCAAATACAGGTCCCCGGAGACGACGATCTTGGCGCCGCTGGCCACGGCCGCAGCAATAACGCGATCGTCATCGACATTGCCGCGCACTACGCGCGGGGTGGCCAGCGGCGATGCGCTGATCGCCAGCTCGCCATAGAAGGCGATGGCCTGCTCGAAGCTGGAGCGCTGCGCGGCCAGAAGCGCTTGTCATCAATCAGATGATGGGTACTCACCTGCTGCATGACGGTCGAGTCATGCGATTCGCCGTGGAGCGGGACGGTGCCGTTTACGTCCGCAGCCTTGGATTCGGCATTGGCCGATTCCCTGGACCCAATGTCACCAACGCAGCCGCGTTGTCGGTATGGGTTGATATTCAGCGCTCAACAACCCCCTGGGCTGCACCGACCCCTCGGGGTACTTCAGCCTGCGCCGCGCGCACGCCCTGGGCGGCTCCATGGGAGACCCCGGCCTGTACTTCGTACGCAAGTGGGCCCTGGGCTACTTCAGAAGCATCAAAAACGAGTACGACCTCATCAGAAACCTGCCCGGTCAAAAGGGTGTCGACAAGTGGATGTTGGACAACCCCTGGGCCATCGCCATCGGCTCGGCCGTGGCCTCGTACTTTGGCGGACCCGTGGGCGCAGCCTTCGCTGCGGGCTACACCACCTACGCCCAGACCGACGGCAACGTCGACGCGGCACGCAAGGCCGGCACCATCACTTACCTCACCGCCGCAGCGTTTTCGGCGGTGGGTGATGCGACGATGACGGAGACGTACGGATTTGATGATGGCACCTCCTACACGCGCAACCTGTCCATGAGCGAGATGACGGCTGGGCAGATTGCAGGCAACGTCGCAGGCCACGCCCTGGTGGGCTGTGCGTCCTCGGCCGCCTCGGGGGGCAACTGCGGGCAGGGTGCGCTGGGCGCGGGGTTTGGGGCTGCGGCGGGGTTCGTGCCGGGGGCGGAGAACCTGGGTACAGTCGGCAAAGGTGTTTGGGTTACCGCTGTCGGCGGTGCTGCCTCACAATTGGGCGGTGGGAGCTTCTTGGATGGGGCTCGGTCTGCAATGCTGGGGTACCTTTTCAACGCTTGCGACCACGGGCAGTGTGGGTCGTCGCCAGAGGAGCGGTCCTTGCCCGTCGGTGCTTCAGTTGAGGGCGCAGTAGAGTGGACGCTTACTGGGCAAGTTGCAGGCAAGCTTGGGCCGTTAGGGTCATACGCTTTCGGGCCTGGACTTACTTTTGACGGGATTCTTCCCGTCGATTTTGGCTTCGTGACTGACTACTCGTTGCCGATTCGCGCTGGCGGATCATTGCACTTCGGAGGGTTGGCTCAAGTATCGGCTTTATCTGGCAGCATGCTTGCTATGAACGGCACTCAGTCAATGTCTTATAGCGCTGCACTCGGCCCATTAAGTGGTAACTTTGGCGTCGGTATGCAAACTGGGTCAGGGCGCGGGAATCTGAGCGGGGTTACGCTCACCTGGAGCCCAGTGTTAAACGTCGGCGGCGCGGTCCAACCACAGATCACGCGGACATTCACCATTCGTGGGGTCTATCAATGGATGGCAACCCGTTTAGGAGGGCCTAAGTGATCACAATTGTCAGCGCTGCGTTTGCAATGGCATGGATTTGTCTTCTTGCTGGAATGATCGGAATGTTGGTGCTCGCGCGCCGCTTTTCTCTCAAGCTAAAGCGAGAGCGCCGCTCCATGTTTGAGTGGGCACCAAAGATGTACTCATGGCCATATCATGCGCTTCGATCACAAACTTGGTCGCGCACGTCTGATCGGCGAGTCGCTGCGTTTGCTCGGAGATCATTTTTGTTAGGTTTTTTCGCGCTAGGGTTTGTATTACTCGTTTCAATTGGAGTCGAACATTTGACGTTGTAGCTTTTTTCGTGGCTTACGGAATGTTTAGCCCCGCCCGGACTTTTTGCTGCTCGCAAGTGTGACGAAGCTCACCCCAGTACCGCTGGAGCTACGACGAGAACCACGCCCGCATCCAGGAGCGGCGCACCAACGCCAACGGCACGCGCACGACATGGACCCTGAACCAAGGCCTGGGCTTTGAGCTGGAGGAGCTCAACGGCGCCTACCAGCAGCGCCACCACTTGAGCGCTGGTGGTCAGACGTTTGGGGTGCTGGTGGCAGCGGCCAACACCCCCAGCCTGGCAAGTGACGCGCGCGAGCCCAGCCCGCTTGGGTCCATCGCCCTGGCGCGGGCGGAGTTTTGGCAGCACGACCACCTGGGCAGCGTCAGCGCCATCACCGACCACACCGGGGCGGTGCTGCAGCGCCTGGCCTACGACCCGTTTGGCAAGCGGCGCAACACCAACGGCAGCTACGACGAGTTTGGCACCATCGTGATGGACTGGAGTGCGCAGAGCGGCACCACCGACCGGGGCTTCACCGGCCACGAGCACCTCGATGACATCGGCCTGGTGCACATGAACGGGCGCATCTTCAACCCCACCCTGGCCACCTTCATGCAGGCTGACCCCTTCGTGCAAGACCCAGGCAACCTGCAAAACTACAACCGCTACGCCTACTGCTTCAACAACCCCCTGGGCTGCACCGACCCCTCGGGGTTCCTGAGCTTTCGCAACGAGTTTGATCTCATCCGCAACATCCCCGGGCAGCGCAGCATCGACCGCTGGATGGTCAGACATCCTTGGGCCATTGCCATCGTGCAAATAGTTGCCACCGTCTATGGTGGGCCCGCTGGCGCAGCCATGGTTGCGGGGTACGCCTCGTACGTGCAGACTGATGGCGATGTGAACGCCGCCCGCAGAGCAAGCGCTGTCACCTACATCACTGCACAGGCATTCACTGCCGTGGGCGATGCGACGATGGCTGACGCAGCGTACACGGACATCGCAGGCAACAACGTAGCCGCCAATGGCATGTCCACAGGCCAAGTCGCTGCCAACATTGCGGGCCACGCCCTGGTGGGCTGTGCGTCGGCTGAGGCCTCGGGGGGCAAGTGTGGGCAGGGTGCGCTGGCGGCGGGGTTTGGGGCTGCGGCGGGGTTCGTGCCGGGTATCGACAATGTGCTTGCTAAGGGTGTCTGGGTCACTGCGGTGGGGGGAATTGCGGCAGAATTGGGGGGCGGCAGCTTCAGGGATGGCGCTCAGTCTGCGCTCATGGGGTATGTTTTTAACTGTCTTGCGCACCAAGCCTGTGCTGGTCGCATACCCAAGGATGGCGATGGCTACCTTGAAACACGCTGGGTAGATGGCAAACCCTATATCGTTCGCCTCAATGGATTGTGTGCAACGACCGACTGTTTAGTTTTCGGGGCTAACGTCGATTGGGCTGACGCTAGATCGCAGGCCTACCGAAAGCGACAGGCATCGAAATGCTCACGCTTTTGTCGGATGTTGCGGCGGTTGTTGTGTTAAAGACCCCTCTTTCTGGAATAGGGGCTGCAGCGCAAGCAACTGGACTCTCCGCAGATGTTGGTAAAGCCGCACTACAAAATGATTCAGCAGGATTGGCTCCAAACTTTATCGAAGCGGTGTTGAAACCTTGGTTAAACAGGGTATGGGGAGCAACTGAAGCATTGGCCCAGCGTGCAGCTACAGCGGTTGGCAAATTTCTGGACAAAAACCCACCAAACAAACCATTAGGGGTACAAGCTCGTGAATCGCAAATTACTTCTGGTTTTCGGTCTACTTGGGTTGGCTGCGCTTTTATTTTTTACTACTCACCAGATACTTCAGGAGTAAAAGAAACTTGGGGGTGGATACTTGCGCTTGGATACGGACTATACGTTTGCGTCGGTGTCTCAATTGGAAAGCCGATTCAACTTGCAGCGACAACAATCCGCCCTGGAGAGCAGCATGGGCGTCAAAGCACTCGCCGCACTTGTTGGCGCATGCTTTGTCGTGGTGGCCGTTTGGGAAGCTGTACGTAGCCTGCTGTCGAAACGTAGCTCCGCCGTCCTAGCGCAGGCGAATTACTTTGGCGGCGCGACTCGATTGACAGCGTGCGTGCTCCAATTAGCTAACGGGCCGCGCCGTTTACCTTGAAATGCGACCTACCTTACCGTTGCGCCGCGTTGCTAGGATTAACTGCGCCGCGAATTTTCATAATCGGTCGCTGGCGCTTTCGAGCGTGCAGTGGTAAGTGAACTTCAGTATCGCATCTTGCGTATTGCATCGCCGGCGCTGACTTTCTTGCCCTGCACACCGTGAAGCCTGCGCAGCGCGCACGCCCAAGGGGTTCGGGGTATGCATTTCGTGTGCAACGCTATTCAAGCAAGCCGAGGCGCTTTACGCCTTCTGCAGCGGTAACGATTTCAATGCTGTGAAAGCGTTTCAGATCGAGCAAATGAGCGTCACCCGATACGATCAAATCGGCGCGCGCTGACAACGCGGCAGCAAGCACGTGGTCATCGGCTGGATCGCGAACGATGGTCGGGGCAATGACTGCGGGTGTCACGAGGGTGGCCAAGGCCGCATAGCCGTCGAACACATCACGGATGGAGAGCCCGCGCTTGTTCGACTGTTTTGCGAACTTCTCCCGCGCGTACAGCACCCCTTGAAGCTCAGCCAGCAGCGCGGCACTGCTGGCGAGCTCGATACGCCCGGCTTATGCTGCATCGATAAAGCGCCCCGGCGTGCCGCCCCACAGCAATCCGGATAGCGCCGTGTTGCGTGTCAAGAACCAGCCGCACGTCGCTGCTCTGAACGGTAAGACTCAATCTCGGCGCTGATCTCCGCTGGCGTCATCGATGGCAGCGGCTCGGCCGCGAGTGTGGCGCGTGCAGCCTTCATCCGGTCAATGCGATCGGCGCGCAGCCGCTCATGCAAGATGCTCTACATCTTGACTGGCGCCAACAGACGCGGCGTTTGCAGCTTCATCTTCCAGCGCGTCGAGGCATGTGATTTGCACGGTGGCCATGGCAGCTCTGGTGCGGCAAACATGTCTTAGGGCGTTCATTGGTTTTATCGCATACAACTGCAACCCCAATGTTCGAGCTACGCAGCATAGCTCTGGTGCGCCTGAGATTTCTGGAAACTGGCAGCACGACCACCTGGGCAGCGTCAGCGCCATCACCGACCACACCGGGGCGGTGCTGCAGCGCCTGGCCTACGACCCGTTTGGCAAGCGGCGCAACACCAACGGCAGCTACGACGAGTTTGGCACCATCGTGATGGACTGGAGCACGCAGCCTGGCCTCACCGACCGGGGCTTCACCGGCCACGAGCACCTCGATGACATCGGCCTGGTGCACATGAACGGGCGCATCTTCAACCCCACCCTGGCCACCTTCATGCAGGCTGACCCCTTCGTGCAAGACCCAGGCAACCTGCAAAACTACAACCGCTACGCCTACTGCTTCAACAACCCACTGGGCTGCACCGATCCTTCGGGTACTTCAGCCTGCGCATCGAGAACGAATTCGACATCGTCAGAAACATCCCCGGCCAGCGCATGCGAGACCGCTGGATGATGAGAAACCCCTGGGCCATCGCCATCGGGACCGCCGTGGCCTCCGTGTTCGCGGGCCCCTTTGGGCCGGTGGTGGCAGCCTACATCTCGGGCTACACCACCTACGTGCAGACCGACGGCAACGTGGACGCTGCGCGCAGGGGCGGCACCGTCACGTTTGTGACGGCAGCGGCGTTTTATGCGGTGGGCAGTGCCACGCAGGGTGAGGGGGCGTACACGGACCTGGCGGGCAACAACGTGGCCGCCGCCGGTATGTCCACAGGCCAAATTGCCGCCAACATTGCGGCCACGCCCTGGTGGGCTGTGCGTCGGCTGAGGCCTCGGGGGGCAAGTGTGGGCAGGGTGCGCTGGCGGCGGGGTTTGGGGCTGCGGCGGGGTTCGTGCCGGGTATTGACAATGTGCTTGCAAAGGGTGTCTGGGTCACAGCAGTGGGAGGAATTGCTGCAGAATTGGGGGGTGGAAGTTTCAAGGATGGGGCACAGTCTGCGCTCATGGGGTACATCTTCAATTGCCTTCGCCATCAGGGTCCTTGCACGAAGGCGGATCAACAAGACATTCGTAGTGCTGCGGCTGATTGTGGTAGGGACAGTGCGTGTGTTCGGCGAATCGCGATTTACGCACGTGAGTCTGGAATTCCCTTACCGCCGGATATTGAGCAGGTCCTGAAGGACTTTATGAATATTTCGACACTGCCGGCCCGCCTCTTCACGCCAGCTGGTCGCGTTGCCGATGATTTAATTGACGCCATGAAGTTCGTAACCGGCAACGCTGCCGAGCAAACTAGCATCGCCTCAGGGGCGGCGTACGAAAAGGCGATGGAACGAATCACGCGTGGATTCAATGTGCCAGCATTTACCGAGGCATGGTCAAAGATTTGGGGCAAGTTCTTCGAGAGTGCCGTCCAGGGATCTTTCGAAGAGGCCGTGAAGAGGCCACTCAAGCCATGAACAAGATGCGTGTCGTAGGGCTTGCGTTGCCGGTTTGCATTACAGCTATCATCGTTGCGCAGATAATTTTCATTGGATTGAAACCTACATTTTTTTCATCTTGGGCGTTTCTTTGCCTTATGGGTGTTTACCTAGGTCGCTTTTTGTACTTGCGATCAAATGATCGAGAAGCAGCGTTTTTCTCGACGAGGATCAGGCCTACTGACTCGGCTGATAGGCGTTTTTCGACTGAGTGGGTCGCGTTGGCTGGTGCAGTGCTCTTGATCGTCTTGACACTGCTCTTACCTGTGCTGAGGGCCTGAGCAATGTCGACGCGCAAGCAAGCTCGGCGCGTTGAGCTGCTGCCGCTCGATTTGATGCCACACCAAGCGAATATTCAAGTCCGACGACTCAAAATCAACATGCATAACATTCAGCGCACTTGTTGAGCGTGAGTTTGAAAGCCTCAAAAGTCAGTGATTGGTTGCAACGGACCTGGACCGTTGCTTCGCAGCACATTGACCGGGCCATCGGATCCAGGTCTTGTCTTTTGTCTGAATGCTTACCCGATCACGTCGCCGACGACCCCATGGGCTGCACCGACCCCTCGGGGTTCTTCAGCCTTCGCCGCGCACGCCCTTGGCGTGCTCCGTGGGCGACCCCGGCATGAAATCCGTGGAGAACAAATCGGCCATGAAATCTTTCTTTGTTGTGCGGACCACCGATCAGCCACCCGCCTTTGGCAAGTCGGCAGCGCGAACGGCCCGCAGCACTTCTCGAAAAACGTCATCGAATGGTGGCAGTTGGCTCATCTGGTGCGCGAGGCGGGCGGTCCAGAGTCGCCGCAAACGATCTTCCTTTGCGGCGATTGCCTGCTCCATGCCTGCGACAACGCGTTGCCGCAGCGCTAACTTGGCATCGAGTTCGGCGCGCATTTCTGCAACGCGCAAGTCGGTGGAGACGAACAGATACCAAAGGTCGTACAAGTCGCGCGGTTCAGTTGCGCGCCCGGTCGCTCAAGGCCAGAAGCTTTTCAATCACGATTTCCTTGATGTCGTAGACCTTCACGGTTGGCCCGTCGGGCAAGTCGTCAAAGCGGTCGTAGATGCGATGAATCGGTCGATCTTGCAGCGGAAAGCACAAGACTTCGTTGATCGTGATATCAACCTTCACGTCGTTCGCGGCGGGTAGTGGCCCCTGATAGCGCAGGTAGAAGGTGTGGCTGTTCAGGTGGCCGTTGCGGTCTTCGCGATCGAATGCGATCCGCAGGCCGCAGGCGGCCTCAACCGCCGCGAAAATTTCGTTCAACCCCGCCAGGATAGCTTCGAAGGTGATTGGACGGATCAACGTGAAATCCAGGTCTTCCGAAAACCGATAGTCCTCAAACCAGCAGCGTCGCAGGGCTGTGCCGCCTTTGAAGGCCAGCACCTCGCGCAGTGGATGACCGGCCAGACCGGTCAGGAACCAGGCCAGCACGTAATCGCGTTCGATAACGGCCTCGGGAATGCGTCGCCCGCCAGCGCTCACCAGCGTGTTCGAGATCATGGAGATGTTGCGTTGTGGAATCATCAGCCAAACCTCACGGCGTCCAGTTCTTCGGGAGTCACGTTGAGTCGGAGCCGCCAACGTGAGAGAAATGCCCCCTCGGAGGGGAGCAGTGGATCGAGGCGCTGGTAAGTCGCCGTCAGCATGCCGCGCAACGGCTCCAGCGCCGACGCATCGGCCAGGCCATAGTGTTCCAGCAGGTAGCCGAGGCGACGCACGACGGCGCCGACGCCAAGGCGTCGTGCGTAGTCCACCAGCTGTTCGGTCCGCAATGAATCACGCTTCATCCACAAGCCCTTGGCAACTTCGGTAATGCCGCCGACATATGCCGGGTGTCGCAGCCCGTCGATGATGGTGCGCTCCCTGTCGCTGATCATGACGATGCGATCCTTGTCGATCCAGTGCTTCATGACCCCGAATTCTTGTTCTGGCGTGATGTGGACAAAACGAAAGTCATAGCCTCCGACCGTCTGGGGACGCACACGTCGCGTGCATGACACATACACGGTGAAGTTCGGTTGCGTGACCATGCGATGCAGTTCAAACGCTGTGCCGTGCGACAGGAAGTAGGGTGCGGCACCGGCGAGCTCACGCGCGATCAGGTACGGGCTGTCAATGTGCTCAGTGGCTCGGCCGAGTTCGAAGGGCACGAGGTTGTACAAACCGGGCTTCAGTCGCGTCACCAAGCCACGCTGCTGAGCCTTGTGCACGAGATTGCGGGCCGCTGCAGCCGACAGTCCGGTGATCGAGCCCACATCCGCCAAGGTGAACGTAGACCGGCGCCGTTCATTCAGCTCGGTGAAAAGCTGCGCTGCACGCGGCCCCAGCGTCTTCGCTTGCAATTGATATTTTGCGCGCAATCTACTCCCCAGAAAGAAACGAAATGCACGCTAAATATAACATCGGCGGTAGTCAGCGGCAACCTCACCAGCGCCAGGGATGGGCGTTTTCGCACGATCAGCTACACCAGCTTCAACCTGCCCGACGCCAACGCCGGCATCCAAGGCGCCAGCGGCTCACCCCAGTACCGCTGGAGCTACGACGAGAACCACGCCCGCATCCAGGAGCGGCGCACCAACGCCAACGGCACGCGCACGACATGGACCCTGAACCAAGGCCTGGGCTTTGAGCTGGAGGAGCTCAACGGCGCCTACCAGCGGCGCAACACCAACGGCAGCTACGACGCCACACTAAACCCCACTCGCGTGATGCCACCCTCGGAGCTGGCCAGGGGCTCGCCGCCGTGCATGCGCGCGATGGCGGCGATGATGGCCAGGCCCAGGCCGTAGTGCTGCACGCCGTCGTCGCAGCAGCGGGACGTGTCGGCCCTGAAAAAGCGATCAAACAAGCGTGGCATGTCGGCGGCGTCGATGCCGGGGCCTGTGTTTTGCACCTCGATTCGCACGTGCTGCGCGCCGCTGGGTTGCGTCAACACGATGCGCACCACCGAGCCCGCATCGGCAAACCGCGTGGCGTTGCCGAGCAGGTTGGACACCGCGCGCTTGAAGAGCGGCTCGTCAACGCCAACTTGCGCGTCACCCACGACCTGCACCTTGAGTCGTTTGTCTTCGATCGCCCCTTCATGAAACTCCACCACTTGGTGCGTTAATAAAGCCAAGCTCACAGGCGCCTCGCGGCGTGCCTTGGCCCCGCGGTCGGCTTGCGACAAGAACAGCATGTCGTTGACCAAGGCCGAGAGGCGCTGCAGCTCTTCCAGGTTGGCACTGAGCGTTTCGCGCAGCGCCTCGGGCGCGCGCTCGCGCGACAGCGCCAGCTCGGTTTGGCCCATCAAGGTGGTAAGAGGTGTGCGCAATTCGTGCGCCACGTCGGCATTGAAGCCCTCCAATTGGGCATAGGCACGGTCAAGCCGGCCCATCAGCGCATTAAACTGCTGGATCCACGGCAACAACTCATCGGCTGGGTCGTCAAGCGTGAGGCGCTGCCCCATGCGGTCGGGCGCCATGGCGCGGGTTTGCTTGGCCAATGATTGCAGGGGCTGCAAGCCCACCCGCACCCGCCAACGCGTGGCCAGAGCCACCAACGTGCCCGAGATCAAGACCACAAACATAAGAATCTTGGTCCAGCGCCCGCCCATCGCGTCTTCGCGAGAAAAGTCGGCGGTGTATTGGGCGTTGAGTGCACCGCCCGCAATGGTGGGCGTTTGCACCGTGAAGGTGTGGCTGTGGTGTTGGTCACCCTGCATCGGGCGGGTGCCACCTGGGGGATCGGCGTAAAAAGGGCGGCCGTCGGCGTACTTGAGCTCGAGCCGTGAGTTGGCACGCATGGCAGCATCGGCCGTGACGCGCGCCCGCACGGCGGCCTCGCCACCTGTTTTGGCTTCCAGTTCGATGATGTCGGCAATCACCATGCTGCGAAATGCCAAGTCTTCGGTGTTGCGGTCTTTGATTTGCGAGCTAAACGCCCACCAAAGGCAATAAAACATCACCGCCAATATCAGCATCGTCAGCAGCGCCAATTGTTTGGACAAACGGCCGCTGATGGAGTGGCTGCACACCACGGGGGCGGTGGCAGCCGCAGGCTTGGAGTCAACCAGGACGGGCTTTGGGGTCAACAGGGGGGCAGGGCTTGTGGTGGTGTTCATGATCGGTCCTCCAGCACGTACCCCATGCCGCGTACGTTGTGCAGCAGCTTGTTATTGAAGGGGTCGTCCATCTTGGCGCGAAGGCGCCGAATGGCCACTTCAACCACGTTGGTGTCAGAGTCAAAGTTCATGTCCCAAACTTGCTCGGCAAGCGTGGTTCGAGAGAGTATTTGGCCACGACGGCGCAGCAGCAGCGTCAGCAGGGTGAACTCTTTGGCGGTTAGGTCAACGCGCTGTTCGTTGCGATGGGCTTTGCGGCTTTCCAGGTCCACCTCCAAGTCGGCCAGGCGCAGCACCGTGCTTTGTTGCACAGCAGGTTGCCCACGCCGCAGCAGCGCGCCCACGCGCGCCAACAGCTCAGAAAACGCGAACGGTTTAACCAGATAGTCGTCGGCACCATCTTGCAAGCCACGAACTTTGTCTTCCACCTTGTCGCGTGCGGTGAGCATCAACACCGGCGTGTTGCCCCGCGCGCGGATGGCTTTGAGAACCCCAAAGCCATCCACGCCAGGCAGCATGATGTCTAGCAGGACCAACTGGTAGTCGCCTTCGGTGGCCAGATGCCGACCGTCAATGCCATTGCGGGCCACGTCGACCACGTAGCCGCTCTCCGACAACCCTTTGTGCAGGTAGTCGGCCAGCTTGATGTCGTCTTCAACCACCAGCAGTCGCATGGGAGGGGTCCAAAAGGGGGCCTGCTAGGGACGCAGGCATATCTATCGAGGGTATGAATGTTCCCACGTTCACCCGCGGCCGTGGATGACAAATTTGTCATCCAAGCGTCGGTTGGATGTGATTTTGGGTTTTTAAAGTTCTCTCCATGCCATCAACAACAAGGCATGTCTTCTAACCCCCCGCAGTGCTTGCACTGCACAACCACCCGGAGAAACCACCATGAACACCAAGAACCTCATCGTTACCGTTGCCACCGTGCTTGTTACGTCTTTTGGCGCCAGCGCCGCCATGGCGCAAGAAGCCACGATCGAAACCCCCGTTGTGCAAAAGCACCAGCGGCGCCACGCGTCAAGCGGTGCACGCTGAGGCTGTGCAAGCGGTTGCGCAAGGCCGCATCTTGTTTGGCGAAGTGTCACGCGTGTTGCCAGCGCTCAAGGCCGACGCAGCGCCCGTGACCCGTGCCCAAGTGGCCAGCGAAGCGCGTGAAGCGGTTCGTTTGGGCTTGGCGCAGTACGGCGAAGCTTCGATTCGCGTGCTGTAAGTACCGCTGCACCGTTGGCGCTCAAAGCGTCTTCGGTTCAGGCCATCACTTCTGAACCCAGGGCGCCGCAAGGCGCCTTGGGTTTTTTGCGTCAGCGCGCGTTTGGGCGCTTGTTGGTTCAACGCAAGTGAGGCCGATCCGGTAACTCGTTGGGGTTGCTGGCGCCTTCACCCAACGAAAAGTGCAGCGTCAGCAGCTCGTCAACGGCGTCAATTGCCTTGATCAGGCCCGCCTCGTACTTGCCTTGAACAAAGGCATCGCGCATGCCAGCGATGATGTGCTTCCACTCGGCGTCGGTGACAACGCGGTTCAGGCCGCGGTCGGCAACGATTTCGATCGTGCGCTCGGCCAGCAGCAAATAGATAAGTACGCCGTTGTTGGCGGCGGTGTCCCACACGCGCAACTTGCCAAACATGGTGACGGCGCGGTCGCGGGCCGTCAGGTCTTGCCACAGGTACGACAGCGGCAGACTTGATTCGACACAAACGCGAATCTCGCCACTGTGTCGCCGCTCGCTGGTCATCACGCGCGCCGTGAGTCGCTCGACTGTGGCGGCGTCCAGCGCGCGCGCGGTGTCGGTTTCGTCGTACAGACGATGCTTGAGGATGCGGGAGAGCTTGCCCATGGTGTTACCAGTCACCACCACCGCCGCCGCCGCCAAAGTCGCCGCCGCCGCCCGATGAAAAACCACCGCCGCCCAGGCCACCGCCGCCGCCGCCAAAACCGCCACCACCCCAGTTGCCACCCCCACCGCCGCCCCAAATGATGGGTGGTCCGCGGCGATTGCCGCGTCGGGCGATGCTGTGCCCGGTGGCACCGATGCCCATGAAGCCCACCATCAGCAGCGCCAAGAATCCAACGCCACCGGCCACCAGCAAGCTGCTGGTTAGCATGTAGCCAACGCCACCCGAAGCCAAACTGGTGGCCACCGACCCGAGCTTGCGGCCAAAAATACCCGTCAGCACCGAGGCGATGATGGGCACGGCCACAAAGAAGAAGATGGCCATCGGCACCAGCCCGCCAAACAGGCCACTGATGCCGCCGTCATCTCCGCCGCGGCTGCCTTGCCAGCCGTCTTCTTCCATCTTGGGCATGGGCAGGTTTTCGCCCTTGATGCGCGCTTGGAGTTGGTCCACCGCAGTGTTCAGGCCGCCGGCGTAGTTGTTGGCCCGAAACGCAGGGCGAAACACCTCGCTCACGATGCGGGCTGCAAAGATGTCGGGCACCGCGCCTTCGAGCGACTTGGCCGGCGCAATCCAAGCACGGCGGTCGCCTTTGGCAATCACCACCAAGATGCCGTCGCCCACGTCGCGGCGCCCAATCTTCCAGGTGGATGCCACGCGCTGGGCGTACGCGGCGATGTCTTCGGGCTGCGTGGTGGGCACCAGCAGTAGCACCATTTGTGTGCCGCGCTCGGCCTCAAACGCGGCAAGCTTTTGCTCGAGCGCACACGCTTTCTTGCGCGGTGAGCGTGCCGGTGCGGTCGATCACCCGCGCACTGAGCGGGGGCACGCCCTGCACATCTTGGGCGTGCGCCCAGGGTGCAAGCACCAACAGCATGGCCAACCACAGCAGGCACAACAAGTGCAGTGCGTGCTGAAAGGGGCCGCTGGTGCGCAGCCGCAGCCCTGGCTGCAGCTGGCGAATGGTGTTCATCGTCAAGGCCAGGGTTGCCTACGCAGCGCTGCTTTGCTTACTTCGGCGCTGCAGTGGCTGGCGCTGGGGTCTTGTCAAAGTTCACAGCAGGCGGCACCGAGATTTGCGCTTCGTTGGCCACCGCAAAACTGGGCTTGACCTTGTAGCCAAAAACCATGGCCGTCAGGTTGGTGGGGAAGTTGCGTGTCAGCACGTTGTACTGCTCCACCGCCTTGATGTAGCCGTTGCGGGCCACGGTGATGCGGTTCTCGGTGCCTTCAAGGTTGACACGAAGGTCTTGGAAGGCCTGGTTGGCTTTGAGGTTGGGGTACTGCTCGGCCACCACCATCAGGCGGCTCAATGCGCCCGTCAATTCGCCTTGCGCTGCTTGAAACTTGGCAAAGGCGTTGGGGTCGTTCACCAACTCGGGCGTGGCTTGAATCGACGTGGCTTTGGAGCGCGCCTCGATTACTTTGGTAAGGGTTTCTTGCTCAAAGTTTGCTTCACCTTTGACGCTGGCGACGATGTTGGGGATCAAGTCGGCGCGGCGTTGGTATTGGTTCAACACCTCGGACCATTTGGCCTTGACCTGCTCGTCCAGCCCTTGAAAGTCGTTGTAGCCGCAGCCACTGAGTGACACGACGGCCAGCGCGGCAACCACGCCGGTCATGAAACGTTTGATTGACAGCATGCGTCGCTCTCCAAGTGAAATCAGATGGCGAATGCTACACCGGACATGTCGAGGCAGGCGGTAGGTTGGTTCGGCGCAGAAACCAGGGGCCGGCTACCAAGTCGTCCAGCGTGGTGAAGAGCGAGGCCCGCACGTCAAAACTCGATTCACTCAGCGCCAGGTTGACGCGCAAGATGCCCGGCACGGGCAGCGTTTGCGTGGCGTCGGTGTAGGTGCCGTAAAACGCGACCGAGCCATCGCTTAACAGGCGCCATGAGCCTTCAAAGCGCAGGCCGCTGCAGCTGACGCGCAAGACGATGCTGTTGTCGGTAATCTGCACGCGCACGTCGGCCGATTGCGCCGTGGGGGCTGCATCGGTCCACGTGGTTTCTACGGCCGATTGGCCGCCCGTGGTCGGCGCGGTGTTGGCGGGGCAATTGAGGGCGGGGTTGAGCGACGAACTGCAGAGGTTGGCCACGTCAAGAGATGCCACCGACGTGATGGGCCCGCCAGTGCCCACCACCCCAGGGCCGCAGGCCAGCAGCAGGGCGCTGACCAACAAGGGCATTGCAGCGTGCAGGCAGCGTGCCGTCAGCGGGGCTTGCGGGCTTGTAAGTGAATGGGGCTTCATGTCAGGCCTCGGGTAGGGGGTGAGTCGAGCGTACTTTGCGCGGGGCTGAAGCGTCGTTCGCTTGGTCGTGAAAGTAGACGCCGAACCGTGCACGATGGTTTCGCAGAGGCTGCGGCGTGTGCATGGCATCGTGGTCGAAGCGCGCTTGGGCAGCGGCCATCACGGTGGCAAAGGCGTCCTGCCAGGCTTGGCGCGCCACGGCGTGCAGGTGCGCTGCCGATTCCGCACTGATTTCGTCCACGTAAACGGCTTGCTCCAAGTGCTTGGCGTCGCCGTCCAAGTTGGCGGCGGCAGCGGCGGCGTGGTCGTGCACGTTTAGCGCCATGGCCTCGCACATGGCGTCAAAGCCTTGGTGGGGCACCAGCCCGTGTTGTTGCAAGGCAAGCCCGGCAGCGCTTTCGCGCACCACGCCCAGGCGCAGCATTTCGTCCAGCATGGCGCGTGGGCGGATGTCTTGGCTCACGCTGCGCACCAAGGCATCGAATGAGTGGGTGGCACCGCTGCGTGGCAACACATTGGGTTGGCCTGCCGTCGTCCATGCGGCGGCCGTGAGCCACTGGGCCACCACTTGCCCGACCAAGCTCAGCGGAGCGCTTGGGGGCTTACTCGGCGGTATCGGCGCGTTCGTGCTTTGCATCTCTCGTACATCTTTGCGATGCACGCCGCTAAGCAAGGTCAGGGCGCTGTCGGTGCGCTTCATGCCTTGAAGCTCAATCTCCAACGTGGCGGCGTCCACAAAACTGCGCTTGAGCGCGGCTGCCAATGCAGGGTATGTAACACCGTGGCGCACCAGCAGGCGCACCAATGGCGCCATGCAGCGCAGTGCGGTGGAAAGCACGATGTCTTGATGCTTGGGCATGCGGGTGGTTGACAGCAACCTTAAGATGTGGGATATTTTCCCACGTTTTAGCCGTTGTGGCAAGTGCAGGGTTCAAATAACAGTGCCCGTGCCGTCTCACCAGGAGATCATCATGCGCGTCCATCAACCCTTCCGTGTCGTCCAGTGGCCGTTGGTTACTGGCTTGGTTTTGCTGCTGGGGGGCTGCGGCGGCGGTGGTGGCGGAAGCACCGATGGGCCCCCGTTGCAGGGCAGTGGCAAGGGCGAGTTGCAAGCTGTATCGCAACCGGGTGAACTGGTGGACAAGGTCAAGGCCTTGTTGGTCGAGCGGCAAACGCTGAATTTCACAGCCGTGCCTTTGGCGGCGGAAATCACTGGCGTGCCAGCCAACCCTGCACCAGCGTTTTCAAGCACCACGCGCCAAGAAGACGCGGTGGATGAAGACGACCTGATCAAAACCGACGGCCAGTTTATTTACAGCTACAAAACGGTGGGGGTGTCAGGTGGCATGGGTTTGCCCACCACGCAGGGTGCGGGGCAGATCCAATTGCAGGTAGACCGACGCGCGGCCGACGGCAGCTTGGCCGCAGCACAAACGCTGTCTCTGGCCAAGGTGAGCGACATCGAAGCCGTGCAAGGCATGCTGCTCTCGGTGGCTGCCAAACGCTTGGCATCGATGCGACGCAGCTATACCGTTGACGCAGGCTCATCATGCCCAGTGGGAGCCGTGTGCACCACCATCGCTGGGGCTGCGACGCAGGCCACAACACTCGACTTGATGGACGTCGGCAGTGACGGCACCTTGCAGCCGCCCACCCAGGTGCAAATTCAGGGCGAGCTGGTGGCCAGCCGCATGGTGGGCACCACCCTGGTGATGGTCACCACCCACCGCCCCTTGCTGGCGGCCGAGCGGCTTGAGACGCAGGCGCAACGTGACGCGGCGTTGGCCACTCTGACGGCGGCGGACTTTTTACCTAACCTGCGTGTGAACGGTGGGGCTGCCTCGCTGCTCGTGCAAGAGACGCAGTGCTTTGTGCAGCCGGGCAATGGGTCACTGGCGCTGGAGATCACCACCATCACCACCGTCGACTTGACGACTGCCGGTTTTGCCGCCACCAGTCGCTGCTTTTTGGGCGGCGCCGAGGCCCTCTACATGGCGCCCAGCAACCTTTATGTCGCCACCGCACGCTGGCCCCAAGCCACCCGAGATGCCGACGGCCGCTGGGTGTACCCCACATCGGCCGAGCTCAGCACCGACATCCACAAGTTCAGCGTCGTGGGCACGGCCATCAACTACCGCGCCACGGGCAGTGCCACCGGCCACCTCGGCTGGCAGCGCGACCGCACCGCGTACCGCATGAGTGAGCACAACGGCGACTTGCGTGTGGTGACGTTTACCGGCAGCCGCGGCTGGGGCGTGCTGGCCGATGCCAACAGCAACGTTTTGCCTTCGCCCGCCACGCTGTCGGTGCTGCGAGAAGACAGCGTCACCCAGCGCTTGCAAACCGTCGCCACCCTGCCCAACAGCCGCCACCCCGCGCCCATCGGTTTGCCCGGTGAGCAGGTGTATGCCGTGCGCTTCTTGGGCGGCCGCGCTTACGTGGTTACCTACCGTCAAATTGACCCGCTCTACGTGCTTGACCTAAGCAACCCCGCCGACCCACTGCAAGCCGGTGAGTTGAAGATCACGGGGTTTTCGGAATCGCTGTTTCCGCTGCCTGGCGGCCTGTTGCTGGGCGTGGGTAAAGACGCTGACGAGCAGGGCTTCATCAAAGGCGTCAAAGTAGCCTTGTTTGACGTGGGCAATGCCGCGCAGCCTGCCTTGGTTCAAACGCAGACCTTTGGCATGGTGGGCTCGGCCACCGCGCTGGACTTTTCCACCCACGGCATCAGCCTGTTCACGGTGGGCAACACCACCCGAGTGGGCCTGCCGATGGCGCTGCGAACCAGCAGCGACTTTTCGCAGCCCAGCAACCACGCCTTGCAGCGCATGGAAGTGGATGCGCAGGCCAAGAGGATGACGGTGTTAGCCCCCTTGGGTGCCAGCGCCACCAACGATGGCTATGGGCTGTTGACGACGGATCGCAGTTTGCACATTGGCGAGCACGTTTATTTTTACAGCGGTGGGGGCGTGAACGGTTTTGCCTGGTGATTGATATTTGCAGGTTGAACTTGCCCGAGCTCGTCCGGGGTCACCCACCTATCGCGCAAGAAGCGACAAAATGCTTTGCGCAATTTGTGTGGCTCGATGCTGATCCTTGTGCAGGTCGGACAAGATTTCGGGCATGTCAGCCGTCCTGCTCAAGCCGGCCCACGCTGCAACCTGTTCGGCCGAGGCACTGACATACGCCATTTTCCAGTCGCCGAAGAAGGCAGACGGTACGTCCGTTTCACGCAGAATCGTCACCGTCTCATGGCGAACGTCTTTCGAAATCTTGTCCATCAGATTCAACAAGCAGGTCTTGTCGCCCTCAAGAATTTGAAGAAAGACGCCTTCGACGTAGACAAGCACGCCAGTGATACCGTTCAGTCCATTGCTGTTGCGCGCCGACTCAAGGAGTTCGTCCAGAGCGTCCAATTGCATCGGCGTCGTTGCCTCTGAGGAATAAACGATCTGATAGGTCATCCGACCATGCTAGCAGTTCGAGGCCGAAACGCAGCTTGCAAAAGGGCGAGCCTGTTTGCGTTTGCAGACAATCATTCCAGCGCCAGCGCGGCCACGGCAGCCTCGGGCAGCAGGGCGCCCGCAGCCAGCAGCGCCTGGGTGGCGTCGACGTGCAGGCTCGTTTCCAGTTGTTGGCGCACGCGGGAGGCCGCCGCGGCCTCGTTGGGTTCGCGGTGGTCCTGCGTGCGTTCGTAGGCGGCGTCGGCAAAGCCCAGCAGCAAGGCGGCTGCCTGCGGCCGGCCGTCGAGCGCGGCCAGCAGCGCCAGGTAATCGGCCCACCAGGCCTGCATGCCGAAGCGCTCGGCCATCTTCCAGCCCAGCACGGCCATGCGGCGGGCCGGTTGCAACTGGTCCAGCGACAGGTAGGCGGCGCACAGGTTCAGCCGCGCGTGGGCGAGCTCCTGCTCCTCGCGGGTGCCCTCCAGTTGCGCCACCAGGGCCAGCCCGGTGCGCACGGCGGCTTCGGCCTGGCCGGCGGCGAGTTCGGTGTCGGCCAGCCCGCTGAGCGCCGGCACGGTGCCGGCGCCGGCGTCCTGCCGCATCTGCAGGAACTGACGCGACAGCGCCAGTGACTGCGCCATGCGCCCCAGGTATTTGGCGACGCGGCGCTGGTCATCGGCGTGGCACATGCGCAATCGCAACGGCCATTCCGGCCGTTCCAGGGCCTGCGCTTCGTTCAGCGCCGCATCCGCCTCGGGCGCATCGCCAGCCTTGGCGCGGAGGGTGGCCCAGGCGCCAAGGCAGCGGTACAACAAACCGGCGTGGGTGCCTTCGGCGACGGCGGCACGGGCGGCCGACAAGCCGATCGGGACGACACGTTCGGCACGCGCCGGGTCCTGCGCACCGCGGCAGGTCCAGATCGCAAAACACACCTCGGCGACCAGTGCTGGCGGTGCGTCGCTTTCCAGCAGCGCTTCGCAAGGGTCCAGCAAGGACTGCAACTCACGGTGCATGGTGAAGGGCAGCATGGAGATCAGGGCCCAGCCGAGCCGCAGCGTGGCCAACGTGTCACCCAATTCGACAGCCAGGTTGAAGGCGGCCAGGCCATTGCCGAAGTCGGGCCGCAGGGCCTCGATGCGCACTTCGCGCGTCCTGGTCTCGGTGCTGTAAAGGCGCGCGTTTTCGTGCGCAAACAAGGCCACGGTCGCTTGCAGGTGGCGCGCCTTGATGCGCTCGGTTTCGCCCGCCGCCTGCAAGCCGCTGCACCGCGTAGGCCCGGGGCGATTCCAGCAAGCGGTAGCGCGGCTCGCCGCCAATGTCGACCAAGGCCACCAGCGACCGGTCGACCAGGCCGGCCAGCGCGTCGAGCACGGCCCAGGCGTCGAGCTCGTCGTCCATGGCCACCTCCTGCACCGCCGCCAAGCGGGCGCTGCCGACGAAGACGGCCAGGCGGCGAAACACCTTCTGCTCGGCAGGCGTCAGCAGCACATGGGTCCAGTCCAGCATCGCGCGCAGGGCCCGCTGGCGGTCGGGTCGGTCGCGCGGGCCGTTGGTGAGCAACGCCAGGCGTTCGTCGAGCACCGTCACCAGGCCCGCCAGGCCCAGCAGTGGCAGGCGCGCGGCAGCCATTTCGATGGCCAGCGCGCTGCCATCGAGCTGCTGGCACAAGTGCAACACGGGCGCCAATGTCTCGTCGTTCAACTCGAAGCGCCGCGCTGCCACCCGAGCGCGCTCGACAAACAGCGCCACGGCGCCGCAAACTGCGGCTTGCGCCACGCTGGCGCCGGCCGGTGGCAGCGCCAGGCCGCCCAGGCGAAAGGGGTGCTCGACGCTCAAACTCAGTGGTGCCTGGCTGGTGATGACCATGCGCACGTCGGGCGCGGCACGGTGCATGGCATCAACGACACGGGCCACTTCGTCCAGCAGGTGTTCGGCGTTGTCCAGCACCAGCAGCAGGCGCAGCGGCGCCACGGCTTCGCACAGGCCAGCCAGCACGTCGCGCCGTCCGGCCGCGATGCCCAGCGCGGTGGCAACCGCGCCCGCCACGGCGGCGGCCTCTGTCACCGGCGCCAGGTCCACCAGGCAGACACCGTGTTCAAAGCTGCCCAGCGACTGGTACAGCAGGTGCTGGGCCAGCAGCGTCTTGCCTGTTCCGCCGGCGCCCAGCACCGTGACGACGCGGTGCTGGGCCAAGGCCATCTGCAGCTCGCCCAGTTCGGTGTCGCGGCCAATCAGGGGTGGCAGTGTTGCCGGCAGGTTGGTGCGCAGTGCTGCGGCGGGGGCCTGCTCCGTGGCGGGTGTGGGCGTTGGCTCGGCGTCTGCCGCACGCTCCACCCGGGCCGTGAAGCGGTAGCCGCGTCCCGGTATGGTGGCGATGAGGTCGCCCCCCAGCACCTTGCGCAGCCCACTAACCTGCGTGACGATGTTGTGCTCTTCGACCACCAGCCCGGGCCACACACGATCGAGCAGTTCGTTCTTGGTGACCAGGCTGCCTGCGCGTTCGGCCAGCAGCGTCAGCACGTCCAGCGCACGCCCGCCCAGCAGCACGGGTTCACCGTCGACTAGCAGCCGGCGCTCGCGCGGCTGCAGCTCGAAGCGGCCGAAGCGCAGGCCGCCCGGCGTGGTGGCCTGCGGCAGTGGTGGTGGGGCAGGGGGAAGGGACGTCACTGTTGAGGCGTCAGCTTAGCAGCACCACCAAGCGCGCCGACGGCGTCAATGCAGGCGGCGCCGGCGCAGGTCCGGCACCGCCCGCACCAAGGTCAGCACGCCAGGTTCGGCATCGGCAGCGGCCGATGCCGCAGTTTCTGCAAAGTCGTGGCGGCGCAGGAAGCCGCGCATGCGCTGGTTGGACAGTTCCACCTCGGCCCGCAGCCGTTGCACGCCGCGCGCGCCGGCGGCGGCAACCAGGGTTTGCATCAGGCGGTCAGCGACGCCTTGGCCACGGCAGTCGTCGGCCACGGCCACCGCCATCTCGGCTTCGTCGCCGCTCGCGTCGCAAAAGAAGCGTGCCTCGCCCAGCAGACGCGGGCCACCGGGCGCCATGGCAACCACCACCCAGGCGACGTGGCGGCTGCCGTCGGGGCTGGTCATCAGGCGCAGCAGGCCGCTCGAACACGTGTTGACGGCGCCGTGGAAGCGGTGGCGGCGCGACTCGTCGCTCAGGCCCTGCAGGAAGGTCTGTACCAGCAGCGTGTCGTTGGCACGCACGGGGCGGATGGTCATCGCGGCAGAGGTCGAGAGCGGGGTCATCGCGGTACTCCTGGGTGGAAGCAGATGCCGCCAGTGTTCACCTTGGGGTAGCGCCGCGTCCTCAAGCGGCCGTCAAGCGTTGTCAAACCTGCAGGTCCCGGGTTTGAGAACGTTTGAGGTCGTCTGAACGACGCCGGGCGGGGTGGCGGCGGACATTGCAGACAAGCGGCGCAAGGTGCACCGCGCCCTGCCGGAGAACCCCATGAAACTTGCCCTGCTTCTTGTCGCCGTTGGCCTGGCCGCTGCCCTGGTCCTGTACGCAGCCATCTGCGCCGTCGTGGCGCACCGCTTCACCACGGCGCGTCGCGTCGCGCCGGTTGACGGTGCAGGCGCAGCGACGCCGTCGGCGGCAGTGGCGCTGGCCTCGCGCGGGCGCCACGTCACCTTGCACGGCTGGTACCTGCCAGCCGCACCGGGTGGCGCGGCGGTGGTCTTTGTGCACGGCAAGGACGCCTGTCGCGGCAGCGAACTGCGTGGGCCGACCTTCGAGCTGGCGCGCGCCCACGTCGCCGTCGGGATTTCGGTGCTGATGATCGACCTGCGCGGCCACGGCACCAGCACATCAGCGCGCATGACCTACGGCGCAGAGGAAAAGCTCGACGTGCTGGGCGCCGTGGATTGGCTGCGCGAACAGGGCCACTGCCGCGTCGGCGTGCTCGGAGCCTCGATGGGTGCTGCCTCGGCGTTGCTGGCGGCCGCCGATGACACCGTGATCGACGCATTGGTGGCCGACAGCGCCTTCGCCAACTTCGGCGCCATGATCGAGCGGCAGTTCCGGCAATTGTCCGGGCTGCCGTCGTTCTTTGTGCCCGGTGCGCTGGCGCTGGGCCGGTGCCTGACGGGACAGCGCCTCGCCGACGTCAGCCCGCTGGCGGCGGCGGCAAGCCTGATCGGCCGGCCCTTGCTGGTGGTGCACAGCCAGGGCGACCGTTTTGTCTCTGTCGATGACGCGGTGGCCATCGCCGGCGCGGCGGCGGCCGAGTGCTGGATCACGGACAGCGAAGGCCACATTGGCAGCTTCGCGTCGGCGCCGGCCGTCTACGCCGAGCGGATCGTGTCCTTCTTTGCACAGCACCTGGGTGGCACTTTAGCGGCTTGACGGCCGACTCTCCCTTCAACAACGCCGCAGGAGTTTCCCCGTTTAACCGCCCATTCAACGGCCCGGCTTGAGAGTCCGCAACTTGGCCACGTCCATCGCCGCATGCAACAACGTCGAGGCGCGCAGGCGGATGGCAGGGTCGGCCAGTTGCCAGCGTCCGGCCGCACGGTCGTCAACCCGTTGCGGTGCCAGGGTGTGCGCCAGCTTGATCTCGGCGGCGGCGGCCTTGGGCGCGCTCAGCCCAGCATGGCTTAAGGCCAGGCAGAGGTGAGGCGGGTAGAAGTGCGGGGCCTCGCCGGCGGCAAGCGTGGCGGTGGACACGGCGTTTGCCAGATCGTCGCCTGCAAAGTACGCCCATGCCAACGAGTTGAGGTATGACCAGCGCATCGGGTCGCGCGGGCTCAGGCGCAGGGCTTCCTGGGCGTGGCGTATGCCCGACTCGACGTGGCCTGCCCCAGCCTCAATTTGTCCCAACAGACTCAAAGTTAGAGCGTCGTTGGGGTTGAGCTCGTGCGCCCGTCGAAGGTCGGCCAGCCCGGCCGCCGGCTGATCGCAGTACACCAGCAGCATGCCCTTCCAGAGGTGGGCGACGTGGTCGCTGCTGTCCACGTCGATCGCGCGCCGGGCGGCGTCCAGGCCAGCCTTGGCATCGTCGGGGCTTTGGGGGCCGCTGCCGGCCCAAAGTCGCCGCCAATGCAGGTACGCAATGGTGCTAAGCGCCGCACCGCATTCGACGTCAAGGGCCACAGCGTCTTCGGCCATTTGCAGGGCATCTGCGTGCGACACTTGCGACGCGTCCTTGTCGGCTTGCCGCGCCAAGTCGCGGGCGCGCATGGCCATTTCGTCGCTGTTGAGTTGCTTGGCCCGACCCCCTCGCAACTTGCGAAACTCGGACGACTCGATCTGCGGTGCGATGGCGCCGACGATGGCGCGCGTCAACTCCTCTTGAACGGCAAAGATGTCTTCAAGCGCCCGTTCGTAGTGCTCGGCCCACAACTGGGCGCCGGTCAGTGCGTCGCACAGCTGAGCCGTGACCCGAATGCGCTGGTCTGCGCGGCGCATGCTGCCCTCGAGCACGTAGCGCACGCCCAGCTCCCGCGCAATCACCCGCACGTCCTGCGCCTTGCCCTTGTAGCTGAAGCTGCTGTTGCGGGCGATGACAAACAGCGAGCGAAAGCGCGACAACTCGGTGATGATGTCCTCGGTCACGCCGTCGCTGAAATACTCCTGGTCGGCGCCGCCCCCCAAATTGGCAAAGGGCAGCACCGCGATCGACGGCTTGTCGGGCAAGCTCAAGGCAGCTTCGTCGCCCGGCGCCACGGGTGCCACCGGTGCTGCCACGCGGGCATCGACGGGCGCCGCTGCGCGTGCATCAACCACCGCCGCTGCGCGCGAATCGACCACCTCCATCGCAAACCGATAGCCGCGCCCAGGAATGGTGGCAATGGCCTGGGGCCCGAGCAGCTTGCGCAGCGCCGAGACATGCACCGTGAGGTTGTTTTCTTCCACCACCACGCCGGGCCAGACGGTGTCCATCAACTCGGTCTTGGTGAGCATGCGGTCACGTTGTTCGATCAGGCAAAGCAGCAGGTCGAAGGCGCGGGCCCCCAAGACAGCGGGCTTGCCGTCTTGGATCACGCGGCGTTCATCGGGTCGGACTTCGCAGGCACCAACGGTGTAACTGTGGACCATGAACTTATTCCATGAAACTGCAGGGGCTGAGACTTCTTGCAGGCTTGCAACGTGGAGGGGCATGGTTCCTCTAGTGCCCGGGTGGCTTCTGGCCATTCACCATCAAAAACCGAGTCGCGTTGCCCGGCACCTTGGGCGACGCTTCGATGAAAGACCACATGGCGTCGAGCGTGCTGTAGTTTCTTAACTCCTGGGGGTTGGGTGTGCCAGCGTATCCGGTGCCCGTGCCGTCCTCATGCGCGGTGCGCAGCGGAAACAACCGCGTGGGCACGCCGTCCACCCGGCCAAGGGCCGAATACGCGTGACAGCCGATGCACGACGACGTTTTGAGGATGCGCGTTTCTTGCTGTGTGTTGGTGAGGTAGGTCGGAGCGATATCTGCCCCGACAAATGCGAATTGCGCGCCATTGCCGCGGTAGTGTTCCCAGGGCGTGCCCGCGAACTTGGCGCGTCGGGTTGCGTTTTCGGCTTGCATGCGCTTGTCAATTCGAAGCGCGAGCATCACTTTGGGAAAATCGCGGTCGTACGTTTGTGCACCGTTGTCGACCTGCTCGAACGCCGTCCAAAACCACTGGTCGAGCACTTTGACCATGATGTTCATGCCCGTCATGCCCAGCCTTACGTTGCGCTTGTCGCCACCGCTTGATTGCAGCACCCCTTGGGTCTGCACGTAGCGGTGCGCGATCGAGCGGTCTTTGCCCGGGTCCAAGATGCGCCAGCTCACTTTGACTTCGATCGATCCATACGGCATCACCAGCCGCTGGTTCTTGGCCAGGTACGCCAGCTGGCCCTCGACGTTGTAAAGCTCGTGCTCGACCACGTGGTCAAACGCAATCTTGTTCATCCTGACTTCGCTGTAAATCGGTTCACCGTTGATGTCGCGCAGCCCGCCGGTGACAAAGCTTGGGTCGGCCGACGACGCAAGCATCACGCCGTCCGACAACCGCAGGCTGGACTTGCCCGCCGGTGGGGTCGAAGGGTCGGGCACGTCCCAGCCTGGGGGCTTGGCACCGTTGGCTAAAAAGACTTCGGTTGATGCCTTCCATGTCTCCCAAACGGCCTTGGATGGCCGACCCAGCGCGCGGCCCGCATCGGGCACGCCCCGGGGCCCGGCCAGCGCTGGCCAGTTGGTGGCGATGAAAACGTCCCAGGCGAAGGCTTCGGGCGCCGACACCGCGCGCGCCGCGTTATCCACCCGGGGCACCTTGTGCGGCAGCCCTGGGGCCGCAAGCGCGGCTTGGGTAACTAACGTCACCAACAACGCCAGCACCAAGTGCGCTGGCAAGGTGCGAAGGATCAATGGGCGCATGGCGACTCCTCGAATCCAGTTCGCCCTTGGGGCTCGATGGCAGCCCTTGGGGGACGCAAAAACCGCATAATGCTTGGCAACGTCGAAACACGGTACGACGGTGGCGCATGGGCGCCTTGTGGTAGGCCCGTGCGTCGCCGCCCGAGTTTGCAGGCAAGGACACATTCAGTCAAAAGAAATCGTGGACCCTGACGTCTCCGTCTGGTTGGAGCAGCTCGGGCTTGGGCAGTACGCCGAGGGCTTTCGCGAGCACGACATCGGTTGGCCGCTGCTGGCCAAGCTTGACCACGCGACCCTCAAAGACATGGGCGTTGCGTCGACTGGGCACCGGATACGCATGCTCGACGCCGTGGCCGCCACGGCAGCCAGCCATCAAACCGTGCAACCGGCGCGCGCGCCCGAAGCCTTGCAGCCCAACGGACACGCAACCGACGCTGGCCCAGCCGAGCGGCGACAACTGACGGTGATGTTCTGCGACCTGGTGGGCTCCACCGAACTGTCCATGCGCCTGGACCCCGAGGTTTTTCGCGACGTGGTGCGTGCCTACCAACAGGCGGTGGAGGGCGTGACCGAGCGCTATGGTGGGCATGTTGCCCAGTACCTGGGCGATGGCTTGTTGGTGTACTTTGGGTACCCCACGGCCCACGAAGACGACGCCCAGCGGGCCGTGCTTGCGGGCCTGGGCATTCCCGACGCTTTGTCCCGCCTGAATACACGCTTAACCGCCCAACACGGCGTGCAACTCGCTGCGCGTGTGGGCATCCACACGGGGCCGGTGGTGGTGGGCCGCATGGGAAGTGACGCGCACCACGAAAACCTGGCCGTGGGTGACACCCCCAACTTGGCGGCGCGCCTGCAGGCCCAGGCTGCGCCGGGCGCCACCGTCATCAGTGCGGGCACGCGGCAGCTGCTCGGGTCGTTGTTTGCGCTGACGCCGCTGCTCGACCTTGCACTGAAAGGCGTTGCCGCGCCAACGCAGGCTTTTGTCGTGGTGGGCGAGCAGCCCGCCGAAACGCGCTTTGCCAGTGGCCACGGGGCCGACGCCACTGCCATGGTGGGCCGTGAACACGAGTTGGCGTTGCTGCTGGCGCGGTGGCGTCAGGCCAAGGCGGGCCAGGGGCAGATGGTGGTGCTGACGGGCGAAGCTGGCATCGGCAAATCACGCATCGCCAGCGAACTAACAAAAAACCTGACTGCCGAGCCGCATCGGCGCATCAGCTACCAGTGTTCGCCCTTTCACACCAGCACCGCGTTGTACCCCGTGTTGCGGCAGGTGGTCTTTGCCGCTGGCATCGACGCCAGCGACTCGCCGCAGCACAAGCTGGCCCGGTTGGAGCAGTTGCTGCGCGAGTCGCCAGGCGACGTCGCGATGGCCTCGCACCTCATCGGCGCATCGCTTGGGCTGGGTGAGCTGGCCGAGGTGCAACACGGCGCGCTCGCGATGTCGTCAGAGCAACGCCGCGAACGCTTGCTGCAAGCGCTGCTGGACCAACTCGTGAGTGCGGCCGACGGACGCCCGACGTTGGTGGTGCTGGAGGACGCACACTGGATCGACCCGACCACGCTGAGCCTGGTGGACATGGCGCTCGAACGCATGCGTGATCGCCCCATCTTCTTTCTTGTGACGGCGCGCCCCACGTTCAGACCCAGCTTTGGCGAGCATCCGATCGTGTCGCACCTGTCGCTCACACGGCTTGACCGTGAGTCGATTTTTCAGATGGTGGGGCAGGTGACGCAAGGCAAGGCACTGCCTGCGACGCTGATGCAGGACATTGCCGCCAAGACCGACGGGGTGCCGCTGTTTGTGGAGGAGCTGACCAAGTCGCTGCTCGAATCAGGGCAATTGCGTGACACCGGGCAAGACTACGCATTCGATGGCGCGTTCGACCCGCTGACCATCCCTACCTCGCTACGCGACACCTTGATGGCGCGCTTGGATCACGTGCAGGCCATCAAAGAGGTTGCCCAGACGGCCGCCTGCATCGGCCGCGAGTTTGCGTGGCCACTGCTTGCGGCGGTGGTGCAAGGGCCCGCCGAGTGGCTTGACGCGGCATTGAAGCAACTGGTGGATGCCGCGCTCATCATCCGCCGCGGCACGGTGCCCGAAGAGTCAACCTTCATCTTCAAGCACGCGCTGGTGCGCGACGCCGCCTACGACAGCTTGCTCAAAGCCAAGCGCGTGACGATTCATGCGGCGCTGTTGCAGCACCTGCAACGCGACGCCAGCGTGCCGCCGCAGGTGCTGGCCCACCATGCCGCTGCCGCTGGCCGCCTGTCGGAGGCTGCCGACCATTGGGAGCAAGCTGGCGACCGTGCCGCCGTCCTTTCCAACTTCAGCGAGGCCATCAGCCATTTTGAGCAGGCACTGCACTGCGCCGACGCCAAAGACGGTGCCCCACCCGCCACGTCCGGCGACGACCCGCGTGAGAGAACCCTGCGCCTGGTACTTAGGCTGGCGCATGCCTGTGTGGCCCGCCACGGACACGCCAGTGCCCTGACTGTGCAGGCCTTCAAGCGGGCCCACGACCTGGCCGATTTGCTCGAAGCGTCGCCGCGGCGCTTTGCGGCCTACTACGGGTACTTGGTGACGCAGCTGGTGCAATGCCAATTGCGCGAGGCCATGGCGGTGGCCCACAAGCTTTCCAAGGACGCCGACGCCGGCAACGACGACGTGCGCCGCTTGATGGCCGCCTGCGGGCGCGGCACCACGGCCACTTTGATGGGCGACTTTGCAGCCGCCCACGAGTGCTTCAACATCGTCTCGCGTCTGGGCGAAAGGATGGAGGCGGCCACGCTGATTCGGCAGTTCGGGCACGACCCGCGCGGCGTGGCGCGCTGCTATGGGGCGCTGGGGTTGTGGTGCACGGGCGACCGCCTGGGGGCTGCCAGCCTGTGGCACCAGGGCATCCAACTGGCGCGTGCGTCAAGCCACACACCGTCGCAAGCACAACCCTTGGTGTTTGGTGCCTTGTTGGCGGGGCTTTCGCAATGGCCAGACGAGTTTGAACAGCGCACCGATGAAGCCACCGCCTTCACTGCGCAACACGGGTTTCAGATGTGGCATGGCTTTGCAACGTGCCTGCGTGCGTGGGTGGACTTGGCCCATGGAAAAGCGCGTCAGGCATTGGACGGCGTGACGCTGGGGCGCACCATGCTCCAGGCCACCGGCACGCGGTTTTTGCTGCCGTTGGTGTCGATCGTCGAAGCACGGACCCTAGCAGCTAACGGAGATCTCGACCGTGCGCAGGCCGTGCTGCGCGAGGCGCAGCGCCATCAAGATGCCACCGCCGAGCAGTGGCTGGCCTGCGAGGTGTGGCGCATCCTGGGCGACGTGCAGCGCTTGATACCCGGCATCAAAACGTCCGTTGTCGAAGGTGCCTACCAGCAGGCCCTCGACCTGGCCCAAGTGCAGGGCGCCCGGTCGTGGGAGCTGCGCGCCGCGACAAGCTTGGCCGCGCTGTGGCTGGAGCGCGGCGAAAGCAGCCGTGCCGCAGCCTTGCTGCAACGGGTCTGCAGCAAGCCCTTGTCAGGCGCGCCTTGTGCCGACATGGACGAAGCGCAGCGCCTCCTGGGCCTGACGCAAGGCCCGTGAGGAGCACGACCGGGGGCTGCTCGCCCTGTGGCCCCGTGCAGCGCACGGTCTTGCGGATTCAGAACGATTAGCAATGCTTGGGCGTGCGGCCAAGGACATGAATGGCGCATCGGCGGACAGTCGACTCATCGACAACGCACCGCCGGTGCACCAACCAGAAAGCCGCCCATCATGACCACCTCTCTCACCCTTCGCATCTCGGCAGCCTTGGCCTCTATCGTCACCACGGGGCTGGTGCTTCGTTTGGTGAGTTCGTTTGGCTGACCTCTTGTTGGCGCCGTCGTCAAAGTGGTGGCGGCCATAACGTTCATGGGGTGAGCCCTTTGAAAAGCGCCCCTGCTGTTTATCTAGATAGCAGCTCGCACCGACCAATGCGTGCCAGAGCTTCACCCATGGCCTCGCGTGCGATGGCCGTGTCATAGTTAACTTGGCCACGAAGCCACCAACCGTCACTGAGCCCGAAGTACCGGCAAAGACGAAGGTCTGTATCGGCCGTGATTGAACGCTTGCCCGCAACAATGTCGCCAATTCGCTGGGCAGGCACGCCAATGTCCTTGGCAAGACGATATTTGGAGAGACCCAAGGGCTTGAGGAATTCCTCGTCGAGCATTTCGCCAGGGGAGACGGGGGCAACGGTAGGCATCAGGCCGATCCTTCAGTGGTAGTCAACAATTTCAACGTCCTTGGGACCTTCAGACGTCCACACGAAGCACACACGCCATTGGTCATTGACGCGAATGCTGTGCTGGCCCTTGCGGGCCCCTTTGAGGGCTTCAAGTTGATTCCCGGGAGGAATCCGAAGGTCCTCCAAAACTGAAGACCAGTCGAGCTGTTCGAGCTTTCGCAGCGCTGGGCGTTCGACGTTGACCCACCGACGCACACGCTCGCCTCGAAACAGGGCTTCGGTCACCTTGCACTTGAAGCTCTTTATGGTCACAGAAAAATAATAACGCGTCGCGTGAATAACGTCAAGGGCTCGAGCTCGAACGATGCGGGTCGCTAGCCCCAAGCGCGGCGCATGGAATTGCGCATTCAGAACGATTAGCAATGCTTGGGTGCGCGGCCAAGGACATGAATCGCGCATCGGCGGACAGTCAACTCATCGACAACGCACCGCCGGTGCACCAACCAGAAAGCCGCCCATCATGACCACCTCTCTCACCCTTCGCATCTCTGCTGCCTTGGCCTCCATCATTACCACGGGGCTGTTGCTTCGATTGGTGAGTTCGTTTGGCTGATGCCCCAAGGTCAGCTTTCAACACGGGGTGCTGTGGCTATTTTTGTCGTCATCTGGCAACTCGTCGCGCAAGCAATCCTTCAGCTCTTTCAGTGCTTCACCGAGTCCAGTGGCGGGTATCAGACTCCCCAGAAAATTGTTGATGATGTCGACCCACTTTTTGAACGGCTTGTTCCAAAAGCGGCGAGCGCCCCTTGCAAAGCTCTCGCGCAACGTGGCGTTCGCTCGGGTTACCTGCGCTTCTTTGACGCTCAGTTGGGCACCGTAGAACCCGACCGCCTGCAAGCTCTGTCGCGTCGCTTGGTAGATCAATGTCTCAGGATGAACTTCACCCGCAACCCCAGGTCTGCGTACAAAGTCATCAAGGCACTCTTTGATGGCGGCGCGGACAACTGATGCGCTATCACCGTAGATGCCATCGGCGTTCTCTTCGATCATTTCGAACGTCTTGATTGTGTCCATGAACATCCGCATCACGCGAGACTGGACTTCCCGAAGATCGTTTTCAAGTAGTGGCATGGCTCACCTCCTGTACGAAACACCGTTAAAACGAAGGGACTGTTGGCCCACAAGTCACGGTCATTGCATCATGACTGGCGGTGCCGACAGGCCCATCCTATGCCTATGAATTGGCCAAGTCCAGCAGCAAACACGGCCTCGCCATTGCCTTGCTTCAGTGCGCTTGTAGCAACCCATTTCCGGAAACGCCGTCATGCTGATAAAGACGAGGCGAAGCTCGTGGTTTTATGCCTTCAGGACGTTTAGCAACGCTTGGGCGCACGGCCAAGGACATGAATGGGCCATCGGTGGACAGTCGACTCATCGACAACGCACCCTCGTGCACCAACCTGAAAGGCACCCATCATGACCACCCACTCCAAACTGCCGCAGTGCTTGGGCCGATTTGTGCTCATCCCGCTCGTGGTCGGTCTGACGGCGTGCGCCGCGCCCCGCGACGCAGCCTCTTCTATGGCCGAGACAGCAAATCAGCCCAACGCGGTTTCTTGCTGGAACGACAGCGCCAACAAAACGCTGCTGGCTTCCTCAACCGTCAACACAACGCCCGAAGCGAAAAGCCCGACGATGACAAATTTGTCATTCAAGCGTCGGTTGGATGTGATTTTGGGTTTTTAAAGTTCTCTCCATGCCATCAACAACAAGGCATGTCTTCTAACCCCCCCCGCAGTGCTTGCACTGCACAACCACCCGGAGATACCACCATGAACACCAAGAACCTCATCGCTACTGTTGCCACCGTGCTTGTTACGTCTTTTGGCGCCAGCGCCGCCATGGCGCAAGAAGCCACGATCGAAACCCCCGTTGTGCAAAGCACCAGCGGCGCCACGCGTCAAGCGGTGCACGCTGAGGCTGTGCAAGCGGTTGCGCAAGGCCGCATCTTGTTTGGCGAAGTGTCACGCGTGTTGCCAGCGCTCAAGGCCGACGCAGCGCCCGTGACCCGTGCCCAAGTGGCCAGCGAAGCGCGTGAAGCGGTTCGTTTGGGCTTGGCGCAGTACGGCGAAGCTTCGATTCGCGTGCTGTAAGTACCGTTGCACCGTTGGCGCTCAAAGCGTCTTCGGTTCAGGCCATCACTTCTACGACCCAGGGCGCCGCAAGGCGCCTTGTGTTTTTTGCTTCAGCGCGTTGACGGAGCCGCGCGGGACGACGCCGTGCAGGTAGCCGACGATGTGCGCCGTCCCTCTTTCATGGCCCAGCAGCTTGCTAAACCCCGCGCACCAATCAACTGGCGCTTTAGGCACCGCCGCAACTACCCGCTGCTGGGCTGGCGCGGCTTCGCTTTCGCCACAGCTTTACTTGCTGCCGCCCGAGGCCGCACCACCCGGGCCGGCTTGCGCGCCGCCACCGCTGCCTGCATCGCCAACGCCGCCCACGGTTGCATCGCAGCGCGCGACTCCAACGCAGCCTCGGGCGCCGTGTAGTACTGCATCCGCCGCTTGATGCCTTTGGATTCGTGCTCAAACACCTGGCAGCCGGCGGCTGCAAACTGCGGCAGCGTCGTGGCATGGGCTTTGAGGTAGAGCGCGTTGTAGGCAATCACAGCCACCGTCAGGCCATCCACGCTCAAACCCCACCCCAGAAACATGCGCTTGGCGTGTACATCGCCCAAGCTGCCGAGCAGGTCGCAGCAGAAGTCTGCAAAGTCTGCACCTGGGGGGCGGGGTTTGGGTTGGGTGAATTCATTAGGGTTGGGGTGCTTGGGTCGTCGCAGGCTAGCCATGAATCACCTTCTTGAAGCAGACGCTTGTCGGATCGTCCTTGTAGACCCCAAACGGGTCGGTACGCGCGAAACCGAATTGTTCATAGAGTGTCATCGCAGCCGACTGTCGATTGCCTGTCTCAAGAACAAGGCAGGTGAAGCCGGCCGACTTGGCGTGAGCTTCAATGCTGTGCAGCAATGCGCGTGCGACGCCAACACGGCGCGCTATTCGTTTTACAAACATCCTCCGCACTTCCGTGGTGTGGTCGTCGAAGGGGCGATGCGCCGCCATCCCGATCGGTTCACCATTCAAGTAGGCCATCAAGTAAATGCCGCGGGGTGGATTGGGATGGTTGGTTGGACGAGGGGCGTTGGGAACTTGAAACTCAGGGTACAAAGCGCTCGCTTCTGCTGCGGCATCGCGAAGAAGCGTGAGCGCGTCATCGCACTGGGGGTCGACTTCGAGGATTCGATACGCAGTGGTCATCTGCTTCGCGGATCACGGTTTGTGGTAAGCGGCCAACCATTGCATGCTCGGTTGACCACGGCGTCAAACTTCTTCAAGTTCCTTGAGTGACTTGCCATTCTTGTCTTTCCACGCAATGAGGCCATTGGCGCTACCTCCATGCACAACTGCGGCAGCGGCACTCGGGCTGCTGAACTCGACGTCCTTCGTGAAGACATAGAGCCCGTCTTGCTCGATGAGTGTCTTGTCTTGAATCAGGCGCTGACGCAGCGCGATGGTGTTCGGGTATTGCGTTTCCGCTGAAGGCCGAACGGCAAGCACGGCACTTGATTTGGCGAAGACTACAAAACCCGCCTCAGTTCGCCTCCCAGTTGCGACGGCGTTCTTGATCTTGCAGGTGAGCTGGGGCTGCGGGTGAGCCGGCTTCGTTGAGCCGGAGATGGGTGACAACAGATCCGAGCCGAGCACGGGCAAGACCTGCCGAATGCGAGTCAGGTAGACCTCCATATCCTCTCGATCTGACTCGGGAAGCTTGGGGTTGCTTGAATTTGCATTCTCAAGCGAATAGCGCCCAACGGTCTTTGCCTCGTGGAGTAGGCGGTTCTCCAAGTAGCGAACGTGGGCCTTGGTCAGATTCTCGTCCTTGCTGACAAACACGACGACCGAAGTCCAGAAGTCCTTGGCCTTGTGCTGCTTTAGTCGGTCTCGAATGACTTCAGCCTCGCCGATGTAGGCGAGGCTGCCGCCCGAGTCAGGATCAACACCCAGTAGAAAGTAGATGCCAGAACTTTCCAGTTCGTCTCGGGCCAGCAATTCCTCCAGCTCCGTACGGGGAGCAGCGAGCGCCTTGCCCGTCCAATTTGATACCTCGCCAACTCGAAGTCGGCGCGCATCACCGTGCGGAAGGAAGAGCTTGATCGTTGCGGAGGTCATGGTGAACTTTTGAGCGATGGTCCGCAAAAGCGGCGGCTTAAACGTGAGAGTCAGGCGGAACGCCGGGACCGATCAGGCCAAAATGTACAACCTACCGTGTGTCCGGGCGTGGTGGCCCGTCAGTGGCGCTCAAAGGGTTAGGTCGCGTTTGCGGCAGTAGCGAGATAGCGGAGCTGACAGGCTTGACGAATACAAAACTACCACCATCCTGCGCCCCGCCCGATCCAGTGAACTGGTCCAGAAGATGCCAAGAGAATCAACGGCAAGCGCCAAATTAGCATCGCTATGAGCTTCACGAACGCGCAGTTGCGACTGAAGTGCTTTAAGGGATCGTAGGCGGCAGCTGCGTGAGAGGCGATGCGCGCATCCATGCGTTCGGACTTTCGGTTGCTATGAACCTGATTGTCCGCGTATTAGCTGTTGCACTATCCGAGGTGCTGGGTTGTGTACTTGGTCTGGGGAAAGGTAAGTCCTTGATTTTTCAACTGTTTGTCGCCGCGCACAGCCCCATTTCTGTCGATTGAGACTTGGTCCGTTGCTCGCTAAGTTGTTGATTTGACTCGTGTCTGGAGTTGTCTGCCCCGGTCAGAACTGAATGTCGTCGTCCATGTTGTCGAATGAAGTACTCGACTTCTTGCCGTATTCGCCAGTGAACCTCAACTTGTAGAAGTCGGCAAACGTCCTGTTTTGGATTCCGATTGCTTGAGGGCGCGGCTGGGTTTGCGCAGGTGATGGCGGGCGACTTGGGGGCAGGTCACCGCCACAGACGTTGCCACCCCAGGGGGCGATGGCGAGGTAGTTGGACCTGAACAATTCCCATCTTGCATGCTGCCCCTTAGGTTTTATTGCTGCGCTTGTCCTCAGGGTTGACGAACCCGATAGGCCGCTTGGGTGGATCTGGCGGCACCATGAGCTGGTTAAGCGCCTCGATAAGGGCCCTGAGCTGATTGCGGGTATTGCGACTGAAGGTGTCATGCGTCAGCGCCAGCCCTTCGGTCTTCTGCTCCAGCTCGCTCAGCCGCTTGGCCAGATCGGAGTGCACGGCGGCCATCTCGCGCATGCGCACAAACGCCCGCACCACAAAAATCCCCATCTCCACCGCCTGAGGGGAAGCCAGCACATTGGCTGCCTGAATGGCGCCGTGCTCGGTGAAGGCGTGGGGCAGCACCTTGGAGAACTTCAGCTTGGCGAGGTGGTCGCAATTTGCGACCACCTCGGCCTTCTCGTGAGGGGTCAGCTTGAACATGAAGTCGCGGGGGAATCGATCTGCGTTGCGCTTGACCTGCTCGTTTAGCCGCTTGGTCGTCACGCCGTAGAGCGCGGCGAGGTCGGCGTCGATCATCAAGCGCAGGCCGCGCAAAACGACGACGCGGCTCTCGATGCGCGGAAGGAGCGTAGGGGTTTCTGAACCGGTGGGCATAGGGTTTGTGCGTGTCAGCGTTTGACCGGGATCAGCGCGGTATCGAGCATGTGAGAGACGAATTGCTGCATGGTCTTGGGTGGTTGGGCCACGCCCAGCTGCGCAGCCAACTCATCCTGCGTCATACCATGGTCTTTGCGTACTCGGGCGATTCGAAGGCCGAGTTCCTAGACGAATTGTTGATGAAGGGCGTTCATGGCGGCGATCGTTGACGCTACGGCCATGAGTGTTCGCCGAGTAGTGCTCACTGCCACATCCCCAACCCCGTGAGCTTTAAGTCCATTCTCGACCGCAGCGCCCCCTCCAAATTCGGCTCCCACGTCTTCGCCGCCCCAACCCACAGCACCCGCTGCGCCTTGGGCATTGGCCGATACCCCTCAATCACCCGCGCCACACGCTCATGATCGATGCGCCCTTGCTGCTTGGCCCGTGCAAGTTGCGCGTCGGGTGCGGCCAGCAGGCTGGCGAGCCAGGCGGCCTCGTGTGGCGCCAAGGCAAGGCTTGGTTTGCGCAGGTAGCGGCGTGCAGCCATGTCGCCGCCGCAGACGTTGCCGCCCCACGGTGCGATAGCGAGGTAGAGCTGCAGGATGCGGCCTTTGCCCAGGGTGCGCTCCATCTCGACGGCGTAGAGCCATTCGCGCACTTTGCGGGCGGCGCTGCGTTGGTCGCCGGTGTAGACCATTTTGGCCAGTTGTTGGGTGATGGTGCTGGCGCCGCGGGTGTGGGTGCCGGGTTGTTGGTTGCGGGTCCAGGACGACATCACTTCGTCCAGGTCGTAGCCTGGGTGTTCAAAAAATCGTTGGTCTTCGGCGGCCACCACGGCGCGGGGCAGCCAGCCTTCGACGCGCGTGGGGTTGATGGCGTTGGCGCGGGTGCACTGGGTGGGGGGCTCGGCGGTGGCCAGGGCTTCGGTGCCCAGGCCCGTCACCACCACGCCGTCCAGCGCCGGTTTGACGCGCCATTGCACCAAGCCTTGGGCATTGAGCACGCCGCGTGCTTCAAAGGCAAAGGTGCCTTGCACGTTGGCTGTTTGAGCCTCGGGCACCGCAGTGCCCATCACGTCGATGATCGACGCCACCGGCGTGGGCGGCAGTGACGCTTTGAGCTGCAAGCCGTGGCGACCGAGCTTGGCTTGCCACGCAACGATGGCTGGGTAGGTGGGTGCGTCGCTGGACACACTTTGTGTGTGGGTGCCCAAGGTGATGGTGCCGAGCCACGCTTCGGGCTCGCCCCGCATGGCGTCCAGCACCACGCTGTTGAGGGTGGTGGGTGCGGGGCCCAGGGCCGGCAGTCGCAGCACACAGGGGGCGCAGGTGGCGTGCAGGTTGCCGCCGGTGGTGGTTTGCAGCAGCCAGGTGCCGGCGCGGGTGTTGACGCGGCGGTTGTTGAGCAGCGGCAACACCAAGGGGTGCGTGCCCCAGCGCAGCAGCACAGGTACGCTAACGGCGCGGGTGAAGGGCCCCAGGCGCACGGTGTGAGTCCAGTCGCCTTGCATGGGGGCCAGGGCGCGCCAGGCCACGGCGCCCAAGGCGGCTGCCACGATCAAGGCGGTGACTAGCACCACGCTGGTGGTCAACAGTGCGCGTCGCAGGGCATGCTTAAAAGGTGTCGGCGCCACGTGCCCATCGGGTTGTTGTGCGGGTGGCTGCGTTGCACCGTGCGCAGTGTTGTTGATAGCGTTCACAGTGCCTCCACCTCAGTTATGGCTTGCCAAGGCCCGCGGCTTTGCCCCAGCGACGCCGCCCAAAACCACGCTGACGCGTCGGTGAAGGCACTGCCATCGTCGCCCACGATACGCTCGCAAACACGCAGCCTTTCGCCGTCGCGTTCGGCCTCAAAGCAGCGTTTGAGTTGCGCGGGTTGTTGCGTGGTGTCGGGCGCTTCTTGCGGCACCGGCGTGGTGGCCATGCGCTCGAGCCGCGTGTTGCTGATGCGAAACCCCAGGCCTTTGAAGCAGTCGGTGGCGGGGTGCAGCATGCGGGTGGGCTGCGTGACGTGGCGCAGCACCAGCACGCGGTCTTGTTCGTCGGCAAAGCGCGCGATGGCGCCCGGAAACCGCGCCGCAAAGCGTTGCTCGACCGTCGTGGTGGCGAGTGGGCGAATGGCTTGACCCTCCCACGTTTGTGGCCACTCGGGTGCTGCCTTGGCGGCGGCGGTGGTGGGCACGCGCGGGGCTGCGGCAAGCTTGACAAGCGGTGCCAAGGCGCAGGCAATCAGGGCAAGCGACAGCCAGCGCACGGCGCGATTGTGGTTGACGTTGGCGCCATGGTGAAGGCCCGCGTTTTGAGCGGTGAAGGGCAGGCGCAGCAGCAACTTGCGCCCGGTGCTTTTAAGCAGCAAGGTGTTCACGGGGTTTGTCTCCTGGTTTCATGCAAAGCAACACGGCCACGATGACGGCGGCAAGCACCCCCAAGCCGATGGCTTCGTGGGTGGTGCTGGTTAAACCTTGGGGGCGGGCTTCAAGGGCCACCAGCACCGTGTTGCGCACGGCGTTGCCCAGCAACACCAACGCACCCACCATGGGCAAGCGGCGCAAAAACGTGGCGTCGCGCAGGCCGCCCAGGGTGGCTGCGGCGCAGGCGGCAAAGTACGCCATCCACACCATCTGCACGCCCGAGCACGGGGCGTCCACCACCACCCACTGGCCGTTCACCATCATGGATGCACCCTGGCGAGTCGCGTCCACACCCATCACCTGCAAGCCCCATGCGCTTAACTGAGCCGTTAACAAACGAAGTGGGTAGCCCACGTAATACTGCAGCGACGAGATCAACGGCAAGGCCAACAACGCCAGCCCGGCCATGGGCGCGCGTGGCACGCTGGTGGGCAACCACGCAGCAAGGCCACACGCAAGCCCCAGGGCGGCGAGCATGGCGGCGGGCAGGGGCGGCCACGCCAAGTGGGCGGCCGTGGCCAGCAACGTGAGCACCACCGCGCCCACCAACCACGCCACCTGGGGCGTTTGCCGCAGGGCGTGGCGTTGGTGCACCACGGTGGCCACGATGAATGCTGCAGCCACCACGCCCAGGGGGTCGTCAGAGCCATCGGTTACCCGCTGCCATGCCCAGTGGGCATGGGGCCACAGCGCTAGGGTTTGCGCGCCGAGCCACGCCATGGCTGCCATGCTGGTGCCGCTGCCTTGGTTGCTGCGCGAGGCGAGCGTGGGCAGCGCCATCGTGGGGTTGTTGAAGGTTGCCATGGGCGTGGTTTGGGTTGATTGCAGGCAGTTGCTACTTGGCGTTTGGTGGTGGATCTCAAGCAGGCCCAGTGGTGTCAGCGGCGCCTGCTGTTTGCGGCACTGCTTCGGCACGGCGACGCATCACCCCCCACATCAACCCACCCACCAACAACATCGCCAGCCACGTGCCGGGCTCGGGCGTGCTGGGCACTTGGGTGCCAATGGCCAGGTTGCTAACCTCTTTGGGCATGGGTGACGGTTGGTTCACCGGGGTGGCGGCCTCGGTGGTGCGCACCACTTTGTCCACCGCCAGAAAGCTGGTGTACTGCGTCAGCAGGTTGTATTGCAGGCCGAGCGCCAGAATGGCTTCACGTTTGGTGGTGCCACCGTCCAGGGCTTCTTGGTCAGACAGTTGTGCAATGCGATGGCGCGCCCACAGGTGTTGCAGGGCCACGGCTTGGCTGTCGGGGTTGCCCACGGGCACCACGTCTTGGTGGGTGCCGTTGGCGGCGTGGCCTTCGAGCACCAACTGGCCCACGGGGTCACCACGCCATTTGCCAAAAATCACCACCGGGCGGCCACCCAACACGTCAGGCAGGGCGGCGCTGGGCTCGAGGTCGTACACGTCCAGGCCTTCAAAGCGCGCCTTCACGTGGGTCAACACGGGTGAGTCGATCATCTTGCGCAGGCGCTCGGCCTGGGTGGCGGCGTGTTCGGGCTTGGTCACCACAAAGGCCTCGCCCTGGCCGGCGCGGGCAATGCCTTCGATCAGGTGGCGGTTGACCGAGTGACCGATGCCAAAGGCAAACACGTTGCTGTTGCCCAGGTTTTTGCGCACCAAGGCAAACACCTCTTGCTCCACCGTCACGTAGCCGTCGGTGACCACGATCACGCTGCGTGACACGTCTTTGTTTTTGGGCAGGGCGGCAATGCGCTTGAGGGCGGGGACGATTTCGGTGCTGCCACCCCCGCGCTGTTGGTCGATGGTGTGGATGGCGCGCTCGATGTTGGCGCGTGACGCCGGCACCGGGGTGGGGTTGAGCATCTCGGCGCTGCCGGAGAACAGCAACACGTTGAAGGTGTCGCTGGGTCGCAGGTTGCCGATGAGGTTGCGCAGCAACGCCTTGGACGTTTGCAGCGGGTAGCCGTGCATCGAGCCCGAGATGTCCACCACAAAGATGTATTCACGCGGGTTGATTTGCTCCACCGGGATGGCCTTGGGGGGCTCCACCAGCGCCAGGAAGAAGTTCTCGGTCGTGCCCTTGTACAAGGTCAGGCCCGTGGCGGTGCGCTCACCGGCCAGGCGGTAGTCGAGGATGAAGTCGCGGTTGTTGCGCGCCTCGGCGTCGTCGGCCAGCTCGATTTTGGCGTCGGCGCGGCCGTCATTGCTGATCTCGATGCCGTGCGACGGCGACCGCAGCTCGCTCACCGGCAGCGGCGACGCAAATTGCACGTGCATGTCAAACGCGGTCTTGCTCGGCTCGTCGGCCCTCAAGAATGGCATGGACGGAAATTTGGCAGTGGCCTGCGGCGAGTGGTAGCGCGGGCCCACCACCGTGGGGAACATGAATTGGTAGCGGCCTTGGTTGGGTGCAATCAGCTCGGTGTAGCGCAGCTCCACCGCCAACTGGTCGCCCGGCAGGATGTTGGCGACGTTCATTTGAAACACGTTGGGGCGCTCTTGCTCCAGCAGGGCACCGGTTTTGCCTTCGCGCTTGGCGGTCTCGTACTCGATGCGGGCGCGTTGCTTTTCTCGGATCTGCGCGGTCAGCAGGCGGTCACCGATGCGCACGTTCATGGCGTGCACGGCCGCGCCTGTGGCGGCGGGGAAGACATACTTTGCTTCAATCGGCCGCGTGCCCTCGTTGCGGTATTGCTGTGTCACGGTGACGTCGGCAATCACACCGGCGATGCGCACGTCCACCCGCGTGGATTTAAGCGGCAACTGGTCCACACTCGGGTCGCCGTCTTTGATGTGAAAGTACGGGCTCTCGGCGCGGCGTGCCTCGATGTCGTCGGCCAAGGCGTCGGGTGACCACAGCACCAGCAGCAACGCGCTGAACAGCGCCAGCGCGGCCGCCACCAGCGTGCGCCCGGTGTTGGTGAGTGGGCGCATCGGCACGTAGCGCGTGAGCACGGGCGTGACGGTGGGGGTGATGACGGGGCCAAACCCCGGACGGCCCCAGGCTGGGTGCCGGTGCGATGAGGCTTCTTTGGTCAAGCGCATGAACGTTTCTCCTTCGGGACAACCTGCCGCGGTTTGCGGTGTGGGTTGAAGGATGGCGCGCGCTTGTGAGGGGGGTTGGAAGGCTTTGCGAAGCCTGCGGGGAGATTTGTGAAGTCTGGGTGAAGGGGCGGGCGTGACACCCCTGAGGCGGGTGGGGCGCCACAGGGCGCTGCGGGGCTAGTCGCAGCGCGGCAGCGTGACGGTGGCGATGGCGCCACCGCCGTCGGCGTTGGCCAGTGTTACCTGCCCGTCGTGCAGGGCGATCACTTCTTTGACAAAAGGCAGGCCCAGGCCTGTGCTTTTCTTTTGTGAGTTAGGTCTGGCCAGCGAGTAAAACTTGTCAAACACCTTGTGGCTGGCAAAGTCGGGGATGCCGGGGCCTTGGTCGCGCACGGTGATGGTGGCGGTTTTGGGGTCGATGGCCAGGGTGAAGCTGATGTGGCCACCATCGGGCGAAAAATCGCGCGCGTTGTCCAGCAGGTTGGCCACGGCGCGGCGCAGCAGGTAGGCGTCGGCCTGCACCATGGCGTCGCGGGACAAATCGGTGTCCACCACCAGCGCGCGGGTGGCGCCTGCGGCTTGCGCGCTGTGGGCAAGCTCTTCCAGCAGCGGTCGCAGGGCGGTGGGTTGCGCTTGGGCCAGTGAGCGCCTAGATTCCAGCGACGCCAGCTCCATCATGCGGTCCACGGTTTCTTGCATGCGATGCGTTTCGCGCGTGATGTTGTCCAAGAACTTGGTGCGATCGGCCTCGGGCATGGTGGGCTCATGCAGCAGTTCGGCAGCGCCACGGATAGCCGACAGGGGGCTCTTGAGCTCGTGGGTTAGGTTTTGCACGTAGTCGGCCACCACGTTGCGGCCAGCCAGGGCGTCGCGCATTTCGTCGTAAGCCGCGCCGATGGTGGCCACGGCGCGGCGCGACAGGCGCGGCAGGCTGAAGGTGCGCTGCGTGCGGACGTACTGCAGGTAGTCGCGCACCAAACCAAAGGGGCGCGCCAGCCACACCAACAGCAGCAGCATCAACAGCAGCGCAGCGGCCGCTGACGTGAGGCCCACCACCAGGGTTTTGCGGCGGGCGGCCTGGATGAACTGGTTGAGGGTGTGCACGGGCTTGCCGGCCGTGACGACGCCGGCAATCTGGTTGCCCAAGCGGATGGGCGCGCCCACGTACATCACCGAGGTGTTAGGGTCGTCGTCCACGTCGGGCGAGGTGCGCGCGCCGTACTCGCCCTTGAGCGTCAGGCGCACGTCGCGCCAGCGCGAATAGTCTTCGCCCACGTGGCGGTCGAGCGCGTCAAACAGCACGATGCCTTTTTGGTCGACCACGTACAGGCGCAGCTCCACGCTGTCTTTGTCAAACCCAAAAATGGTGGCGCCGGTGTTGCGTGCGTAGGCGCTTTTAAACAGGGGCTCGAGCACACTCACGTCGATGGTGGCGTCGTCGGGGGATTGTTGCTCCAGCAGCGTGGCCATCACGTGCGCCACTTCCACCAGAGATTCTTCGGCCGATTCGCGGTAACGCGGGTCGATGTCCTTCAGCAGTTGGTACAGCAGCAGACCCACGCCCAGTGCGTAGGCCAGCACCAGCCCGATGAAGAGTCGGTTGCGGCCTTGGTTCACAGTTTGTTAACGCACTCAAAGAGCGGCATGGGTAGCGCCCGAGAACACTAAGGCTGCGTGCTTGGCAAGTCTTCGGCCAAGGCGTAGCCGGTGCCACGATGGGTGCGAATCGGCTCGAGCGTGGGGGCCACCAACTTGAGTTTGGCGCGCAGTGTTTTAACGTGCGCGTCCACGGTGCGATCCAGGCTCTCGGTGGCGTCGTCCCACACCAGCTCCAGCAGGCGGTCGCGCGTGAAGACGAATCCGGGGCGCGCCACCAGGGTTTTAAGCAGGCCGTATTCGTAGCGCGATAACTCCAAGCTGTGGCCGTAGTAGCGCACCAAGCGGCGGCCTTCGTCCACGGCAAACGGCGTGCGCGTGTTGGTGGCGAAGGTGTTTGATGTTGCATCGGCCGCTACGGCCGCTACGGCCGATAGAGCCGGGCGCGCCGCACGTCGCAACACCGAGCGCACCCGCGCCACCACCTCGCGTGGCGAAAACGGTTTGGTCACGTAGTCGTCGGCGCCCAGCTCCAACCCCACCACGCGGTCGATCTCGTCACCACGGGCTGTCAAGAACATCACCGGCGCTTCGCAGGTCTGGCGCAGGCGCTTGTACAGCTCAAAGCCATTGATGTCGGGTAGCCCCACGTCCAGCAACACCAGCGCGGGCTCACGTTCGCCCAGTGACTTTGAGTGCCGCTTGTCCGGTGGCGCACCACTGCGGCTCAAAACCCTCGGTGCGCAAGGCGTACTGCAAGGTGTCAGCTATGCCTGGTTCGTCTTCGACGATGAGGATCAAGGGCTTGGACGTCATGGTGAGGGGGTGCAAGGTCTGGGCATCATAGGCGCGGTGATTGACGGCGGTGAATGGCGGTGGGTGACCTTGCCGGTGGTGCGTGGCCTTGCGCGGGTTAGCCAGGGCACGTGGCCCATTGATAATGGGGCGCATGACACAAACCCCTTTGAAGAACGATCGCTTTTTGCGTGCCTGTTTTCGCCAACCCGTGGACGCTACCCCCGTGTGGTTGATGCGCCAGGCGGGCCGATACCTGCCCGAGTACCGCGCCACGCGCGAGCGCGCCGGCAGTTTCATGGGGTTGGCGACCAACCCCGCCTACGCCACCGAGGTGACGTTGCAGCCTCTGGATCGCTACGCGTTTGACGCTGCGATTTTGTTCTCGGACATCTTGACGGTGCCCGACGCCATGGGTTTGGGGTTGAGCTTTGCCACCGGGGAGGGCCCGCGCTTCAGCCACCCGCTGCGTGACGAGACGGCCGTGCGCCAGTTGGTGGTGCCCGACTTGAACAAGTTGCGCTACGTGTTTGACGCGGTGTCGTCGATCCGCAAGGCGCTGGACGGGCGCGTGCCTTTGATCGGGTTTTCGGGCAGCCCCTGGACCTTGGCCTGCTACATGGTGGAGGGCTCGGGCAGTGACGACTGGCGCTTGACCAAAACCATGCTGTACGCGCGGCCTGATTTGCTGCACCACATCCTGAAGGTCAACGCCCAAACCGTGGCGGCTTACCTCAACGCGCAAATTGATGCGGGCGCACAGGCGGTGATGATTTTTGACAGCTGGGGCGGTGCCCTGGCCAACCAAGCGTTTCAGACCTTCAGCCTGGACTACACGCGCCAGGTGGTGGCCCAGTTGAAGCGCGAGCAAGGCGGGGCGCGCATCCCGGTCATCGTATTCACGAAAGGCGGTGGCACCTGGCTGGAAGAAATCGCCCAGTGCGGGGCCGACGTGGTGGGCCTGGACTGGACCGTGGGGCTCAAAGACGCGCGCCGACGCACCGACAACAAGGTAGCCCTGCAAGGCAACCTCGACCCCCTGGTTTTGTTTGGCGGCGTTGACGCCGTGCGTACTGAGGTGCGCCGGGTGCTGGACGACTACGGCACGGGGCCGGGCCACATCTTCAACCTGGGGCACGGCATTTCGCAGTTCACCCCGCCCGAGACGGTGGCGGCACTGGTGGAGGCCGTGCACGCCTACCCTGGTCAATCGTGACGGATGCATAACTTGATGCTTGGTGGAAAGCCACCAGGCTGGCTGTCACAAAAGCTTTATCAAAGCCACGCAGCGGTGTAAGTGAGCGCTTATGGCTTGACTTATCCCCAAAAAATGAGGTGCGACAAACTGCACACCTAGGTGGGGGGTTAGGATCGCATGCTAGCCCAGAGCCACGTCGCAAGTATTTGATTTTATTGATGAAAACGATGTGACTCAGGATTGTGCAAATTGTGACAACTCCTTCCAAATCATGGGCTTAGCGCACTCGCATCCAGGATCTTCACAAAGTTATGCACAGAAACAGTGGATGACTCAATTTGTCTTTCCCGATCATCAACTTACAGCGCTTTTTGAATGGTTGGTAGCGCAAACGAGGGATCTGGCAGGTGGCTGAAGCTGCCCTGCCAACCACCATCCAGGCTGCGGTAGAGCTGCCCAAGCACGGTGCGCTGCACGATGTTTTGACGTTTTTAAGTGAGCAGTCACTTTTACACGGGACATTGATTTGTGTGCCACTGGGCAAGCGGACGGTTCGTGCCATCAGCTGGGACGCTGCTGCGGCCGATAGCGATGCACCCGTGGCGCCGGGCGTCGCGCTCAAGGCAATTGCCAGTGCCGCCACGTTTTTGCCGCCGTTGTCGCCCGCGTGGCGCCAATTGGTGAGCTTTGCGGCCGCCTATTACCAGCGCGGTACGGGTGAACTGGCGCTTTCCACGCTGCCGCCACAAATCCGGGCGATGGACGATGCGCAGTTGGAGCGAGCAGTGCGCAAACTGTTGCCCAAGGAGCCTGCGGGCTTGGACGAGCGCAAGGCAAAGCGGCGCGGGGCAGCGGCTGCGATTGCGGTTGCCGACGATGGCGGAAGCACCGGCACCACAGCGCCTACGACAGCCGAGCCCCACCGCCCCGAACTCACACTCGAACAACAAAGCGCGCTAGACGCGATGTCAGCCCACCAAGGCACCACCTTGCTCTACGGCGTCACCGGCAGTGGCAAAACCGAGGTGTACCTGCGCGCAGCCGAGCAGGCGCTGCTGGCAGGCAAGCAGGTGTTGGTGATGGTGCCCGAGATCAACCTGACGCCGCAGCTCGAGTCGCGCTTTGCGGCGCGTTTTGCCAACCACCGCATGGCCACCCTGCACAGTGGCCTGACGCCGGCACAGCGCACCCAGCATTGGCTGGCGGCGCACCTGGGGTTGGCGCGCTTGGTGCTGGGCACGCGCATGGCGGTGTTTGCGTCGATGCCAACGCTGGGGCTCATCGTCGTGGACGAAGAGCACGACCCATCGTTCAAACAGCAAGAAGGTGCGCGTTACTCGGCGCGCGACTTGGCGGTGTACCGGGGGCAGAACGAAGGCATCCCGGTGGTGCTGGGGTCGGCAACACCGTCACTCGAGTCGTGGCGGCGCGCCGATGAGGGGCGCTACCTGCGCGTGCCGATGCAAGCGCGCATCGGCGCCGGGGTGCTGCCACGCGTGCGCATTGTGGACATGAACAACATCCCGCGCGAGGTGCAGCGGCAATCGCCCCTGGCTCCGCCGTTGCTGGACGCGATGCGCGAGCGCTTGGCGCGCGGCGAGCAGTCGCTGGTGCTGCTCAACCGCCGCGGCTACACGCCCGTGTTGCATTGCACCTCGTGTGGCTGGAAGAGTGATTGCAGCCATTGCAGCGCCTGGAGGGTGTTTCACAAATCAGACCGTACCTTGCGCTGCCATCATTGTGGCTGGACCACGCGCGTTCCCAAAGCCTGCCCCACCTGCGGTGACCTGGACTTGGGCGGCATTGGCCGTGGCACCCAAAGGTTGGAGGAGCAATTGGCGCTGGCACTGCCCGGCGCCAGAATTGCGCGCATCGACGCCGATACCGTGCGCCGTCAAGGCGCCCTGGAGGCCCAATTGGCGGCTGTGCACGCGGGTGAAGTGGACGTGCTGGTGGGCACGCAGATGGTGGCCAAGGGACACGACTTTCGGCGCATCACACTGGTGGCGGCCGTGGAGCCCGACGGCGCCTTATTCACCAGCGACTTTCGCGCCCCCGAGCGCTTGTTTGCGCTCTTGATGCAAGCCGCTGGCCGCGCTGGGCGCGACGCCGCACAAGCGGCCAGCAGTGAGATGTGGGTGCAAACCTGGCACCCGCAGCACCCCCTGTTTGCCGCGCTGCGCACGCACAACTTTGACGCGTTTGCAGCGTCGCAATTGCAAGAGCGTCAACAAGCCGGCCTGCCGCCGCACACCAGCTTGGCCCTGCTGCGCGCCGATGCCAGAACGGCGGATGCGGCCGATGCATTCTTAAAAGCTGCCGCCGAAGTAGCGTTGGCGCTGCCCGCGGCCAACGGCGTGACGGTGTACCCACCCGTGCCCCTGCACGTGGCCCGCGTGGCCGACGTCGAGCGCATGCAAATGCTGCTCGAGTCGCCGTCGCGCGCCAACTTGCAGCGCTTGCTCACGCAGTGGCATGAAGGCTTGCAAGCGCTGCGCTCGCAGCACAAAGGTGTGATTCGCTTTGCGGTGGATGTGGACCCGCTGGCGATTTAACACCGCTTGATAGGGTTGACTCGGCGGGTGGACTCCGCCCGCACGCTTAGCCGCGACCCGTCCTGGGATTTAAAGAGCCTGCTAGCGCTGCACGTAGACCGGCGTTGCTTTGTTGTGTCCGTGACCATGACCATGACCGTTGCCATGACCCCGCGCATGCGATGGCCGGCGAGCGTCGTGGTGCCGCTGCGCATACCGGTCTTGCACCCAGCGCTCTTGCACAAAGTACACCTGCTGCGTGCACGCGTTGTAGCGGTTGCAGTGCTTGTGCCAATGTTTGGCGTGGCCGGGTGGTACGTACATGTACACGGGCTGGGCCTGCATCGCCACACGTGAGTGACGAACCAACACGGGTTGAGGCAACAGCAAGGGTGGCACAGGCAGTGAGCCCAACACCACGCGGCCGTACACGCCAGGTTGGTTGATGGTGACGGTGACTTGCGCGGCCGCTGGTGCCGCAGCGGCGGCAACCAACGCGGCCAGGGCAGCAAGAGAAACAAATTTCATGACGGGGCTCCTTGGTGAGATCAACAGAGTTTCGCCATGTTCAACGCAAGCCGCGTACTGTGCGGTGACGCGTGCCGTGTAAAGAACTGTTCAAACACGAGGTTGCACGTCAAAAAGCCACGCCAAGAAAGAAAATGTCACAAATGCCAAGGCGGTGGAGCCCAAAATAATGCGCGCCACACGGCCGTTGTCGGCACCGTAACGCTCGGCCAACAACGACACGTTGCTGGCACTGGGCAATGCAGCAGCAAGGGTGAGCACCGTCATCGTCAGGGGTGACAACGGTGCCCCCAATTTGCGTGCCGCCGCACCCAGCATAAAAACTGTCAACGGGTGCACCACCAATTTGATGAACACCACGGGCGCCACCTGCGCCATGGGCGTGCGCGTGTGCGTGTGCTGGCCTGCACGCCAAAGCACCGCACCGATGGTGAACAAGGCCACAGGGCTTGCCGCATCGGCCAGCATCGACACCACGCCGTACACCGGGCCTGTTAGCTTGAACGAAGCCGCAGAACACGCTGCGCCCGCCATAATCGCCCACGGCATGGGGTTGGACATGGCACCCTTAAGCGCCCGAACCACTGCCACACGCGCCCCTTGTTCACCCACGCCCTGACCCTGCGCAATGCCCAAGCACATCGACGACGTGAAGACCATGTCGACCAAGATCGCGCAAATGACCGGCCCCGCAGCTTGTGGCCCCAGCAACGCCACCAGCAGAGGCACGCCCATGAAGCCGGTGTTGGGGAACGAAGCCACCAAGGCGCCAAAGGCGGCGTTTTTAAGGTCGAGCGTGGCAGAGCGCGTGATGGCGATCGTAAACAGCGCAATCAACACCGCACACGCTAGCCACAGCAGCAACACCGCCGGGTTGAGCAGCTCGACGATGGGGGTTGTCATGCCTAAGCGAAACAACAAACACGGCAGCGCAAAGTACAGCACAAAGGCGTTGAGGCCCGGGATGGCCGACTCGGGCAGGATGCGCGCGCGCGCCGCAAGCCAACCGCAAAGCACCAAAGCGAAAAAGGGAAGGGTGACGTTGAAGACGGCTTGCATGGCAGGTCGCGGGATTGTCCCTCAAGCGACCTGCGGGCCCGGCGCCCCTGCCTCGACCACAAACGACGCCAAGGTTGACACAGGGCTGTCGGGCTGCCGCGCATCCTCCACTGCCAACAAGGTGGCACGCAAGGTCTTGGGGCTCACGTCAAACACGATGGCGCCGCGCTTGTCGCCGCGCCCCAGGTGAACGTGCGGATTGAAGGCACGCGCGGCGTCGATCTGATGTTGCGGTTGTGACCGGCTGCTGATGGATGTGCCACAAAACTCGCTGGCCAGCGTGGCGCTTTGGGGGTCGTCAAAGTTGCTCTTGAGCGAACTGACGTAATGGGTGTGAACGTCTCCGCCAAGCACCACCACGCCGCCTAGTTTGCGCTGGGCCACGCCGTCCAAGAGGCGTTGGCGCGCGGCAGGGTAGCCGTCCCAGCCGTCGGTCCAGTAGGTGGGGTCGGTGCTGGGGTCACGCCACGAAAAGCGCGCCATCAACGTTTGTTGCGCCACCAGGTTCCACGGGCGCTTGGTGTCCCACCCATCGGCCAACCAGCGCTCTTGCTCTCGCCCCAGCAGGCTGCGGGACGGGTCGGCCAGCGCTGCGCAATCGGCAGCGCGCACGGTGTTGCTGCCCCCGCGCCCCGGGTGGGGGCAGGCTTGATAGTCACGGTGCTGGCGCGTGTCAAGCAAATGCATGGTGGCCAAGCGCCCCCACTGAAAGCGGTCGACGATGCGCATGTCGGCCCTGCGAGGGCGCTGCGCCATGGTGAAGGGCATGTGCTCCCAGTAGGCTTGATAAGCGGCCGCCCGGCGCAGCACAAACTTGTCGGCCAGGGTTTGGCTTTGGGTGTCGGCGTAATCGTTTTCCACCTCGTGGTCGTCCCAGATCATCCACCAGGGGCAGGCGGCGTGAGCGGCTTGCAAGGACGCATCACTTTTGTATTGTGCGTACCTTTCGCGGTAGGTTTCAAGCGTCAGCGCCGGGCCACCCGTGTGGGGCCGCATGGCGCTGGTGGGCGAACCGCCCTCGTAGATGTAGTCGCCCAAAAAGGCCACACCGTCAAGGCTTTGGGTGCAGAGGTGCCGCCAAGCGGCAAAGTGCGCGTTGTCATACCGCTGGCAGCTGGCAATGGCCAAGCGAAGGGTTGCTGGCGCGTCGGGTGCTGGCGCCGTGCGCGTGCGACCCACCACGCTGCGCTGCCCCAGCGCTGTGAAGCGATACCAATACCAGCGCCCAGCGTCCAGCCCCGTGGGCTCGGCGTGCACGCTGTGCGCCCATGACGCTTCTGCTTGGTAAGTGCCACGCGCGGCCAGTTGCGCAAACGCCTCATCGTGCGACAGCTCCCACCGCACGCGCACCTCATCGGGCAGGTTGTCGCCCGTCAGCCGCGTCCACAGCACCATCCTGTCGGGCCGCGGCTGGCCAGATGCCACCCCCAAGCCGAAGCGCTGCACATCGGCGGCGCGGGCGTGTTGCACCAGCGCGGGGTTTGCGAGGGTTACCAGCGTAGTGGCCAGCGCGGCGCGGCGCGTCAATCCGGGGTGCGTGATGGGTTCGGTCATGAACGGTTCATACCATAGGTTTGTGATGGATGGATGCCAGGTTGGAGGCCCTATGATCGCCACCCCAACCCGAACCCCCGATGCAAGACACGCTCAACCCCGCTCAACTCGAAGCCGTGCACCACACGCAGGGCCCCTGCCTTGTGATCGCGGGTGCCGGCTCGGGCAAAACGCGCGTCATCTCGTACAAGATTGCGCGCTTGCTTAACGCAGGTGTTGCAGGCGAGCGCATCGCTGCCATCACCTTTACCAACAAGGCGGCGCGTGAGATGCGCGAGCGCGTCACCGCACTGGTAGGCAAGCGCGAAGCCAAAAACGTGGCCATCAGCACCTTTCACTCGCTGGGGGTGCGCATGCTGCGCGAAAGTGGCGAGTGTGTGGGCCTGAAGCCGCGCTTCTCGATCATGGACAGCGACGACACGCTGGCCGTCATGCGTGATGCGGGCGGCACGACTGACGCAGCCTTGGCGCGCCGCTGGCAGTGGGCCATCAGCGCATGGAAGAACCAAGGCTTGAGCGCCGAGCAAGCCAGCGCGGCAGCCACCAACGCAGACGAACAAGTGGCGGCGCGCGTGATGCAGCGCTACACCGAGCGCCTCAACGCTTACCAAGCCGTTGACTTTGACGACTTGATCTTGATGCCCCTGGCCATGGTGACACGCGTGCCCGAGGCGCGCGACGACTGGCGCCACCGCTTTGACCACGTGCTGGTGGACGAGATGCAAGACACCAACGCGGTGCAGTACGACTTGCTCAAGGTGCTGGTGGACAACGCCGACGACCGCAAGCGCGGCCACTTCACGGCGGTGGGTGACGACGACCAAAGTATTTACGGCTGGCGCGGCGCCACGCTGGACAACCTCAAGCGCCTGAAAGACGACTGGCCCCAACTCAAGGTGGTGGCGCTGGAGCAAAACTACCGCTCCACGGGGTCCATCCTTCGCGCCGCCAACCACGTGATTGCGTCCAACCCCAAGCTGTTTGAAAAGAAGTTGTGGAGCGAGTACGGCGAAGGCGAACCGGTGAGGGTGGTGTCGTGCGACAGCGAAGAGCATGAGGCCGAGCGTGCGGTGTCGTTTATCCAGGCAAAACGCGCCGAGGGTGGCGCCGTCAAGTTTGCCGACTTTGCCGTCCTTTACCGCGCCAACCACCAGTCGCGCGTTTTTGAGCAAAAGCTGCGCGCGGCGCAGTTGCCCTACAAGGTGTCGGGGGGCCAGAGCTTTTTTGACCGGGCCGAGATTCGTGATTTGAGCGCCTGGATGCGCATGCTCTTCAACAACGACGACGACCCTGCCTTTTTGCGCGCCGCCACCACCCCCAAGCGCGGCATTGGCCACCAAACGCTGGCGGTGCTGGGCGAGTTTGCGGGCAAGTCAAAAGTTAGCTTGTTTGAAGCGCTTTTTTCACCAAGCCTGGCAGCCGTGTTGCCCAAGCGCGCGGTGGAATCACTGCACGACTTTGGGCGCGAGGTGAACGATTTGGAGCTGCGTGCACGCCACGCCGTGGGCCGCGAAGCCGCATTGAAGTTTTTGCTCGACTGGCTCAAAGCCCTGGGCTTCGAGCAGTACCTGCACGACAGCGAAGACAGTGAAAAGCTGGCCGCCGCGCGCTGGAGCAACGTGCTCGACTTTGTGGAATGGATGGCCACACGCTGCGCCAACGCCGACGAAGTGGGGGGCGAGCGCAGCGTGATGGACGTGGCGCAAACCATCAGCATCATCGCCAGCCTGGCCGAACGCGGCGACGACAGCGACGCCGTCACCTTGTCGACCCTGCACGCGGCCAAAGGCTTGGAGTGGATGCACGTGGTGTTGGCGGGCGTCAACGAAGGTGCCTTGCCCTTTGCCACCGAGGCCAACCCGATCACGCCCGAGCGCTTGGAAGAGGAGCGGCGCCTGATGTACGTGGGCATCACGCGGGCACGGCAAACGCTGGCTGTCAGCACCTTGAAGCGGCGCAAACGGGGGCGTGAAACGGTGGCCGTTATGCCCAGCCGCTTCATCGCCGAGATGAAGCTCGACGAAACCCAGGTGCGCATGGACCCCAAGGCCAAGCTGGCGGCGCTGCGCGCGCAACTGGCGGCCAAAGTGGCCACGGCGGACGCTGAGGCGGAAAGTGCCAAGAAATCCCCAGCGGCCACGCGCCCTTGAGCGCTTCGCGCTTTTGCGCAGCTTGACGTGACGCTGCTTGACGCAGCGCACGGCCTTTGCGCTACATGCCCTTGAACAACCCGATGTAGCTGCGGCTTACCTCGAGCTTTTGCACGTGGCCCTTGACCGACACGATTTGCCTGCCACGCAGGTCTCGCACCACCGCGCCGATGGCCCGCGCGTTGACGAGCGTACTGCGGTGGATCTGCCAAAACAGGTTGGGGTCAAGCTCGTCCACAAGCTCTTTGATGGGCTTGCGAATCAGCGCTTCAACTTGCGCGGTTTGCACCCGGGTGTACTTTTCGTCGCTGATAAAAAACAGCACCTCGTCCACCGGAATCATCTGGATGCTGCTGCCCACGCTGGCCTGAATCCACTGCAGGTAGCCCACCGCCGGGTTGGCGCCACGTGCCAGTTGATGCAGCAGTTGCTGCAACGGTTTGGTGGCAGGCTCCGCGCCATCAGCTTGCGCACCCGCCATGCGCTCGCGCAGACGGCCCACCGTCAGCGCCAAGCGATCACGCTCGGCGGGCTTAAGCACGTAATCGGCCACGCCTTGCTCAAAGGCTTGCACCGCGTATTCGTCGTAAGCGGTGATGAACACGATGTGGGGCAAGGTGTGTTCGTCGTCGGGCAGTTGGGCAATGGCTCGCGCAGCTTCAATGCCCGTCATGCCGGGCATGCGGATGTCCAGAAACACCAAGTCGGGGTGGTGCTCTGTCACCAGGCTAACCGCCTCTTGGCCGTTTTTGGCCTCGGCCACGATGCTGAGCTCGGGCCACACCTCGGCCAAGCGCGCGCGAAGCTGTTCGCGCATCAAGCGTTCGTCGTCGGCAATGATGGCGCGCGGGGGTGAGCTGGGTGAGGTCATGTGAGTATTTTCCACACGATCCACACCACCAGCAACAGCGGTGACAGCAGCAGCGCAATCAATGCCACCACCAACAGCACCGGCAACCCCACGCCCGCCAACACGGCCACCACCACGGCCAGCGCGATCAGCAAGGCCACCATGGGCAACACCATGCCCAACACCAGCACCGCCACAAGTGCACACGCGGCCAAGGCCAGCATGATGGCGAAGCGCTCGCCCCAGCTTTGGGAGTCAACGCCGAACACATCGTCACCGTCCATCAACACTTCAAGGGGTGCGATGACTTGGGTGGCCTGCATCAGCCATATCACTGATACCACCAAGGTGGCCATGATCAGCCAGGCTGTGACGCGACGGGTTTGTCGTTGATGGAGGGCGGCCATGGAGAGCTCCGGTGAAAGCTGTGGGGCTGGTGTCATGCTTGTTGGTCGAGGCTGCGGTAGGGCACGGTGATGGACACCATCGTGCCGCTTGGCTCGTTGGCGGTGACAAGCAACTTGCCCTGGTCACCGTAAAGCAAGCTGAGCCGCTCTCGGATGTTGCTCAGCCCCACACCCGTGCCTGCCGTGGCGGCGCGGCCAAACCCGAGCCCCGTGTCGCGCACGCTGACCACCAAGCGGCCGTGCATGATCTCGGCCTTGATGTTCAACTGCCCACCTTCGGCTTTGGGCTCCAGGCCGTGCTTGATGGCGTTTTCAACCAGGCTTTGCAACATCATGGGCGGGAACGCGGCTGACTTCAAACCGTCGGGCACATCGATGTGGGCATCCAGACGATCTTCCATGCGCACCTTCAAAATCTCAAGGTAGGGGCGAATGACGGCCAGCTCTCCGCCCAAGTCGCGCAGGCCGCTGCTGCTGGCCTCTCGCATGGTGGGCATGCTGGCACGCAGCAGTGCGATGAGGTTCTTTTGCATCTTGCTGGCACGCGGCGGGTCGGTTTCGATCAGGTGATCGATCGATGCCAAGGTGTTGAACAAGAAGTGCGGCTCGACCTGCGCTTGCATAGCCGCCATGCGCGCCTCCACCACCTGGCGCTTGAGGGTTTCGGCTTCGGCCGTTTCGGTGGCGACAGCGGCTTTGGCTTCGGCACGCAGTTGGCCTTTGTAAGTGCCCTTGATCATGGCCGACGCCAAGATCCAAAAGAATGCCATTTCGGGCAACGCCTCACCCATCGACGTGGTGGTGTGGCGGACGCGGGTGGGGTTGCTGCCGCTGTCGCGGGCGGCCCTGCGGGCGTCGCTGATGGCTTCGGCCACGTTGGCACGAATCTCTTTGATGGCGTCTCGCACGCTTTCGGGGTTGGCTGCGTCCGCGGACGTTGTTACTGCCACATCAACGTTGGCGGGCGTTTGGGCAACGGCGCGGTCAGCGTTTTGGGGTGCGGTGGGTGCGGCCGGGGTGGCGGGTGTTGCTGGCTTTGCGGGAGCTGCTGGCGCTGCAGGAGCTGCAGGAGCTGCAGGAGCTGCAGGAGCTGCTGGCGCAGCGGGGGGCAAGGCCGAGGGCGCTTTGCCTTTTGCGCTGCTTTCGGCATCAACCACGTCAAAGTCGTAGTTTTTGTCGGCGTTTTTGGTGGCCAAAATCTTGACACCACCAATGGTGATGTTGACGTTGTCGTCTTCTTTGTTGGTTTCAACCTTGATCAGCGGCTCTTTGTTCTTTTCTTTGCGGGCGCCCGCGACCTTGTTTTGGCCACTGCTAGAAGGTTGGCTGCTGTCAACGATGGTTTCGGTGGTTTTCCACGTGAAGGGCGGCATCGACTGCAGGATGCCCACCATGATCATCAGCAGCACTGACAACAAAATAAAGCGCTTCCACGTGATGCCAACAAGCCACGTGGCGTAGCGGTGAAAGGCGCGCGTCAACGCCGTGTAAATGTCGCGCAGTTGGGTGCTGAAGTCTTTGGATGCCCACATAAAAGGTCACGCCAGGCGTTGTGTTCAAGGCCGCAACTTTAGTGGCCGACGCTGCTCGTTGCACGCGCCAAACGACGGGGTGCCGGTGGGGCCGACGAAATGCGCCGGTTGGGGGCAGTCGCGAGGTTGGGAGTGCCAAGCCGCCCCCCGTGCCAAGCAGAATCAGTTACACCATGAAAAAAGGGCCTTCAAGGCCCTTCATTGGGTTGCAGACGGCTGTGCGCCGAATCAGCAGCTTCTTGGGCGGTGCCTCAAGCCATCAATGCCTGCAGCCCCATCACCACAAGGGTGAACAAGAGGAAGGCCGACTGGACAAAGCGTTGTTGGTTCATGGTGGTGTGCAGAAGAAGTGCCGCGATGGTAGTGACCGCGCGGCCTCCCTACAAACCCCCGTGCAGGGGGGTCACCACAAGTTGTTGGAATCGGCGCAACCGCATACCCCACGGACGAAGCAAGACGTTACACGCGGCCTTGTTTTGGGGGGCGACCCGTTCGTGCAAAAAAGAACCGGCAGGCCCCAAGGGGGCGGCCTGCCGGCCTTTTTTGCAGCGCGCTTGTTTTTGTGGGGCAGCGGTTGGCACTTGGCCTCCCGGCCGCTAAGCCCTTGTTTGCGCGCAGCGCTTTTCCTCTCGCTGCTGGCGAGGGTGCCAAATCTTGCTCAACCGCGCATCATCAAAAGTAATGAAGGCTGCGATTTACACAAAAGACTGGCCTCATCACTTGTAAAGCACCGACGGCAACCACATGCCAATGGCCGGGAACACGTAAAGCAAAACGATGGCGATGACTTGAATGCCCATGAAGGGCAGCATGCCGACAAAAATCTGATTGAGCGTCACGTGCGGTGGGCTCACCCCTTTCAGGTAAAACGCCGCCATCGCCACGGGTGGGCTCAAGAAGGCTGTTTGCAGGTTCAGGGCCACCAACAAACCGAAGAAGAGGGGGTCCACCCCAAATTTGTCCAGCAGCGGAATGAAGATGGGCATGAAGATCACGATGATCTCGGTCCACTCCAGTGGCCAGCCCAGGATGAAGATGATGACCTGCGAGAGGATCAAAAACTCTGTCTTGGACAGGTTCATCGACAGCACCCACTTCTCAACCAGGTCCTGCCCGCCCAACAAGGCAAAAGCTGCCGAGAAGATGGCCGAGCCCACAAACAACCAGCACACCATGGCACTGGTCTTGGCTGTCAAGAACACCGACTCACGCACCTCGGTTTGCAAGCGCGCTTGTTTGAAGGCCAACAGCGCCCACAGGGCCACGCCCAGGCCAGCCAGGATGCCAAACGCCGGCGTGACCGCCAACGACACCACGCCTTGGTCATGCAGGATGAACCAGCCGATGGCCGCAAGGGCGGGCGCCCAAAGCAGCAGCCAAACCAAGAAGATGTACAGGCGTTCGCCCGGGGCACGTTTGCCAATCACCGAGTAAATGGCCGCCAGCAAGTAGCCGCCAAAGGCGCCCACTGCAGCCGCCTCGGTGGGCGTGGCCAGGCCGAAGACGATCGAGCCCAGCACCGCCAAGATCATCACCACCAGCGGGAAGAAGCTGGTGAGCAGCATCTTGAAGATCTCTAGCCGCTCGAAGGTCAGGATGGCGTAAAAGCCGATCAAAGCCAAAGCGCCCACGCCCAAACCGATCCAGTAGTTGGACGTTACGGGCGTGCGCTCCATCGGCGTGGCTGCGGCACTGCTGGGGGTCGGTTCGCTGGGATTGGCGGCTTCGGCAACCGGTGCGGCGGCGCCCGGTGGCTCTTTGGCGTCGCTGCTTGCGCCGGGTGGCTCTTTGACATCGCTGTTGCCGCCGGGCTCTTTCAGGCCCTCTTGGGGTTCTGACAGGCTTGTCAAACCAGGGCTGGCGGGCGATGCGTCACCGCTGCCTGTGTTCATCGACTCCATGCCTGCCGGGGCAGCGTCCACGACCACAGGTTTGGTGCTGCTGTGCCATGCAAGGCCAGCCACAACCGCCACAAACAGCAGCGGCAACAAGGCCACACCCAACTGCCCCAAGGTTTGAGAGCGCAAGGTGGACAGTGACGGCATGCGCAAAGCGCCCAACAAGCCTGGCAGTGCGCGTTTCTGGGTGGTTTGTGCGATGCGCCGCAGGGTCTCAGAGAGGGGTACTTTGCGGGCCTCGGCCGACAAGGGTGGCATCAGGTGCGGCTTGATGGTGGCCAGCACGACGACGTAAAGCACGTACAGCCCCGCCAGCATCAAACCAGGAAAGAAGGCGCCGGCGTAGAGCTTGACGACCGACACACCGGCCGTGGCGCCGTAAACGATCAACATCACCGACGGCGGGATGAGGATGCCCAAGCAACCACCCGCGGTGATGGCACCGGCTGATACGCGAACGTCGTAGCCGCCTTTGAGCATTTGAGGCAACGCCAACAAACCCATCAGCGTCACCACGGCCCCCACGATGCCAGTCGCAGTGGCAAACACCGCACAGGTGAAGAGCGTGGCAACGGCCAGCGACCCCGGCACGCGCGCCATCGCCAAGTGCAAACTCTTGAACAGCTTGTCGATCAAGTTGGCGCGCTCGACCAAGTAGCCCATGAAAACAAACAGCGGGATCGAGATGAGCACGTCGTTGCCCATCACCTTGAAAGCCGACTGCACCATGAGTGTGAGTGTCTTGTCGATGCTGCGGTCGTACGCCAGCCACGTGAAGATCATGCCCATGCCCATCAGTGTGAAGGCCGTGGGAAAGCCCAGCATGATGGCCACGACCACCAACGCCAACATCATCAGCCCGAGGTGGCCGGTGACGAGTGTTTTGGCCGAGAGCAACATCACCGCCGTGCCGGCGATGATGAGGGCCATCAAAATGAAGCCAAACCAGAGTTCTTTGCGGATCTTCATGGCTTGGCTCCTTGGGCGGTGGCCGATGCGGCTGGCGTGGCCAAGCCCGTGATGTCCTCGGCTTTCACCATCTCGCGGAGTTTGTCAACGTCCACCTCTTCCACGTCGTGCTCGCGTGACGGCCAAACGCCGTCGCGGATGCACTGGATGCAGCGAATGATTTCGACAAAGCCTTGCAGCAGCAGCATGCCGCCAGCCAATGGGATGATGAACTTGAAGGGGTACAGCGGCAGCGGTGTGGCTGAGAAGGTGCTTTCGCGGATGGCCAGCGATTCGTTGGCAAATGTCCAGCCGGCCCAGGTGAGTGCCACGATGCCTGGCAAGAAAAAGAGGATGTACAAGATCAAGTCCCACGTGGCTTGGGTGCGTGGCTCAAAAAAGCCGTAGAGCACGTCGCCACGCACGTGGCCGTTTTTGCTGAGCGTGTAGGCACCCGCCATCATGAAGATGGTGCCGTACTGCATGATCTGCGCGTCCAGGTTCCAGTCGTGCGGCGTGTTAAGCACGTAGCGCGAAAACACCTCCCACGTGATCATCAGCGTCAGCAGCACGATCAGCCAAGCGAAGGCTTGACCGAGCCATGTGGACGTGCGGTCCACCAAAAGTAGGAGCTTTTTCATCGGGTATCCATCGTCCATGGGCGACGCCAACGCGGGGCTGCAGGTGCGCCCATGTCTGCGTGCAAAAAAAACGGCCGCCGGAGATGTCCGGCGGCCGCTCGTCAACTTGGGGGTGCTGGTGCACCCTGGGTGCAGACGATTAGGCCTTTTTGGCGCGGAAGTAGTGGTTCCAGGCCATTTTGAAGTCGACTGTGTAGTCGTTTTGCCATTGGCCAGCGCGCTCGGCAAAGGCCTTCTGCGATGCCAACACCTTCTTGAACAAAGGGTTGTCAGCCGACTTGGCCGCCGTTACTTTGTCCCACGCAGCCAACTGCGCACGCAAGATGGCGTCTGGCGTTTTGTAGAAGTTGATCTTGGCCTTCTTCAGCTCGATGTAGTCGGCCGAGTTGCGCTCGATGGCCTTCCAGCTCATGTCGGAGCTGGCGGCCTGCACGGCGTAGTCGATCACGGCTTTGAGTTCGGCTGGCAGGGCGTTGTACTTGGTCTTGTTGAACAAGATCTCAAACTGCTCGCCACTTTGGTGGAAGCTCTGCAACATGCAGTTTTTGACCACGTCGGGGAACCCAAGCAGCTTGTCGGAGCTGGCGTTGTTGAACTCGGCAGCGTCGATCAGGCCACGGTCGAGCGCGGGGACGATCTCGCCACCCGGCAGCGGGTTCACGGCCACACCCAGTTCTTTGAACACGTCAACGGCCAGGCCCACAGTGCGGTACTTCAGGCCTTTGAGGTCTTCCACACGCGCGATGGGCTTTTTGAACCATCCCAGCGGCTGGGTGGGCATCGGGCCGTACACAAACGAAGTCACGTCGATAGACAGCGACTTGTAGATTTCTTCGAGCAGGGCCTTGCCGCCACCGTAGTAGTGCCAAGCCAGCACCATGTTGGGGTCCATGCCGTACGCGGGGCCCGAACCCCACAGGGCCAAGGCAGTGTTTTTGCCGTAGTGGTAGGCCAAGACACCATGGCCGCCATCAAGCGTGCCTTTGTTGACGGCGTCAAGCAGCTGGAATGCAGGAACGACTGAGCCCGAAGGCAGCACCTCGATCTTGAGGCGGCCACCGGCCATGTCGTTGACTTTTTTGGCAAAGTCGTTGGCGTACTCGTGAAAGATGTCTTTGGCGGGCCATGTGCTTTGGAAGCGGAAGTTAACCGTTTGCGCCCGGCTGATGGCCGGTGCCGCCAAGGCAGTGGTGGCCACAACGGAGGTGGTGGCAGCCTTCAAAAACTTGCGGCGAGGGGCCTTGTCGACGATGGATTTCATGCAGTCTCCTGGGGGTGAAAAGGGTTTGAGGGTGAGTGGCCTCAACGCGGTTTGCTCAATGCAGGACTGTGAAGCCTAGTCTGGCTGCGCAACATAGGGTTTTCCGCTTGCGTGTTCCTACGGAGACGGCCGACGGCGGGCATGCAGGGGCCTCGCCCGAACTGACAGTCATTCAGATCCTCTGACCCCTCCACGAGGCGAAAATGGTCAGGCTTGACAATGACGTTTCAGTTCCTTGCCCACCCAGATACTTCCGTCGCTGTCCGTGCGGCTCTCAGTGAAGCCTGCCGCAAGGTACATGGCCAGCGGGCCAAAGTGGTTCTCGGCAGTTCCTTTGGCATTCGGACGCGGATTTGCCTCGGCCTGTTGGAGACCTTGAGCTCTGAAATGTTCGCACGCGGCGTTGAGTAGAGCCGTTGCGACGCCACGGCCCCGTGCGCTGGGCGCCACCAGGAAGCAGAGGATCGTGCCGACCTGCCCCTGATTAGCAATGGGTTCAGCGTCGAGGGCGTGAAGTAGGCGGCGCGGCGCCGCATTGCACCAACCGACCACCTGGCCCGAGCTATAGGCTAAAAGGCCTTGCATTTCACCTCGAGCGATGCGTTGGCTCGCGCACTCGCGGTTCTCCGCAGCCTTTCGCGTGGCCCACGTGACCTTCGAATGATCTTCGTAGAAGCACTGGCAGTAGCAAGAGGACCACTTCGGGTTGTCGCTGAACGCTTCGCCCTCGAAGAACCTCATGAAGTCCCCAAGCCGAGCGGGTGACAAGGCGTGGATCTCGATGGCAGCAGCGGGCATTTTGACTCTCGAGTTGAGCGCAACTTATGACGGCCAACGAGATTGTGTAAAAACCTGTTTATTGAGCTGATTCATCGCACCCACCTCGCGCACGAACTTGGCAATGTGCGTGTAGCTGGGCCTGCTGTCGCCGCTGATGGCCATGAACACGATGATTGCACAGTCTGAACGTTTAAGCTAAACGGCGGCCCGCTTGCGGGACGTCCGACTTGAGCGACCAGTTATGGGGCGCTCCTCCTGCGCCTCGACATACGCATCCAAGAGACGCCGGATCATTCTTTGGTATTGAGTCTGATGTTTCGAGGCCTCGAACTTAAAAAACTCCACACTCTTTTTACTAAGGGCTAGCGTGACCTTGACGCCCTCCTCGCGAAACGCCAGCTCTGCAGGTCGCGGCAAAAAGTCTGAAACGATCTCGATGTCACCCATTGGCTCATTCGTGTAGGTGATTTTCTTTTTCATAGACTGCCTTTCCCTTGCGCCAATATCCGGCGCCAATGATTCGAACTACGCCACCTCGGTAGGTGAAACGCACCGTGAGAATGCCTCCCTGCACCTTGCCAAAGCAGTAGTAGCGTTCTTCGACCTTGCTGTGACTGAGATCTCGGGCGATGACGCGGTACGGATCAGCGAACGCTAACTGGGCTTCGAAGAATCCGACGCGGTGCTTGGCGAGGTTGGCCGAGTTTTTACCATCGTCCCACTCAAAATTCATGGCAAGAGCCTAGCACACAGCCAGATTTTTCGCCATACCTTCGTGTGGCCGCAGAAGCTGAGCGCTCGTGTGCACCATAACGAGATGTGGATGTCCCACGCAAATTGCTACCTAAAGCCTTTTGTGCACACGGGTGGTCTTTTATTGCCGTGGGTAGGAATCCATAGGTAGCCATTCTTCACGACTCCACGCGTTCGCGCAATTCCAACTTGTAGGCGGTTTGGCGGGGGCCGTGATGATCAAAAAAAGCGGCGCCTCTGATCGCAACCTCGTGAGCGTGAAACTCAACCGGGGACAAGCCGCTCAAATCCGCAGCCGCTGCCTCACAGTGGCAACGCGACACCAACGATATCCATGCACGACGAAACGAAGAAGATGCTCGAATAGGTCAGACTAACGGCGGGCAAACTCGACTAACCCTTTGGGGAACACCTCGGTGCAGCCCCGTGAACGGATGGGTGTCCTGCGCGGTTCGTATCTGCGCCCGCACCGATGCTAGGCATCGCCTGCAACCATGCCGTTTGTAAAACGGTAGCCATGGAAGGCGAACAGCCTGGGCTAGGGCTGCCAACGTCGATCAGCAGCAAGCAACACCAATGCAGCGGCGCTGGACGCGCCGAGCTTGCGTCGCAAATGCATGCGGTGGGTTTCTACCGTGCGCACACCCATGGACAGCCGCTCGCCGATGTCTCGGCTGGAAAGGCCTTGGGCGATCAGGGCCAGCACGTCTCGCTCCCGAGGTGTTAGCGCTGCCGCAGACGTTGGAGACGCAGCCACTGCCCCTTCGCTGGCGCGCGACAACGCCTCGGGCACCAGCGTTTGCCCACGCATCGCTGCGCGGATGGCGTCGACAATTTCTTCGGCGGGGCAGTCCTTCAGCAGGTAGCCGCAAGCCCCGGCCTCCAGGGCGGCGCGCATGGACTCTCGCGAGTCCAACATCGTCAGCATCAGCACCCGCAGGGCGGGGCGCGTGGTGCGAAGGGCCCGCGTGGCCTCGATGCCGTTGAGGCCACGCATGCTGATGTCCATCAGCACCAGGTCGATGGGCACGGCATTGATTGCCGGTCGCGTGACCACCTGCAACGCCTCATCGGCACTGCCCACTTCGGCCACCACGCGAAAGCCTGGCACCGCGCTAAGGCGCGCGCGCAGGCCATCTCGCACCAGGGGGTGGTCGTCCACCAGCATGATGTGAACCGGGTGGCTGTCTGTGCCTGTCGAGGCTGCTTGCATGGCGCTAGACCGTCGTGGGCAAGGCCGCGTGCATCATGGTGCCACCGCTGCTGCTGTCGATGCGAAAGTAGCCGCCCAGCGACTCGATGCGCTCGCGCATGTGCGTCAGCCCCAGGCCCGTGCGCGGCCCGCGCATCACCGCGTCAGCGTTGAAGCCTTGGCCATCGTCCTCCACCTCCAGGATTTGCATCGACTGGCCGCGCATCAGCCGCAATTGAACATGCTGCGCCTGCGCGTGGCTTTCCACATTGCCCAGCGCCTCTTGCGCCACGCGAAAGAGGGCGGTGCTGACAGCCTCGGGCAGCGAGTCGTGCACCTCGTTGCGCAGCGCCACGTGCACGCCGCTGCGCTGGCCCCAGGTGCTGGCGAGATGTTCCACCGCGCCCGCCAGCCCCAAGTCGTCGAGCAGGGCGGGGCGCAAGTCGTGCGAAATGCGACGCACCTCGCCCAACACCTCGCGCAGCCGCTCCACCCCTTCTTCCAGTTTTTCGGTCACGGCGGCTTCGGTGTGGGCACTGCTGCGTGCGCGCTCCAAGGCCGACTCAAAAACGTACTTGACCGACACCAGCCATTGGCTCACGCCGTCATGCAGCTCGCGTGCCACACGCGCCCGCTCGGCCTCTTGCGACATCACGAGTTGGCCCGCCATGGCACGCACTTTGGCGTCAGCCTTGCGTTGCTCGTTGAAGTTGATCAGCAAGGCGGCTGCCACCACCGCCATGGTGGCCAGCACGGCAATGCCGCCAATGCGCCAGAGCGTTTCGCTCACGGCTTTGGTGGTGACCTCGCTGATGCGTTGCCGCGCCACCTCGGGCTCGTCAACGTAGGTGCCCGTCCCGATCATCCACTCCCAACCCGCAATGGGCTCCACGTAGCCCAGTTTGGTTTCGACCTTGCCCGTGCTGGGGCGCGCCCACTCGTATTGAACGTAGCCACCGCCTGCGCGAGCTTGGGCCAAGAGCTTTTGAATCGGGTACTGGCCTTGACGGTCTTGCAGCGCGAAAAGGTTTTGGCCCTGCAGCTGCGGTTGTCGCGTGTAAGACAAGGCGTTGCCATCAAAGTCAAAAACAAAAAAGTAGCCATCGTGGCTGAACTCCAGGCGCCGCAGGATGGCCAGCGCTTCGGCTTGTGCTTTGGCGTCAGGCATGCCGTCGCGCACCACGTGGGCCACGGCGCTGCGCGCTAGGTTGACAAAGCTTTGAAGCTCGGCTCGGCGTGACGCGAGCAACACGGGCTCGACGGCGGCCAAATGCAGTTCGGCCAGCACTTGAGACCGCTGCGCCACCACCCATGTGGCAGCCGCAGTGGCCAACACCAGGGGCAGCAGCGCGATGAGCACCACCGCCCATCGAAGGCGCATCGTCATCACGGCCGCGATGCTTTCAGACGGGGTGCGTTTGGGGCGCGGTTGACGCGGTGGCCGCTTTGGATGCTTGGGCCTTCCACTGGGCCATCAAACCCACCCACTTGGCCCGCGCCGCCACCAAGTGCTTTGCTTTGACGTGCCCGTAGCCTCGAATGTCTTCGGGGATGCGCGCGATGTCAGTGGCCAACGCTATGTTGCTTGCATTGAGTGCAGGCAACAACCCTTGGATGCAGGATTTGTATTCGCCAATCAGAGCCCGCTCGTGCCGCCTCTCTTCAGTTTTCCCAAAAAAGTCGAGCGGTCCCCCGCGCAGGCCCTTCATCTTGGCCAGCACTCCAAATGCTTTGCGAACCCATGGGTTGAAAGGCTGTTTGACAAGCTCGCCCTTGTCGTTGGTCTTGGCCAAACCGGGCGGGGCCAGGTGGTGCACCAGTTTGAAGTCGCCTTCAAACATCGACGCGATGCGTTCGGTAAAAGCCGTGTCGGTGTGCAGCCGCGCCACTTCGTATTCGTCTTTGTAGGCCATCACCTTGAACAGGTACTTGGCCACGGCGTCGGTCAGGGGGGTGGCGGTGCCAAGCTTGCTCTCGGCTGCGCGCACGGTGTTGACAAAATCTTGGTAATCGCTGGCGTACGCGGCGTTTTGGTAATCGGTTAGAAAAGCAACCCGCTTGCTGACCATTTCAGCCAGCGACGGCTTTTTGACAAACTGGATGACTTGCTGCGCCTGAAACAAAGCCTGCACGGCCGCCAGATTGTGCGCACATTGACGGCCCCACGCAAACGCGGCCTTGTTGTTGTCCACTTGAACGCCGTTTATCTCCATCGCCCGGTGCAGCGCTTGCAGCGACAGGGGGATGCGGCCTTGCTGCCACGCATACCCCAGCAGCAGCGGGTTGGTGTAGATCGAATTGCCCAGCAACTGGATGGCGGCCTGCTCGGCGTCAAAGGCACCCAACAGCTCGGCCCCCACGCTGGTTTGCAGGGCCGATTCGCAGTGCCCGCCCGGAAACTGCCAATCGGGGTTGCTGACAAAGCGTGCTGTGGGCGTGCTGTGGGTGTTGAGCGCAACGTAGGTTTTGCCGCGCTGCATCACGCTCATCGTGTACTTGGAGGCGCCCACGATGCCGTCGCAGGCAATCACCAAGTCGGCTTTGGCGGTGTCCACCTTGGTGGTGTGGATGGCGCTTTGTTGGTCGGCAATTTGAATGTGGCTCCAGGTGGCGCCGCCTTTTTGCGCCAGCCCACCAGCGTCCTGCGTGACCACGCCCTTGCCCTCCAAGTGGGCCGCCATGCCCAACAATTGGCCGATGGTGATGACGCCCGTGCCGCCCACACCCGCCACCACGATGCCCCAGGCTTGTTGGGCCGACGGCAAGACTGGGTGAGGCGGTTCGGCCAGTGCCGCCAGGTCACCTTGGGTTTGCTTCTTGGGCTTTTTGAGCTGCCCCCCTTCGACGGTGACAAAGCTCGGGCAAAAGCCTTTGACGCACGAGTAATCCTTGTTGCAGGTGTTTTGGTTGATACGCCGCTTGCGACCAAACTCGGTTTCAACAGGCTCAACCGACAAGCAATTGCTTTGCACCGAGCAGTCGCCGCAGCCTTCGCACACCAACTCGTTGATGACCACGCGCTTTTCGGGGTCAACCATGGTGCCGCGCTTGCGGCGCCTGCGTTTTTCGGTGGCGCAGGTTTGGTCGTAAATGATGGCGGTCACGCCGGTGATGGCGCGAAGCTGGCGTTGGATGGCATCCAGTTCGTCGCGGTGATGAACGGTGACACCGGCCTCGAGCGTGGCGCCAGCGTACTTCTCGGGCTCGTCGGTCACGATCACCAACTTGGCGACCCCTTCCGACGTTAGGCTCTTCATGATTTGAAGCACCGAGTGGCCCTCGGGACGCTCGCCCACTTTTTGGCCGCCCGTCATGGCCACTGCGTCGTTGTAGAGCACCTTGTAAGTGATGTTCACGCCCGCAGCGATGGACTGCCGGATGGCGAGTGAGCCGCTGTGAAAATAAGTGCCATCACCCAGGTTGGCAAACACGTGTTGGTCGGTGGTGAAGGGTGCCTGGCCCACCCACGTCACACCTTCGCCACCCATTTGTGTGAAGGTGCTGGTGCTGCGGTCCATCCACACCGACATGTAGTGGCAGCCAATGCCAGCCACCGCGCGCGAGCCCTCGGGCACCTTGGTGCTGGTGTTGTGCGGACAGCCCGAGCAAAACCAGGCCGGGCGGTCACCCGTGTCGACGGTGAGGGCCTGCAGCTCACGCTCGCGGCCGTCAATCACGGCCAAGCGTGCTTCCATGCGCCGCGCCACGTCGGGGGGCACGCCCAGCTTGTTCAAGCGTTTGGCGATGGCTTTGGCGATGATGGCGGGGGTGAGGTCGGCCTTGGCGCGCAGCAGCCAGTTTTCACTTGGGTTGGGTCGGCTCCACTCGCCGCCGGTGGTGTCGTTTTCGGGCTCGTCAAACTTGCCCAGCACGTTGGGGCGGGTGTCGTGGCGCCAGTTGTACAGCTCTTCTTTCAACTGGTACTCAATGACCTGGCGCTTTTCTTCCACCACCAAGACCTCTTGCAAGCCTTGCGCAAAGTCACGCGTCAGGGTGGCTTCAAGTGGCCACACCACGTTAACCTTGTGCACCCGAATGCCCAGGGCACGGCAGGTGGCTTCGTCCAGCCCCAAGTCGGCAAGCGCCTGCCGCGTGTCGTTGTAGGCTTTGCCGCTGGCGATGATGCCAAAGCGGTCGAAGCCACTTTCAATCACGTTGTGGTTCAAGCGGTTGGCGCGCACGTAAGCCAGCGCTGCGTACCACTTGTAGTCCATCAAGCGCGCTTCTTGCTCCAGCGGCTGGTCGGGCCAGCGGATGTGCAAGCCGCCGGGGGGCATCTCAAAGTCTTCGGGCATCACGATGCGCACGCGATCGGGGTCAACCTCCACCGAGGCGGACGACTCCACCACCTCTTGAATCGTCTTCATGCCGCTCCACACGCCCGAAAAGCGGCTCATGGCCAAGGCATGCAGGCCCATGTCGAGAATGTCTTGCACGTGGGACGGGAAGAACACGGGCAGCCCGCAGGCCTTGAAGATGTGGTCGCTCTGGTGTGGCGCGGTGGAGCTCTTGCTCACGTGGTCGTCACCCGCAATGGCGATCACGCCACCGTGCTTGGCGGTGCCGGCCATGTTGGCGTGTTTGAAGACGTCGGAGCAACGGTCAACCCCCGGTCCCTTGCCGTACCAAATGCCAAACACGCCGTCGTACTTGCGCGACTGGGGGTACAAATCAAGTTGCTGGGTGCCCCAAACGGCAGTGGCCCCCAATTCTTCGTTCACCCCGGGCTGAAACACGATGTGATTGGCGGCCAGGTGTTTTTTGGCGGCCCACAGGGCTTGGTCGTAGCCTCCCAGGGGCGACCCTCGGTATCCGCTGATAAACCCGGCGGTGTTGAGCCCAGCGCGCGCGTCGCGCACACGCTGCAGCATCGGTAAACGCACCAAGGCTTGCACGCCGCTCATGAAGGCCCGGCCTTGGTCAAGCGTGTATTTGTCGTCGAGCGTGGCCTTTTCCAGGGCCAAGCGGATCGCGTCGGGCAGTGGGGCGTTCATCGTCTCATGTCTCCGTGGTGGGATGAATGGGTGCCGCGACAACTTGTGGCTGGCGGGCGCCGTGCCTGCGAGTGTAGGCCGATACCCGCAACTGGGACCCATCAACCGCCCTGTTCGTCGCATGGCCCCCCCAACCCATCATTTCTAATGCCGGAGTATGTTGGAGTCATCACGCCGTCCGCCTGCGCACACTGCTTCTGTTGTTGCAGTGGCTGCTGCGCGTGGGGCCGAGCATTTGTTAACCCGCGACCCGCATCGGCGCATTCACTTGATGCAAACGGGCTTGGCCTTGCTGCTAACGGCCTATTGCGCCGTACTGGCACTTTATGTGGCCCACCTGGCGGGAACGCCCATGCCGCTGGCTTACACATGGGCAACCTGCACCATGGTGGGCATTGCTGCGGTGTTTGTGTCCATCCGCGCCGGCTGGACACAAGGCTTGGCCGACCCTTCGCTGACAACGCTGCAGCTTTCCTTCACTGTCACCAGTGCGGCCATCCTGTACGCCTTGATTGGGCCGTTGCGGGCTGCTACGTTTCCTGCGCTGGTCATCACGTTGGTGTTTGGCATGTTCACACTGGCCCCACGCGTGTTGATGGGCATTGCGGCTTACACCTTGGCGCTGTTTGGTGCAGTGATGCTGTTCAAGTCTCAGCAAGACCCTGCTGTGTACCCGCCGTCGGTGGAGCTTGCCTATTTTTTGGTGCTGGCCGCGTTGGTGCCGATGGTGCCCGTGTTGACGGCTCGCCATGCCGGCATATCCAACCGGTACCAGCAGCAACAAAATGACATGGCGCGGGTGCGTGAACAGGCGTCACGTGACGAGCTAACCGGTTTGATGAACCGCCGCCAAATGACGTTGATATTGCAGCGCGCGCAAACCCGGCGTACGCGCAGTGGGCGGCCATATTGTTTGGCGGTGCTTGACTTGGACTTCTTCAAGCGCGTCAACGACCAGCATGGCCATGCAGCTGGCGACGAGGTGTTGCGCCATTTTGCCGAAGTGGCGATGGCCGTGGTACGTGACAAAGACACCGTATGCCGGTGGGGCGGTGAGGAGTTTGTGATTTTGTTGAACGACACCAAGTTGGAAGCCGCCAAAGTGGGTGTCGAGCGCATTCGCGAGCAGGTGGCAGCGTCCAAGGTCCGCGTGGGCGCGGACCACTTGAGCATCACCTTGTCAGCGGGCATTGCCGAGCCGCTGGACGGAGAATCGTTTGAGCGTGCCTTGTCACGCGCTGACGATGCGCTCTATGTCGCCAAAGCGCGCGGCCGCAATCAAGTGGTGACGGCTTGAGGGCGGGATTTTAAAAAATCACCAGGTTGCGCATGGCCGAGCCGCAGGCGCCGGGGTTCCGCATTACAGTGTGATCTTGGGTAGCAACAGGGGCACTGTTTTTGTCGCCTGCAACGCTGCCACAGAACAAATTCTGGGAACCCACTTCGCATGCTCACCAAACGAACCAATCTCTCAACCCGACGCAACGTGCTCGCCGCCGCTGGCGCCGCCTGCCTTCTGGGCACGGCTGGACGCGGATTTGCCGCTGGCAACATCGCTGGAGGGAAACCCATCACGTTGCTGGTCAGCTACCCCGCAGGGGGCGGCGCCGACGTGATGGCGCGGTTGCTTGCGCCGCGCCTCTCCGAAGCCCTGGGCCAGACGGTGGTGGTGGAAAACAAGCCCGGCGCCAGTGGCACGTTGGCCGCTGCGCAGGTCGCGCGTGCCACCGCCGATGGTTCAACGTTGTTGTTGGACGCGTCGTCGTTTGCGGTCAACCCGTCGCTGTTTGACAAGCTGCCCTACGACAGCGCAACGGCTTTCTCACCGCTGGCGGTGCTGGCCAGGTTCCCCAACGTGTTGGTCTGCACCGCGAGCTTCGAGGCCAAAACGTTGGCCGATGTGTTGCGCCTGGCGCGCGAGAAGCCCGGTAAATTGGCCTACGCTTCGTCGGGCAACGGTTCGGCCCAACACCTGGCGGGGGCTTTGTTTGAAGCCATGGCCAAGGTGCAAATGACACACGTCCCCTACCGCGGTGGCGGCCCCGCGCTCAACGACGTGATCGGTGGGCAAGTGCCCCTGTTCTTTGCCAACGTGGCGTCGTCGTTGGGGCACATCCAATCCGGCCGCCTGCGTGCGTTGGCGGTCACATCTGCCTTGCGCTCTCGCGTGCTGCCCGATTCGCCCTCGATGGAGGAGGCGGGCCTCAAAGGTTACGAGGTGCTGGAGTGGAACCCGGTGCTGGCACCTGCAGGCCTGCCTGCGCCGGTGCGTGCCACGCTGGCTGCCGCCATCCGCAAAGCCATGGCCGACCCCGAAGTGCTTGCCCGCGTGCGGGCGCTGGGCGGTGAGGTGTTTTCGGGCAACGAGTCTGACGCGGCGGTGTACCTGAAAGGGCAGCAAGCCCTCTGGGCTCGCGTCGTCCGCGAGCGGCGCATCACGCGAGAGTAGGCGCGAGTGATTGACGTGGAGCGTGCCATGGGTTGGGACTGCCACGTTCATGTTTTTGATGAGGCAGCGCCCGTTCTGGGTGGGCACTACCGCCCGGCACACCATCCGCTGGACGCCATCGAACAGATTGCGGCCCAACACGGCGTGGGCCACTTGGTGTTGGTGCAGCCCAGCGTTTATGGCCGGGACAACACGGTGATGTTGCGTGCGCTCGAGGCCAGCGCGGGGCGACATCGTGGCGTTGCGGTGATCGACGCGTCGATCACCGACAGCGAGTTGGACCGGATGCACGCCGCGGGGGTGCGAGGCATCCGCTTCAACCTGGTGTCGCCCGCCGGCCGCGCTATCGACCCAGAGTCTGAGTTGCAAGCATTGGCGCCACGGCTGCGTGATCGCGGTTGGCATGTGCAGTGGTACGTTCACGCCCACGCATTGCCACCATTGGTGCGCTTGCAGGCGGATAGTGGCTTGCCTTTTGTGCTCGATCATCTGGGCGGGTTGCGGGCTGATCTGGCCGACGACGATGCCGCGTGGGATGCTGCCAAGGCGCTGGCTGAGGGGGGCGCCTCGGTCAAACTGTCAGGCTGGTACCGCTTGGGTGCCGAGGCACCATACGATGTCTTACACACCGTCATTGGCCGGGTTAGCGATTTGTTTGCGCAGCGCGTCGTGTGGGGCTCCGATTGGCCGCACACGGGTTTGGCGACGGCTCAATGCCCCACCTATGAATCAACGCTGGTGCCGCTGCGCGCGGCGCTGAGTGCTGCCACGGCGCAATCTGTTGTGTGCCAACACGCCCAGGCGCTCTACGTCGCCAGTGCACGGCGCAACAAGCCGCTCCATTTGTAAGCACTTCGCCCCTCGATCCCGCCCGTGACAAACGTCACGAATGGCGACTTCGAGCCCGCAGAACGTGACCCCGTTACCAGGGGGGGTGTGCAACTGAGCATTACGCACGCGTCAGACATCACGCGCCAAATTGCGCCCCCTACCCAGGCCGGAAACAAATTGAGATGATTCGTTCATCGAGTGGTTTCCATAGAGCCACCACAACAGATAATCGTTAGGGAATGATCATGAACAAGCTACTTCAAGACCCAATCGGATCGTTGCTTCGGTGGCCCCTGAGTGGTGCAGTTGTCACTGCGGTGCTTGTGCTGACGGCGGCATCACCCGCCATGGCGGCCAAGCCGGCAGCCAAGTCCACTGCAACGGTTGCCAGGGTGGCTCTCGCAGCGCCGTCCCCGCTCGACAAGCTTTCGATGGAGCTGCGACCCCTCGCATCGTCGCCGTTGGCCGTGCCCGCCGACGCGACCTGGGCCAAGACGGTCAACGGACAAGTCTTGGTCAAGGCCTTGATTGTCAGCACGGGCACGGACGCCGATCTGGTCTCGCTTCGCGCCGACGTGTTGGCACGAGGAGGCTCGGTGTTTTACAACTACATCGCAGTGCGTGCGTTGTCGGTGATGGTGCCAACGACGGCGTTGAGCCCGTTGGTCAACCGCAGTGACGTGTTGGCGATAGCGCCCAATCGCGCCACCCAGCGGCAGGCGAGCCTGATGCAAATGGCCAGCGGCGCCGGCGACGCCCTGCCAGGTGCCGGAACTGCCTCGGCCCTAGATGGCCGCGGTGTTGGCATTGCCGTGCTCGACTCGGGCATCGACTTTCGCCACCGTAACCTGATGGGCGCTGACGGCAAGACGCGGGTGCGTGCAGCCGTGGACTTTGTGGCCATGGGTCAGTCGACGTTTTTGAATGGTGGTTGGACAGCAGGCCGCGATCACAGCCAATTCATCAAATCGCTGACAGCCGCGTCGCTCACCTGGACCGGTAGCACCCCCCAAACGCTCTACACAAAGACGCCCGACGCCTACGGCCATGGCACCGCGGTGGCCGCTGTGGCGGCTGGCGCTGGCAGCTACCAGACGCCGGACTCCAGTGGCATTGCCCACGGGGCCAACCTCTACGACGTGCGCGTGCTCAATGAACAAGGCGTTGGCAACATGGCCGACGTGTTGGCAGGCATCGACTGGGTGATTCAACGCTCGCGCCTGGCCAACATCCGCGTGATGAACCTGAGCTTGGGGGCTGATTCGACGGATTCGTTCTTGGTCGACCCTTTGGCGCGTGCCGCGCGCAGCGCCGTGGCTGCCGGCATCGTGGTGGTGGCTTCGGCTGGCAACGTGGGCAGGGACGCCAAAGGTCGCGAAGTTTACGGCGCGATCTCCTCTCCAGGCCATGAGCCGTCGGTGATCACTGTGGGTGCCAACAACGTGTTGGGTACCGCCGCACGCACCGATGACGTGATGACGACGTACAGCTCGCGCGGCCCCACCCGCGGCAGCTTTGTGTTCCCCAGTGGTCAACGCTGGACTGACAACCTTATCAAACCAGACTTGGTGGCGTCGGGCAACCGGGTCATCACGGCGTCGGCTGCTGATTCAAGTGGAACCGCTGAAGGCCTGAACATCTTGGCACGCACCTACCCCATCCTGACGCAGGTGAGCGGTGCCACGCAGGCGACGGGGCAAGCGCTGATGATGCTCAGCGGCACCTCGGTGGCTGCCCCTGCCGTGGCTGGCGCTGCGGCGGTGCTGTTGCAAGCCAACCCCGGGTTGACGCCGCCCCTGATCAAGGCCATCTTGCAATACACCGCCACGCCGATGGCAAGCGCCAGTTTGCTGCAACAAGGCACGGGGCTACTCAACGTTGAAGGCGCTGTGCGCTTGGCCCGGGCGTTGCGTGCAGACATTGCCCCAGCGTTGGCTGCGGGCACGCTCAAGCCGGGTGATCGTCTGCTGGCCAGCGGCATGGTCATGCCCTTGACGGTGTCGATGATCAACGGCCAATCGGTGGCGTGGAGCCGGGTGGTGTTGGTGGGCGGCACGCACCTGGTGCGCGGCGACGCTTTGTTCACCAGCTTCCAGCCCATTTGGGACCCCGCGCTGACATGGGCTCGCCACTATGCACTGCGCAGCACGGTTAGCTACTTGCCGGCCAACGACCGCTTGGCGGCCAACATGGTTCCGAGTGCCATCGTCGAGCGCAACGCCGACGCGCAACCCCTGCTGACGCCGGGCGTTCGGTTGCTGGACGGTGTGGCACTGTCTACTACACAAGGTGCACTGGCGCTGGTAACGCCGCTGACCACCTTGATTGCACGCGCCGACTCCGGCATCGGGTACACGCTGTCCCTGGGTTTTGCGTTTGGTGACAGTGCGATCAAGGCCGACGGTTTTACGCTCAGTCAAGGCTTCATCCTGAACGAGGGCTTCATCCTTGAATGAAGGCTTCATTCTTAACGAAGGCTTCATCCTGAATGAAGGCTTTATCTTGAATGAAGGCTTCATCCTCAACGAGGGCATCACGTTCAACCAAGGTTTCATCCTGTGCGAAGGCTTCATCCTGAATGAAGGTTTCATCCTGCGGGAAACCATGGGTGACACAGCCGGCAAGTTGGATCGCAGCTTTTACGGCGATTGAACTCAAGCGGTATTCCCAACTCAACCCTGCCGCGCCATGCCGACCCCGCCACTGCCCCCCGCAGACAACACGCCACCACCGGTGGGTTGGTGGCGCGGGGTCATGGTGGCGCACTTTCACGATTACAGCGTGGCAGCCTTTCGCATGTGGCTGGCCATCGCACTGGGTGGGCTGCTGGCCCTGGGCGCTTCGCTGGGCGTGATGGCCTCTGCGCAGGCACCTGATGGGTTGCACACGCTCTTGGCGCTTGCATTTGTCGCGATTGCGGCTTGGTTCCCGGTGCAAATTCCGCGTACCAAGTACTCCATCAGCGTGGCCGACGTGTTTGTATTTTTGATTCTGTTGTCCTTGGGTGTAGCGCCCGCCGTTTTGGCAGCCGGGTTGGAAGGGCTGGTCGGGTCGTGGCGCGGCACCAAGCGGTTGTCCAGCCGCATCAGTACACCCGCTGCCGCGATGGTGGGCTTCGCGGTTTGTGGGCTCTTGTTCGAGGCGCTTTGCCCACTGCTTGTGAGCCAAGGCTTTCAGGAGCCCATGGCCAAGTTTTTGGCGCTGCTGCCCCTGTCGATGGTGCCGTTTGTGGTGCCGTCGTTGGCTTTGATGGCAACCGTCTCACTCAAAAAGGGATCCTGGCCCAACCTGCGCACGTGGTTTTCCAGCTTCAGTTGGTTGGCGGGGGTTTACCTCATTGCTGCGCTGGTGGCCGGAACAGTGCAGCTCAACGCCAGTCAGCATGGTTTGGCGGCGTTTGTGGCGGTGGCCGTGGCTGCTTTGGTCACGGTGGCGCTGATCAGAAATTCGGTGGCTCACAATGAGTCTGAGCACCGTGCCCAAGAGTCCCGCGTGTCGCACGCTCAGCGTGAGGCAGAGCTCAATCAGTTGCGATTTGCCGCAGCCTTCACCCACGCCGCCATTGGCATGGCGATTGTTGACTCAAACGGCAGGATTGTGAGAGTCAATGAAGCTTTGGTCAGTTTGCTTGCTCGCAGCGAAGCGCGGCTGATTGGGCAGCCGTTTATTGACATCTTGCACCCCAGCGATGCGGTGCGTTTCGAGCGCCAGTCGCGAGACGTTGCCGAGCGGGTGGGCGCTTCAACGTTTTCAGTGGAGTTGCGCTGCACCGCAGGCGACGGCACCGACTTGTGGGTAGCCTTGCACGGCGGCCGCTACACCGACAGCGACGGAAGCAAAGACGGCCTCATTTATCAGTTGCAGGACATCACCTCGCGTCAGATTGCCGAGTCGCGGTTGCATCACCTTGCGTACCACGACAGTTTGACCGAATTGCCCAACCGGGCGTACTTTCACGTGGAGCTCACCAAGGCCGTTGAGCGCAGTCGCACCGACCCCGATGTGCGCTTTGCGGTGATGTGCCTGGACCTCGACCGCTTCAAAGTTGTCAACGACAGCCTGGGCCACTTTTACGGCAACGAGCTGCTGCGAGAGGTGGGCAAGCGCGTTCAACACTGCCTGCGCACCGACGACGTCGTGGCTCGACTTGGGGGTGACGAGTTTGCGGTGCTGTTGCCCAACTTGCACGATGCCGAAGACGGGTTGCGAATGGCCGAGCGGCTGCGGCAAGCGCTTTCAGCGCCACTGTCGATTGGGGGCACCGAGATTGTTCCGTCAGCCAGCGTGGGCGTGACTTTCAGTGATTTGGGCTACCGCACCGAGGACGAATTGCTGCGCGACGCGGACCTGGCCATGTACGAGGCCAAGGCTGCTGGGCGCGGCCGTGTGGCTGTGTTTGACCGCACGATGCACGAGCGCATTGCCGACAAGCTTGCGCTTGAGGCCGACTTGCGTCATGCCATCGGCGAGGGTGAACTGTCACTGAGCTTTCAGCCTCTGTTTGACTTGGAGCCGCATCGTTTGGTGGGCTTCGAAGCGCTGGCACGCTGGGTTCACCCGACGCGTGGCCCGGTGAGCCCGGCGGTGTTCATCAGCTTGGCCGAAGAAAGTGGGCACATCGAAGCGTTGACGATGTGGGTGGTTGAAAAATCGATCGAACAACTGGCCGCGTGGCACCGCGCAGCGCCCCACATGGCGCACCTGGGCGTCAACGTCAACATCTCGGCGCGTGACTTGTCACGGCCCGAGTTCAACGAGTACGTGCTGAAGGTGCTGCATGCGCATGGGGTTGCTTCCAACCGCTTGACGCTAGAAATCACCGAAACGGTGCTGATGAGCCGACTGGACATCATGCACGACGCCATCGAGCGCTTGCGCTCAGCGGGCGTGCGCATGGCCATCGACGACTTTGGCACGGGCTATTCGTCGCTGTCGTACTTGGGATCGTTGCCGATCGATTGCCTCAAGATTGATCGCTCGTTCGTGGTGGCCATGGACAAAGGCCCCGAGTTTGTGGAGATCGTTCGCGCCGTCTTGATGCTTGGCGAAGCGCTGGGCAAAAAGGTCGTTGCCGAAGGCATCGAAACGGCCGAGCAGCTCAGCACGCTCAAGCGCCTTGGTGTGCACGCGGGCCAAGGCTACCTCTTGTCGCGACCACTGCGGCCCGATCAGGTGCCAGCGTTGTTGTACGCGCCCTCAGCACTGACCGCCTGAAGCCAGCGCCTGGCGCGCTCTGCGGCCCGACCAGCGTCAGGTCACACCTCGTGGCCTTGAAAAAACGCCTGTGGCCCCAAGTTTGTATGCCAAGTGTCAGCCAATACCCCCATCGTGACGTTGAGGGTGGCGCTGGCGTACAGTCGTCAGCGCAAACCAGGAGTGCACCATGTGGAAACGAATTGCGACCCTTTGGGCGGTGGTCCGTGGCGACGCCAAGCGCCTTTGGATTGCGCTGCGTCACCCCATGTCGCCTGGCTGGCTCAAGGTGGCCACCGCGATGATCGTGCTTTATGTGGTGTCGCCCATCGATTTGATCCCCGACGCGCTGCCGATCATTGGCGTGCTGGACGACTTGGTGATCGTGCCGCTGGCCATTCGCGCGCTGCTCAAACGCTTGCCCGAGGCCGTGCAGGCCGAGGTGCAGCGGCGCATGCCCGGCTAGGGCGCCACCGCGAGAACCCCCAAGGCTTCAACGTTTTTGCGTCTTGGGCCAAAGGGCCCACATCCTAACCTTTTGCTTCATGTTGCTGGCTTGCCGCTCGGCGCGCTCGCCGGTGCCCCAGAAGTAGTCGGCGCGAACGGCACCCACGATCGCGCCGCCCGTGTCTTGGGCCACCACGAGGCGTCGCAGCGCAGTGGTGGTTGACGGCTCGGTGGTGTCGATCCAAATGGGCGTGCCGTAGGGGATGCTCAGCGGGTCCACAGCGATGGATCGTTCGGGCGTTAGCGGTACCCCTTGCGCGCCGCGTGGCCCCAGGTTGGGGTCGGGCAGAGGCTCTTCTTTAAAGAACACCAAGCGCGGGTTGGCCCATAACATTTCGTTGACGCGATTGGGGTTGCGCTGCGCCCAGTCACGGATGGCGGGCCAGGCGGCGCCGTCGGGGCGCAGGCCACCTTGTTGAATCAACCAACGCCCCACCGACTGGTAGGGCTGATCGTTGTGGCCGGCAAAGGCGATGCGTGCGTTGGTGATGCGCCCGTCGGGCTCGGTGATGCGCAAGCGGCCCGAGCCTTGAATTTGCACCATCAACACGTCCAGCGGGTCGGCAACGTAAGCAATCTCGCGGCCCTGCAGTGCGTTGCGAGCGGCGGGGAGGGTGTCACTTTGCTCGCGGGTGTACCAAGGTTTGCGGGTGGCCAGATCGGCCGGTGGGCGATGCAAGGCATGGCGCTGCGCGCCGCGTGGCGTGCGGCTGGCTTGAAACGAAGGTTCAAAGTACCCGGTGGCAAGCCCTTCAGCTTGACCTTGTTTGGATTCGATGCGGTAGACATCAAACCGCTGCATCAGCCAAGCGCGCAGGCTGGCGTCGTCCGTGGCGCCCAGCGCGCGCAGCTCGTGGCACACCGAGACCCAAACCCCGGTCGGCCGGTCGCAGTTGCGCCGCAGCGCAGGCAGGGCTTCGGCCAGGCGGTCGTCGCCCCAGCCGGGCAGTGCTGACCATGGGCTGGGTATCCACACGGACGCGGTTTGTTGAATGACCGTGCCGCCAACGGGTGCTACAGGCACCGCCGGTGGCTCACCGTCGTTGATGGGGGGTCGGGACGTGCACGAAAGCAGCGCGAATGTGGTGGCAGCAACAACGGGCCATCGAAGGGCCGCACCCACACGGTTTAAAAACTCAACGTATCCTAGGGTCATGGGCCTGCTTTTACTGGAAGCGCTGGGTGCGCTGGGGATTGCGATCTTCATTGTGTGGTGGACGATGGTGTCTGGGCGCAAGCGTGAGCCAAAAAACACAGACAAAAACGGTGGCACTGCAGGGGACGGTGGAGGCGGTGGTGCCCGCAACGACAACGATGCAGGGGACGGTCATGGCGATGGTGGCGGTGGCGACGGGGGTGGCGGCGCCGGCGGCAAGTAGGCATCTTTGGGCGGCCAAAAGAACGACAACGGCTGGCTGAAAAACCTGGCACGCACGGCTGCGTTGATGCGTCGACGGTCTTTGAGCCGAATGCCACGCGCGCGCATGGCCAGCATGAAGGCCAGCGAAAAGCTAACCGCCAAATTGAGGACGCCAATCACGGGTACGGCAGCCACCGCCCACCACAGCGCAGGTTGATGCACCACCGACCAGCCCTGTGCGCCTGCAGCCGCAGCAATTTGCCCCGCCGACAAGGTGACGTGTCGGGCCTCCAGCCCCACGCCAATCAAACTCAACAACATGGGCACCATGCCCAACATCAAGCCCAGGGCCACGTTGCCTGCCAAGCCCGAGATGTTATTGCGCCACCAGTGGGCCCAGCGCTGCGCACGCGGTTGCCCCAAGTTGGCCACGATGGTTGGATTCCAGGCAATGGCGCTGTCCAGGCGCCTGAACACAAACCAGTTTTCGGCCCAACCGGCCACGTACGAGCTTAAAAAAAGCAGCACACCCGTCAAAGCCGCAAAAAGTGCGGTGGGTCCCAAGAGGTTCAGTGACGGCAAGGTGCTGGATGTCGCCGCTTGGCTTACCAGTGGCGCGCCTGTGATAACGCCAGACAACCACTGCACCAACAAAACCGCAGGCACCACGGCCGCCAAATTGCCAAACACGCCGGCCACTTGCGAGCGAATCAGTTGTGCCACAGCGTCGACAAAGTTGTTCAAGCCTTCGGGTGTCGCCGACTGCGCCAATTTGGTGGCCAGTGCCGGTGCTGTCATCGCTGGTTGTTTGGTGGCCAGCGTCCAGTGCAACATCATGATGGCCACAAAACTGGCGGCGTAGTTCAAGCCATTGGCCACGCCCTCCCAAAAGGGCAACAAGGCCAAGCCCGCGACGGCGTACTTGAGCACGGTGGTGCCAGCCACGGCCACGCCACCCCCGGCGGCGCGCGTTAACATGCTCATGTACTCGCGCCGCGTGCGGGTGATGTAGTGCTCGCCGGCCTCGGCGTTGCGCTCGGCCACGCTGCGAGCCAGTTGTTGGCTGTGCCGCTGCACCAGCGCCGAAAGGCCACGTTGTTGTAAAAAATCGCGCAGCAGCATCACCACCACACCATGCAGTGCCACCGCTTGGTCGGGCGCCAGCGCCACGTCCAGCAGCGCCTCCAGGCGCAGGGTGCGGCTGCGAAGCTGGTCGCACTCAAACACAATGTCAACCGACACCCCGTACTCTTCCAAGTGCTCTTGCACCGAATCGGTGGCGCGTCGGCACGCATCCAACAAAGCGCGAAGGTAGGTGGCTTCTTGCAGGCTGGCGGCGTGGTCGCGCTGCTGCATGGCCTGGCGCAAGCGCTCCAAAGCCGAGCCCAATTGATGAAAAGGGCTGTCCACCAACAGCGTGGTGTCCATGCGTCGGCGCAGTGGACCTGCCAACCCGGCGGCAGCAATGGCTGCCGCCAGTGACGAGATCGACCCGAGCAAGACGTACTGCCCTTGCGCCGCCAATTCGCTTGACAAGGTGCTGGGCCACACCAGGTCGGCCAGGCGATCCAGCGTGGTCGTGTCCATGGCCTCGATCCAAACGTCGTCCTGAGGTTTGAACATCAGCGGAAACAGGGCGCCCAGATCGCGCGTGTCGGGTGTCGCGGGCAACACCATCTCGGTCACACGCTGCCAAAGCTCGCTGCGAAGCGACATGCGGGGGCTGAAGCCAAAGTCCGCCAGCAAGGTGGTGGCGTCAATGGCATGCCAAAAATCGCGCAACAGCGCCTGCACGTTTTGGCGCTGGGTTGGGTTTTGGTCAAGCGTGTTGAGCAGCCGTTGCACGCGCGTGGGCGCTGCGGCATCGACGGGCTCGGCCAGCGGCGTGCCCGCCTCCTGCATTTCGTCAGGGTGGTCTTGGCGCAACCAGGCCAACAGCCGAACAAGCCAGAGGTGGCGCTGGGCCAGAGGGCCTGGATGGGCCGCTTCGTTCAGCAGCGCCGCGAGGCTCAGCGACGCGGCAAGGGGTGCGTCGCTTGAGGGCAATGTCACGTTCAGTGGAGTGCGTGCGCCTGAGCCAACATGAACTCGGGCACGGGTGACTCAAAGGCCCGCGCGTCTTCGGTCATGCAAAAAAAGGTGCCGCGCATGGTGCCGTGCGTGGTCGTCAGGCGTGTCCAACTGGTGTACTCAAACTTCTCGCCCGGCTTGAGCACGGGTTGATGGCCCACCACGGCCAAGCCACGCACTTCTTCCACTTGGCCCTGCGCGTCGGTGATGACCCAATGCCGCGCCACCAACTGGGCGGTGATGTCGCCTGCGTTCTCGATGGTTACCGTGTACGCATACGCGTGGTGACGCTCATCCGATTGCTCGGGCAGGTGTTGAACTTTGACGGCGCAGCGAAATTCGGGGTTGGGCATGGGTGGATTCTAGGCGCCATGCCACCCAGGCGACTTCTGATTGACCCTACGCGAGGCTAGAGCCTTGTCCTTGGCGACGGGTCGTTGTGATTTCCAAAACCACTTGAAGCCAGGAGCAGCGCAATCAGCTGGCAGCCCATTTATCGACAGCAGGTGGCACCGTTTGACCCCCCTGAAATGCCTCGCTGGGCGCGTAAGCGCGAATCATCAGACGAAACGTGCCTTCGGGCGCGGGCAACCAATTGGCGTGGCGAGATGGTTCGTGCGGCGCGGTGTGCGAAATCCAGATGTCGATGCTGCCGTCTGAATTTTTGACAAGCCCTGGCGTGCGATCACCCACGGCATAGCGCTTGAGAGGGTTGGCCGTGAAGTACATGCCGCCAAAGGGGTCGACTTCATACAGGGTGAGTGACCAAAATGCCTCGGCCGGGATGCCTTCGGGGGGGATGCGAAATCGGTAGTGGTTGACACCCTGCAAAAGGGCGCCTTGCTGTTCTGCAACAGCGCTGACGTAGAGCACCTCATGGGTTGGCAAGGCCCCCAAGCCCCACAGCGAGACTTCGGCGCGATACAGCGCATTGCTGCCAAAGTTGCCGATGTCGTTGCCGGGGTAGCGCCATTGCCCGCGCGTTAGCATGTTGCCGGAGTTGTTGGCTGTGACGCGATGCAGCACTTGGTCAAAAGCAGTGATAAAGCGTTGCTGCAAGTCGGCGTTAAGCCCGCTCCAGTCGGTGACAGCAGGCGGCCAGATGGATTCAAATTCGCGCTGCATCGGCCTATCATGCGGCCCGGGCAGCGTGTTGTCCTCTTCCAGGGTGGTGCGTATGACTTGCCAAAAATTTTTGGCGTCTTTGCGTACGGCCGCGATCAGTGGGACGCGAGGAGGGCAGGCTGCGTTTTCCGAAACGCTGGCGTCATCGTGCAGCCTTCCCAAACGCACCGCGCGCCGCATGGCTTCGGCTTGCACCACCAACGCGTCACTGCCGATCAAGTAGCGGGCCCAGACCCATCTCGCGCACCCGCTGCATCTCCTACCAGGGGTAGGCTCGAACGATCAGGTCAGCAAGATCCAAGACGATGCTCCTGTCGGGCCCGCAAAACACGCCGTTGCAGCGTTACTGCGGCGTCACGCCAGCCGACTTGGAGATGGCGGTGTAGATCTGGATCTCTTTGAGGTAGTCGTCCTGCTCCTGCTTGAGCGTTCGGTCCGGTGAGACGGTCCCACCCCGCTGCTCGATATCCGCACGCACTTCAGGCTTGGCCAAGGCGGCACGGGCGTGAGTACTCAGCGTTTCAACCACCGCTTCGGGCACCTTGCCGTTGACGTGAATACCGGCCCAGATGGAAAACACGAAGTCTTCGAATCCCTTGGTGGTCGACGCCAGCGCCACCTTGGGGAAGCGGCTCATGGGTGCACTGCTGAACATCGCGATGGCCTTGATGCCACCCGTGTCGACGGCGCCCGGGAAAGGCCCGGCCACTGGCAGGAATGCATAGTCGATGGTGCTGCCACCAAGCAGGTCGGTCATGCATTGCACAAACCCGCTGTAAGGCACGTGAATCGATTTGACACCTGCCGTGGTGTTCATTTTCTCGCCGATCAGGTGGTAGAGGGACCCATTGCCGGGTGAGCAATAGCTGAGCGGCTTGTCGGCACGTGACTTCATCAGCGCCACCAGTTCGGTCAGGGTGTTCGCTGGCAAGTCCTTGCGCGTGACCAGCATGACGTTGGTGCGCCCAATGTTGAGAATGGCGCGGGATTCTTCGGCTTTGTACTGTGCGGACTTGTAATTCAGCGGCGCAAAAATGGTTTCGATGGGCGACGTCATCATCAGCGTGTAGCCGTCGGCAGGTGCCTTCATGGCCTTGCCGATGCCCAACGTACCGCCGGCGCCGGGGGTGTTTTCGATGATGATTTGTTGCCCCATGCTGGCTGACATTTCCTTGCCAAACTGGCGCGCCAGGATGTCGAGCGCGCCACCGGCTGGTGCGGGGACGATCATGGTCAAGGCCTTGTTGGGAAAGGCCTGTGCCTGTGCCGCAGTGCCGACAAGGCTCGCGGCGGCAAGGACGCAAAGGCTGAGCAATGATTTAAGTTTCATGGGTTGATCTCCTTGGGGTGGGTGTTGGACCTGTTGGGCCCAATGGGGTTTACTCGAATGATTCAGCGAGAATTAGGTATCAAGCGTCAAAAACGGGCCGACTCGCGACCAAGGTTTCGCCCGGCGCCCGGCGCCCGGCGCACAGGCGGCGGTGCATAGCTTTGATCCATCACGCTGGGCCCGGGCATGTAGGTTCGCAGGAACAGGTTGAACTTGCCTGCGGGCGTGGGCAGCCAATTGGACAGCAAGTTGGGCGCGGGGGGCTCGTGCTGCAACAGAATTTCGAGCCCACCATCGTCGTCGAAATTCAAGCCTTCAGTGAGGCTTCCGATGCCGTAACGTTGGATCGGGTTGTCCGCCATGTTGAAGCGTTCGTCGTAAAGCGTGATCGACCAAAAGGCTTGCGCTTGCGGAATTTCGTTCTTGGCAAATCGCAGTACATACCGATACTCGCCGCTCAAGTCGCTACCGTCGGCATCGACGAAGGTGCGCAGTTTGGTCGACTGCTCTTTCCAGTGCTCAATGATGCCCGAGTAGGCCTGCGGCGAGGCGCGGCCGAGAAAGTCGCCCGCAGCGGCCATGCGGCCCCAGTGTTTGTCGCCGTAGAACCAACCGTCGACCTGCTTCGTGTTGCCGCCGGTCAGTGCCACTTTGGCCAGCAGCTTGGGGCCGTCCACCAGGGCGCGCGCAAGGCCTCGCTGCGTGGCGGCATCAAGCGCATCAAATTCGGTTTCAGCCAGCGGCCCCAAACCCACTTGCGCAAACTGTCGCATCAGGGCTTGGTCAGCGGGCGGTGGTGGGTTCTCGCGCATGGCGGCGTTCATGGTGCGGAAGTCAGCCAGCGGCACCTCAGGGGCAGAAGGCGCCAACACGTCGCGCACCTCGGGTGCCGCCCCGCCAGTCAACCACGCGGATAGTGGCTTGACCCAACTGCGCTGCTGCAGCGCCCGTGCTGCGGCGAGGTCATCACCGCCTGGCGTGGACACCCGCGCCACCACAAAAGCGGAAGGCGTGGGCGAGCGCAGCACAGCGTCAATGCCGCTGGGCGCAACACCCTGCCACTGCGGGCCAACCACCAAGGCCGTTTGCGCCTTTCTGCCGTTGACGCTGGGGCCGGCGTAACCAAACAGGTCGGAGTAAAACTCGGCCAGTTGGATGGACACGTACCGTTCGGCGCTGTCAGGCGAGTGGATCACCATCGGTTCGGTGCGCAAGTCGAGCCAGGCCACGGAGTAAATCGCGTCGCGCATCGGCGAGCCACCGATTTGGTCGTTGTGGTCTGACAGTCGTGGCACATGAAAGAGCGTGTTCAGCGGCGTGTCGACCACGCCGCGCGGCCGCTGCACCATGCCAAAGCGCAACTTGGTGTAGTAGATGGCCGGGAAGCCGTAGGCATACGCCTGCATGCCAACAAGATAGGCCCAGGTTTCGCGCCAATCGGCATTGCTCACATCGTCTGGCGTTTGCATGACAGTCAATTTAAGTGTTAGCCTGCTTTGGCGGCGTACAGGGCCTGCAATTGCGCAGGCGTCAACCCCAGCGCTTCGGCAACGGGCGGCGCGACGGTCGGGTCCCAGGCGTGACGCGGACCGATGGTCATGCCGCCGTCCACCACCAAGTGGGTGCCTGTGATGTAGGTGGCAGCGTCGCTGGCCAAAAAGAGCACGGCTTGGGCAATGTCGATGGCCTGCCCGGTGTGCCCCAAGGGGTTGGCAGCTCGGCCGCGCGTGATGGCCTGGTCAGCCAGGGCTTGCGCCTGGTCGCGCGCCAGACCCAAGCCCTCACCAAAGATGCGCGTGGCAACAAAGCCTGGCACCACGGCGTTGATGCGAATGCCCATGGCGGACAGTTGCGAGGCAGCCACCTTGGTGAAGTGCAGCACGCCCGCTTTGGCGACCGAATAGGTAAGCGGCGCAAAGCCGGCCTGCAGGGCCGACACTGAAGAGACATTGACAACGGCGCCGCCTCCGCGCCGCTTCATGTGTGGCACCGCAAAGGCCGTGCCCGCTGCCACGGCGCGCAGCAGCAAGGCCATCGTGTCGTCCCATCCAGCGGCGTCAAAGGTGTCGACGGTGGCGCGCGTGCCACTGCTGCCTGCGTTGTTGAACAGTATGTCCAGGCCACCGAAGTGCGTTGCTGCGCTGTCAATGGCAGCCTGCAGTTGCGGCAGCTGCATCACATCGCAGGGCGCAAAGTGCACAACACCCGGAAACCGACGCTCAAGTTCTTGGCCGGCTTCAACCTCGCGATCGGCGGCCACGACGCGCGCACCTGCTTGCACGAACAGCTCCAGCGTCGCCAAGCCGATGCCCGATGCGGCGCCGGTGATGACGGCAACTTTGCCTTGAAGTTTTTGGCTCATGGCGTGCTGCCTGCAGTCACCGTGTTGGTCGCGTCAGCGCCTTGCGCCACAAAACGCAACGCACCGTCAGTCAAGTCAGCCACGGGTAGCAAGTCGCGCTCCACCCAGTAATCAGTCTCAAGTTTCCAGGGCTGCTCGGCGCCTTGTTGCGGCATCAAGTGCAGGCTGCGCATCATGTAGCCGGCGTTGAAATTGTCTTTGTCGATCCAGGGCTTGAGCGGCATGTTGACATCCACTGCTCGCAGCTGTGGCACCACGACACCTGCGCCTGTGGCACGCATGTGGTTGAGCAAACGGCAGGTGAAGTCACCCAACAAATCAACGCGCAATGTCCAACTGGCGCGCAAGTAGCCAAACATCCACGCCATGTTGGGCAGGCCGCTGAACATGGTGCCGCGGTAGGTAACGGTTTTGTGATAATCCAGGGGTTTGCCGTCGACGGTGAAAGGGATGTCGCCCAGTGCGCTTAAATGAAAGCCCGTGGCCGTGACGATGATGTCGGCCTCTAGCTCGGTGCCCGACCTGAGCTTGATGCCCTTTGCTGTGAAGCACTCGATCTCGTCGGTCACAACCGACGCCTTGCCTGCGGCGATGGCGCCAAACAAGTCGCCGTCGGGGATGAAGGCCAGCCGTTGCTGCCAAGGGCGGTAGCGCGGTGCAAAGTGTTTGTCGACATCAACTTTGTCGCCCAGGAAGGTGCGCACGTTGTCCACCAGCTCCTTCCTCACCACTTCGGGCTCAGACTGCGCGCGGCGGGTGAAGGCTGATTGATCGGCCAAGATTTTGCGGCGCACGATCTCGTGGATCCATTCTTGGGGGATGCCCAGCGGACGCAGCAAGTTGGCCATGTCATTGGCATTGGGCGCCGTGCGAAAAAACGTGGGCGAACGCTGCAGCATGGTGACGTGCGCGCACTGGTCGGCAATGGCGGGTATCAAGGTGGCTGCCGTGGCGCCTGAGCCGATCACGACCACGCGCTTGCCTGCGTACGCCAAGTCATTCGGCCAAGTTTGTGGGTGCACAACGCGGCCCTTGAAGTCGGCCATGCCCGGCCATTGGGGCGTGAACCCCTCACCATGGCGGTAATAGCCCTGGCACATCCACAAAAAATTGCAGGTGAACATCTTGGTTTCGCCGGTGTCACCTTGGCGCACTTGCAGCGTCCAGCGCTGTTGGGTGCTGCTCCATGCGGCCGAGAGAACCTTGTGCTGGTACCGAATGTGCTTGGCGATGCCGTTGTCCTCGATCACCTCACCCACGTACTTCAGGATTTGCGCCGCTTGGGCGATGGGTGCACCTGTCCAAGGTTTGAAGCGGTAGCCGAAGGTGAAGAGGTCACTGTCAGAGCGCAGGCCTGGGTAGCTGTGCGTATGCCAAGTGCCGCCAAAAGTGGGCTGCGCCTCGAGGATGAGGTAGCTGCGGTCAGGGCACTGCTGCTGCAAGTGATATGCCGCGCCGATGCCGGAGATGCCGGCGCCGATGATCAACACGTCGGTGTGGTTGGCGGCCTGGGCGGGCGCTGGCGCTTGGGGCATGAAAAACCTTCGGTGAGAGGGCGGGGTGGCGAACGGCATCAAACCACGTTAAGCCTTGGCCAACGTGCGTAGTCCGCATTCTCATCACCACGCGACAATTGCGGAATGCTCAATGCTGGCAAACCAGTTTTGCGAAATCAGGATGGCCTGCGGCAAAGCTGCGTGAGGCACCCGCAGGCGCCTTCAGGGCCGTGAACCGGGTGCCATGTCCAGCACCATGCGTGCAACGGCGCGCACGGCCAAGCTGGCGGGGCGCTGGCTTGTCAATGCCAGCCACGACTGCTGCCGAATGGCGGGCTTGGCCATCGGTATTCGCGTGAAATCAGCGCCTGCGTATTCACGTTCGGCGACGTGTTTGGGCACCAGGGTGGCCAGTCCAGCGCGCGCCACGGCATCTTGAACCAGTGCCGACGACCCTGTTTCCAGCACCACGTCGAGCTTGATTTTGTGGCGCACCGCGAGGTCGGCCAGAGTCGCTGACAAGGAGTTCGGCCTTGGTGCCAGCACCAGCGGCAAGCCTGCCAGCGCTCGAAACGGCCACTCGGCGGGCGCAGCACCCGGGCGCCGCGCTGCAACAACCACCAGCGGCGACTCGGCGAACAGTTCGGCCCCGCGCACCTTGGCGCGGCCGTAACGGTTAAATATGCCGATGTCGACGCGACCATCTGACAGCCACTCTTCAACCTGCCCGCTGTAGGCTTCCAAGGCGCACAGTCGGATGCGGGGGAATTCCTTCTGCAGCCGCACCACGAGGGAGCTCGTCAGCGGCCGCGCCACAGCCGGCACCAGCCCCAATGTCACAACGCCGGCCGGGCTGGTTTGTTGGCCCATCGCCTCGGCGCGCAAGGCGTCGTTGTCCGACAACATGGCCCGCGCACGGGGCAGCAGCGCGAGCGCAAATTCCGTCGGCGTCGCGCCACGCCCGGTGCGGTGAAACAAGCGCCCACCCAGCACCACCTCCAACGCCGAAATACGCCTGCTCAGTGCCGATTGCGCCACCTCCAACGCAGCGGATGCACGCGTCAAACTGCCATGCTCGGCAACGCTGACAAAGGCCCGCAAGGCGCGAAGATCGAGTTCTGCCATGGTGGCGTTTCAGGTTACGCAGCCTCCAAGTAGTCGCAAGCCAAATGCGCCATGGCGCGCACCCCCAGCAGCAAGCCGGCTTCGTCCACCTTAAATCGTGGTGAGTGGTTCATCGGCGCCGTGCGCGGGTCACTGCCGGGTTCGGTGACCCCCAAAAAAATAAACAAACCTGGCACGATGCGCTGAAAGAAAGAGAAGTCTTCGCTGGCCGTGATCTTGGGTACTTCGTGCAAACCAAGGCCGGCCACGCGTTGCAGCGTGGGCAGCATGGCGGCTGTCAGCGCCGGGTCGTTGATGGTGACGGGGTAGTTTTTGGTCACGCACACTTTGCACGTGGCGCGCGAGCCGCGCGCCACTGCCTCGGCCAGCGTGGTGACGCGTTCGTGGATGTCGTCACGCATGCCTTCGTCAAAAGTGCGGATCGTGCCCCCCATTTCCACCTTGTCGGGGATGATGTTCTCGCGCACGCCACCGTGGATCATGCCGATCGTTACCACCGCCGGTTCTTGGGTGAGGTCAATGCTGCGGCTCACCACCGTTTGCAAGCCCAACACCACTTGCGCGGCGGTGACAATGGGGTCCACACCCGACCAAGGCGCCGCGCCATGGGTTTGGTTGCCGTGCACCGTGATCTTCAGCGTGTCGGCACTTGCCATCGCCGGCCCGCTGCGCCAACCAACGGTGCCGGTGGGCAGTTTCGACGTCACGTGCAAACCAAAAATCGCTTGGGGGGTGGGTTTTTCCAGCGCGCCCTCACGAATCATCATGGCGGCGCCGCCCTCTTCACCTTCAGGCGGAAGTTCTTCGGCCGGCTGAAAAATAAACTTGACGCTGCCTCGCAGTTGGGCGCGCAAGCCTGTCAGCACCTGGGCCACCGCCATCAAAATCGCCACGTGGCAATCGTGGCCGCAGGCATGCATCACGCCCACTTCGTCGCCGTTCCACTGGCCGCGCACTTTGCTGGCAAACGGCAAGTCCACCTCTTCAGTCACCGGCAGGGCGTCCATGTCAGCGCGCAAGGCCACCACGGGGCCGGGCAGGCCCCCTTTGAGAAGCCCAACCACGCCCGTGTGGGCCACGCCGGTACGCACTTCGTCCAGCCCCAGGGCCCGCAAATGGTCGGCGACGATGCCTGCGGTACGGATTTCGCGGTTGCCCAATTCGGGGTGTTGGTGCAGGTCGCGACGCCAAGCCAGCACTTGGGCTTCGATGGCAGGCGCGGCGGCGTCGATCAGGGCGGCGAGGGAACTCGGGGCGTTGGGGCGGGTGAGCATGAGCTTGGTCAACCGAATGGCTGGCAGTTGGACGGGTCTGCAAGCATTGTGCGCGGCGGGTGCACGCTGGTTGCAGCGGGTTTTCGCGCAGCGCGCCCCGCCCTCAGTGGTGACCCTAATCCCGTGCTGGATACCGGGTGCGACCCTGATTGCTCCCTCAAAGTTTGCGGCTAGCATGCCGCATCAACGACCGCGCCATGCTGCGGTCTGCGTGCTTGCGCTTCCACCTGAAGCACCCTAGGTAATCCCATTGATCGAGAGGTCCCCCATGCGTGAAACCGAACTGCGAAACCTGATCGAAGACGTCCGCACCGGCGAACTGCCGCGACGCAGCTTCATTCAACAAATGATTGGCTTGGGCTTGACGGCGCCCATGGCTTCCATGATGTTGATGCATTCGGGCGTGGCCAACGCCCAGGCAAGTCTTCCCTACAAGCCCACCAAGCGCGGTGGTGGCGGCACAGTCAAAGTGATCTATTGGCAGGCTCCTGTGCACCTCAACCCGCACTACGCGGGCGGCACCAAAGACCAGGACGCGAGCCGCATCTTTTATGAGCCGCTGGCAAGTTGGGATGTCGAAGGCAATCTCATCCCCTGCCTGGCGTCCGAGATTCCGACGACAGCCAACGGGGGAGTCGGCGCTGACGGCAAGAGCGTCACCTGGAAGCTGAAGCGGGGCGTGACCTGGCACGACGGCAAACCCTTCACCGCCGATGACGTGGTGTTTACGGCGGCTTACGCGGGTGACCCCGCAGCTTCGATGGTCACGATTGGTACCTACAAGGACATCAAGGTCGTCAAGGTTGACTCGCACACGGTGCGCGTTGATTTTCCGAAGCCCACGCCGTTCTGGGCCTCGCCGCTTGTTGGCGCCTTGGGACCCATCCTGCCCAAGCACGTGTTTGAGTCGTTCATGGGCGCCAAGTCGCGCGAGAACCCGGCCAACACCAAGCCGGTGGGTACGGGTCCCTACAAGATTGTCGACTTCAAACCCGGCGACACCCTTCGGGCCGAAGCCAACACCAATTACCACGTGGCGAATCAGCCCTTCTTCGACGCACTAGAGCTCAAGGGCGGTGGTGACGCATTGAGCGCGGCGCGTGCCGTGCTCCAAACCAACGAGTACGACGTTGCCTGGAATTTGGCGGTCGAAGACGAACTGCTCAAGCGCCTCGAGGCCGGTGGCAAGGGCAAGATGAACTTCTATGTCGGCAGCGACATCGAATTCGTCGCGCTCAACGTCACCGATCCGTGGAACGAGGTTGACGGCGAACGTGCCAGCGCCAAGAGCAAACACCCGGCCTTCAGCGACAAAGCGGTGCGCCAAGCCATCTCTTTGTTGATTGACCGCAAGGGCATTGCCGACGTGATCTACGGCCGTGGGGCGATCACGACGGCCAATTTCCTCAACAACCCACCACGTTTCGTCAGCAAGAACACGAAGTACGAGTTCAACGTCGAAAAGGCCAACCAGGTCCTCGAGGCGGCGGGCTGGAAAAAGGGCGCCGACGGCATCCGTGCCAAGGGCAATGCGAAGTTGAAGTTCGTGTACCAGACGTCGGTGAGCGGCCCGCGCCAGAAGTGTCAGGCGATCATCAAGGATGCCTGCACGAAGGCAGGGATCGACTTGGAGCTCAAGAGTGTGGTCGCGGCGGTGTTCTTCGGCGGTGACTTTGCGAACCCGGACACCTACCAGAAATTCTGGTCTGACATGCAGATGTTCACCACCACGATGACCGAGCCCGACCCACAGTACTTCATGAACCAGTTCACCACCGATGAGGCCTCGCAGAAGGCCAACAAGTGGGCGAGCCGCAACCTGGGGCGCTGGAGCAATGCCGAATTTGACGCGAGCTTCAAGGCGGCGCAAACCGAGCTTGACCCCGTCAAGCGGGCAGCCTTGTTCATCAAGATGAACGATCTGGTGGTGAGCGATCAATACGTGATCCCTCTCTTTGCACGCCCGCGCCCCGTGGGAACCGTCAACAAACTCGTCGCGCCGATTTCTGCCTGGGACAGCCTGACGGGGTCCCTCGGTTACTGGCACCGCGAGGCCTGAGGGCTTGCTCAACTACATCCTCCGTCGCCTGCTGATCGCGTTGCCCAGCTTGCTGGGCATCAGCCTCGTGCTTTTCACGGTGCTGGCGTTGGCGCCGGGGGATCCGTTTGAAGACATCGCCAACAACCCCAGCGTACCGCCCGAGGTGCGCATGGCGCTGCGCGCCCAGTTTGGCTTGGACGACCCCGTGTGGCAGCGCTATCTGCATTGGTTCACAAGCATGATGAAGGGCGACTGGGGCTTCTCGTTTGTGAGCCGCATCAATGTGGATCAGCTCATCTTGCAGCGGCTGCCAACCACGCTGGCCGTGATTGGCTTGTCGCAGTTGCTGGCGATTTTGGTGGCGCTGCCTGCGGGCATCATTGCGGCGGCAAAACCTTACTCTTGGTTTGACCGCATCGCCAGCACCGTCGCCATGGTGGGCTTTTCGCTGCCCACCTTCTTCACCGGCGTGGTGTTCATTCTCTTCTTCAGCATCTACCTTGGTTGGTTGCCCTTCGTCTACCGCAGTGACTTGTCAGAAACCGGCCTTGCTTGGTGGTGGGCCCAGTTCAAACAATCCATCATGCCGATCACGGTGTTGGGTCTCTTTCAGGCCGCCGGCATGATGCGCTACGTGCGCTCGGCGGTGTTGGACGTGATCCGGCTTGACTACGTCACCACAGCGCGAAGCAAGGGGCTCACCGAACGCGCTGTGATCACGAAGCATGTGGTGCGCAATGCGCTCATTCCGGTGGTGACGCTGGTGGCGTTGCAGATGCCCGCCGTTTTTGGTGGTGCCATCGTCACCGAGCAGATCTTTCGCATCCCTGGCATCGGCAGTTTGCTGATCGACGCCATCTTGCGCAACGACACCCCTGTGATCATGGCCGTGACCTTCGTGTCCAGTTGCCTTGTGATCGCCTTCAACCTGATCGCCGACTTGCTCTATGGCTGGCTCGACCCCCGCATCAGTTACCGCTGACCCTTTGGCCTCCAAGCCAAGGCTCAACACCTCGCCATGGGCCGAGGCGTGGCGGCGCTTCAAGCGCCACCGTCTTGCCTACTGGAGCCTGTGGGTGTTGTGCGCCATGGTGTTGGCGGTGCTGATTGGGCCGCTGTTCTACAAGGTGGGCATCAACGATGTCGATTTCTCCTCGCGCCTTTCGACGCCCAATGCGAAGCATCCCTTCGGCACGGACGACCTTGGCCGCGACCTGCTCGCGCGCGTGCTGTACGGTGGCCGCATCAGTTTGGCGGTAGGTCTTGCGGCCATGTTGATGGCCATCACCGTGGGTGTGATCATTGGCGCTGTGGCCGGCATGGCACGCGGCTGGATCGATTCACTGCTGATGTGGGTGACCGATTTGTTCTTGAGCCTGCCGCAGTTGCCGCTGCTGCTGCTGCTGATTTTTTTGTTTCGCGAGCCCCTGAAAAAAACCTTCGGTCTCGAAGCCGGTATCTTCATCCTCATCGTCGCCGTGATTGGTGGCTTTCGCTGGATGCCGGTGGCGCGGCTGGTGCGCGCGCAGTTCTTCAGCCTGCGCGAGAAAGAATTCGTCGAAGCGGCCCGTGCGCTGGGCGCCAGCACAACTCGGCAAGTGGTGCGCCACATCCTTCCCAACAGCTTGGGGCCGGTGATCGTGGCCGCCACCATCGACGTGGCCGCTGCCATCATCGCCGAGAGCACGCTCAGCTTCCTGGGCCTGGGCTTTCCGCCTGACATCCCCACCTGGGGCCGCATCCTCTACGACGGCCGCGACTACATGGACTTGGCGATCCACTGGGCCTTGTTCCCAGGGGTTGCGATTTTTCTCACGGTGCTCACCATCAATTTTGTGGGTGATGGCCTGCGGGATGCACTCGACCCACGGCGGGTGCTGTAGCCATGCCTCTGCTCGACATCCAAGGCCTCAAGACCCACTTCAAAACCGACGAGGGGTGGCTGCACGCAGTGGACGGTGTGGACATCAGCATCGATGCTGGCCAAACGGTGTGTGTCGTCGGCGAAAGTGGTTGCGGCAAGAGCGTCACCGCCAAAACAGTGCTCAAGCTCATCGACATGCCGCCCGGCAAGATCGTCGCCGGCAAGGTGCTGTGGCAGGGGCGCGACCTGGTGCCGCTCGATGCTGCGGCGATGCAAAAAATCCGCGCCAAAGAAATCGCCATCATCTTTCAAGAGCCGATGACGTCGCTCAACCCGGTCTACACCATTGGTGACCAGATCGCCGAGAGCATCCGCCTTCACGAAGGGCTGTCGCGCAAGGACGCGATGGACCGCGCCGTCGAGATGCTGCGCTTGGTGCGCATCCCAACCCCCGAGCGACGCATCAAAGACTATCCCCACCAGTTCAGCGGTGGCATGCGCCAGCGCGTGATGATCGCCATCGCACTTGCGTGCAGCCCCAAGCTGTTGATTGCCGACGAGCCCACCACCGCGCTTGACGTCACCATTCAGGCGCAGATCCTCGACTTGATGCAAGAATTAAAGGATCGCCTGGGCATGTCGGTGATGCTGATCACGCACGCAATGGGCGTGGTGGCCGAGGTGGCGCAAAAGGTGGTGGTGATGTATGCCGGCACCGTCGTCGAAGAAGCCAGTGCCGAAGATCTATTTGCGCGCCCCCGCCATCCCTACACGCAGGGACTCATTCGCAGCATTCCGCGCATCGACATGGCCGCCGTGCAAAAGGTTAGGCTTGAGGCCATTCCCGGCACGGTGCCCAAGCTCATCGAGCCCCGACCCGGATGCCGTTTCATGGGGCGCTGCAAGCATGCCATGGCGGCCTGCGGTGTTGACACGCCGCCCCTGCGAGAAGTGGCACCCGGCCACAAGGTGGCCTGCATCCTGGAAAGCGCCGCGTCATGAGTGCTGTAGCCCACGTGAACGACGCTGCTGCGCCACTGTTGAAGGTCGACAAGCTCGTGAAGCGCTTCCCCATCAAGGGCGGCCTGCTGCAGCGCAACGTTGGCGCGGTGCATGCGGTGGACGGCGTGAGTTTTGAGCTGAAGGCGGGCGAAACACTGGGCGTGGTGGGCGAAAGTGGTTGCGGCAAGAGCACGATGGGCCGCTGCATCTTGCGTCTGATCGAACCGACCTCGGGCGAGGTGACGTTTCAGGGCCAAAGCGTCACTGCCGCCGACAAAGATGCGCTGCGCGCGTTGGCGCGTGACATGCAGATCATCTTTCAAGACCCCTTTGCGAGCTTGAACCCTCGCATGACGGTGGCCGCCATCATTGGCGAAGCGCTGACCATTCACAAGCTCACCAAGACGCGTGCTGAGTACGATGCCCGCATCGTCCACCTGCTCGAAACCGTGGGCCTGAGTGCCGACCACATGCGCCGCTACCCGCACGAGTTTTCGGGCGGGCAACGCCAACGCATCGGCATCGCCCGTGCACTTGCCGTCGACCCCAAACTCCTGATTTGCGACGAAGCCGTCAGCGCGCTTGACGTGTCAATCCAGGCGCAGGTCATCAACCTGCTTGAAGACCTGCAAACCCAACTCGGCCTCACCTACATCTTCATCGCCCACGACTTGAGCGTGGTTGAGCACATCAGTGACCGCGTCGCCGTGATGTACCTGGGCCGTATCGTCGAAATCGCGTCGTCCAAGGCGCTGTACACCAACCCGCTGCACCCTTACACCGAAGCCTTGCTGTCAGCCGTGCCGATCCCCGATCCTTCAATCAAGCGCAAGCGCGTGCCCCTGCAGGGCGACGTCCCCAGCCCCATCCATCCGCCCAGCGGCTGCCACTTCCACACGCGCTGCCCCATCGCAAAGAAGGGTTTGTGTGACGTGCAAGTGCCAACGTTAAAGACGACGGGTGAGGACCACGCGGTGGCGTGCCACCTGCGAAGTTGAGATCCTTGACCTTGCGTCGCTGCTACGTTTGCATGGTATCGATTGGCACGCATGGCTAGCCTTGCAGCGCCCACAGGCTACAACTACATCGTCGTCGGCGCGGGCTCGGCCGGCTGCTTGCTGGCCAATCGCTTAAGTGCCGACCCCGCAGCACGCGTGCTACTGATCGAATCAGGTCGCCGAACTAGGCACTTCTGGCTTCGGCTGCCGATTGGCTACTTTCGCAGCATTTACGACCCACGCTTTTCGCGCAGCTTTGACACCGAACCACAGCCCGAGACGGGCGGGCGCCGCATCGCATGGCCGCGTGGCCGTGTGTTGGGGGGTAGCAGTGCCATCAACGGACTCATTTACATCCGGGGCCAAAAGGCCGACTTTGACGACTGGGAGCGTTTGGGCGCCGCAGGTTGGGGGTACGACAGCGTGTTGCCGTACTTCAAAAAGTCCGAGTGCTACCGTGGTGGTGCTGGGCCTTTTCATGGCGACGCGGGCGAGCTCGGTGTTTCAGACTTGCGAAACGACCATCCCTATTGCGACGCCTGGGTGCAAGCGGCGCAACAAGCGGGGCATCGCCACAACCCAGACTTCAATGGCGTGCACGACAGCGGCGTGGGGCCGTACCAGTTAACGTTAAAAGGCCACTGGCGCAGCTCGTCGGCCGATGCATTTCTTTACCCCATCCTGCGTCGGCCTAACTTGACGGTGGTGACTCAAGCAACCGTCAGCCGCATCCTCTTTGAGGGTGACCGGGCGGCCGGTGTTGAATGGCGGCAGGGCACGCAGACTCACACAGCCCACACCACCGATGGCAATGGTGAGGTGTTGCTCAGCGCAGGTGCCCTTCAATCACCCCAAGTTCTGCAGCTGTCGGGCATTGGGCCCGAAGACGTGCTGCGCCGTGCGGGCGTGCCGGTGCGTCTTCACGCCCCCGAGGTGGGCACCAACCTTCAAGACCACTATCAAGCCCGCGTGATCGTTCGGTTGCGCAAGCGCATGTCGCTCAACGACGACGTGCGCAACCCACTCAAGCTGATGCAAATGGGCGCGCAGTGGCTGTTTCAGCAGCGCGGCCCGTTGACGATCAGTGCTGGGCAGGTGGGCGGCATGATCCGCACGCCTGTTGCGCGTGACGATCGCCCTGACGTGTTGTTGAACGTGATGCCCTTGTCGGTTGACAAACCCGGCGACCCTCTTCACAGTTTTTCGGGGTTCTCAGCGTCGGCCTCGCAGTGCCGCCCCGAATCGCGGGGCCGCGTGGCCATCATCAGCACCGATCCGTTGGCCGCGCCGCGCATCGACGCGGGTTATTTCACTGCACCCCACGACATGAAGGTGCTGGTTGAAGGCTTGAAGGCGCTGCGCGATATTTATTCGCAACCGGCGTTTCGCGATTTGGTGCAGGGCGAGCACCTGCCGGGCCCGCAGGTTCGCACCGATGCCGAGCTGGCCGCGTTTGCAGCACGGGCGGGTGGCACGGTGTTCCATGCAACGGGAACCTGCCGCATGGGCAGTGACGAGCAATCGGTGCTGGACCCGCAACTGCGGGTGCGCGGTGTGCGCGGCCTGCGCGTGATCGACGCCTCGGCCATGCCAACGATGACGTCGGCCAACACCAACGCAGCCACGATCATGATTGCCGAGCGTGGCGCAGCATTGACGCAGGGTAGGCTGTCATGAACAGCCTCTGTGCATGGTGATTTTGCTCACCCGTGATAGTGCACCAGCGTCTTGGTCGTGCTCATTTCTTCCAGCGCCATCAGCCCCTTTTCGCGGCCGTGCCCACTGCGCTTGGTGCCCCCAAATGGCAGCTCAACACCGCCCCCAGCGCCGTAACAGTTCATGAACACCTGCCCAGCCTTCACTGCCTTGGCAACGCGTTGCAAGCGCCCCGCGTTTTCAGTCCACACGGCGGCTAGCAGGCCGTAGTCGGTGCCATTGGCCAGTGCGATGGCGTCGGCCTCGTCGTCAAACGGCATGGCCGACAGCACCGGGCCAAACACTTCCTCGCGCGCCAGCACGGCGTCGCGCGGCACGGGGCCGAACATCACTGGCTTGACGTAGTAGCCGTGCGATGGCAAGCCGTCGGCGAAGCTGCCCTCGGCGATCACGGTGATGCCTGCAGCAAGCGCCCCGTCGATGTAGCGCTGCACGCGTTGATGTTGCGCCGGGTTCATCACCGGGCCGCAATCAAGGTCCATCTCGGGTGTGCCCACGCGCACCTTGGCGAAGGCCTCGGCGACGCGGCCGACAAATTTGTCAAAGGTCCCGCGCTGCACCAGCAGGCGGCTGCCTGCGGTGCAAGTCTGGCCGGCGTTTTGGATGATGGCACGCACGATGATCGGTATCGCCCGATCGGCGTCCACGTCGTCGAATACGATTTGCGGTGATTTGCCGCCAAGTTCTAGCGTGCACTTCACGGCGTTCTTGGCTGCTGCCTGCTGCACCAACGTGCCCGCCTCGTTGCTGCCAGTGAACGAGATGAAGTCGATGCCGGGGTGCTCGGCCAGCGCGGCTCCGGCCTCTTCCCCCAGGCCGGTGACAACGTTAAGCACGCCGTCGGGCAGGCCGCAGGCTGCCGCGAGCTCGGCAACACGCAGCGCGGTCATGCTGGTGTCCTCGGCGGGCTTGAGCACGGTGGCATTGCCCATCGCCAGTGCAGGCGCCACGCTGCGGCCAAGCATCTGCGCGGGGTAGTTCCACGGAATGATGTGCGCTGTCACGCCAAGCGGCTCGCGCAGCAGGCTCACTTGATGGCCGTTGAGGAAGGGAATCGCCTGCCCATGCACCTTGTCGGCCGCCGTGCCGTAGTACTCAAAGTACCGTGCCAGCACGTTGATGTCGTTGCGCGCGGTGGTCATGGGTTTGCCGGTGTCGCGCGCTTCAAGTTGGGTGAGTTCTTCGGCGTGGTCGAGCACGGCCTGGCCAATCTTCATCAGCACGCGCCCGCGCTCGGTGGCCGTCAACTGACCCCAGGGCCCCGACAGCGCGGCACGCGCCGCCATCACCGCCATGTTGACTTCGTGCGCTGTGCCGCGTGGAATGTGCTCAAACGTTTCGCCGTCGGCTGGGGAGATGACGGGCAGCGTGCGTTCGTCGCGAGCAGCCAGCCAGCGGCCGTTGATGATCATGGACTTCATTGCAGGGCTCCTTGCCGACCGGGGGATCGGTCAATGCTGCATTGTCAGGGCGACCGACAGCCCCGACGCAGGCGCAAATTAGCCCTTGTAGCCCAGCAGCCTTGGCAGCCACAACACGGCATCGGGCACGTACGTCATCACCATCAATGCGGCCACAAGCACGGCGATCCACGGCATGATTTCCTTGATCAACGGCCCAACGGGTTGCTTGCTCATGCTGGCCACGATAAAGAGTAGCAGGCCATAAGGGGGTGTGATCAGCCCGATCATCAGGTTGATGGTCACCACGAGGCCAAAGTGCACCATGTCAATGCCCAGGGCCTGCGCGGCAGGAATGAAGATGGGCACGATCACCAACAAGATCGTGCCGCCTTCGAGCAGGCAACCCAGCACCAGCAGCGTGATGTTCACCAGCAGCAAAAAGCCTGCCTTGCTGAGGTCGTAACCCGCCAACCAGGCTTGCACATCCTTGGGCACCTCTTCTTTGGCCACCACGTAGTTAAAGACCATGGCGCCGGCAATCAGCAAGCCGATGGTGGTCATCTGCCGCCCGCTGTTGAGCAGCGCCTTGTACATGCCAGGCGCGGTGACCGACCGGTACAGCACCACCGAAATCACCAAGGTGTAGAGCGCCGCCACGGCGGCAGCCTCGGTGGGCGTCATCACGCCGCTGTAAATGCCGCCCAGCAGCACCACGGGCATCATCAAAGCGGGCAGGGCCTTGAAGGTGAGCGGCAGCAGTTCGCGCACAGGCACCGGCGGCTCGACCGGAAAGTTGCGCTTGTGCGCCAAGTAGGCGTTGAGCCCCATCATCACCACCGTCATCACCAGCCCCGGCACCACGCCGGCCGCAAACAAGTAGCCGATGGAGGTGTCGGAGATCAGGGCATACAGCACCAGCGGAATCGACGGTGGAATGATGGGCCCGATGACGGCGGTGGCGGCCGTGATGGCGCCGGCGTAGGCGGGGGTGTAGCGCCCGTCCTTGGTCATCATGTCCATGGTGAGCTTGCCCACACCCACCACGTCAGCCACGGCCGAGCCCGACATGCCCGAGAAGATGAGCGACGACACGACGTTGACGTGCCCCATACCGCCCCGAAAGCGCCCCACCAGGGCGTTGCACCAAGCCAGCAGCCGGTCGCTGAGCGAGCCCAGGTTCATCAGCTCGCTGGCCAGGATGAACAGCGGGATGGCCAGCAGGGTGTAGGAGTTGGTCAGGCCGTTGAGGATCTGCTCGGCCGCCAGGCCCACGTCCTGCCCCGACACCATCAGGTACAGCACGGACGCACCCAGCATGGACAGCCCGATTGGCAGGCCAAGAAGACTCAAGACCAGGATGGCCGTTACGCACCAAACAAAGGGCGAGAGGCCCAGCCAAGCAGTCATGCGGATACTTTCATGCGGGTGCTTTCTTGGCGTGCAGCAGGGCGTCGTCGATGAGGCTGTGTTCGTCTTCGGTCAGTCGGTTCTGCCCAGCGTTCCACGCGATACCGACATGGCGCACGCACATGGCCAACACGAACACCAGGTAAAGGCCGAACACCAGATGCATCGGGATGCCCATCGACGCCGACTTTTCGACTTTCATGAAACTGATGTAGCTCCAGGTGGCCGGTAGGCTCAGCACCAAAAGCAGCACAATCAAGCTGCTGGAAATCAGCGTGGCGGCGCGCTTGACCTTGCGCGGCATCATCGAGTAAAGCATGTCGAAGCGAATGTCTTCGTGGTTGCGCATCACAAAGGACGCGCCCCACAAAATGCCCCACAACCAAATGAAGTTGCAGATCTCTTCCGACCACGCCAGCGGCAGGCTCAGCACGTAGCGAAACACCACCTGGGCGATGAAGGCGCTGAACATGATGCCCATCATGAGCACCATCACGCCCTCAGCCGCGCGGCTGAGGGCACCGAACCACTTGGAGGCCATGAAGTCAGAGCTTGGTGATGCGGTCCATCATGCCGGGCGACCACGTGGCCGCGTACTTTGACTTGGCGTACTGGTCCAGCACATGGCTGCGGAAGGCGGCCACGTCGGGGGCGTAAACGTCCAGGCCCTGCTGCTTGAAGAAGGCCACCAGTTCGCTCTCGTCCTTCAGCGCCATGTTGGTGGTGTCTTCTTCGGCCTTGTTCGCGGCGGCCTGCACGCGGCGTTGTTGGTCGGCGCTCAAACTGGCCCACTTCTTGGAGCTGATCACGAGGTGGTTGGCTGCAACCAAGTGCCCCGTCAGGGCAATTTGCTTGGACACCTCGAAGAACTTCATGTTCTTCACGGCGGGCAATGCGTTGTCCTGGGCGTCGATGGCGCCGGTTTGCAACGCGGTGTACACCTCGGGGAAAGGCAGTGGTGTGGGGTTGGCGCCCATCGCCGTGCCGACAAACTGCCAGACTTCGCCGGGCGGCATGCGCAGCTTCACGCCTGCCAGGTCGGCTGGCTTCATGATCTTCTTGGTGGTGCGCAGGCCTAGGTGGCGGGTGCCGATGTACGGGTTGGCCAAGATGCGCAAGCCCATCTTTTCGTCGAGCAACGCGTTCAATTCTTTGCCGACGTCGCTGGCCCACAGTTTGCGCAGGTGGGCCACGTCACGGATCAGGTAAGGCACCATCAACAGGCTCAACTGCGGTACTTGGTTCACCACGTCGCCGGACGCGATGTTGGCCATGTCCAGGTTGCCACGCTGAATGGCCACCGCTTCGGTGCCCTGCTTGAAGAGCGTGCCGCCGTGATGCGACTTGAAGTCAAAGTCCGGGCCCATCGCGCCGAACGCGTTGCGCAGGATGGTGGTGCGCTGATCGTTCTCGGGCACGATGTCGGAGTAGATTAGGTTCACCTTGGCTTGTGCCAAAAGAGGTGCCGACCAAGCCAGGGCAGAGGCGGCGGAGGCACTGGCAACGAAGCGGCGGCGGGTGATGGGCGTGGTCATCGGAATGTCTCCTCGGATGGGCTTGAGTCTGGATCTGACGGCTTATGTACCGGTTGGTACATAATGTAGAGAGCCTGAGTGCCCTGAGGGCTTAGGGGAATCCCGCAGGGGATGCGCGGTTTTGACGTAAAACTGCGCTTGAGCCCAACGACGTGGCTCGTTTGAAGGGGTCTTTTTCTCGACCGCAGATGCCTACAGTCACTTTGCTTGATCGTACAGATTTCTGTATCATCGAAGCATGAAGACGACACTCGACATCAACGACCAATTGCTGGCCAGTGCCAAGGTGCTGGCGGTACGGCAGCGCACCAGCCTGACGCGTCTGATCGAAGAAGGCCTTCAACTGCGGCTGCGCAGTGCGGCCGGCCCCGCCAAAACGCCGACGCTGCGCATCCCAGTGCTCAAGGGCCGTGGGGGCCTGGTGGCTGGCGTGAACCCGCTCAGCAACAAGGCACTGCTAGGCGCGCTGGACGATGACGCCTGATGTAAACCTGCTGGTCGCAGCTTCACGCAGCGACCACCCGCATCATTCAGCGTCAAGCGCCTGGTTGCTTGACGCACTGCGCGCAGCCGCTGCTGGGGCTTCATTCACACTCATGCCGATGGTCGTGGCAAGCTTCTTGCGGTTGGTCACCAGCCCGAGAATTTTCAATGTGCCGGCAACCATCGACGAAGCGCTGCAGTTCGTCGATGCCTTGCTGGCGCAGCCGGGGGTGCAGTTGGCCAGCCTGGGCCCAGAATGGCCAACGTTGCGCAAACTCTGCCTCGACAAACAACTCACCGGCAACGCCTTGCCAGACGCATGGCTGGCTGCTGCGACGTTGCAACTGGGTGAGCATCTGGTCACCTTCGACAGCGACTTCAAGAAGCTGTTGTCGCGATCAAAGCTCACAGTGCTGTCTGCTGCGGCGGGCTGATTTGGCCCCCCGTCCCATGTGCGCAGCGTGCCTGCCGCACAAACCACCGACCCCAACACCGTGGCCGATAGAATCTCTAGCATGAAGGCACCAAACTGCATCGCCCCCTCCATCTTGGCGGCCGACTTCGCCAAGCTAGGCGACGAGGTCAAGCGCGTCGTGGCGGCCGGTGCCGACTGGATTCACTTCGACGTGATGGACCAGCACTACGTGCCCAACTTGACCATGGGCCCGATGGTGTGCCAGGCCCTGCGACCCCACTGCACGGTGCCGATAGACGTGCACTTGATGGTGCAGCCGGTGGATGCACTGGCGCAGGCGTTTTGCCGGGCGGGGGCTGATTACGTGAGCTTTCACCCCGACGCCTCGACGCATGTTGACCGCACCATCGAAGTGATTCGCGCCGAAGGCAAAAAGGTGGGGCTTGTCTTCAACCCCGCCGAGCCGCTGGACGTGCTTGACTGGACGATCGAAAAGATCGACTTGGTACTGCTGATGAGCGTCAACCCTGGTTTTGGGGGTCAATCGTTCATCGAATCCACGCTGCGAAAAATCACCCAGGTGCGCCAGCGCATCGACGCCGAGACAGCGCGCTCGGGCCGCACCATTCGCCTGGAGGTGGACGGTGGCATCAAGCTGGACAACATCAAGCGCGTGGCGCAAGCCGGGGCTGACACCTTTGTGGCCGGCAGCGCCATTTTTGCGGCACCCGACTACAAGGTGGTGATTGACGGGATGCGGGCTGAGTTGGCCCAGTGGGTTTAACGCATCAAGGCTTGATGTACGCGTAAGCCTCGCGCGCTTGCAAGGCGCCAATGCGCGCCACCCCCGACGGTGTGTAGTCGGCGTCCAGCACAAACTGGTCTTTCTTGAGGTTGCGGTTTTTAAGCGTGATCTCGCAAATCTCAAACGTCACGCCGCGTGCTTTGAGCGCATTCACCAACGGTGCGTAGCTGATGTCGGGGTTTTTTTTGTCTTTGGCGCCCTCCATCAAAAAGTCAACGCCGTTGGCGTGCGTCACCACCACCACTTTGGTTTGGGGCAGGGTGTCGAGGTGGTTGCGGATGTTGCGCAAGCCTTTGGTGGCCTGGAGGTCGGCGTCGTCGATGTGATAGACCACTTTGTCTTGCGCTTGCGCCACCGTGGCAAACAAACAAACGGCGGCCAGGGCGAGGGTGCGGGCAAGTTTCATGAGAGGGCTCCGAGGTGAGAATGCAGGTTACACCAACCGCATCATCATGCTCAACCCAAGCCTCGCCGCCACCACCGCCCAATGCACCGCCGCCATCGTCGACCTGGACGGCACGATGGTGGACACCCTGGGCGATTTTGTCGCCGCGCTGGGCGTGGCCCTGGCGCACCACGGCTTGCCGCCGACCGACCGCGCGGCGGTGTCGCACTTCGTGGGCAAAGGCTCAGAGCACCTGGTGCACAGCGTGGTGGTGCACGTGGGCGGCGACGCAGCGCTGGCCCCTGCCGTGCTGCAAACCTACCAAACGGCGTATCGCAGCATCAATGGCCAGCACGTGCAGGTGTACGCGGGGGTGCGGGAGGGCTTGATGCAGTGCCGCCAACGCGGTTGGCGTTTGGCCTGCGTCACCAACAAACCGATTGAGTTTGCGCGCGCCTTGCTGGCCCACGTCAAATTGGATGAACACTTTGAGCACGTGTTTGGCGGTGACAGTTTTGCCAAGCGCAAACCCGACCCGATGCCCTTGATCGAGGCCTGCCGCGCGCTGCAATCGCGCCCCGAGCAAACGCTGGTGATTGGCGACTCGGTCAACGACGCCACCGCCGCCCGCGCGGCCCGGTGCCCGGTGGTGTTGATGAGCTACGGCTACAACCACGGGCAGGACGTGCGCGCCTTGGCTGTCAGTGGCCTGGCCGACGCGGTGTTGGACCGCATGGACGCCGTTCCATGACCTGCAGCAAGTGCGGTGCCATGGCGGCGCGCTGCTACACTGAAGCCATCATGTTGATGCAAGACATTGAGCCCCCCTTGGCCACCCCGCTTCGGTCTGTTGCAGACCGGGGAGCCTGGGTTTGGCGACGCTGGCGTTGATTCCATCCGCCGCGCGGTTTGAGGGCTAATTTCGTTTGCCCCAAGCCGCCACTGAAGCAGCAGCCACAAGGCGTCCGCCGTGACCCTTGGGCACCCAGGCTGGAGGGCCTGCCGTGATCACCGAACTTGAATTCAAAAGCCTGAGCGCACAAGGCTTCAACCGCATCGCCTTGGTGGCCGAGGCTTTTGCCGACCTTGAGACACCCCTTTCGCTCTACCTGAAGCTGGCGCAAAGCAAACCATTTAGCTTTTTGCTGGAGTCGGTGGTGGGCGGTGAGCGCTTTGGCCGCTACTCCTTCATCGGCCTGCCCGCCCGCACGCACTTGCGCGCATCGGGCTTTGGCACCGACGTGGTCACGGACGGCCAAGTGGTTGAAACGCACACCGGCAACCCATTGGACTTTGTCGAGGCCTACCAAAAGCGATTCAAGGTGGCGTTGGTGCCTGGCATGCCTAGGTTTTGTGGTGGCTTGGCGGGCTACTTTGGCTACGACGCCGTGCGCTACATCGAACCCAAGTTGGCCACCACGCAAAAAACGGGCGGCATCGACACGCCCGACGTGATGCTGCTGCAAACCGAAGAGCTGGCGGTGATCGACAATTTGTCGGGGCGCCTCTACCTCATTGTCTACGCTGACCCGTCGCAGCCCGAAGCCTACTTCAAAGCGCAAAAACGCCTTGCGTCGTTGACCGACCAGTTGCAAGCTGGCGTTGTAGCGCCCAGTGTGGCGCGCGGCAAAGCGCATGTGGTGACGCGCGAGTTTGGCAAGGCCGAATACTTGCAAGCCGTGGCGCGCGCCAAAGAGTACATCGCTGCGGGTGACATGATGCAGGTGCAAATCGGGCAGCGGTTGAGTAAACCGCTAACTGCGTCGCCCCTGGCGCTGTACCGCGCGCTGCGATCACTCAACCCGTCGCCCTACATGTACTACTACGACATGGGTGACTTTCACATCGTGGGCGCGTCCCCCGAAATCTTGGTGCGCCAAGAGTCAACCGCCGATGGCCAAAAAATCACCATCCGCCCGCTGGCCGGCACACGCCCCCGCGGCGCCACCCCCGAGCGCGACCAACAACTGCAAGACGAGTTGCAATCCGACCCCAAAGAGCGCGCCGAGCACCTGATGCTGATCGACCTGGCCCGCAATGACATTGGCCGCATCGCGCAAACCGGCAGTGTCAAAGTGACAGAAGCCTTCAAGGTCGAGCGCTACTCACACGTGATGCACCTGGTCAGCAACGTCGAAGGCTTGCTGCAAGACGGCGTCAGCAACCTCGATGTGTTGCGCGCCACCTTCCCTGCGGGCACGCTCACTGGCGCACCCAAGATCCGCGCCATGGAAATCATCGACGAGCTGGAGCCCGTCAAACGCGGCATCTACGGCGGCGCCTGCGGTTACCTTAGTTTTGCTGGCGACATGGACGTGGCCATCGCCATCCGCACCGGCATCGTCAAAGACCAAATCCTTTACGTGCAAGCCGCCGCCGGCATCGTGGCCGACTCGGTGCCTGAGCTGGAGTGGCAAGAAACCGAGGCCAAGGCGCGGGCGCTGCTGCGCGCGGCGGAGTTGGTGGAGGAGGGGTTTTGAATGGTCAAGGTTGGGCGCAACGATGCATGCCCCTGCGGCAGCGGCAAAAAGTACAAGGTGTGCTGCGGCAAAGCTGCAGAACCTGACGCAGACCCTTCGGACGCCACCCACGAGGGGGCCATCGAGATTTCGCTGAGTTGGCTTGACCTTCGACACCGCAAGGCCTTTAACGCGGCGGTGCAAGACGAAATCGACGGTGCCGTGCTTGAGTGCATCGACTTTGAGTTTGACGAGGATGAGGAAGACGACGTTGTCGATGAGTTGACTGACGCGGCCATACGCCAAGCCCTTGAGGGCCTTGAGGACGACGTGCTGCGACAGATTCACATCAACATCACCGAGTGGGTGATGGCTGAAGGGGACATCGCATTCAAAGATGATTCGGCGAGCGTGGCCGAACTGCTGCTGAGTGACCGGGGACCTGCGCTCAGCGCGCCCCAGCGCGCGTGGATCGGCGAACTCGCCAGCCGCCCCCTGCGCCTGTATGAAGTCACCGGCGTGGTGCCCGGCAGCGGCATCACTTTGTGCGATGCGCTTGAAACCGCGCAGATGCCTATCTTTGTGCAAGAGCGTCTTGCCAGTCAGTCGTTGAAGGTTGGGACAGCGATCGGAGCGCGGGTGCTGGCGGTTCGCAACGATTGGCAAATGTCTGGGGCGCTCTACGTCTTTGGCAAGGCGGCCGGGCGCGAAGCCATGGCGGTGCTGCGCGACTTGGCGCAACGGCCCAGCAAACACGTGGGTGACGATGTTTTTGCCACCGGGGTCATGATCATTCAGTATTGGTTGGCCCAGTTCCTGGAACCGCCTGACACGCCCAGTTTTGCGCGCGCCACTTCGGACGAGCCGGCCCCGGCCTCGCAACTTCCACCGCATGTTGTTACCGAGGTGGTCGGCAAGGCGATAAGACGCATGTACGCCCATTGGCCTGAGGAACCCATCCCAGCGCTTGGCAACAAGACACCGCGCCAGGCCATGCGCACCGCTGCCGGGTTGGAGCGCGTCAAAGGGTTGCTGCGCGAATACCAGCAAGGTGAGGAGCAGATGGCGGCAAGAGACGGGCGCGAGCCTGCCTCGTACCGGTTTCTTTGGGAAGCGCTTGGGTTGGGAGGTGGAGATGGCGCGCCAAACGAACGACATTGAATGGCGCCGCGAACGTCACCCACAATTAGCGGCTTCTGCCTTGATGGGCCGCGTTTCGGTCAGCAACACACCCGCTCCATGATTGAAGACATCAAAAAAACCCTTTGGGCCACCGCCGACAAGCTGCGCGCCAACATGGACGCCGCCGAATACAAGCACCTCGTGCTGGGCCTCATCTTCGTCAAATACATCTCCGACACCTTCCAGCGCCAGGCGTGCCGAACTCGCACGCCGGTTTGCCGACCCAGCCGATGAATATTTCTTGGCGACTGGCACGCCCGCGCTGCTGGCCGAAGAGCTCGAAGACCGCGACTACTACCTGGAAGCCAACGTCTTCTGGGTGCCCGAAGCCGCCCGCTGGGAGGCGCTGCGCGCAGCCGCCAAGCAGCCCGACATCGGCAAGCGCATCGACGACGCGCTGTCGCTGATCGAGACCGAAAACCCCAAGCTCAAAGGCATCCTCGACAAGCGCTATGCCCGCGCGCAGTTGCCCGACGGCAAGCTGGGCGAGCTGGTGGATCTGGTCTCCACGATCGGCTTCGGTGCGTCCGCTGGCCGAGCGCCCGCGACGTGCTCGGGCAGGTGTATGAATATTTTCTCGGCAGTTCGCCAGCGCCGAAGGCAAGCGCGGCGGCCAGTTCTACACGCCGCGCCAGCATCGTCAAAACGCTGGTGGCCGTGCTCGCGCCGCACCACGGCAAGGTGTACGACCCGTGCTGCGGCTCGGGCGGCATGTTTGTGCAGAGCGAAAAGTTCATCGAAGCGCACGGCGGCAAGATGGGCGACGTGTCCATCTACGGCCAGGAGGCCAACCCCACCACCTGGCGGCTGGCGGCCATGAACCTGGCCATTCGCGGTATCGACTTCAACCTGGGCAACGAGCCCGCCGACACCTTCACGCGCAACCAGCACCCCGACCTGCGCGCCGATTTCATCCTGGCCAACCCGCCGTTCAACATCAGCGACTGGTGGCACGGCAGCCTGACAGGTGACCCGCGCTGGGTGTACGGCGACCCGCCCCAAGGCAACGCCAACTACGCCTGGCTGCAGCACATGCTGCACCACCTCAAACCCACCGGCCGCGCCGGCATCGTGCTGGCCAACGGCTCGCATGAGTTCCAGCCAGAACAGCGAAGGCGAGATCCGCGCCGCGATGGTCGAGGCCGACGTGGTGGAAGTGATGATCGCGTTGCCCGGCCAACTGTTTTTCAACACCCAAATTCCCGCCTGCCTGTGGTTTCTGGTCAAAGACAAAACCGCAGCGCCAGGGCGAAGTGCTGTTCATCGATGCCCGAAAACTGGGCGGCATGATCAGCCGCGTGCAAAGCGAGTTGACCGACGAGGTCATCGACCGCATCGCCGCCACCGTGGCCGCGTGGCGCGGTGAAGCCGGATGCGGGCGAGTACGCCGACATGGCGGGCTACTGCCGCAGCGTGACGCTGGCCGAGATCGCCGAGCACGGCCATGTCCTCACCCCCGGCCGCTACGTGGGCGCGGAAGCGGTGGAAGACGACGACGAAGACTTTGCCGCCAAGATGCAGGAGCTCACCGAGAAGCTGGGCGAGCAGATGGCCAAGGGGGCGGAGCTGGATGCGGTGATCCGCGCAAAGCTGGGGGGGCTTGGGTATGAGTTCTGATAAGCAAAGCGTGCAAGCACCGCTTGCACGATTGCCTGAACCCGCTGGTTACAGCTACTTTCTCGTTGAAATCAAGGCCCAGATACGTCAACGCCAGTTCCAGGCCTTGCGTGCGGCCAACCGTGAACTGCTGGACCTGTACTGGTGGCTTGGAGAAAACATCAGCCAACGTCAACTTGAACAAGGCTGGGGCAAGGGCGTGGTCGAGACCCTGGCCCGCGACCTGCAGACCGAGTTTCCGGGCCGCAACGGCTTCTCGGCGCCCAACCTGTGGCTGATGCGCCAGTTCTTCAATGAGTACAGCGACAAGCCAAATCTACAACCGATGGTTAGAGAAGTCAGTTGGGCCAAGAACCTGGTGATCATGGCGCGCTGCAAAGGCGACCTGGAGCGTGAGTTCTACCTTCGCGCCACGGCCCGCTTCGGCTGGACCAAGAGCGTGCTGCAGCACCAGGTCGACAACGGCAGCTACGCGCAATACCTGAGCGGCCAGACCAACTTCGACGCGGCCCTGCCCGACACCATCAAGGCCCAGGCCATGCTGGCCGTGAAGGACCACTACACCTTCGACTTTCTGGGCCTGGCCGAAGCGCATTCCGAACGCGAACTGGAGCATGCCCTGGTGCGCAACCTGCGCGACTTCCTGTCCGAAATGGGCGGCGCCTTTACCTTTGTGGGCAACCAGTACCGGCTGGAGGTGGACGGCAAGGATTACTTCATCGACCTGCTGCTGTTTCACCGCCGCCTGCGCTGCCTGGTGGCCATCGAGCTGAAGATCGGCGAATTCAAGCCCGAACACAAAGGTCAGATCGAGTTCTATCTCGACACGCTTGACCAGCAGCACCGGCTGGAGGGGGAGAACCCGCCGATTGGCATCGTCATCTGCCGCAGCAAGACCAAGACGATGGTGGAGTACGCGCTGCGCACGGCGGCCCGGCCCTTGGGGATTGCAACGTACACCGTGACGCCGCGGCTGCCGGTCCGTTATCGCGACGATTTGCCGAGCCCGGAGCAGATTGCGCAAAGGTTACGCGGGTGGGCGTTGCCGGATGACGGTGACGAGGAGGCGGGGGAGTGAGTGCTGAGCCGCTGTCGCCGCCGATTTCGTGCCCACCTGATTGGCCCCTTGTGCGTCTTCAGGAGATCGCACGCAAGATCGGATCCGGGGCGACACCAACTGGCGGGCAAGCCGCCTATGAACCGTCGCGAACGGGTTTCGCATTGATCCGAAGCCAGAACGTCTTCGACAGGGCCTTCTCGGATGCAGGGCTTGCCTTCATTTCTGAAGCCCAGGCTCATGGTCTGAGAGGAGTCCAACTTGAGCCGCACGATCTGCTGCTCAACATCACCGGCGATGGCGTGACCTTTGGCCGTGCGTGCATGGTTCCAGGTGAGGTGCTTCCGGCCTGCGTGAATCAGCATGTCTCAATCATTCGGCTGGACTCGAAGCGCGCGGATCCTGGCTTCATACTGAGCTACCTCACCCACCCCGCCATCAAGGAGTACATCGAAGCATTTAATGCTGGTGGGTCTCGGCGTGCGATCACCAAAGCCCACATCGAGTCGTTCGTCGTCCCGCTTCCGCCTTTGACTGTGCAAACAGCAATCTCACAGGTGCTCGGCGCACTCGACGACCGCATCGCCCTCCTGCGCGAAACCAACGCCACCCTCGAAGCCATCGCGCAGGCGCTGTTCAAGTCGTGGTTCGTCGACTTCGATCCCGTTCGCGCCAAGAGCCAAGGCCTCGCGCCCGCCGGCATGGACGAAGCCACGGCGGCCTTGTTTCCGGACAGCTTCGAGGAGTCGGCGTTGGGGTTGGTGCCGAAGGGGTGGCGTGTCGTGGAACTGTCAGAAGCGTTCGATATCAACCTCAGCCGCGCGCTGAAGAAGGGCGCCGTCGCGCCCTATCTCGACATGGCCAGTGTTGCCACGACCGGGCACTGTGTCGAGCCACCCGTTAAGCGGGAATTCGGCTCGGGCACAAAGTTTCGCAATGGCGATACCTTGCTCGCGCGCATCACGCCGTGTCTGGAAAACGGCAAGTCTGCGTTTGTGGATTTCCTCGCTGAGGGCGAGGTCGGTTGGGGCTCGACAGAGTTCATCGTGCTTCGGCCCAAGGCGTCTTTGCCTGAGTACCTTGGTTACTTGATCTGTCGGCATCCATCATTCAGAGAGCATGCGATACACAGCATGTCTGGCACCAGCGGTCGGCAGCGAGTTCAAAACGACGTTCTCGCAGCGTACTTACTCACTGTGCCGGACGACCAAGTTGTGTCAGCATTCGCCGAACTGATCGAGCCGATACAGAAAGCAATCACCGCTAATCACGCAACAGCGCAAACTCTCGCCACCCTCCGCGACACCCTGCTCCCCCGCCTAATCTCCGGCCAACTCCGCCTGCCCAACGTCATGAACGCGGACGCAGCCTTGGCATAGCACCGCGATCTATCGCAATGGCCCAAAGATCTTCACAAACTCCGTGTGTTTGGCCTTACGCCATGTGGCCGTCAAATCGCCATTGCGCTCCAGCGCGCCGTAGATGTCGCGAATGAGATCGTTGCCCACCTTCTTGGCGGCCTTCATCTTCGACAGCAGTTGCCATCCGTGCCATATCGACAGATCAAAATCGTCGGCAAGCAAGTGCATGCCCAAGTCATCCGTGACCACGACTGCGTCACGCACCTGACCAAAGGCCAGGACTCGGCAGTCGGTGTCAGACGGCGGTTGGCGCCCACCGGTGGTGTATTTGTCCACTTCCGACAGCACATGCCCGCGAAGCACGCTGCGTGCGTTGTTCAGCGCCGTTTTTTCTGCGACTGTCAGCCGCACCTGCGCCGCGTCGCGCTCGGTGCCGAAATCTTCATCGTCGAACCAAGGGAACTTGAATCGTAGCGAGCGGTTGCGCCGCACTTCATCTTCAACGTCTTTGAGCACTGTCAGCACGTAGTCCTTTTGCCCGAATTTCACCCCCAGCAGTGGCCTGATGCGTTTGGCCAGCCGCAGGTACGTGTTGGTGTCGAGCAAGACCAGCGTCAACGCAGCAGCTCGTCGTGGATGGCCTGGGCATCCGGCAGCGCCAGGCTCATCACTTGCTGCAGGTAGCCAACGCCCGTGCCGCGTTCACGCAGCATGGCTTGCAGCGCTGGGAAAAAAGCTGACTGGAAGACGCTGTGGGCCGCAGCGATGTAGACCGTGGGCACGGGCGGGGCGGGTTTGAACAAGTTTGCACTGACCAGCTCGCCGCGCACGCCGTCGCTGTTTCGCGCCGCATGCACTTGGGCTGCACCAAGAGTCAGTGCAGCCAATCCCGTGGCGGTGGCGTACTTGTTGACCTCGCTGAAGACGCTGAAGATCGAAATTTGATGGTATTGCGCAAAGTCGTGCAGTGCGCTGATGACGCTGCTCGGTGTGCGCTTGCTGCTGGCGCTGACATACGCGCGATGCGCCAGTTCTTTGGGGAACAGCAATGCTCCGGCAAACGCGTCGGCAAAGTCCTCGCCTTCGTCTTTTCCGGCCAAGGTGGGCGTGAAGACATGGGCCAGCTCATGGGCCATCCAAAACTTGAAGTCTTCGAGGCGGGTGTCAAGGTTCAGGTAGATGAAGGTGACGTTGTCTGCGGGCAGCAGAATGTGCAGCGCGTTCTCGTGCCTGTTTTTGGCACCCCACATGATGGGCACGATGACGGCATCGTTTTGGGCAAACTGACTGATCAGGTGTTCATACGACAGCACAGCCTCTTGACCAAGGCCCAGTTTTGCGCGCACCGCAGCCGCGGTGGCTTGCAGGCTTTCGTAAGCCAAGGAGGTGTCCGAGATTTGCGTGCGCAGCGATTGGCGCGCGGGCAAATAGCCTGCCAGCGGCTTGAGCAATGCGCCCATGGCGCGAGCGCGCATGAGGTGATCGTCGGTGGTTTTGCTGCCGCCCTTCTTGCGAAAGGCGATGACGGGCTGGTTGGCTTGATCGGCCATGACAAGCTGATCGAACCCCAGCGACAACGTGGCTGCCAGTTTCAGCAGCGTGGCGGGACGCGGGAAGTCGACGCCCTTCATCCAATTGGTCACGGCCTGGGCGCTCACGCCCAGTTCGGTGGCCAGTCGTTTTTGATCCCAGCCTTTGGCGGCCATGGCCGCTTTGATGGATTCGCTGTGGACAACTTTGTGCATAAGCACTGGATTGTGGCTGCGTATCTCTTGTTAATCAAGTGAAATCAAGTTTAAGGGAATTCAATGGCCTTAGAAGAGAGCCAGCTCAACCGTTCCTCGACCGGTAGCGGGTGCGTGGCACCTGGATTTACACGCGCAAACCGAGAGCGTAGCAAACCACTTGGCGATCCGAATTGCCGCAGGTTAATGTTCCGAAAACGTGTTTTAAATCAAAGGTTTGGAGCTTTGCTTGTTAAGCGCTTTGCTATGCGCTCCAGGCTTCCAGCAGCCAAAAAGCGAAAAGCCTCGATGAACCCACCGAGGCTGTAGCGCCGACCAGGAACCCCCAATCCACTTAGACCTTTAGTTTATGCGCAAGTCCGGCTTTCACAATCAGTAGTCCTAGAGCTGAGCGTTAATTTTTTGCTAGTTGCACTTTGTGGTGACATGATTTTGTTGCCTCGGCTGGTGGCGGCTGACCTCGTCGCTAACCGAAATTGGATCGACCGCGCCAATTCCGCTCTGCGGCACCAGACACAGCACGGGCTTAGCATTCGCTAGAACAGCGCTAGGCACAAAAAATGTTGTTCAAAATCAAAGGCTTGAAGCTAGCTTGTTAAGCACCTGCTAAGCGCCACGTACGAAGTGACGGCCCCAAAAAGCGAAAAGCCCCGATGAACCCACCGAGGCTGTAGCGCCGACCAGGAACCCCAATCCACTTGGACTGGAGTTTAAGTCTGTCCTAGCTGTTGGCGAAGGTTTGGCCAAAACGTGAAAAGCCTTCTTTCGCGGCCACCATGCGAATTAAAGAATGCTTTAATATCGCGTAACCCATTCAAGAAGCTTTCACGCCATGCGCATCACAGGCACCTACGTCACCACGACCACCTGGGTGAAGCCGGTGCGGGCGTTTGTGCCGCACGCGCTTGCCGCCCAGCCGCGCGCCCCTGGCTCCCGAGAGCTACATCGCTGGCGTGCGCGCGGCCGAGCTGGCGTTGGCCCGCTTGTCCGCGATGGCGGGGTTGGTGCCGTCGGTGGATTGGCTGCTGTACAGCGCCATCCGCAAAGAGGCGCTGCTGACCTCGCAGATCGAAGGCACGCAGGCCACGCTGGCTGACTTGCTCGACGACGAGGCGGGTTTGACGGTAAGCAACACCGAGGATGTGGAGGAGGTCGGCAACTACCTGCGCGCGTACCGGCTGGTGCGCGACAACCTGCGCAGCCCGACGGGCTTGCCGCTGAGCGTGCGCCTGCTGTGCGACGCGCACCGCTTGCTGCTCGATGGCGTGCGCGGTACTGGCAAGCAGCCGGGTGAGCTGCGGCGTTCGCAAAACTGGATCGGCGGCACCCGCCCGGCAACGCGGTGTTTGTGCCACCACCACCCAACCGGGTGGCTGCGTTGCTGGGCGACCTGGAGCGGTTCATTGCACGAGCCGTCCAAGGCATTGCCGCCGCTGGTGAACATCGCGCTGGTGCACGTGCAGTTTGAAACGATCCACCCATTCTTGGACGGCAACGGCCGCATCGGCCGGCTGTTGATCGCAGCCTTGTTGGAGCACTGGGGCCTGCTGCCGGAACCCTGATGTACTTGAGCGGCTACCTCAAGCGGCACCAAGCCGAGTACTACCGCCGATTGTCTGCCGTGCGCACGGACGGTGATTGGGAAGGATGGGTGGGCTTTTTCCTGGAAGCCGTGGAGGCAGCAGCCATGGACGCCGAGCGCGGTGTCGTGGCCGTGGCAAGCTTGGTGGCCACGGACCGACGCCGCTTGTTGGCGACGCCCAAGGCGGGGTCGGTGAGCATGCGGCTGTTCGAGCTGCTGCCTTTGATGCCACGGTTCACCATCGCGCAGGTGCGCGAAAGGCTCGCCACTACCTTCCCAACCGCCACAGCGGCGGTGAAGTTGTTGGAAGACGTCGGCATCGTCACCGAGCTGACGGGACAAAAGCAGAACCGCAGCTTCAGCTACCAAGCCTACGTGGAGCTGTTGGCCCCATGACCGAAGACCAACTGGAACAAGAAACCCTGGGCTGGCTCGCCGATGTGGGCTGCACCCATCGCTACGGCCCGGACATTGCACCTGATGGCAACGCGCCGAGCGGAGCAACTACCGCCAGGTGGTTTTGGTCGAGCCGGCTGCGCGCAGGCAATTCCGCGCTCAACCCCAACGTCCCCAGGCCGCCCGCGAAGATGCCATCAAGCAGGTGCTGGACTTGGGCACGCCGGTGCTGCTGTCGGCCAACCGCGCATTTTCACCGGTTGCTGGTCAGCGGCGTGCCGGTGCAGTACCAAAGGGACGGCGAAACGCGGGGTGATTTTGTCAGGCTTGATGGACTGGGCCACGCCGCTCGCACAACGAATGGCTGGCGGTCAACCAGTTTTCCATCAAAGGCCCACGCCACACCCGCCGGCCCGACATTATTTTGTTCGTCAACGGCTTGCCGCTGGTGCTGCTGGAGCTGAAGAACCCCGCCGATGTGAACGCCGACATCTGGAAGGCCTACCAGCAGATCCAGACCTACAAAGAGCAGATCCCCGATGTGTTCCAGTACAACGAGGTGCTGGTGATCATCGACGGCACCGAGGCGATGCTGGGTTCGCTGTCCAGCGAGCCGAGCGCTACATGGCCTGGCGCACGATCGATGGGGTCACGCTTGACCCGCTGGGGCAGTTCAACGGGCTGGAAACCTGGTGCGCGGCGTGCTGGCACCCGCGTATTTGCTGGACTACCTGCGCTATTTTGTGCTGTTTGAAGACGACGGCGCGCTGGTCAAAAAGATTGCCGGCTACCACCAGTTCCATGCGGTGCGCGCCGCCATTGCCAGGTGGTGGCAGCGTCTCGCGCCCGGCAGCGCCGCAGCATCAAAGCAAGGCGGCGTGGTGTGGCACACGCAGGGCAGCGGCAAGAGCATCACCATGACCTGTTTTGCCGCGCGGGTGATGCGAGAAGCCGCGATGGAGAACCCCACCATCGTGGTCATCACCGACCGCAACGACCTGGACGGCCAACTGTTTGGCGTGTTCTCGCTGGCGCAAGACCTGCTGCGCGAGCAGCCGGTGCAGGCGCGCACCCGGCAGGAGTTGCGCGACAAGCTGGCAACCGGCCCTCGGGCGGCATCGTGTTTGCCACCATCCAGAAGTTCATGCCGGGGGAGGATGAAGACAGCTTCCCGGTGCTGTCCGACCGCCACAACATCGTGGTGATTGCCGACGAGGCGCACCGCACGCAGTATGGCTTTGAGGCGAAGCTGAAGGTCCAGAAGGCGCAGTCCAAAGGCACATGCAGTACTAACGCAATAGCACTGGCGATGCCAGTACTGCGCAAAGACGGTGATGCCGCAGCTGTTGGCGACTCAGGCTGCAGTCCAGTGCAGCTACCAGGTCGGCTACGCCCAGCATCTGCGCGATGCGCTGCCCAACGCCACCTTTGTCGCCTTCACCGGCACACCCGTGTCAGCGAAGACCGCGACACCCGCGCCGTGTTTGGCGACTACATCCACGTCTACGACATGCAGCAGGCCAAGGAAGACGGCGCGACGGTGGCCATCTACTATGAGTCGCGCCTGGCCAAGCTGGGGCTGAAAGACGACTGAACTGGCCGACTATCGACGACGAGGTGGACGAACTGGCCGAAGACGAGGAAGAAGACCAGCAGGCCCAGCTGAAAAGCCGCTGGGCGGCACTGGAGAAAGTGGTGGGCGCCGAGCCGCGCATCAGCCAGTGTGGCGGCAGACCTGGTGGCGCACTTTGAGGAGCGCAACAAGGCGCAGACCGGCAAGGCCATGGTGGTGGCCATGAGCCGCGACATTTGCGTGCACCTGTACAACGAGATCATCAAGCTGCGGCCCGACTGGCACGACGCCGACCCGGAAAAGGGCGCCATCAAAATCGTGATGACCGGCTCGGCCAGCGACAAGGCGCTGCTGCGCCCGCACATTTACAGCGCGCAAACCAAGAAGCGGCTGGAAAAGCGCTTCAAAGACCCGGCCGACCCGCTGCGCCTGGTGATCGTGCGGGACATGTGGCTGACCGGCTTTGACGCGCCCTGCGTGCATACCCTGTATGTGGACAAGCCGATGAAGGGCCACAACCTGATGCAGGCCATCGCCCGGGTGAACCGCGTGTTCAAGGACAAGCAGGGCGGCCTGGTGGTGGACTACATCGGCATTGCCAACGAGCTGAAGGCGGCACTGAAGGAATACACCGCCAGCCAAGGCCGTGGCCGCCCGACGGTGGATGCGCATGAGGCCTACAGCGTGCTGGCAGAAAAGCTGGACGCCTGCGAGGCATGCTGCAGGCCACTGCATGGCATGGCTTCGACTACAGCGGTTTCCTGACCGGTGGCCACAAGACGCTGGCGGGTGCCGCCAACCATGTGCTGGGCATCAAGGACGGCAAAAAGCGTTTTGCCGACACGGCGCTGGCCATGAGCAAGGCATTCACGCTGTGCTGCACGCTGGACGAAGCCAAGGCGGTGCGCGAAGAAGTGGCGTTTTTCCAGGCCGTCAAGGTGATCCTGACCAAGCGAGACGATCAGCCAGCAGAGAAGAACCGACGAAGAGCGCGAGCTGGCGATCCGCCAGATCATCAGCTCGGCGGTGGTGTCTGAAGAAGTGGTCGATATCTTCAACGCGGTGGGGCTGGACAAGCCCAACATCGGCATCCTCGACGATGATTTCCTGGCCGAGGTGCGCAACCTGCCCGAGCGCAATTTGGCGGTAGAACTGCTGGAGCGACTGCTGGAAGGCGAGATCAAGACGCCGCTTTGCCAGCAACGTGGTGCAGAACAAGAAGTTCTCGGACATGCTGAGCGACGTGATCAAGCGCTACCAAAACCGGTCCATCGAAACCGCGCAGGTGATGGAAGAACTGGTGCAGATGGCGAAGAAGTTCCGCGAAGCGGCAGCGCGCGGCGAGCAGCTGGGCTTGACCGAAGACGAGGTGCGCTTCTACGACGCACTGGCCAACAACGAATCTGCGGTGCGCGAGCTGAGCGACGAGACGCTGAAGAAAATCGCCCACGAACTGACCGAGAACCTGCGCAAGAACCTGAGCGTCGACTGGTCGGCAGCGCGAAAGCGTGCGCGCCAAGCTGCGTTTGATGGTCAAGCGCATTCTGCGCAAGTACAAATACCCGCCGGATCAGCAAGATGCGGCGGTAGAGCTGGTGCTTGCAGCAAGCGCAGGCGTTGGGCGAGGCGTGGGTTTAGCGGCGCAAACCGTTGCCGCGCGACAAGCACCTCGCACCATGCATTCGCGATGCCCACAGGCCAACGACCAAGCGTCCAGAAGCAGACCCGATAATCCGATCGGCACCTCGAAGGCGCCCGAACCCGATGATCGCCCCCGCCTCCACCCTCGACGACCTTGTTGCCGCCAACCGCATCCTCGCGGGGCTGGGTGTGCTCGACGGTTTTGGCCACGTGAGCGTGCGGCACCCTGAACAAGCCGACCGCTACTTGCTTGCGCGCTCGATCGCGCCGCAATTGGTCACCGCAGCCGACATCATGGCCTTTGACCTCGCGTCCAAAGCGCAGGGCGGCGACGTGCGCACGCCGTACCTCGAGCGCTTCATCCACGGCGCCATCTACGCGCGACGGCCCGACGTGATGTCGGTGGTGCACAGCCACGCTGCGGCGGTGGTGCCGTTTGCGGCTTCGAGCGTGAAGCTGCAGCCGATTTATCACATGTCGAGTTTTCTCGCCTCGGGCGCGCCCGTGTTCGAGATCCGGGAACACTTTGGCATGACCGACATGCTGATTCGCAATGACGCGCAAGGCGCTGCGCTGGCCGAGGCAATCGATAAGGGCGCGGTGGTGCTGATGCGTGGCCACGGTTTTTGCACGGTGGGTGCCGACATCCCCGAAGCTGTCTTTCGTGCCTACTACACGCAGCTCAACGCCGACTTGCAGCAGCGCGCCATCACGCTTGGCGGTTCGGTGGCTTACCTGTCGGCCGAGGAAGCGGCGCAGGCGACCGCCACCAACCGCTCGGTCATCGCACGGCCTTGGGCCCTGTGGAAGGCCCAGTACCAACCCAAGTAATGTTGCGCACCTTCGGAGCACCCATGGCCGCCCGCACACCCACCGTCGCAAGCCTCGCCGCGACCATCCTCGCCTGCGCTGCCCTCCTGCCAGCAGCGATCCATGCGCAGGTAGCCTACCCTGACAAGTCGATCCGTCTGGTGGTGCCCTTTGCCCCAGGCGGCGCGTCGGACCTAACGGCACGCTTGCTCGCGCAAAAAATGGGCGACTCGATGGGCCAGACCATCCTTGTCGACAACAAGCCCGGTGCCAACGGGTCGCTGGGTGCCGACATCGTGGCCAAGGCAACACCCAACGGCTACACGATCCTTATCACCGATCGCGGCTCGCTCACGGTCAACCCAGCGCTTTACGCCAAGCTGCCCTACGATCCAGTCAAAGACTTCAGCCCCATCGGCATCGCAACCGAAGGCCCCTACGTCCTCGTTGCCAATCCAAAACTGAACGTAAGCACACTGGGCGAACTCGTCGCGCTGTCAAAGGCCAAGCCGGGCACGCTCAACTACGCCAGTTTTGGCGTTGGCAGCATGGCGCAACTCAACCTCGAGGCGCTCAATCAGAAGATGGGGATCGATCTGGTGCACGTGCCCTACAAGGGCGCATCACCCGCAGCTCAGGCGGTGGTGGCCGGCGAAGTCGGGGTGAGCATCTCCACGGTGCCTGCGGTGCAGGGATTCATCAAGGACGGGCGCCTGCGCGCGTTGGCCGTGGGCGCCGACAAGCGCATGGCTTCACTGCCCGGTGTGCCGACCATGGCCGAAGCAGGTGGGTCAAGTGACACCCTGGTGCCGGTGTACTTTGCGCTGCTCGCGCCAGCCGGCACGCCGCCCAGCGTCGTCTCGAAGCTCAACGCCGAGATGAAAAAAGCACTCGCCGACCCGGTGGTGGCTGAGCGGCTGGCCGGCGTCGGGCTCGTGGCGACAGGCAGCACGCCAGACGCCATGGCCGCGAGCATCCGGGAGGATCTGCCGCGCTTCGCGGCGCTTGTGAAGTCGATTGGCATCAAGCCCGAGTGATGCAGCGCGGCAATCGGCTTGCGTTTACGACACGGCTAGCGCCTCAAGCAGCAATTCGTGTGTCCACGATGCTCATCGTCACCGAGGTGCTGGGTACAGCCGACGCAACTGCTACCGAGACCGCGTCCGTGGCCCGACGGCCAATCGACACGTACTCAAACCCCAGGGCTTGCATGCGTTCGGGATCGAACAGGTTGCGCCCGTCAAAAACAACGGGTTGACGCAGTGCATGGCCCATGCGCTCAAAGTCGGGTGAGCGGTAAGCCTTCCACTCGGTTGCCACCACCAAGGCGTCGGCACCGTCCAGCGCTTCGAGGGGTGTGGCCGCAAAGGTCACGCCCGCGACACCCTGGAAGATGCGGCGGGCTTCGTTCATCGCCACGGGGTCGTGCGCCGCGATGTGCGCGCCACGGCGCAGCAGCTCGGCCATGATCGCGCGGCTTGGCGCCTCTCGCATGTCGTCGGTATCAGGTTTAAACGCCAGGCCCCACAGTGCAAAACGGCGACCTGTCAGGTCTTCGCCAAAGCGCTCGACGATGCGATCCACGAGTACGGTTTTTTGGCGCTCGTTGGCGCGCTCGACGGCGTTGAGCAGGTGCAGCGGCTCGCCAACGCCAGCGGCGCTGTGCAAAAGCGCCTTCACGTCTTTGGGAAAGCACGAGCCACCGTAGCCGCAGCCGGCGTACAAAAATTGATGGCCGATCCGAGGGTCGGCGCCAATGCCCCGACGCACCTGCTCGATGTCGGCCCCGAGCTTTTCCGCCAGCAGTGCAATCTCGTTCATGAAGCTGATGCGCGTGGCCAGCATGGCGTTGGCGGCGTACTTGGTCAGTTCGGCCGAGCGGATGTCCATGATCACCAGCTTGTCGCGCGTCCGCTGAAAGGGGTCGTACAACGCCTGCATCAGGTGCACGGCGCGGTCGTCGTCGGCGCCCACCACGATGCGGTCGGGCCGCATGAAGTCGTCGATGGCAGCACCCTCTTTAAGAAATTCTGGGTTGCTGACCACGCTGTAGGGCACGCTCACGCCGCGCTCGGCTTGCGCCGCAGCGATGGCCGCGTGCACGGCGCTGGCGGTGCCCACGGGCACGGTGCTTTTGTCGACCACCAATTTGTAGTCAGTCATGTGGTGGCCGATGCTGCGCGCAGCCGCCAGCACGTGCTGCATGTCGGCAGCGCCGTCCTCTTCGGGCGGGGTGCCCACGGCGATGAACTGGATGGTGCCAAAGCGCACACCCTCTTTCAGGTCGGTGGTGAAGTGCAAACGCTCGGCAGCGACGTTGCGTTCAACCATGGCTTGCAATCCAGGCTCGTGAATGGGTACTTGCCCACGGTTGAGCATCGCGATCTTGGTCTCGTCAAGGTCGATGCAAAGGACGTCGTTGCCCATTTCGGCAAAACAGGCGCCGGTCACCAAACCGACGTACCCAGCGCCCACTACGGTTAGTTTCATCTTGGCTCCATGGGGGCCTCAAGGGTCGACCCACTCTGTGCTTGGCGCTCCGCGAGGCACCGGCTCGGGAGCTGAATCGCCGCCCTGCATTTGAGGGCAGGGGCCTGGGGTGCGCGATAACAGACAGAGCGCCTGGGGCGGCCCCTGATACATGTCTGGGGGCCGATTCAAGCCACTTCAGCGAGCGCGCACGGAGACTTCGCGGGGCGTTTGGGACGACTCGAGCCACGAGCCCCCCATGCTTTGATTCAAATCGACGGCTGCCGTGAAGCGTGCCAACGTGACGGCACTTTGGGTGGCCTGTGCGGCCAACAAGACGCGTTGCGCGTCAAGCACGGTGGCAAAGTCAACCGCCCCGTTGCGGTAACGCAGGTCGGCCATTTTGTGCGCCTCAAGGGCAAGGTTGACCACCTCGGCTTGGTGGGCAGCTTGCGCCGCCAGGTGCTGTGATGCGCTCAGGCTGTTTTCAACGTCGCGCAAAGCACGCAGGATCGCCTGGTGGTAGGTGTGAACCAGTTCGTCCTTGCGTGCTTGGTTGAAGGCCACTTGCCCGCGCAGACGACCGCCGTCAAAAATGGGCGCGGTCAGGCTGGCGGCGAGGGAGTAGATCACGCTGGAGGGGCGCAGCAGCAGCGAAAGCGCCGCGCTTTCCACGCCGCCGGCAGCGGTTAGTTTGAGGCTCGGAAACAAGGCGGCCCGCGCAGCTGCAAGGTCGGCGTCGGCCGCCACCAGGTCAGCTTCGGCTTGCGCGATGTCGGGCCTATTTTCAAGTAGCGATGACGGCAGCCCAGCGGCCACCGTGGGCAATTTGACGGCGCTCAGGGGTGTGCTCGACAACTTCAAATCGTAGGGATGGCGCCCCATCAGCACGGCCAGCGCATCGTTCGCCTGTTGCCGGCGTTGCAATATGGGTTCGAGGTCTGCTTTGACCGAGGCCACCAAGCCTTGTTGCCGAACCACTTCAAGTTTGGACACAGCGCCTGCCTGATGCTGCACATGCAACAGGTTGAGCACCGACTCCGCGTTGACCAGCGTGGACTTGGCGACGGCCACCTGATCTTGGGCTGAAAGCAGTTGAAAGTACGTGACAGCAACGGCCGCTTGCAGCGCCAACGACAGCGCACGCTGCGCATGAACGCTGCTATGAACCCGACTGAGGGCGGCATCGCGGGCGCGTTGGTTCTTGCCCCAAACGTCGAGCTCGTAAGTGGCGCTTAAACCCGATTGGTATTGTGCCTTCTGGGTGGTGTTGGCACGCTTCTCGCGCGATGCGTTACCGCCTGCGCTTAGCGTTGGCATCAGACTGGCTCCGTCGATTTGGGCCAACGCACGCGCCTGAGCGATGCGGCTGCCGGCCGCCATGACGTCTCGGTTGCCTTCGAGGACGGCTTTGATCAACCGGTCAAGCTCCGCGTTTTGAAAACTGCTCCACCAAGGGGCCCGGGTGGGCGCGCTGTCAACCAGCACGCCGCCAGTTTGCCATTGAACGGGCAGGGTGACTTCGGGGCGCCTGTAGGCAAAGCCACCAGCACATGCGCCCAGCATCGTGGTTAGCAGCGCCATGCAACCCAATCGGGTCAAAGCATCGCGGGTGCGGAGGGTGTTCATGCAAAACTCCTGGATCGATGGGATGTAGTGGACGCTTGGCTCATTCGGCGCTCAGGGCCACCACGGGGTCGAGCCTTGCGGCTTTGCGGGCGGGCAGGTAGCCAAACAGCAGCCCGGTGGCGAACGCGCTGCCAAAGGCAAGCAACACAGGCATCAGTGAAAAGACAACGGGCTGGCCCATGCTGCGTGCCAACCAGGCCGTGCCCAGCCCCGCAAGCACACCCAACACGCCCCCGACGCTGCACACCATCAGCGCTTCGGTGTTGAACTGCAGCAAGATGTGCACTTGGCGGGCGCCCGTGGCCATGCGAACACCGATTTCGCGCACCCTCTCGGTCACGCTCACCAACATGATGTTCATCACGCCAATACCACCCACCAGCAGCGAGATGGCGGCGATCGACCCCAGCAAAACGGTAAGCGTGTTTTGGGTGTCGGCTGCGGTTTCCAGCACGTCGGCCATGTTGCGAATCTGAAAATCGTTTTTTCGGTGACGCGCCGTCAGCAGCATGCCGATCGCGCTCTGCGTCTCGTCAATGCGTATCACGTCGTCGACCTGCACCGTGATGGCACGCACGTAGCGCTTGCCAAACAAGCGCATGCGTCCGGTGGTGATGGGGATGAAGACCACGTCATCCATGTCGCTGCCACTGGCGGTGGCACCCTTGGCGGCCATCACTCCAATCACTTGGAAGGGGATGTTGTTGACCAACACCTGGCTGCCCACGGGGTCGAAGCCACTCGGGTACAGGTTCGCAACCACCGTCTGCCCCAGCACCGCCACAGGCGCATGGCTTTTGACGTCGGCCTCGTTGAAAAACGAACCGTGGGCCATGCGCCATCCGCGGGCCAGGGGCAGGGCAGCACTGGTGCTGTTGGCGGTGGTCACGGTGTCAGCGCTGCCGGCCCGAAGGGTGACACCGCCGCTGTACTCGGGCACGGCGTGGGCAACATTGGGCACGTCGTCGATGGCGTCGGCGTCCTCGGGTAACAGCGTGACCGGTTCGCCACTGATTCGCACCCCACGCGCGCCCGGCCGCACCAGCAACAGGTCAGTGCCCATGGCCTCGATGCGGTTGAGCACTGCCTGCTTGCTGCCGTCACCAAGCGCCAACATGGCGACCACCGACCCCACACCAATGACGATGCCGAGCAGGGTCAGTGCCGTTCGAAACAAATTCACTTGAAGTGACCGCATGGCCATGCGCGTGGCCTCGGCAACGTCAGGCATCCACCCACCGGGTGCACGCGGTGCGTGCGGGGCAGGCAAGTGATGCGGCATCGCGGTTGGTGTGCTTGTCGCGGCGGATGGCTTGGTGCGTTGGTCTGCCACGATCAAGCCATCCTTGATTTCGATCAAGCGTTCGGCTTGTTGCGCCAACGTGTGGTCGTGGGTGATCAGGATGATCGTGTGGCCTTGCGCATGCAAGCTGCGCAGCAGCGCCATCACGTCGGCGCCGCTGCGGCTGTCCAGGGCGCCCGTGGGCTCGTCGGCCAAAATCACGCGCCCGCCGTTCATCAAGGCACGCGCCACCGACACCCGCTGCTGCTGGCCCCCCGACAACTGGTTTGGTCGATGCGACAAGCGGTCGCCCAATCCCAGCGTGGTGAGAATGTGGCGTGCACGTTCACGCCGCTCGGTGCGGGGCGCGCCGGCATAAATGGCGGGCATTTCGACATTCTCAGCCGCCGTGGCATTGGTCAGCAAGTTGTAGCGCTGAAAGATAAAACCGAAGGTGTCGCGGCGAACCTGCGCCAGCCGGTCGCGATCAAACAGCGACACGTCCTCGCCACTCAAGTGATACGTCCCGGTGGTGGGTGTGTCGAGGCAGCCCAACAAGTTCATCAAGGTGGTTTTGCCTGACCCCGACTGGCCCATGATGGCCACGTATTCACCCGTTTGGATGGTGAGCGAGATGCCATGCAACACCTCGGTCTCCATGCCTGAAGCCTGGTAGGTTTTGGTGATGTTGCGCAGTTCGATCAGCGTCTGCGCCCCAGCCGATACGGCAGTCATAGCTTGGCCGGGCGCTTGCTGCTGCCCTTGGATTTGATGTCACGGCTCGGCTCGGCATTCGCGGCGACGACGACCTTGTCGCCTTCAGCCAAGCCCGATACCACCTGAGCCATCAGCCGCGTGGTGACACCCACGGTGACGTTGCGCTCTTCAATGCCGGCGTTGGTCACCACGCGAACCCGCGCGACCTTTTTGTCTTGATCGGGACCTTTGGCCGTCTTGGTGTCACGCTTGCTGTTGATGGCCGCCACGGGAATGAGGAGGGTGTTCTTGGCCTTGCCGAGCACGAAGAAAACCTGGGCACTCATTTGCGTCATCAGCTGGCGGTCGGCATTGTCAACATCAAACAAGACGTTGTAGAGCACCACATTGTTCACGGTCTCTGGGGTGGGCAGGATTTGTCGCAATTTGGCCTGCCAACGCCGATCGGGTCGGCCCAGGGTGTGAAAGTAGACCTCAGTGCCAGGCGCAAGACGCACCACGTCGGCCTCTGACACCTGCGTGACGACGGTGACTTTGTCGAGCCGGGCCAACCGCATCAGGATGGGGGCTTGCTGGTTCGTGTTGAGCGTTTGGCCTTGACGTGCTTGGAGTGCAACCACCGTGCCAGACATGGGGGCGATAATTTTTGCGTAGCCTAGGTTGGTTTGATCCACACGCAGCGTGGCCGCCGTTTGCTGGCGTTGAGCCCTCAATGCCGACACTTGCGCCGCCGTCACCTGCGTGGCAGCCTTGGTGGTTTCAAGCGCGTCGCGGCTTACCGCGTCTTGCGCAAACATGGCCGTGTTGCGTTGGTGTTGGCGTGCAGCCAGGGCCAACTGAGCTTGTTTTTCTTCGATCTGTGCGGCAAGGCTTAACATGGTGGCCTGACCCGCCTCAACCTTGGCCGTCAGCACCGCCGTGTCAATCTCGGCAACCACGGCGCCCTTTTCAACGGTGTCACCGACGTTGACGTTCAGGCGTTTGAGCTGCCCCGCAACCTGCGTGCCGACATCGACAAATTCAAGCGGCTGGATGGAACCCAGTGCTGTCACGGTGTCTTCGATGTCACCGCGCACAACGGCCACCGTGGCATGGTCTTCAGCCGATGCCTTGGCGCCCGTGCGAGCACAAAAGCCCACACTCAACGCCACCACGCCTGCGGCGGCAGCCAACATCCATCGTGATGGTTGGTATCTCATGATCGTTCTCCAGTTGGGGCGTCTGCTGCGGCAGAAGGTTTGAGCAATTCGCGCATGGGTCGCCAACGCGCCTTGGGGTGGCGTGACCAACACGCCAACCACGATTGCAGCCATTGAAGTTCAGGGTCGTTCATCTCGGCGTGGTGCAACATCAACCCGACCGTTGCACCACTTTGCACGTGGCGCGCCAGGTCCTGCGACATGGCAAGGCCCGCGTCCGATGCGGGGCCGTCGGTGGCTTTTCGCGCTTGGCGTTGGTGTTTGCACCAGTCAACGTCAACGTTCAATTCAGGCAGCGCCTGCTGGGGTGGCGCCGTGCGGTCGCGCGACAGCCCTGCGTAACCGAGCTCGGCCAACAAGGCCGGGGTTGCACGGCTGCAGCGGTTCCAAGGTGGGGTGAAGAAGTTTTCAAGTCGGTCGCCAAAGAGCTGTTGCAGGTGCTCGCGACCTGTCTCCAAGTCATGGCGCTGGGCCGCCAGGTCGCGCGCGTCGCCAAACTCGCACCGCCGTCCGGTGGGTTCGAAGTTGCAATGGGCGTGGCCATGTTGGTGCAAGCCGATCAGGCCGTCGGCGGCGTCAACGCACGCGCGCAATTCGGCGGCCAGCGCAGCCCCCGTGGCCTGCGGAATCACGGCAAGATCGATGGGCACGCGTGCTCGTTGCGTGCACGCAAGCAATGCAAAAAGGCGTTCGTCGTTCCATCCCGTGTCGTCGTCGCGGATGAAGAAGTTGACGGGCGTTTCAACCGCATTTAGTGCCGCAAGCACGGTTTGTGCACTGGCGTTCATGCTGCATTCCGGGTGACTGACCGTTCCGCGCCTTGGTGCAAGTCGCGCAGCGATACCGCCGTTTGGTAGGCGCCGTCCAGCTTGAGCGCGGCGGCTCGTGGTTGAAACACCATCAAGGCGTCGATCGCCGCCGCCAATACGGTAGGCGTCAGGGCGTCGGCACTCAGGGTCTGCATGGCGCCTCTAGCAGCCATCCGAGCAGCCCGTTCGGTCTGTTCGTTCTCACCGGGCGCTGCATACGGCACCACCAAGGCTGGCACGCCAGAGACCACGATGTCCAGCGCCGTGTTGTAGCCGCACTGGCTGATGGACAGGCGCGCCTGGCGCATTTCGTGGACCATGTCTGGCACGTGACGCAGCAGCTCGACGTCATCCTCGCCCTGCACACTCTGCTGCAATGCGGCCCATGCGTCGTTGGGCAAGAAGGGCCCCGTGATGATGCGCATCGGGATGGGTAGACGCAACAGGCGACGAGCCGCCAGTGCGGTGCGAAACAGCTCGGTACCCACCATGCCGCCACCCGCTGACACCAGCACCTGCTGGCCTCGCGGTTGGTGCCCCACGGGTGGGCGCCACGGCACCACGCAACCGGTGTAATGCACGGGTGTGCGCATCGGCCGGCGAGGGTTGAAACTGTCTTCCAAGCGCGCAAAGGAAGGGTCGGCATGCACCAAGACCGCATCGAAGTACCGGTCGGTCAGCCAACGGGCTCGGTCGTCGTGGTGCTGTTGGTCGGGCCGCGCGTCAACCAAGATGTCGCGCAGGCTGCAAGCCACCAGCGCCGGTGCCCCTGCTTGCTTTTTCGCGGCGCGAATCATCGGCAAAATTTCGCCGGCAAACTTCTTGCGCCCAAAGGGGAACAGCTCCACCAACAGCACCGCAGGACGATGCTGGCGCACGGCGTCGTCGATCATCGTGCGCCGTGCCAGCTGTGCTTGGGCCACGCCGTGCGTGGCATCGCGGCTGATCACGGTGTGGCCGTCGTCCATGCCCAGCGCGGGCAAGTCGACGATCTCAAGACCACTGGGCACGGGCAGGCCAGACGGCAGTCGCCCACCGTTGAGAAACACTACGTGAAAGTGCTCCATCAGCGCTGCTGCCAGGGCAAATGAGCGCGTCAGATGCCCGATGCCCAGCGAGTGTTGGCAATAGAAAATCAGCGTGGGCCGCGTGCGCAGAACGGTGTGGGGTCTAGGGAACATGGCGTCTCTCCACCAAAGCCAAGTAGGGGCCCCTTGCGGCGACCAAGGTTGCGTGGGCGCCCGCTTCGACCAGGCGACCGTTTTGAAGCACCAACACGCGGTCGTAGAGCGACATGTCGGTGTACTCGTGAGAGATGGTGATCAAGCTGTGGTGACGTTGGGAGCGAGCCACTGACTCCACGATCAGGCGTGACGAAACCGCATCGATGGACGCCGTGGGCTCATCCATGACCAAGATCGACGGCTTTTTCACCAGTGCACGCGCCAGGCAAAGACGTTGACGCTGGCCCCCCGAGAGGTTGCTGGCACGCTCGGTCAATTCGGTGTCGTAGCCCTGCGGCAGGTCGACGATGAATTCATGCGCTCGTGCGTCACGCGCTGCCTGCTCGATGGCGTCGGGTGTCGCGTGGGGGCGACCGTAGGCAATGTTTTCGCGCACCGACACGGCAAACAGCATGTTGTCCTGCGGCACCACGCCAATAGCGTCGCGCAGGCTCGCGCGTGTGAAGCGACGGATGTCGATGCCATCGATCAAGATGCGGCCTTTTGTGGGCTCGTACAGCCGCAGCAGCAGGGCCACCAGTGTCGATTTACCCGACCCCGAGGGGCCTACCAGCGCCACGTGTTCTCCCGCTGCGATGCGTAACGTGACACCGTCCAGCACCGCCGAGTCTTTGGACCCTGACGCGTAGCTGAAGGACACATTGTCGAACACGATTTCGCCGGCAGGGATGCCCATATCGATGGCGTCCGGGGCGTCGTCAATCTCGGGTTCGGCTTCCAGAATTTCGTTGACGCGTTGGGCACTCACGGCAGCGCGTGAAAATTTGGCCGACAACTTGCCAAGGTCGCGCACGGGTTTGAAGAGGCTGCCCACGTAGGCCAAGAAGATGAGCAACTCGCCGGGGGTCAGCTGGTGCGTCAGCACTTGCTGGGCCCCCAACAACACCGTGGCGGCAGAGCCGATGGCGCACACCAACGCGATCACGCGCGTGATCGCGCCTGCTGTTCGTACGTTGCGCATGCCACTTTCAAAGTGGGCCTCGATGTCGGCTTGAAAACGCGCTTCTTCTTCACTTTGCCGGCCAAAGGCCTGCACCAGGGCCATGGACGACAGCACTTCGTTGAGGCGAGAGGTCATGCGACCCTCAAACCGACGCTGGTCTCGGGTGGTGCGCTTGACGCGCTTGTTAAGACAATAGATGACGCCCATCAGTGGCAGCAGCGTCGCCGCCACCACGGCAGCCAAGCGCCAGTTGAGCCAAAACATCACCCCCAGCATCGATACCAACGTCAGCAGTTGCGCCACGAAGTTGAGCGCCCAGCCTGCAAACATGTCGCGCAGGTGATTGGTGTCGCTGGCGACCTTGGTGAGTAACTCACCACTGCGGCTTTGCTGGTGAAAAGCAAGGGACAGGCGCTGCAAGTGGGTGAAGAGTAGGCTGCGCAGGCGGTAAGTGATGTGGTAGCCCACTTTTGCCGTGGTGAACAGCTGCAGGTAAGAAAGTGCGCCCGCCAGCAGAGCGATCGCTGCAATGGCACCGGCCATCCCCACGAGGGCTGGCCAGGTCCCCATGGAAAGCAAGCTTTGCAGTGGCGAAAGCCACGTTGGCAAGGGGTGGGCCAGCAGCACGTGGTCAAAGATGATTTTGAGTGGCCAAGGCGCGATCAGCTCGGTGGCAATCACGCCAAGAAGGCACACGGCGGCAACCACCACAGCACCGCGCTGCTCGCGCAAGCAGCTTCGGATCACGATCGCCAACGGCGCTTGCGAGAGGAGGCGCTTCATGGTTTGACCTCGCTGAATGTCAATGCGGCGGCGCGTGCCAAACTGGCAGCCAAGCGGCGGTCCAGCGCTTCGCGCCAGCCGGGTTTTTGGTAGACAAACGCTCGGCTGGCTTGCAACAGGCTTTGCACCGTCAAGTGCCACGCCAAACAGCGATGGTCGAACCGATCAGGCGCTGCAGCGGCGTAAGCTTCGACCAAGGCGGTGGGCAACGCGCGAGAGGCATCGTCTTGTTCGAGCTTGAGTACAAACTCTGCCAAGTCCTCCATCGGGTCACCGTAAGTGAACTCGTCAAAATCGAACAGCACGATGCGACCGTCGTGAACCCACACTTGTTGCGGGTGAAAGTCACCATGAATCAGCGTCAAAGGTCGCGTTGAAGGATGCACAGCATGCGCCTCGATGGCGTCTGCAATTTGGGCGGCGACGGACGCCAAATGAGGGCTGATGCGACCGAGCTTTTTCTGGCGTCGGCGCGCTTCAGCCACCCAATGCGCCACTGAACGTGGCGTGGCGCGCGGCATCGGGGCCAGGGGTGCAGCGTGCAGTGTCGCAAGCGCGCGTCCCAGCTGGGCCATCAAGTTGGCCCCTGCGGGCGTTGACAAGCAATCCGTCAGGGGCGCGCCTATTGCGGGTGCCTGCCAATGCGTTTGCGTCAACGGATCGACCGCCATCGGTTGGGCCACAAGTGGTGCGTGCGGGTTGCTTTGGGCCAGCTGCCAAAAGTACGTGAAGCGCTGATGGATGGCGGCGGCGCGATCGTCTCTGAAGGTCTTGACGTAAACCGTTCGTGGCGTGGGGTCGACCGCGTTCGCGATGGTGTATCGCAACGTGGCGCGGTGTTGTGGTTCGTAGCGCAGCAACTCAACTTGCACTGCAGCGCCGTCGACTGTGCCCAAGGCAGATGGCCATGCGGCTGCCACTTGCACGGGATCCAACAGCTTGGCCAGTTGCGGCAGGCCAGGGTCGTTTGGCAGGGCCCACAGCACCAAGTTGAGCAATGGCAGATGCACCAAGGCCTCACCAAAGCGCGGTGCAACAAGTGGGACGTGCGCATGATCTTTCACGGCGGCAGCGGCAGCAGCAGGGTCGCGAAACACCTGCCCGTAAAGTCGCAACGCGCCGCTTTGACCACTGGCGGGGTTGCAGACGTCCAGTTGATAGCAGAGCGTCATGGGGTTCGGGTTGCGCGTGCGCGACGTGTTGCGACGAACGTTGCTGACGGCAAGCGCATCGATGCGCAGGCTGCCTTGCGCAAACTGGGGCAGTTGGGTCTCGAGCGCCAAACGCATGACGTCCGGATCGGTGTAGAAGTCAAGGTTGTTGGGCGGCGCTTTACAAGCATCAACCTGAAAGCCGAGGCGCGCAGGGCTGACAGGCATCATGGCAGGGGGTGTCATGCAGCCTCCTTATCAGGCATGGGCAAGCCACCAAAACCGCGCGCGAGTGCGATGGCTTCGGCCAGCGACAACAGTTGCGGGACCGACTCAAAGCGACCCGGCTTCAAGTTGGAGACGCAGCGGTGCGCGCGCTTGCAAAGCAGGTGATGGGCGGCGCTCCAGGCCAACAAAGATGGGTCTGGCGTGCGGCCCGAGGCCCTCACATATGCGGCCAAGAACGCGCGCCAGGCAGGCGCGCCGCTTTGGGGCGTCGCCTTGTTGATCACCGCGCGGTACAACGCATCCCCGATCCACGCACCAAGCTCCAACACGGCGGGCCCGACCCGCACGCTGTCAAAGTCGATGAAGGTCAGTTGGGTGTCACCGGCCAAAACGTTGTTGGGATGCAGGTCACCGTGCAGCGTCACCCAGGGCTCGTGTGCCAGCGACGCCATGCCAGTTTCGAGGCATCGCGTCAACCGGGTCAGCCGCGGTTGCCACGAGGGCTCGACTTTGGCCAACAACGCGACCGTGTCCTGCACCTGCTTTTGCAGGGCTTGCGGCTCAATCCGGCGCGACGCGGGCGTGGCGGTGGCGTGCAGTGCCGCAAGGCGGGCACCGACGCGAGCCGACTGCGCAACGCCGATCATGGGGTCCACAGTCGGCAGGGGGGCTCCTTTAACGCCCAGCTGCCAGTGGATTCCCACGGACGGCTGCCACAACAAAGACTGAGCTGTGTGCAGCTTGCCTTGCTGTTGCATCGGGCTTGCACTGAGTGCTTGCATCACCGCGTGGGTGGTTGCCCCGACCTGGTCGATGTCAGCCTTGGCATACACCACTTGGGTTGAAACGCCGGCACCCCACTCTTTTTGCAAACGCAGCGCCACGCGTGCGCACACCCGCCGCTCGGGCACCACCTGGGCCAATTGCATCTCGTGGTCGACCAAGCGCCCTTGGCCGTCGGTCAGTGCAGCCACGACAGGTTCAAGGCATTGCTGGCGAATGGCGTCTTGGTTGTGCAGCAATTGCAGCGTGCTCAATTTGGCGTCGTTGGGAAGCCAATAGGCCAGCATGTCAAGGGCCGACGAGTGGGTGGTCGTTGGGCCGGCGGGGGATGAAACCTGCGGGTGTTGGCTTGCCGCGCGGAATCGGCGCTCGGTGTCACCGTCACTGTAAAAGCGCGCTGCGACGCGTTGCTCAAACGATGGATTGCCCAACGTGTCGCACAGCGTCAACCGGTAGGCCACGCTGCAATTGCGCTGGGGTCGGTACTTCACACGATCCACTTCGCAACCCACGATTCGCAGGCCACCCAGCGACGGGGCAAAAACGCCCGCCATGGCCACTGGGTCCAGTGCTTGTGCGAGCTGCGGCAAGGCGCCGTCGTGAGGCAGGGGTCGGTTCATGCTGCTTGCTCCATCGCCATCGCCATCACCAATGGCAGTGAAGCGCCCGCGTGGGACCGCGCATGCAGCAAGCGTCCGTTGGCATCCATGCGCCAGTGCGCCCAGCAGCCTACAAACTCAAAGTCCCCAACCCGCCAACGCCTAGCCCCCAGATCCCGGGCGTGAAACCAGTGATCGACCACCGGTTTACCATCGGCTTGAAGGGTGATTCGCAGGGCCGTCACCGACCGGTCGGCCGTCGAGCCGTCACTCTCCACGGCAACATCCTCGACAGTCATGGTCGGCTCATTGGCTTGCCACGGGACGAGCACGGTGTCGAAGTCGGCATGTTGCGCATCGACGGTGCTTCGCAGGGCAGGTGCCGCTTGCTTTTCACCGTAGCGCGCCGAGACCCAGCTGGGGATCAAAGCAGAGCGCACTCCGCTTCGTGCAGGTTGCATCAGCAACAGGCCAGGGCTGCAAAGGCGAACGCCCGTGCCTTGTGACAAAGTGGCTGCACCTTCGGCGTGGGCTGCCAGCTGAAAGTTGGCGGTGTACGCGTGAGACGTCGGCGCACGCAGCCAATCGCTGACGATCCAGTAGCGGCGGTCGACAAAAACGATGCAACGCTCGTGCGTCGCATCGTAGGCGTGGCTTCGTGCTTGGCCGTGCAGCAGATCAAAGCGTTCGCTGTGGTGGCGCTCCAGCAGGGCGGCGTCGGGTGCGGGGCCACTGATTTTGTGACGCACCGTGCCGCTGGCATGGCGTGTGCCTGGCCTGGTGGGCTTGGGCTCATAGCGCGTTTGCTGTTGCCCATCGATGCACACCGTGTTGTGCACCGACGTGCCCCGAAATCTCAATCGCCAATTGATACCGTCGGCAGGATCAACCGCCTCGCTGTAGGTGTAGCGGCCTGGGTCGACAATGAGTGAGCGGCCGAATGCAGCCAGCTCGAAACTCAGGCAATCAAAGTGGCCATGGTTTCCCTCGCCGAGCGGGCCACTGTCAAAAACCAAGTGTTGCGCATGGCTGTAGGGCAACCCCTTGGGGCCCCAGTCGCTGCGCACCACGCTGTAGCCACTGGCTGCAAAGTGAGCAACCCGCTTTGCAGGCGGGCTTCCCTGGGCGCCCTGCGTGGCCACGTACAACATGTCATCACGGCCGAACTGCTTTGCACCCTGACGCAGAAGATCAAGGTAGCTGCGTGCATCACCATCGGACAAACTTGGCACCACGCCGTCGGGCTTGTGGACGTGCATGCTGAACTCAAGTCCGCGCGCCAAGATATTGTCGAACGAGGCAGGCACGGCAATGCCGTTTAGGCCAGCAAGGCGTCGGAGGTTGAGACCGTTCTTGAGCACCAAATGGTGGTAATCAGTCGACAGCTCGCAATGCACACCATCGGCAAGAAAGTCACTGTTCAGGTTGTCCACCGTTTGCGCCATGGCGAATGAACGCCAATGCGCTGCTCGCTTCATTTCGGGAAAGACGACACCGGCGAGAAAAATCGCATACAACTCCAGCGTGCGATGGTTGCGTTTTTCGGTCAGGTTGGCGCAAAGGTATTCAACTTGCTCGTGCAGCGACAGCAGCAGCCGACGATGAAACGATGGCTCGATGTGCTGGAGGGTGGGGTGGGCTGCATGGCCGACAAACAAGTGCACGCTGTAGATCCAGTTCTGCACTCGACGCCCGGTCACGTCGGCCGCGATGAAGCCCGGGGGGGTGACCCGCATCCAGCTATCGATCAAAGCCACCCAGCGCTTGACGTATCGAACGTCACCCCCGCGTTCAAACGCCAGACCCAAGCCAACGGCGTAGTAGAACTTGTGCAAGAGAATGTGCCACTCGACGTCCGTGCTGGGGTTGTGCAACCAGTCGATGGGGTCGACCAGTGAGTGCGATTCACCATTGAACTCAAAGCACCCCTGCAGCAGGGCGTCCATCTTCTGGGGCCGGGTTTCTTCGTCGTCGGCCACGGGGTAATAGTGCACGTCTCGTGGGCCCACGTAGTGCGCCAAAAGTGCGGCGTCGTCCATGGTTGTCCACGGTGACAGGAAGACGGATTCGGTGATGGCGGTCATGCCCGAGCCTCGCTGTGGTTTTGCAGTTGCGCGACGAAGAGGTCGCGCAATGCCAAAGTGGTGCGACTTGAATCAAAGCGCTCGCAGATGCGGGCGCGAGCGTTGCGCGCCAAGCGCGCGTGCAAGGCTTCGTCGGCCAACACGAGCCGCAGCGCGTCGGCGAGTGCCGTGCTGTCGCGGGGAGGCACCAGCAAACCGTGCACACGGTCGTCGATCATTTCGGGGATGCCAGAAATGGCGGTCGAGACGACCGGCACGCCCATCGCCATGGCCTCGGCGAGTACGTTTGGGAAGCCGTCGCGGTCGCCGTCTTCCATGATCTGGCAAGGCAAGGCGAAGACACGCGCGCTTCGGTAAACGTCGCGCAACTCGTCTTGGGTGACGGCGTGCTTCAGCGTCACGCTGTCGCCCATGCCAAGGCGCTCAATTTGGGTGCGCAGGCCGTCGTAGGCGCTGCCTCTCTCGCCAACAATGATGCAACGAAACGGCACGTCTCCGACCTTCAGCAGCGCGCAGGCATCGATCAGATGATCAAATCCCTTCTTCTCGACAAAACGGCCCACGGCAAGAATCACAGGTTTGCCACCGACAGCGGGCGCGGTTGGTGAGAAATAGTCGGTGTCCAGGCCGTGGTAGATGGTGTGAACGTCATCGGGCCGCACGTGGCGTGCCCGCAGCACGCCCGCGTTGGCGCAGGTGCAGGTGGCAACAAAACGCGCTGCCCCCAACTTTCTTTCTAGCAAATTGCCAGGGTTCAAGTCGGCCTGGTAGATGTCTTTGGCATGCGCGGTGAAGCTGAAAGGAATGCCTGAGAGCTGGCTGGCAAACCAAGTGATCGTTGCCACACCGTGGCAAAAGTGCCCGTGCAGGTGGTGCACCGTCGGGTCGCGCCGTAGCGCATCGGCGATGGCACCTGCTTGCATGAACTCCTTGATGAACACCTTGCGCGGCCAGTGCCGAGCCGTCAACGACATTGCCGATCCCAGTGTGGCCGCATAGCGAAAGGGATGGCTTGCCATCAGCGCCGCATGGGCTCGCCAAAACTGAGGCAGGTTTTGACGCAACCATGCCGTGAGCGTGGCGCCAGACAACGAACTGGCCTTGGGCAGGTAGTCCAAGGGTGCTCGAATCGCTTGCACCACGGGGTGAACTTTGTCCTCTGCTTCGTCCTTGACCACGAACAAGCGCAGCCGCATGCCGCTTCGTTCCAACTGATGAATTTCGTGGGCAATGAAGGTTTCAGACAGCCGTGGGAAGCCGTTCATCACGTAGGCGACGCAGGCTGAATCGGCGCTGATGCTGGTCGACCGCACGCGTGGCGCAGACGCTGCAACGTTCGATGGTGCTTTCATTCAACCCCCTGCGGCGTTGGTTGCACGGTGGCGACCCGCGCCCTACCAACATGCGTAGGCTGTTGCAAGAGCTGACACAGCAGCAACAGATTGCGGTCGTTGTCAAATTTGTGGGTGACCGTTGTGCGCGCCTTGCAACCCAAATCACAGGCCAGGGCAGCGTCTTTCAGCACTCGCGTGATGGCGTCGGCCAATGCGGCGGGGTCGTCGGGTTCAACCATGAGCCCGTTGACGCCGTCGACGACCAACTCGGGGATGCCCGACACGCGCGATGCCACCACGGGGACGCCCATGGCCATGGCTTCCAAAAGTACGTTGGGGATGCCGTCGCGGTCGCCATCGGCGGCAATGCGAGAAGGCTGCACGTACACCGCCGCCCTGGCGTAATGGTCGATCACTTGCTCGCGGGCCAACTTGCCCACCAAATGCACATGCCCCGCCAGCCCGAGCCGGGTGATTTGCGCTTGCAAGCTGTCGCGCTCGTCGCCGTAGCCCACGATTTGGCATGAAAAGTCTTGGCCACGTTGTCGCAACACGGCGCACGCATCGATGAGGTTATCCAAGCCCTTTTTGGCCCGCAGTCGGCCCACGCTCACGATCAGCGGAACGTCGGATGCGTGCGTTCGTGCGGTGGGGTGAAACAAGTGGTGGTCCACCCCGTGGTACATGCGGTGCACCGCGGCGTCGGGGGCGATCGACGACAGCACTTGGCGGTTTGCCTCGGTGCAGGTCACCGTGAACTGTGCTGCGTGCAGCTTGCGCTTCAGGTCAGCTGCTTGGGACAGATAGATGTCTTTGGCATGCGCTGAAATGGAGAATGGGATGGCTGAGAAGCGGGTGATCAGCTCGGCGATGTCAGCCGGTGCTGCGATGAAGTGGCTGTGCAAGTGCTCTACACCGTCGTCGCGTAGTTGCATGGCCAACCAACCGGCGCGGGCAAAATCGCTGCAGCCCTGAAAGCCACGGCGCATGGCAAACGCCAGGGTGGCCAGGTAGCGCAGGGGCGCCGTCGCCAACAGCCTTGTGTGGCGCGTGCCAAAGACCCACAGATGCTTGTGGATGGTGGTCGGCATCACCACCAGTGGCGCCTTGACGCGGGCAACGGCGGGGTGCGTGATGGCATCCGTCGCGCCTGCCAGTGAATACAACCGCAAGGACAGGCCCATGCGCTCCAGACCCAACACCTCTTCTAAGATGAAGGTTTCCGAAAGCTTCGGGTACGTCTTGACTAACACGCCAAGGGCGCCGCCGCTGATGGGTTGTTTGTTCGGTTCCATGGGCTAACCTGAGGGGTTGTGGGGGCGCGCTGCAAGTCAATGTGCTCAAGAATGGCGGAGGTGCAGTGCTTCAAGCCATCCAGAGCGGTGAGGCGTGCATGCGTGGGGTGGTTGGACAGCGCAGAGACCTCGGCCTGCACGGCGGCCATCAAGGACGCGGGCGTCAGGTGATGCGGGTGCAGCATGTTCAAGAGCCCGAGCTTCGACATGCGCTCGGCCCTTATGGATTGCTCCAAACCAGGTTTGATGCGTGGCACGATCACTGCCCGTTTGTGCAGCGTCAGCAGCTCACACACGGTGTTGTAGCCGCCCATCGCCACCACGACATCGGCGGCCGACATGAGTGACATCATGTCGTCACTGAAATCTTGAAACGACACCTCTGGCAGCGTTGCAGCTTTTCGTTTGATGGCGGCGCACTCGTCGACTGGCATCTCGGGCCCACAAACCACATGCATGCGAGGGCGCATGGCGGGCGGCAGTGTGGCCAAACCGGCCAGGGCGGCGTTGATGAGGCTCGCGCCGTCTTCACCGCCACCGGGTGTGACCAACACCAGCGGCTGCGCGTCGTCGGGCCTAAGCCCCAACGCAAGGCGTGCATTGGCGCGCGTCAGGCGACCGGGTTCGCGTGAAATGTAGCCACAAAACTTAACTTTTGCAGCTGCAAACGGGGGGAATCGGTACTCCTGGCGCAGGTCAAAAACCGCTGGCGAGCCGACCACCAACACTTGATCGTAGTAGGCCTCGATGGCTTCAAAGCAACCGTTTTTTTGCCACACACGGCGTGTCTCTTGGGGGCTGTCAAGAATGTCGCGCAGCAAGAGCACCAACTTGGGTCGTTGCCCGCCCGACTGAAGTGACTCCAGCGCGCCAGAGAGCTCGTCTTCGACGCCAAAAGGCTTTTTGTCGACCAGGATGAGGTCAGGCGCAAAGTCGGCGATGGTGCTTCGGATGAGGTTGGCGCGCATCCGCACGGTGTTCTTGAGCGAAAGATCAAGAAAGCGAGCGCCGTAGACGCCATCGACGTTGCGCGAAAGGCAAGGTAGCTTGACGTAGTCAACCCGCGGCGGGATGCGAAACGCGTGCAGCATCGGGCTGCCAGTGACGATCAAGGCTGACACGTCGGGTGACGACTGTACCAAGTGTCGCGCCACCTCAAGCATGCGGCGAATGTTGCCCAAACCGAAGGTATCGTGTGAGTAAATCAAGACACGTTTCATGCGGCTCTCTCGTTGTTGCCTAGGCAGTCCCGCTGCAATGTAGGGCTCCGGCGGCCATCAAATCGACCCCATGAACAGAGGCCGCTTGAGGCTTTGAAATACATCGAGACTGCGGGCGTTGGCTGCTTTGACCAGCGCAATCGGGTCACCTGGCGTTCAACCACTCGCGGTGGTGTCGTTCTTGTTCAAAACTGGCGCGCAACGACAAAGCCAGCACCGACGTCTGCACTGGCCTTGCTAAGGCCCTTGAAAAGGTAGGCTTCCATGCGCCAACCAGCACGCCACTGACTTTCCAGGGTGGCCGTCAGCTCGGCGGCGTGGCTTGTGCCGACCTCGACCGGCTGGCGGCGTTCGTAGACGACCTTGAGGCTGGTCGTATCGCTTAACTGGCGCTTGCCACCGAAGGAGAAGAACGGTGTGTTCTTCACCATCGTGCCTGTGATCTTTTCGTACACACGGTAGCCAACGCCAGCCAGCAGAGCGTTGTCGCCAAAGGGTTGGGCGGCATCTACTTGAACAGAGTACGCATTGGTCCCGGTACCCAGGCCCTTGCGGGTGCTGGCGGTGCCCAGTTTGATTTTTGAGATGACTTCCAGGGTGGGTCCGCCTTCACGAATCTCGGGCACCTCGTAAGCCACTTCAATTTGCACGTCACCGAGCCCGGAGCGCGTGGTGCGTGTGGCGGCCGTGGTGGCGCCAGGGACGCTCGATTCGCAGTCGTCCAAGCTCCCTCGACCGCTGCTCCCGCTACCGCCGCTCCCACTCCCACTCCCACTATTGCCACTACCGCTACCGCTGCTGCTCCCACTGCTCCGACTCTCGTCACAGATCACGACGCCACTGTCGACGCGAACCACGTCTGCAGGCCCCGTGACGCGCACGAAAGGGATGCTCAATTTGTACGTCATCCGGCCTCGCTTGTACCGAACCACGAGCGGCACGCTGCGTTCGTCGATGCGAACGGTGCCACCGTATTTGCCGCTGGTGGCATCGAATCCAACGCCGACTTCGAGCGTGCCCGCTTCGGGTTCACTCGCTTGAGTCTTGTCGGTGTTGCCTTGGGCCGCAGATGGCAATGCCACCAACAGCGTGGCACTCAGAAGCAAAAGCGGGACGAGGGTGGATTTTGAGTTCATGAATGATTCACCTTGGTTGCGGTGTTGTGTTTGGCGTCGGCTTCGTCCAGCGCCCGCTTGTTGCCCGTCACCATGGATGCGATGAGGTTCTCGCGATGGCGAACACTGGCATAGAGGTTGGCGCCGACGTGGATGGCGATGGCAACAAGCGTTGCATCAACACTGATCACGTGCAGGTTTTCAACAGTGCCGTTGCCCCAGAACGCATCCAGCGTCAACATCCAACCGGTGACGCCAATGACTGTCACCATACCCAGCAAAAACAGAATCATCAAAGACCCAGCCGGGTTGTGGCCGAGGTGTCGTGGTTCTTGCTGACGCAAGAGTGCGGCTGCGTACTGATACAACGCGTTCGGGCTGGGCACGAAGTTTGAAAAGCGCGCATGCTGGGACCCGATGAAGCCCCAGACGACTCGCGCCGCAACCAGTGCCACGGTTGCGTAGCCAAACGACTTGTGCACCCAACCGATGCTCTCGGTCGAGAAGTAAGCACCAAAGAAGGAGATCACCAGCACCCAGTGAAACAATCGCACGAAGCGATCCCAAACTCGCACCTGTGGCAGGGTCTTCATGGTGTTACCCACCTGTTGTGACAAGTCAATCGGCTGCATGCAGGGCTTTAGTCGCGAACGTTGGCTTCGACTATCGCGCCTGTGATGGGATGAAAATAGATTTCAACTTTCTTGCCGTTTTTGTCGTGGCCGTAGATCTCCCAGCACTTGCCTTTGGACACGTGCAGCTTTTTGATGGTGTCGGAGTAGCCCATCGCCTTGAACTTTTCGGTCATTTGCGCCTCCGTCAGCCACTTGCTTTGCGGCTCGTTGGTGCACGATGGCCCAGCCACGGCGGCGCCAGAGACAGCGCAAAGCGCGAGCGATACCAAGGTGTTTGACAATTTCATGATGAAGTCCTTTCGGTTGCATTGATTCAATCGGCGGTGGCAGTCGAAGCCCATGACCTGCATGGGTTCGTACGGCCGTGCATGACAGAGGCGCACCCCGAGTGGTAAATACAAAATGTGGAGGCAATGATGGGTTGCAGGTGCGCTGCCCCCTGTTGTGGGGGGGAGGCGCACAAAAAACACTGCACGCCTAAGCGTGCAATATCAAACCCACCCAGCGGGTTTTAAAACCTAGGGACAAGGCGCAGCGGATAGCCTTTGGTTTCTCAGTGCGCCAGCTGCATCAATCTGTTGCAGGTCGGTGCCGCACAAGTTGGTGCCTACTCGTGTTAGGCGACGGGCAATGTCTCTGGGGCTCAAGTTGGGCTCGCTCGAACGCAGCAGCGCGGCGGCACCTGCGGCCAGTGGGGCTGCCATCGACGTTCCGCTCCAGGTGCCGTAGCCACCGCCGGGCACGGCACTGGTGATGCCTTCCCCCGGCGCTGCCACGTCAACCTTGGTGCCAAAGTTGCTAAACGCTGCAAGACGGCCGTTGGCGTTGCTAGCGCCGACAGCCAGCAAACCGTAGAAGCCTTCGGATGCCGGGTACTGACGCAGCGTGTCGGTACCGTCGTTGCCAGCCGCTGCCACCACAACTGCGCCACTGAAGGCGTTGCAGCGATCGCGGTCGCCGTTGTAGCCAGCATCGGCCAATTCATCGGTGGGCAACAGCGCCACCGCAGGAATGGCGCAAGTGGCGAGCCGCCCGATGGTGTCCAGAATTTCGGTTCGGCGGGTGCTGCCCAAGCTCAAGTTGATGACGTGCGCGCCGTCGTTGGTGGCTGGGTTGTGATCGGGATCCACCGCATGCAGGAGCGCCTCGGCCAGCACCCAGGCGTTGCCCGTGCCATTGGCGTCCAGCACGCGCAGCGGCATGATCTTCGCGCTTGGTGCTGACAGGGCGACCAGGCCAGCCACATGGGTGCCGTGACCAAAGCTAACGTGCGTCGCGACTGCACCAACCTCTGCGGTGTCGTTGTCATAGTCGACAAAGTCAAACCCGGGCAGCAGCCTGCCTGCCAAGGCCGGGTGCGACGCGTCAACGCCGCTGTCAAGCACGGCCACACGCACGCCCGCACCCGTGCTCATGGTGTGTGCTTCGGGCAATCGCATCGCCTGCGGTGCCCACTGGACGGTGTACGCACCAGCATTGCCGATGGCCCAGGCAACGGTTTTGCGCGCCTCGGGGCTGTGGTGCAAGGCGTTGGGTTCGGCGTGGAGCACCGTCGGCTCCAGCACCAGTGCATCGATGGTTGCATTGGTGTCAGCGGCACCCACAACCTTGAGACGGTAGATGGGCCGAGCACCAAACTGACTCACCAAGGTGAGTTGGTACTTGTTGAGCAGGGCGCCCAGTGCGGCCGCACCGTGGAGCTGCACCAGAATTTCGCCTTGCAGGGTGGCGTCCGATGTGCCACCCGCACCACCACCGCCGCCACTGCCGCTGCCATCGCCCCCTCTACCTTTCTTCTTGGCGTCTGCAACGGCAGCGAAAGTCATCAGACCAACTGCAAGGGCCGAACACACGACTACTCTGGCGCGGTGCCACGATGGATGAGCGGAAGTCATGATTGTCTTTCGATGTTTGCGGGAGAAACGGCGGTTGGTGTTACCAGCCACCATGAAGCGTGAAGGCAGCCCAATAGAAGGGGTGTGGGTGATGGCGCATGACATCGCGTTGTGCCATGCGGAGCGCCGATGCGGGGCCTTGGCCGTTGCACAAGTGGCCATAAAAGTGGCCCATGAACGTGGCAGTGATGGCATCGTCGACGGGCCAAAGACTGGCCAACACACGCGCCGCGCCTGCCACCTGAAAGGCGCGCACCAGCCCGACCATTTCGTCGCCGCTGCCGTGCTCCGACAAACCGGTTTCGCAGGCACTTAGAACGACCAGTCCCGGTCGCAGATTGAGCGTTTCTGCGCTCTCGACCGTCAGCAAACCGTCGTGCAAGTGCAGCGCCGAGAACATGGGGTTGTCGCTGCGAAACTCGGCATGGCATGCCAAGTGGATCACGTCGGCTTGCGCGGCATGGGTGCGCAACATGGCCAACGTGGCCTGCTCCCCAACGCATGCTTTGCCGTCAGCAAAGTAGCCGGCCACGCGCTGCGCTTCAATGGCTGCATGGGGGAGCCTTCGTGACTCACCCAGGGCCAACGCCTGGCGCGGTTGGGCGGGCGAGCGAACCAACCCACGCAGGGCAAGTCTGGCGCTGGGCGCCAGGGCCAACTCGACGCGTTCGGCGAGGCTGGTTGCACCGTCGTGCAGTGCTGCAAAAGGCAACAGCCCCAGCTTGCCATGTGGAACGATCAGCACCCGCTTTGCATGCAGAAGGCTGGCCTCCAAGGGCGCCCAGACCATGGCATGCAAGCGCTGCATGTGTTTCAGGGCGCGCTGGGTCAGGCTTGCAAGGTGGTGGTGCATCGGTGAAGCACCATGGCGCAATGCGTTGATCTGAAAGCGCGCGGCGCGCAGGGCTTCTTGCACGACGTCCCAAGGGGCCATGTGTCGGTGAACGTGCACCGAGCTGCTTGTCATAACGCACGCAAAAAGCTCGTTGTCCTGAATGCCGTACTCGACGAGGGCGCTGTCGTCACCCAAAAGTCGTTGCAATGCTTCAACCGACACATCGTCGTTGGTGTCGGCGGCAGTCACGCTGGCGTCGTCGGTCAAGCGCGTGCGCCTGCTCTCCTCCAACAGCTCCGATTCGGTGCGATGGAGTTCTTGCGTCAGGTTGGCCGACGATTCGCCCTCGTCGTCCATGCGCTGGACGCGTCGGTAAAGCCAGTTCAGTCGTTCGCGCAGGGCCTGCGTGCTGGCGTGAGCCTGGTGGGCAGGTTGACGTTCCAGGCGTTCACCCAACACCCGGGCGCGAAATCGATCCAAATGCTGCAAAACGTCGGCAGCCAGCGCGGGCGATGGCGCCTCAGCATGCGCAGCCAGTGCCATGCGCAGCAACGCTTGGTAGGGGCGAAGGTGACCGGTGAGAAATGCGCTGCGCAATTCATCGCCGGGCAGTGCACGACGCTGCTCCTCGAACAATCCGATGGCGGTTTTGAAGGCAACTTCAGCGCAGGCCAACTCGATGCGCGCCATGGCTGTCAGACCCTGACCTGTCAAACACCGCACTTGAATCGATACCAGTTGAAGTTCGCGTGACCGCGCCAGGGTGTCGTCGAAGCAGATCGCGGCCTCCGCGACCAACCCCTCATTCAACAGGGCGTTGGCGCAAACAACGTTGGCGCGCAAATGCCCTTCTGCCAAGCCGGCTGAATCGAAACCTCGCGCCGCTTGCCGGGCCAAGACCTGGGCTGAGGCTGCTTGCCCCCCGGCCAGCGCCAACTCGGCACGCGCCAAAGTGACAGCCGACTCCCCGACATGACAACCTTGCGCAGCAAACAGCACGGCGGCGCGCTCGAAAGACGCCACGGCCAACGACGGTTGCGCCAACAACGCATGGGCCCTGCCTTGTTGTGCAAGTGTCCAGGCCTGCTCGGCGGGCATGTCAAGCAACTCAAACCGCTTCAGGACTTGTTCGTAAAGTGCCAAGGCCTCGGGCAGCAGTCGCAGTTCAAGGTAGGCGTCAGCGAGCTGCTTCTCGGCCACCGCAAGCGGCTGCGGCAAGTTAAGCAGTGCGTTCAACTGGCGCGATGCTTCAAAACCTCGGAGGGCTTCACGGTATTGGCCGCGGGCGAGGTGCAGCAACGCGACCGAGCCATCGACAATCGCCTCCAACACCGGAAACCCGTGCGTTCGAGCCCGCATGTGGGCCCGGGCGTAGATGCGCAGCGCCTCGTCGAAGTCGCCCAGCGACGCCAGGGCATCGGCCATGTTGTGGTCGGCGGACACCGAAAGCTGGCGGTCGCCGACACGGGCAAAGTACACCGACGCGTCTTTGGAGTACCTTGCTGCTTGTTCGTAGGCGCCGCGCAGTACATGCAATGCGCCCAAGTTGAGGCTGACCTTGCCAGCGCCGCGTGCGTCGCCCAGGGCCACGAAACTGCGTTGGGCAAGCTCGGCGCACTGGATGGCCTCTTCGTATTGGCCGAGCATGGACAGTGCCATGATTTTGGGCACCAGCGTTTGCGCCGCGTTGTGAGCTTGTCCCAATTGATCAAAGAGCCTGTGGCCGCGATCAAACGCCTGGGTGGCTTGGCTCATGTTGCCGCGCGTCAGGTCAGCGATGCCTTGCGTCCAGGCTGCCAACGCGGCGATTTCTTCGGTCTCGGCGGTGGGCGCGTCGGCGCCGCAGGTGCCGCCTAAACATAAAGCGTTCAAGGCATCGGCGGCTTTGACGGCGCGCTGGGGTTCGCTGCTCCAGGCTGCATAGCAGTGATCCTTGAGGGCCCACGCCAAGGCGAGGGTGCTTTTGCCGATGGCCGAAGGGTTGGGAACCTCACCCGAATCGATCATGCGGTGCGCCAAATCGGCAATTGGCGGTCGCGTGTCAAGCACAGCCACTTTGGCAACCAAGGCCGTCGGGGCGGTGCCCGCAGCGACGACCCGTTGAAAAGGGGCTGCCGGCGCGGAGGTGGCCGAGCGCGTCAGCAATGCCGCGTGGGGATCACTCACGGTCGGCCCGGGCTCATGTTGCTTGCTCGCCCACGTCGATGGGTGGCAAGACGATTTTGTCGTGGCCCATGCGCAAGGTCATGCGGTAGGTGCCGCGGTGCACGCCTTCGAGCCGAAACTCACCCATGGCATCCAGGGCAACGGCCTGTACGCGCGGGTTCATTGACGCATCGGTTGGTGCGTCGGTTTGTGTGTCGATTTCGATTGTGCCAGCCTCGTCGGGGCCGAGGACTTGCCCCGCCAGCGCAAATCGGTCAGCCATCGGGCTGATGCGCAGGTCGATGTCTCGTCCCATGGCACTGAAAAGCAAGTGTCGGGTGGGTGATGCCACGGCTCGCATGCCCAAGGCCGCACGCCGAGGCGCCCAACTGTCAAAGCTGAGCACGGCAGCGATCAGCCGCACCCCAGCCCGAAGGACGCCGTGGGACGATGCAGGTTGTGGTTTTGGCCAAAGGCCAATGGCTGCCTGCACCCAGGCTTGCGGTGCATCCGGCAGTGCAACCGCGCGTTGCACCAGGTGCACGAACTGGTCGTCGCTTAGGCTTTCAACGGGTTTCATGGCTACAGCTTTGGGAAGGTGGTTGAAGCGCAACAGAGCCAGCGTGCCGCCAAGAAATACAAACAGTCCTTTGGCTTTGTGAACTCATTCACGAGACCATTCGGCGTAACTTGTCGAGGCATCGAGATCGTGTCGGGCCGATGCTGCCCACCGACGTGCCCATGCGTTGAGCCACAACCTCGTAGGAAAGCTTGTCGTCTTCGTCGCGAAACAACAGCAACAGCAAGTCGCGGCAACGCGTGTCCAGCACTTCAAGCGCCGTGCGCACGCTGTCCAATTGCTGCAGCGCGTCAAGTGCGTCTTCGGCGATGGGGGATTCGTCGGCCAGATCCCATTCACCGGAATCAACCTCATTGGCCTCGTCCCACCGGGTCATGGAAACGTTTCGGCGGCTGCGCTTTTGCTGCAACAAAGCTTCGCGCTTGGCCGTGGTGACGATCCAAGCTTGCAGGCGGCTGGGGTCTGCGATGCTGGGCAAATGCGCCAAAAGGCGTGTGAAGACCGTTTGAAAGACGTCGGCTGCCCCATGCTCATCAAGGCCAATGCGGCGAACAATGGCGTAGACCAGCCGCTGGTAGCGCTGCACCAGCAAGCCCCACGCGGCACCGTCAGCAGCTAGGCAGCGCTCTACCAACAAGACGTCGTCTTGAAGGGCTTGAGGCTGTTTGGGGGCAACCGCCTTGACCAACCTCTCGGGTTGCGGGACTGGGCGAGACGCGCCAACAGCTTTCAGGGCGTTCGTTCGAACCGAGCCGTTTTGAAGTGAGGGCGATTGCATGGCGAGGCCTGTTGTTGAAGGTGGCACCCCTTAAGAAAGCAATCACCGTGCCACAACGTACATTTGTGCCAGTACACGGAAAAAAATGTGTTTTTCCCACTTTTTTAAGGGGGTGGGTGGCAATTCGGGGTATTTGCCCCACCCGAAACTGGGTGAAATCCCCCACAATTGGCTGGCGACCGCGACTGAATCGCATCCTGAACTGCCCATTCAACGGGCGCAGAGCTCGCGGCCTACCAGCGCGAGAGGCTGCGCTGTTGGGTGTCACGAAAATTGCTTAGGTCGCTGTTGTCATCTGAATTTCTATTCGCCGTCCCTTAGCTTTTGGCCCGACCCACTGTGAACCCTGTCCGCTTCAACCTCAGTCGTTGGTTTGCCGTGGTGGCCTTGGTCTCGATCACTTTGCTTGCCGTGGTGTTGGGGCTCTTGCTAAACCGCTTCATCACGCAGCGTTTGCAATGGCAAGAGGCTGTGTTAACCAAAGAGTTTGTGCAAAGCCTGGTGCAACTGGACAAGCCTTTGCAGTTGTACCTCGCCGATCCGTCGCGTGGCTTGGACCCAAGCACAGAGGCTGCTTTCAGAGACATCGCCGCGATGCCCGACATGATTCGAGCCAACGTGTATGGGCCCGGCAGGCGCATCATTTGGTCAAGCGACCGCGCCATGATTGGTCGAAGCTTTGGCCCCAACGTTGAACTTGATGCAGCCCTGGCCGGGAACGTGGTCACGAAGACCGCTCACCCTAAATCGGCCAAACCAGACAAGGACGAGCACCAAGACCTGAAGATCCCCACGCCAACGTTTGTCGAAATCTACGTTCCGGTGCTTGATGCCAATGGCGGGCGCGTGTTGGCCATCATTGAGTTTTACAAGCACCCACGCGCACTGCTGGCGGCGCTGGACCAGCTGAAGCTCTACATCGTCTTGGGTGCAACGGCCAGCGGCTTGCTGCTGTTTTTGGCGCTCTTTGGTTTGGTTCGGCGTGCCGACCTCATGATTCGCCGACAGCAGCGTCAACTGGTCGAAAACGAGACCTTGGCAGTCATCGGCGAAATGAGCGCTGCCGTGGCGCATGGCATCCGCAACCCACTGGCGGCGATCCGCAGCTCGGCTGAGTTGATTCAGGACGGTAACTTGGCGCAGGCCCATGATGCCGCCGCAGACATCGTAGGGCAGTCGGACAGACTCGAAGCCTGGGTGCGCGAACTGCTTGCGTACACGCGCCCCATCGACGAGGGCGGCGCGCCAGTGACGTTGCCGCCCTTGATTGCGCGTTGCCTCGAGGGGTTTGAACGCGAGATGCAGCGTCGCAACATCCGCAGCCATGTCGAGATCGCCTCCGACCTGCCCGCGGTTCGCGGGGATGCATTGCTGTTCGGCCAAGTTTTGAGCAGCTTGTTCGCCAACGCCATTGAAGCGCTGGACACCGCAGGCGACATCACGGTGCGCAGCGAATGGACGCGGGGGCAAAAGGAGATGACCTTGTCGGTTCATGACAGCGGCCCGGGCATGACGCCCACGCAACTCAAGCGCGCGGGCAGGCCGTTTCAAACCACCAAAGCGCGCGGCTTGGGGGTGGGTTTGGCGTTGGCGCGCCGTGTCATGGAGCGTTTTGGGGGTCGACTCGAAATCGAAAGCAGCCCCGGCCGTGGAACGATCGTGCGCATGCACATGAACGTCGCCTGAATCAGCAGAGAACCCCCCATGTCACACGCCATTGTGGTCATCGAAGACGAAGAAGTCTTGGCCAAGAACATTGTTATTTATCTGGAACGCCATGGCTACGAGGCGCATTCGGCACCCAACGCTGAAGAAGGGTTGGCATTGATTGAAAGCGTGCGCCCCGACGCGGTGGTGTTGGATTTCAACTTGCCCGGTGTCAATGGCTTGGAGGCCTTGGCGCGAATCCGGGCCTTTGACGTCGGCATTCAAGTGTTGATGATGACAGGGCATGGCAACGTGGAGATGGCCGTCGACGCGATGAAGGCTGGCGCCTTTGACTTTCTGACCAAACCGGTGGCGTTGGGCAAGTTGCGCCTGGTGTTGGACAAGGCGATGGGCCAGACAAGGCGCGACAGTGCGCTCGATTACTACCAAAAGCGCGATGCCCAAAATGCAGCCATTGAAGGTTTGTTGGGCGAATCGCCGCCCATGTTGGCGTTGAAGCAAACTCTGGCGCAGTTGATGCAAGCCGAGGCGCAAATGCGCGACAGTGCAGGGCCCGCCGTGCTGGTGTTGGGTGAAACAGGGACGGGCAAAGAATTGGTGGCGCGTGCGCTTCACTTCAATGGTCCGCGGCGCGACAAACCTTTTGTGGAGTTGAACTGCGCCGCCCTGCCTGCGCAGTTGCTTGAATCCGAGCTGTTTGGCCACGAACGGGGTGCCTTCACCGATGCGCGTGAGCGCAAGCTGGGTTTGGTCGAAACCGCCGAAAGTGGCACGCTCTTTCTTGACGAAATCGGCGACATGGACATTGCCTTGCAGGCCAAACTGCTCAAACTGCTGGAGGAAAAAACCGTGCGCCGCATCGGCAGCTTGCGAGAGCAGCGTGTTGACGTGCGCATCGTGGCGGCCACGCACCGCCCACTTGAGGCGCTGGTGCGTGAAGGCCGTTTTCGCGCCGACCTCTACTTTCGGCTTGGTGTGGTGCAGGTTCGCCTTCCGCCCCTGCGTGAAAGGGGTGGCGACATTGTCTTGTTGGCGCGGCATTTTTTGCAGCTCCACGCTGCTCGCTATGGCAAGCCCGTTGCGGCCCTTTCGGCCGTCGCCGAGGCGATGCTGGCCAGTTACAGTTGGCCGGGCAATGTGCGGGAGATGCGCAACGTGATCGAGCAGGCCGTGCTGTTGAACAACCAAAGCACGATCGGGGTCGACCAACTGGCGCTGTCGCACCTGGGGTCCATCCAGCATGCAGATCGGCCGTTCACCCTTTCACGGCAAGACCCCGACCAAGCCGTCGCCGACCTGACGCTGCCCGAGATGGAGCGCAAGGCGCTGGTGACGGCGTTGAAGGTTAACGATGGCAACGTCACGCGCGCTGCACGAGACCTGGGAATCTCGCGTGACGCCATGCGCTACCGCATCGAAAAGCACGGGCTTGACGGTCTGTCTCGAACTGCCCTGCGAGACACCAACTAGGCGTGCCGAAAGAGGTCCATTTTCCGGCTGGCTCCTAAAACGCAGCATCGAAACACGGATGCAAATGCCTTTCGTCACATGCACGCGGTTTTGCAGACCATAATACGGTGCATGTTCGTCGATCTACCCTTCCTGAACGCGCTTCGCTGGGAGCATTGGCGCAAGCCATCAGCCTGACCGACCATGCGCGCTCGCCAGAGCGCACCAGAACACCCTCGGCGCAAGACGCAGAGGCTTGCCCAGCAACCTTCGGATCGGCCCCTCCGTTGGGCAAGAGGCAAGGATGACCCCCGCGGTCGTCCCAACCAGTCAACAGGAAATGCGCACCCATGCTGCTGATGATCGACAACTACGACAGCTTCACCTACAACCTGGTGCAGTACTTTGGCGAGCTGGGCGCTGCCGTACGCGTGGTGCGCAACGATGCCATCACGGTGGCGCAGATGGTGGCCCTCAAGCCCACGCACCTGGTGCTGTCCCCCGGGCCGTGTGCACCGGCGCAAGCCGGGGTGTGCATCGAGTCCATCCAACATTTCATGGGCAAGTTGCCCATCCTGGGCGTGTGCTTGGGGCACCAGGCGATGGGTGAGGCGCTGGGCGGGCGAGTCGTGCGGGCGCGCGAGCCCATGCACGGCAAGGCCAGCGAGATCGACACCGACCGCAAAGGGGTGTTCGCCGACTTGCCCAAGCGTTTCTCGGTGGTGCGTTACCACTCACTGGTGATCGAGCGCGAAACCTGCCCCAAGTCGCTGGTGGTCACCGCCACCACCGACGATGGTGCCATTATGGGGGTGCGGCACCGCGAGCTGGCCCACACCGCGACACCGATGGAGGGCGTGCAGTTTCACCCCGAATCGATCGAAAGCGAGCACGGCCACGCCATGCTGCGCAACTTCCTCAACTTTGGCAGCAAGGCCGCATCATGAAAATGGTTGACCTGCGCAGCGACACCGTCACGCGCCCCACCGCAGCCATGCTCGACGCCATGCTGAGCGCGCCCGTGGGCGACGACGTGTTTGGTGACGACCCCACCGTCAACCGCTTGCAGCACCGCATCGCCGAGATGTTGGGCATGGAGGCGGCGCTGTACTTCCCGACCGGCACGCAAAGCAACCTGTGCGCGCTGATGTCGCATTGCGAGCGTGGGGACGAATACATCGTCGGGCAAAACGCGCACACCTACCGCTACGAAGGCGGGGGTGCTGCGACGCTGGGCAGCATCCAGCCGCAGCCGCTGGCGCACGCCGCCGACGGCACGCTGCCCTTGGCCGACATCGAGGCTGCCATCAAGCCCGACGATCATCACTTTGCGCGCACGCGCTTGTTGGCGCTTGAAAACACCCTGGGTGGCCGCGTGATGCCGCTGCATTACTTGCAAGAGGCCACCACCTTGGCCCGCGCACACGGGCTGGCGACGCACCTGGACGGGGCGCGGTTGTTCAACGCGGCGGTGGCCACCGGCGGCAACGCCCAGGCCAGTGCACGCGCTATCGCACAATGCTTCGACAGCGTGTCGGTGTGCTTCAGCAAAGGCTTGGGCGCACCGATGGGGTCGGCCTTGGTGGGCAGCAAAGCAGTGATCCACCGCGCGCACCGCTGGCGCAAGGTTGCCGGAGGGGGCATGCGCCAGGTAGGGTTTGCAGCGGCTGCCGCCTTGCACGCGCTCGATCACCACATCGACCGCTTGGCGCTCGACCATGCCAGTGCCAAGCGTTTGGCCGACGGCCTGCGCAGCTTGCCCGGCATCACCGTCACCCCCCCCGACACCAACATCGTGTTTGCCAACGTGTCGGGTAACCGAACACCTGCACTGATCGAGCACCTCAAGTCCCTTGGTGTTTTGGTCACCGGCATGATCGGCTTGCGCATGGTCACGCACCTGGACGTTGACAACGCCGGCGTCGACCACGCCATCGCCGCCACCCGCGATTTTTTGAAAGCTTAAGGTCTTCCATGCCCATCAGCAACGCCGACGCACTCACTCGCGTCATCGATCACCGCGAAATCTTCCACGACGAAATGCTGGCCGTGATGCGTCGCATCATGAGTGGCGAGATGTCACCGTCCATGATGGCCGCCTTGCTGGTGGGCTTGCGTGTCAAAAAAGAAACCATTGGCGAGGTGACAGCCGCCGCCGAAGTGATGCGCGAGTTTTCCACCCGCGTTGAGGTGGCTGACAAGCAGCACCTGCTCGACATTGTGGGCACCGGGGGCGACGCCTCACACACCTTCAACATCTCAACCTGCTCGATGTTTGTGGCAGCGGCGTGCGGTGCGAGGGTGAGCAAACACGGCAATCGCAGTGTGTCCAGCAAGTGCGGCAGTGCCGACGTGCTGGAGGCCATGGGCGTGCCCATGACGCTCAGTGCGCAGGCCGTGGCCAAGAGCATCGAGCAGTCGGGCATTGGGTTCATGTTTGCACCCAACCACCACCCGGCGATGAAAAACGTGGCCCCCATTCGCAAAGAACTGGGCGTGCGCACCATCTTCAACATCCTCGGGCCGCTGACCAACCCTGCGGGCGCGCCACACATATTGATGGGCGTGTTTCACCCCGACTTGGTGGGCATTCAGGTGCGCGCGCTCGAGCGCCTGGGCGCCAAGCACGCCGTGGTGGTGTGGGGGCGCGACGGCATGGACGAGGTGTCGTTGGGTGCCGCCACGATGGTGGGCGAGTTCAAAGACGGCAAGGTGCGTGAATACGAAATCCACCCCGAAGACTTTGGCGTGACGATGGCGTCCAACCGCTCGCTCAAGGTGGAAAACGCAGCACAAAGTTTGGCCATGGTCGACAACGTGTTGCACAACCAAGAAGGCCCAGCACGCGACATCGTGATGCTCAACGCTGGCGTGGCGCTGTACGCAGCCGACTTGGCCACCACCATGGCCGACGGCGTTGCGATGGCGCGCGAAGCCTTGGCGTCGGGCAAGGCGCTGGCCAAGCAACAGCAATTTGTGGCCACGGTCAAAGCGTTGGCGCCCGCAGCATGAGCGCTGCTGACATTTTGGAGCGCATCGTCGCCGTCAAGCGGCAAGAGGTTGCCGCCGCCAAAGCGGCGCGTGACGCTGCCATGGTGCGTCGCGACGCACAAGCCCGCCACGACGTGCGCGACTTTGTGGGGGCGCTGCGCCGCAAGGTGCAAGCGGGGCAGGCGGCCGTCATTGCCGAGGTTAAAAAAGCCAGCCCCAGCAAAGGCGTGCTGCGTGCGCAATTTGACCCTGCCGCCATCGCCGCCACCTACGAGGCTCATGGTGCCGCGTGCCTCTCTGTCCTCACCGACGTGTCGTTTTTTCAGGGCAGTGCTGCGGCGCTGCAAGCGGCGCGTGGCGCTTGCGCCTTGCCCGTGCTGCGCAAAGACTTTATGGTCGACGCCTACCAAATTGACGAAGCGCGCGCGATGGGCGCCGACGCCATTTTGTTGATCGCTGCGTGTCTGGACGACGCGCACATGGCCGCCTTCGAGTCGCAAGCCCATGACTTGGGCATGGCGGTGCTGGTCGAGGTACACGACCAAGCCGAGCTGTCGCGCGCCTTGCAGCTCAAAACCCCGTTGCTGGGCGTCAACAACCGCAACTTGCGCACCTTTGACGTGTCACTGCAAACCACACTGTCGCTGCTGGCGCAGATCCCGTCGGACCGCATCGTGGTGACTGAATCGGGCATCGCCACCCGCGACGACGTGGCATTGATGCGTCAACACCACGTCCATGCGTTCTTGGTGGGTGAGGCCTTCATGCGCCAGCCCGACCCAGGCGTGGCGCTTGCGGCGTTGATTGCCTGACAAAGCCCATGGCCGTACCCTTGGCAACCCGCAGCGATGCCATCACCGTTGCCCAGTTGCCCGCAGCCTTCGCCTCACTGCCCCCAGCATGGCGCGCAGCGCTGCCGGGTTGGACGCCCCAAGCCCAGCAACAGGTGATCGACGGCATTCGCAAGGCATCGGGCGATCAGCCGATCGGTCCAGCCGACCCTTTTCGGGCGCTGCGGCTGGTGAACCCCAAAAGCGTCAAGGTTTTGATCGTTGGCCAAGACCCTTACCCCACGCCCGGACAAGCCGACGGGATGGCCTTTTCGGCGCCCAAGGTTTCGCCCCGGCCTTCGTTGCGTCGCATTTTTGACGTCCTCGAGGCTGACCGACCAGGCTGGCGACGCCCCATTTTGGGGCGCTTGGACGCTTGGGCGCAGCAAGGGGTTTTGCTGCTGAACAGCGTTTTGACGGTTGAGCACGGCCGCGTAGGCAGTCACTTGGATGTAAGTTGGCAAGCACTTACTAAACAAATAGTTTACGCAGTTGCTAGGTTTGGAGATCAACCGACGTTCATGACTTGGGGATCACAGGCTGCCAGCTTTGTGGCAGGCGCGCTGTCCTCGGTGCCACCCAAAGGGGTCGCTGGGGCGCCCGAATCAATCGCTGGCGCCAGCCGATCGACCATGCCGGCCCCCGTCATCCTTACCGCCCGCCACCCCTCCAACGACTTCAAACGCGAGTTTATGGCCGACGGCAGCCACTTTGCAGCCACAGCCGACCGCATCAACTGGTGGGTGGTTGGCGAGCAGGCGAGCCCGTCTGGCGCGACCCAACCAACCCAGCCCAACCTGCTTTAGCGCCAAGCCCCTAGCAATCCGCCGCCCCTGTTGCCGTTCGTCGATATATAATCATTGGCTCACCTCGGAGGGGTGCCCGAGTGGCTAAAGGGGGCAGACTGTAAATCTGTTGGCTTACGCCTACGCTGGTTCGAATCCAGCCTCCTCCACCATATTCATTGCGGGAGTAGTTCAATGGTAGAACCCCAGCCTTCCAAGCTGATGACGCGGGTTCGATTCCCGTCTCCCGCTCCAAAGGGTTCTGTTAGTAAGTTTGGTTAGTTGATTGGGGGTAACGCCGGCAAGGGCGGGCCCAAGTCGCCAGAGGTTTGAGCCCCATTCGCGCCGCTGCAGCCAGTGCGTGGATGGAGGGCTCAAACCCGTGTCGATGCCCACGTGGCTCAGTGGTAGAGCACCCCCTTGGTAAGGGGGAGGTCGCGGGTCCGATTCCCGCCGTGGGCACCACCCCATCATCGGGGTGACGGCACCGGTGTTTCGATAACAAGTTAGGTTTTGGTTCTCAGGAGCTCTAGGATCATGGCAAAAGGCAAATTTGAACGTACCAAGCCGCACGTGAACGTGGGGACGATTGGGCACGTGGATCACGGCAAGACGACGCTGACGGCGGCGATCACGTCGGTGCTGGCGGCGAAGTTTGGTGGTGAGGCGAAGGCCTACGACCAGATTGACGCAGCGCCCGAAGAGAAGGCACGCGGTATCACGATCAACACCGCACACGTCGAGTACGAGACGGCCAACCGTCACTACGCGCACGTGGATTGCCCCGGCCACGCCGACTACGTGAAGAACATGATCACGGGTGCTGCGCAGATGGACGGCGCCATTCTGGTGTGTTCGGCCGCTGACGGCCCGATGCCGCAGACGCGCGAGCACATTTTGTTGGCCCGCCAAGTGGGCGTGCCTTACATCATCGTGTTTTTGAACAAATGCGACATGGTGGACGACGCCGAGCTGCTGGAGCTGGTGGAGATGGAAGTGCGCGAGCTGCTGGACAAGTACGACTTCCCCGGCGACAAGACCCCCATCATCCACGGCAGCGCCAAGCTGGCGATGGAGGGTGACAAGGGCGAGCTGGGTGAGCAAGCCATCATGAAGCTGGCCGACGCACTCGACAGCTACATCCCGACGCCCGAGCGTGCCATTGACGGTGCGTTCTTGATGCCCGTTGAGGACGTGTTCTCGATCTCGGGCCGTGGCACGGTGGTGACGGGTCGCGTGGAGCGCGGCATTGTCAAGGTGGGTGAAGAGATTGAGATTGTGGGCATTGCCGCGACGCAGAAGACGATCTGCACGGGCGTGGAGATGTTCCGCAAGTTGCTGGACCAGGGTCAAGCGGGTGACAACGTGGGCATTTTGCTGCGCGGCACCAAGCGCGAGGACGTGCAGCGTGGTCAGGTGCTGTGCAAGCCCGGCAGCGTGAAGCCGCACACGCACTTCACGGCCGAGATCTACGTGCTGAGCAAAGAGGAGGGTGGCCGTCACACGCCGTTCTTCAACAACTACCGGCCGCAGTTTTACTTCCGCACGACGGACGTGACGGGTGCGGTGGAGTTGCCCAAGGATAAAGAGATGGTGATGCCGGGTGACAACGTGAGCATCACGGTGAAGCTGATCAACCCGATTGCGATGGAAGAGGGCTTGCGCTTTGCCATCCGCGAGGGCGGCCGCACCGTGGGCGCTGGCGTCGTGGCCAAAATCATCGAATAACAACTGCCAAACGTTTGTAGAAAGACGGCCGACTCATAGGGGCGTAGCTCAATTGGCAGAGCGCTGGTCTCCAAAACCAGAGGTTGGGGGTTCGAGGCCCTCCGCCCCTGCCACCGTCTTGAAGTTGAAGTTTTTAGTCGTCAGCAATTGAACCCATTCCATGGCCACCACCAACACTGCCGTTGAAACCGTATCGACCGGCGCCGACAAAGCCAAGGTCGCGGTCGCAGCCTTGTTGGTGCTGTCGGCGGTGGTCGCCTATTACTACTTGGGTGGCCAAGATGTCTGGAAGCGCGTGGCGGCTTTGGTGGTGTTGCTTGCCGCTGCCGTGGCCATCTTCTTCACGTCCGAAACCGGCAAGCGCCTGATCGCCTTTGGCCGTGATTCGTACCGCGAGGTGGGCAAGGTGGTGTGGCCAGCGCGCAATGAAGCGCTGCAAATGACGGGCTACGTGTTCGCCTTTGTGTTGGTGATGGCGTTGTTGTTGTGGATCGCAGACAAGACCATTCAGTGGGCGCTCTACGACCTGATTTTGGGTTGGAAGCGTTGAGGAAACCGTCATGACTGAAACCACTGCCTCCTCCGTCGCCGCTGAACCCGTGGCCGTCGCCGCGCCGGCCTCAGCCCTGCGTTGGTATGTTGTGCACGCTTATTCCGGCATGGAAAAGGCGGTTGAGCGCAACCTGCGCGAGCGAATCGACCGCGCCGCCATGCAAGCCAAATTTGGCCGCATCTTGGTGCCCATCGAAGAAGTGGTCGAGCTCAAGAACGGCAAAAAATCGGTCACCGAGCGTCGGTTCTTCCCCGGTTATGTGTTGGTTGAAATGCTCATGGACGACGAGTCGTGGCATTTGGTCAAGCACACCAGCAAGGTCACAGGGTTTGTGGGAGGCGCCAAAAACCGCCCTTCGCCCATCTCTGAGGCCGAGGTGATGAAGATCGTCAACCAGATGCAAGAAGGCATCGAGAAGCCGAAGCCCAAAGTGCAGTGGACGGTGGGCGAGTTGGTGCGGGTCAAAGAAGGCCCCTTCACCGACTTCAACGGTGCCGTCGAAAACGTTAATTACGAAAAGTCCAAAGTCAGCGTCAGCGTCACGATTTTTGGTCGTGCCACGCCGGTCGAGCTCGACTTTGCGCAGGTCGAGAAGATTTAAGCAGTTAGAAGCAGGGCAGGTGGCGCATCCCAACCCGGTGCCACAAGCAGTAAATCGTTAGGGTTGTATGAACGAGGAGCTGAGTCACCAGCCGTGGCGACAAAGCGCATGCACTCGAAGGAGATTGCCTCATGGCAAAGAAGATCGTCGGCTTTATCAAGCTGCAAATTCCGGCCGGCAAGGCCAACCCGTCGCCCCCCGTGGGCCCGGCACTGGGCCAGCGCGGCCTCAACATCATGGAGTTCTGCAAGGCGTTTAACGCCCAGACCCAAGGCATGGAGCCAGGCCTGATGTTGCCGGTGGTTATCACCGCCTTTGCCGACAAAACCTTTACCTTCATCCTCAAGACGCCACCCGCAACGGTGCTGATCAAGAAGGCGCTCAAGCTCGACAAGGGCTCGGGCAAACCGCACCTCGACAAGGTGGGCAAGATCACCCGCGCCCAACTTGAAGACATTGCCAAGATGAAGATGAAAGACCTCAACGCCGCCAACCTCGACGCCGCCGTGAAGATCATTGCGGGTTCAGCACGCTCGATGGGCGTCACGGTGGAGGGCGTCTAATCATGACCAAACTCACCAAAAAAGCAAAGCTGTCAGCCGGCAAAGTTGACAGCCTCAAGCTGTACCCCATCGCTGAGGCGATGTCGCTGGTCAAGCAGTACGCCACCGCCAAGTTTGATGAATCCATCGACGTGGCCGTGCAGCTGGGCATCGACGCCAAGAAATCAGACCAAGTGGTGCGTGGCGCCGTCGTGTTGCCCAACGGCACCGGCAAAACCAAGCGCGTCGCCGTGTTTGCGCAAGGCGCCAAGGCTGACGAAGCCAAAGCCGCCGGTGCTGACATCGTTGGCATGGACGACTTGGCCGCTGAGATCAAGGCCGGCACCATCAATTTCGACGTGCTGATCGCTTCGCCCGACACCATGCGCATCGTCGGTACGCTGGGCCAAATTCTGGGCCCACGCGGCCTGATGCCCAACCCCAAGGTGGGCACGGTCACCCCCGACGTGGCCACAGCGGTTAAAAACGCCAAGGCCGGTCAGGTTCAGTTTCGTGTCGACAAAGCGGGCATCGTGCACGCCACCATCGGCCGTCGCTCGTTTGATTCCGACAAGCTGGTGGGCAACCTCAAGGCCCTGCTTGATGCACTGAGCAAATCCAAGCCGGCGTCAAGCAAAGGCATCTTTTTGCGCAAGGTGGCGCTCAGCTCAACGATGGGCGTGGGTGCGCGCGTGGACGTTTCGTCGCTGGCGGTGCAAACCGCGCAGCAGTAGTTTTAGATTGGTGAAGCATTTGGTGGGCTGAGCCGGGGTAACCCGGTTCAGGCCATCCAAGACCGCTGGCGAGGCTCTCGGGCCTCCGAAATGCCAACCGCAAGGTTGGCGGCCAGCGCAGATGGCGGTCCCGCTGCAAAAAATGCCGAAGGGTTTTTTTGAAACAGCAGGTCGCTTAAACCCCGTGGGGGCATGGCCAAAAGCCAAGCCTCCATTTAACGAAGGAGCAGACCTTGAGTCTTACCCGCAACGAGAAAGCAGCCGTCGTCACGGATGTGTCAGCGCAAGTCGCGAAGTCACAAACGTTGGCGTTGGCTGAATACCGTGGCATCACCGTTGAGCAAATGAACAAACTGCGCGTGGATGCGCGGTCCAAAGGTGTTTACCTTCACGTGCTGAAGAACACCCTTGCGCGCCGCGCCGTCACAGGCACACCGTTTGAATGCGCAGCCGATGCCATGAGTGGCCCGCTGATTTACAGCTTTTCCGAAGATGCGGTGGCCGCGGCAAAGGTCTTGGCTGACTTTGCCAAGACCAACGACAAACTGTTGATCAAAGGTGGTGCTTACGCAGGCAAGGCGCTGGACACCAAGGCTGTGCAAGCCCTGGCCAGCATCCCCACGCGCGAAGTGCTGCTGTCGCAAGTGGCTGGCTTGCTGTTGTCGCCCATGCAGCGTTTTGCTGGCGTGTTGGCGGCATTGGCCAAGCAAAAGGGTGGCGGCGACGCGGCCCCCGAAGCTGCTGATGCAGTGCCTGCCGATGCAGCACCTGCAGCGGCCTGACGATCAAAACCCTTTCACCTATTTAAAAGTTTCAGAGGATATTCAAAATGGCATTCGATAAAGACGCATTCCTGACGGCAATGGACAGCATGTCGGTGATGGAGCTCAACGACCTGGTTAAAGCAATCGAAGAGAAGTTTGGCGTGTCGGCCGCTTCGATGGCTGCCCCGGCTGCGGGTGGTGGCGGTGCTGCTGCCGTGGTTGAAGAGAAGACCGAGTTCAACGTCATGCTGCTCGAGGCTGGCGCCAACAAGGTGTCGGTCATCAAAGCGGTTCGCGAGATCACCGGTTTGGGCCTGAAAGAAGCCAAAGACATGGTTGACGGTGCCCCCAAGGCCGTTAAAGAAGCCGTGCCAAAGGCTGACGCTGACGCAGCTTTGAAGAAGCTGTTGGACGCCGGCGCCAAAGCCGAAATCAAGTAAATTTTTTGGTGCTGCCCGCCTTGGCGGGCAGCCATCCAAAAAATGGCGCTGTTGACTGAGAGCAGCGCAAAGCACGAATCGCATTCGTGCTTTGCAGTGTTCTCTGACACGACTGCAGAGAGCTAAGTTTGGTCGGACTGTGGTGCAACGCCACGGTTGTCCGCCAGCGGTTGGTAGTGGCCAACCACCAGAGCTTTGGCGCGTCGCCTGTTGCGACGCGTTGACGGAGCCAGTCGCCGACGAAGTGTGTGCCCGGCCAGGCGCGCGCTTTGCGAGACGGAGTGATTCATGGCGCAAGCAACCACACCCTACACCTACACCGAGCGCAAGCGGATTCGCAAGAGTTTCGGCAAGCGCGCGAGCGTTCTAAACGTTCCTTACCTGCTGACGATGCAAAAAGACTCGTACCGAGCCTTCTTGCAAGCCGAAACCGCGCCCAGCAAGCGCAAGCCCGAGGGCCTGCAAGCGGCCTTCATTTCTGCGTTCCCGATTGTTTCGCACAACGGCTTCGTCGAGATGAAGTTCCTCGAGTTCAACATCGCCAAGCCACCGTTTGACACCCGCGAATGCCGTCAGCGTGGCCTGACGTACGCCGCCGCCGTGCGCGCCAAATTGCAAATGATCATCTATGACCGCGAGGCCGCTGTGGCCAAGACGGTGAAAGAGATCAAAGAGCAAGAGGTCTACATGGGCGAAGTGCCCCTGATGACCGACTACGGCTCGTTTGTGGTCAACGGCACCGAGCGTGTCATCGTCAGCCAGTTGCATCGCTCACCCGGCGTGTTTTTTGAGCACGACAAGGGCAAGACGCACTCGTCGGGCAAGCTGCTGTTCAGCGCACGTGTCATTCCTTACCGCGGCTCGTGGCTTGATTTTGAGTTCGACCCCAAAGACATCTTGTACTTCCGCGTCGACCGTCGCCGCAAGATGCCCGTCACGATTCTGCTCAAGGCCATTGGTCTGACGCCTGAAGCCATCCTGGCGCACTTCTTTGTGTTCGACAGCTTCCAGCTGCTCGACTCAGGCGCCAACATGGCGTTTGTGGCCGACCGTTTGCGCGGCGAAGTGGCTCGCTTTGACATCACCGACAAAGCCGGTGCTGTGGTCATCGAAAAAGACAAGCGCATCACCGCACGCCACCTCAAGCAGTTGGAGCAAAGTGGCATCAAAGCCATCACCGTGCCCGAAGACTACCTGGTGGGCCGCGTCATGGCGCACAACGTGGTGGACCCCGAGACCGGCGAAATCGTGGCCAAGGCCAACGACGAAGTCACCGAAGCGCTGCTCAAAAAGCTGCGCGTTGCCGGCATCAAAGACGTTCGCTGCATCTACACCAACGAGCTTGACGAAGGCGCGTTCATCAGCCAAACCTTGGCCAGCGACGAAACCGCTGACGAGCTGGCAGCGCGCGTGGCCATTTACCGCATGATGCGCCCTGGCGAGCCACCCACCGAAGACGCTGTGCAAGCGCTGTTCCAGCGCTTGTTCTACAACCCTGACACCTACGACCTGTCGCGCGTGGGCCGCATGAAGTTCAATGCCCGCGTGGGCCGCGACTCAGCTGAGGGCGAGATGACCTTGAGCAACGAGGACATCCTCGAAGTGGTCAAGATCTTGGTCGAGCTGCGCAACGGCCGTGGCGAGGTGGACGACATCGACCACCTCGGCAATCGCCGCGTGCGCTGCGTCGGCGAGCTGGCCGAGAATCAGTATCGCAGTGGTTTGGCACGCATCGAAAAAGCCGTCAAAGAGCGCTTGGGCCAGGCAGAGACCGAGGCCTTGATGCCCCACGACTTGATCAACTCCAAGCCGATTTCGGCGGCGTTGAAAGAGTTCTTTGGTGCTTCGCAGCTGTCGCAGTTCATGGACCAAACCAACCCCCTGTCCGAGATCACGCACAAGCGTCGCGTCTCGGCCCTGGGCCCAGGCGGTTTGACGCGTGAGCGGGCTGGCTTTGAGGTGCGCGACGTGCACACCACGCACTACGGTCGTGTGTGCCCGATCGAGACACCTGAGGGCCCCAACATCGGCTTGATCAACTCGTTGGCGCTGTTTGCGCAGCTCAACGAATACGGCTTCCTCGAGACGCCGTACCGCCGAGTCGAAAACGGCAAGGTCACGATGCAAATCGATTACCTGTCAGCCATTCAAGAAGGCAAGTACGTCATTGCGCAGGCCAACGCCACGCTCAATGACAAAGACCTGCTGATCGACGAGTTGGTGTCAGCGCGCGAAAACGGCGAATCGGTGTTGACCGCGCCCGAGCGCATTCAGTACATGGACGTGGCGCCGACACAAATCGTGTCGGTGGCGGCGTCGCTGGTGCCGTTCTTGGAGCACGACGACGCCAACCGCGCGTTGATGGGCGCCAACATGCAGCGTCAAGCAGTGCCCATCTTGCGCCCCGAAAAAGCGTTTGTGGGCACGGGCGTCGAGCGCGTGGCCGCCAAAGACTCGGGCACCGTCGTGGCATCACGTCGTGGTGGTGTGGTCGATTACGTCGACACCAACCGCATCGTCATCCGCGTCAACGACAACGAGACGGTGGCCGGTGAGGTGGGTGTTGACATCTACAACCTCATCAAATACCAGCGCAGCAACCAAAACACCAACATCCACCAGCGCGCGATCGTCAAGCGTGGTGACAAGGTGGCGGCTGAGGACATCATTGCCGACGGCGCGTCGACCGACCTGGGTGAATTGGCCTTGGGCCAAAACATGCTGGTCGCCTTCATGCCCTGGAACGGCTACAACTTCGAAGACTCGATCTTGATCAGCGAGCGCGTGGTGGCCGAAGACCGCTACACCTCGATCCACATCGAAGAACTCGTGGTGATGGCGCGCGACACCAAGCTCGGCTCCGAAGAAATCACCCGCGACATTCCTAACTTGTCCGAGCAACAACTGTCGCGCTTGGACGAGAGCGGCATCGTGTACGTGGGTGCCGAGGTCAACGCCGGCGACGTCCTGGTGGGCAAGGTCACGCCCAAAGGCGAGACCACGCTGACGCCTGAAGAAAAACTGCTGCGCGCCATCTTTGGCGAAAAAGCCAGCGACGTCAAAGACACCTCGCTGCGTGTCGACCAAGGCACCAACGGCACCGTCATCGACGTGCAAGTGTTTACGCGTGAAGGCATCGAGCGCGACAAGCGCGCCCAGCAGATCATCGACGACGAGCTCAAGCGCTTCCGCCTTGACTTGAACGACCAGTTGCGCATCGTCGAGGCAGACGCCTTCGACCGCATGGGCAAAATTCTGGTGGGCAAGGTTGTCAACGGTGGCCCGCAGCGCATTGGCAAGGGCGAGAAAGTCACGGCCGAATACTTGGCCAGCATCGAGAAGTACCACTGGTTTGACATCCGCCCGGCTGACGACGAAATCGCCAACCAGCTGGAGTCGATCAAGAACTCACTCGACGCCACACGCGCCAAGTTCGATCAAGCCTTCGAAGAAAAGCGCAAGAAGCTCACCCAAGGCGACGAGCTGCCGGCGGGCGTGCTCAAGATGGTCAAGGTCTACCTGGCCGTCAAGCGCCGCTTGCAGCCTGGCGACAAGATGGCCGGCCGTCACGGCAACAAGGGTGTTGTGTCCAAGATCGTCCCGGTCGAAGACATGCCCTACATGACCGACGGCACCCCGTGCGACATCGTGCTCAACCCCTTGGGCGTGCCTTCGCGCATGAACGTGGGGCAGGTGCTCGAAGTCCACTTGGGCTGGGCCGCCAAAGGCATTGGGCAGCGCATCGGCAACATGCTGCAGCAAGAATCGCAGCGCGCCGAAAAAGCGGTCGAGCTGCGGGCTTTGTTTGACCAGCTCTACAACAAGAGCGGCGGCAAAACCGAGCGGCTCGACTTGCTGTCGGACGACGAGATCATCGAGATGGGTCACAACCTGTCCAAGGGTGTTCCGTTTGCCACGCCGGTGTTTGACGGCGCCGCCGAAGAAGAGATTCGTGCCATGTTGAACCTGGCCTACCCGGCCGACTTGGCCAAGGCCAAGGGGCTCAACGCCACCCGCACGCAGGCCACGCTGCACGACGGTCGCAACGGCGACGCGTTTGAGCGTCCTGTCACGGTGGGTTACATGCACGTCCTCAAACTGCACCACTTGGTCGACGACAAGATGCACGCACGTTCAACCGGGCCCTACAGCTTGGTCACGCAGCAACCGCTGGGCGGCAAGGCACAGTTCGGTGGTCAGCGCTTCGGCGAGATGGAGGTGTGGGCGCTGGAGGCTTACGGTGCCAGCTACGTCTTGCAAGAGATGCTCACCGTCAAGTCCGACGACGTCAATGGCCGCACCAAGGTGTACGAGTCCATCGTCAAGGGTGAGCACGCGATCGAAGCCGGCATGCCGGAATCGTTCAACGTGTTGGTCAAAGAGATTCGTTCACTCGGGATCGACATCGAGCTCGAGAAAAATTGATGACATTGACCACCCCCGATGCGTCTTTGACGCCTCCCCCTCAAGGGGGCGACGCCAGCGGCCCGGCCAAGCCGGTTCCGCGGCGTCTGCTTGCTTTGACCGTTACTTGCTCTTTATTTTCAAGATCTAGGAGATACCCATGAAGGGACTACTCGACCTTTTCAAGCAGTTCACGCCCGATGAGCACTTTGATGCCATCAAGATCGGCCTGGCTTCACCGGAAAAAATCCGCAGCTGGTCGTTTGGCGAGGTGAAGAAGCCTGAGACGATCAACTACCGCACGTTCAAACCCGAACGCGACGGCTTGTTCTGCGCCAAGATTTTTGGCCCGATCAAAGACTACGAATGCTTGTGCGGCAAGTACAAGCGCCTCAAGCATCGTGGTGTGATCTGCGAGAAGTGCGGCGTTGAAGTCACACAAACCAAGGTGCGTCGCGACCGCATGGGTCACATCGACCTGGCCGCACCGTGCGCGCACATCTGGTTCCTCAAGTCGCTGCCGTCGCGTCTGGGCCTGGTGCTGGACATGACGCTGCGCGACATCGAGCGCGTGCTGTACTTTGAAGCCTACGTGGTGGTGGATCCCGGCATGACGCCGCTGAAGAAGTTCAGCATCATGTCGGAAGACGACTACGACGCCAAGCGCATCGAGCACGGTGACGAGTTCATCGCGTTGATGGGCGCTGAGGGCGTCAAGAAGTTGCTGGAAGAGCTTGACCTCGATGTCGAGATCGACAAGATCCGCAACGACATGACGGGCTCCGAGCTCAAGATCAAAAAGAACGCCAAGCGCCTCAAGGTGATGGAAGCGTTCAAGCGCTCGGGCATCAAGCCGCAGTGGATGGTGATGGACGTGCTGCCCGTGTTGCCGCCCGACCTGCGCCCCCTGGTGCCGCTGGACGGCGGCCGCTTTGCCACGTCCGACCTCAACGACTTGTACCGTCGCGTCATCAACCGCAACAACCGCCTGGCGCGTCTGTTGGAGTTGAAGGCCCCCGAAATCATCGTGCGCAACGAAAAGCGCATGCTGCAAGAGGCGGTTGATTCGCTGCTGGACAACGGCCGCCGTGGCAAGGCCATGACGGGCGCCAACAAGCGTGCACTCAAGTCGCTGGCCGACATGATCAAAGGCAAGGGCGGCCGGTTCCGTCAAAACTTGCTGGGCAAGCGCGTCGACTACTCGGGCCGTTCGGTCATCGTGGTAGGCCCCACGCTCAAGCTGCACCAGTGCGGTTTGCCCAAGTTGATGGCACTTGAGCTGTTCAAGCCTTTCATCTTCTCGCGCCTCGAGGCCATGGGCATTGCCACGACCATCAAGGCAGCCAAGAAAGAAGTCGAAAGCGGCACCCCCATCGTTTGGGACATCCTTGAAGAGGTGATCAAAGAGCACCCCGTGCTGCTGAACCGCGCGCCCACGTTGCACCGCCTGGGCATTCAAGCGTTTGAGCCGATGCTGATCGAAGGCAAGGCGATTCAGTTGCACCCACTGGTTTGCGCGGCGTTCAACGCCGACTTTGACGGCGACCAAATGGCCGTTCACGTGCCGTTGTCGATCGAAGCGCAGATGGAAGCACGCACGCTGATGCTGTCCACCAACAACGTGCTGTTCCCCGCCAGCGGTGAACCGTCGATTGTGCCGTCGCAAGACGTGGTGCTGGGCTTGTACTACGCCACGCGTGAGCGCATCAACGGCAAAGGCGAAGGCTTGATCTTCGCCGACATCCCCGAGGTGCAACGCGCGCTGGACAACGAGCAAGTTGAGGTGACAGCCCGCGTGGCCGTGCGCCTGACCGAGTGGGTCAAAGACAAAACGACGGGCGAGTTCACACCCGTCACCAAGTTGGTCGACACCACCGTGGGCCGCGCCCTGCTGTCCGAAATCTTGCCGCGTGGTTTGCCCTTCTCCAACATCAACAAGACGTTGAAGAAGAAAGAAATCTCGCGCCTGATCAACACCAGCTTCCGCAAGTGCGGCCTCAAAGAAACCGTGGTGCTGGCCGACAAGCTGCTGCAAAGTGGTTTCCGCCTGGCCACCAAGGCAGGCATCTCGATCGGCATCGACGACATGCTGGTGCCCAAAGAGAAGCCAGGCCTGATCGAGCGTGCCGAAAAAGAAGTCAAAGAGATCGAGCAGCAGTACGTCTCGGGCTTGGTGACGGCGGGCGAGCGCTACAACAAGGTGGTCGACATCTGGGGCAAAACCGGTGACGAAGTGGGCAAGGTGATGATGAATCAGCTGTCCAAAGAAAAAGTCATCGACCGCCATGGCAAAGAAGTCGAGCAAGAGTCGTTCAACTCCATCTACATGATGGCCGACTCGGGCGCCCGCGGTTCGGCGGCGCAGATTCGCCAGTTGGCGGGCATGCGCGGCCTGATGGCCAAACCCGATGGCTCGATCATCGAGACGCCCATCACCGCCAACTTCCGCGAGGGCCTCAACGTTCTGCAGTACTTCATCTCGACGCACGGCGCGCGCAAAGGCTTGGCCGACACGGCGCTCAAGACGGCCAACTCGGGCTACCTCACGCGTCGCCTGGTGGACGTGACGCAAGACCTGGTGGTGGTGGAGACCGATTGCGGCACCGCCAACGGCATTGCGATGCGCGCTTTGGTTGAGGGGGGCGAGGTGATCGAATCCCTGCGCGACCGCATCCTGGGCCGCGTGGCCGCCATCGAGGTGGTGCACCCCGAGACCCAGCAATTGCTGGTGCCCGCGGGCACGATGTTGGAAGAAGAAACGCTCGACATGCTCGAAGCAGCCGGCGTGGACGAAGTCAAGGTTCGCACACCGCTTACCTGTGCCACGCGCTTTGGCCTGTGCGCCAAGTGTTATGGCCGCGACCTGGGCCGTGGTGGCATGGTCAACACCGGCGAGGCCGTGGGTGTGATTGCAGCGCAATCCATCGGCGAGCCTGGCACGCAGTTGACGATGCGCACCTTCCACATCGGTGGTGCCGCGTCGCGTGCGGCGGTGGCCAGCAGCGTGGACGCGAAGTCTGACGGCCACATTGGCTTCAACACCACGATGCGCTACGTCACCAACGGCAAGGGCGAACTGGTGGTGATTTCGCGCTCTGGCGAAATCATCGTGCTGGACCAACACAGCCGCGAGCGTGAACGTCACAAGGTGCCGTACGGCGCTATTTTGGCGATCAAGGCCGATCAAGCCATCAAGGCAGGCAAGGTGTTGGCCAATTGGGACCCGCTCACGCGACCCATCATCACCGAGTTTGCAGGCCGCGCCAAGTTTGAAAACGTCGAAGAAGGCCTCACGGTGGCCAAGCAGGTGGATGAAGTCACGGGTCTGTCGACCCTGGTCGTCATCGACTCCAAGCGCCGTGGTGCCATCAAGGTGGTGCGCCCGCAAGTTAAATTGCTGGACGCCGCTGGCAACGAGGTGAAGATCCCCGGCACCGACCACTCGGTGACGATCGGCTTCCCCGTGGGCTCGCTGATTCAAATCCGTGACGGTCAAGACCTGGCGCCCGGCGAAGTGCTGGCCCGCATCCCGATGGAAGGCCAAAAAACGCGCGACATCACCGGCGGTTTGCCGCGGGTGGCCGAGCTGTTCGAAGCCCGCTCACCCAAAGACGTGGGCACCCTGGCCGAGATCACCGGCACCATCAGCTTCGGCAAGGAGACCAAAGGCAAAAACCGCCTGCAGATCACCGACCCCGAAGGCAATGTGCACGAAGAATTGGTGGCCAAAGAGAAGAACATCCTGGTGCACGAAGGCCAGGTGGTCAACCGCGGCGAGCTGGTGGTGGACGGTGCAGCCGACCCGCAAGACATCTTGCGTTTGTTGGGCATCGAAGAGTTGGCGCGCTACATCGTCGACGAAGTGCAGGACGTGTACCGTTTGCAAGGTGTGAAGATCAACGACAAACACATCGAGGTGATCGTTCGCCAGATGCTGCGTCGGGTGCAAATCACCAACTCGGGCGACAGCAAGTACATCGTGGGCGAACAGGTGGAGCGCAGCGAGCTGCTGGACACCAACGACCGTTTGCGCGGCGAGGGCAAGCTCATTGCCACGCACGCCGACGTGTTGCTGGGCATCACCAAAGCATCACTGTCGACCGACTCGTTCATCTCGGCGGCTTCTTTCCAAGAAACCACCCGCGTGCTCACCGAGGCTGCCATCATGGGCAAGCGCGACGAGCTGCGAGGCCTGAAAGAAAACGTCATCGTCGGCCGCCTGATCCCTGCAGGCACCGGCATGGCTTTCCACATTGCACGCAAGGCCAAGCAAGACATGGACGAAGGCGAGCGCCGTGCCATCACGCTGCAAGAAGCTGAAGAGCTGGCGGCAGCGCAATTGACGGCTTTGGACGAAGCCAGCGAAGCCGAAGTGGTGGAAACCGCCGACGCCAGCAGCGCGCCTGCAGCGCCAGTGGGGGATGAAGGCTAACCAGCCAGCAGGCATCCTAGGTTAAGACTTGCACACCCGCTGTTTGGGGTGTGTGGGTTGCAAACCAAAAGGCCGGTCCGTGTGACCGGCCTTTTTTTTGATTTCAGTTCAATGACATGCGGGCAGCACTCAGGGCATGATTCGAGCGAGCGAGCGGGCGGCGGCCGGTGTTGCCGTGCGTTGACATCGACCCCACGGTTTCGAGCTGCTTTTGGTGAATCCGATGCTGTTGAACGATGCGGTAGCCACTGTTGCAAGAAAAGCTCTTGCTGATAAACCCTTGCCTACCTTGCACCCTAACGGCGAATCAGAGACACTTCGACGAAGCACGTCATTCGGCTGAGTGCTTCCACGAACATCAAGAATTCTGAGATAGAGGGGGGGGCTATGCGCAACGACCAGTCGGCCGCAGTGGATGTGTGCGCAATACTTGCGCTGACCTCCTTCTTCTTGATGAAAGCGCGAACTGTTTGGATCGCGCTCGCCAAAGTTCTGATGGGATTGTCAATCTGCCAAGTTGCATACGCCAACGGCATGCAAACTGGCAGCCAGTTTTCGGTGACTGAGTCGGGCGCAGCCGCGATCTCCGTTCCGATTCAGGTTCCGCGTGGCATTGCTGGCATGGAACCCCAGCTCTCGCTTAGTTACTCAAGTGGCGCTGGCAACGGTCCGCTTGGAATCGGTTGGTCGCTTGCTGGGCTGTCTGCGATAACGCGATGCTCGAAGACCATGCAGCACGACAACGAACGTGGCACTTTGACTTACACCTCAACAGATCGGTACTGCTTGGACGGTCAGAGGCTTCTGACTGACGCGCCAACCTCGGATGCCAACTACCACCCGACGGCGAGTACAACGCGTGAGTACTTCCTAGAACGCGATTCATTTTCTCGTATTGTGGCGACTGGTGACGCGTCGTCCCAGCAAACGGGTAGCGCCGTGAGTTTTAAGGTCTTCACCAAATCCGGGCTCATTCTTGAGTATGGGCTCAGTGCCAATTCGCGCGCCCTGACAAAGTTTCTAAATGTGGCGACGCCAGACTTGACCCACACATGGAATCTTCAGCGCATTTCTGATCGGATGGCAGTTCCTTCGTTCGTCGAGTTCTATTATTGTGGGGCAGAGGTCGATAGCAATGGCGCGACGTGCACCGATAGCCTGGGCAACTCAGCGTCCTATAACGGATTCAAAACGCTGCACTACATTCGATACTCAAACCGCGGCAGCACCCTGGGGACGCGTGCGGTTGTCCTTTCTTATGAATTGCGTCCAGATCGCCAAGTTATTTACCGAGCGGGATCGTTTGTATCTCAAACGCAGAGAATAGCGAACATATCGACGTATGTTGGTTTTGCTAGTCCTACTTCGCGTGGCCAGCGTGTCAAAGTCTATGAGATGACCTACCAACCTGTGACAAGTGGCAGCGACCGCATTCGAGCTACAAACTCAAGTCGACTTACGAAGGTTCAGGAACTTCGAGGCGCGGTCGCGTCGCTTGCTCGGCCTCCCCCGCCGCGTGACACTGCGGCCGACGCAGCTGATGCTTTACCTCATCTGGTGTTTTCTTACCCTGAAGACACAGTATTTGGTCTAACGGGTACGAGCTATATTCCACCGAGCGTTAAGCCTTGCGGAGGCTATGCGGGCACGTTTCGAATTGCCCAACTTTGCCGTTGAAGAAGTTGCGGTAGTCCAGCCCAATGACCGTGCCCAACTAAAACTATGAAAATCAATCCCGGTGTTTGTATCGCGCGACTTTTAGCGGCGTCGGTACTTGGGTTGGCAATGCTGACACATTCCCACCTCGCACTTGCGCAACGCAGTAATCTGGTGAACATAAGCGATCCAGGCCAAGCCGAATCTCGCGATTGGGTTGACGTCAATGCTGACGGCAAAGACGACTATTGCATGCTTGCAGGCAACCAAGTAGAGCTGAAGTGCCATCTGTCGCTGGGCGACCGGCTTTCGCCTACACCAGTCGTGTACGCGATTGGGGCTGCGCAGGGTGGCTTGAAGTGGGCAGATGTCAACGGAGACGGGCACGTCGATGTCTGTCGTCTCTTGCAAGTGCCGCTTGGTTCTTTGCCTATCGCCACAACCTCGGGCACACTTCGGTGCCACTTGGGTCCGACCTTTACTGCAACGATTTCGGGCACTGTGCCGTTCTTTTCTGCAAGTTGTCCCAACCCTGGCGGAAATCGCGCGGTCGCTGGCGCAGCTCGAACTGTCATTGCTGGGCGGATTCAAGAGTGAAGTGCAAAAGCGATGATCCCGTAAGGTACACCGATGCACACACCACCCAGAACCTACCGCCAGCTGCAACCTGAGGACCGCGTGACGATGGCGGCGATGAAGCAACAGAATTACAGCGCAAGCGCTATGGCGCGCGTGTTGGGGCGCCCGGTTTGCACCATCACGCGAGAGCTCAAGCGCAACAGCACCGGGGCGAGCTACGCGAGCACGCAAGCCCAAGCGTCGAGCCAGCGGCGGCGTCTGGATGCGCGGCCGATGCGTAAACTGCACATGGATTCGACGCTGTTTGGCGTCGTTAAGCATTTCTTGACGCAACGCTGGTCGCCCGAGCAGATCGCTCTGGCGATGGCGCGCGTTACCCCAAAGGACATGAGCTTCGCGTGTCGCACGAGACGATCTACAACTGCATCTACGCCCAGCCCGTGGGCGAGCTCAAGCGCGAGCTGATCGCAAGCCTGCGCCACGCGCACAACAAGCGCGTGCCGCGCAGCAAGGGGCAAGACCGCAGAGGCCAGATCCCGGACATGCAGAGCATTCACCTGCGCCCGCCAGAGATCGAGGACCGCCAGTTCCCCGGGCACTGGGAAGGCGACTTGATCAAGGGCGAGGCCAACGCGAGCGCGGTGGGCACGCTGGTGGAGCGAACAAGCCGGCTGGTCATGCTGGTCAAGCTGCCGCAGTCCGAAGCCTGCGAGCGCGGCTGCCGTGCTGCAAGCGTTCACCGACAAGCTCGTGAGCATCGCGAAGCCGATGCGCTTGAGCATGACGTACGACCAAGGGCGCGAGATGGCGATGCACAAGAGGCTCAGCGAGCTGACAGGCATCGCGGTGTACTTCTGCGATCCGCACAGCCCGTGGCAGCGCGGGTCCTGCGAGAACATGAACGGCTTGGTGCGCCAGTACTTGCCCAAGGGCACGGATCTGTCGCATCACAGCCAAGCGCAGCTCGATGCCATCGCAGACGAGATCAACGGCAGACCACGCAAAGGGCTGGGGGTACGAACGCCTCTCGCCGTGTACGGAGAGATGCTGATCAAAAGCACCATGCACTCCAACCAACATTCATTGATACTCGCGCTTTTGCACTTCACTTTTGAATCCGCCCTGCTTCTACAGCCGGTCTAAATCCCTGTACTGTCCTCAGCACAGGGCTGGACGAGCTAACTGATGTTTTCCTGTTGGACGTCAATGGTGATGGCAGATCGGACTTCTGCTACCTACATTCGGACCAAGGCGTCCTCTATAGTGACATGTATAGTTATCGATGCCATTTGTCTTCCGGTACCGCGTTTACGCCGAACGCGGCATGGATACGCAACAATGTAGAAGTTCCTAACGTCTTCTACAGCATCCTCGAGATCAATGCTGCGATTGGACACGCTGACGTCAACGGCGACGGTTTTCCCGATTTTTGTACGTCGTACGGCAATATCAACTGCTTTCTGGGCAGCGTGTCTGGCATTGCAAGTACACCGACTTACAACCTTGCGACGCTGAACCTCGTTGCTCCGAGCGTCACCAATATCAAGGAAGGCGCTGCCTTTTTAGATGTCAATGGTGATGGCAATGCCGACTTCTGCCGAATTGTTGGGCCATCGCCCTTCAGGCTTGCATGCAGGCTTTCTAACGGTCGGGGCTGGGAGGCAAACGATCGGTTGTCCTCCAATTTAGACCCTGGCGGTGACGGACACAAGTTTGACCGTTATTGGGCTGACATCAATGGCGACGGGCTGCCAGATTTTTGTCGCGCCATCGGCCCAGACCCTCGCAACAACGCGGAGCCTGACAAAAACAGGTTCAGCAACATGCATTGCCGCTTGACCTATGGCGGTGACGCAGTCGAGGGTTTTTTTGCGACGACGGAGGTTAGATTTATAGAAGATGCTGCGGGAGGCATTGACTTTGGCGTCGGCAATGGTGGCAGAGGGTTTTGCGACATCTTTGGACGCGGATTTCAAACGTTTTGTCGGGCTACCTTACATGAGGGCGCGCCCATCGAGTATTGTTTTGAGGGCGAGTCTGGGCAAGTATGCCAATTGACTGAAACTTTTTCGCATGGCGTCGGTGTGGGGTTCTACGGCGGCAAACCCAAAGGCGTCGGCAGCAATGACCCTCGCTGGGATCGCGTTCAAGCAAGCCCACACCTGGTCCAGAGTTTTACGGACAGTCTTGGCGCAGACACGGTTGTCACCTACGTCCCGCTCTCGAACGAGCAGGTTTATGCAAAGAGTGGCGCTGGGACATCCTTTCCACGCGTCATTTTGACGACGCCGCGAGCGCCCGTCGTGTATGAAACGCGTGCCTGGCGGCTCAATGTTGATCCCACGCTCAACTCGACATTGACTGGTACGGCGCGTTACTTTTACAAGGACCTTCGCTCTGACAGAGATTTTGGCTCAAGGGGTTTTCGCGAACGGTGGCACTTGACGGAAGGGTCTAACAACATCCAATACGTCAAGTACTTTCAAGGTCTTGGGTCAAGCGTTGATGCTTCGTCAATTGCAAACAGTCACCTTGAGCTTGGCGTGCCCATAGAGACACGCTCATACGCTATTGATCCAACCGTGATCACCGTCACACTACCAAGCGGGGGTGATACCAACGAGCGGCGTGTGAGGCTCAAGAAGATCATGGAGCTTGCGACCAATGGCACCTCGATGACGACAGCGCCTGTTAGTCCACCCACTGCATCCCAACCCTTTATGCTGCTTAAGAGCACGGTCAATGTGCTCGGGCAGACGACCCCGACGGCGAATCCTCGCTATCGCCCCGTGGTTCAGACCATGAGCCAAGCATGGGACTGGAACGATCGCTCGGTTGTGGTGTTGCCTTCAGTTTCGACAACCTCCGACGTCTCGTATTACGGCAACGTCAAGAGCCGAAACGACGTCACCACGCAGGGGCCACTCACCTGGGGCAAGCTGATCACGAGCGAGTACCTGCAGGACCGGCCGCTCAACGTTGGCGACGATCGAACGCCGTGGATGCTTGGGCGCATGACGAAGTCGACAGTTGTCGCGACAGCGCCAACGGCTGACGCTCAGATCGCCGCTAACAGCAGCAGTTTTGGGACATCGCCCAACGCCAACGTTGTTAGCTCAAGCAACCCGGTTGCCGTGGTGGTTACGCCTCCCAACTACACAAGTACGGCAGTGGGTCAAAATTCGACAGCCAACGCAACGGTATACAACAACACAGGCGGCTCTTTGGTGATGGTAGTGCCGACCAGTTCGTCTGTCACCGGAGCCGATTTCACGTTTGTGTCGACCACTTGTGCAACTTTGCTTAGTAATGGCGCCAACTGCACGATTGCAATCAAATTCACGCCAACAGTGCCTGGCACTCGCACTGGGTCGGTGAGCGTCGACACGGCATCAGGCCAGCGAATGGCGGCGATCACGTCCCAAGCGTCTTCTAGCGCTTCAACGGCGACGGTGACGAGCGCGGCGCCCAACCTTGGCACGGTATGGCTTGGCGCTGCAGCGCCGACAGCGACGGTTTCAATTCGCAATGACGGCAATGTGCCCATGACATTGTCTGGGCTGCAAAATTTGTCAACTCGGTTCCAGTTGACGGCGAACTCGTGCGCCAGCGTTGGTGTTGGTGCCAGTTGCGCCATGACCCTTTCCATGCCGACCAATGCAACTGGCAATGCAGCAAATACCGTTACGACTGTTGGAGCCACCAACAATGCGACGTTTGCCATCAACGGCGCCGTTGTTTCGTCGGTTAGCACCTGGTCCGTCACAAGTCTAGCCTTCGGGACGGTTGGCAACGGATTGTCGGCGACACAGAATCTAACGCTAAGCAACTCTGGCTTTGGCACCGTCGCCGCAAATTGGAGCGGCGCACTCTTCAATTTGCCGACGGGCTTCACGGCAAACACGAGTGCCTGCGCCGCAGTGATGCCGGGCAGCAGTTGCAACGTGGCAATTTCCTTCTCGCCAACCGTGGCCCAAGCCTATTCTGGAACAGGCATACGGCCAAGCGTCGTGAGCACAGCAGCAAACACGTTGAGTGTTTCAGGCTCTGGCGTTGTTCCGATTGCAACGCTAGCCAGTTCGCCAACAAGTATCAACTTCGGCGCAGTCACTTCAGGTAACAGCGGCAGCGCCCAAGTCACCATTTCAAACTCGTCTGCTTACGCTGGCACTGCATTGAACTACTCTTTGGTGGCCAGCGATCTGTCGGGTGGAACGATTTCTATCTCAAGCAACAGTTGCGCGAGTAGCCTTGGTGGCGGATCGAGTTGTGTTATCGCGTTTTTGTTCTCGACACCAGGCGGGTGCGATCAAGGGTCCGTTGCATCGACGTTGACCATCACTGGCTCGAACTTGTCTGCCGCTCTCGCCATTCAATTGAATGGTTTAACCACAATGCCGAGCGGCTGTGGTGCACGCGGCACGCCTGGGAGTGGCAAATGATTGAAGTTTCAGGGTCAATCAGGTTGCCCACTCGCAGAGACAGTTCTAACTGCTTGCGAAGGTCAGCCGTGGTGATGGCGCTGGGTCTTGCCCTCCCCTGCGGCGCGGCTGCGCAAAATACGACGCGCGTAGTGGAATACAGCTACAACGCCACAACAGGGTTGGTTGAACTGGAGCGCGTAGACCCAGGCGGCACTCACTGCGCCGAAACGGCGTACACCTACGACGCCTACGGGAACAAGGCAACCATTGTGGTGCGTCCGTGCGCCGTTGGGCCGACTGCTGCCACAACGTTCCCGACGCGCACAACTCAAAACCTGTTTGCAGTCAAGACCAGCGGCACAACCGAGGGCGAAAAGTATCCAGCGGGCGCTTTTCTCACTCGCACAACGCAGCTGAGAACGGATGGGTCCGTTGCATCTAGAACTGACTTTGAGTACGACGCTCGATTTGGTGGCGTTGCCAAACAAACCGAAGTCGCTCATGTCACGGTGGCTAACAACCTGAGCAAGCGAGTAATTTACGACGCGTTTGGGCGCGTCTATCAAGAGTATGGCCCGATCAACCGCGTGGGAACAACGACCACCGAAGGGTACGTCGAGTACGAACGTGTCTACTGTCAAGGCCCGTACAAGGTCGCAGGCGATGCGACCTGCATTTCTTTCGAGCCAACGGATGTTTCGACGCGCATCGACTCGTGGATGCTTGCCGACAAGACAACTGGCGCCGTTTTGGCGAAGCAACAAGCAAGCACCTCTGCGTCCGCCATCACGGCTTACTACATTCGCAGCACACCCAAAAGTGCAAACGTGGTCATTGGCGCCAAATCGGTGACGCACATGGACAGCCTTCATCGAACCATTGCCAAAGAGACAGAGTCCTATGACGGACGGTGGAGTTCGTCGCTGGCAGTATTCAACAACCTTGGCATGGAGGCGGCCAAGTGGGCACCGTATTTTGGCAGATCGGGTGCTGGCGCAGCATTTGCTTCCCCTGCAGGGGAACTACGGCAATGGACCTCGCATTACGATCTTTTGCATCGTCCAAAGCTGCAGAGCCAGCATTGGCGGGGCGCAGCCGGTGCCGCAGCGACTGTCGTCAACACTGAAGTTGCGTATGCCGGACTCCGAACCACCGTCACTGTTCCTTCTGACAGCAGCCCCGATGGCGTCGCTCGAACCAAGACAGCGATCAAAAACCCAGAAGGGAAGGTCACTCAAACCATCGACCCGTACGGCGCCACGCTGAATTCGGGCTATGACGCATCGGGCAACTTGGTCAAAACGGTTGATGCATTGGGCATCGTCACAACCATCAGCTACTCGACCACAACGGCGCGTTTCAAGACTGGTATGACTGATCCCAATCAAGGGACGTGGAGCTACACGTACAACGCGCTTGGGCAAATGGTCACCCAAACGGATGCCAAAAACCAGCAAACCAAGTTGACCTATGACATTCTGGGCCGTCTGATCCAGCGCGAGACGCCGACACAAAACGGCAACTGGTACTACGACAAGACGGCGGCCGGTGCTTGGTGTGCTTCGGGTCTGAACAGGCTTTGCGAGGCCAAGGCTGGCGTGCCTGTGACCAATGCAGTCATCAGCAGCTCATCTGCGGTTTACGACACGATGGGTCGGGTCGTGACCAGCACCGACGTTTTGGACAGGTCTTATACCAACACCACCACCTTCGACGCCCTCGGGCGTGTCGGGACGTTCAAATACCCTACCAACTTCACGCTTAGGTATGACTACAGCGTGGCAGCGGCAGGCCGCATACCCGGTGTGCTTGAAAAAGTTTCTGACGCCGCCGCGCCAACGACCCGAGTTTTTTGGAGCATCGCCAACGCGCCCAGTGCAGCGTTTGATGCTCGAGGCAATGTTCTCAGGTCTACATTGGGCAATGCCCTTGCCACCGACAACGCGTTCGATTCGATCAGTGGCAAGGCATTCACTTTGCGAACTGGCGTGCCAGCCAATGGATACGTCGGTGCCGTGGATCATCGATACACCTACGACAAGGCTAATAACGTTGGCAGCCGCAGTGACCACAGCGTAGGCAGCCTGGTCAGCCAGACGATCTTGGACACGTATGAGTACGACAAGCTCGATCGGCTCACCAAACACAGCATTGCTTCGGGGCTGGACGCAGCAGCCAACCGCAGCGTCTTTGTTCAATACAACGCGATTGGCAACGTCCTGAGCAAGAGCGACGTAGGCGGCTACACCTACGGTGCGCTCAATGGTCCCCGCCCGCACGCAGTCACGGCAGCGGCTGGCGTCAGTTACGGCTACGACGCCAATGGCCAGCTCACCAGCGCCAGCGGGGACGAGACCCGCAGCGTGACATGGACGGGGTTCAACCACGCAGCGACGATGTCCTACAAAGGCGCCACAACGGCCTTCAAGTTTGACCACACGCATCGGCGCATTCAAGAAACCGTGACCCAGGGCGCCAACGTGCGCACGGTCTATTTTGTGCACCCCAACAACGTTGGGGGCCTGTCGTACGAGCGCGAGGAGACGAAGGTTGGCGCCACGGTGACGCGAGACGAGAGCCGCCACTACATCAGTGTGGGAGGAGCGGTGGTGGCGGTGGTCAAAACGCTCAATGGCGCCGGGGTGGTATCGAGCGACAACAACCTGACGCAGTACTGGCACAAGGACGCGTTGGGGTCGGTGGTGGCGGTGAGCAACGCGGCCGGGGTGGTGCAAGAGCGCATGGCGTTTGACGCGTGGGGTCGGCGCGTGAGGTCCACGGGGTTGGCGGATGCGGCGGTGAACCCGGCGCATGGGGACCGGGGGTACACGGGGCATGAGCACCTGGACGAGCAGGGACTGATCCACATGAACGGGCGCATCGCGCATCCGCTGCTGGGGCGGTTTTTGAGCAGCGACCCGCACGTGCAAGATCCCAATGATCTACAAAACTTCAACCGCTACAGCTACGTGCTGAACAATCCGCTGAAGTACACGGATCCGAGCGGGGAGTTTTGGTGGTACGTTGCAGCGTATGTGGCGGGTGCGGCCCTGTCACGCAACGGCAACGAGTACTGGCAGATCGTGGGGATGGGGCTGATGGCCTACGGCGGGGCTGGGGCCGGTGGTGCGTTTGGTGGGACCAGTGCGTTTGGGGTCACGACAACGACGCAGATCGTCACGACGTTGGCGTTTGGTGCGGTTGGAGGCTTGTCACAGCCCGGCGCAGGGGCGGAGCAGGCGATCGTTGGGGGGATCTTTGGGCTGGCGATGGCGGCCGTTGGCAGCGGGCTGGCGGACACGTACGCGACAGACGCGGCGGGCAAGACGGTCCTTGTAGCGAGCAACGCGGGGCCACGGATGGCTGCGCATACCTTGTTGGGTTGCATGCAAGGCATGGCCAGCGGGGGCAAGTGTGGCCCCAGCGCGGCGGCGGCGCTGGTGGGCAAAGGCACGACGGAGGCGCTGGCCAACTCGCCCATGATGGTGCAAGGCACAGCGACTATCATCATGGGCGGCACGGCGTCTGTGCTGGGTGGGGGGAAGTTTGCCAATGGGGCTCTGCAGGCTGGCTTCGGGTACCTCTTTAATCATCTTGGGCACTGTCTCGCTAATCCAATGGCGTGCGCCCGTGCTGCGCAAGCGGCGGGCAGTTACCTTGTCGCACGTTGGGGCCCGACTGCTACGCAGTTGGTCTGGGAGTTTGGTGCGGCGGAGGGGGTCGTGGCGTCTGGCGGGGTCAGCCTTGCGCTGCGGACTCAACTTGCAGACGAGGTTGTGTCTGGCCTGACTAACGCGCACCACGCTTGGCCAAAGTACCTTGGTGGAGCAGATGCGCAAGACTTGGTCAGCCTGCCTCAGACGTTACATCGCGCGTACCACGCCGGGCTTGATCAAATCGCGGCGCGGTGGGAAGGTGCCGCTGGCTTCAACGCGGCGTCAGTTGCCGAGCAGGCGCAGCGCCTTACCAATTTCCAGACCTATACGCAGTGGTTCGATAAGACGTTCGGAACCAGCATGATGGACGCGGCCCGTCGCGCAGGGTTTGCGTGCCCTGGCAAGATTCCCGGGCATGGCTGTTGAATTGGAGTAGTTGGCTCGTATGGAAGTCTCTGTAGCTGAGATCAGCACTAGGCATTTTGAGAAAGCGGCAGTCTGGGAGTACTTCGACGAGCCTGGTTCAGGCGAAGTGATGGTGCGTGATGTCCCGACTATTCCGATCAATGATCTCTACGGTCGCGTTATCGCGGTTCGTGGCCAACTGGCCTGCGGCAAATCAGCTTGGCTCGCTCTTGCGGGGCTTGATCACGATCCGATTCATTGCCGCATAACCAGGCAGGTGTACCTGTATGACGACCATGGAAGTAAGCTGAAGATCAGCGGCCAGGAAGGTGACGTCGAAGACGTCATAAGGCGAATCGAAGTCTTCACCGGTCTTGCTATTGGCGAGGTCTTCCCAATTGCCTACGATCTGGCTGGTGTAGTTGATGCGGCCGATACGATAGGCGCGGTCTTAATCGAAGACGCCATGGCGGATCGAGATCCCGTTGCCTCAGCAAAGCTCGCCGCGCTCGCGGCGGTGCGACCCGGTAGAGGCGGTGGAGCCTGATCCGCAAGTGTCGGCGCCGCCGGGGTCGCGGGGCGCCGGGGTCAAGTCTTGCTACTTGCCCCCGAAGTCTTCTTCCCCTTGTCCTCGTGCGTGACGAACCCGATAGGCCGCTTGGGCGGATCGGGCGGCATCATCAGTTCGCGCAGCGCATCGAACACCTGCTTGAGCTGGTTGCGCGTGTTGCGGCTAAAAGTGTCGTGAGACATCGACAGGCCTTCGGTCTTGTGCTCCAGCTCATCGAGCCGCTTGGCCAGGTCGCCATGCGTGGCGGCCAGCTCGCGCAGCCGCACGAAGGCACACTTGTTTAACTTCATGAGCAACAAGTGGCTACGCGCCCTGGTCCCCGGGCAAGTCCAGTTTGACCACGGAATGACTGCGATTGAAGAAGGTCGAACGGGTGCTGCAGTTGCCCACTTCGGCGCAATGCTCGGCGAGCAAGTGGCAACCGCACTCACTTTCGGTGAGTACGGCGCTGCGAACGCTGCAAGAAATGCACTGGTGACCCAGTGGGAATCCCGATTTGTCTTTCAATCTGAACATATGGCCCGACACCTGGAGGGTACAGGGCTAGCGGTCGACGCAGTGAAGCAAGCAATAGTGGCCGATATGAAGGGGGCTAAGTACGCCGTCGGGGAAATGGTCAAACGCGATATCGTTGTTGGTGGTCACGAACTTAGATATCACGCCTTTCCGCTGAAAGATGGGAGCTTCAGAATTGGGACAATTGGCGTTCCTCCTTTTGGGCCGAGGTTCTAAATGTCTGCACGCGACTTGACTTTAAGTGAGTTCGAAATGTTGACAGCGATTCTTGCCAAGTCGGCTCGCGCGAATGACTACCTAAGCCAGCTAGCACATATCCGCGTTGAGCCGATCGATAGCTTAGGCAGCTTGCGCTTTGTGAATGGTGATAAGGATCTGCGGGAGCGTCGACCGCATCGGTTCATCGACGTCAAGGGCGTAGTGCTCGACTCCGATGGCGTACCCGTTTTGCTTTGTCCTTTTGAGGACGAAAGCGGTGTGTTGTATTTGTTTGATGTTCAAAAGATGGGCGGGGGACCGATTCGCCTAGCTCTTTCGGTAGATCAAATGCAGGTGAGCAAAGTTTGAGTCGTCAATCAGCTGTCTGGCAAACAAACACCTGCCCTAGCTTTGCAACGATGAGATCCTGACAAGGGATGTTGGAAATCGCACGACGTGTGAGGCGATTTCCATTCAACTCACTTTCCTCGCCTCCCTGTCAATTCTCCTACGAACACGTTAGGCTGACTTGCATTGATCCGCACCACAGACCAATGCCATTCGCCGGGGCTCATGGAAGCGCCAGCGTTCAAATTCATTGCCAGCTCGACAATATCCTTGGTTTCGTTCGCGCCAACTTCTACACGCACGGAACCATTGGGTACATCGATGACTATGCTGTTGACAGTAACGCTGCCGCTGGCGACGGTCTCTAGTGCCGTCAAGGCTTCTGGCCACGGCATGGCCCTTACTCGGCGGAGCTCAGACAAGCGCTCGTCCACCGCAGGACGAGCAGACTGAGTTTTTCTGGCTGCTTCTTGCGCCTCATTCAAGCGTTGCGTTTGCAACGCAGTAGTTGTGGCTCTAAGATCGAACAATTCGCTGCGAAGACTCATCGCTGCATTCAACAAAACCAACGACGCAGCGACCAGCGTGAACCACGTGCTTCGCGTTGGTGTAGGTCGTTCAACAAACTCAGCGCTTACCGGTCTCACCATTTGCCCTTACATGGTTGACCATCGCAGTGCCCCTTGATCACGACCCCAATCAACAGGGTCGACATCGGCCACTTCAATCGCCAACTTGCCATCACTTGCGCCCAAACCGATGCGACGCACGATGCCTTCAATGCCTTGTCGGGTCGGCGAAGGCACATAAGCTTGTGCCAAACGGTAGCCGACTGCTTCCTCAATGATCGCAGTTGCAGCGTCGCGCTCGATCACAAGGATGGCGCTGGAGGAGGGTGACATTTGATTCAAGACACTGATGGCATGGGCCCACATTGGCCTGACCGAAACAATGCTAACTTTGGCGGCCACGGCGGCAGCACGCATTTCCTCCATGTGAGATTTGAGAACTGCGATTGCCAGGGCGTTTCCGTTGTCGTCGCGTGATTCAAGAGCAACGTCACATTCGTCGTTCAAACCCGTTGCATCCGCAGCCGTGGACTTTGCCAGGGCAATTGACTCGTCGAACGATTGCACTCCGTCAACAGCCATCAGTAAAAAAGGCTTGGCAATGGAGGCAGAAAGAAGCACGTCAACGCGTTGGTTCCAAAATCCCTTTGAACGCTTCCGAAAGGCAGCGAAGCTGTCATTCAACGTGTCTCGATGCAAGCCATCAAACTTAAACACGGTGGTTTGTTGGCCCGCGCTCACGGCTGCAAACGACGACCCCAAGTAGATCGAATTTGACATCAACCGACGACCCTGCGGACTTCAGCCAAGGTGGTCAACCCCGCGAGTACGCAATTGGCGGCTTGTTGATCAAGCGCCAACACACCACTGCGTTTGGCGTGCGCCTTGAGGGCAGAAATCGGTGCACGTTCTGTGACCATGTCTCTCAGGCTATCGTCTATTGCATGAACTTCTGCCACGACAAAGCGCCCTGAATAGCCCGTACCGCGGCATGCCGGACAACCAACTGGCTGCACTACCAACGGTGGCAACTTAAGCCCTCGACGCTCCAACCAATCGGCATCCTTTTGATCCATCGGTTGCGACTGAATGCAATGGCGACACACCTTACGAAGCAGTCGCTGGACGACAACACCGTTCAAAGCAGACATGAAACCAAACATATCGATGCCAAAGTGCCGGAACCGACCGACGACATCTGAAACATTGTTGGCGTGTACGGTGGTGAAAACCAGGTGCCCAGTCAGTGCAGACTGCACCGCGATGGCAGCCGTTTCTGCATCACGAATCTCGCCCACCAGCAATCGATCGGGGTCATGACGGAGAATTGATCGAAGACCCTTGGCGAACGTCAAGCCTTTACGATCATTCACTGGCACTTGCAAGACACCTCGAAGCTCGTATTCAACAGGGTCTTCAATCGTGATGATTTTTTCAAGCCCCGTGTTGATTTCGGACAAAGCAGCATAAACCGTCGTCGTTTTACCACTGCCAGTGGGGCCTGTCACCAACAGAAGTCCGCTGGGCAAACGAGCCAGGGCTCGGATCTCTGCTGCAGACTTGTCATCAAACCCCAGGCGATCAAGGTCAATTTCAGCGCCCGGCCCCACGCAGTTGGGCTTTGTCGAGCAAGCGCAGAACCACGTCTTCCCCATGCACGCTTGGCATGACAGAGACGCGAATGTCCAGACCCGTGCCCGACAGGTGGGTTCTAAAACGACCATCTTGCGGCAAACGTCGCTCGGTGATGTCGAGTTTGGCCAATACTTTGAGCCTAGACACAACTTCTTCAGCACGCGTTGCTCCATCCAATTGCTTTCCGGGAACCAATACGCCATCAAGCCTGTACTTGATGGCAACGCCTTCGCGGTTGCATTCAAAGTGCACGTCACTGGCGCCGCTGGTGATTGCACCTTTGATCGCTTCATCCACGAAGCTAACCACCCCGCCCTGAGCCTCGCGAGTTTCGTTGGGTGTCGTCGTGATCTCCTTGTCACTGCCCGCGCCCAACAACGCGTCCATGTTCTCCCGGCTGCAAAGCAGAACCAGAGACTGGACGCCCAGTCTTTGCGAAACGCCGTCAGTCGTCGCAACATCCCAAGGGTCCTCGCTGGCCAAGTATTGGAGTCCCTGGCTTTGTACCGCAAGGCATCTCAGCTTGCGGGCTGAGTCGGTACCCGAGTAGCCAAAAGCAGGCGCGACGTTGTCAATTGCCTGCATGACTTTTACGCCGCCGACGCGCTCTAAAACAGTCACAAAATCGGGGGCTTGACCAAACCGTGTCATCAGGGCATCAAGGGGCGCTGGCCCGCCTTGCAAAAAGTCGATTCTTGCTTGCCTCAACGCATGCTCAACACTTGCATCAGTAAGTTCAGTTGAAGTTGTCATTGCCCAATGCCCGAAGCAAGGTCAAAGATGGGCATGTACATCAACACCACCACGGCCCCTACGCCAACGGCCACCAACAAAAGCAGCAGAGGCTCAACGACTCGCGTGGCTCTCTCAAGAAAGGTTTCGAATGCCAATGCATGCCGTTCGGCCACGATCTCTAGTGCATGGTCAAAGTTGCCTGAGCGCTCGCCGGCCGCCAACATGCGTTCACCGGGCAAGTCTGCTAGTTTTGCGGCAGCCATCGAATGTGCGACACCACGCCCTTGTTGTACAAGCGTTTCGGCGCGAGTGATGGCGCGCTTGAATGAGTCACCAAGGTCGAGCCCTTTGCAGACCTCAAGGGACTCCACAAAAGTGTATCCACCACGAATCATCATCGTCAGCGACTGATAAAGCTTGGCAAGCCTGAAGTGATCTCGTTGCACGCGGAGGAGCGGCGTCTGCGCCACAAACCAGCTCAACAGTCTGCGCAAATGCCCTTCGTGCCAAGCCAGAGCCACCGAGAGGGCAATAAAACAGATGGCCGAGGCTGCTAGCCACCACTGGTCGCGCAACCATGCGCTGATCGTCAATACAAATTGTGTTGCAGGTGACAGCCCAACTGCTGTGCCAACGTACATCTGCGAAAAACGGGGCACGACGTAGAGCAGCAAAAATGCCACGATCGTGACCCCCAGCGTCAACACAAGCGCTGGATAGATTGAGGCACTAACGGCGCGACGTTTCAGCCGATCAATCAATTGTTGGTGTGCCAAGTAGTTTTGAAGTGCTTCCTGCAGCGTGCTTGCTCGTTCACTCGCCAGCACACCCGCAACCAAAATTGCAGGAAACACGCCAACGGCGACCATGGCACGAGACAACGGTAGGCCAGCCTCCACTTGTCGGAGCAAGTCCTGCAACACCACACGCCGCGAGGCCTCATTCGAACTGTCGCCAAGTACATCAAGTGCTTCAACCACTGTCATGCCAGAACGCAGGAGCGTGTTCAACTCTTTGCACCACCACGATACGTCAAATGGGTTGTCGGTGCCACCAAGTTGCCAAGCCCTGCTAACAGACAGAACGGCCCCAAGTTGACTTGCTCGCAAGCGCGCTTCTTCTGCGGTTAAAGCTACGGTTGACATTTTTGCAACCGCCGCACCACCTTGAGGAACGTATCGAACCAAGTAACGCAAACGCCCCCCTCACCGACCAATGTCGGCGTTGTCAGCTTCACCGCCAGGGCGTCTGTCAGGTCCAAAGCTGACAAGCTCGAAATCCCGGCCTCCTGGACCAGGCGAGCGATAGACATACGGCGTTCCCCACGGGTCCAATGGGATGTTGCCTTGCAGGTAGGGGCCTCGCCACCTTGGTTCTTCTGTCGGCTTGTTCACGAGAAGTCGCAGACCTTCAGCTTCGCTTGGAAACTTTCCGACATCCATCCGGTAGGCCTGCAGCGCCTTGTCAAAGGCGTCAAGTTGAGCGCGAGCAGCAACGATCTCGGATTTGGAAACCTGCCCAAAAAAGCGAGGCCCGACGATGCCAACCAAGAGCCCAACAATCAAAACGACTACCAACAACTCGATGAGTGTGAAACCATTGCGAAGTTGCTTCATTGGGTGTCTTTCGCCATGAACTTCCAGTCGGAATACGTCTGCGCAGCATTCAGGATCAAGCCATCCATGACGACCGGCGAGCGTTGCATCGGGACATCTCTGCTGGTGCTGTAAACGCCAGCAATCCGGCTGTTGGCGTCCAGTATGAGGCCCCAAGGCTGGTTTGCGTTGATGGGGTCAGCATACGCCTGCCGCATGTGCCTAACTGGACGTAAAAACCGATCATCCAATACCAATGCTTGCAACGACGGTGGCCCCATCGCCACGCTGCCAGTCGCCATCTTTCGGTACGACGCAATGGCCGCAGCATAGGTCCTGCCAATTTTCAACAACTGCTGTTCTTTTTCTCGCTTGGCGCTGGTTTGCCACACTGTCCCAACTGCGGCCAAAGCCAGGGACAACAGCGCCAGCGCGCTGAGCATCGCCAAGTAGGCGTACCCGGCACTTTGCGACCCGTGATGGCTACCACGAAGCAAACGTGCTGCCGTCACTGCTTAGACCTTTAGCGCCGCTTCTTACGTTGAAAACAGAACTGTCCGTGGCGCTGGGATGCGGCTGTATCAACCAGGTGTCCGTACGGTCTGTGACTGGGTCCACTGGCACGTCTCGCAAGTAGCGGGCAATCACGAGTGACTGCAAAGCGGGAGGGTAAGCGCCTCGATCAGCATGATACTGATCGATTGCGTCTCGGATGGCCCGCAAGTTTTGCCGAAGCACCACTTCGCGTGACCGGTCAACATGTACCATGTAGCGCGGTGCTGCAAAAGACATCAAAACCGCCATCACGGCCAGCACGACCATCAACTCGACGACTGTGAAACCACGCTTGGTCACGGCATTACCATTTCTTGAGCTTTGAACCGTCTAGCGCTGTCCGATCAGAGCGAGTGAAGACATCGTAAACATCGTCCCCTGGCTCAGGGGCGCTTGGCTCGCTGCGGTAGCTTCTCAACCCCCAGCCAAGCGCAGAGTATTCTTGAAGGTTTGCAAACGGGTCGCGAGGAATGCGGCGCAGAAAGTAGCGGCGCCCTCCGCCACTCGATAACAATGGCACGCCATCCACCAACACTTGCAGCGTCTTGGGAAAGCCCTCGCCAGTCTTCTCCACCAAGCCAGTGTCGGCAGCGCGTTTGTAGGCGTCAATCGCATCCCGAATTTCCCACAGCGACCGTTTGAGCTCTCGCTCGCGCGAGCGTTGCGCCGAAACTTCCAAAAGCGGGATGGCAGCTGTGGACAACACACCCATCACCGCGAGCGCAACGATCAACTCAACCAACGAGAACCCTCGTTGTGGCCGCGAGGTGCTGAAGCTGAGGGTCATTTCACGTCAATCTTGGCAGAGGACGATATGACTGGTTGCACTGGGTCTGTGCCGATGAAGATCGGCGCGTATGACTTGATTGCAACCTCGGCATGGCCATTGGCTACAGCCTTGAACGTCAAGACGACGATACTTCCTTGCCCTGGGGTACCGCTGACTGGTGTTCTCAACACACCAAAATCCGCGCGCCCAGTGGCTTGATCTACGTTTTGGGTAAAGCTCGTTTGAACGTTGCCTTGTTTGAAGTAGTCGCCCTCGCGAACCTCAAGTATCGTCAACCGCGTTTGGTCAAAAGTCAGTTGCAACGGTCCCCCGCGTAGCATGGAACCACTACTCAGATCCACGCGAACGTCAAACACATCACCCACTTTCAACACCTGCGGGTGCACCAGTTTTACCTGCAAAACGTTAGGCGGAGGTGGCGCAAGCGATGCGATGATCGATGTAGATTGCGTCGGGGCCGCTGCGCCAACACGGCTGGTGGCAGCGTCCAGAGCAGCGCCGCCGCCAAGCGCTTCTTGTGGCACAGCCGTTGCCACATTCTTATGAACAGACAAAGGAAGGTCGACAACCGGACTTTGCACTTGAATGGGGCGCCCCCCCGGCGGACGTAAGCGCGTATTTGCGTCGGTACCGACCCACAACTCTGCCTCACTCGCGTCTGGACGTCGGATGTTTCGCAGGATTCGAGGCGTGATGGCAAGCACCAATTCTGTGCGGTTGCTGTCATCCCGTTGGCTCGAAAAGAGCCTGCCTGCAATCGGTAAGTCGCCGAGGCCCGGAACACGCGTGGCGCTGCTACGGTCTTCATTGCTGATCAGACCGGCGAGCAATTGAGTCTCACCGTCCCGAAGGCGCAATGTAGTTGTCGCGTTGCGCGTACCGATTTGGTAGGCAAGCGTGCCGGAGTTGGTACGGATTTCCCGTGCAACCGAGCTAACCTCCAGTGCCACCTTGATTGCAACCTCGTCATCGGCATACACGGTGGGTTCCACGTCGAGCTTCAGGCCAACATCCAAGTAACTCACTGTGTCGGCTACAAAACCACCTTGGCCCGTGGTGGCTGTTATGACTGGCACTTTGTCACCGATCAGAACGCGCGCCTTTTCTTTGTTCTTGGCGCGAATGCGCGGATTGGCGAGTGTGTTGTAGTCTCCGACCTCGCGTTTGAAAGTCAACAGCGCGCCGCCAATGCCAACGGCGACGTTCCCGCGCGTTAGCGATGAGAGATTGCCGAGGTTCAGTCCGCCGATGGGTGGCAGCAGTGAAAGCGAGACGGCATCTGGCACTTTGATGCCGAGATCCAACAGGCGGGTGGAGCGGATCTCTATCACCTCCAAGTCCAATAGCACTTCAGCGTCTTGACTGTCATACAGCGAAATCAGTCGCTCTGCCAACTCGATGTTCTCGGGCGACTCGCGAATGGCAATAAAATTTGCGCGCTCGTCCACAAACGGCTCGCGAATGCGAATCATCGATCTCAAAAATGCAGCAGCACCTTTGGCCTCTGCGCTCGCCAGGTGGAAGACCCTGATTACTTGTTCCTGATACTCGCGCTGCTTCTCGGGCGTGTTTGGGTAGATCAAAACTGTTCGTTCGTCGACAAGTTTTTTTGCCAATCCATGTGTACTGGCAAGCAGATCAATTGCGTCTTCGAGCCGGACTGCCCGGAGGTATACCGAAACGCGAACGTCGCCTTTGACATCTTTGTCTAGAATGAAGTTGACGCCGCTGCTGCGGGTAACCACGTCCAGCACAGTGCGCAATCCAGCATCGCGAAAGTCAAGCGAAATGGGCCGCTCTTCGGACAAAGAAACTGATAGCCGAGCTTGCCCTTGTCGAATGCGCACGTCCAATTGGCGTTGGAGTGCCAACAGTTCCGGCTGCCGCCGATTGTCTTTCAAGGCCTCATTGATCTCCTTTTGTGCAGCCGTCAGTTGATTTTTTTCTACCAGCCCTTTGGCTGACCGAACCGCGTTGAGTTGTCTGCGCTCCACAATTAAATCGGCTAGCAGTGACTTGACGCGGTTGCCTGATGTGTCGAATGACAAGGCGCGATCAAGCAAAGACTGTGCTTCGTCCAACTGCCCGCGCGAGCGCAAGTCCGCAGCCTCGGCCACCAACCTATTCAAGGCCTCGGATCGAAGCGATGTGGAAGCAGCGCGCACCGAAGCACTTTCAGGATAAAGCGTTGACGCGTCACGCACCAACGCTACCCCTTGCTCGAAGTTGCCCGCGCGAACGTGCGCCTGCGCCTGCTCAAGCATGCGTTGTTGCGCACACCCCGCAAGCCCCAAGAAAGTGAAAGGCAAAACCCAACGAAAGAGTGAACAAAGTGTCAAAGAGCTACCGAGCCAAAGAGGGTGAAGCAGGGACTGCGAGTTCAATCGTGGTGTTGGTCGCCGGGTACGACAGTCGAACCTGCGTTGGTTCTACTGCAACGACCACGTAGCCATTGTCCAGCATCGTCCCCTCTTCGACAGTTAGGGGCTGCCCACCCTTGGACAACATCGTGATCTGCTTGCCGTCAGGCAATGTCATGCGGCCAAAGTACTGGTACTCCAACGGAGGCGCAGCAGCTACAGCCGTCGGCTCCACAACTCTTGCTAGCAAAGGTTCTGCGGCAGGTGCAGCGCTATGGATAACCCGTATCTTTGCGTTGAAGGGGTCATTCTTGGCGGGCTCGACCTCAAGGAGTGGCGGTGAAGCTTTTGGATCAACGATTTTCGCGTCTGAAGCGACAGGCGTCTCGGTGTTAACGGCCGACCTCTCGAACTCTAGATCTATTTGCTTCATAGACCATCCGGCCAACAAGGCCAATGCAACGCTGATGCATGGGAGCACAAATCGCGTACGTTGCTGCTTCACCATCAACCAATCATCGCGGTTTCTGCGACAACTCGCCTCGGTTGGTCGTGTCAAATCGAACCCAGGTCTTCCAGGAAACGTTCATCGCGATGGTATCCGTCTGCTTTTCAGCGGTGCGGCCAAAGGCAATTGACTGAATAGAAAGGTTCTCGTGAAGCGACAGGTCTGACAGAAAGCGCTTGTGCGCGCTGTAGGGACCCGTTAGCTGCGCCACCCAATCATTTGTGGCGAGCGTGTCAATGTCTTGACTCGCGTGCGACGTTCGAATGCCTTCAATCGTCAACCCTAGCGCTCGCGCGTTTCGTTCATACACCGCCATGTTGACGCTAGCAGGTGTTGCACCAGAATCCAACCGTTCACTTTTGTACGGCAGCGGAGTTTGCACGCGATTTGCGGGCGCAACGACTTGAAACTTTGCAACATCCTGCCGCAGCGCATCGCGATGCCGGGTTGAGTCCAAATAGCTCGCGGAAACCGCAGCAATGACCACCACGTTGGCCGCAAGCATTGCCCAAAGCCGTAGCGCCGGGGAAAGGTAACGTGCAGTTGTTCGGGCCATACGTTGAAAGTAAGACTTGCGACGACCCCCTTTTTCGCAAAGACACCTTCTGGGCGCAACGGTCGACATCCTAGAGTCTACTTGGTCAAGGTTGCGAACCAATCGGAGGTCACTCGGGCCAAACAAAGAGGCCTTGTGTTCGGTCTGTCTGGAGTGACGCCCAGTTGAAGCGTTACGCAAGCTTGACGGTATCTGAACCCGGCGCTGGAGACCTGGCACCCGACGCAGGTGCAGCCGCATTCAGGACTTCAAACTAGAGACCTGGCCCTGTGACCCTCCGGGGCACTCGCGATGGCGGAACTTTGAAGGTTTGGAAGTTTTGTAGGTGGATCAGTCCGGCAGCACTTTCGAAGCGAGCATCAGCGTCTTCTTAGACAAACGCTCAGCGTCGGGCAGCGGTAGGCCGAGCACTCGCTCGACCTCAAAGCCCGGAATCGAGGAAGCTCCGTCCAGGAGTTCTCTAAGGGCGCCGAGCGCAGCCAGGGCGGTTGTTTCGTCGTCAACGCGGGGGTTCGGCCAACCTTCCAGCACGACACTAAGCTCGTCCTTGTCGATGCCGAAGAGTGTTGGGCACTCCCAGTCCCAATGCTCGAGCCAATACTCGAAAGCGCGGCGGAGTGCCTCTACTTCCTTCTCGTCGAATGCTGCAGTGTTCATTGGATGCCCCCGGGAAATGAGATGCGCATTCAACGGTACACCTACTTTAGGCCATCGAAGTACGCGCGGCCAGCCGAGGGCTGGAAAACCGTTCCCCCAAAACTCACTCTGGGGTTCGTAATCACTACCGTGCTCGTTGTTTCGTGCCAATAGGCGGTGCGGCCACGACTCAGTGTTCGTGTGGCCGTCGGATTGGCCATGACGGATGCAATGTGAGATTCAAGCTGAGCCGTCGTGCGTATTCCTAACCCGCGAAATAGCGGATCATCCAGCTTGGCGCCAACCCCCAATACATGCTTCCCGAACGCATGACCGGCTATTCCGGTCGCCGGGCTCGCTCCTTTCCCTACCGGAGTCGCCTGAAACGCCGCTATCGCCCACCCACCAAGCCCACAACCTTCGGCAGCGCATTCGACACCAGGAACCAGCGCATAGATCGATCCCTTGAGGACCTGGCCGACGATCTGATCGCCCGCCGTATTCGACAGCCCCTGCGCATTGCTCTCAGGGCTGCCTGCGTCCCTTGTCAAGTGATTGAAGAGGTACCTATCGCCTGCCTACCCACGCTGGATCGTGCTTGCCGACTTCCGCCAGGAACATGACGACAAGCCCTTTGAATTCGTCGATCCGCACAGCCGCGCCGTCGCTCTTCGACGCGTCCACAACTAGCCCTTGCTCACACAAGAACCCACGAAGCACAGTTGTCGAGGCGACTCGGACGGGTCGACTTGGCAGCGGTTCTCGATAGTCCGTCCACGTTGTCTCGAACATCATGTCACGTCCCACTTTTACCGCACGAGTCTTTGCTCTGCCCGACTCTCCAAACAACTCGACAGTCGCTGACAGGGCATCGCCTTCTCGTCGATGGAGGGTAACGATCCCTCCTTCTGTCGAATATCCAATCAACTGGTGGGTTGCCTCTGGCTGCGCCTTCAAATGTGACGCCATCGACGCACGCAACTTTGTCAATGCACAAGGGCTCATGCCGTTGCGTACCATACGTGTTTCTGTTCCTGTCGCTGCGCATGCGAGAACAGGCCATACAACTACCAGCAACAGCAGAACTTGAGAAACGACCCCTTTCAAAGTTATCACTGTCAGTCTCCCGAGCTACTTTTGGAAGTGAGGGTAGTCGGGCTTTCTGAAAGTCCCGCCCCACGTGAATCCATATCGCGCTCCGATGGCAGCAATAGATGGGTCGATCGGCGTCCAGTTGACGCCCCCATTTGAGGTCATTCGGACCACGTCGAACGCTTTGCCAGAGACGTGGTTTGACTGAATGCCATATGCATCGGTGACTCTTGGGAGCTGTGGCTGTGCTTGGACATTTGATAGGCCCACGGCGTTTAGCGCACTTTGAGTTCTCCCCTGTGCGTAGAGTTCATTCTGCTGCTGGATGGTTCGAGTGCCCTGACTGACGCGGAGGTCGACCCCAAGCTCAGCGCCCACTTGATTCACGAAGCCCGTAACGTCTGATTGGATCGACTTGTCCAGAGACATGATGCGCCCATCACTAACGCGATCGTTTGTGCAGTACCCACGTTGATAGCACGAGCCAAGCTCGTTAAAGAGGTACCCGAAGCCAGCCTGCACCGCGCCATTGGCGAACTTCCCACCCCCGATCACCGCCCCAGCCCCGCCCGCCACGGCCGCTATCGCTGCACCCTGATACTTTCCAAGGCCTGACCCCTCCAAACCCTCAGTCACCGCCTTGCCCGCTGCCATCGCAATCGCGCTGGGTCCGCATTGTCCCCCACTGACCATGCCTTGCATGCATCCCAAAAAGGCATGCGCAAGTATGCGCTGCCCCATCATCGATTCTCCCGTCAACGTGCCACCAACCACGTTCAAGGCACCCGCCATGATCGCACCAAGAACAACGTCTTGCGACGTCGCGCCGGGAGAGGCAGCGCCACCCACGGCACCAAAGGCCACGGTGGCGAGGGTCTGCGACTGGGTCTGCGTCGCCCCGGCCACGCCAAACGCGCCACCATCGGCAGCCGCCACGCCGCTGTAGGCCATCAGCACGACCCCCACGATCTGCCAGTACTCGTTGCCGTTGCGCGCCAGCGCCGCACCGGCCGCATACGCAACGTACCACCAAAACTCCCCACTCGGATCCGTGTACTTCAGCGGATTGTTCAGCACGTAGCTGTAGCGGTTGAAGTTTTGTAGATCATTGGGATCTTGCACGTGCGGGTCGCTGCTCAAAAACCGCCCCAGCAGCGGATGCGCGATGCGCCCGTTCATGTGGATCAGTCCCTGCTCGTCCAGGTGCTCATGCCCCGTGTACCCCCGGTCCCCATGCGCCGGGTTCACCGCCGCATCCGCCAACCCCGTGGACCTCACGCGCCGACCCCACGCGTCAAACGCCATGCGCTCTTGCACCACCCCGGCCGCGTTGCTCACCGCCACCACCGACCCCAACGCGTCCTTGTGCCAGTACTGCGTCAGGTTGTTGTCGCTCGATACCACCCCGGCGCCATTGAGCGTTTTGACCACCGCCACCACCGCTCCTCCCACACTGATGTAGTGGCGGCTCTCGTCTCGCGTCACCGTGGCGCCAACCTTCGTCTCCTCGCGCTCGTACGACAGGCCCCCAACGTTGTTGGGGTGCACAAAATAGACCGTGCGCACGTTGGCGCCCTGGGTCACGGTTTCTTGAATGCGCCGGTGCGTGTGGTCGGCTTTTTTTGCTTTCAGGCCACTGACATGCGGGCAGCATTCAGGGCATGACTCGAGCCATCGGGTTTCCCCCAAATTTCTGTCAACAACCTTATTGTGTAGTTTTATAGTACCGCATAAGATGTTTGTCATCGGCCCGTTAAAAAAGCCAAAAATAACCTTATGAGCTATGCCCTTTACAACCATCGCTCAAGTTTTACCCCATGACCGTCTTAGCCCCCACCGAAGCACCTGTCGCTGCAGCACATTTCCCCATGCTCCTGACCCAGATTCGCCGCCGGGCCAACATGACCCAGCAGGCCCTCGCGGATGCCGCCAAGATTCATGTCAATCAGATTCGGCGCTACGAAGCCGGCGCTGCACAACCCACGCTCGACGCTCTGGTCGGCCTGGCCAAGGCCTTGTACGTCAGCCTGGATCAGTTGGTTTTTGAGGAAGGTGAGCGCGGCCCCTCCGACGAGCTTCGTCTCCAGTTCGAGGCCGTCAGCCACATGCCCGACGATGACCGGCGCATCATCAAAGCCTTGCTCGATGGCATGATCATGAAGTACCAGACCAAGCAAATGGTCAGCAGTCTCAGCAGGTAAAGAAGGATCGTCACCATGACCACCATTCAAATCGAATTGCCGGAAGAACTGGCCAAAATGGCTCAGGAATTAGGAGTGTTCAACAACCCCAACATTCAAGAGATCATCGAAGCGTCTGTGCGCCGCGAAGCAGGCCGCAAGCTCCTCGACATCACGCCCGCCCTGAACGACTATCCGCTCAAGGATGACGGCACCCCCATGAACGAAGATGAACTCATGGTCATGATCAACGCCGAAGTCAAAGCCGTACGCGCAGAGCGCCGCGCAAAGTCCAATCGTTCATGAGGTGGGTGCTCGATATACCAACGTTGTGATATCGGCCATCGCATGGGGTGGCCTGCCCAAAAAAATCTTTGCAGCCGCCACCGCCGAGCTCGTCATCCTCTACACCTCACCCAAGCTCATTGAAGAGTTGCGCGACGTCATCTACAGGCCGCACATCGTCAAGGCCCTGGCCAGGCACGGCACGGACCCACACGCATCAAACGCCATGCGCTCTTGTACCACCCCGGCCGCGTTGCTCGGAGATCACTCAGCTGTGTTGGGCCAACCGCAGCCCAGTGGCTTTGCGGCGATCAGGCGGCTAAAAAATAACTTCGACTCAGCGTACATCGCATCGAAGTACACTGTATTTCATTTCGAACACCAGAGGTCTATCGTGTTGTCTGTCCCTGTCCGCGAACCCGCAACAAGTGGGACCATCAGCACCGGGGGTCGGGCGCAGACGCTCCCGATGTCGGCACTGCCGGTGTTGGCCAACAGGCTGGCGGTGTCGCGGGACGAGTTGTTCGGCTGCGAGGCCAAGCAGCTATTCGTCGCGCAGATGATCGAGACTTTGATCGCGCACGCTGCCGCTGACCCGAACGCATCAACAGCAAGTAAGTGGAGCCAGAAGGAGCTGATGCCATGAATGCCCCCGATCAGGCCTTGTTCGACAAGATCAAGCAGCTCGCGCCCCAGCGCCTGGCCGAGGTCGAGGACTTCGTCGATTTCCTGCGCGCCCGCGACGATGAGCAGCGCCTCACGCACGCTGCAGCCAAGGCAAGCGTTGCAAGCTTCGCCAAGGTGTGGGACAACGACGAGGACGCGGCTTACGACCGGATGTGACCCCGATGGCCGCCACCTCAAGGTTCAGCTTCGGTGACGTGGTGCTCGTGCCGTTTCCGTTCACGGACCAGTCGGGCACCAAGAAGCGCCCGGCCGTCGTCGTCTCAAGCCACGGCTACAACGCCAGCCGGCGCGACATCGTGATCATGGCGATCACGAGTCAGGTGCGCACGCCACTGGGCTTCGGCGAGGCGATGGTCGCCGACTGGCAGGGCGCCGGACTCGTCAAGACTTCGGTGCTCAAACCGGTGTTCACCACCATCGAGCAAGGGCTCGTCATCCGAACGATGGGCCACCTCTCGGCGGCCGACATCAAGACGCTGCGTGAGGTGCTCGGTGATGTGATCGGATAGCCCCGGCGCAGGGACTTAAAACTGAAGACCTGGCCCCGGGGTCCGGTCGAGGCGTTCTTGCCTTGGGCGTCGCAGCGCCGGCAGGCGTTGCATGTCACGTGGGGGGCTCGAAGGGACTGGCTGATGATTGAATGAAAGACTTGACTCCGACTTCCACAAGACTCAAGACTTGACGCCGGCGCCGGGCATTCGTCTTCGCATCTGCTCGGCGAGGCGAGGTAATGCCCCCCCAAGCTCTGCTGCGAGCTCGACCGAACGGTGCATCACAAGATCGGCTCCGCCAGCGATGTCTATAAAGCGGCGAATGATCTGCGGCGTTGCCGCGAAGATGCCGAAGTCCGAGGCCTCCAAGAAGACGGCCCAGTCTTTGGATTCGCTGCACCAAGCTAGATCAAGCATAGAGACAGTACCAGCAAGCGCGTGTGCAGTGAATTCGTCGTAATCGTGACCTGAAAGAACAAACAACGGGGCTTCGTCGAGACCAGCGACGTTCCAAACAGCGATCAAGCCATTTTCGTCAAGGCGCACTGCTTGCAGAATGCGCTCAAAGTCTTGGCGACTTAACGAAGCACCATCGGCAAACAGAACAAATGGCCATGCTTCATTCTTGAACGGGCAACCCGCCGCCGAGTCACCAGTGAACAGGTCGCGCGCCCAGCGCAGCATGGTTGAATTAGACGAAGGCACAAGTTCACCAGCCATAGTCAATAGCGAATCTTCAGCCCCGTGCCAAGACCGTTGGTCACCTGAATGGTTGTTTGCCCCTGAGTGCTAAACGCACGCAGACCTATTGTGACGGAGCCAGAGCTAAAACCGAGCACCGGGCCTTTCGCGGTTTGAGCCATCGTGCCAACGGTATGGCCATATGCGGCTGCCAAAGAATACAAGTCCGCTGTCGCGGACCGGCCCACCATCGACAACTGGAGCCCGAACTGGCCAACAGGCTTCGCGGCAACCGCAAACGAGGTCAACTCCGTGAGGGTGATTGCCCGCCCCGTAACGCTCAGCCCGCCGCCACCAATGGGAACGGCAGCAACGCCAGCTAGAAGCCACTGACCGCCCGAGCACTGTCCAGCCGCACAGCCTACAAGATCAACGCCGGGGATTGCACGAAAGAACTTGATGCCAAGCCGATCGCCCGCCGTGTCGGACATCCCGCGCGCCGGATGACTCTCCGGACTCATGGCATCGCCGGGGTCACCCCGATGCGTCGACAAACGATTGAACAAGTACCCGAAGCCAGCCTGCACCGCGCCATTGGCGAACTTCCCACCCCCAATCACCGCCCCGGCCCCGCCCGCCACGGCCGCTATCGCTGCACCCTCATACTTGTCAAGGCCTGACGCTGCCAGCCCCTCAGTCACCGCCTTGCCCGCTGCCATCGCAATCGCGCTGGGTCCGCATTGTCCCCCACTGACCATGCCTTGCATGCATCCCAAAAAGGCATGCGCCAGCACGCGCTGCCCCATCATCGATTCTCCTGTCAACGTGCCACCAACCACGTTCAAGGCACCCGCCATGATCGCACCGAGAACAACGTCTTGCGACGTCGCGCCGGGAGAGGCAGCGCCACCCACGGCACCAAAGGCCACGGTGGCGAGGGTCTGCGACTGGGTCTGCGTCGCCCCGGCCACGCCAAACGCGCCACCATCGGCAGCCGCCACGCCGCTGTAGGCCATCAGCACGACCCCCACGATCTGCCAGTACTCGTTGCCGTTGCGCGCCAGCGCCGCACCGGCCGCATACGCAACGTACCACCAAAACTCCCCACTCGGATCCGTGTACTTCAGCGGATTGTTCAGCACGTAGCTGTAGCGGTTGAAGTTTTGTAGATCATTGGGATCTTGCACGTGCGGGTCGCTGCTCAAAAACCGCCCCAGCAGCGGATGCGCGATGCGCCCGTTCATGTGGATCAGTCCCTGCTCGTCCAGGTGCTCATGCCCCGTGTACCCCCGGTCCCCATGCGCCGGGTTCACCGCCGCATCCGCCAACCCCGTGGACCTCACGCGCCGACCCCACGCGTCAAACGCCATGCGCTCTTGCACCACCCCGGCCGCGTTGCTCACCGCCACCACCGACCCCAACGCGTCCTTGTGCCAGTACTGCGTCAGGTTGTTGTCGCTCGATACCACCCCGGCGCCATTGAGCGTTTTGACCACCGCCACCACCGCTCCTCCCACACTGATGTAGTGGCGGCTCTCGTCTCGCGTCACCGTGGCGCCAACCTTCGTCTCCTCGCGCTCGTACGACAGGCCCCCAACGTTGTTGGGGTGCACAAAATAGACCGTGCGCACGTTGGCGCCCTGGGTCACGGTTTCTTGAATGCGCCGATGCGTGTGGTCAAACTTGAAGGCCGTTGTGGCGCCTTTGTAGGACATCGTCGCTGCGTGGTTGAACCCCGTCCATGTCACGCTGCGGGTCAACGCGACCGGCCTTTTTTTATGCACTAAAGCCCATGCTGCCACTGCTCGGGCGTGCACACCCAAACGCCCAACGTTTGCATGCGCCGCGCCAGCTTGAGCAGCGCCCGGTCGCGCGTCAGCAGGGCGTTGGCACCGTGCGCCAACGCCAAGTCGATAAACATCTGATCGTCGGGGTCACTGCACCGCGGCCACGTCAACGGGCGGCTGGTAGGGGCGGGCACCAAGCGCACCGTTTGGTCCCACGCCCCCAGCACATCGTCCACCGACTTGCGGCCAAACCAGCGCGTGGCGTTAACGGGCAAAGCCTGCATGCGCGCCAGCACGTGGGCAAGCTCTTGTCGCATGGGCGCACTACCCACGGCGTGATGCGTGCTGCCCCAGCGGTGCTGCAAGGCGCGCACGCCGGGTTCTTCAAACAGCCACAGGTCGAGGACGACGTTGGTGTCGATGATGAGGGTGGTGTGTTCAGTCATGCAACAAGATCTCACCCCGTCACTCAATCGTCAGATCTTTCGTCATCCAAAGAAATGACCGGCGCAATCTCGACAGACTGCGACGACGGGATGGCAACGTTGCTCAGGTAGTTGGCGGCGTCACGTGAAATTGACCGGGCAGTTTCCGCTCGCTCGGCACACTTAACGGCCCACGCGCGCCCCCGGTGAAGCACATCCCAACGCGGTCTTAGCCCGTTGTACCTGCCCTTGCCAGGATCATGGTTTCCAAACCCGTCGATGAGCCCATTCCAAAGGGGTGCGAACTTGGCGATCAACAGAGATTCCCCCAAGGGGATCCAGATGTCCTCAACAACCAGGTACCGCGCGAAGAAGTCTTTGCTGTCCAAGTTGCTTGCCAGTTGAATGCTTTTCGCATGTTCGCTCAACCGTGCACTTAGCTCTTTCCCGCCAGCGGCGCCGGAACCGCCGCCCTTTCGAGCACCTATTGGAACAGCTTTGCCAACGTAGATCGGTAGCGCAAATGGTTGACGCTTGTTGGTCGTCCTCTGCCGCCTGGTGCGCAGATTGACGGCTTGATAGCTCGGTCGCTTCTTGCATCAAAAGGCTGTGCGCAACACTCTTGGCCACGGCATGGCCCAAAGCAACAGGCACGGCGTTGCCCAGTTGGCGCATCGACTCGCCCCATGGCCCATGGAACACATAACCATCGGGAAACGTCTGAACCCGCGCCGCTTCGCGCAGCGTGAGGTACCTGGGCTCACCATTGGTTTTGACCAGCATGTTTTCACCACCAGGCACGCCATGGTCACCTGCTTTGAGCGTCTTTGACGGCGCGTCGACTGGGCTTCCTGTGTGGCCAGGATAGGTGCGCGCCCCGCTCTGAAATCGATGGTCGTTGAAATCACCGGCCACGTTCGACTGTGGGTCTGGCAAGCCAACCAGTGCATCACGGATGGTCCGCCATGGCCTTGCGTTGTCAAACAATGCATCTTGACTCAGTCGTTGCAAGACACTTTTTATGTCCTGCGGCGGTGCAGGGCGGTCCTTCTTGGGGATGCTGTGTCGCTCCCAGTACGCGCCCGTAACCCATTGCTCGCGCAGCAAGGCTGCATGGCTGTGCGATTCGGCAGGAAAGCTCCAATCGACACCCAAATCTGAGCGAAAACCAACGATAAAGACGCGCTCGCGCTTTTGTGGCACACCAAAGTTAGCCGCATTGACCAGTGTTGCAACCACGTTGTAAGTTAGGCCCTTGCTGTGTAGTGCGCCTGAAGTGTGTTCTGCCTGAAGTCGCGCCAGGTGCCCAAACCAAGTCTCGTTTCGACGACGCTTGACCTCCGGAAATTCAAACTGCAATTGGATGTATTGGAAGTAGCTTGCAAAACTGGCGCGCGTCAAACCCTTGACGTTCTCAACGATAAAGGCGCGTGGGCGCAATTGGCGCACCACCTCTACTGTCGCAGGAAACATGTCGCGTTCATCGTCGTGGGCTCTGTGCTTGCCACCCATGCTGAATGGCTGGCACGGTGGGCCGCCGGCTAGCAAGTCAACGGTGCCAGAAACCGATGACCAGTCAAACGACCGCACGTCGCCCTCATGCAGAGGCCAGTCTGCCGTCAACGGGAATCCACGGGCTTGGTTCAATCGAATGGTGTCGCAGGCCCCCTTGTCCCACTCCACCACCACCTCAGGCTCGAAGCCCGCGAGACCAGCCCCCATGGCCAAGCCGCCAGCCCCAGCAAATAGCTCGACAGATTTCATTGGACGATTCCTGTATACAAACCCATGCTTTCAATATCTTACGCTGGATCTTGTGCCCCTCATAAGCCGTACCAGCTGGGGCTGGAGGGTCGCCTCACAAAAACGGATTGACAACCACCAACCCATCCAGCCGTTGACCATGTTGCAGGTCTTCGCTGTACAGGGTTGCGCACCCCGCCAACATGGCGCCGGCCACGATCAGTGAGTCGTAGTACGAAAACTGCCAGCGGGATTTGACGTCCAGTGCGCGGTGATACAGCGCTTCACTCGCAGTGACTTGCATCAACGGTAGCAACACGGCGTCAAGGTAGCCCCTCAGTTGATCCACGCTCAGGGGTTCGGCGGCTTGGCGCAAGAGCACGTTGCTGCACTCTTGCACCACTTGGTGGCTGATGCAAGCGTTGCCAGAACCCAAAGCGGTGCGCACGATGGCCTCGGCGATGGCTTGTTTGCGTGGGTCGGTTGTGTCCAGGCTGTAGATAAGGACGTTGCTGTCGATGAAGCATTCAACGCTCATTCATGTCGTCCCGAGTTAATTTTTTGCCCACCACCAACTTGCCGCGCAGCTGGTGCATCACGGCGTCGTAGCGTTGAAGACGGTCTTTGGTCTGCGCGTACTCGGCAAGCCAGCGCCGAAACTGCTCGTTGAGCGTTGTCTGCTCGGCGCGCGCCCGCTCCCGAGCGGCCTCGATCAAGGCCTCGTCGGCGCTAAGGGTGATGTTCTTCATTTTCTAAGTGTACACTAGAATAGTGCGCACTACGGTAAAAAAGTCGGCGAAGTGACGTTTGGACGCTCAGCAGACGCACTTTGTAGGCTGCCGGTCATGGGGTGGCGGGTTCTTGGCCCTCGTCAAGTTGCCCCGCCAACACTCGCCACCTTCTAAGGCGCCGCCCCTTTAAGCCCCGCTTGCGGCCGCCCATTCCCCGGCATACAATCGAGGGCTTCGGTCAAGTTAGCCAACTTCATCACGGGCCACCCGCGCAAGCGCGATTGGCAGTGGTATGACAGTGAGGGGCTAGCGGGTTCACAGGCGTCGGTGCATCGGCGTTTGGGGGTCAGGGCGCCGACACAGACAATCCTTTTGAATTCCGGAAAAAGCTTTTTCATGCCAACCATCAATCAACTCGTGCGCCAAGGCCGTCAGGTCGAAGTCGTCAAGTCCAAGTCGCCTGCTCTGCAAAACGGCCCTCAGCGCCGGGGTGTTTGCACCCGCGTGTACACCACTACCCCCAAGAAGCCCAACTCGGCGCTTCGCAAGGTGGCCAAGGTGCGCCTGACCAACCAGCAAGAGGTGATTTCGTACATCGGCGGCGAAGGCCACAACCTGCAAGAGCACAGCGTGGTGCTGGTGCGTGGTGGCCGCGTCAAAGACTTGCCTGGTGTTCGCTACCACATCGTGCGCGGTTCGCTCGACTTGCAAGGCGTCAAAGACCGCAAGCAGTCGCGCTCCAAGTACGGCGCCAAGCGCCCCAAGAAGGCCTGATTCAACAGGCGCTCGGTGGCGTCAAGCTGCCGGGCTCGCACCGGCCGCTGCATGGCGGCCCCGGTGCCCAAGGTTTTGAAGTTCGGCAGCACTTTTAAAGCTGCCACCGCGACGGGCGCATGGTGCGTTCGTCGAGTAAGTGGGTTGCCCCGATGGTGGCCCAAGGTGTGCGTTGCAAAGCGTGCATCAACTGAAACCAAGAAAGCGAGAAAGATATGCCGCGTCGTCGCGAAGTCCCCAAACGGGAAATCCTGCCCGATCCCAAATACGGATCGATCGATCTGTCCAAGTTCATGAACGTGGTGATGGAGTCCGGCAAAAAAGCCGTGGCCGAGCGCATCATTTATGGCGCCCTCGAGCAGGTTGAGAAAAAAGCCAGCAAAGATCCGATGGAGATCTTTTTGACGGCCCTCAACAACGTCAAGCCGATGGTCGAGGTTAAATCCCGCCGCGTGGGTGGTGCCAACTACCAGGTGCCCGTTGAAGTGCGCCCCGTGCGCCGTGTGGCCTTGGCCATGCGCTGGCTCAAAGAGTCGGCCCGCAAGCGGGGTGAAAAATCCATGGCGGCGCGCCTGGCCAACGAGCTGCTCGAGGCCTCCGAAGGCCGTGGCGGTGCGATGAAAAAGCGCGACGAGGTGCACCGCATGGCCGAGGCGAACAAGGCGTTTTCGCACTTCCGCTTCTAAGCCAGCCACCTTGGCTGAGGTGGGCGGTTGGTTTGATGCCAATCGCCCCCATTTGAGAATCACTGAAATCACCGCGCTCGGCGCTTGGCAGTTCAAAAGACGCAAGCCAATGCCGCACGCATATGGAGTTAGACCATGGCCCGCAAGACCCCCATCGAGCGCTACCGCAACATCGGTATCTCTGCGCACATCGATGCTGGTAAAACCACCACCACCGAGCGCATCTTGTTCTACACCGGTGTGAACCACAAAATCGGTGAAGTGCACGATGGCGCCGCCACGATGGACTGGATGGAGCAAGAGCAAGAGCGTGGCATCACGATCACGTCGGCTGCGACCACCTGCTTCTGGAAGGGCATGGACTTGGCTTCGCCCGAGCATCGCATCAACATCATTGACACGCCTGGCCACGTCGACTTCACCATCGAGGTGGAGCGCTCGATGCGCGTGCTCGACGGCGCCTGCATGGTGTATTGCGCCGTGGGCGGCGTGCAGCCGCAATCCGAGACCGTTTGGCGCCAGGCCAACAAGTACAAAGTGCCCCGCTTGGCCTTTGTCAACAAGATGGACCGCACCGGTGCCAACTTCTACAAGGTCTACGACCAGATGAAGTCGCGCCTCAAGGCCAACCCCGTGCCCATCGTGGTGCCCATCGGTGCCGAAGACACCTTCACCGGCGTGATCGACCTCATCAAGATGAAGGCCATCATCTGGGACGAGGCTTCGCAGGGCATGAAGTTTGAATACCAAGAGATCCCTGCCAACCTGCTGGTCGACGCCAAGAAGTGGCGCGAGAACATGGTCGAGGCCGCCGCCGAAGCCAGCGAAGAACTGATGAACAAGTACCTCGAGTCGGGCGACCTGACCGAGGAAGAGATCAAGCACGGCATTCGCACGCGCACCATCGGCGCCGAGATTCAACCCATGTTCTGCGGCAGTGCCTTCAAGAACAAGGGCGTGCAGCGCATGCTCGACGGCGTGATCGACTTCATGCCGTCGCCAGCTGACATCCCACCCGTGCCTGGCACCGACGACGACGACAAGCCGGTGGTGCGTGAGCGCACCGACGAGGCCAAGTTTGCGGCGCTCGCGTTCAAGCTGATGACCGACCCGTACGTGGGCCAGCTCACGTTTGTGCGCGTGTACTCGGGTGTGCTCAAGAGCGGCGACTCGGTCTACAACCCGATCCGTGGCAAGAAAGAGCGCATCGGCCGCATCTTGCAGATGCACGCCAACCAGCGCGAAGAGATCAAAGAAATTTTGGCCGGCGACATCGCCGCCTGCGTGGGCCTGAAAGACGTGACCACGGGCGAAACCCTGTGCGACCCGGATTCGATCATCACGCTCGAAAAAATGATCTTCCCCGAGCCCGTGATTTCACAGGCCGTGGAGCCCAAGACCAAAGCCGACCAAGAAAAAATGGGCGTTGCTTTGGGCCGCTTGGCGCAAGAAGACCCGTCGTTCCGTGTGCGCTCCGACGAAGAGTCAGGCCAGACCATCATCTCGGGCATGGGCGAGCTGCACCTCGAGATCATCGTCGACCGCATGAAGCGCGAGTTTGGCGTGGAAGCCAACGTGGGCAAGCCCCAAGTTGCTTACCGCGAGACCATTCGCAAGTCGGTGTCGGACGTCGAAGGCAAGTTTGTGCGCCAGTCGGGCGGCAAGGGCCAGTACGGGCACGTGGTGCTGACGGTCGAGCCGCAAGAGCCGGGCAAGGGCTTTGAGTTTGTCGACGCCATCAAAGGCGGCGTGGTGCCACGCGAGTTCATCCCTGCCGTGCGCAAGGGTGTGGAAGATTCGCTGCCCGCAGGGGTGTTGGCCGGCTTCCCGGTGGTGGACGTCAAGGTCACGCTCACCTTCGGTTCGTACCACGAGGTGGACTCGAACGAAAACGCCTTCAAGATGGCCGCTTCGTTTGGCTTCAAAGACGGCTGCCGCAAGGCCAGCCCCGTGATCTTGGAGCCGATGATGGCCGTTGAGGTCGAGACGCCCGAAGACTACGCCGGCAACGTGATGGGCGATTTGTCGTCACGCCGCGGCATGGTGCAAGGCATGGACGACATCCCCGGTGGTGGCAAGGTCATCAAGGCCGAGGTGCCGCTGTCTGAGATGTTTGGCTACTCGACCACGTTGCGTTCGATGTCGCAAGGCCGCGCCACGTACACGATGGAGTTCAAGCATTACAGCGAAGCACCCAAGAACGTGGCCGACGCAATCATCACCTCGCGCGCAAAGTAATTTTTAAGTTGGTCTTTGGCGCCGCGTTTGCGGTGGGTCAGCTGCCCGTGGCAGGCCCGTGCTGGAAACCTTAAACACATACGGGCACAGCTCTTTTTCGGAGAATTGAATCATGGCAAAAGGCAAATTTGAACGTACCAAGCCGCACGTGAACGTGGGGACGATTGGGCACGTGGATCACGGCAAGACGACGCTGACGGCGGCGATCACGTCGGTGCTGGCGGCGAAGTTTGGTGGTGAGGCGAAGGCCTACGACCAGATTGACGCAGCGCCCGAAGAGAAGGCGCGCGGCATCACGATCAACACCGCACACGTCGAGTACGAGACGGCCAACCGTCACTACGCGCACGTGGATTGCCCCGGCCACGCCGACTACGTGAAGAACATGATCACGGGTGCTGCGCAGATGGACGGCGCCATTCTGGTGTGTTCGGCCGCTGACGGCCCGATGCCGCAGACGCGCGAGCACATTTTGTTGGCCCGCCAAGTGGGCGTGCCTTACATCATCGTGTTTTTGAACAAATGCGACATGGTGGACGACGCCGAGCTGCTGGAGCTGGTGGAGATGGAAGTGCGCGAGCTGCTGGACAAGTACGACTTCCCCGGCGACAAGACCCCCATCATCCACGGCAGCGCCAAGCTGGCGATGGAGGGTGACAAGGGCGAGCTGGGTGAGCAAGCCATCATGAAGCTGGCCGACGCACTCGACAGCTACATCCCGACGCCCGAGCGTGCCATTGACGGTGCGTTCTTGATGCCCGTTGAGGACGTGTTCTCGATCTCGGGCCGTGGCACGGTGGTGACGGGTCGCGTGGAGCGCGGCATTGTCAAGGTGGGTGAAGAGATTGAGATTGTGGGCATTGCCGCCACACAGAAGACGATCTGCACGGGCGTGGAGATGTTCCGCAAGTTGCTGGACCAGGGTCAAGCGGGTGACAACGTGGGCATTTTGCTGCGCGGCACCAAGCGCGAGGATGTGCAGCGCGGTCAGGTGCTGTGCAAGCCCGGCAGCGTGAAGCCGCACACGCACTTCACGGCCGAGATCTACGTGCTGAGCAAAGAGGAGGGTGGCCGTCACACGCCGTTCTTCAACAACTACCGGCCGCAGTTTTACTTCCGCACGACGGACGTGACGGGCGCGGTGGAGCTGCCCAAGGACAAAGAGATGGTGATGCCGGGTGACAACGTGAGCATCACGGTGAAGCTGATCAACCCGATTGCGATGGAAGAGGGCTTGCGCTTTGCCATCCGCGAGGGCGGCCGCACCGTGGGCGCTGGCGTCGTGGCCAAAATCATCGAATAAGGCTGAAACGACCATGCAAAAGCAAAAGATTCGCATCCGCCTCAAGGCGTTTGACTACAAACTCATCGACCAGTCGGCCCTTGAGATTGTGGACACCGCCAAGCGCACGGGCGCCATCGTCAAGGGCCCCGTGCCCTTGCCGACGCGCATGCAGCGTTTTGACATCCTGCGCTCGCCTCACGTCAACAAGACGAGCCGCGACCAGTTCGAAATTCGCACGCACCAGCGTTTGATGGACATCGTGGACCCGACCGACAAAACCGTTGACGCGCTGATGAAGCTGGATTTGCCAGCCGGTGTGGACGTAGAGATCAAGCTGCAGTAACCAGCAGCCGTTAGACATGGCGACCTAGCAGGGATTGCAGACTTTCTGCGGCTCCTGCTAGAATCGCGGGCTTGCTGGGTCACACCAAGCAAAACAAGCAAGGTCTTCACGACTTGCACCGTCAGTCCGGCCAATCGATGTCGGGCGTCGTTAACCAGCCTTCCCAAGAGGGCGGAGTACAAACATGAGTCTAAGCAACCGCATTGGTTTGCTGGGCCGCAAGGTGGGCATGATGCGCATCTTCACAGACGATGGCGCTGCCATCCCTGTGACGGTGCTGGACGTGTCCAACAACCGCGTTGCCCAAGTCAAGACCGACACAACCGACGGCTATTGCGCCGTTCAGGTGGCCTTTGGTAAGCGTCGCGCCACGCGCGTCACCAAAGCCGAAGCCGGTCACTTTGCCAAAGCCGGCGTTGAAGCTGGCCAAGTGCTTAAAGAATTCCGCGTGCCCGCCGACGTGGCTGGCCAGTACCAGGCAGGCGCCGTGGTGCCGGTCACCATCTTCGCCGCAGGCCAGCGCGTGGACGTGCAGGGCACGTCCATCGGCAAGGGTTTTGCCGGCACCATCAAACGTCACAACTTCAAATCGCAGCGCGCGTCGCACGGTAACAGCCGTTCGCACAACGTGCCTGGTTCGATTTCGATGGCGCAAGATCCGGGCCGCGTGTTCCCTGGCAAGAAGATGACGGGCCACATGGGCGACGACACCGTCACCACCCAAAACCTCGACATCGTTCGCATCGACGAAGCGCGCTCCTTGCTGCTGGTTCGTGGTGCTGTGCCTGGCTCCAAAAACGGCCATGTCGTGGTTCGCCACGCGGTGCGCGCGCCCAGCAAGGGCGAGGTTGCGGCCACGGCTGCAGCGGCTGCCAAGAAAGGAGCTGCGTGATGCAACTCGAAGTCTTGAACGAACAAGGCAAGGCCAACGGCAGTTTCGACGTGCCCGACACCGTGTTTGCTCGCGAATACAACGAAGCGCTGGTGCACCAAATTGTGGTGGCTTACCAGGCCAACGCACGCCAAGGCACGCGCAAGCAGTTGACGCGCGCCGAAGTGCACCACTCCACCAAAAAGCCGTTTCGCCAAAAGGGCACCGGCAACGCCCGTGCGGGTATGACGTCGTCGCCCCTGTGGCGTGGCGGTGGTCGGATTTTCCCCAATTCGCCCGACGAAAACTTCTCGCACAAGATCAACAAAAAGATGTATCGCGCCGGCATGGCCGCCATCTTGTCCAAGCTGGCCCGTGACGGCCGCCTGGCCATCGTTGACTCGTTCAGCGTGGACGCGCCCAAGACCAAACTCTTGGCGCAAAAGTTCAAATCGATGGGTCTCGACTCGGTGCTCGTCATTGCCGACAACGTGGACGACAACCTGCTGCTGGCGTCGCGCAACCTGGCCAACGTCTTCGTGACCGAGCCTCGTTACGCCGATCCGCTGTCGCTCGTGTTCTACAAAAAGGTGCTGGTCACCAAAGGCGCAGTCGAGCAGCTCAAGGAGATGTACGCATGAGCGCTACCCCTACCAAGTTCAACGAAGGCCGCCTGGCCCAAGTGCTGGTCGCCCCGATCATTTCCGAGAAAGCCACGATGGTTGCCGAGAAGCGCAACCAAGTGCTCTTCAAGGTGCTGCGCGACGCCACCAAGCCCGAGATCAAGGCTGCGGTAGAGATGATGTTCAAGGTCAATGTCACGTCGGTTCAAACCGTGAACCAAAAGGGCAAGACCAAGCGCTTTGGCCGCACCATTGGCCGTCGCGACCACATCAAGAAAGCCTACGTCTCGCTGCAAGCTGGGCAAGAGCTCAACTTCTCTGGGGAGTCAGCATAAATGGCGATCGTTAAAGTCAAACCCACCTCGCCCGGCCGCCGTGGCGTGGTCAAGGTGGTGCACAAGCACCTGCACAAGGGCAAGCCCGAGGCTTCGTTGCTCGAGCCGCAAATTCAAAATGCGGGCCGCAACAACAACGGTCACATCACGATGCGCCACAAGGGTGGTGGTCACAAGCACCACTACCGCATCGTTGATTTCCGTCGCAACAAAGACGCGATTCCGGCCAAAGTCGAAACGATCGAGTACGACCCCAACCGCACCGCCCACATTGCGTTGCTGTGCTACGCCGACGGCGAGCGTCGCTACATCATTGCGCCGCGTGGTCTCGAAGTGGGTTCCACCGTCTTGTCGGGCGCTGAGGCACCCATCAAGGCCGGCAACACGCTGCCGATCCGCAACATCCCCGTGGGCTCCACCATTCATTGCGTCGAGATGATGCCTGGCAAGGGCGCACAGATTGCGCGCTCAGCCGGTGCTGCTGTCACGCTGATGGCGCGTGAAGGCACCTACGCGCAGATTCGTTTGCGCTCGGGCGAGGTCCGCAAGATCCACATCGACTGCCGCGCCACCATTGGCGAGGTCAGCAACGAAGAGCACAGCCTGCAGCACTACGGCAAAGCCGGCGCCAAACGTTGGCGCGGCATTCGCCCGACGGTTCGTGGCGTGGCCATGAACCCGGTGGATCACCCGCACGGCGGCGGCGAAGGCCGCACCGGCGAGGGTCGTGCACCTGTGTCGCCGTGGAACACGCTCACCAAGGGCTACCGCACCCGCAGCAACAAACGCACGCAAACGTTCATCGTTTCGCGTCGTAAAAAGTAAGAGGACCTGACATGATGCCCCCACGCTCATTTCATTCGCTGCCCCCCACGGGGGTGTTCTGTGCCCTTCGGGCGGCCGGGCGGACACAGCCATGACACGTTCACTCAAGAAGGGTCCGTTTGTTGATCACCATTTGATGGCCAAAGTTGAAAAAGCTTCAGCCAACAAAGACAAAAAGCCGATCAAGACCTGGTCGCGCCGCTCAACGATCCTGCCCGAGTTCATTGGTTTGACCATCGCGGTGCACAACGGCAAACAGCACGTCCCGCTTTACGTGAGCGACCAAATGGTCGGCCACAAGCTTGGCGAGTTCGCGCTCACGCGCACGTTCAAGGGTCACCCCGCGGACAAAAAAGTCGTCAAGAAATGAACCACCCACTGCACGGCTTTGGCGCCTCTGCGGCCACGGCTTGGTTGGAGTAGCAAATTATGGAAACTCAATCGATCGTTCGAGGTGTGCGACTGTCAGCTGACAAGGGTCGGCTGGTGGCTGACCTTGTTCGCGGCAAAAACGTCGAACACGCTCGCAACATCCTGCGCTTCACGCAGAAGAAGGCGGCTGGCATTGTGCTCAAGGCGCTCGACAGCGCCATTGCCAACGCCGAGCACAACGACGGCGCCGACATCGATGCACTGCGCATCAAAACCATTTACGTCGAGCAAGGCACGTCGCTGAAGCGATCGGGCGCACGGGCCAAAGGGCGCGGCGCACGCATCGTCAAGGGTACGTGTCACATCTACGTGACGGTTGGCAACTGAGGCCTAAGGAACACCATGGGACAAAAAATCCACCCAATCGGCTTTCGTTTGCCGGTGACCCGTCAGTGGGCTTCGCGTTGGTTTGCCAACAGCAAAAACTTCGCCACCATGCTCGCCGAAGACCTCGACGTTCGTGAGTACTTGAAGAAGAAGCTCAAAAACGCCGCCGTCTCCAAAGTTTTGATCGAGCGCCCCGCCAAAAACGCGCGCATCACCATTTACTCGGCACGCCCGGGTGTGGTGATCGGCAAAAAAGGCGAGGACATCGAGGCGCTCAAGGCCGAACTCAGCCGCCGTTTGGGCGTGCCAGTTGCCGTGAACATCGAAGAAGTTCGCAAGCCCGAGATCGACGCGCAACTCATTGCCGACTCGATCACGCAGCAGCTCGAAAAACGCATCATGTTCCGTCGCGCCATGAAGCGCTCGATGCAAAACGCCATGCGCTTGGGTGCCCAGGGCATCAAGATCATGAGCGCTGGCCGCTTGAACGGCATCGAGATTGCTCGCACCGAGTGGTACCGCGAAGGCCGTGTGCCACTGCACACGCTCAAGGCAGACATCGATTACGGCTTTTCTGAAGCCAAAACAACCTACGGCATCATCGGTGTCAAGGTTTGGGTTTACCGCGGCGACCGTTTGGGCGCTGGCGAGACGCCCCAAGCTGGCAAGACCGATGGCCCAAGCGGCGAGGACGACCGTCGCCCACGCCGCGGCCCCCGCCCTGGTGGCCCCGGCGGTCCTGGTGGCCCCGGCGGCTACGGTGGCCCTGGTGGTCCCGGTGGCCCACGCCGCACGCCGCGCGACGCTGCACCCGTGGGTGGTGACAAGCCAGCCGACGCTGGTGGCGCAGCCGCTCCCAAAGCAACCATCAAGCGCGTGCGCAAAGCGGTTGCTCCTGGCACACCGTCAACCGGACCCGCGTCCGGTGGCAAAGGAGAATAAGACTCATGCTGCAACCTGCACGACGCAAGTACCGCAAGGAGCAGAAGGGCCGCAACACGGGCCTCGCCACGCGTGGCGCTGCGGTGTCCTTCGGCGAATTTGGGCTCAAATCCACCGAGCGCGGCCGCCTCACGGCGCGCCAGATCGAGGCGGCGCGTCGCGCCATTTCGCGTCACATCAAGCGCGGTGGTCGCATCTTCATTCGCGTGTTCCCGGACAAGCCCATCTCCAAAAAGCCAGCCGAAGTCCGCATGGGTAACGGCAAGGGCAACCCCGAGTACTACGTGGCTGAGATCCAGCCCGGCAAGGTTATTTACGAAATCAATGGTGTGCCCGAGCCTTTGGCGCGCGAAGCCTTCTTGTTGGCCGCTGCCAAGCTGCCGCTCAAGTGCATCTTCGTGGCTCGCCAAGTGGGCACCTGATTGAAAGCTTTTGAACATGAATGCATCTGAACTCCGTGGCAAAGACGTGGCGGCGCTCGAGAAAGAAATCTCCGAGTTGCTCAAAGCGCATTTCGGCCTGCGCATGAAGAAGGCGACGCAACAGTTGAGCAACACCTCAACCATTCGTCAGACCCGTCGTGACATCGCCCGTGCCCGCACGATCTTGGCCCAGAAGAAGAAGGAAGCCGCGAAATGAACGACCACCGCTACCGCCACCGCAGCCGCACCGGCCAAAGTCAAGGTTGTTCGCACCCTCGTGGGCCGTGTCGTCAGCGACAAGCGCACCAAGACCATCACCGTGATGGTCGAGCGCCGCGTCAAGCACGAGCTCTACGGCAAAATCGTCATGCGCTCGGCCAAGTACCACGCCCACGACGAAACGGGCGAGTACAAAATGGGCGACATGGTTGAAATCACCGAAAGCCGACCGCTGTCCAAAACCAAAAATTGGGTGGCAACACGCTTGGTTGAAAAGGCCAAGTCGGTCTAAATCAAGGAGAAACCCATGATCAAAGTTGGCGACAAGATTCCTTCCAGCACCCTGATGGAGTTTTCAGAAGTTGAAGGCAACGGCTGCTCGATCGGCCCCAACCCGGTGGACGTGAGCAAGGCCACGGCCGGCAAAACCATCGCTGTGTTTGCCCTGCCAGGCGCCTACACCCCCACGTGCTCGGCCAAGCACGTGCCAGGCTACGTGCAGCACTTCAATGACCTGAAAGCCGCTGGTGTCGACGAAATCTGGTGTGTCTCGGTCAACGACGCCTTCGTCATGGGCGCATGGGCGCGCGACCAAAAAACCGCCGGCAAGGTGCGCATGCTGGCCGACGGCAGCGCCGACTTTGCCAAGGCCACGGGTTTGACGCTCGACTTGACGGCGCGTGGCATGGGTTTGCGGTCCAACCGCTACTCGATGTTGATCAAAGACGGCGTCGTCAAAACGCTCAACGTTGAAGGCCCAGGCAAGTTTGAGGTGTCTGACGCTGGCACCATGCTGGGCCAAGCCAAAGCCGCTTAAGCCACGCTCAACCGCAGTCGGCCGCATTCGGGGCCGCATGCGGCCGAACGCAACCCAGGGGTGTTCACCCCTTGATTGCAACTTGGGCTGCAGCCCCTACCAAATACCAGCGGTGGGCGTTGCAGGCCTCACAATTTCGTGCCATAATCACAGGCTTCGCTCACGAGGGCGCTGAAGTTATCTTTTGGTCCATGCCACGCATGAGCGCCGAAGGGTTCGCAGCCAACCCCCAAGAGTTTGCCCAATCCACGGGCCCAAGACTGACAGTTTCACAGGGGTGAGACGGTTAAGTTGGGGTGAAAAATGATCCAAATGCAATCGCGGCTAGACGTCGCGGACAACACTGGCGCCAAAACCGTCATGTGCATCAAAGTGCTGGGCGGCTCCAAGCGTCGCTATGCCGGCATCGGTGATGTCATCAAGGTTTCCATCAAAGAAGCCGCGCCGCGTGGTCGGGTGAAAAAAGGCGAGGTCTATTCGGCCGTCGTCGTTCGCACCGCCAAGGGCGTTCGTCGCCCCGACGGTTCGCTGGTTAAGTTTGATGGCAACGCAGCGGTGCTGCTCAATGCCAAGCTCGAGCCGATCGGCACGCGCATCTTCGGCCCGGTGACGCGCGAGTTGCGCACCGAGCGCTTCATGAAGATCGTGTCGCTGGCGCCCGAAGTGCTTTAACGCCCAGGCGTCGAAGCCCCCACAGCAGGACATACAAGCATGAACAAGATTCGCAAAGGCGATTCGGTCATCGTGTTGACCGGTCGCGACAAAGGCAAGCGTGGCACCGTCACGCAGCGTGTTGACGAAGAGCGCCTCATCGTCGAGGGTGTGAACGTGGCCAAAAAGCACGTCAAGCCCAACCCGATGAAGGGCACGACGGGTGGCGTGGTTGACAAGACCATGTCCATTCACCAGTCGAACATCGCCATCTTCAACGCCGCCACCGGCAAGGCCGACCGCGTCGCCATGAAGATGCTCACCGACGACGAGAAGCGCGCCCGCAAAACCCGCGACAACGCGGTTCGGGTGTACCGCTCCAGCGGCGCCGAAATCAAAGCTTAACGCGCAAGGTTTAGGGAAAAGTCATGGCTGAGAAGCAAGCTCCTAAAGAGAAAAAAGCGCCCAAAGAAAAGGGCTCGACGAGCAATGCCAAGGCGGGCCCCGCCAACGTTGGCAAGGCTGTGTCGCGTCTGCAGACCGAGTACCGCGAGAAGATCGTTCCCGCGCTGGTCAAGCAGTTTGGCTACAAGTCAGTGATGCAGGCGCCACGCCTCACCAAGATCACGCTCAACATGGGCGTGAGCGAGGCCGTTGCCGACAAAAAGGTGATGGACAGCGCGGTGAGCGACCTGGCCAAGATCTCGGGCCAAAAGCCTGTGGTCACGGTCACTAAAAAAGCCATCGCCAACTTCAAGGTTCGTGACGGTGTGCCCATCGGCACCATGGTCACCCTGCGTGGCACCCGAATGTACGAGTTTCTCGATCGCTTTGTCACCGTGGCCCTGCCGCGTGTGCGCGACTTCCGGGGTATCTCGGGCCGTGCGTTTGACGGCCGTGGCAACTACAACACGGGCGTTAAAGAACAAATCATTTTTCCCGAAATCGATTACGACAAGATCGACGCACTGCGTGGCATGAACATCAGCATCACCACCAGCGCCAAGACCGACGAAGAGTGCAAAGCGCTGCTGACAGCGTTTCGCTTCCCGTTCAAGAACTAAGGACACAAGCGTGGCCAAACTTTCGCTTATTCAACGTGAGTCCAAGCGCGAAGCGCTGGTGGCTAAGTTCGCCAAGAAGTATGCGGAGCTGAAGGGCATTGCCGACAGCGCCAAAAACAGCGACCAGGAGCGTTACCGTGCGCGCCTCGAGCTGCAAAAGCTTCCGCGCAACGCCTACCCCACCCGGTTGCGCAACCGCTGCGCCCTGACGGGGCGTCCACGCGGCACGTTCCGCAAGTTTGGCCTGGGCCGTAGCAAGATTCGCGACCTCGCCTTCAAAGGCGATATCCCCGGCGTCGTCAAGGCGAGCTGGTGATCGGCACGCAAGAGGAGCAATTCACATGAGCATGAGTGACCCGATCGCCGACATGTTGACCCGCATTCGCAACGCCCAAAGCGTTGCCAAGCCTGTGGTGAGCATGCCAGCGTCCAAACTCAAAGTGGCGATCGCCCAAGTCCTCAAGGACGAAGGCTACATCGACGGCTTTGCGATCAAAGGCGATGCCAAGCGCGAGCTTGAAATCTCGCTCAAGTACTACGCCGGTCGCCCGGTGATTGAGCGCATCGAGCGCGTCAGTCGCCCTGGCTTGCGTGTCTACAAAGGCCGCCACGACATTCCCCAAATCATGAACGGTTTGGGTGTTGCCATCGTCACCACACCCAAGGGTGTGATGACCGACCGCAAGGCCCGCGCCACCGGCACCGGTGGCGAAGTGCTGTGCCTGGTTGCCTAACTATGGCCCCCACGCTCACTATGTTCGCTGCCCCCCAAGGGGGCTGGTCCGCCTTGGGAGCGGCCCGGCGGCGGCCCGCATGGTCCGTGAATCCTAATCGAGGTTATTGACATGTCACGCGTAGGAAAAATGCCGATCACGGTGCCCAAGGGCGCTGAGGTCAAATTGACGGCCGAGCAGATCAGCGTCAAGGGCGCTGTGGGCGCGCTCACCCTTGGCCGTCAACAAGCTGGTCACCATCAAGCACGAAGGCGATGTCATCTCCTTCGCGCCTGTGGGCGATTCGGCCGAGGCCAATGCGATGAGCGGCACCATGCGTGCGCTGGTCAACAACATGGTCAACGGCTCCACCAAAGGCTTCGAGAAGAAGCTGACGCTGGTGGGTGTGGGCTTTCGTGCCCAAGCCCAAGGCCAAAAGCTCAATTTGCAAATCGGTTTTTCGCACCCCGTGGTCAAAGAAATGCCCGCCGGTGTGAAGGTCGAGACACCGACCCAAACCGAGATCATCATCAAAGGCGCTGACCGCCAGTCGGTGGGCCAAGTGGCCGCCGAGGTGCGTGCCTTCCGTCCGCCCGAGCCCTACAAGGGCAAGGGCATCCGTTACGCCGATGAGCGCGTAACCCTCAAAGAGACGAAGAAGAAGTAAGAGGCTGCGATGACCACCATCACCAAAAAAGAATCTCGCCTGCGCCGCTCGCGTCAAACGCGGGTGCGCATTGCCCTCAACCGCGTGGCACGCCTGACGGTGTTCCGCACCAACTTGCACATCTACGCCAGCGTCATCTCCGAAGATGGCGCCAAGGTGTTGGCCAGTGCGTCCACCGCCGAAAAAGACGTGCGCACCCAGCTTGGTGGCAATGGCAAGGGTGGCAATGCCGCTGCGGCCGCAGCCGTGGGCAAGCGCATTGCTGAAAAAGCCAAGGCCGCCGGTGTTGAGCGCGTTGCGTTCGACCGCGCTGGTTTTGCATACCATGGCCGCGTCAAAGCGCTGGCCGAGGCCGCGCGTGAAGCCGGCCTTCAGTTCTGATGACGTCACGAATTTAGGAACAGTCAGATGGCAAAGTTTCAACCTCGCGCCCAGGCCGAAGCCAATGAGGACGGTCTCAAAGAAAAGATGATTGCGGTCAACCGCGTCACCAAGGTGGTCAAAGGCGGCCGCACCATGAGTTTTGCTGCCCTCACCGTGGTCGGTGATGGCGACGGCCGCATTGGCATGGGCAAAGGCAAGGCCAAAGAGGTGCCTGTTGCTGTGCAAAAGGCCATGGAAGGTGCACGTCGCGAAATGATTCGCGTGTCGCTGCGCAATGGCACGATCCAGCACAACGTTCGGGGCCAACACGGCGCCGCCAAAGTGCTGATGATGCCTGCCCCCGCAGGCACAGGCATCATTGCTGGCGGCCCGATGCGCGCTGTATTCGAAGTCATGGGCATCACCGACATCGTCGCTAAATGCCTGGGCTCGACCAACCCGTACAACTTGGTGCGTGCCACGATGGACGCGCTCAAGCGCTCGACCACTCCGGCTGAAGTTGCTGCCAAGCGCGGCAAAACAGTCGAAGAAATCTTGGGCTGACCCTCTCTCGAAAGACCATCGTTATGGCCGATAAGAAAACCCTCACCGTCAAGCTCGTGCGAAGCATCGCCGGCACCCTGCAGTCGCACCGTGACACCGTGCGTGGCCTGGGCTTGCGCCGCCTCAACAGCCAGCGCACGCTCGAAGACACGCCTTCGGTGCGCGGCATGATCAACAAGGTTGCATACCTGGTCAAGGTGATCTGAACATGGAACTCAATACCATCAAGCCCCCAGCGGGCAGCAAAAAAGCACGCCGTCGCGTGGGCCGTGGCATTGGCTCGGGCCTGGGCAAAACAGCGGGCCGTGGCCACAAAGGCCAAAAGTCGCGCGCCGGTGGTTTCCACAAGGTTGGCTTTGAAGGCGGCCAGATGCCGCTGCAGCGTCGCTTGCCCAAGCGTGGCTTCAAGTCGATGAACAAGCCCTACGTGGACGAAATCACCCTCACCGACTTGCAGCGCCTGGACGCGAGCCGAAGTCAACCTGCTCACGCTCAAGCAAGCAGGCTTGGTGGGCGTGTTGGCGCGCAACGTTCGTGTCGTCAAAACCGGCGAGCTGACACGCAAAGTGGCGGTGCATGGTTTGGGTGCCACAGCCGGCGCCAAGGCCATGATTGAAGCCGCTGGCGGCTCTGTCGCCTAAGCGGCACCAGCGCCTTCGAAAGCACACAAGAAGTGGCAACCAACGCACAGCAACTGGCCAAGAGCGGCAAGTACGGCGATCTTATCTCGCCGTCTTGTGTTCTTGCTTGCTGCACTGCTCGTTTACCGCATTGGCACGCACATCCCGGTGCCGGGCATCGACCCCGACCAGCTGCGGCAGTTGTTCAAAACGCAAAGTGGCGGCATCCTGGACATGTTCAACATGTTTTCGGGTGGCGCGCTCGAGCGCTTCTCCATTTTTGCGCTGGGCATCATGCCGTACATCAGTGCGTCGATCATCATGCAATTGATGACGTACGTGGTGCCGTCGCTCGAGTCGCTCAAGAAAGAAGGCGAAAGTGGTCGCCGCAAGATCACGCAGTACACGCGTTACGGCACGCTGGGCTTGGCGCTGTTTCAGTCGGCGAGCATCGCCATTGCGCTAGAAAGCTCAGCTGGGTTGGTGATCTCGCCTGGCCTCGGTTTTCGGGTCACTGCCATCGCCAGCTTGGTGGCGGGCACCATGTTCATGATGTGGTTGGGTGAACAAATCACCGAGCGTGGCTTGGGCAACGGCATCTCCATCCTGATTTTTGCGGGCATTGCCGCAGGCTTGCCAAGCGCCGTGGGTGGCCTGTTTGAGTTGATTCGCACCGGCGCCATGGGCATCCCGGTGGCCATCATCATCATCGGTCTGATCGCTTTTGTGACCTTCGCAGTGGTGTTCATCGAGCGCGGGCAGCGCAAGATTTTGGTCAACTACGCCAAGCGCCAGGTGGGCAACAAGGTGTATGCAGGCCAGTCAACGCACCTGCCGCTCAAGCTCAACATGTCGGGCGTGATCCCGCCGATTTTTGCCTCGTCGATCATTTTGCTGCCGGCGACTATCGTGGGTTGGTTTGCCACCAGCCAGTCCGACAGCTGGCTCACGCGCACGCTCAAAGACGTGTCGTCGGCTTTGTCGCCGGGGCAGCCCATCTACGTCATGCTGTATGCAGCCATGATTGTTTTCTTCTGCTTCTTCTACACCGCGCTGGTGTTCAACAGCAAAGAAACGGCCGACAACTTGAAGAAGAGTGGTGCGTTCATCCCAGGCATTCGCCCGGGTGACCAGACCGCACGCTTCATTGATCGCATCTTGGCCCGCTTGACGCTGGCTGGCGCCATCTACATCACGCTGGTGTGTTTGTTGCCCGAGTTTCTGACATTGAAGTACAACGTGCCGTTCTATTTCGGCGGCACGTCGTTGTTGATCATCGTGGTGGTCACGATGGACTTTTGGGCGCAAGTTCAAAGCTACATCATGAGCCACCAATACGAGTCATTGTTGAAAAAGGCATCGTTCAAGAGCTAAAGGCCGTGTCGAAAGACGACGCACGGGCCAAGCAGCAAAACGATCAAAAGGTTTAGGAGAAGCGCATGAAAGTCTCGGCATCGGTTAAAAAAATGTGTCGCAACTGCAAAGTCATCCGACGCAATGGTGTCGTGCGCGTGATTTGCACCGACCCACGCCACAAGCAGCGTCAGGGTTGATTCCCCCTCGCACAGGACATTGAAAGAAAACCATGGCACGCATTGCTGGTATCAACATTCCCCCGCACAAGCACGCTGAAATCGGCTTGACTTCCATTTACGGCATTGGCCGCTGCACGGCGCAAAAAATTTGCGACGCTGCGGGCATTCCGTACTCGAAGAAGATCAAAGACCTGAACGACGGCGATCTTGAAAAGATTCGTGAAGAAATCGGTCGCATGACGATCGAGGGCGACCTGCGCCGCGAAATGTCGATCAACATCAAACGTTTGATGGACCTCGGCTGCTACCGTGGCCTGCGTCACCGTCGCGGCTTGCCCGTGCGTGGCCAGCGCACCAAAACCAATGCTCGCACGCGCAAAGGCCCCCGCAAATCGGGCGCCGTGATCAAGAAGTAAAGCACCGCTTCGTCGCTCTGCACCGCATCCTAGGACACACCCACCATGGCAAAAGCCCCTCTTAACGCCGCAGCACGTCGCGTCAGCAAAAAAGTTCGCAAGAACGTGGCTGACGGCATTGCGCACGTGCACGCGTCGTTCAACAACACCATCATCACCATCACCGACCGCCAAGGCGGCGCGCTCTCGTGGGCGTCCAGCGGTGGCCAGGGTTTTAAAGGTTCGCGCAAGAGCACGCCTTTTGCAGCGCAGGTGGCGGCTGAAAACGCCGGCCGTGCCGCGCAAGAGCAAGGCATCAAGAACCTCGACGTGCGCATCAAGGGCCCGGGCCCTGGCCGCGAGTCGTCGGTGCGCGCGCTGGCGTCGCTTGGCATTCGCATCACCATGATTTCTGACGTCACCCCGGTGCCGCACAACGGTTGCCGCCCTCAAAAGCGTCGCCGCATTTGATTGTTTAGTTTCTCTTTCTCTCTTTAACCACCGTTCGGACGCTCCAACAAGAACATCCCGCCGAACTTGCGCAAGGTGGCTTGAAACTTCAAGCCGCTGCTTGCGTCAGACAGTCTCAAAGGAAAACAAGTGGCACGTTACCTGGGCCCCAAGGCCAAGCTCTCGCGACGCGAGGGCACCGATCTATTTCTGAAAAGCGCGCGACGCGCCATCAGCGACAAGTCCAAGTTCGAGACCAAGCCCGGTCAGCATGGCCGCACCAGCGGTTCACGCACCAGCGACTACGGTTTGCAGCTGCGCGAGAAGCAAAAAGTCAAACGCATGTACGGTGTGCTGGAGCGCCAGTTCCGCCGTTACTTTGCCGAGGCGTCACGCCAGCGTGGTAACACCGGTGCTCACTTGCTGACCATCCTGGAGTCGCGCCTGGACAACGTGGTGTACCGCATGGGTTACGCCAGCACGCGCGCCGAAGCACGTCAATTGGTGTCGCACCGCGCCATCACGGTCAACGGCAAGCCCGTTGACATTGCGTCGTACGCCGTCAAGCCCGGTGACGCCGTCAGCGTGCGCGAAAAGTCCAAAGCGCAATTGCGCATCATCGACGCGATGAAGCTGGCCGAGTCGGTTGGCATGCCCGCGTGGGTCAAGGTCGACGGCCCCAAGCTCGAGGGCGTGTTCACCAAGTCGCCTGACCGCGATGAGTTTGGCGCTGAGATCAACGAATCGCTGATCGTCGAGTTGTACTCGAGGTAATAGACAAGCGGGCTGAGGCCTTTGGGCCGTGGCCTTAGGAAATTGCTTCAACCCATCAGCCTTATCGGTGTAACGAGCCGAGGGTATCGACAGGAACAAGACAGATGCAAACGAATTTACTCAAGCCCAAAGCCATACACGTGGAACCCCTGGGTGGCCACCGCGCCAAAGTCACGCTCGAGCCTTTTGAGCGTGGTTATGGTCACACCCTGGGCAACGCCCTGCGCCGCGTGTTGTTGTCGTCGATGGTGGGCCACGCGCCCACCGAAGTGACCATTGCTGGCGTGTTGCACGAATACTCCGCCATCGACGGTGTGCAAGAAGACGTTGTGCACATGATGCTCAACCTCAAGGGCGTCGTGTTTCGCCTTCACAACCGCGACGAAGTGACGTTGGTGCTGCGCAAAGAGGGCGAAGGCCCTGTCACCGCTGCCGACATCCAAACGCCGCATGACGTTGAAATCGTCAACCCCGACCACGTGATCGCGCACTTGGCCCACGGTGGCAAGCTCGACATGCAGATCAAGGTTGAAAAAGGCCGTGGCTACGTGCCTGGCACCATGCGCCGTGTGGGCGACGAGCCCACCAAAGCCATCGGCCGCATCGTGTTGGACGCATCGTTTTCGCCGATCCGTCGTGTCAGCTACGCGGTGGACAACGCCCGCGTTGAGCAGCGCACCGACCTCGACAAGTTGGTGATGGAAATCGAAACCAACGGCGCCATCAGCCCCGAAGAAGCCATCCGCGAATCAGCCCGCATTTTGGTCGAGCAGCTGCGCGTGTTTGCGCAACTCGAAGGCCAAGACGGTGTTGATTTGTTTGCCAAAAGCAGCAACGCCAACAAGCCGCAAGGCTCGGCACCGGTCGACCCGATCCTCATGCGCCCCGTGGACGAGTTGGAGCTCACGGTTCGTTCGGCCAACTGTCTCAAGGCCGAGAACATCTACTACATCGGTGATTTGATTCAGCGCACCGAAACCGAGTTGCTCAAAACGCCTAACCTGGGCCGCAAGTCGCTCAACGAGATCAAAGAAGTGCTGGCCTCGCGCGGTTTGACGCTAGGTGCGCGGTTGGAGAACTGGCCGCCACAAGGCTTGGATAACAAGCGATAACAAGCGCCGTTGGCGGCCTGGCAAAGCCAGTTCCGCGACGGCCGCTTGGGAAAGCAAAGCGCCCTGAGCGCACGCCCTCGTACCTGATACGGCGAGGGTCTTCAAAGACATGAAAGGTATTTACCATGCGTCACCGTCACGGACTTCGTAAACTCAATCGCACCAGCGAGCACCGCAAAGCGATGTTTCGCAACATGTGCGTTTCGCTGCTTCGCCACGAAGCCATCAAAACCACGGTGCCCAAGGCCAAAGAGCTGCGCCGCGTCGTCGAGCCTTTGATCACGCTGGGCAAAGTGGCCACCGTGGCCAACCGCCGTTTGGCCTTCAGCCGCCTGCGCGACGATGAAGTGGTGCGCAAGCTGTTTGCCGAAATTGGCCCGCGCTACAACGCGCGCCCCGGTGGCTACACGCGCATCTTGAAGATGGGCTTTCGGGTGGGCGACAACGCGCCCATGGCCTTTGTCGAGTTGGTGGATCGGCCCGATCCTGAAGCGGCAGCCGCTGAAGACAAGTCGGGCGACTGAAGCACTTCTTTTGTTGCCTTCATCGCAAAAAGCCGCTTTGAACAAGCGGCTTTTTGTTTGGGTTTGCGCACAAGTTCAATGACGCTACGGCGCCGTGACCCCAAAACTATGAACGCGCAGCTGATGGGCAACAAGAAAGCCAGCTACAAGTAACGGCGGCCATGGCTGACCAGAACCTGACCGACCGTTGGGGTCAGCGTTGTGCAGGAGAAGCTCCATGCTTGGCAACGAGCGGCGGCACAGCTAAGCAACCTTGCAATAGTTGTGCGTTGTATTTGGACAAAGATGTGAATAAATCGTTTGTTTTTGACCGTCAGGGTTGCATGCGTTAAAGATTGAGAGGGTGATTTGGACAACAATCGGGCGCCTACAAAAAACTCATTATTTGGACTATTTCGATAATTTAACGGCGCTTTATGGACAGCCTTTCCAGATCGAAGCCACCAATCGACCGTTCCCATGGACACCTTGCCAGAAATTCTTTTCAGCCAGGGCGCTGACCAGGCTCAGTCCAAGCGCGTGCGCCGTTTGGCCGCCAAAGGGCGCCTTCGCAAGCTCTACGCAGGCGTCTACACCTCCAATTTGGACGCATCTGCCGAGTCGGTGGTGCTGCGACACTGGCGCGCCATCGCCGGCCATTTGCTGCCTGGCGGCGTGATCTCGCACCGCTCGGCGTTCGACGGTCAGCCTCACGCCGGCAAGTTACTTATCACGCGCGGCAGGACACGCCGAAAACTGACACTACCGGGGTTGACGGTTGAGGTGCTGCCCGGGCCAGCAGCCGTCACCGATGGCACCGCTCGGGACGTCCCGTACGGCTCACTGTATCTGGCCAGCGAGTCCCGGCGGTTCCTGGAGAACCTGAGTCGAGGTCGTGGATGGTCTGGGCGGGTGCTGCCTCAGCAGGACGTCGAGGTACAACTCGACAGAATGCTGGCCCTGCGGGGCGAGCAAAGGCTGAACGATCTGCGCGACGCATCTCGCACGCTGGCCAAAATGCTCAACTTGGCGCCTCAGTTCGCGCGCCTTGACGGCATCGTCGGAGCGCTACTGGGCACACACGCAGCGCGCCACCTTTCAGCACGCCAATCCCTCGCGCGCGCAGCCGGTCGGCCGTACGATCCGAGCCGCCTCGACCTTTTCGACACGCTCTTCTCGGCACTCCACCGCGAAGTGTTTGCCGCCGTCGCTGACCCTGCCCCCGTCGGTCCTGCGCGTGAGAACTTCGCATTCTTTGAATCGTACTTTTCCAACTACATTGAAGGCACAACGTTCACCGTCGCCGAGGCTGAAAGCATCATTTTCGATGGCCGGATCATCGAGAACCGCAGCGCGGACTCTCATGACATCCTTGGTACGTTCGCGGCGGCCACACGTTCACCGTGGCGCGACCGACCAGCACAGGATGCCGATGGATTCCTGGCCTGGCTCAAGAGCGTGAACGCCCAGGTCATGCAGCAGCGGCCCGACAAGAAACCCGGCGAGTGGAAAGACCAAGTCAACCAGGCGGGCTCGACGGTCTTTGTCTTACCCGAGCTGGTGCCCGGCACCTTGCGTGAGGCCCTACCGCGCATCTTGGCGCTGCAGGACCCCCTGGCACGCGCGCTGATGACGATGTTTGTCGTCAGCGAGGTGCACCCTTTCATTGACGGTAACGGGCGAACGGCACGACTGGCGATGAACTGCGTCTTGAGCTCAGCGGGCCTGTGTCGCATCATCGTGCCGACCGTCTACCGCGAGGATTACCTGCTGCCGCTCAAGGCACTGAGCAACCATGCCGACGCGAAGCCCTTCATGGCTGCCATGACGCGCATCCAGTCTTGGTCGGCCGCGTTCGACTACAGGTTGCCGCGTGAGCAACTCCGGGCGCGCTTAACCGCGTGCAATGCGTTTGAGGAGGACCTGGGGCGCTATCGGTTGGTGTTCCCTGAACGGCCTGGGTGAACAGAAGTGGCCCAGCCCACGGGCCACCCAGGTCAGCCCCGCTGATCCATCCCTTGTTTGACCTTGGCCAACGCAATCAACAGCGCTGCACCGCCCAGCGTCTTCACCAAGCCCGAGTGGTTGGCGTAAAACTGACCCAGTTGGTCGGCCAGCTCGGGTTTTTTCTCCTGTGCCGCTGTCACCACGTCGCGCACCACAGCGGGGGGCAGCTGCGATGCTTGCTCGGGCGTCAATTGGGTTTGCCCGGGGCGCAGCATCTTGTTGAGTGCGCCACCTGCAAGCCCAGCCACCACCATGGGGCCAAGCGCCGCGATCACTTGGTTCAACACGCCGGCTTGCTGCTGCGAGTTGGATTTGCCGAACAGTTCGCTCACCATGTCACCCATTGGCGGTGTTTTGTCCGAGCGAAAGGCCTCGGCCACACCAGCGCCCATTTGGTCTTGGGTGGTGTGCTGCGTCACTTTGTCAAAGTCGTCGTCTTTGACTTGGTTGTTGCTAAGCGCTTGGTTGAGGATGTCGAGCAGACCCATGGTGAAGTTCTCCAGAAAGTTGGTGCCCGGTAGGGCGGCATCTGGCGCCAAGGGCGCCGTCAAGCCCCGAGCGTACAACATAGCTCAATTCAACGTGGTCATCGGGGAGCCCGCGCGATTTCCAGCGTTTTGCTCGCGCACAACCGGTCTGACGCCGACGTAGCGGCCCCGAGGGCGTATCACCTTGGGCTCGGCCAGCTGTTCGATGCTGTGCGCCAGCAGCCCGACGCTTCGCGCGGCTGCAAACAGACCAAACGCAGCATCGGTCGGCAGCCGATGCTGCGTTACCAATGCGGCCACCGTGCCGCGCTCGCGCAACGCTCGCCGTGATCCAACACGACCTCGCCATCTTCCTTTATGAATGGCGCTACCAGACGCGCTGGAAGAATCGCTAACACCGCCTCTGACGGGCGGCACAACTCGGTGCCGAGCGGCGTGACGACGATGGGGCGGTTGATCAGGATCGGGTACTGCAGCATGAAGTCGAGCAGCTTCTCGTCAAACTCTGCTGGTTGGCCGCAGGCTTAGCAGCTGGTGTAGGCCAGCGCCAACGCCCGCGCCAACCAGCTCGGCGGCGACAAAGCCGGGCACGCTGGCTGGCGCGATGCCTGCAAAGCTGTTGCTGAACATCCTGCCAAAGGCCGCAGCGGGGTTGGCAAACGAGGTGGATGCGGTGAACCAGTAAGCCGCGCCGATGTAGCAAGCCACCATCGCCGCAACGCGGGCCGCTGGCGCGCGCAGGATGACCAGCAGCAACCCGGCAGTCGCTACCGCTTCGGCGATCCACTGCCCCGTGCCGCTGCGCACCTTGGTCGAGAACTGCACCATGTTCATGTCGAACATCGCATGCGCAAGCCAAGCACCGAGCACAGCGCCTGCGAGTTGTGCCGCAACGTACGGCGCGAGCAGTGAGCGAGGCAACTCGCCTCGCGCTGCCATCACTGCCGACACGGCCGGGTTGAAGTGCGCGCCGCTGACCGGCCCGAAGACCTCTATCAAGACATAGAGCCCACCTACGGTTGCGAGCGTGTTGGCCAGCAGCGCGATGGCCGTGTTGCCCCCTGCGAGCCTCTCGGCCATGATGCCCGAGCCAATGACCACGGCCAGCAGCAGCGCAGTGCCAAGCGCCTCGGCCAGCAGCTTGCGGGGCGTGTCAGCCATGGCGCACTTGGGGAGGTTGAGGCTCAGCGCAAGCCGATGTCTTTGATCTCGCGCGCAATGCGCTGCGCGTCAAGCAAGGGCAGCGGCAAGGCGAGCATCAGTTCGATCCGGCGCTTGAGCGTCACGGCGGCGGATAAAAAAGCCTTTGATTTGTCCTCGTCCGTGCCTTCGACGGCGGCGGGATCGGGCAAGCCCCAGTGCGCTGTCATTGGCTGGCCGGGCCAGAAAGGGCAGACCTCGCCAGCTGCGTTGTCGCAGACCGTGAACACAAAATCCATTTTCGGCGCTCCGGGCTCGGCAAACTCGTCCCAACTCTTGCTGCGAAAACCATCCGTCGGGATGCGCCAGTTTGCAAGTGCCTGCAATGCGAAGGGATTCACCACGCCTTTGGGCTGACTGCCTGCGGAGAATGCCTTGAAGCGTCGGTCCGGCAGCCGACTGCCCAGGTCGCTCATCAGGCCTTCGGCGAGGATCGATCTGGCGGTGTTGCCGGTGCAGATGAAAAGAACGTTGTAAGTCTTCAACTCGGTCATGGTTGCACCTCAGCAGCACGAAGAAGCGGGCTTGACTGCGATCCCGATCGGCTTGCCTTTGGATCGAGGTGTTGGTGCGCTCGCCACGCAGCAGGCTGATGCCTGCGTTGCGGCTGCCGCAACCTGCGGCTTGGTTTCGCTGAAAACGGGGATGTTGTCGAGCGTATGGAAATGCTCCCACGCGATGCCTTGCGGGTCGGTGATCCAGTGCTTGTCGCTGCGGGCGTAGCAGCAGGTGGTCTGGCCCTCGTCGAGCAGCGTCATGTCGGCCGCCTGGGCACGCGCTTTCAGATCGATCAGTTCTTCGGCGCTGTCGGTTTGCAGGCCGAGGTGGTCCACCCCGAGCTTGCCCCCACGCGTGGAGATCGCGAAGTTGACGCGCGGGTCTTCCAGCATCCATTTGGCGTAGTCGCTCTCGACGCGCGCGGGCTCGGCGGCAAACATCTTGGAGTAGAAGGCGATGCTCGTGGCAAGGTCTTCAACATGGGCATGGACGTGGAATCGCTTCATGGCAGGCTCCGATCTGAAAAACAAAACGAGGGGTTCAGCCGCGGCACAACGCCCCCGAAGGCGTGACCTCGCAGGTGGCACCGCGGCAGCAGTTTTCGGTGAGGTAAGACAGCAGCCCGTTCATCTGATCAAACGCCGCGCGGTAGATGATGTTGCGGCTCGACCGCTCTTGCGTCACCAGGCCGGCATGGGTCAGTTCCTTGAGGTGAAACGACAGGGTGTTTGCTGGGATGCCGAGCGCCTCGGACATCGTGCCGGGCGTCAGACCGGCCTGGCCCCGCACCACCAGCGCCCGAAAGACCTGGAGACGAACGGGCTGGGCCAGCGCGGCGAGCGATTTGACGACGGCGTCTTGTTCCATGGTTCTATCATACTAGAAATAAAGAACTTTTTGCAGGGAAGCAGGCTTTTGAGGCAGAAAGTGTCGACCATCACCTTGTCGCAAGCCCCGCATCGGGGGCTCGCGCAGGGTCAGGCAATAAGCGGCAACGCCGTCGCTGGCTTGCCCGTGGCCGCTCGAATGGCGTTGGCCACCGCTGGCGCGATGGGTGGCGTGCCCACTTCACCAATGCCGCCCAACGGCGCATCAGACGGCACGATCACCACATCAACACTGGGCGCGTCGGCCAGTGTCAGCATGCGGTAGTCGCCAAAGTTGCTTTGTTTGGCGCGGCCTTTTTCAATGTCGATGCGGCCGTACAAGGCGGCGGTTAGGCCAAAGTGAACACCACTGCGAACCTGTGCCACGACGTTGACGGGGTCGAGCGCAAACCCGCAGTCAACTGCAGCCACCACGCGACGCACGCGCACGGCGTCGCCTGGGCCCACCACCACCTCGGCCACTTCGGCCACGATGGATTTAAACGACTCGGCCAAGGCGATGCCACGCGCCACCTTGGCGCCGGGCACCTCCAGCAGCGGCTTGTCCCAATCGGCTTTGGCGGCTGCCGCCTCCAGCACTTTGATGCAACGCTGGGCCTGGGTGCTGCTGCCGTTGGCACGCAGCAGTGCCAAGCGGTAGGCCAGTGGGTCTTGCTTGGCGGCGGCTGCACACTCGTCAATAAAACATTCAATGAAGAAGGCGTTTTGGCTGTGGCCCACGCTGCGCCAAAAACCAACCGGCACGCCAGCGTCCACCATGGTCTGGCGCACCTCCAGGTTGGGCAAAGCGTAAGGCAGCGCCGTCAAACCATCGGCGCTCGTGCGGTCGGGCATGCCGCCGCCTTGGCCCATGGTTCGCTGCATGAACTGGGTGCTGACCGAAGGCCCCGCCAAGTGCGCGCGCATCACCACGGGCTTGCCTGCCTCGTCCAGTTGTGCCGATAAGCGGGCCATCACCGCGGGGCGGTACATGTCGTGCTGCATGTCTTCTTCGCGGCTCCAGATGGTTTGCACCGGAGTGCCGTCCACGGAGCGAGCGATCTCGATGGCTTCTTTCATCACGTCAAGCTCAATGCGGCGGCCAAAACCGCCACCCAGCATCGGTGTGAAGATGGTCAGGTCTTTTTCTTCCACGCCCGCCAAGCTGGCCAAGACCCCAACGCAACATGATGGGGCTTTGGTTGCCCGCCCACACGTCGCACACGGGCACGCCCGCAGTGCGCTTGAGCCAGACCGTGCAGTTCATGGGCTCCATCGTGGCGTGGGCCAGGTAGGGCACGCGGTACTCGGCCTTCACGGCGACGGCGCCCGCACTGATGCGGCCGGGTTCACCACGGGTCTCAAACACGTCGCCCTTGTTGGCGTCGATGGCTTTGCCGTAGCTGGCAAAGATGTCGGCTGACGACACGTTGGCCAGGGCGCCTTCGTCCCACACCACCTGCGCTTGCTCAAGGTACTGCTTGGCTGCGTACCAAGACGTGGCCACCGCAGCGACAAACGTTTTGCCTTGAACGGTGGACTTGATGGCGGGCGTTTTGGGTGCAAAGGCCACCGACTTGACCGTGCCGCCAAACACCGGACAATGCTTGATGGCAGCGTACAGTTGGCCGGGTAGGCGAACGTCGATACCGTACTGCGCGCTGCCGTCCACTTTGGACGGCACGTCCAAGCGCGGCATGCCGGTTTTGCCGATCATGGTGTAGGCGCTGCGCGCTTTGGGGGTGAGCTCGCGCGGGGTGATGTTGCCCGCGTCGATGGCCACGTCGCCAAAGCTCAGGCTGCGGTTGCTGCTGGCGTGGCGGATGATGCCGCGCTCGATCGTCAGCTCACTGGTGCTGACGCCCAGGCGTTTGCCCGCGGCGTCAAGCAGCACCCCGCGCAGCGACGCTGCGGCACGTTGGGTGCCCTCGGTGATGTTGCGCGCCCCGGTGGAGCCGCCCGTGCCGTTGACGCCAAAAGCCTCGATCACGTGGCGCATCGTGGCGCGTGCAGCGGTGGCCACGATGCCCGTGTCGTCGTCAGCAAACGGCAGGCTGTCGAGGATCATGGTCGGGTTGGAATACGCCGGTACGGCGGCCGCATGCTCGACGCGCATTTGTGCGGGGTTGGCGTCCAGCTCTTCGGCAATCAACGACGCCATCAAGCTGGTGGTGCCTTGGCCCATCTCTTGGTGCGGGCAGTGGGCGGTGATGATGCCCTTGGCGTCGAGGGTGAGCCAGGGCCCAAACCCCATGCCGCCGCCCACGGGGGCGGGCAGCGCATACGACTTGCTTTTGTTGCGCTTGTTGGTGATGTAGCCGGCGCCCAGCAGCACGCCGCCGCCCACCAGCCCGGCGGAGATTAAAAACAAGCGGCGACCCAAGCTGCGCGGCTTCTTGGGTGCGGGGGTGTTGGGGTTGTTGTCGGTGGCGCTCATGCCTTGGCCCCTGCGGCGTCGTGAATGGCGGCGCGCATGGCGTCGTAGGTGCCACAGCGGCAGATGTTGGTGAGCGCCGTGTTGATGTCGGCGTCGGTCGGTTTGGGGTTGCTGGCCAACAAGGCCGACGCAGCCATCAAAAACCCAGATTGGCAGTAGCCGCACTGCGGCACTTGGTGCTTGATCCACGCTTTTTGCAGCGCGTGCGAACGATCGGGCGAAAGGCCCTCAATCGTGGTCACGGTTTTGCCCGCCACCGCCGACACCGGTAACAAACAAGAGCGCTGGGCTTGCCCATCAACGTGCACGGTGCAGGCGCCACACGCCATCACGCCACAGCCAAACTTGGTGCCCACCAAGTTGAGCTCGTCTCGCAGCACCCACAGCAAGGGGGTGGCCGCGTCGGACTTGACGTCGGCTTTGCGGCCGTTAAGGGTGAACTCCAAGGCGGGCTCCTGCTGTCAAAAACATGCTTGACTATAAAGGGCGCGCGCAGTGCCTAAAGTCGTCTGGAATTAGAGCTTCGAGCAATGAGCCCTTTTGCACCTTTTGCACTTTTTGGACGAGTTGTGGTGCAGTGTTGAGCGGTGCGGGGCAATGCGCTGCCGCACTGCGGCGTGATGCCTAGGCTGCCACCCGCTTGGGCAGCTTCCACTCGGGCCGCACATAGTGGCAGGTGTAGCCGTTGGGGATGCGCTCCAAGTAATCTTGGTGCTCGGGCTCGGCCAGCCAAAACGGGCCCACCGGGGCCAGCTCGGTCACCACCTTGCCAGGCCACAAGCCCGAGGCGTCCACGTCAGCCATCGTGGCCTGCGCCACCACGCGTTGCTGCTCGGACGTGTAATAAATGCCCGAGCGGTAAGCCGTGCCCCGGTCGTTGCCCTGGCGGTTGGGGGTGGTGGGGTCGTGGATCTGAAAAAAGAACACCAACAAATCCCGAAAGCTCATCACCGCCGGGTTGAACACCACCTCGATCGCCTCGGCATGCGTGCCGTGATGCCGGTACGTGGCGTTGGGCACGTCGCCGCCCGAGTAACCCACGCGCGTGCTGAGCACACCGGGCATCTTGCGGATCAGGTCTTGCATGCCCCAGAAGCAGCCACCGGCGAGGACGGCGGTTTCGGAGGTTGCGGTGTTGGGTGTGATGGTGCTCATGGGTGAACCTCTCTTTAACAAAACGGTGTTGGTGAAATCGCGCAGCCCAGACAGGGGCGTCTGCCGGGGGCCACCTGCCGTGAGTGTGCCTTGCAATGCTTCACCTGGCCTCGGTGGGCCTTATGCCCCGGCTCCTTCAGTCGCCATGGTGAAAAGGCCGCACAGGGTCGCGATGAAGGCGTCAGGGTTTGGGGGGACTTGCCGTCGCGGTGGGGTGGGGTTGCATGGATGCGTGCGGGTGGTTGAGGCACGCTAGACGTGCATGGCAGGGCGCTGGTGCGTTGGCGGGGCAGATGAGAGATGTCGAATCTTGGCTGCAAATTGCGCCTGTTGAGTCGCTTCGGTGCGTTTATTGTCTCCACCACGTTTCTCGATTGCACGCATCATCAAAGTTAAGTATAAAAAATTTGGCTTGCATTAACTTTACTTGCTAAGCCCTTGATTTAAGCCAAAAGATATGCGCTTCTAACGTGTTACAAGAATGTCATGACTTTCACTGATTCGTATTCTTCAACAAACGATCATCCTTGCTGTGTGGCGTCGTAGTTAGCTCGTGCAAGGTCGCTTGGCTGCTAAGGCTGTAGACAAGGTTGCCTCATCCCTTGCCGCCACACGCGATGCGTTGCGCAAAAGTGCTGACACGGCTTTTGGTTTTGTGGTGCGGGGAGTGAACTCAGAATGGCGGAGGTGCAAGAGTGTTCAAGTTCTATGCATGTCCAGTAGGTCTGCTTGCTCGCAGGTTGAACATGCTGGCGTGTTGCCTCGTGCTCTGCGTAACGGCAGGATGCGCCAGTTTGGCGCCAATGGGCGGCGCACAAACGGGCGGCAATGCGGTTCTTGAATCCGTGACGGTTCCCGCGCGCATAGCCGGCGTGCTCCTGGCCAAGCCCTACGTCTTTGAGGGCCGTACCGTTCTGGAGTTCAGTTCGATACCGCGTGGCGTTACCGTGCGCGACCCGTCAGGACACGAACTGTTGACAGAAACCTCAGGGCGCTTTGTCAAGTTGTCAGGCATCGTCGAGAACTTCTCGGTGTTCCTTGATGGACGAGAAATGGCCGTCATCATGCCGACATCGAACAGCACCCGAAGGGTCGATCCGCCTTCGAAGTCTCATCAACCATCCTTTGCCGCCCTCAACGTCCAGACGCAACTGCATCACTTGCAGGCGGAGGTTGCAAAGCTCAAGCAACAGTTGGCGCAGGCGGCCGGCACCACAACCGCGCGGCGAGAAGCCAATCTCGGCGCTTCATCCATGGACTCAGCCTCCAAGCCCAGCGTGCCTGCAGACCCTCCGATGTTGACTCCACTTGTGTCGACAAGTCAGACGGTGCCACCGTCGCACGTTGTGGTCTTCGGATTGAGCAAAGGTGCCAAGCGTCTCGTGCTTGGCGCTCGCGATCGCAGCCGTCTGCTTGAATCGACCAAGCACTACCAGAGCGTTGTGATCCATGCGTACACAAGTGCCGGGACCGCGACAGCCGCTTCACGTCGCCTTGCCAGAGACAGGGCACTGGAGGCTAGACAGTTTTTGTTGGACCACGGCATGGACGCTTCTCGCATCCAGACTCGATTTTCCGCTTCGCGACAGTTCGCTGTCAGCAATCGCACGCCTAAAGGTCAAGCAAGAAATCGACGGGTTGAATTTAGATTTTTGATGGCGAAGGTACCTGTGCCGCAGAACCTAAGCGGCGCCGAACCTAAACAACCTATGCAGTCACTTCACTCGGCCTCTTTCGCCAATGAAGCTCCAAACATTGACGCATCGCAAGAGCAGTCGGCTCGTGCGATGCGTCAGTGCCATCGCACCGCCCAAGCAGGACGCGGTGCTCTCTTCTCCACGACCACTTTACGAGGTGTGATCACATGAAAACCTTTCGATCGAACATGAAGCGAACCCAGCGTGGCCAGGGTATGACGGAATACATCATCATCGTCGCGTTGATTGCCATCGCGGCCATCGCGGTTTACACCGCATTCGGCGGCGTCGTGCGAGGGCAGACGGGTGTCATGGCCGCTGAGCTTGCTGGGGGGGATCCGGCCGCATCTCGTGGCACGACCACCACGTCCGGCGCCGCCGCTGCCACGGCGGGTTCTGCGTCCAAGAACTTGACGAACTACGAGAACCGGTGAGTCAGGACTTCATTCCTCTGACGACTCGGTCGCAGCATGTCTAGAGACTCTGCAACAAGTGCGCAGCGAGGGCAGATCCTGCCCTTCGCTGCCGCTTTTTTAGTACTGTGCCTAGCGCTCTTTTACTTTGCGGTCAACACCGCGCAGATGAGCGTTGAAAAAACGCGAGTCATCAATGCTGCAGACGCAGCCGCTTACAGCGCGGGCGTGGTCCAAGCACGCTCACTCAATCTCACGGCCTACACCAATCGGGCCATCATTGCCAACCAGGTGGGTGTGGCACAAATGCTCACGCTCAACAACGAGCTCAACCACCTGGCCAGCTTCTATTCCGCCACCGACGCCAGCGTTGTGGAAGTGATTGGCGAGGGTGTGGCCTGGGCAACGATCCCGAGCGACACCAACGGTCTTGATCGCTACACCAAACACGCCGCGATCACGGCGGGCTCACTTGTCGCGCAGTTTTACGGCTACTCGCCAGAGACGTTCCTGCAGTACATCGTCCCATACTCCAACTACATCGGGTCCGTGGTCATCACAGCGGCCGACACCGCATCGACCATCATGGAAGGACAGATGCGCATGTTATGGGAGCCGGGTGCGTCTGTTGTGGGTGAGGTTGCGTTGTCAGAGCGGTCGTTGCGCGTGGCGCAAGAGGTTGCTCGGTCCATGGACCCCGACATATCCGTCGAAGTCAGCCCCACCGTGCTGCTCGATGGTGCGGCCTCCATCGTCAAACGTTACGGCGGCGACGATCGCAACAAGGTTCAAGAGGTGATTTACGCCGCGCTTGCGCCCGATATTGTCAATCGGGATGAAAACGCCTACGGTGTTGGCCGCGCTTTGGGCGTCAACACAGGCCTCGAACGCCGTGGTCGAACCTTCATGCCCGACTACGACACATGGCGGGCCGACGACTATCAGCACTACCGCTATTGGAGTCCGAGCCTTTTCAGTCCTCGCCGCACAAGGACGACGCGCATCGAAGGTGCAACGTCGATCGTAGCGCCCAACGATGGAACGGATGCCACCTATTACGCTTATGTGTACAACAACACAACAATCGATGAGTTCGTGGCTCGCTATTCCGGGCTTCCATCGATCTATGACTTGGACGACGACCACAGCTCTGCGTCCACCAACACGCCGTTTCGACCCGCGGTAACCGTCGTTGCAAAAAAGGCCAAGAATCGAACAAAAACCAGTGGGCACGCACCCGAGATCTCACCATCGGGACGACTCGACGTGTTTCAGGCTACGCCAACCCACGGCGATGAGATCAGTGCCATGGCTCGCGCTCAGATCATTTTTGACCGCCCAGCTCGGGGCGATGGAAACGTCGAGCGACCCAACCTCTACAACCCGTATTGGACGGTCCGGCTGGTGTCGCCTTCGGCAGGCGACTACCTCTATTACGCAGCCCGCCGATTCTGGAACTGATGCCATGAACAGCACACATCGTAAAGGGCAAGCAACCACGGAATTCATCGTACTTTGCGCCGTGTTGGTGCCGATGATTCTTTTGTTTCCTATCGTCTACAAGTACATCGACATCATGCAGTCGACGGAGCAGGCGAGTCGCTACATCGCTTTTGAGAACACGGTCAACATCGCGGGCACGCCCGGTGAAAAAGACGTGCAGACGTTGACCACGGAGCTTGCACGCAGGGTGTATTCGCGAGCCGATGCACAAGTGCTCTCCATGGATGGTGTCAGTGACGACCCTCGCGAGCGCTTGCCGCTTTGGAGTGACGGTCGCGGTCGACCCCTTTTGGGTCCAGAGTACGGGATTGGCGCTTATCAGGAAGTCCAGGGCTTCAACACGGTGTCAAGGTTGGTTCCGTTTGGTTCGTACCTTACCTACAGCGAGTTCGGCTTTGAGCGCAATCGCTTGGCAACAGCCACAGTCAGCGTGGCACCCAATCGACTGCCGGGCCTCAATCCATTCGATTCCGTCAATCCGGTCATCAATCGCAAAACGGCGATTCTGGTGGATGCCTGGGGCGCCACCTCGACAGGGGACGCTGAGATGCGCTTTGGAAACATGCGTTGGCTCAATCCACTGGGCTTGGGGCGTCCGTTGTTTGACGTGGTTGGCAGGCTTCCCGATACGGTCAGCGACCCGATGATCACGGGTGACGGCTTCAACGGACCAAGCGCGTGGGAGTTTGTGCCAGGGTGCCGCATCCGAACGGAGGGTGGGCCGTTGTGCAACGAAAGCGGTGGCGCAGGCGGTGGTCTGCCACCAGTGGGCGGCGAAGGTTCTTGAGTGATGGTGTTGTCACCCTTGACTTCAACGCTGGCGTGTGCTGATGGGCGCTACGGTTGTGTGCCTTCTAAGTGCGCAACCATGGGCGCATGCTCGTCCTGCATCGGGCCTGCCGTTTCCACCAGGCGCTGCGGTGGTGGTGGTGGGCGACAACATGGTCGTCAACGGGCTACCCGCATCGCTGTGGGAGATCGATGTGAAAGGAACTCGGGCCGACGTGCTGAGCTTCTATCGTGCTCGATTGCTGCGCCGATCAGATGTACCAGTGCTATCAAGGCAAGAACACGACATCATGTCGGGTTGGCTTGATGGCGCGTACGTCACCGTGGTCGTGACTGATGGACCCAAACCGGGCTCGGTCTCGGCCCGGCTGCTCAAAACGCAAATTGCCAACGCGTCGGTGCGCACGCCGCCATCGAACTTGCCGCCGGGCTCGACGGTGCATTCGCAAGTTGATTCGTCCGATGGCGGACGAATCTCGTCGTTGTTGGTGTACTCCAATCAGCAGAGCGCTGACGCCAATGTGGACCATGTGATCGCCGCGCTGAAAAAAAGCATGACCATGAGCGTCACGGAAGTGGTGCCTGGTCGGGCTCTGCATGATTCGAGGACGGTCTACCTGACCAATGGGCGTGGATCAGACGCGGTGTTCACCGTTGCCTCCAAGGGTGATCGTCGCGTGATGACGTTGAACACGCTTTCTAGCGTGACGGGCCAGGAGCAGGGGCGACCCCAGTTCAAGCCAGTCGTGAGTGTGCAGCCATGAGGCCATGGAAGCGCGGGTCAACGCAACAAGGGCAGTCCATGACTGAGTACCTCGTGGGCCTCGCGCTCTTGATTGCAGTCGTCAGCGTCCCCATCGGTGGGAGCCCTTCGTTGATCGCTTACTTTCTAGACGCGGTGCGCATCGCTTATCAACGCTTCTTAGTTGCCAACAGCGTCACGCTTTGACGCACGAGCCGACACATGAGCCAGGTGCCTTGACCATGAAACTAACCTTCAACAAAAACTTGATGATCCCGATCGTGGCGCTCTTGATCGGCTCGGGTGCGGCACTGCTTGCAAACAACCACATCAAGTCAACGATCCAGGCCGCGATGCCCAAGGCCGAAGGCGGCGAGAAGGTGTCGATTGTGGTCGCCACCAAAGATTTGGCAAAAGGCACCAAGCTTGCCTCTAATCTGGTGGCGGTGCGACAGGTTCCCAAAGACTGGGCGCATGCCAACGCGGTCAACCCTGCGCAATTCACGCAGGTCGAGGGGCTTGAGCTGATCGTTCCGGCCGTGCGGGGTGAGCAATTGCTGTGGGCGCAAATTGAAGGCAAGAAGGCACCCACGTTGTCGGCGCGCCTGGTCAATGGGCGGCGTGCACTCACCGTCGCTGTCGATGAGGTGAGCTCAATCTCCGGCATGTTGAGCCCCGGCGATACCATCGACATCGTGGCCAGTGTGCGCCAACAAAACCGCAGCACGATGGTGCCGGTGATGCAAGCCGTTTACGTGTTGGCCACCGGCACGCGGGTCGAGCAAACAGGCGAGCAACCACGCAGCTACACCACGGTGACGCTCGATGTAAACCCCACCGAAGCCAAGCGGATCATGGCTGCGCGCGAGGTTGGACGCCTCACCGCGCTGCTCCGGGCCAACGGTGATCGCCAGCCCGGCATGGTCGGCAACACCGATGCGCACTTGGAGCTTGGGTTGGCCGCGCCCACCACGGCGATCGTGCGAGCGCCGGACACGGTGCCCGTCATCATGGGCAAGGGCGAACCCCGCAGCTACGCCGTGAATACCGATGCAAAGCAAGGCGCAGGTTCCATCGACGACGCCATTGCGCGCGCCGTTGTAGGCGCGATGCTGGCTGAGCAGAGAACGAGCCCGGTGACTTCACGTGGACCGGCAACGCCTGCAACCCCCACCGCAGCCAGCACTGGCAACGCGGAAGACGCTGCCAAAGCAACGCGCTAAAGAGTCCCCGCCATGCATCGTCTCGTCATGCCTTTCACCCGACCCGTAACGAAACATTTGACGCTGGGCGTCATACCCAGTTTTTGCACGAAGACTCGGCAACATGGGTGGTTGCGTGCTGCAACAATTGTCGCCCTCACGGCCGCCGGCCCATCAGGCGCGGCCCTGGCTCAGTCCAGTGCCGAGTTGCAATCCCAGGCGTCAACAGCCCAAACGATAACTCGACGCGGCACACCCGCAAGCAACACTCAGCCCGTTCAACTGGTTCGCCCTGTCATCGAGGTGGTTGATCCTAGCAAGACGAGTATGAGCCTTCCACTTCCGTCGGCGCTCCCGCCAAATCAAGTGCCAGCCAGCATGACCGTTCAGCGACGGTCGGATGGCGCGGCGGTCGGCGGCGACGACCCCAAGCAAACGAGCATGTCAGCCCTGAAGGGCTTGGCGCCATCGCGTCGCACGGTCAAAGAGCCGTTGGAGCCCACCGCCGCCGAGCCGTTGCCCGCTGTCGACGTGAGCATGCGCATTGGCGAGAGTCGGCTCGTGCGGGGCCTTCGCTCCACGCGCGTGGTGGTCGGTACCGACAAGGTGGTAACGGCGGTGGTGCTTGAAAACCGCGAGGTGATGCTCTTCGGGGGCGCGCAGGGGGCCACGACCGTTCAGATCTGGGATGCGGCCAACGTCATGCGCACCTTTAAAGTTCGCGTCGAGGGCGCTGATATTGCAAAGATGGCTGACGAAGTTCGCACGCTGCTTGCCGACTTGCCAAACGCCAAGGTGTTCATCGTGGGTGAGAAGGTGGTCGTCGACGGCAAGGGCCTGGGCGACGAGGGGCTTTTTCGCATCGCTGCACTGACCAAGCGCTTTGAAAACGTGGTCAATTTGACGGAGTACCAAAAGGACAATGGCGGATGGGATCGGATGGTGATGCTTGACGTCAAAGTGGTCGAGTTCAAGAACCGAGACCGCTTGCACAACTTGGGCATCAACTGGGCGACTGAAGGCGTGAATGGCCCAGCCTTTGGCATCGCGGGAGACATCAAGTCCAGCTCAACCGGCAACGGTGCACGCATTTTCGTTCAAACAAACGAAGATGGCACCGTGCAAGTCGCCGAAACCCTCGCCCCGAGGTTATCGCCGTTTCGCTCGTTTTTTGGGTTGGCGTCAGCGCTAACGTCGAAGATCAACCTCCTTGTGAGTGACGGCGACGCCGCCATTTTGTCGGAGCCGCAACTCACGGCACGAAACGGTCGCGCGGCTCGCATGAATGTGGGTGGCCGGATTCCACTGGCGGTCTCAACCGGCTTGGGTGTCACCGAGATTCGGTACGAGCGTTACGGCGTCATCGTGGACGTCACGCCGTTCATCAGCTCCAACGGCATGGTGCAGGCCAAGATCAAGGCCGAAGTCAGTGAACCCAGCAACGTCTTTGAGGGGCGTGTGTCGTTCACAGAGCGCATGGTTGAGACCGTCTTCAACGTTCAAGATGGGCAAACCATGGTGCTGTCGGGCTTGATTCAACGAAAGTCTGAAGTGGGTGTCAACAAGGTCCCGCTGCTTGGTGATATCCCTGTGCTTGGGCATGCGTTCAAGAACACTCGAACGATCGATCGCGATTCTGAGGTCATCATTTTTGTGACGGCGAAAATCGTGGACCCAACTCACCCAGGTATTCAGGGCGCCATCGACAGCGCCGAGCGGCGAGTTGACGACTTCATGGGCGTGCGCGCTACGCCCGAGCGCGCCAAACCATGATGCTAACCACCGCAGCCGTCCGCGCTGAATTCACGCTCATCACCCCAGAGGGCGCTGAGCAGATGTTTGCGATCGACGCGTGGCCGGCAATCGTTGGCAAGGCGAGCAAGTGCGCGCTGCCCATTTCGGGGTGGCGCGCGGCGCGTGAGCACGCCCGCTTAACACGCAAAGACGATGGCGTGTGGCTTGAAGATTTGGGATCCATGTCAGGCACGACGGTCAACGGCTCGCGCGTGGTTGTCCACGGCCCTTTGCACTTTGCCGACGAGATTAACATCGCGGGCTACCGAATTCGAATCACGGATCAAGCGGCGACTGCCACCAAGGGTGCTGCCCCATCGTCAGTTACTGTACACGCAGATCCAGATCCTCCCGGTGCCAATGGGGACGCCATCCTCAGGGCCAAAACAGCGGTGTTGCCGCGCGAGGCATCGAGAGGGCCGGTCATCAAGAATCATGCAGAACCGAAAGCCTCAAACGAAGACGGAGCGCTCTACGAATGGCGTCAACGCATTCACGACATGCTCCTTGAGACGATCGACTTGCGTCGTCGGGATTTGGTCCGCATGTCGGATGCAGAGCTTCGCGTGGAAAGCGAGTCGCTCATTCGAGACATCGTTGGCAAGAGCCGAAAAGACATCCCCGACTCCGTCGACCACGATCTCTTGATCGAGTCGGTGCTGCACGAAGCGGTCGGCCTGGGTCCTTTGGAGGACTTGCTCGCGGACCCGGGTATCACCGAAATCATGGTGAACCGCTACAACGAAGTGTTTGTGGAGCGCCTAGGTCGGCTCTCTCGCCACGGTGTCAGCTTCACGAGCGACCGTGCCGTGATGGGCATCATCGAGCGCATCGTGGCACCCATTGGCAGACGCATCGACGAGTCCTCTCCGATGGTGGACGCAAGGTTGAAGGACGGCTCCCGTGTCAACGCAGTCATCCCGCCGTTGGCACTCAAAGGCCCGACCATCACGATTCGCAAGTTCACCAAGCGAAAGCTGCACCCGCAAGACTTGATGGCCTATGGGTCCACGTCCGAGGACATGATTGAATTTTTGCGCGTGTGCGTGCATCACCGCAAAAACATGGTGGTTTCTGGCGGCACCGGGTCCGGCAAGACCACCTTTCTCAACGTGCTGTCGAACTTCATTCCCGACGGTGAACGCATCGTCACGGTGGAGGATGCCGCCGAGTTGCAGCTCAACCACTCCCACCTCGTGTCGCTAGAGGCTCGCCCTTCCAACGCGGAGGGACGCGGCGCGGTGGCGATTCGCGACTTGGTGCGCAATTGCCTGCGCATGCGTCCGGATCGCATCGTGGTCGGTGAATGCCGCGGCGGAGAGGCACTCGACATGCTGCAAGCGATGAACACCGGGCACGAGGGCTCGCTTACCACGCTGCATGCCAACACGCCGCGCGACGCGGTCGCTCGCCTGGAGACGATGATTCTGATGGCAGGCATGGACTTGCCGCTCGCGGCCGTGCGCGAGCAGATCGCGTCGGCAGTGGACGTGATTGTCCAGCAGACGCGCTTTCCATGTGGATCAAGAAAGGTGACGAGCATCACCGAGGTTTGCGGCATGGAGAACGGGCGAATTCAGTTGCAGGAGCTCTTTCGCTTTGAACGCACAGGCCGTGATGCCGAGGGCCACGTGGTGGGTGCCTTTCGACCCTGCGGAAACATTCCTACCTTTTTTGAAGAGCTGCGCGAGCAGGGCGCAATGCTTGATTTGGCGGGATTCTCTGAAGGGAGCCAGTGATGGCGTCGATCTCAACCACGTCAGTCGTCCTCTTCATCGCTTCGTTTGCACTTGGCGTGGCTGTGTTCACGTGGGGTGCCATCGAGATTGGCAGCAAAGGCCTTGCACGCTATCGCGAGGCATTTACGAGCGATACCAACGTGCGCATGCGCGAGCTCTTCCTGTTCGCCGACCCGCAGCGCCTGTATGCCATGCATTTGGCGTTGATCTTGTTGGTGGGTTTGGTGGCGTGGGTGATCAGTGGCGCTTGGCCCATTGTGCTTGGCGCTCTGATCGTGGCAGTGATGTTGCCGCGTCTGGTGTTGAAGCGGATGCGTCAACGCCGGCTCGATACCATCGAGGCTCAACTGCCCGACGCCATGTTGGTCCTTGCCGGTGCCATGAGAGCCGGCGTGAGCCTTACTTCGGCGGTGCAACAACTGGTGCAAGAGGGGCGTGCGCCCATCACGCAAGAGTTTTCGATGGTGCTGCGCGAGCAACGGCTTGGCGTGCCACTTGACACAGCGCTGACAAACCTAGATGAGCGCGTGCCCTTGCAGTCGATGACGCTCGCCATTGCCGCAATGCGCATCGCCACAGAAACGGGTGGCGGCTTGGCCGAGGCGTTGGAGCGAGCCTCCCACACCCTGCGGGCCAAGCTGGCCATGGAAGGAAAGATTCGTGCCTTGACGGCACAAGGAAAATTGCAGGCGTGGGTCGTCGGTTTGTTGCCGCTGGTGATGTTGCTCGTACTCTTGAAGATGGAGCCGATCTACATGGCCAAGATTTTTTCCACGCACATCGGTTGGGCTACGCTGTTCGTCATCGGGTTGCTCGAGTTTTTTGGGGTGTGGCTCATCCGCAAGATTGTCCTCATCGACGTGTAGCCAAAGTCGACCCATGAACAACACCATGACCCTCGCGTTGATCGCCGTGATGTTTGGAGCTTGCGGTGCACTGATGGCGTATTGGCTTTCGCAGCGAATCGCCGATGTGCCCTTTGAAGACCGTACCTATCGCGACCGCCCACCCACGTTGATGCGCGTGCTGTGGATGCCCCTCCAGTGGGTGGCTCATTACGTGGGTCCGATGCTGTCGGTGGGCTACCGCGATCGGCTGTTGGGCAAGCTTCGTTTGGCTGGGCTTGATTACGCCGTGCTGCCTGCGCAGTTTGTGGCGTATCGCCTGATGCTCGCCGCGCTGGGTGCAGCGATCGCGTGGTTCGTGGGCTCTGCCGTCAACGCGCCCTGGTGGTTGGCACTGTTGACAGCGGGGGTTGGCTATGCGATGCCAGCCATCTGGCTGCGCGACCAAGTTTTGCTGCGTCGACATCGAACGCTCAAAACCTTGCCCTTCTTGCTCGACATCATGACCTTGTGCGTAGAGGCGGGCTTGAACCTCACGAGCGCGCTGCAGCAGGCGGCTGCCAAGGGTCCGCACGGCCCCATGCGCGAAGAGGTCAACCGTGCATTGCGTGACATCCGCGCAGGTAAGCCCCGCGCGCAAGCGTTGCGCCAGTTGGCCGATCGCATGGACGAGCCATCCATCCACAACTTGGTGAGCTCGTTGATCCAGGCCGAGAACACTGGCATGGATTTGGGCCCCGTGCTGCGCGCGCAAGCCGAGCAACGGCGCACCGAGCGCTTTGTTCGCGCCGAAAAGCTTGCGATGGAAGCGCCGGTGAAGATGCTGGCACCGCTGATTGGCTTTATCTTTCCTTGCACGTTCTTGATTCTGTTTTTTCCGATCGTCATGAAGTTCATGGACCTGGGTCTTTAAGCAACTCGGCACAACGCTGGCAAGACGCGAGAATATTCAACATGAATTCAGTGCTCTCATTATCGACGCTAGGTGCGCAGACCGTGGTTGTTCCTGTGCTCGCACCTGTGCGTGCTCCTGCCCAAGTCCGCACGGCCACCACGTACTGGCAACGGCTTCGCGGCTTGCTTGGCACGCCACGGTTGGCTGATGACGAAGCGCTTTGGATTGACCCTTGCAGCAGCGTCCACACGTTTGGCATGCGCTACGCGATCGACGTGGTGTTTGTTGATCGTGATGGCGTGATCCTCGAAGTGACCCGTGACCTGGCTCCCTGGCGCGCGGCGTGGTGCTCTGGCGCGAGAAGCGTGTACGAGATGGCTGCGGGCCAAGCGCGGTTGAGAGGCATCGCGGCTGGGCAACGCTGGCACACCTCGAGTGAACCTTCTGCGCGTCTCGAAGCGACACGGGTCACGATGAAGCTACGTGATCGCACATCGCGTGGTGGGCCAAGCGGTGCATCAAGCGTCGAGATGGTGGTCATCATTCCGACGGCAATTTTTTCGATTCTGCTGGTGATGCAAACGGCGCTGATCTTTCACTACAAGAACCAAGCAAACGTTGCGGCCGTGCAGGCTGCCCGCGAGGGTGCGGTGAGTCATGCGAGTGAGTTCTCGATCCGCGCGGGATTTGCCAAGGCACTCGTGCCTGCGATGGGTGGGGGCACGACGGCGGGTGAACTGGCAGCGTCTTTTGCTCGTGCGACGGTGGAGGCATCACCGCTGGGCACGGCCATTCAAATCTTGTCGCCAAACCGAGAGGCGTTTGATGACTTCAACTCTCCCGACGCGGCCGATCGGCTGCGCGCTGAAGGTCAGACGGTGGAAGAGCCCGTCATCCAGAACCTCAACATCCAGCACCTGAGCTGCCCGATCAAATCGCCGCGCTATGCGGATGTGCCCTGCGATGGCGACCCGATGTTCAACGCCAGTGGCCAGTCGCTCAAAGATGCCAACGTGCTGAAGCTGCGCGTGGTGTGGGGGATCCCGCCTAGCAAGCAGGTGCCTCTCGTCGGGCCGCTGATGGTGGCTACGATGCGGGGCTTGAGCCAGGTGGGGTTTTGGGTGGACAACCCCGAGGCAGCGGCGCTCTTGCTGCTTGGGCGCATCCCAGTGTCGGCCAATGCGATCGTGCGCATGCAGTCGGAGCCGATTCGCAACCGGCTGATGGTGTCAACGGGCAAGGCGAACTTGGCAACGAACTACGCGATGGGTGAGTTTTTGCCGGCGGGGACGAACACGAACAACGCGGCGGGCCCGCCGCCGGTGGGTGGTGAACCAGTCGATTCACCACCGAACTCCGTGCAGCCAGATATCGCACCACCGCCGAGACCGCCGACGACCAACCCCGACGGGAGCCCGGCGCCCGCACCAGCGCCGGGGATGTCGCCCGTGCCGGCGCCTGCACCACCACCGACGTACACCCCAGTGCCACCACCGCCCTCGATATTCCCTGGGGCCCCGCCGCCGCCAGGCGGAGGCGGGACTTGCAATGCTTAAGGCGGCGCAGGTGTTGCGCGACTTGAGCGAAGAACGAAGACAAAGCGAAGAACAACGAAACGAAGACTAAAGACTGATCGCAGGGAGCCATGGTCATGACCCACCTCACAACCAAGTTCGAGCGCTTGATCGCAGCGGTGCTGCTAAGCGTTGCTGCGACCTTGTCAAGTTCGCCAGCCCAAGCCCAATGCAATGGAGGCCCGACGAGCCCATGCGGGAGTTCGAACACTTCGGCGAGCACGAGTAGTACATCGGTGGGGGCTGGCAATCCGATCAACCTGGCGACGGGCAACAAGTACCAAGAGGAGGTTGATCTGGCGCCGTTGCCCGGGGTGCTTGGGCTGGAGATCGTGAGGCACTACAACAGCGCGTACGCGGGTGCTCAGCACGCGCCGGGGCTGGTGGGCAGGGGTTGGAGGCTGAGCTACGAGGCGTTCTTGCAGCTTGGAAGAGAAGGAGGCGCGACGGGAGCTGACACGCCCCGAGCGGTGCTGACGGTGTCGCAGGCCGATGGTTCGGAGGTGGGTCTTAGGCGCAGCGAGCGAGATGCGAATGTCTACGTTGCCCAAGACCGCAGCCTGGGCAAGCTCGAAGTGAAGGAAGAGGCGAATCGAGCAAAGACGACGTACGTTTGGCACTGGCCAGCGACGGCGGAGCGCTTGGGCCGGCAGCTGACGTTTAACGCGCACGGCAAGCTGACGAGGATGCAGCAAGCCGATGGGCACGCGGTGAGCCTGGAGTACGAAGAAGCGGGGATGAGGCGGCTGACGAGCGTGACGGATGCGAGCGGCAGGCGGATGACGTTGCAGTACCCGGCGAGGTTCAGCCCGAACGAATTCCAAGGGGTGCAACACATTGACACGCCCGTTGGGAGGTACAGCTACCGGTACACAGAAGGACGGCAACGAGCGCAGATTGCCAACATCAGCTCAGTCACACAGCCCGATGGCTCGAGGCGCGAGTACCACCACGAGGCTGCGAAGCAGCCGCTGCTGCTGACGGGGATCAGCGTGAGGGAGGCGCCGAGCACTACTTCCACACCCACATCTTCCACGCTGCCCAGCCTCACGAGGATCTCGAGCTACGCGTACGACGAGCTGGGCCAAGCGATCGCGAGCGTGAGGGGGGTGATGCCTGCCACTGTGATGCAGGTCACTGAGGGCAAGCCGCTGACCCAAGCTGAAGCCGAGAGCTCGCCGGAGTTCGTGAGGGTCACGAAGTTCGTGCCGCCATCGAGCCTGAAGGAGGGTGTCACGGAGATTGTCAACGGGGTGGGGCAGCGCACGAGGTACACGACCGCACTGATTGGGGGCCAGGCAAGGCTCACCGGATCCTTGGGCCCTGGGTGTGCGCAGTGTCCGCCGGTGAACACGAAGTGGGGGTACGATGAGCAAGGCGTGCTCACCACCACGACGGCGACGGACGAGCAAGGCAGGGGGTTGTATGCGCAGGTGAGGACGCTGGACGCGCAAGGGCGAGTCGTGGCCATTCAAGAGCGGTGGTTCGTGACCGAAGCGGGCAAGAACAACAAGCTCAGCAAGATCGCTGCAACGCGCCTCAAGGAGCGAGCAGCGTACGAGGGCGAGTCGCGGCAGCCGAGCTTGATTGCAAGGCCCAGCGTGGTGGCGGCTGGCAAGGAGCACGTGATCCGCATGGCCTACAACGCGATGGGCCAGCTGCAATCGATGACCGAAGAAGGCTACAGCCCGATCGACGAGCGGGGTGAGCCGAAGTCAAGCCCGATCAAGAGAACGACTAACTACGCGTACACAAGCACCCAGGGCAAGAGCTTGCTCACGGCCATCGATGGGCCGCTCCCCAACGGAGCCAAGCAAACGCCAGAAGACTCCGACATCACGGTGATGGCTTGGGACAACCAAGGCAACACCGTAGTTGCAGTGACCGCACCCATGAATCAAATGACGCGCTACACCCATGACGAAGCGGGTCGCATCCGGTGGGCGAATCATCCCAATGCCACAGACACGCACTGGCATTACGCGCGCAGCGAAGCGCGTCGCCCAAGCGCAATCGTGCGAGCGGGCGTCGCCAAAGGGTTTGCCTATGATGCACAGGGCCGCGTTGGCGCTGTGGCTGACGCAAGCGGCCGCTACATCACGCTGCACTACGACACGGCAAATCGCCTACACACAGTGCGCGATGCCCAAGGCTTTACGCAGACGATTCAGCGCGACGCCGAAGGCAAGGTTTTACGCGCAGGGATGCACGAACCAAACCAAGACAAACCAATGCGCGCAGCGTACCGCTTCTACGACGAGCAGCAGCGCCTCAAGGCGTCGTTACTCCCCGATGGTCGATTGAGCACTTGGCGCTACGACGACACGCCGCAGGGCCGAGGTCGTTTGGTTGAACACATCGACGGTGACGACGTCTGGAGTCAGTGGCGATACGGCAGTCAAGGCGCTTCCGAAGTCGTTAGCCGCCTTGATCTCACGCCCGACGGGCTTGCGCGCATGAGTGTCTCGGAGATGGGACTTGTACGTGGAGGAGTCTTCGGCGCACCGTCGCAAGAAGCAAGACTGCCCGTTGCCGAAGTGAAGAGTTCGAGAAGCACTGAACAACATGCGACCAGGATGACATCGCTCAACCCGACGATACCGACCCAGGCCGCCATCCTGGCCTCCAACCCGACGACCGCGGTGCGCGATGACTTTGACCGCACGGTGGCTCAGTGGACTCCGGATCATGGCAGCCGCTTCATCGTGCACGATGCTGGAGGTCGCGTGGTGCTCCAGCGGCGCTTGGGCACAGATGCACGCTTGGTCCAGACGATTGAGCAAGACCACGACGTGGCGGGTCGATTGACCGAGCGGCGCATCAAAGACTCAACGAATGCGTTGCAAGAAACAGTGCGATTGGCGTGGGAGGGCCCACAACTTCGATTGATCGAAGACGGCGCACAGGTGCAAGCGTTTGAGTATGAGCAAGGCAGAACCCTCACGACCACGACCACGATCAAGACACCCGAAGGCAAGCTGCTCGCGCCGATCAAGCTCATCACTCGGTATAACCCGCTAACGGGAGAGCCCAACAGTCATGGCCTCGCGGATGGACGTGAATTGCACATCGAGCGTGATAAGGAGCGTGACGCAGCGCGTGGCACAAACAGCGGCGTCATCAAGTCGATGACGCTCAAGGCTGCAGCGTCGTGGTGGCAGCCGTGGAAGCCAGGCTGGAGGTTCAGCGCGCTGTTCGAGGGCAACCTGCATGACGACCGCATCGTGCTTGAAGACGTTGCTGCCCACCCCTTCAACGGTCTCACGCGCTGGCGACATGGCAATGGCGTTCAGACGACGAAGGGCTTTGATCTCGCCGGACGACAAACCTCATTAAACACGGGCGCTCCGAAAGTACCCATTCACGCGCAAAGCATAGGATACGAGGTGGGCCCACGCGTGCGCGTGATCAAGGACCAAGCAACAAGCCAGTCGAGCCGCTTCGAGTACGACGGTTTCGGCAGGCTCATGAATCCAGCGGCACCCAAGTTTCAGCGCACGACGTTTTCATCGACGGGGAATCAGTCTCCATCGTCGACCTCAATCTCAGCACAGACCGATGCTTCGCGAGCCAAGGGGTCGATCGACACGCTCGGACGCGTCGCTAGCGACGAAACCTATCGCTACAGTTATGACGCCAACGGCCAGCTCGCCGAAGTGCACACGCATCAAGCGCAAGGCAACCGCCTCGTTGCACGCTATCGCTACAACAGCGCTTGGCAGCGCGTGAGCAAGACAGTGTTTGCCGCATCAGACTCGAGCACTACCTACTTCCTCTGGTACCGCGGGGCGCTGGTTGCGGAGTTCACTGAGAAGGCAGGAAGGCCACGCATTGATGTGCAATACCTCTATCTACGTGAGGGCAATCGATCAACGCCAATCGCTAAGCTCGAAACCGCACGTGCCGACGGCAACACGTCGGGCAAGGCAAGGATGTTGGCTGTGCACGCCGACCATCGTGGGCAACCGATTGCCATGAGCGACGAACGGCAGTCAATCGTCTGGCGAAGCCAGGTGACCGTGCACGACAATGCTTGGGGACAGATGCGCATAGGGGTCCACGCACCCACTCACGAGCGCTCGAACAACCTTCCAGATCCTCAACAAACTGTCATGAACCTGAGCCTACCGGGACAGTACCGCGACGCTGAGACCGGTTTGCATGACAACTGGCACCGCTCCTACGACCCAAGTACAGGGCGCTACTTGCAACCCGATCCGCTCGGTTACCCCGATGGCCACGATCCGTACAGCTACGTCAATGGTGACCCAGTCAACAAGATCGATCCGACGGGGCTTTACGAAGAAGACGTGCACTATTACATGACGCTCTTCTTGGCGTTGGCTGCAGGGTTAAGCCTTGAGGATGCGAAGATTACGGCGCTTGCAGCTCAGTACATTGATGATAATCCGCTAACCCGACCACTGGACTCAACATCAGTCGGTACAACCCTTGCGTCAATGTTTAGGAATCACCAACAACTGCTGCTGTACCATTTCACGCTGGCCAATCCACAGGGTGCGACGCTCACGCAATACAACAACAGCAACGTCAACTCAGTGGTAGGGAACCTTAGCCCGCAGTTAAACAACTTGCGCAATGCGGCGCTCCGGGCGCCTCAGCGCTGCACCAGGTTTCAGTTTTTGGGTGAGTTCATTCATGCGTACGCAGACACGTTTGGGCACCGCAATGAAGGGAACTTGCCTTATGACGCAATCAGGTTGGGTGTGGGGCTGGGTCATGGACTGGCTGGACATGAACCAGACTACACGTACAACGCCGGCTTGTGGACCGTACGCGAGGCAAGGGCGCTTTCGATGGAGCGAGCTGTGTATCAGCAGCTAAGGGGCTTCCCGGGAGGGCCCGGAGTGACGAGAGGAGCAGGCGTCGAGTTTTCGAGCATCGAGTCAACCTTGACAACGTTTAACGCAATTCAAGAAAGTGGACTGAATGCGACCCGCAAGATTCGGTTGTTGCAAGACGAAATCAACCGGATGATTTCCAACTCACTGATTGCGCTTAGGTCCCCTCAGGGGGAAGCGGTGTCAAGTGTAGACTTAACAAGAAGTTTTCTATTTGATAATGGAGCTGTAGGACTTCGGTATAACGAGGACCTAGCAAGAACAAACAGAAACAATTACTTATCGGGTCACGGGCTTACCGAGTTCGACTACCCCGGGATTTGTTTGGCGCACGGCACAAGATGTCGCCCACTATGAATACGGGTTCGACCAATTCTCGTTGGCATTTTGCGAGCAACTTGCCTCGCAAGATTTTTCTACTGTTCGCAGTGCTTCCAGAAGTAGTATTTTCAGCAAGCCTTTTATATCATCCGCCAGACACTTCTTTCCGCATGCCCCCAAGTGAATGGGCGGGTGCATCTGCCAAAGAGATCAATTACGGTAGACGCCTTGAGGGACAAGTGCGACGCGAGGGGTGTGAGCCGATTTTTTACAATGGTGGATTTCACTCAATTCGGGCGTCTGCATCGGGCAGTGGCCGCGCTTGCCTTATTCACGATTTAACTCAACGCAAGGGCTTTGTGATCAGTGAGTCGTTTACCACGCCAGTCACAAGTCCTCGATGGAACGAAGGTGTCCTCCGGTTCTTTTTGCCCGAGAATGTCAAGGCAGGGAACCTAACGATCGACATGCTAGGCCATTTGGTCTCAACCGATCCGTTCAAGAATCTCACGGGTGTTGTGTCAGATGGCATGTCGTTTGCTGATGCTAGGAAGACAGGTCGGGTACGCCAAGAGGTGCGCAACGGTGTGGTGGTGACGTCGGGTTCGAAGTCGATGTCAGTGTTCATGGTGGCTCCACTTACTGGGCGTTGGAACGACCCGGACACCATGGCGTTCCCAAAAGGTCACGTCGCGGAAAACGAGCCCTTCAATGCCGCCAACGAGCCGGGCTTTGGCCGGGGCTCAAACACGCGAATTGGCTACCCCGTGATGGCGCAGTACGTCGTCGATTCGATGAAAATCTGGTCGCAAGGCAGGGCGGTGGTGATGGCAGGCGTTGGTAACGAGTTGCGCAATAGCGAGATTCATGTGGATGGTGACACGGCCGTCACCCTTTACGGCCCTGGTACGGTGGTTGAGGGGAACACGTTCTACGTGTATTTGTCTCATTCAACGATGTCGCCTGCGGATCGACTTCCAGCCATCTTGAAACTGCGCGACGCAAACGGGGCGATCGTTCGCAACAACAAGTTCATCGTCAAGTCGGTGCTACCGCTCAAGGCTGCGGCGGCGATCAATTTGCTCGAGTCCACGGATGTGGTGATCGAGGGAAACGAAACGACAGGTGTGCAATTGCTTGTGCGAAAAGACGCGAAGTCGAATGCGACTGAGCGAGGCAATGTGAGCAAGTAGGGCCCTTCATTCTGCGTCCAACGCGATGAGCCATCGTATTGCTTCAAAGTGCGTCGCGTTCGCGCTTGCAGGATTGATGGCGTTCCTCGTTATCGCGCCAGCCCTTGGGCTAACATGACGCGGCGGAATGACAAGCCGTCGCCAATTACTTGACTTTAAGCGCAGCGCTATAGCCCCTTTGATGCCACCCAGCGCCCTTACAGCTTGGTTAACCAGCCCACGCAGCCGATGGGCCTCTTTTGCTTGGGGCGCTGCCGAAGCTTCATTCTTCTTTTTGGTGCCCGACATTCTGCTTTCGTACGTGGCGCTCATGGCGCCGCGGCGCATGTGGGGGCACTTGGCAGCGGCCATGGCTGGGGCGTTGATCGTTGGGGCTTTGATGTTTCAGTGGTCTGCCAGCACGCAGCATGCCCGCGCGCTGGTGGCCGAGGTGCCCCGGGTCGCGCCGTGGATGTTTACTCAAGCTGATGATCACTTTCGCGCCCACGGCGCCTTGGGCGCGGTGTTGGGCCCCGCGCGGGGCATTCCGTACAAGATCTACGCCGTGCAGGCGCCTGAACACGCGATCACCCTCGGGTCTTTTGTGGCCGCGTCGGTGCCGGCCCGCTTGTGGCGCATGCTGGCCACGGTTTTGGTGTTTGCCGGTATTGGTATGGTGCTTCGAAAGTTTGGCAAGATGAGGTGGGCGTTGCCGTTGCACGTTGTTTTCTGGGTAGGCTCAGTCACAGCGTATTGGCTCAGCATCGGGTAGGGCGCATGGCTTTTTCGGTCTACCAAATCAAGCCGCGGTTTCAGCAACTGCTGCGCCCCTTGGTGCGGTGGCTCCACCGTGCTGGTGTTACGGCCAACGCCGTGTCCTTGTTCGCCTGCGCGGTGTCTTGCCTGGTGGGTGTGGTGGTGTGGCACTGGGCCTCGTGGCGCTGGGTGTTTGCGCTTGTGCCTGTGTGGATGCTGGTGCGCATGGCCTTAAACGCCATGGACGGCATGCTGGCCCGCGAGTTTGGGCAGCAGTCGTCGCTGGGGGGTTTTTTGAACGAAGTTACCGACGTGATTGCCGATGCGGCATTGATCCTTCCTTTCATGGCGCTTGCTGGGTTTAGCCCTGCGCTGGTGGTGGCCGTGTGCCTGGGCGCCTGGTTGACCGAATACGTGGGGGTTGTGGCGGTTGCCGTGGGCGCCAAGCGGCGCTACGACGGCCCCATGGGCAAGAGCGACCGCGCGGTGGTGTTTGGCGTGTTGGCGCTGTTGGTGGCGCTGGGCATTTCGCTGCAAGCCTTTGGGCCATGGATTTTGTGGGGCTTGCTGGCCGCGCTGGCATGGACGGTTGTTAACCGCGTGCGCATGGCGTTGCAAGAAGTGGGCAAAGTGTGATTGACAAGCTAACGGCTAGATTGGTCGTCACTTTTGCGCGCCTGCTCACAGGCTTGCGTGTGCGCTGGATGGACGGTGCCCTCAAAGCCGAGCACACCATCTTTGTGGCCAACCACAGCAGCCACGGCGACTTTGTGCTGGTGTGGGCAGCGCTGCCGCCCGACTTGCGCGTGCGCACACGCCCAGTGGCGGCGGCCGACTATTGGTCGGGCGCGGGGCTCAAGGGGTTTTTGGCGGGCAAGGTTTTCAGGGCGGTGCTGATTGACCGCTTGGGCGGTGGTGAGGGCCCGCGCCCCATGCAAGTGATGAACGAGGCGCTGTCCTTGGGTGACAACCTCATTCTCTTTCCCGAAGGCACACGCAACACCGGCGACGACGTGTTGCTGCCGCTCAAGCGCGGTGTGTACGAGCTGTCCAAAGCCCATCCGCAGGCCAAGGTGGTGCCGGCGTGGATCGAGAACCTGCGCCGGGTGCTGCCCAAGGGGTCGATCGTGCCGGTGCCGCTGGCTTGCACGGTGAGTTTTGGGGCGTCGCTGCCCGTGTTGCCCGACGAGCCCGCCGACGCTTATCTGGAAAGGCTTCGTCAAGCCATGTTGGCGTGCCGACCCAGCTCGACCATCGACGAATGAAGCAACACCGACCCCCACGCACCGCTGGACGACCCCGCCATGTTTGAAAACTGGACCGAGCAGAGCGTTCTTACCGCCAAGCTTTTTTCTGGCATTGCGGCCGTGTTGGTGTTGGCGTCGTCGATCGCGTGGGTGTTGCGTTGGCGTGTGGCCAAGGGCCAGCCGCACAGCGTCATCGACAACCTGGTGGCGCGCATCAACGCTTGGTGGGTGATGGTGGGTGCCATTGGCACGTCGTTCATGTTTGGCAAGGTCGGCGTGGTGATGCTGTTTTTCTTCATCAGCTTTTACGCCCTGCGCGAGTACCTCACGCTGAGCTACAGCAGGCGTGGCGACCACCTGGCCATGGCGGCTTGCTTTTTTGTTGGTCTGCCGGCGCAGTACTACCTGGTGGGCATTGAGTACTACGGGCTCTACAGCATCTTCATCCCGGTGTACGCCTTCTTGGCCTTGCCGATCTTGTCGGCCTTTGGCCAGGACACCAAGCGCTTTTTGGAGCGCAGCGCCAAGATTCAATGGGGCTTGATGCTGTGCGTGTTTTGCATCAGCCACGTGCCCGCCTTGTTGACGTTGAACATCCCGGGCTTTGAAGGCCGACACCTGCTGCTCATCGCCTACCTCGTCATCGTGGTGCAAGGCAGTGACGTGTTGCAGTACGTCTGGGGCAAGCTCATGGGCAAACGCAAGGTGGCACCCGAGCTGTCACCGTCCAAGACCTGGGAGGGCCTGATAGGCGGTGTGGCCAGCGCCACCGCCTTGGGTGCGGCGCTTTACTGGCTTACGCCCTTCACACCATTGCAAAGTGCGGGCATCGCATTTTTGCTTTGCATGATGGGATTCTTGGGTGGCTTGGTGATGTCGGCCATCAAGCGCGACCGGGGTGTTAAAGACTGGGGTGACCTGATCGAGGGGCACGGCGGCATGCTCGACCGGCTTGACTCCATTATTTTTGCAGCGCCGGTTTTCTTTCATGTGGTGCGCAAGTGGTGGATGCCGGATTGAGGTTTGCTCGAGCGTTGGTTTCAGCTCAACGGTCGAGGTTTCGAGTAGCCACAACGCATGCCGTTTCAGGATACAAGTGCCTTGATGCGCGCCCATAGCGCCGCCTTTGACACCGTCGTCATGGCCATCGACTGCATGCACTGGTCCAGTCGGTGGGGCCGCTTTTGGAGGTCCTCCACGGCTCTGGCAAGGTCAGCGGCCACGCTTTGGCCGTAGGCGCCTTCGGCCTTGGCCATGGCCTTTTCCATCAGCGCTCGGGGCGGCGCCATCATCGCCAGGTCGATGAGGTCACGGCTCATGGCCGAATCGTCGCGCCAGCGGTCAGAATTGGCCAACAGCTTGCTCGTCGCCATGTCCAGCGCCGTGAGCTTGGCCACGCCGTACACGCGATCGTCCTTGCCCGGCGACTCAAGCTCGATGCGGCCTTCGAGCACGATCTCGAACTTGATGTTGGCGCCGTCAACCTGCAGCATGGTGCGGATGCCGTACTGGTCTGCGCGCACCTCGCGGCTTTGGCTCAGCGTGTGGCCGGGTCGCGTGATGGCGCGCATGCCCTGCGGGCCGGTCAGCCGCTCGCGCAAGTGGCGATAGCCGTCAACCACAGAGACCAGAAAATCGATGTCGACCGACTCGCGATATTCACCGTAGCACAGTGCCATGGCGGTTCCACCGCCGAAGAGGCAGCCGTTGTCTGCCAGCACGTCGGTGTCGAGCACGTCCAAAACGGTTGCGATGCGGCGATGATGTGGCCGTTCAAACAAGGAGTCGTCCTCCGCCGAGTTGCTCCACCAGGACCATGAGCAATGCACGCTCGGCCGGCTCCAGGCTGGCCCGGTCGATGTGCCGCCAGTTGCGTTCGTAGAGGTTCAAGGCATCTGTCGGGCTTAGTTCGTCGATGCCATGCAGTTGCCACGCCAAGCTCTTGAGCTGGGGAAACTCCGCCAACCGCACACGCTCCGGCAGGCTTGCGATGCCTCCCTTGGCCGGGGGCGTCTGCGGATCGCGAAGCTTCAACTCCAGCCCGACGGCATCGATGGCGCTCAGGTAGGCGCCCATGGTCACAGACGGCTCGCCACGCTCGATGCGATGCAAGGTGACCCGGGACATGCCGGCCGCCTCTGCGGTCACCGTCGCGCTTACTTTCTGGCGCTCGCGATGGGCTCGGATGCGCTCCCCGAGGGCTCGGAGCTGCGGTGCGAGAACGTCGCCGATGGGAGGTGATTTGGCTGGCATTGGAATCTCATTATATGCAAAATATTAAAAATGTACATTATGAGATTCATGGTGACCTCTCAGCACTCGAACGCCATCTGGGTTGTGGATGCACCTTGACGGTAGAAATTGAAGCAGCGCAACCAGCCTAGCTCAAACAGGCTGCATCGAGCGAGTCCCGATGCGCCCCATGTCGCCCATCGCTGCATCTCATCAACCCGCCCCCACTCCGCGCTAGACTGGACCGCGTCAGCGGAAGCAGTCCAGAACCCAGCATCAACCAGAACCATTGCAGGAGAGTTCGAATGAACCGTTTCTTCCATGCAGCACGTGTTGCGCCTTTCCCTCGGACCACCGCAAAGACCCTTTTTGCGTCTGCTGCGTTTGCATGCGTGTTAAGCGCTTGCAGCACCCCCAGCACCTCATCGACCTCGGCCGCCACCCAAGCTGGCCCCGCCGATTGCCCCGACGCCAACAACGTCGCCTTGCAGGTCAACCAGTATTTGGCGATGCTGCCGTTGCCCGCCCCACCGCCAACGTTGTCGATGGAAGGTGCAGCGTGCAACGCCACCAAGTTTGTCGCAGCCTTGGCGGCACAACAAGGGGCGAAGGTGGTTGGCTACAAGGCCGGGTTGACGACGGCGGCCATCCAGCAACGATTTGGTGTGTCGCATCCCCTGCGTGGCACGCTGCTGGACAAGATGATGTTGCAAAGTGGTGCCACCGTGCCGGCCAAGTTCGGCGCGATCCCTTTCATGGAATCCGACCTCGTGGTGGAGGTGGGCAGCGTGGCCATCAACAGTGCCGTCACGCCGCAGCAGGCACTGGCATCACTCCGGGCCGTCTACCCTTTTATCGAGCTGCCCGACCGCATGTTCAGCAGCCCTCAGGTGACGGCGGCGGCGATCATGGCCGGCAATGTTGGCGCGCGGCTGGGTGTGCTGGGCGCGCCGATCCAGGTGCGCCAAGACGCTGCATTTGCGGACGCACTGAAGAACATGACCGTGCGCATGGTCGACGCGTCTGGCAAAGAGCACGTGGGCAAGGGCAGCGATATCTTGGGTGACCCCATGAATGCCGTGCTGTGGCTGGTGTCAGATCTGAAGAAGCAGGGCATTGCGCTCAAGCCTGGCGATTTGCTTTCGCTGGGGGGCTATGGAGCCGGCGTGGTGGTGGCTGGCAAGTCGGCCCAAGTGACGTATGAGGGCCTGCCTGGCAACCCGACGGTGACTGTGAATTTCAGGTAGTCTGCGTTGGGGTGTGGACTCAGCTTGACTGCCGAATAGACGACGGCGGAATCATGGCTTACAATTCGGATATTGAACTCCTAATTTGTAAGAATGATTTCTCGCCAAGCTGAACCGACCCTTCTGCAACTGGCAAAGGGTTACCCAGTCTTGGCCGTCACCGGCCCGCGCCAATCAGGCAAGACGACGTTGGTAAGAGGCGCCTTTCCTGACCGGCCCTATGTGTCGCTGGAAGATCTCGATACGCGGGACTTTGCCGAGGAGGATCCGCGCGGGTTTTTGGCGCGATATCCAGCAGGCGCTGTTTTAGACGAGGTGCAGCGATGCCCAGCCTTGTTCTCGTACTTGCAAACTCGCGTCGATGTGGATCAGCGCATGGGTCAGTTTGTGCTGACGGGTTCTCAGCAATTCGGCCTGTTGTCGAACATTGCCCAGACCTTGGCAGGTCGCGTGGGCTTGGTTCAGCTTCTACCGTTTGCCATGGACGAGTTGCTGCACGCGCGTGTCGCAGTCGGTAGCCTCGACGATCTGCTGTGGCGAGGCTTGTACCCGCCACTGCACGATCGACCGCTGGCGCCAGAGCAATGGTTTGCCAACTATGTGATGGCCTATGTCGAGCGCGACGTACGCCAAATTGTCGAAGTGCGAAATTTGAGCCTTTTTCGGCGGTTTCTGAAAATGTGCGCTGCGCGTTGCGGGCAGTTGCTCAACATGGCGAGCCTTGCCAATGACTGCGGTGTGTCACACAAGACCATCGGCGCTTGGTTGTCGGTGCTGGAGGCGGGCTACATCGTGTTTCTGCTTCGGCCGCACCACCAGAACTTTGGCAAGCGCCTGGTCAAGACCCCCAAGCTCTACTTCCACGACACAGGCCTGGCCGCGCTTCTGATGGGCATTCGCGACACTGCGCACCTAAACATCCATGGCGCACGCGGCGCACTGTTCGAAAACTTCGTGATCAGCGAATTGATGAAGCGTCGGTACAACCAAGGGCTGGCATCCAACCTCTATTTCTGGCGCAACAACACAGGCGACGAAGTGGACGTGCTGATCGAGCAGGGCGAAAAGCTGACGCCCGTGGAGATCAAATCGGGCCAGACCTTCACGCCAGATTTTCTGGGTGGCCTGCACAAGTGGATGCGCTTGGCTGGCGACACGGCTTTGCCGGCGCACCTGGTGTACGGGGGCGACAAAGACATGACACGCAGCGGTGTATCGGTTCATTCGTGGCAGCGCGTGCATGACACCGTTGCTGAATGAGCGTGTCCATGACGACCTAAAACAACCCCACCACCCGCCCGTCCCCATCGACATCAATCGCACAAGCCGACGGCACCTTGGGCAACCCCGGCATGGTCATGACGTCGCCGCACACCATCACCACAAACTCGGCGCCTGCGGCCAGGCGCACCTCGCGGATGTTGACGGTGTGGCCGCTGGGGGCACCTCGGGCTTGGGGGTCGGTGGAGAACGAGTATTGGGTTTTGGCCACGCACACGGGGTAGTGGCCGTAACCTGAAGCTTGCAGGTGCTCAATTTGCGCGCGCACGCTGGCGGTGGCACTGATGTCGATGGCGTCATAGATTTTGGTGGCGACGGCCTTCATCTTGTCCCACAGGGTGGCGGTGTCGTCGTACACAAACTTGAACTGGCTGGGCTGGTTGCACAGGCGCACCACCTCGTGCGCCAGCTCGGCAGCGCCTGGGCCGCCCTCGGCCCAGTGCCGCGCCACCACGGCCTTGATGCCCAAGGTGGCCAGCTTGCTGGTTAGTAGGTCGACTTCGGCTGGGGTGTCTTCGGTGCGGTGGTTGATGGCCACCACGCAGGGCAGGCCGTGGTGGTGTTGCAAGTTGTGGGCGTGACGGTCGAGGTTGGCCAGGCCTTTGACGAGGGCGTCCAGGTTGGGCACGGCGAGGTCCTTGACGTCCACGCCGCCATGAAACTTCAGCGCCCTGATGGTGGCCACCAACACCGCGGCCGATGGCTTGAGGCCCGACTTGCGGCACTTGATGTTGATGAACTTCTCGGCCCCCAGGTCGGCCCCAAAACCGGCCTCGGTGACGACGTAGTCGGCCAGCTTCAAGGACGTTTGGGTGGCCAGCACCGAGTTACAGCCGTGCGCAATGTTGGCAAACGGCCCGCCGTGAATGAGGGCGGGGGTGTGGGCCAGTGTTTGCACCAGGTTAGGCGAAAGCGCGGCCTTGAGCAACACCGTCATGGCGCCGTGCGCTTGCAGGTCGCGCGCATGCACGGGTTTGAGGTCTCGCGTGTAGCCGCAAACGATGTTGCCCAGCCGCGTTTTTAAGTCTTGCACCGATGTGGCCAAGCAAAAGATGGCCATCACTTCAGACGCCACCACGATGTCAAAGCCATCTTGACGCGGGTAGCCGTTGCCCGCACCGCCCAGGCCCACGGTGATGTCGCGCAGCGCGCGGTCGTTCATGTCCATCACGCGCTTCCAGGTGATGCGGCGCACATCAAACCCCAGCGCATTGCCATGGTGGATGTGGTTGTCGATCATGGCCGCCAGCAAATTGTTGGCCAAAGCGATGGCGTTGAAGTCGCCTGTGAAGTGAAGGTTGATGTCTTCCATCGGTATCACCTGCGCGTGGCCGCCACCAGCGGCGCCACCCTTCATGCCAAACACGGGCCCCAGCGAAGGCTCGCGCAGGCACACCACGGCTTTTTTGCCGATGTGCATCAGGGCATCGCCCAGGCCAACTGTCGTAGTGGTTTTGCCTTCGCCTGCGGGCGTGGGGCTGATGGCGGTGACGAGGATGAGCTTGCCGTCGGGGCGTGATGCCAGGGTTTCGATGTAGGGCAGTGAAATCTTGGCCTTCGTGCGGCCATACGGCTCTAACGCGTCGGCCGGTATGCCCAGGCTGTGGGCAATGTCGGCGATGGGTTTGGGGGTGGCGGCTTGCGCGATTTGAATGTCGGAGGGCATGGGCTGCTTTGGGCTTTCGTGACAACGCCCAGCTTACCCAACAAACACCCCGAGGTCGTGGCGCGACCCCTGTCAACCTTCAGGTGTCAAGCGAGTCGTTTGGCGGCTCGCTTGGCAGCGCACGGTCTTTGTTACGTCGTTTGGCGATGCCGTAGACCATCACCAAGCCCAGCGCCAAAAGTGCAAAGGTGGAAGGCTCAGGCACGGCCGCCACACTGGGTTCAAAGATGCTGATGCCCGTCGGCATGCCCGACACAAACACGCCGATGATATTTGGCGGTAGGCCCGGGAGCACCAAGGGCGACCCCGTGAGGCTACGCGAATCAAAAACTGAGACGCTGCCCGATAGGTTGTCGGCCGTGGCATTGTTTCCCAAGAGCAGTGAGCGGGTGCCAGTGCCAGAAAAATAAATCAATGCAGCCTCATGATTGATCTGCACCAGGCTGCTTTCACTGAAGGAGCGGTCAAGCGAAACAGTGACCGATGAATCGAGTGGCAACCCGTCGTCGCGGTAGGTGTAGTTGAAAGTTCCGCCAACGTAGACGGTTCCGCCTCCAAACAGCGCTGTAAAGTATTGTGGCTCCGTGCAGGTGCCCATCGTCACCGGGGCGCTCCCCTGCTGATAGCCGCAGGAGACGTCGCTCCAGAAGTATTCAAGCGTTACTTTGCTCAGTGCGTCGTTGCCTGCCCCAGCCGCCTGCGCCGGCGCTGCAAGCAGCGTCACCGCCAAGGCCAATGCACCGCAAAGTGAAGAAGCGAATTTGAGCCGCATGGTGTCCGCCGTTTTGAGTGACCATGGGCCATCCTATGCACGCGCATGCAGACCTGCATTGCGCTGGATCAAGAGGCAGGTTGCACCACCGTGGGCGCCCGGCCCAAATGCATGCCCGAGTCCAACAAAATGAGCTCACCCGTGACGGTGCGGGCGCCGTCGACAAGCCAGACCACCGCTTCGGCAACGTCTTCAGCGGTGCAGGCCTTGCCAAGCGGGGTGGCGGCTTCGTACTGGGCCTTGAGCTTTTGGTAGTTGTCAGCGCCGATGCCGTCGGTAAACCAGCGCGTGGTGATGAGACCCGGGCACACGGCGTTGACGCGGATGTCGGGCGCCAGGGCCCGCGCCAGATGCAAGGTTAGTGCGTTGAGCGCGCCCTTGGAAGCGACGTAGGCCACCGAAGAGCCAATGCCCAACGCGCCAGCGATGGACGACACGTTGACGATGGCGCCTTGCGCCGCCTTGAGGTGAGGGGTGCAGGCGCGCACCATGTTGAATGCACCCACCACGTTGACGCCCAGGATCTTGTGAAAAGTCTCGGCGTCCACGGCGTCCCAGTTGGCCGAGCCCGCAAACGACGTGATGCCAGCGTTGTTGACCAAGGCGTCGATGCGACCCCAGCGCCCCGTGGCCAAGGTGGCCATGTTTTGGCAAGCGGCGTCGTCTGCCACGTCGCCAGCCACCAGCAAGGTGTCAGCGCCAGCGGCGCGGCAGGCCGCTTCTGACGCATGGGCCTCGCTCGCGCTTTTGCTGTAGTTGATCATCACGTTGTACCCACGCTGTGCCAGCGACAGCGCCACGGCGGCACCCACGCCGGTGCCTGAGCCGGTGATGAGCGCTACTTTCTTGTCAACCATGGCGTGTTCACCTTCCCATGCCTTGCGCTTCGATGAACGCTGACTATCGTTGGCGCGGGGCGGCGACGGCGCGCGCCAACCACAACCTCAGGCTACCGCGCGCGTTGCCCTTTGAACGTTCCCAGCCCGTTGCCGTCCAGCGTGCGCCACGTACCGTTGACCGCACCGGTTTGAGGGTCAATCACGCCACCAAACTGGGCCGAGCTTTGGCCTTGGCTGGACATCACGATGGCGCCGTTTCTAGCCACCATGCCCGAGATGCTGAACGACTGCCCTTTGGTGTTTTGCCCGGTGCCCGAGATGCGGCCATCGTCTGTCACGGTGACGGCAAAGATGCCGGAGTCGGCGCCCTCAAAAGAGCCGGTGAAGGGTGCGACCAACGCATCGGGAAAGCCACCACCACTGCCGCCTCGTTGTGCCGACGGCATCGCCATGGGCGCGGCTTGCTGCTGGGTCTGCACCACCACCACCGGTGCCGCGTTTTGCACCGGCGCTACGGGCCTTGCCTGCCCCGTCGCCAGGGTGGCGCGGGCGGCGTTGTCAGTGGACGCCTGCACACTGTTGCGGGTGATAAATGGCTTGTCCTTCACCGCCTTGACGATCTTGTTGTAGTTGTCGAGCAGGCTGGCGGCAATCAGCTTGCCCTCAGGAGTTTTGGTGTAGCCGCCGCCCGTTGCCCAGCCCAGGCCGCCCCAGCCCCAGCCACCCACGCTGAAGTTCATGCGGGTGGCTTTGCCTTCAGCGCTTGCTACCTGAATACCCGAGCGCACGTCGGCCACGAGCAAGGTGGTTTCAGCCTCGCCAAACTTGACGCCGCCCACCACACCACCCAGCACGGCGCCAAGCGGCCCCACGCGGCCCAGCCAGCTGCCCACCGACCCGCCCACACCACCGGTGTCGCCCGAGAACTGCACGGCAGGTGTCATCACGAAGTCGGCCCCTTGCATTTGCCCACCGCCCACGTTGGAGCCCTGCTGCAACATGCCGCTGTTGGCCAGGGCGCGCTCTTGCTGCATGTTTTGCATGGCGATGCCACGCTCCACGACGGCAAAGCAGCCCGACTCTTGGACCAGCATGCGCAGCATCGTCGACGGAGACCCCAGGCCGTAACGCCCCAAGCCCGCCATGGTGTGTTGCTGCGGCTCGGCCACGGCCAAGGTGCCCAGCTCTTTGTCGCATTTTTCAACGGTGGGGGCGCTGTCTTGGGCGTAGGCGCTGAGGGGGGCTGCAAAGCTGAGCAATGCGGCCACGGCTACCGATTGCCATGGGTGCGAAATAAGACGTTGTGGAGTGGCTTTGGTCTGCATGAGGTGTCCTCTTGATCGTGCGCCAATTACACCTTCAAATGAGCGTTTTAACAACCCGCACGCATGGGTGTGACGGGCCTTTTGCCCAAGGGTGCACGCAGGACGAAGGTGGGCCAAGCGGCCTCGGGGAAACCAAGGACGACGCGAACAGCGCGCCGCTTTAGCGCGACCAGCAGTCGCCGCGGCCGGCCGACGCACTAGATGCGCTGCCCGCAGCACCTGGGCGGTGCGCTTGTGGTCGCCGACACGTCAACGTGCAGTCACGCGTGCTGCTCGAGTAGCCGGGACGGACCAGACACCGAAGTGATCCTTCAGGGCCTGCGTGAAGCGCTCACGGCCATGGCTGCGGCGCTCGAGCAAGCCGACGTGCCTCTCCACCGTCATGCGCGGCAGCGTCACGATACGCAGCGCCTTGTCGCGACTCCAGCGCAGGTTGGCCAGCTGCGGCACGATGGCGATGCCGAAGCCCTGGCGCACCAGCTCGACGATGGCCTCCACCGAGTTGAGCTCAAGGCCTTCAACCACCGTCGCGCCGCACTGCGCCAGCGCCTCATTCACCAAGTGGCCGGTCCAGGTGCGGCGGTCGAAGCGCATGAACGAGCACTTCGCCAGCATTTGCAGTGGCGAGGCTGGCAGCACGAAGTGCGGCCGTGTGGGCACGATCAGCACCATCGGCTCGCGGTACAGCGGTGTCCACACCAGCGAGGCCGGCAGTCGGGCAGGTGGCTGGGTAACCACTGCGGCATCGAGCTCGCCACGCTCGACGCGCGTCATGAAGTCGGCCGACTGCCCGGCGAACAGGGTGACCTCCAAGGAGGGGTGGCGCCGCTTGAGCGTCCACAGCGCGTCGGCAAAGGCCCCCATCAGCGCCGATACCAACGCCCCCATCACCACGGTGCCGCCGAGCTCGTCGCCCTCGGGTCGCACCTGGAGCTGCTGCCAGCGCTCGACCAAGTCTTTCACCACGGGCACGCGCCGACGCCCTTCTGGGTTGAGCACCACGGCGCGCGCGCTGCGGTCGAACAGCGCCACGCCGAGCTCGTCTTCCAGCGCGCGCATCTGCAGGCCCACCGCAGCGGCCGTCAGGCCCACCTCCTGGCCGGCGGCGGAAAAGCTGCCCAGGCGCGCACTGGCCAGGAAGGTCTGCAGGATGCGGATAGACGCCATGTTCGGGTTTCTACTCGTCAAGCTAAAGCGTTGCTTGCTCTCAGTGACAGAAAGACTTGCTTGCGCTTGGGCTCGCCGAAGTCTATCCTCATTGGCTGACTGTGAGCGCTACCCCACCGAACGGAGATTCTCATGAAGACGACGGCCCGATTGGCTCTAACCGCATTGATCGCCTCCCTCCTCCCCTTCGGAGCCCAGGCGCAGGCTCTCACGGAGATCAAGGTTAGCTACCAACCGGCCTTGTACTGGGCCTTGCCCTTCTACATCGCCAGCGAAAAGGGCTGGTGGGCAGAACTGGGATTGAAGCCGGTGTACAGCACCTTTCCAGCCGGCGTGCCGCAGATCGCGGCGGCCGCCTCCAAGAGCTGGGATGTGGGGGGTACGGGATCGGTGCCCGCCGTGCTGGGCCATGTGCGCTTTGGCATCAAGACCATCGGCATCTCCAACGATGAGTCGGCCGGCAACGCGCTGTTGGTCCGCAAAGAAGCGGCCGACAAGTTTGCGAAGGACCCTGCTTCGATCAAGGGTCAAACGGTCATGCTAACCGCAAACTCCACCGGCGATTACGCGGTGCAGTCCTGCCTGAAAAAGTGGGGCCTCGCCAAGGGCGACGTGACGATCAGGGCCATGGGCCAGTCCGAGATCATTTCAGCCATGGCGTCCGGCAATGGTGATCTGGGCGGCCTGTGGGCGCCCAACATTTACACGCTCGAAGAGAAGGCTGGTGGACGTGTGTTGTGCTCTGGCAAGGACGCAGGCGTCACCATTCCGAGTGCGTTGATCGTGCGTGGCGAGTATGCCGAGCAGAACCCAGAGAACGTCGCCAAGTTTCTCGCCATCTACCTGCGCGCGTGGTCCTGGGCCAATGCCAACAAGACCGAGGCCATCGCCATGATGACCAAGTTCTATGAACAAGGTGGCGTGAGCATCAGTCAGGCCTCGATGCGCAAGGAGTTCGACACCCGGCCCACCTTCAATCTAGAGCAGCAGTTGGCCAACATGGACCGCCAGGGTGGCGCTTCCAAGATGGACAAGTGGTACGGCGACATCGCCGTGTTCATGCGTGGCAGCGGGGCGCTGCAGGCCGTGCCGGAGTCGGCCGAATACATCACCGACGCCTTCATGAAGCGCGTTGCGGCCGACCCCAAACTGCGCGAGTTCGCCGCCCGTACGAAGTAAGCCTCGCCAGGCGTCAACGCTCGCTGGTCCATGGCCTACATCCGCTACCTAACAGACATCCATCTCGACTTCGGCGTCGTTGATCTGCTGGCGAGCGAATGTTCCCGCGTCGGCATCACCCGTCCGCTGATCGTGACCGATGCGGGCGTGCGCGCCGCAGGCGTGCTCGCCCAGGCCACGGCCGCACTTGCCAACCTGCCCCACGCGGTCTTCGACGGCACGCCGTCCAATCCGACGGAGGCGGGCGTTCGCGCTGCCGTGGCGCTGTTGCAGCGCGAGCGTTGCGATGGCCTGGTGGCGGTCGGCGGCGGCTCCAGCATCGACCTGGCCAAGGGCGTGGCCATCGCCGCCCGCCACGAGGGCCCGTTGAAGCACTACGCCACCATCGAAGGCGGAAGCCCGCGGATCACCGAGGCCGTCCTTCCGCTGATCGCCGTGCCGACCACGGCCGGCACCGGAAGCGAGGTGGCCCGCGGCTCGATTCTGATCGTCGACGACGGGCGCAAGCTGGGCTTTCACTCGTGGCACTTGATGCCCCGCGCCGCGCTGCTCGACCCTGGCCTGACGCTGGGCCTGCCTGCCGCCCTGACGGCAGCCACCGGGCTGGATGCGATTGCGCATTGCATGGAGACCTTCATGGCCTCGGCGGTTAACCCGCCGGCCGACGGCATCGCCCTCGATGGCCTGGCGCGTGGCTGGGCGCACATTGAGCGCGCCACGCGCGACGGCCAGGACCGCGAGGCCCGCTGGAACATGATGAGCGCCAGCATGCAAGGCGCCATGGCGTTCCAGAAGGGCTTGGGCTGCGTGCATTCGCTCAGCCACAGCCTGGGCGGCGTGAATCCCCGGCTGCATCACGGCACCTTGAATGCCCTGTTCCTGCCGGCGGTGATCCGCTTCAATGCCATGGCCGACTCGGTGCGGCGCGAGCGTCGCCTGCAACGCATGGCGCACGCGATGGGCCTTGATGCTTGCGGCGACGACGGTGTCGAGCTAGCTGAGGCCCTGCAGGCGCTGAACCAACGGCTGAACCTGCCGACCGGCCTGGCTGCACTGGGCGTGACCGAGAGCGACTTCGACCGCGTTATCGATGGTGCGCTGGCCGACCATTGCCACAAGACCAACCCGCGCGAGGCGACGCGCGAGCAATACCGCATGTTGCTCTTGGAGTCGATGTGAGCGTTTCGGGCACCATCGACAACAAGACCCTTCAAGTGCGCATTTGGCGCGGCGGCGACGACGGCGGCCGCTTTGTCGATTACAGCGTGCCGCGCCAGGACAGCCAGACCGTGCTGGACGTGGTCACGCACGTGCAGCGGGTGCTGGACCCGACGCTGTCGTACCGCTTCGCGTGCCGCGTGGGCATGTGCGGCTCGTGCGCGATGACGGTCAACGGGCAGGCGCGTTGGAGCTGCCGCACCCATGTGGCCAAGGTGGCGGGCGGCGACGGCGTGCTCGAGATCGCACCGCTGGCCAATCTGCCAGTGGTGAAGGATCTGGCCACCGACATGAGTGGGTTCTTTGACAAGTGGGCGCGTGCGCGCGGTCGCTTCCACGGCACGCAGACACGGCATGACGACTTCGCGCGGGTGTCGCCCGACACACCCGAGCGCCGGGCAGCCAACGCTGGCATCGAGTGCATCGGCTGTGCGGTGTGCTACAGCTCATGCGACGTGGTGCAATGGCGGCCCGACTTCCTGGGGCCGGCGGCGCTGAACCGCGCATGGACGCTGGTCAACGATGTGCGCGACACCGAACGCGCCGAGCGATTGCGCGCCGTGGCCGGCGACGCTGGCTGCCACAGCTGCCACACGCAGGGCTCGTGCACCGAGCGCTGCCCCAAAGGCATCGCGCCGACGATCGCCATCGCCGGCCTCAAACGCACCGTGGCCCGCGCGGCCGTGAAGGGGGAGCTGTGAGCGTCAACGCCCGCCCCACACGCGACGGCGCAGCCCAGCCAGCGTCCGACGCCACGCTGCGCTACGCGAACGCGCAGGCGCGGCGCTGGTACTGGCAGCGCATCAGCGCAATGGTGCTGGCGGTCTGTGTCGTGCTGCACCTGGGCGGCATGATCTGGGCCGTGCGAGGCGGCCTGGGCGCGGCCGAGATCCTGGCGCGCACGCAGGGCAACGTGCTGTTTGCAGCCTTCTATGCCGTCTTTGTATTGGCGTGTGCCGTTCATGTGCCGATCGGGCTTGTGTCGATTGCGCGCGAGTGGTGGGGCTGGGCGCCCGCCGCCGCCGCATGGTTTGCGCGCGGGGTCACGGCCGCGCTGGTCTTGTTGGGGCTGCGCGCGGTGTGGGGCGTTTACGCGCCTGGCGCCTGAGCTTGAAGGGCCGTTCATGAGGCAAATCGACCGCCGCGCCCACGCCCACCGTTCGTGGTGGGCCTTCTGGCTGCACCGGGTGTCGGGCCTGCTGCTGGCGCTGTTTCTGCCGCTGCACTTCCTGGCGCTGAGCCAAGCGCTCGCGGGGCCGGCGGCGCTGGAGGGCTTTCTGCGGTTCGCCGACGCGCCACTGGTGAAGGTGGCCGAATGGGGATTGGTCACGCTGCTGGCGCTGCACCTGACGGGAGGCGTGCGGCTGCTGCTGATCGAGTTCGGCCGCGCCTCCGACCTGCGCAAGAACTGGATCGCCGGCGGCACCGGCGTGGCCACCGCTGTCGGGCTGGCTTTCGCGCTGGCGCTCTTTACCTAACCATCTCGTAGACGACCTTCAGGAGACAAGGCCATGACGCTTTCCACCACCACCCGCCGCCATGCCCTTGCCGCTGCCCTGCTGCTGACGTGCAGCGTCGGCACGTTGGCGCAGGAGTCCTGGCCGAACAAACCAGTGCGCATGATCGTGCCGTTCTCGCCCGGCGGCTCCACGGACGTGGTGGCACGCATGGTGGGCCAGCGGCTGTCGGTGCTTTGGAATCAGCCGGTGGTTATCGAGAACCGTGCTGGCGCTGGCGGCAACGTGGGTGCCGACGTGGTGGCCAAGGCACCGGGCGACGGCTACACGCTGCTGATGGCCTCGGGCTCGGTGACGATCAACCCGTCGTTGTACAAAAAGATGCCCTTCGACACCCGCAAGGACCTGTTGCCCATCACCAACGTCGCGCAGGGGCCGATGCTGGTGGTGGTGCAGGACGGCTCGCCGCACAAGTCGCTCAAGGACCTGATCAACGCGGCCAAGGCCAAGCCAGGCACCATCAACTTCGCCTCGTCCGGCGTTGGCAGCCAGGTGCATCTGGCGGCCGAGAATTTCGCAGCCGCCGCTGACATCGAGATCCAGCACGTGCCCTACAAGGGCGAGGCGCTGGGCTACAACGACCTCATCTCAGGGCAGGTGCAGATGATGGTGGGCAACTTTGCCGCCGCGTCGGCACTGCTTGGGCCTAACCGGCTTCGCGCGCTGGCGGTTACCAGCAGGCAGCGCGTGCCGCAGCTGCCCGAGCTGCCCACCGCGCACGAGGCCGGCTTGCCCAACTTCGAAAGCAACGGCTGGTTTGGCCTGTTCGCGCCCGCTGGCACGCCGGCTGCTTTGATCCAAAAGGTGCAGCGCGACGTCGCCCAGGCGATGGCCGAGACCGAAGTCAAGGCACGGCTCTACGTGCAGGGCATGTCGCCGGTGGTCACCAGCACCGCCAACTTTGCCGAGCAGATCGACCGAGAGCTTGCGCGCTGGGCGAAGGTCGTCGCCGCCCGAAAGCTGCAAGCCAACTGAGGTTCATGATGAACGTTGACCTGCAGGCCGTCGAGGACGCCGCGAAAGAGCTCTACATCCGGGCACTGAAGGTGCTCCCGCCGGACATCAAGGACGGCATCGAGCGGCTGCAGCGTCACGAAACGGGTGCCACCGCGCGGTCCTTGCTGGGCACGATGGTGCGCAACATCGCGGTGGCCGAGCAGACCGACAACCTGCTGTGCCAGGACACCGGCATTCCAATCTACAACGTGACCATCGGCCGCGGCGTGCTGGTTGACGGCTTTGATCTGCAGCAAGCGCTGCGCCGCGGCTGCGCGCGCGCCACGCGCGACTACCCGCTGCGCAGTTCGGTCGTGCACCCGTTGTCTCGAAAAAACGAGCACACGTCCTGTGGCATTGGCGTGCCGGTGATCCATGTTGACTTCGACGCCACGCCCAACACCTTGACGATCGAGATGATCCCCAAGGGCAGTGGCAGCGAGAACGGCTCCTTCCTGCGCATGGCAGTGCCCGCCGAGGGTGTCGACGCGATCAAGACCTTTGTCGTCGACTGCGTGTTGGCCGCCGGCGGCAAGACATGCCCGCCGACGATTGTGGGCGTCGGGCTGGGTGGCACGTCGGATTTGGTGGTGGCACTTGCCAAGCGAGCGGCCACGCGTCCCTTGGGCAGCCAATGTGCCGATGCCGACGGCGCCGCGCTCGAGCAGCAGCTCGGCACTGCCGTCAACCAGCTGGGCGTGGGCCCGCAGGGGCTGGGCGGCGACTCGACCGCGTTCGCAGTGCATATCGAGCTGGCGGCAACGCACATCACGATGAACCCAATCGCGGTCAACATGCAGTGCCACTCGGCACGCCGCGCCCGCGCCACCTTCACACCGGCTGGCGTGAGCTACGGCTTCTGAGGACGGCCATGAACCACCACCTGCTGGAGATGCCGATCACTGAGGCGCAGGTGCGCGCGCTTCGCATTGACGACACCGTGACGCTGCAACGCACCTTGTACGGCATCCGCGACGCGACGCAGATCCACATGTTCGATCGCGGCCGGCGCACGCGGCTGGACCTGCAGGGCCACGCAGTCATCCACACCGCGCCCAATGTGCGCAAGGTACCGGTTGAAGCCGACCACCCGGTCGGCTACGCGCCGGTGTGCATCGGCACCACCACCTCGGACCGCATGGAGCGATTCACGCGGCCGCTGATGGAGCGCGAGGGGGTGCGCTTGATCATCGGCAAGGGTGGGCTGCGCGACGGTTCGTCGCAGGCGTTCGCCGACCTGGGCGGTGCGTACCTTGCCATCGTCGGCGGCACTGCGGCACTGGAGACAACCTGGATCGAACGCATCGAGGACGTGGACCTAGACGACCTGAACCCCGAAAGCCTGTGGCGCTTTGCCATCCGCGACTTCGGCCCGCTGCGGGTGGCCATGGACAGCCACGGCGGCAGCCTGTACCGCACCGTGCAGGCGGATTCCGCAGCGCGGCGCGCGCAGGTGCTAGCGTCGCTGGGAGTGAAGGCATGACGGTTGGCAAGGACCTTCGCCGCGTGCAGACCGACATTCTGATTCTGGGCTCGGGCGGGGCCGGGCTGTTCGCAGCGCTGCACGCACACCAGCGCGCCCCGGAGCTGAAGATCACCGTCGCAGTCAAGGGCCTGCTTGGCAAGTCCGGCTGCACACGCATGGTTCAGGGCGGCTACAACGTCGCGCTGGCTGCGGGCGACTCGGTCGAGCGCCACTTCATGGACACCATCGAAGGCAGCAAGTGGCTGGCCGACCAGGACCTGGCCTGGACGCTGGTGTCGACTGCGGTCGAGCGTGTCCGCGAACTCGAGAACGAACTCGGCTGTTTCTTCGACCGCAACCCCGACGGCAGCATCCATCAGAAGGCATTCGCCGGCCAGACCTTCGACCGCACGGTGCATAAGGGTGACCTCACTGGCATCGAGATCATCAACCGCCTGGCCGAGCAAGTGTGGGCACGAGGCATCGACCGGCTCGAGGAGCACCGTGCGATCGAGCTTGTAAAAACACCGGCAGGCGATGCGCTGGCCGGCGTGCTGATGATCGACATGCGCAGCGGGCAGCATGTGTTTGTGCAGGCCCGGGCCGTGCTGCTGGCCACCGGCGGCGGGCCGACCATGTACAGGTACCACACGCCCTCGGGCGACAAGAGCTGCGACGGTCTGGCGATGGCGCTGCGCGCCGGCCTGCCGCTGCGCGACATGGAGATGGTGCAGTTTCACCCCACCGGGCTTCTGGCCGGCAGTGGCACGCGCATGACCGGCACGGTTCTCGAGGAAGGCCTGCGTGGCGCTGGCGGCTGGTTGCTCAACGGCGACGGAGAGCGCTTCATGTCACGTTTTGACAAGCTCGCCGAGCGTGCCACGCGCGACATCGTCAGCCGTTCGATCTACCGCGAGATGCGCGATGGCCGAACCTCACCCAACGGCGGGGTGTGGATCCAGATGCACCACCTGGGCCCGGACAACGTGCGCAGGCAGTTCAAGGGCATGGTCGAGCGTTGCGCCGACTGCGGCTTCGACCTGGCCGGCGGCCGCGTCGAAGTCGTGCCCACCGCGCACTACATGATGGGTGGTGTGGTGTTCGCGCCCGACACGCGCACGCCGTTGGCGGCGCTGTTCGCGGCAGGCGAGGACACCGGCGGTGTGCACGGTGCCAACCGCCTGGGCGGCAACGGCGTAGCCAACTCCACGGTCTTCGGCGGCATCGCCGGCGACACGATGGCCGCCTGGGTGCGGCGCGAAGGCGCCTTTCGCGCGCCCGACGAGACTGCCATCGCTGCGGCCATGACGCACGCAGAGGCACCCTTCAAGCAGCCCGTCGGCGACCTGGAAGCCGTGCGCGAGGCACTGTACGACTGCATGTGGGCAGACGTCGGCATCCTGCGCACCGCCACATCGCTGCAGCACGGGCTGCGTCGGCTGGAGGAGCTCGACGCACTGCTGTCGCATACCGGCGTGGCCAACGTCGACCGCAGCTTCCACATGGGCTGGCACGACTGGCTGAACCTGAAGAACCTGATCGCCGTCAGCCGCGCCATCGCGCAGTCGGCTCTGGCGCGCGAGGACTCGCGCGGTGCGCATTTCCGCGAGGATTTCCCCGACGCCAGCGACCTCGACACCTCACACTACGTCGTCGTACGCCAGCGAGACGACGCGTTGGATCTGACGCGCGAGCCGGTGTGCTTCACGCGCGTGGCGCCAGGACAAAGCATGCTGGTGGATTGAGTGACTTCATCACATGAGCCTGATTAGGGGCGCGCAGGTATGCCATCACCCACACGCTGCACGCCCTCCATCGCCAAGGCTGCACTGAGCGAATAAAAACCCTGCGCCGCCACCACGTCTTGCCCGTCCCGCGACAGCACGAATGCCAAAAACTGGCGCTGGGCAGCGTCTAACGGCACCCGGGGCGCTTTGTTCACCATCACGTACAAGAAGCGCGCCAACGGGTACTTGCCCGAGAGGGCGTTGGCGGCGGTGGGTTCCACCACTTCGCCCTGGTGCTCGATGGGCAGCAATTTGGTGCGTGCCGTGCGAAAGAAAACGCTCGCGTAGCCCAGGCCGCCGGGCTGCGTGGCTACGCCTTGCACCACGCTGGTGGACACGGGCTCGACTTGCACGTCACTTGCAAAGTCGCGGCCCTCCAGCACCACGTCGCGAAACAGCTCATAAGCGCCGCGGCCGCGCTCGAGCCCGTAGCGGGTGATGGGAACGGTGGCAAACGCTTCAATTTGTTCAGCGCCGCCGTTGCTGTTGACGCGGGGGCGACTGGCATGGTGACGTTACCGACGGCTGGCGGCAGCAGCGCACCCCAGTTGTCCGCCGCGTTGGCGTCACGGCCATAGGCACGGCGCAAGTCTGCCAACGTGATGGCCTGCATGGGGTTGTTTTTGAAAACGAAGATGCCCACCGCGTCGACGGCCATCTTGATCTCGGTCGGCTCGTGCCCGTACTTGGCTTTGAAGGCATCACGCTCGCGCTGCGTCATCGGCCGCGACAGCAGCCCCATCGTGGTGGGGGATTCGAGCATGCCAGCCAGTGCCGTGCCCGAGCCCGAGCCGCCGATGTCCACCGTGACGCCAGGTTGCTCGGCTTCAAAGGCATCGGTCACCTGTTTGAGCATCGCGGCCACGGTGGACGAGCCCACCGCTTTGATGGTGCCGGTTAGCTTGGTGTCAACCCGTTGGTAAGTAGGCAGGTCGCTGGCGGCGCGTGTCGTGGCGGCAGGGGCTTGCGCCAAGGCACTGGCCGAAACCAAGCACCAAGCCAAGGCCGCCCCGACACTGACGATCCTCGTAGCCGCACTCACGTCGAAACCTTGCTGTGCAGCAGGCGCGTGGCAATCAATCGGTAAGTCACCAACAACCCGAAGAACAAGACCATCAACACCGCCGCGCGCCAGAACACCTGGTCGATGCGCGCCTGGGCCAGCACGTCCGCATCGGCCAATGCAGACTTCCAGGGCTTGGCGTCCACCAAGCTTTGCGAACTGAGCAGTGCCTGGTTGACGCCCGCCACCGTCTGGTTGAGGTCGCTGGCTGCTTTGGCGTAGGGCTCGATGCGAAACGGCTCCGAGCTGCTGCCGCCTTTGCTTTGCTTGGCCAAGAAGGCGTCAAGCGACGCGATGGTGGTGTTGAGGCCTTGCGTGGTTTGATTCAAATTTTGGGTTAAACGCTCGCCGCTGGTGGATAGTTCGTGCGCCTTGGTGGCTGTCATGCGGGCTTCGTTCAATATCTTGCTGACGGCCGGTTCGCGTTGGCGCACTTCTTCAAAAATCGCGGCCCGCTCTGCGGCAATGGTTTGTGGCAACTTCTCGGCCACGGCTGTCACGCGATTTACCGCCTGCACCACCTGCGCTGTGCTCTCGAGCGGCGCGCGTATCTCGGGCTTGGCCAGCGTCTCATTCAACAAGGCCTCCATTTGCCAGTTGAGTAAAAACGGCAAGCGCTTGGATTGGTAAAACGCGCGCTCGCCCAGCAACCGAACCTCGTCGGCCACCTTGGTGGCCTCGGAGATGGATGAAAAGAACCCCGACTCCACTTTGAGCTCGGCAATCAGCGACCGATTGCGTGCCGCTGACACCTCGTTGAAGCGCATGAACGACACAAAGCTCACATCGGGGTTGTTCTTGCGCGATTCAAGAATCAAGTTGTCCAGCCGTTGCAACTGGTCGGGCTTGAGCACGCCTGCTGCCATCTTCCACACGTCCACGCGCGCGGTTCGCAGCGCCTTGATCAACGGCGCTGCGTGTTCCCCAAAGCTTGCCTCGGCGCGGTCCTCGTCGATCCAGATGGTGCTTTGCAGGGTCACCACCAACAGCAGGTCCATCAACTTGGTGAAGGGGTCGGCGTTGGTCACCACGTCGTAGATCGAGCTGGTGCCCACCAATTTGATCTGATGCGCCAACCGACGCTGCTCGGCGCCGGGATGCCGCTGCACGATGTCGTCGGTGGCAGACACCACCAGCGTGGTGTAGCGGTCGGCAAAGGCATACAGGCGTTGGTCCAGCTCTTTGAGCCGCGTGCCTGCGTCTTCGGCCTGCTTTTCTTCTTGGCTTGTGGCCCAACTGAAGTTGAAGAACCCCGGCTTGTCGGCAGCGTGCGCGGGCAGGGCACCGGCTGAGGCAAACACCACGATGGCCACAGCCTGCACGGCCGTGCGTTGCAAGGTCTTCATGACGGGGCGCAAGACGGTGGTCATGGGGTTGTGCTCCTGGGGCAGTGATTGCCCCTTGCCTATGCTAGTACGTTGCCAGCAAGGCGTCGAAACCGGATGCAAGCAAGGGCTGGCGGCACGCTCCCGCCACGGCTGGTTGCGCCGGGCGAACCCTTGTAGCCATGGTCAACGCAAAAACCTATCCTTGGAGCCCGAAAGAGTCTTCACAAAGGTCGTGCCATGCGGTTTGTTGCTTGTGTTGTGGGTGTTGTTGCTTGTTTGATGGCCCCGCTTGTAGCGGCGCAGCCGTACCCTCAAAAACCCATTCGCATGGTGGTGACGTTTCCGCCCGGTGGTGCGCCCGACACCCTGGCGCGGCTGTTCAGCGAGAAGTCCCAACTGGGTCAAACCGTGGTGGTGGAAAACAAGCCCGGCGCGGGGGGCAACATCGGCGCCGATTCGGTGGCCAAGGCGGCCCCCGATGGCTACACGCTGGTGATGGCCACCGTGGGCACACACGCCATCAACGGGGCGCTTTACAGCAAGATGCCCTACGACATGGTGAAGGACTTTGTGCCTGTGGCGCACGTGGCGTCGGCCCCCAACCTGCTGGTGGTTAACAACGACTTGCCTGTCAAGTCGGTAGCCGAGTTGATCGCCTACATGAAGGCCAACCCCAACAAGCTGTCGTTTGGGTCACCCGGCATCGGCACGTCGGTTCACGTGTCGGGCGAGTTGTTCAAGTCGATGACGGGCACGCAGATGACGCATGTGCCGTACAAAGGTCGCCAGTTTGCGATCCCCGACCTTATCGGCGGCCAGATTCAAGTGATGTTTGACAACATGCCGTCGGCTTTGCCGATGGCCAAAGAAGGCAAGATCCGCGCGCTGGCGCAAACCACCGCCAAGCGCTCCAACGCCGCCACCGATGTGCCCACCGTGGCCGAGACGGTGCCAGGTTTTGAGGCCACCACGTGGTTTGCTGTCTTTGCCCCGGCCGACACCCCACGCGCTGTGGTGGACCGCATCAACGCCGAGATGCAGCGCGTCTTCAAACTGCCCGAGGTGCAAGACAAGCTCAAAGGCCTGGGTTTGGAGACGTGGATCTCGAGCCCTGAGGAGCTTGCGCGGTACCAGGCTGCGGAGATTGCGAAGTGGGCGAAGGTGGTGAAGGAGTCAGGGGCCAAGGCGGATTGACGGGATGAGGCGGCGACGGCCTTTAGGGGCAGGCCAACGCCGTCAATCAGCTTGGAATCCCGATGCCTTCACCGGCTTGGCCCACTTTTCAAAATCGGCTTTTTGCACAGCGGCCAACTGCTCGGGCGTTGAACCGATGGGATCCAAACCAAGGCCTGTCAGGCGGGCGACAAAGGCTGCGTCTTTGAATGCCGCTTGCACCGCAGTGGTTAGGCGTTGTACTTGGGCTGCGGGCAAGGTCCCAGGGCCGTACATCGCAAACCAAGCGCTGGCGTCCATCGGTACGCCTTGCTCGCGCAGGGTGGGTACGTCAGGCATGCTCGATGAGCGTTTGGCACCGGCCACTGCAATCACACGCACCTTGCCGGCGCGGTGCTGCTCCAACGCCTCGGACACCACGTCGACGTTGTAGCCAATGTGGCCGCCCAAGAGCGCTGTCATCGCAGGCGCGCCGCCTTGAAAAGGCACGTGCTGCATCGTTATGCCTGCTGCGTCGGCAAGCATCATCCCCAAAAAGTGCGGCACGGTGCCATTGCCCGACGATCCGAAGTCAGCGGTGCTTGGATCGCTCTTGGCCTTGGCTACCATTTCGGCCACGCTGCGCACCTGCGTCTTGGGGCCCGACACGATGGCGAACTGCAGGTTGGCCAGTTGGCTGATCGGTGCAAGGTCTTTGACCGGGTCGTAATTGAGCTTTTTGTAAACGTGCGGGAACAGAACCACCGGGCCGCTTGGCATGACGATGACCGTGTTGCCATCGGGCGGCGCATTTTTGAGCAGGTCGATGGCGATGCGCCCTGCAGCACCCGGCTTGTTGTCCACCACCACCGCTTGCCCGCCCAGCTGCGACTGCAAACGCTCGGCCAAGGCCCGCGCAATCACATCCGCCGACCCGCCAGGGGGGAAGCCCACCAAGATGCGCAGCGACGGGCGGTCGGCCTGGGCATGCACCAGCCCAGGCGCGAGGCCTAGCAAGGCCGCGCTGATCGCGGCCAGGGTGAGTGTTTGAAAGATGGTGCGGCGTTGGTTTTTCATGGTGAAAACTATAGCCCCAATCGATTTTCTAGAAGAGCGGGAAGTCCCTGCTCTGGTGCTTCCCGGTACCTGGCCTTTGGTTTGATGACCAAGGCACATGGAAGTGCAAAGCGCTAAAAGCTAGAGCCCGGTTGAGTCAAAAACGCAAGCTCTTCGTCGGTGGACTGTCGGCCGAGCATGGCGTTGCGATGCGGATACCGGCCAAAGCGGTCAATGATGGCTTTGTGCCGAAGCTCAAAGTCGTAGTTGTCCTTCGGTGCGTGCGCTTTGAATAGTGGCTCTGCCACTTCGTGGATCAACTTTGATTCACTGTGCATGTACGGCATGTACATGAAAACGCGCTCGTCTTCAGACAGCTCGGCGTCGGCTTTTGCTGCAACAGCCTCCTGCGCCAGTGCCAGGGCCAAGGCGTCAGCGGCAAAGGCCAGCTTGTTCCCGCGGTGCATGTTGCGGGAGAACTGATCCAGAACGATGATCTCAGCCAATCGACCCCTGGGGCTTTGGCGCCATTCGAACAGTTCTGATTGGATGGCCTGCGTGTGCAGCGCTGAGAACCGACTCACTATCAGTCGATCGAATTCAACGTCAGTCTTCCACCGTTGTGCCGGTGAAACTTCTTTGAACCAGAACTGCAGAACCGATTCGTGCACGGCTACTTCGGCCTGTGCAACGCACAAAGTTTGTTGCCATCAGGGTCACGAACGTAAGACAAGTTCAAGGCGCCCATCCGTCCCTCGCGCAGCCCTGGCGGGTCTTCGATGGACAGGCCACCTTGCGCCACGGCCGTGTCATGGAACTTTCGCACCTGCTCCAATGAATCGCACTTGAAGCCGACCGTGCCGCCATTGGCGCCCGTGGCCACTTCGCCGTTGATGGGTTCGCTGACGCAAAACGTGCCACCCTCATGCCGGTAGAAAAGGCGGGTTTGCCCGGTGGCGTTTTGATTGCGTATCGGCTCGCCCGCCCCAAGCACGCCAAGCACGGCGTCGTAGAAGCGCTTGGAGCGCTCGATGTCGTTGGACCCGACCATCACATGGCTGAACATTGGCTTGTCTCCTGGTTGCTTGTTATGGAATGTAGATGATTGATGGTCACCGTTGCTCACAATTCACCGCACCGCGCCCAAGGGAAGTACTGCCCCTTAAGGGATTGCCACTGGTGATTTCTAAAACGGGTTGATTTAACGTTCAGCCTCTGCCTCAGATCATCGAGAACCCACCATGTCCCCACGTCGCATCCCCGTCCGCTTCACCCCCTTGGCCCTTGCCTGCGCCGCCGCCATCATTGCCCTGCTGGCCAGCCCTGCCGCCCAAGCCGGAGAAGTGGAGGTGTTGCACTACTGGACCAGTGGCGGCGAGGCCAAGTCGGTGAAGGCGTTGCAAAGCACGCTGCAAGCCAAGGGCCATGCGTGGAAAGATTTTGCGGTGGCCGGGGGTGGTGGTGATGCGGCCATGACGGTGCTCAAGTCGCGTGTGGTGTCGGGCAACGCGCCAGCGGCTGCACAAATCAAAGGCCCCAGCATTCAAGAGTGGGCGCGCGAGGGCGTGCTGGCCAACATCGACGACGTGGCCAAAGCCAACAAGTGGGACGACCTGTTGCCCAAAGTATTGAGCGACGTGATGAAGCACAAAGGCAGCTACGTTGCCGCCCCCGTCAACGTGCACCGCGTCAACTGGTTGTGGACCAGCCCCGACGCTTTCAAGAAGGCTGGTGCCACCGTGCCCAAGACTTGGGACGAATTTTTTGTGGCTGCAGACAAGCTCAAAGCTGCGGGCTTGGTGGCCGTGGCCCACGGTGGGCAAAACTGGCAAGACTTCACCACGTTTGAGAGCGTGGCCCTGGGCGTGGGCGGTGCCGACTTCTACAAAAAGGCGCTGGTGCAACTCGACCAAGGCGCCCTCAAGAGCAACACCATGAAAACCGTGTTGACCACCTTCAAAAAGGTGAAGGGCTACACCGACAAAAACGCCAGTGGCCGCGACTGGAACCTGGCCACTGCCATGGTCATCAAGGGCGAGGCGGGCATGCAGCTGATGGGCGATTGGGCCAAGGGTGAGTTCTTGGCGGCTGGCAAAAAGCCGGGCGCTGATTTTGATTGTGTGGCCGCCCCCGGCACCGCCAACGCGTTTACCTTCAACGTCGACAGCTTTGCAATGTTCAAGGTCAAGGGCGCCGACAAAGAGAAGGCGCAAAAAGACTTGGCCACCGCCATCATGTCGACTGAGTTTCAAGAGGTGTTCAACCTCAACAAGGGCTCCATTCCTGCGCGCTTGAACATGCCGATGGACAAGTTTGACGCTTGCGCCAAAACATCGTCGGCGGACTTTGTGGCCACCGCCAAATCGGGTGGCCTGGTGCCATCGGTAGCGCATGGCATGGCCATTTCGTCAGCCGCTGAAGGCGCCATCAAAGACGCCGTGTCGGCCTTCTGGAACAACGACAAACAAACCGTGGACGACGCGATGGCCAAGATCGCTGCTGCGGCGGCCACCAAGTAGCCCCGCATACCCGCGCATGACCGAGCCACGCGTGGCGGGCAGCGCCAATGCCTGGCTGCCCAAGCTGGTGGTGGCGCCAACTTTTGTGATGGCGTTTTTGTTCATCTACGGGCTTATCGCTTGGAACGGCTACCTGTCAGTGTCGGCGTCGCGCATCCTGCCCAACTACGAGTACGCCGGCTTTGAGGTCTACACGCGCTTGTTCGCAAGCGAGCGCTTTCAAGTGGCCGCCAAAAACATGGCGATCTTTGGCGTGTTGTTCATCGGTGGGTCGCTGGCTGTGGGCGTGCTGCTGGCGGTGTTGTTGGACCAAAAAATCCGCGCCGAGGGCGTGTTGCGCACCATCATCCTGTACCCCATGGCGTTGTCGTTCATCGTCACTGGCACCGCCTGGAAGTGGATCCTCAACCCCGGCTTGGGGCTCGAGCGCACGGTGCAGGGCTGGGGCTGGACGAGCTTTTCGTTTGATTGGTTGGTGCAACCCGAGCGCGCCATTTACTGCGTGGTGATTGCGGGCGTGTGGCAAAGCGCCGGCTTTGTGATGGCGCTTTTTTTGGCGGCGCTGCGGGGGGTGGACAGCAACATCATCCGCGCCGCGCAGATTGACGGGGCCAGCCTGCCGCGCATCTACACGCGCATTGTTTTGCCCAGTTTGGGGCCGGTTTTTTTCTCCACGCTGTTGGTGCTGTCGCACATTGCCATCAAGAGTTTTGACTTGGTGATGGCGCTGACCGCTGGCGGCCCCGGCTATGCCACCGACTTGCCCGCTACCTACATGTACGCCATGGCGTTTTCGCGCGGGCAGATCAACCTCGGCGCGGCGGCCGCGACGGTGATGCTTGCAACAGTGGCGGCTATCGTGGTGCCTTACCTGTACAGCGAACTGCGGGTTAAACGATGAGCCAAGGTTTGACGTCAAACACGCACTCGCCTGCGCCGCTGCACCAACCGGCGCCGGCCCACCTACCCGCGCCTCCGCCGCGGCGCGGGTGGTCGGGCCGCTTGCAGCGCTTGCTGTTCTGGGCGGTGTTGTTGGCCTTTGCAGCGTTTTTCTTGATGCCGCTGTACGTGATGGCGGTGACGTCGCTTAAGGATGCGGCGCAGATCCGAGACAGCTCGCTGTTTGCCCTGCCGTTGGCGCCGTCGCTGGATGCTTGGGCTACGGCGTGGTCGAGCGCTTGCACGGGGGCCGATTGCTCAGGCCTGCGCCCTTACGTGTGGAATTCGGTGTGGGTGGTGGTGCCAGCGGTCATCGTGTCCACCGCCTTGGGGTCGGTCACGGGGTATGTGCTAACGCAGTGGCGCTTTCGCGGCTGCGACGTGCTGTTTGCCTTGCTTTTGTTTGGCGTGTTCATGCCGCTGCAAGTGGTGCTGCTGCCGATGTCGCAGGTGCTCGGGTGGTTGGGGTTGGCCAGCTCGCTGTGGGGTTTGATCTTGGTGCACATCTTGTGCGGTTTGCCGTCTACCACACTGTTTTTTCGCAATCACTACGCGGGGCTGCCGCGCGAGCTGGTGAAGGCTGCCATGCTGGACGGTGCTGGGTTTTGGCGCATCTTTTTTCGCATCGTGCTGCCGCTGTCCACGCCCATCGTGGTGGTGACGGTGATCTGGCAGTTCACGCAAATTTGGAACGACTTCTTGTTCGGCGTGGTGTTTACCGGTGCCGACGCCAAACCCGTCACCGTGGGGCTCAACAACTTGGCCAATACATCGACTTCCGTCAAAGCCTACAACGTGGACATGGCCGCCGCTTTGATCGCAGGCTTGCCCACGCTGCTGGTGTACGTGCTGGCCGGCAAGTACTTTGTGCGCGGGCTCACGGCCGGTGCTGTGAAAGGTTGATGGCATGACGGCACTCACGGACGACAGCGCAGGCACCACGCTCAAGCTGCAAGGCATCCACCAACGGTTTGGTGACACGGCAGTGCTTAAAGGCATCGACTTGAGCATTGCGGCGGGTGAGTTCTTGATCTTGGTCGGGCCCTCGGGTTGCGGCAAATCCACCTTGCTCAACATCCTGGCGGGCCTGGACACGCCCAGCGCCGGGCAGGTGTTTTTGGCGGGGCGCGACGTAACACACACCGCGCCCAAGGACCGCGACATCGCCATGGTGTTTCAAAGCTACGCGCTGTACCCCAACATGACGGTGGCGCAAAACATCGCCTTTGGCATGGAGATGCGAAAGGTGCCCAAGCCCGAGCGCGACGCCATCGTGCAACGCGTCGCCACCATGCTGCGCATCGAGCCCCTGCTGGCACGCAAACCTTCCGCGCTGTCGGGCGGCCAACGCCAACGCGTCGCCATGGGCCGCGCCCTGGCGCGCAGCCCCAAACTCTTTTTATTTGACGAACCCCTGTCCAACCTGGACGCCAAGCTGCGCGTCGAGATGCGGGCCGAGATCAAACTGCTGCATCAACGCACCAAGATCACCACCGTCTACGTCACCCACGACCAGGTCGAGGCCATGACCTTGGGCGACCGCATCGCCGTGATGAAAGACGGCGTGGTGCAACAGTTTGGCACCCCCGACGACATCTACACCCGCCCCGCCAACGCCTTCGTGGCTGCGTTCATGGGGTCACCGGCGATGAACATGATTGGGGCGGTAGGAGATGCGAGTGGGGGTGTGACGGCGCAGGGCTTGGTGTTGCCGTTGGGGCAGGAGGTGCAGGAGGCGATTCAGGGGTATGCAAAAGGCAACGTGGCTCGCGCGCTGACGTATGGGGTGCGGCCGGAGCATGTGAAGGTGGTGGGCGCAAGAGCCGCCGCTGCTGCTTCATTCGCTGCTGAGGGCACCGTCACGATGGTGGAGCCAACAGGGCCTGACACATTCGTGACGGTTGATACAGCTTTGGGATTGTTGAACTGCCGGGTGGATGGGCAGCGGCGGTTTGCGTTGGTGGACGGGGTTGGGGTGGGTTGGGATGCGCGGGATGCGCATGTGTTTGAAGATGACAATGGGCGGCGCTTGGGTTAGGGGTTTCGGCGCAACCTGCAAGCCCTTCACGACATGCCCATCGCTTGACGCAAAACTTATCTCACCAGCCGTGAGTAGGACCTCATCATGGACGCGCTAGGCACTCAGCAGCACCGTGTGCACCTCGCCACGCAGTCATGCATGACGTTGGGTTCTGTTCGCTACGCTCCCGCCAAATCACTCTGGTTTGTTGGCATGACAACAGCGGCTGTCATTGGCGGTGCTTTGACGTTTGCTTGGGCTGCCGTCGCATTGTTCGTGATCAGCACGCTGCTGGTTCTGCTCTTGGGCCACTCGCTGGGTAGTCACCGCAAGCTTGTGCACAACAGTTATCAGTGCCCGCGTTGGCTGGAGTATCTGCTTGTGTACGCCGGTGTGCACGCGGGCATTGCTGGCCTCTCGGGCTGTTGCGTCAGCATGAAATGCGCGACATGGCGCAGCGACTTTCGAATTGCCACAGTTACCTGCGGCATGGCCAACCGTGGTGGGTGGACGCTTGGTGGCAACTGAACTGCGACCTGCACTTGCAGCACGCCTTGGTGATTGACGTTGAACCGCAGATCGCCAACAACGGGTTCTATCAACATTTGCAACGCTATTGGATGGCACACCACGGGCCTTGGCGCTGTTTTCTACGCTTGGGGCGGGTAGGCCTTTGTGTTCTGGGGGGTGTGTGCAAGGGTCAGTGGTTGCCTGTTGGGCGGCACTGGGCCATTGGGTACTTGGCCCACAACCACCGTGCCTCTTCGTTAAGCTGTCCCTCCCCAATTAAAGAATCGCTTCACCTCGCTCATAACAATGGGTGAGTGTTCGCGCACAACAACCATCATGCTTACCCGGGCTCGGCAAGGCTTGGATTGTTGGCACACGAATGGGACCCTGGTTGGTGGGTACTACTCTTGGGCCAGCGCGTCGGCTTGGTATGGGGACTTCGCCTTCCTGGTAGCAACCCACTTGCAAATAAACCAAGTAGGTTAAGGTCAACCGGTAAAAAGGGTCACCCGCAGCTGGCCGTGGTCACAACGAGTACGAAACCAGCGAATTGCCCCCAACTTAGAGGCCCTCGCTATGCCCGAAGAAGCCTCTGTCGACTTGGTCTCAAAGGTACCCGAGCCGAGGTACGTCCGCCGTTTAAACGCCGCTGGCCTGTCTATTGGCGCCTTGGCGGGGCTTTTTTTGCTCCGCCTTCTTCGGCGGCGCCGGTGACATCTTGGCACCCATGGCGGGTGGATTCATCTTCTTGGCCCCATTTGCTGTTGGCGCTATCACGGTTTATGTCGCTTGGAAAGAGAAGCCCCGCAGTTGGAAATACTGCATCGTTGCGCCATTGTTTGCGACCGTGCTCATGGTGCTGGGATCAATGATCATCATGATTGAGGGCCTCATATGCGCGATTCTGATCGTGCCCCTTTTTGGAATGATGGGATCTTTTGGCGGGTTGGCCATGGGTGCGGTTTGTCGCTTCACAGACAAGCGTAAGCACGTGGTCTACAGCGTCGCAGTTGCGCCATTCTTGGCAGCGACTTTGACGGGTGGCGCCGTCGATGGCAATCGACACGCCATGGAGGAACGAACCGTGACGGTGGATGCAACGGCCGAACGCGTTTGGGAGGTGCTGCACAACATGACAAACATCCGTGCCGACCATTGGTCACGATGGATGTATCGCATCGGTGTGCCCTTACCGAAGCCGGCATCACGAACCTCGCCGTAAGGCTGTGCGAAGGTGACCATGGGTAAAGCCATCCAATTTGAAGCAAGTGGCCACAGAGTGGCAAGTGGGGAAGCATGTTCGTTGGGTCTACCGTTTTACGCCAAATTCTTTTCCCACCCCACGCCCTGGACGATCACGTGAAAATTGGTGGTCACTACTTCGACCTGGCCGATACCGAGTACACCTTGACACCCAACGGGGACGGCAAAACCAACCTTCGAATTCGCATTCGTTACCGCGTGAGCACACAATTCAATTGGTACGCTGATCGCGTCGCTGCTTGGTTGATTGGGGATTTTTCAGAGGTGGTGTTGCAGTTTTATGCGCGGCGTGCGGCCGCCGCCAGTAGTTGACGGAGTCCCACGCTCGGCCCTCTGGCCCGCTCGGAATGCACGCGGCACCTCAGCAACGAAAGCGCAGCGCACCCATCACATTACTCCAGCCGCGCTGCCTGCGCAGCAGCATGCCCTGCAAGCGTCGCGATGAATGTCTTGAAGCTCGTCATGTCGGATAGCGCCGTGTATTCCCCTGTCTTGCCTGCCGTGCGAGGTGATGTCATGAGCGCGGCTGTTGTGTAGAGCTGTTCCTGCGCCAGTCGCTGGCACAGGACGTCATAGCGCTGCTGGTAAGACGCGCCCTGAAACTCCTTGAAGACGTTGAAGTGCGGTGAGCTGTCGCCTACGGGGCGCCGTGAGCCTGGCGCGTCCTCGACCAACATCATCCAGCCTACAAAAGGCTTTGGCTGCTTGCCGAAAGCGCCTTCGCGGTAGGCCGTCCAGAAATCATGCGCCGTGCCGATCGCTTCTTCAGTCCGGTTGTTGAAGTTGTTGCCGAATGAGGGGCCGACCTGGCTCTTCAGCTCGATGGCGGCGATGAGGTCGCCTCGGTGCATCACCAACAAGTCCCACAGCTTGGTTGGACGGAAATAGCCTGGCAAGCGTCAGGACGGCGCGCTCCTGATGAATAGTGGCGTGCGCCAGGCCGTTTGCTCTGACGATGTCAATCACCAGCGCGATGAAGCCGTCCATGTTCTTGCCGCCGGTCACGCCGGCGCGTTCGCCTTGATCGAACTTGCCGGCTTCGATCTGCTTCTGGCTGCGCCTTCTCGCGGTTGCCCCAGAAGGCCTTCACGGCCTCGCGTGCCTTGCGTTCATAGTTGGCAAGTCGAGCGCCATGCTTGTCTCCGTTTGCCTCCAGCGCCGCTCATTCCACGTTGGCTCAAGCCATAGAGCTCGAACGACCGCGCGATTGCAGCCGCGAGGTCTTGCGTCTCGGCGGCGTCGATCAGCTCTCTTCCGCACGGCGGCGGGCACATCCTTCCAGTGCGGAATGCGGATGCGGCGCAGGTACTGCGCTTGAAAGCGAAGATAGCCGCCGCGCATCTTGGTGGAATAGGTGGCAACGAACAGCCGGCGATGCCTGAGAGCAGCACGGCCTGCAAAGCCCTTGCAAATCCCACATCTCGAGGTGATGAAGTAGAGATTGTGATGCGGGTAGAGCTTGCCTTCTTCGAACACGATGTGGGCTTCGCCCTTGATGTCTGGGATGAGCAGCTTCGGCTTCTTGGTAAGCGACGGCGTGATGCGGTCAATCGTGCGATACCAGTTCGCCGGGAGATTTCTGCGCGACAGTGCCGACCGGCAATCTCCTCCTTGCGCGCTTCGAGATAGCGCTTCAGGCGCGGGTAGTCAGCAAGATCTACAAGCCCGCCGACATCGGTGAAAGGGTTGATGACACCAAAGCCGCGCCAGTCAACGGTGCCCTTCAGGATGTCGCGGGTCATCACCAACGGCGCTTGCGATCGTCTTCGACGTCAAGCGCATCGAACAGGCCGATGAAGGCCTGATCCGCACCGGTCGCAACGCCGATGCCGACCTTGCAGCCAGCTTCTTCGAGCGTCGGAAAGCCCCGATTCGAGGCGGCGCACCAGCGCCAGTTGATCGGTCGATTCGAGAATCCATGGCTCGGCCCCGCAGGCGACACCGGCAAGTTCACGCACGGCTCCGGCTTCCTGTCGGCAGTCGTTTTGCGAGAAGCTGCGTTGCCAGTTCGCTCAAAGCCTGCCGCTCGATGGCCGGGCGGTGCGCGATGCGTGTCGACGCCGGGCTTGTCGCGGGCGATGATGGTGATGGCGGGATACGCGATCACGTCGGAATGGAAGGCCGGGGTATCGACCATGTCGACATAGACCTTCAGATGAAACTCGCTCCGCCACGAGCTGGCCCGCAGCGGCCCGCCATAACGGTTTTTCATCCAGCGGTCGGCGCAGATGAAACCGAGCACGCCGCCCTTGGCGAGCAGCGCAGCGAGCGCTCGATAAACGGGATGTAGAGGTCGGCGCGGTCATAGATCGGTTGTGTAGCGGCTGCGGTACTCGGCCAGCAGCACGCGCAGGAATCATTTCTTGCCGAACATAAGGCGGGTTGCCGATCACCACGTCAAATGCTTTGGGGAGCTCAGCCAGAAGAAAGTCTCGGTGCAGCAACCAGCGGCTCGAAATGGACGCCGCCGCCCTAGAAACGATCCCTGCCGCGACAAGGCGAGCGATCAGTGCAGCTTGTGTTCGATTGAAAGTGTCGCGGTGCAACTCGACCGCACGGATGCAATCGCCCAAGTACTTCAAAGCGGCTGCGTGGTGTCGCCAGTGGCCTTCCAAGCGGCGAGTAGCCGATCGATAGCCGGAAACAGAAAATCGCCGTCTCCGAACGAGGGCTCGAGCAGCGACAACTTGTGCAGGGGACGGTCGCTGGTGTAGCCCGTCAAATCAAGAATGAAGTCCACAACCTCCCGACGTGTGAAGATCGCGCCTCGTTCTTCAACACCGCCAGCACTTGCCAGTTCTTCGACTACCTGTGACGGGGCAGAGATCAGCGAAAGATGACTGGCGGAGCAGGAGTTTCATGGGGGTGGATGGGATCCGCGCTTAGGCAAGGCTGAACGACACCAGGCCGAGTTAACGTTTCAAAGCTAAGACTTCGGCCAACTTCAAAGACAAGGCGGCAAACCTGAGCCCCAGTGATCTGGTCGTCGGTGGGTTTCTTTGTAGATAGGCAGTGTAAATGTACCGACCTGAACCTGGGAGAGCCGAACTGCGATCATCCATACGGAGGACAAAGTCAAAGCCGGATCCCCAGAAGCGTGAACGCGGTCTCGACCCACGTACCTTCAACAAAAAAGCCGCCGAGTCGGCGGCCTTTTCGTTGATGTCATCGCTTACTCTATTTCACAATCGCGCCTAAACCAAAAACACGTTAAGGGCGGCTAGAAACCGACGATGGAGAAATAGTTGCTGTGCTCCGCTTTCCTTTCGAGCCAATCCGAAGAACAAGACCGAATGACTGCATGCGACGCTGCAAGAAATGGTCGAGCGCACTGGCGATGTTTGCCAGTCTGGGCGTCGTATCTCCACCTTCCCACTTTCGCAACGTAGGCAATTCGACGCCAAATTTCTTGGCGAATTCTGGTTGAGACATACCCAACTCAAGTCGATATGCGCGAACATCAAAATCAGCTAGCGATGGAAAAATATAACAATTCGATGCGCTGAAGATTCTTTTTTATCTGTCATTGCAAGACCCCACTTTGCTAACGCCCGAAGACTCCGTCGGTGCCGCGGCATCGAGCGCGAATGGCGCCCAAAACAGTCGGACGGCTTCGTTGCCGTCCGACATCCCCTTTTTCATAAGCGCCTAGTCGCGCTCTGAGACTTGATCTCGCTCTCGCGAACCTGCTCTCTGATCTCGGGTCGACTTTTTTCGTTGTCGACACGAGAGTTTTTGAGTAAATCTGCCAGGAACGCAACACTCAACTGTTATGCCAACGACAAACAACCCTCCACTGAATGTGCCAAAGTAGGTCAGAGATTGCGTCCCACAATCCGCCAAAGCTTTTTACGACGAGTGCTGCTGCAGATGCAGCGCCCCCGAGTACAAAAAGCCAGCTTTGAAATCGCTTCAGGTTTCGCTTCCATGGCCTTCGGCTTGAAGGTGGGCCGCTAACGCTAACCTCACCAATCGAGATGTCGATACGACGCGGAAGCTCGCATGTACCAAGGTAAATGATTGGTAGTTTGGCCACATTGCCAGACGGCAACGTTAACGTGAATTGGTTGGTCTCGCCAACATGTTCACGCCACACATCGCCATACACCTGATGTTGGCGAACAATCTCCGGTTTGATAGCCGCTCCCAGGGCAGCTCTGTCCGCTAGTTGCAGTAGCTCGAATTTCGCTTGTGCCGCCTCCGAGACGAAGGACGGACACACTATTGGCGCGAAGCGGTTCATGGAAGTACTCCTTAGGTGATGTTCAAAAGCCAATTTCCGATTTAAGCCTTGAACCCTTATCACCAAGCATCGTGCGCGCGGCGACCACCGGGTCTCTTGTTGGAGGATCTCCAATTCGGTTTTTGACCTCCTCGGACCTCCTCAACCGTCGACACGCGTAGTGGCGAGCAGCGAGAACCGATTTTTATCACTAACCGTTTGTTATCAAAATAGGGTTTGCACTTAGATCCGCAGGGAATCAACGACATTTCGCGCAAGCCCTGACCATCTCCGAAATGACGGGCGAAATTTGCGGTAGCCCTCCTACAGCAAACTGTGTGCGATGGATTACTCCGCTTTAGTGCTCTGAGAGGCGCCGCTGTACGCTCGGGAGCCAGCTCGACACTGTGGATATCGGCGGCATTGAGCTCCTCCCGCAGGCGCTGATCGAGTGCAATCGACCGCAAAAGATTAAGTAAGGACGGCAGTGGTGGCAATCCTGGATGGCAGGGGCAAGATCAAAACGGATAGTGCCTAGGCCGAGTCTGCACCGTAATCCACCGCAACTCCGTAAACGCATCAATCCCAGCCTTGCCCCCAAACCGCCCATACCCCGACCCCTTGACACCCCCAAACGGCATCTGCGCCTCGTCATGCACGGTGGGCCCGTTCACATGGCAGATGCCGCTGTCGATCTTGCGGGCCACGTTGAAGGCGCGGGCGATGTCGCGGCCGAAGATGGCGGCGGACAGGCCGTAGGCGTTGTCGTTGGCGCAGGCGATGGCTTCTTCGGTGTTCTTGACCCTGACCACGCACTTGACCGGGCCGAAGGTTTCTTCGCTGTAGATGCGCATGGCGGGGGTGACGTGGTCGAGCACGGTGGCGGGCATGAGGGTGGAGTCGGCTTTGCCGCCGCACACCAGCTTGGCGCCTTTGCTGACGGCGTCGTCGATCAGGGCATTGCAATGCGTGACGGTGGGCATGCCGATGACCGAGCCCAGCACCACGGGCTCGGGCTTGCGCGGGTCGCCCAGGGGGAGCGATTTGGCTTTGTCGCCAAACTTGCGCACAAACTCGTCGGCCACTTTGGCGTCGACGATGATGCGTTCGGTGCTCATGCAAATTTGGCCTGAGTTGGCAAAGCTGCCAAAGGCGGCGGCGTTGACGGCGTCGTCGATGTCGGCGTCGTCAAGCACCACCAGCGGTGCTTTGCCGCCCAGCTCCAGCACCACGGGCTTGAGGTACTTGGCACAGGTTTGCGCAATGATGCGCCCCACCTTGGTGGAGCCGGTGAAGTTAACGCGCCGCACCGCTGGGTGAGCGACCATGGCTTCGACGATGGCCGCTGCATCAGCGGGGGCGTTGGTGACGTAGTTGACCACGCCCGGAGGGAACCCAGCTTCTTGAAAAGCTTCGATGATGAGCTGGTGGGTGCGGGGGCAGTTTTCGCTGCCTTTGAGCACCACGGTGTTGCCACAGGCCAGTGGGGTGGCAATGGCGCGCACGGCCAAGATGATGGGGGCGTTCCAAGGCGCGATGCCCAGCACCACGCCCGCAGGTACGCGCAGGGCCATGGCCAGCGAGCCGGGTACGTCAGACGGAATCACTTCGCCGCTGACTTGGGTGGTTAGTGACGCGGCCTCGCGGATCATGCCTGCCGCCAACATCACGTTGAACCCGGCCCACATGCCGGTGGCACCGGTTTCGGCCGATACAGCTTCGACAAACTGGGGCACTTTGGCTTCGAGCTTTTCGGCGGCCTTGAGCAGCAGCATGCGGCGCTCGCTGGGCCCCGATTCGCCCCAGGTTTTGAAGGCCTCGGCGGCGGCCTCCACGGCCATCACGGCGTCGGCGGGTGACGCCGCCGGGGCGCGGGTGGCCACGGTGCCGTCCAGGGGGTTGCGGCGCTCAAAGGTGGCGCCTTTTTCGGCGGTGACTTTGAGGCCGTTGATGAGCATGGACAGGTCGGACATGGTGGTTTCCTCGACGCAAATGGGGCGAACGTTGGGTTAGATGGCGTGGTGGCCGCGCGTCGGCGCGACGCGGCGTCAGCGGCGCGTGGTGGTGTCGGCGGCGTCGGCGCCCAGGTAGGCTTCTCGCACCACGGTGGACCGGGCCAGTAGCTTGGCGGGCCCACTGGCCACCAGCACGCCGCGCTCCATCACGTAGCCCCGGTCGGCCACGGCCAAGGCCTTTTTGACGTTTTGCTCCACCATCAACACGGTGGTGCCGGCGTCGGCAATGCGCCGTGCGATGGCCAGCAGCTCGTCGACCATTTTGGGGGCCAGCCCGAGGGAGGGCTCGTCGAGCATCAGCAGCCGGGGGGCGCTCATCATGGCGCGCGCCACGGCCACCATTTGTTGCTCGCCGCCGCTCATCGTGCCCGCCAATTGGCCAGCGCGCTCGCGCAGTTTGGGGAAGTCGACAAACGCTTGTTCGATGCGGCGGGCGCGCTCGGCCTTGCTCACCAGCCAGCCGCCCAGCTCGAGGTTTTCGCGCACGGTCATCTGCGCAAACAACTGGCGCCCTTCGGCCACCAGCACCACACCAGCTTTGACGATCTTGTCGGTTTCGTCGTCCAGCTCGTCCCCATCCAGCGTCAGCCAACCGCGGCGCGGGATGAGCGCCACGATGGCTTTGAGCAGGGTGCTTTTGCCGGCACCGTTGGCGCCCAGCACCACCGTCAGGCCCGGTTTGGCCTCGAGCGTGATGTCGCGCAGCACCAAGAAGGGGCCATAGCCAGCCGATAGGCCACGCACCTTGAGATGCGCCTGCCCCGTGCCGCCCAGCACGAAGGGCGCTGCGCGCCAGGCCATCATGGCGCAGCCTCGGCTGCAAGGGGCTCGTCGCGCCGCAGCAGCGGGTCGTCGCTGTTGATCATCTCGTCACCCAGGTAGGCCTCGATCACCTGCGGGTCGCGCACGATGGTGGCGGGGGGTGCGTCAGCAATCTTTTTGCCTTGGTGCAGCACGATGACGCGCTCGACGTGTTTGAGCAGGGTCGTGACGGCGTGCTCGATCCACACCACGGTAAGGTCGAGCTCGTCGCGCATGCGGCGGATCAAGCGCGCCATGTCGTCCACCTCGGCTTCGGTCAGGCCGGCGGCCACTTCGTCCAGCAGCAGCAACTTGGGGCGCGTGGCCAAGGCCATGCCAATTTCCAACAAGCGCTGCTGCGACGGGGTGATGGCGGCGGCGGGCAAGTCGGCCTGCGCCGACAAGCCAATGAGGGCCAGGATGCTGTCGGGTGTGCGCAGGGCCCAAGGCACCGAGGTTTCGTCGCCCCACAAGATATATTCACGCGGGCGGCGGCCTGCAAACTTCAACCCGAAGGCCACGTTGTCGCGCACCGGCAAATCGGCAAACACGCGCGGTGTTTGAAACGTGCGCGCCACGCCGCGTGCGGCAAAGCGATGCGGGGCCGAACCCGTGAGGTTGCGCCCTTGCACCAAGAGCGTACCGCTGCTGGGGGGTTGCACACCCGAGATGGCGTTGAAGAAGGTGGTTTTGCCCGCGCCGTTGGGCCCGATGATGCCCACCAACTCGCCAGCGTTAAAGCTCGCGTCCACGCTGTCCACGGCCACCAAGCCGCCAAAGCGCACGGTGATGCCGCGAGCCTCCAGCAGCGGGGCGTTGGTGGTTCCTTTGGTGACGGGGGTGGCCATGCGCTAAACCAGCTCTCTGTCGCGCTCGATGCGCTTTTCGCGTGCCTCGCGCCGGGCTTTGTCGCCACTGAGCTCGTCGCGTCGCTCTCGCCACCACTGGCGGGTGTTTTGCCACCACAGTTTGAAGGTGTCAAAGCGCAGTGAAGCCAGGCCACCGGGCAGGTACAGCACCGACAAGATCAACAACAAGCCCAGCGTCATCATGTAAAGCTGGGGCATCGACAGGCGCAAGGTCTCGGCCAGCAGGCTGAAGACGATGGCGGCGATGAGCGGGCCCCAGAGCGTGAAGGCACCACCGATCAACGCGATCAGCACCGTTTGAAATCCGATGAACGGGTTGAAGACGGTGTGGGGGTCGATGTACGTCCAGCGCACCGACATGGCGGCACCGGCTGCGCCAGCAAAAGCGGCCGTGAGCGCAAAGCCAGCTGTCTTGACCCAGCGTGTGGGCACACCCAGCGTTTGGGCGCGTTGCTCGTCGGCGCCAATGCCCACCAGGGCCAAACCAAAGCGCGTTTGCCGAACGACGATGGACGTGGTCACCGCCAGCACGGCGATGCCCAGCATGGTGAGGTAAACCGTGTGCGGCTCGGGCACGGTGGTGAGCACGCGGCCCACGGTGCCGGTGACTTGCTTTTCCCAGTAGGTGACGGCGTGACGAATCAACTCGGTCATGCCAAACGTCAACACGGCAAAGTAGGTGCCACGCAAATGCAGCACCAAGGCGCCCATCACCACCGCCACCACCGCCGCCACGGTGGCACCCAGCGCCACCGACTGGATCCAGGGCAGGGTGTCGAGCGACAGCGCACCCGCATACGCCCCCAGCCCAAAAAACGCGGCTGTGGCCAGCGACAAGTACCGCGACGTGCCACAAAACAGCGACCAACTGGTGGACAGCGCGATGTACATCAAACAGGTTAGGCCCATCGACACTGCAAATTCACTGCCGTACGCGGGCAGCACCAAGGCCCAGCCCGCCAGACCAAACAGGATCAAGAAGTCTCGCGTCAACAAAGCGCGCTTGTTCATTTTTTAAACAAACCTTTGGGTCGCAGCAGCAGCACGCCAATGAAGACGGCGTACGACAACAGCGCCTTGAGCGACGGGCTGGTGAAATGCATGCCCACGGCCTCGATCACGCCCAGCAGCAGCCCGCCCATCAGTGCGCCGCTCATGCTGCCAAAGCCGCCCAGCGTGATGACGATCAGGGCGGTGACGGTGTAGGGCTCGCCCATGGCGGGGCTGATGGTGTAGGCCATCGAAAGCAGGCAACCGGCAGCGCCCGAGAGGCCCATGCCAACGCCAAACATCATGGGGTGCAAACGCTTGGTGTCGATGCCCACCAAGCGCGCTCCGATGGGTGATTGCATCAGGGCTCGCACGCCTTTGCCCAGCAAGGTTTGGCGCAGCACCACGATGAGCGCCGCCGACAACAAAATGGCCGCCGCAAACACCACCAATTTGTTGCCCGCAAAGGCGGTGCCGCCGATGGCGACGGGCGACGCCAGGTAGTCGTAGCCGCGCAGCTCGCCGCCCCACACCCACGACACAAAGTTTTGCACCAAGAACATCAAACCAAAGGCCACCATCAAGCTGCGAGCTTCAAAGATGTCGATGTTGGGCGACGTGTTGGTGAGGCGGCGAAAGCAAAGCCAGTGCACCGCCACACCCAGCAAGGCCAGCAGCAAAAACGAGACGGGCAACATCAGCAGCGGCGAGACGCCCCAGGAGCTTTGAGCCACCCAGGTGAGGTAAGCACCCAACATCAAGAATTCGCCATGAGCGATGTTCAAGATGCGCATCAAGCCGTATTGCAGGTTCAAGCCCAAAGCGACAAGCGCGTAGATGCCTCCGGTGATGACACCGGAGGCAATCAGTTCAAGCCATGCGCCTGCAGACAACGGGGGGTATGCCTAACTGTCGAGTCGGGTGCACCGCACCAACGTGCGAGTGCGGTGGCTGCTTACTTCCAGGCTGGCTTGCTGGCGTTGAGTTGGGCGGTGGCTTGGGCTTTGGGCCACACCACCTCAAATTCACCGTTTTGCCATTGGCTGACGGTGCCCGGCGTGCCGGTGTTTTCGCTGCCGTTGAACTTGATCTTGCCCATGATGGTGCTGTGGTCGGTACCGGCCACGTAGTCACGAATGGCTTTGCGATCCAGGCCGTGTTTGGCCACCGCGTTGGTCAAGATTTCTAGCGACGCCCAGCAGGCACCGCTGGCCCAGCGGTCGGGCTCTTTGCCGGCAAACTTCTTGGTGTGTGCGTCAAAGTATGCTTTGGCGCTGGCGCTGGTTTTGCTGTTCCAGGACCCCATGCCCAGCACGCCCTCGGCGCCTGCGGGTGTCATGACATTTTTGTAGAGCTGAAACGCAGTGCCCACCGAAGCGTAGAAGAACTTGGGGTTGAGGCCCACTTCTTTGGCTTGTTTGCTGGCCAGGATGGTGTCGGGCGGGTAGGTGAAGCCCACAAAGGCGTCTGGGTTTTTGTCTTTGATGGAGCGCAACACGGGCGATAAATCTTTGACGCCAGCGGGGTAGCTCTTGTCTTCCACCAGGCTGATGCCGCTGCCTTGCAAAGCCACTTTGAGCGCGGCGTAGTTCTCCAGGCCAAACAGGTCGTCCACGTAAATGACGGCCAGCGACTTCACGCCGTTGGCTTTGAGCATGTCCACCAAGGCGGTGGTCATGGGGGCAGGTTGCTGCAACAACAAGAAAAAGTACGGCAACTTCATTTCCACCAAACGGCGCGACAAAGCTGTTGGTGCGAGCATGGGGTAGCCAAAGCGGTTGGCGAGCGGGGCCACAGCAAAGTTGGCGTTGCTGCCCCAGGGCGGCAAGATCAGGTCGACCTTGTCGCTGCCCATGAGTTTTTCGTACGTGCGCACACAGGTTTCGACCTCGCTGCGGTCGTCAAAGCTGATGAGCTCGACGGGGCGCTTGGTACCTTTGACGTTGAGGCCACCTGCAGCGTTTTGCTGCTCGGCCCACAACAGGTAGTTGGGCTCTTGGCTCACTTGTGCACCGCCCGTCCACGGGCCGGTGCGAGCCATGGCGTAACCCACACGCACGGGGCCGGCTTGCGCCCACACGCGGCCCGTCAAGGCCAAGCTGGCCGCGCCAGCCACCACGCCTTGCACGGCGCCTCGGCGCGTGATACCAGCGGGGCTGGTGCATGGGGCGTCGGCGGTGACGGATGTTGAGGGGGTGTCGCCGTCAAAACGGTTTGCGTCCATGCGCGAGTCTCCTGGGCAGTCGGTTGTCGAATCAAATCTCAGACCAATCATCGAGCGTATGGCCTAGCGTTGGCTAGAGGATCAACCCGGGGCGTATTCAAGCGTTTAAGGCTTTTGGGGCAGCAGTAACAACTGCGCGGCCACACCCGCCGCAATCACCGCAGGCTCTTTGCCCTGCATGGCCGCCACCCCGATGGGGCAGGTGATGTGGCCGATCTGGGCTTCGTCAAAACCCCGCGCCTCCAGGCGATGCCTGAACGTGGCCCATTTGGTTTTGCTGCCGATCAGGCCGATGAAGGGCAAGTCGCCTTTCAGCTGTTGACGCTTGAGGCAGGCGATGACGATGTCCAGATCTTCAGCGTGGCTGAAGCTCATGATCAACACGCGCGATTGCGGCGCCAGGTCGGCCACGGCGTCTTGCACCGGCTCCACATGCTCGGGCGTGACGTTGGGCGGGAAGGTGAGCAGGCCCAGCGTGGCGGCATCGGCAAACACGCCTTCGCGGCTGTCGATCCAGCGCAGCTTGATGGGCAAGGGCGCCAGCGCCCGCACGATGGCTTGGCCCACGTGGCCGCCGCCAAACAAGGCCACCGGCATGTGGTGACCGCGCTCGGCATCCAGTTGCGCCACCAGCGATTGACGGGTGTTGGCGCTGTGCAGCTCAAAGCGCAGCACCACCACGCCGCCGCAGCATTGGCCCAGGGTGGGGCCGAGGGGGTAGCGGCGTTGAATGCGGCTCTCGCTGCCTGCAAGCATGGCGCGTGCGTGGGCGATGGCGTCGAATTCAAGGTGGCCACCGCCGACCGTGCCGATCAAGGCGTTGTCGCTGTTGTCGCGGCTCGCACCTTGGTTGGTTTGCAAAACTGCCATCCAAGTGCCCGCGTCGCGAGGTGCCGAGCCTTGAGTGGACTCGACCACGATCCGCACGGCGGGGCCGTGCAGCAGCGCTTCAAGCAGCCGCGTCTCGTCAGCGTGCGACATGGCGGCACGCCGACATGGTCATCGGCAGCATGTCAGGCACGCATCGGGCGCGCGCGGCAAGCTACGCAGCCTTTTTGGCCAGCGCCTTCGTGCGTTCACAGGCCAACAAAATGCGCTCGGGCGTGGCGGGTGCGTCCATGGCCACCGGTGCCTTGTGGTCGGCCGACGCGCTGACGGCGTCTTTAAGCGCAAAGAACGCCGATAGCGCCAACATCAAGGGCGGCTCGCCCACGGCCTTGCTGCGGTATGGCGTGGGTTTGACGTTTTGGCCATCAAACAATTGCACGTTGAAGGCTTCGGGAATGTCGCTGGCAACCGGGATCTTGTAGGTGCTGGGGCCGTGCGTTAGCAGTTTGCCCTGGGCGTCCCAAATGCATTCTTCCATCGTCAACCAACCCATGCCTTGCACGTAGGCGCCTTCGATTTGCCCGATGTCGATGGCTGGGTTGATGCTGCGGCCCACGTCGTGAACGATGTCAACCGCCTTGAGCCACCATTCGCCCGTGAAGGTGTCGATCTCGACCTCTGACAAGGCCGCGCCGTAGCAGAAGTAATAAAAAGCCCGACCGGTGAGGGTGGCAAAGTCGTAGCTGATTTCGGGCGTGCTGAAAAAGCCGGCCGCCGACAGACCCACGCGGTCAAGCCAGGCTTGTTTGACAACGTCCTTCCAGGCCGCGCGCTTGCCCACAGCTTCCGCGGCGCCGCCTTCAAAGCGCACGTCACCAGGGCTGCACTGCAACATCTTGGCCGCCACGGGCGCCAAGCGGGCGCGCAGTTGGTCGCAGGCGTTGTTGATGGCGGCGCCGTTGATGTCGGCACCACTGGACGCCGCTGTGGCGCTGGCATTGGGCACTTTTTGGGTGTCGGTGCCCAGCACGCGCACCATGCCGATGGGCACGCCCAAGCCGTCGGCCGCCACCTGGGCCATCTTGATGTTGAGGCCTTGGCCCATCTCGGTGCCGCCGTGGTTAACGCTGACGCTGCCGTCTTGAAAGACGTTGATCAAGGCGCCGCCTTGGTTGAGCATGGTGGCGGTGAACGAGATGCCAAACTTGAGCGGGCTGATGGCCAGGCCGCGTTTGCGGGTGCGGCTCTTTGCGTTGAACGCCTGCACCGCCGCGCGACGCTGGCGGTAGTTGGACATCTGCTCAAGTTGGTCGAGCACCTTGTCGCCAATCCAGTCCTCAATCACCTGGCCGTAGGGCGTGGTCATGGAGCCGGCGTCACCGCTCTTGGCGGGGTCTTGGTACAGGTTGACGCGGCGGATGTCGAGTGGGTCTTTGTTCAGGTGCTTGGCGATGGCCTCGATGCAGGTCTCGATGCCAAACATGCCTTGCGGCCCCCCAAAACCCCGAAACGCAGTGCTTGACTGCGTGTGGGTCTTGCAGCGGTAACTAACCATCTTGAGGTTAGGAATGTGGTAGACGTTGTCGATGTGCAGCATGGCGCGGTCGTTGACCGGGCCTGAAAAGTCAACGCTGTAGCCGCAGCGCGAGGCCAGCATGGCGTCCAGCGCCAGGATGCGGCCGTTGGCGTCAAAGCCCACGTCGTAGTCGATGCGAAAGTCGTGCCGCTTGCCCGTGATCATCATGTCGTCGTCGCGGTTGGCGCGCAACTTGACGGGGGCCTTGAGCTTGTGCGCTGCCAGCGCCGCACTTTGGCTGAAGATGCTGGCGTTGCCTTCTTTGCCACCAAAGCCACCGCCCATGCGGCGGCAAATCACTTCAACGTCTTTGGTGCTGAGGTTGAGCGCCGTGGCCGCCTCGCGCTGGTTGCCGTCGGGGTGCTGGGTGGAAACGTACAGCGTGAGTTGCCCGTCTTCGCGCGGCACGGCGTAGGTGATTTGGCCTTCCAGGTAAAACTGCTCTTGCTGGCCGCAGTAGGTGCTGCCGCTCAAACGATGGGGGGCGGCGGCCAAGGCGGCATCGGGGTCGCCGACCACTTTGGATTTGGGGGGCAGCACGTAGGTTTGCGCGGCCAGGGCCTGCTCGATCGTTACGATGGCGGGGCGCGCCTTGACGAGCACCTTGGCTTTTTTGGCGACCTCGCGGGCGTAGAGCATCTCGCGTGCCACCACCAGCGCAATCGGTTGGCCCACAAACAATACTTCTTGGTTGGCCAAGAACGGATCGTCGTGAATGATGGGGCCGCAGTTGTTCTCGCCCGGAATGTCTTTGGCGGTGAACACCGCCACCACGCCATGCTCGGCCATCAGGGCGGCGCGGTCGATGCCCTCGCCGATGAGTTCACCGTGCGCGATGGGCGACGTGATGAGCGCGGCGTACAGCGTGCCGCGCAGCTCGGGGATGTCGTCGGTGTAAATGGCCTGGCCACTGACGTGCAGGTGGGCCGATTCGTGCGGCAGCTCTTTGCCTTGCGCGCCGGTGGCAGCAACGGCAAGCAGTTCGGCCATGGTGCTGGGGGCGTTCATGCGATCTCCTCTTGCAGCTCGGGCTTCACAAAGCGCAAAACGAGGTTGCGGGCCACGAGGGCGCGGTAGGCCCAGGTGGCGCGCAGCCCGTCGCGTGCGGTGAAGCTGGCCGCGATGGCCGCGTCGAGTGCCTCGGTGGTGACGTCGGCAGGGCGTTTGCCCTCCAACGCTGCCTCGATGCGGGGTGCTCGTGCGGGGAAGGGTGAGAGGCCGTTGTAGGCCACGCGCACATCACGCAACACGCCGCCGTCGTCGCGCCACGAAAGGGCGCAGCAAGTGGCGGAGATGTCTTGGTCAAAGCGCTTGCTGATTTTGTGGGCCCGAAACTGTTTGGCGCCGGGCTTGGGGATCTCGATGGTCTCGATGAACTCACCCGGTTGCAACACGGTTTTTTTCATGCCCGTGTAAAACGCTTCGAGCGGCACGCTGCGGTGCTCGTCGCGGCCCTTGGCATTGCGGCGGCGCAACTTGAGCGTGGCACCGAGCGCCAACAAGCAGGGCATCGAATCGCCAATGGGCGAGCCGTTGGCAATGTTGCCGCCCAGGGTGGCCGTGGCCCGGATGGGGGGCGAGCCGAAGCGGCGCAGCACCTCGGCAAAATCGGGCAGCAGGGGTTTGAAGCGCACCTCCAGCACGTCCAGCGTGGCGGCGGTACCCACGTGCCAGGCTGTGGGGGTTTCTTCAACCTTCGTCAGCTCGGCCACGTTCCCGACGTAAATGATGTGTTCGGGCCGCTCAAAGCGCTTGTTGACGGCCAGGCCAAACTCGGTGGAGCCCGCCAGCACATAGGCGTCGGGGTGCTCGGCCAGGTACATGGCCACTTCGGCAGCACTGGTAGGGGAAACAAATTCGCTGCCCTTGCGCGTGCGCACCACAGGGCGGATGATCACGTCGCCTTCCATGTTGTACGTGGGTTTGGCGGGGCGCGCGATGTCTTTGAGCAGCGCCAACGTTTTGTCGTCTTGAAGCGACCGTGCCGCAGCCGGGGCCGCGCAGGCCTTGAGCGTGGCGTCGACGATGGGCTTGTAGCCCGTGCAGCGGCACAGGTTGCCGGCCAGTGCGTTGTTGACTTGTTGTCGAGTGGGTGATGCTGGGCAGTTTTCGGTGAACGCGGCCATTGACATCACAAAACCCGGCGTGCAAAAACCGCACTGCGAGCCGTGGCACTGAACCATGGCTTCTTGCGCCGGGTGCATGGATTGGGTGCCGTCGGGTGCCGTGCGCTTGAGGCTTTCGATGGTTTTGAGCGCTTTGCCGTCCATGGCTGGCAGCATTTGCATGCAACTGTTGACGGGCTTCCAGTCAATGCGCGCGCGGTCGGCAGCCAACTCGCCCACCAGCACCACACAGGCGCCGCAATCGCCCTCGGCGCAACCCTCTTTGGTGCCAGTGCGGTGCAGCTTTTCGCGGACGTAGTCCAAAACAGTGGTGGTGCGCCGCTCGCTGCGCGCCTCGTGGATTTGGCCGTCAAGAACAAAACGGACGGCGTAGATGTCGCTGGACATGGCAGGGGCGCTTGAGAGCGTTCAGAGGGTGAGATGAGATTCTACGAGCCGCGATAAGTGCTGTAGCTCCAAGGGCTTACCAACAGCGGCACGTGGTAGTGGCTGTCGGCGTCGGACAAGCCAAAGTCCAGGGGCACCACGTCGATGAACGGCGGTTGGGGCAGCACCACGCCACGCGCTTCAAAATACGCGGCCACTTGAAACTCCAAGCGGTAACGCCCAGGCACAAACGCATCGCCCTGCAGCAGCGGGGCGTCGGCACGCCCATCGTCGTTGAGGGCGAGCTGTTTGATGAGGGTTGCCGTGGTGCCTTGCATGCGGTACAGCGCGATGGCCATGCCCGAGGCTGGGCAGCCGTGGGCGGTGTCAAGCACGTGGGTGGTGAGTTTGCCCATGTTGGAATCCTTTTGAGTGGCTTGAGGGCGTGCCTGCTGAGGGGTTGGGCGGCGGCGAGAAGACTTGGCGCCTACTTGGCCCCGCTCGCAAACCAACGCTGAATCACGCTGCGTTCGTCGTCGGTGATTTGGGTCGCGTTGTTCATGGGCATGAGCTTGGTCACCACAACTTGCTGGTGAACGGCTTGTGCGTGCTGTCGGGTGAGTTCGGGCGTGTGCAGTGCAATATTCTTTTGCTGCAGTTGCTGGTTGTGGCACATCACGCAGCGCTGCTCCATGATGGGTTGCACCTGCGCGATGGTGGGCACCTCGGCCTTTGCTGCCGCTGGGGTGACGGACGCGGCCTGGGGTGCCGGCAGCAGCCACACCACCACGGCCAAGATCATGGCCGAGCCTGCGACGACATAACCCCACGGCATTGACGCTGGCTTGCCCAGCTCATGCGCGACTTGCACCTTGTGACGCGCCACAAAGAAGTGGCGGATCAACGCACCGGCCAACATAAGCAAAATCAGAACAAGCCAGTTGAGTTTGGCGCTGTACAACCAGCCATAGTGGTTGGACAACATGGCGATCAACACCGGCACCGTGAAGTAGGTGTTGTGCACGCTGCGCTGCTTGGCGCGCTTGCCGTAGACCGGGTCCACCGGATCGCCAGCCTTCATTTGGGCGATCACCGCCCTTTGGCCAGGGATGATCCAAACGAACACGTTGGCACTCATCGCCGTGGCAATCATGGCGCCCATCATCAAGAAGGCGGCGCGCCCTGCAAAGATGTGGCAGGCGACGTAAGTGGCGACGGCAACAAACACGGCCACCAACACGCCGACGATGGTTTCACCACGCTCGCGCGACCCAAAAACACGGCAGATGGTGTCGTACACAAACCAAAACGCCACCAAGAAACCCAGCGCGGCCACGACGGCAACGGCCGGCGATAAGTCAAACACCTTCTTGTCGATCAAATAGATGCTCGGGTTGAGCAAATAGATGGCGACAAATAGCGCAAAGCCCGTCATCCAGGTGGAATAACTCTCCCAATAGAACCAGTGCAGCTCGGTGTGGATCTTTTTGGGTGCCACCATGTACTTTTGCGGGTTGTAAAACCCCCCGCCGTGCACCGCCCACAGCGCGCCGTCAACACCTTTTTCCAGCAAGTCGGGTGACTTGGGGCGAATCAAATGGTTGTCGAGCCAGACGAAGTAAAACGAAGAGCCAATCCACGCAATGGCGGTGATGATGTGCAGCAGGCGCAGCAGGGCGTTGGCCCATTCGAGCAGGTAGTTTTCCATGGCGTTGGGTCAATCGCGTCGTGGGTGTGCCCACTTTTGTGGTTCGTTGAGCATTCGGGAGGGGGCGCTCGAGGACCTGGTTGTATTGGTTCAATTCACGGTGATGCCCCGCAACTGGTGCGCGCACACCCCGTTTCGGTGCGGCCTAAGGGTTTGTTCGCCCCCCGGTGGGCATTGTGATTGCACGCGGTGCGTTGTCGTATAGGGGCCGATCCCAGGGGTTCGGGTGGCACGGCAATTGCAGAATAGGGGCATTCAACCTTGGAGCTTTGATGACCTTCGCGACATTGACCCGCCGCGTGCTGTTTGCTGCCGCCGCCGCATTAGCACTTCCCGCCGCTGCCCAGACCCCCGTCAAGTTCCAGCTCGACTGGCGCTTCGAAGGCCCAGCGGCCCTGTTTTTGGCATCCGACGCCAAGGGCTACTACAAAGCAGCCGGATTGAACGTCACCATCGACGCGGGCAACGGCTCGGGCGGCACGGTGACGCGTGTAGCTTCGGGTGCTTACGACATGGGCTTTGCCGACTTGGCAGCGCTGATGGAGTTTCATGCCAACAACCCCGACGCCACCAACAAGCCCGTCGCCGTGATGATGGTCTACAACAACACACCTGCGGCCGTGTTGGCGTTGAAGAAAAGCGGCATCACCAAGCCAGCCGACTTGAGTGGCAAAAAGATGGGCGCCCCGGTTTTTGACGCCGGTCGCCGCGCTTTCCCGATCTTTTCCAAGGTCAACGGCGTAAGCAACGCCACCTGGGTCAGCATGGACCCGCCCCTGCGCGAGACCATGCTGGCACGCGGCGAAGTGGACGCGATCACCGGTTTTTCGTTCACGTCGCTGCTCAACTTGGAAGCCCGTGGCATCAAGGCCGAAGACGTGGTGGTGCTGCCTTACGCCTCGCACGGCGTCAAGCTGTACGGCAACGTCATCATCGCGTCGCCCAAGATGATGAAAGAGAACCCCCAGGCCGTGAAAGCGTTTTTGTCAGCCTTTGCCAAGGGCGCCAAAGAGGCGATGGCCAACCCCGACGCGGCCATCGACTACGTCAAGGCGCGCGACGGCATCATCAACGTCGAGTTGGAGAAGCGCCGCCTGCGCATGGCCATCGACGCCGTGGTGGCCAGCCCCGACGCGCGCAGCGAAGGCTTTGGTGTGGTGGTGCCGGGCCGGTTGGCCTTGATGGCGTCGCAAGTGTCTGATGCCTTCGCCACCAAAACACGCGTCGAGCCTGGCAACGTTTGGAACGATGGCTTCTTGCCCGCCAAGGCCGAGCTCAACATCTTGCCCGCTGCACGCAAGTGACTTCGGCGCCGGTTGAAGGGGGCGCCCAGGGCGCCGCGTTTGTCGACTTTCGCAATGTCTGGTTGGCTTACAACGATGAGTTGTTGGCCAAAAAGCAGTATGCGGTGGAGGACATTTCGCTGCGCGTGGGCGAGGGTGAATTCATCGCCATCGTTGGGCCTTCGGGGTGTGGCAAGTCCACCTTCATGAAGTTGACCACGGGTTTGAAGATGCCAAGCCAGGGCTCGATCACCATCGCGGGCCAACCCGTGACGGGGCCGCTCAAGATTACCGGCATGTCGTTTCAGGCGCCCAGCCTGCTGCCGTGGCGCACCACGCTGGACAACGTGCTGCTGCCGCTCGAGATCGTGGAGCCGTTTCGGTCCAACTTCAAAGCCAAACGCAAAGAATACGCTGACAAGGCGCGCGAACTGTTGAAGAGTGTGGGGTTGGGCGGGTACGAAAACAAGTTTCCGTGGGAGCTGTCGGGCGGCATGCAGCAGCGCGCCAGCATTTGCCGCGCGTTGGTGCACGAACCCAAAATGTTGCTGCTGGACGAGCCCTTTGGAGCCCTGGACGCCTTCACGCGCGAAGAGCTTTGGTGCGCACTTCGCGACTTGCACGCCGCGCAAAAATTCAACGTCATCTTGGTCACCCACGACCTGCGCGAAAGCGTGTTCTTGGCCGACAAGGTTTACGTGATGAGCAAAAGCCCGGGCCGCATGGTGGTCACGCGCGACATCGACTTGCCTCGCCCGCGTGATCTGGAGGTGACGTACACGCCGCAGTTCACCGAGATCGTGCACGAACTGCGCAGTCACATCGGCGCCATCCGCAAATCCACGGGCGGGCCGCCGTCGGTGGTGCCCGCATGAAGATCACCAAAAACGTCGAACGCTGGTCGCCCGTGATCGTGTTGGTGGCGGTGCTGCTGCTGTGGCAATTGATCGTCACGGTCATTGGCGTGCCCGACTACATCTTCCCCAGCCCTTGGCAAATCGCCAAGCAGTTTGTGGAGTTCTCGGGCCCCTTGTTAGAGGCCGCCTGGAAGACTTTTTGGGTGACGATGTTGGGCTTTGCGCTGGCCATCTTGGTGGGCGTGCTGCTGGGCTTTTTGGTGGGCAGCTCGCGCTTGGCTTACACGGCGCTGTACCCGTTGATGGTGGCATTCAATGCCATCCCCAAGGCAGCCGTGGTGCCCATTTTGGTGGTTTGGTTTGGCATCGGCTTGGGGCCGGGCATCTTGACGGCGTTTTTGATTTCGTTCTTTCCCATCACCGTCAACATCGCCACCGGTTTGGCCACGCTCGAGCCCGAGTTGGAGGACGTGCTTCGGGTGCTGGGCGCCAAGCGCTGGGACGTGCTGGTGAAGGTGGGCCTGCCGAGGTCCATGCCTTACTTTTACGGCTCGCTCAAAATCGCCATCACGCTGGCATTTGTGGGCACCGTGCTTGCCGAGATGACGGCGGGTGATTCGGGCATCGGCTACCTGATGCAGTCGGCCGCCAGCCAGCAGCGCATGCCGCTGGCCTTTGCGGGGCTGGTCACCATTGGCGCGATGGCGATGGCCATGTACGAGTTGTTCTCGTGGGTTGAAAAACGCACGACGGGGTGGGCGCACCGGGGGTCGCAGGCGGCTTGAGGAGTCGAACCGCGCCCTTTAGCGCCCCAGGGCGCCCCATGGCGCCCGCGCGTGTCCCACCAAATGCCAGCAACTTGGCGTCACAATCCGGCCGTGAATGTCTCGAACACCAGCAGTGCCCTCCATGCCCCCAACGCTTCGATGACCGCGCCTGCGGCCACCCGCACCTGCCCGCTGACCGAAGCTGCAGACCCAGCCACACCGTTGGGTTATGCGCCCAACCCTTGGCTGCTCAAGCAGTGCAACAAGACGGGGTTTGTGTACCTGGCCAATCCGCCCGCATACGAGACGTTGATCGATGACTTTGCGTGGCAAAAGACATGGCAGCAAGAGGCCGATCGGCGCCAAGGTGCCGAGCCTGTTCGCTATGCCGTCAGCACCAGCGTCAAACGCTTTCGCGCCCAGGTGCTCAAGCGCAACAAGGTGCGCACCACCTGCCTGCAGCTGTTGAAGGGCATGGCCGCGACGCCACGCATCAACGTGCTGGACATCGGTTGCGCCCAGGGCAATGTGTTGCTGTCGTTGTTTGACGCGTTGCCCGCCGACGTGGCCAAACGCTGCGTGCCCTACGGCATCGAGATTTCAAGCGAACTGGCGCACGAGGCGCAAGCCAATTTTTCGTCGGTGGGTGGCACCTGCGTTCACGACAACGCCCTGAACGGCATTGCGGCGCTGCCGATGGGGCACTTGCACCTCGTCATCATGTCGTCGTTTTTGGAGCACGAGGTGAACCCGCTGCCGCTGCTGCGCCGCTGCCAAGAGCGCCTCGCGCCCGGCGGGTTCATCGTCATCAAAGTACCCAACTTTGATTGCCTCAACCGCCACGTGCGCGGCGCCAAGTGGTGCGGGTTTCGTTGGCCCGACCACGTCAACTACTTCACCCCCGCCACACTCACCGCCATGGTGGAACGTGCCGGGTTGCAGGTGGCGCGCATGAACTGGATGGACAAGAGCCTACTGAGCGACAGCTTGTACGCGGTGGTGCAAAAGTAAGCCGCAGCGAGGCGGCTCAGGCCGCATGGGCCATGCGTTGTTCAGCATAAACGCCACCAAAGCGGTTGGCCAAAAACGTGGCCAGGGGCACACTTTCTTGCTTCACAAAACCTTGCTGCGGCAACACCCCTTGGGCCAACAAGTCCAGCATGGCACACAGGCTTGACGCGGTGGTGATCTGGATGGCGCTGCGCAGTTTGCCCGCCACCACGCCGCTGTAAATGCTGCGCGCCAGGGTGTCTTGCTGCAAGTGCCCATCGCGCCAACCCGACACCGTGACAAACACAATCACGACGTCTTGCAGGGTGGTGGGCAGGGCTTGCTCCAGGATGTCTTTGAGCACGTCACGGCGATCTTTCAGGCGCAGGTCGTGCAGCAGGGCCTTCATGATGTCGGCATGCCCGGGGTAACGGATGGTGCGGTAGTTGAGCGTGCGGACCCGGCCTTCCAGGGTCTCGCACAAGGTACCCAAGCCCCCGGACGTGTTGAAGGCCTCGTAACGCACACCGTCGAGCGAAAACTCTTCGCGCTCTTCCAGTGCTTGCACTTCCACGCGGCGCCCATCGACGATGGCTTCGCAGGGCTCGATGTATTCGTTGATGACGCCGTCGGTGCTCCAAGTGAGGTTGTAGTTCAAGGCGTTGCTTGGGTAGGTGGGCAGGGCACCCACGCGCAGGCGCACGCTGTCGAGCTTGTCAAAGCGCGCGGCCAAGTCGGCGGCGGCGATGGACACAAACCCTGGCGCCAAGCCGCACTGCGGGATGAAGGCACAAGGCGCACCGTCGGCAAGTTGCCTGATCTGGCGCGTGCTGGCCACGTCTTCGGTCAGGTCCAAGTAATGCACACCGGTGTCGCGCGCCGCCTGTGCGATGGCCAGTGTTTGCTGAAAGGGCGCCGCGCTGAGCACGGCAAAGTGGCCCTGCATCACGCGCCGCAAGGCCTCGCCGTTGTGCACATCCAAGGCTTGCGTGCGCACCTTGGCCAGCGTTGGGGCGTCCATGGCTTGCGACAGGTGGGCAAGGGCTGCCGCGCTGCGGTCAGCCACGGTGACGGTGTAGTCGCCCGACGTGGCCAAAAAGCGGCCACCAATTGGCCGATCTTGCCGGCGCCAATGACGAGGATGTTTTTCATGGGGTGCTCCGCGCGAAAGTAGGGGATTGAATGCTTGTGCTGCCAGTTTCGCGCGGGTCTATGCAATATGCACCATCAATAACGCCTTTATAGATGGCATAAAAACGCATAATGACAATGTAAATACGCAAAACGACGAAACTGGCAGCAAAAGGACCCCCACCCAGCGTCCATCGAGCCCAAATCCCATGGCCAACCCTCTTGATTCGACCGACATCGCTTTGTTGGCCCTGCTGCGCGACAACGCCCGCGCACCCGTGGCCGACCTCGCGCGCAAACTGGGTCTGTCGCGCACCACCGTGCAAAGCCGCCTGCAGCGTTTGGAGCGCGACAAGACCGTGCTGGGTTACACCGTGGTGATGCCCAACGAGGCCGAGGCTGCGCTGGTGCGCGCCCACGTGATGATCACCGCCGCCCCCAAAAGTGGCGCCGCCATCGAGGCAGCCCTGCGCCGCATGGCCGAGGTGCGAGCCTTGCATTCCGTCAGTGGTCCGTTTGACTTGATCGCCATCGTGGCGGCACGCACCATCGGCGAGCTGGACCACGTGATTGACCGCATTGGCGCCGTCGACGGCATTGAGCGCACCACGTCGGCCATCGTGCTTTCAACCCGTGTGTCGCGGTGATACCAAGCGTTGACGCACCGCAGGTCACAGCCTTGGACAGGGCGCACAATCAAGCCCTTGCATAACCCCGGGGTGCAGCGTCAATGATTTACAAATTTCAATCCAAAGCCACTGGCGACGTCATCATGCTGGGGGCCCATGGTGATCAAGTGATGACCATGCTGGGGCGCGAGCCGGCGGCCAAGGGCATTTTGGAAGTGCAGGATCTGGCAAACCTGATTGCCCGCTTGGAGGCGGCCGTTGCCGACGCGCCCCCTGCAGGTGCCAAGCCCGATGACGATGCCCCTACGCAGCCCCAAACGGTGGCGCTGCGCGCACGCATTTGGCCCTTGCGCGACATGATGCAACGGGCCCTTGCGGCGCGTGAGCCGATCGTGTGGGGCGTTTGAGCACGATGGGCGAAAGCGTGGGTGAGATCAACGCGGTACGCGGTGATTCCGCGGTGGACGCGCAACGCGGTGATGCCGCCGTGGATGCGCACCTCCAGGCGACGCGCGTGACCCTGGTGCGCCATGGTCGCACCGCCTGGAACGCCCTCACGCGCATGCAGGGGCACCAAGACGTGGCGCTGGACGATGTCGGGCTTTGGCAAGCGCAGCGCGTTGCCGCGCGTTTGGCCGACGCCGACCTGCACGCCATTTACACCAGTGACCTCTTGCGTGCCCTGCACACGGCGGCACCCTTGGCGCAGGCCCTGGGCCTCGAATTGAAGCTTGACCCGCTTTTGCGCGAGCGGAACTTTGGCGCCTTTGAGGGCCTGACGGTGGCACAGATTGCCGATGACCCCGGTGAAGAAGCCAAGCGTTGGCGCACGCGAGACCCCGACTTTGCGCCCACCGGCGGCGAGTCGCTGCGCGCGTTTCAACTGCGCGCAGTGCACGCCGTCACGCGCCTGGCGGCCCAGCACCCGGGCCAGCACATTGCTGTGGTCAGCCATGGCGGTGTGCTGGACGCCATGTACCGTGCTGGTAGCAAGCTGGCGATCGACGCGCCGCGCAGCTGGCACATCGGCAACGCCAGCATCCATAACATGCTGCTAACGCACCAAGGCTGGACGGTGGTGGGGTGGAACGACGAGTTTCATCTTGAGGGCAGCAGTGACGACGTCACGTTGCGATAAGGGACGAAGGCTGCTGTCATGCAAGGTGCTCAAATCATTGTCTTGGCGACGCCCCTATTTTTGGCGTTGATCGCGCTTGAGTACGTGGTGGGTGTCAAGCGGGGGCGCAACACCTACCGTGTCGATGACGCGATGGCCAGCATGGGTTTGGGCATGCTCAGCCAAGTGGTTGGCGTTTTCTCCAAGGCGCTGACCGTCGGCATCTACACCACCTTGTTCACGCACGTATCGGTTCAGGCTTTGCCGGCCACGTCCTGGTGGGTGTGGCTGCTGGCCCTGGTGTTGTACGACTTCCTGTACTACTGGCACCACCGCCTGGGGCACACGGTGGCGCTCTTGTGGTGCGCCCATGCTGTGCACCACCAAAGCGAAGACTACAACCTGTCAACCGCACTGCGTCAAACCGGGTCGGGCTGGTTGGCGGGTTGGGTGTTTTATTTGCCCATGGCGGTGCTCGGCGTCCCGCCACTGGTGTTTGGCACCGTGGCGCTGGTCGATCTGCTGTACCAGTTCTGGGTGCACACGCAGCAAATCAACCGGCTGGGTTGGTTTGACCGCGTGTTTTGTTCACCGTCCAATCACCGCGTGCATCACGCCGTCAACGACGTGTACCTCGATCGCAATTACGGCGGCATCTTGGTCATTTGGGATCGCCTTTTTGGCACCTTTCAACCCGAGTTGGAGGCTGAGTCTTGCGTGTACGGCACGCGCACGCCATTGCGCAGCTGGAACCCGTTGTGGGCCAATGTGGCGCTCTATGGGGCACTTTGGCACGATGCTTGGCACACACGCCGATGGCGTGACAAGCTGCGCGTGTGGTTCAAGCCACCGGGTTGGCGGCCCACCGACGTGGTAGCCATGCGTCCGCCAGCGCCGTTTGACATCAAGGCGCGCGTGGTGTTTGCACCCGCCAACAGCAAGCCAGCGTTGTGGGCCGCTGGCGTTTTGTTCGTGCTGGCGATGACTGTCACAGCGGTCTTCCTTTGGACGGCTCACACGCTTGCGTGGCCCTTGGCTTTGATGGCTGCCGGGGTCGTCGTGGTGTTGCTGTGGGGCGTTGGCGCCTTGACGTCCGGGCCAGTGTCGGCGGTGGCGAGCCACTCAGCGGCTTCGCGCTGAGGCTCTCTCGTTCATTTCACAAACAAGTCGGTGGGGCCCGTGGGCGGCGCAAGCCCCAAGTGCTTGTAGGCCGCCAGCGTGGCAATGCGCCCCCGGGGCGTGCGCTGAAGGTAGCCTTGCTGAATCAAGTAGGGCTCGATCACGTCTTCTATCGTGCCGGCCTCTTCGCCGATGGCGGCGGCCACGTTGTCCAGCCCCACCGGGCCACCGTCAAAACGGTGAACGACAGCCTCCAGCAGTTTTCGGTCCATCACGTCCAGCCCGATCGGGTCCACGTCAAGCATGGCCAGGGCAGCCTGCGCCACGCCGCGCGTGATTTTGCCGTCGGCCTTCACGTCGGCGTAATCGCGCACGCGGCGCAACAGGCGATTGGCGATGCGCGGCGTGCCACGCGATCGGCATGCCAGTTCGGCCGCACCCTGAGCATCCATCGCCACGTCCAGCAGTTTGGCCGAGCGCGTGACGATGCGCGTCAACTCGTCGGTGGTGTAAAACTCAAGGCGCGCCACAATGCCAAAACGGTCGCGCAAGGGGTTGGTGAGCATGCCCGCGCGGGTGGTGGCACCCACCAGCGTGAAGGGCTGCAAATCGAGCTTGATCGAGCGCGCCGCCGGGCCCTCGCCAATCATGATGTCGATTTGGTAGTCCTCGAGCGCGGGGTACAAAATCTCTTCGACGACTGGCGACAAGCGATGGATCTCGTCGATGAAGAGCACGTCGTTGCGCTCCAGGTTGGTGAGCAAGGCGGCCAAGTCTTTGGGCTTTTCAAGCACCGGCCCAGACGTTTGTCGCAGGTTCACGCCCAGTTCGCGCGCCACAATGTGGGCCAAGGTGGTTTTACCCAGGCCGGGCGGGCCAAACAGCAGCACGTGGTCCAGGGCTTCTTCACGCTTGCGGGCCGCGCTGATGAAAATCTCGAGTTGCTCGCGGGCCTTGGTTTGCCCCACGTATTCGTCCAGGCCTTTGGGCCGCAAGGCGCGCTCCACAGCCTCTTCGTTGGGGCTGGACTGCGCCGCACTGACCAGGCGCGCGGGCGTGGCTCCAAAAGAAGCAAGATCGTCGGTCTGGATGCTCATGGGCTCATTATCCAGTGCCAGCGCTTGGCGGTTCTGGACCGAGAGCACGCGCCTCGAATTACCATGCCTGCCTTGAGCCCCAGTGCACCGCCAAGGCTTGGTATGCGTTGAAGGGGCTGCTTTTTGAACAAGAGGAGACTCCCCCATGATTCGAGTGTCTGGTTTGTTGGTTTTGTTGATGTCGGTCGCGTCCACCTCCACGCTCGCGCAAACGGCGGTGAAGGATGCGTGGGTGCGAGGCACCGTGGCCCAACAAAAATCAACCGGCATGTTTGCCAGTCTCACCTCGCCTCAAGGGGGCAAGCTGGTATCGGCTTCGTCACCCGTGGCTGGCGTGGTCGAAATCCATGAAATGAGCATGGACGGCAACGTGATGAAGATGCGAGCATTGCCGGCACTTGATCTTCCCGCTGGCAAAGCGGTTGAGCTCAAGCCCAGTGGCTACCACGTGATGTTGATGGACTTGAAGCGGGCCTTGAACGCCGGTGACTTCATCCCTGTGACGTTGGTGATCTTGAACAAAGACGGCAAAAAAGAAACGCTCGAAATCCGGGCCCAGGTGCGCGCGCTTGGCAAAGCGGACGGGCATGAACACCACGGCCACAAGCACTGAGACGGCTAGGGCACGACGTCACCCCAGTGCTTTGAGCGCCTGCTTGATGCCGTCAGAGACGCCCACGCCTGGGGGCAGCTTCTTCAAGGTTGCATTGGCGTCCTTCTCGCTGTAACCCAGGGCCACCAAGGCCTGCACGATGTCGGCTTGCGTGGCGTCTGCTGGGGTTGAAGGTGCACTCAAAGCGTCACCCAGCTTGCCGCGCAACTCCAGCAGCAAACGCTCGGCTGTTTTTTTGCCGATGCCGGGCACCGACGTGAGGCGTCCGGCTTGCTGAAGTGCAACCGCCTGCGCCAGCTCGGTCGTGCTCAGGCCCGACAGAATGGCCAGCGCGGTGCGCGGGCCCACCCCACTGATCTTGAGCACTTCGCGAAACGTCTGCCGCTCTTCTTGGGTTAAGAACCCATAGAGCAGGTGCGCGTCTTCACGCACCACAGGCTGCGTCAGCAACGTGACGCGCTCGCCCACGTGCGGCAACTGATAGAAGGTGCTCATGGGCACCGACACTTCGTAGCCGACCCCGCCGACGTCGATCAACACCTGGGGTGGGGATTTGAGGGCGAGGGTTCCGACGAGTCGAGCAATCATGTTGACGATTCTAGAGAACCCCTGCTGTCACCCACAAAAAAGCGGCCCTCCAGGCCGCTAGGTTGCACGCACAGTAGCGGAGATCTAACGACGGAACAATCCCAAGCGCTGCGCTTCAAGTGCCGCCTCGGCACGCGAGCTCACGTTGAGTTTGCGGTAGATCTGCTTGACGTAATCAGCGATCGTGTGGCGGCTCAGGCCCAGCTGAACACCAATCTCGGGCAACGTAAAGCCTTTGGCCACCCGCAGCAACACTTCGCTTTCGCGCTCGGTCAGTTGCACGTGGGGCATCAAGTCGGGTTCGGCTTGCTGTTTGGCTTGCGTGGCAAAGTACTTCATCACGCGGCGCGCAATGGCCGGTGACAGTGGCGGCTCGCCCTGGCTGATGCGCTGCAACTGCTCGGTGATCAGCTCGCGCGGCTGCTCTTTGAGGATGTAGCCAAAGGCGCCTGCTTGCAGTGCGGGGAACAAGTGATCGTCGTCTTCGTGGATGGTGACCACCACCGACTGGCACTCGGGCTGTGTCTCGCGCAACTTTTCAACGACGTCAACGCCGGTGCCATCGGGCAAGCCCAGGTCGCACAGGGCCAAGTCAAACCGGATGGCCGACACCAACTCGAGAGCGTCATGCACGCGGGCTGACTCCGAGATTTGAGCGTCGGGAAACACTTGCATCACCAGGGCTTTGAGCCAGGCGCGGATTTCGGGCAGGTCTTCGAGCAGCAGGACAGTTTTCATTGTTTAACTCCGGGGGGCAGCCAGTCAAGGGGCTTGGTTCGCCAGAATGCTAGCAGTTACTCACGTCCGTTCAACATGCCGATCCAGCGGAATCGTGAGACGTATCACGGTTCCGCGACCTGGCGCTGATTCAACCAGGCACTGACCGTGCAATTGTTTGGCTCGGTGTTTCATGCTCGCCATGCCGTGACCGCGGTCCAGCCGCCCATCAACCTCCACTGGGATGCCTTTGCCGTTGTCCTGGATGGCCAATTGAAAGTCGCTGCCCGACAGTTTGACCATCACGGTGCAATGCGACGCGCCGCTGTGTTTGATGATGTTGTTGACGGCCTCTCGCAGCACGCGGGTGGTCTGAACGTACGCCCGCGCCGACAGCGTTTGGGGCATTTCGTCGTCGGCGGGGTTGTCCCAGTCGGCCTCCAGGCCGGTTTGCGAAAGGCGCTGCACAAACTCAGCGCGCCAGTCGCCCAGGGCGTCCACCAGTTTCATGGGCTTGCCCGTGAGGCCACGCACAGACAAGCGCATTTCTTCCAGGGCTTCGCGGGCCAACGAGGCGATGCGCTCATCGTTGCAGGTGTGCACGATGGTCAGCAGCTTGGCGCCCAGGTCGTCGTGCAAGTCGCCAGCGATGCGTTTGCGTTCTTGGGCGGTCACTTGCTCCACGCGGAGTTCGGCCAGCTGGGCAAAGTTTTTCTCGATCTCTAGCGTGGCATCGCGCACCCGTAGTTCGGTCGAGCGGCGGCTGGCCTCGGACGTTTGCAGCTCGCGCCCAAACTGCTGCATCAAGCGCAGGGCCAGAACCACCACCACCGCAGCCATGCCATAACGTGCCAACGGCTCAGAAAAATCGGCGGTTCGGTCTTGCTGCAACATGATCAACATGAGCAGGAAGGCCATGCCCAACCCGCTGACCACCAGCATGAAGAAGAACTGCCCCCGGTTGCGATGCCACGTGGTCCACAGGTAGATGGCCGCCGCGACGATGACTTGTGTGGTCAGCAAGACGATCCACGAACTGGTTAAGGTGTGCACCCGCCACGGTCCTGCCAAAAGCATGCTGGCGGGCATGATCAGGCATTGGGCGACCAGGGCCACATCGATGGGCCGCGAACGCCACCCGGCGTAGCGCAGAAAGAACTGAATCGTGGCCATGGCCATCAAAGGCAGCCCGGCGGCGCCAAGCAGTTCGGCAGCGTAAACCGGCAGGGGAAGCTCCGCCCACCAGTGCCGAACCTGCATCGCACCCACCAGCATCGACGAGAGCCCAAAATAGGTTAGGTGGTTTTCGCGTTGCCCCGTGCGACCAAGCATCAACAGCGCCAGACCCAGCAGCACCAACGCAAAGGTCACGATGCGCGCCACGTTGACCTGCCAAAACATGGCCGTATCAGCCACGTCTTGCAGCACGTCGGCGGGCCCGACTTCAATGGCTGACAACCAACCTGCCCGTTCGTCGGCCCCGACTTCTTGAATGGAATGACCCACAAGCTTGACGTCGATTTCGTTGCCTTGGGGGCGCAGCAGGGCGTTGGGCACGGCAATCAAGATGGGACGTCGGCAGCGAGGCGACACCACGCCCTGAAGGCTGCCCTTGTGGTGCATCACCTCGCCGTTGACGATGACGATGGCATTGCTGCACGCGCGGCGTATCAGGATGGCAAGGCGTTCGTCTTGAGGAAGCTCAGGGCGATCAAATTTGGCGCGGTACCAAACAGGCGTGTTTTCGCGAGGGCGCGAGTTGACCCAATCGTCGGGCAACTGCACCAAACGCGACGCCACACCAGTCGGGAAGTGCGTTGCCTGCCCCTCGCCGTCCACGGCAACAGCTTCAGGGATCACCAGTACCGAAGTGGCCAGTGACGCTGGAAGGGCAGCCTGAGCGCCCAACGCAAACAGCAACCCCGCTGCCACCAAGACTGCAGCCACCCGGCGAGCCCATTGGGTTGCGCGGCAAGTGATTGATTGACGGGACAGATGGCGTAACGGCGACATGGCGAAGCGATTGTGCCGGACGGATTAAGGGCGACAATTCAGTTTGCGCGCAACAACCACCAAACCGAGCAACCCGTCACGTGATTCTTCGTCATGCCTTCGAGCCCTTGGACAATGCCCGCTTGGCGAGGCTGTGCGGGGCGTTGGATGAAAATCTGCGAACCCTAGAAGCCACCTTCAATGTGGTGGTCAAGCGGCGCCAAGGAAGCTTTTCGGTCGATGGCCGCAAGACAGACGCCGAGCGTGCGCTGTTGGCCTTGATGCAATTGCACGAGCGTGCCGCCCTTCGTGCTTTGGCGCCCGAGACGGTCCACCTGATCGTGACCGACGTTGCCAGTGGTGGGGGAACAACCGTGCAAGCAAGGGCAACCAAATCGCTCCTGCGTGGGGTGGCCGCCCCGGCAGCCACAGAGGGCGAGGCTGAGCCGGTGCTGCACACCCGCCGCAGCGATTTGCAGGCGCGCACACCCAACCAGCGTGCCTACCTGCGCCAGATGCTGGCAAACGACATCACCTTTGGCATCGGCCCGGCCGGCACGGGCAAAACCTTCTTGGCGGTGGCATGCGCTGTGGACGCGTTGGAGCGCAATCAGGTGCAGCGCATTGTGTTGACCAGGCCCGCAGTCGAAGCGGGTGAAAGGTTGGGTTTTTTACCTGGCGACCTGGCCCAAAAAGTGGACCCGTACTTGCGTCCGCTTTACGACGCCCTTTACGATCTGATGGGGTTTGACCAAGTCACCCGCGCCTTTGACCGCGGCGTGATCGAGGTCGCGCCGCTGGCTTTCATGCGCGGGCGCACGTTGAACCAAGCGTTTGTGATTCTTGACGAAGCGCAGAACACCACACACGAGCAAATGAAGATGTTCCTGACGCGCATCGGTTTTGGGGCCAAGGCGGTCGTCAACGGCGACACCAGCCAAGTTGACTTGCCCAAAAGCGTGGCAAGCGGCCTGATTGAAGCCGAGCGTGTGTTGGCCAAGGTCAAGGGCATTGCGATCACGCGCTTCACGGCCGACGACGTGGTGCGTCACCCTCTGGTGGCGCGCATCGTCGAAGCCTATGAGCGCGAAAGCGAACGCAACCAGCGCTCGCATGACTGAGGCACAGCGTGTCCCACGTCGACACGGGTTGGTGCTGTCACTGCAACAGCCCGACGGACAGCACCGCGCCCATTTGCCCCGCAGACACGTGCTTCGTTGGGTGCACGCGGCGCTTGAGCGTGACGCTCAAATCACGATTCGCGTTGTGGGCCATGACGAGGGTTTGGCGTTGAACCGAAGCTTTCGAAAAAAAGCATACGCCACCAATGTTCTGACGTTTGACTATGCCCGTGAACCCATCGTCACAGCCGATGTCGTGCTGTGCGCGCCTGTCATCGCCCAAGAGGCCCGAGCCGCAGGCATCGGCCTGGCGGCTCATTACGCCCACATGGTGGTGCATGGTGTGCTGCATGCCCAGGGCCATGACCACGTTCGTGCAGCACAGGCGCGCCGCATGGAGTCCCTCGAGGTGGTGATTCTGGCGTCGTTGGGCATTGCCAATCCTTACGCGTGATTGGTCGCAGGCAGCATGGGTGCCGCCCTTGACCATCAGCCGCGCGACGTCAGGTAGCGCTTGCGCCAAAAGTGGAGCGCCAGCCCCACCGCCACGGTCAGCATCAAGCCCGCTGCAAACCAAACCCCCCGGCTGTCGTGAATGAGTGGCAGGAAGTCAAAGTTCATGCCAAAAAAACCGGTGATCAAGTTGAGCGGCAAAAAGATGGCCGTCAACACCGTCAGGGTGCGCATGATTTGGTTGGTGCGATGCCCCAGAGCCGAAAAATGCATCTGCACGGCGGTCTCAGCCGTGTGCTCCAGGCGCCGCACGTGCGTCAGCACACGCTCAATGTGCTCGAGCACGTCACGTGAGCGGATGCGCAGCAGTTCGCGCTCGCGCCGCGCCAGCTCGGTGGTTTCAGCCGGCCATTCGTCGAGCCCGTCGATCCACTCTTGCACCGCGCCGCGTTGGTCCTCGCAGATGTCTTCCAGCGTGTGGAGCATGGTGCGCGAATTGAGCAGCACCGACCAGTCGTGAAACTGGCTCCTGGGGCTTAGCAAGTCCTTTTGAAGTTCGGTCAACTGTTTCGTCAAGCGGCGTCGCAGGTCAAGGTAGCTGTCAACGATGTGGTTGACCATGCGTAGCATCAGATCGTCAGTGCTCAAGGGCAACCGGGCGGTGCCGCGAACGCTTTCGGCGCTGCTGGCGCTGCCTGCATAAGTTTGGGTTAGGCGCTGCGCAAAAAAATCGCTGACCATGCAGTCTTTGGGATGCACGGTTAGCAGCAGGCGTTCAAACACAGCAAATCCCACCGGACTGGTATCAACCGAGGGCAAGGTGACGTTGGTTGGTTCGTCAACGGGCTCGCTGCTCAAGGCCAGCAGGCGCCGGAAGACCAAAAGATCGTAGCGGGACGTGCTGTCAAAGTGGCTTGGCAGGTGCGCGTTGTTCAGGTCAGAAACGTGCAAGTCGACCAATTGCCCGCCGGTGAGCTGCTGCAAGTTGTCTTGCACCGTGGTGATCTGGGCTTCGAACGCGCTTTGCGACAGGCTCACCCACAAAAATCCTCGGGCAGGCAAGGTGGTCGGCATGCCGTCAAGCTCGATCACGCCATCTGGACGGATGTGAAAGACGCGTTGCAGCGAATCCATCATCGACTCACCAAGGCACGCGCCACGTCGCGCGCAAAATAGGTCAGCACGCCGTCGGCACCGGCGCGCTTGAAGGCCATCATCGACTCCATCATCACCGCGTCATGATCAAGCCAGCCGTTGGCTGAGGCGGCTTTGAGCATGGCGTACTCGCCACTGACTTGGTAGGCAAACGTGGGCATGGCAAAGGCGTCTTTGACGCGACGCACGATGTCGAGGTACGGCATGCCCGGTTTGACCATGACCATGTCGGCGCCTTCGCTGATGTCGAGGTAAACCTCGCGCAGCGCTTCGTCGCTGTTGCCTGGGTCCATTTGGTAGGTCTTTTTGTCGGCCTTGCCCAGGTTTTGTGCCGAGCCCACGGCGTCACGGAAGGGGCCGTAAAAAGCACTGGCGTACTTGGCGCTGTAGGCCATGATTTTGGTGTGCACAGCATTGCTGGCCTCGAGCGCGTCGCGGATGGCTCCGATGCGACCATCCATCATGTCGCTGGGGGCAACGATGTCCACGCCCGCAAGGGCTTGCACTTGGGCTTGCTCCACCAATACGGCCACGGTGTCGTCGTTGAGGATGTAGCCGCGCGCATCCAGAAGCCCGTCCTGGCCATGGCTGGTGTACGGGTCGAGCGCCACGTCGGTCAGCAAACCGAGTTCGGGGAAACGTTCTTTCAGCGCACGCACCGCACGCGGCACCAGACCTTCGGGGTTGGTGGCTTCACGCCCATCGGGTGTTTTTTTCGCAACGTCGATGACGGGGAAGAGCGCCATCACGGGGATGCCCAAGCGCACACAGTCCTCGGCCACGGGCATCAATCGATCCAATGACAAGCGCTGCACGCCGGGCATGCTGGACACATCGTGGGCCTGGTCGGCACCGTCGAGCAGGAACACGGGGTAGATCAGGTCTTTGACGCTGAGCGCATTTTCGCGCACCAAATCGCGCGAGAAGCCGTCGCGACGCAAGCGCCGCGGGCGGCTTGCAGGGAAGGGTGGCAGTGGTGGGACGTTGGGCACAGTGCACCTCGGCGTGGGGCGGCCAAGGTAGGGCGGTTGCGTCGCGGCGTTGGGCCTTGCGGCGCCTCTGTCGGGACATTCCCTGGCAGCAGGTTGAAGGCCCACTATTGCGTGGTGCCTCTGATAAAGTTGCAGCGGATGATAGCCGCAAGGCTGTCGCCCCTGCTTTTCCTCCCTGAGCAGGTGTCTTGGCGCTTCAGGTGACAAGACTTTCCGGCCCCGGTCCCCGACCGGGGCTCTTTTGTGGGTTCACGCGGCGTTACGATCTCGCCCATGTTGTGGATCAAAGCTTTTCATCTTATTTTTGTCGCCAGTTGGTTTGCGGCACTGTTTTACCTGCCTCGCATTTTTGTAAACCTGGCCCAGGTGCCCCAAGGCAGTGACGCCGAGCGGCAGCGCTTGCTTGGCATGGCGCGGCGATTGCACCGTTTTGGCGGCATCTTGATGGTGGTGGCACTGGTGCTGGGTGTTTGGCTGTGGGCGGGGTATGGGGTGGGGCGGCAACAGGCATGGATGCACGCCAAACTGGTGCTGGTGGTCTTTGTTGTCGGGTACCACCATGTTTGCGGACGCATGCTGAAGCAATTTGAGGCGGGCAGCATGGCGCGCAGTGAGCGCTGGTTGCGGATTTTCAATGAAGGTGCTGTGCTTCTCTTTGCCGCGATCGTGGTGCTGGTGGTCGTCAAGCCTTGGTGACTGGTGGATGGATCTGCCCCCGCAACGAACCCCAGCAACCCATCGAACCAGTGCGTTGGCGTGGCTGCTGGTTTGGGCGCTGTTGATTGTCTACGCGAGCCTTTACCCTTTTGAGGGGTGGCGTCTGTCGGCTGGCACGTCAGCATGGCAGATGTTGTCTCTGCCTTGGCCCCGGTGGCGCGTGCCCTTCGACGAAATCGCCAACTTGTTAGGCTACCTTCCCCTGGGCATGCTTGCCTGCTATGGGGCCATGCGCATGGCGCGAAAATCCAGCACGGCTTGGGGGCTGGCCGTTTTGGTCGCGGCTGTGCTGTCTTACGCCGTGGAGGTGACACAGGGTTTGATGCCCATGCGTGTCCCGTCACTCAAGGACACCGCGTTCAACGTCACGGGTGCAGCCATTGGTGCTGCAATGGCGGTGGTGCTGATCGACAGCGGCACGCTTTCGCGGACGCGCACGGCGTTGGACACTTGGTTCGACCGGCGGGGCGCCTGGTCCTTGATGCTGCTTCTGTTTTGGCCGGTGGGCCTGCTTTTCCCCTCGCCTGTGCCGCTGGGCTTGGGGCACGGCCTGGGCGCGCTGGCGGTTTGGTTTGAGACGGTGGTCGAAGACACGCCACTTCAGGCGTGGGTGGGCGGGTGGTTGACTGCGGTGAGCGGCGGGCAGACGGTTGGTGAGGCCCTTGCCACCCAGCATGAAATTTTCATCGTGGCGTTTGGGCTGCTTGCCCCGTGTTTGGTGGCCTACGCAACCACCCATGGGGCATGGCGCCGCGTGGCGTTGGCGCTGGGCGCACTTGGGCTCGCGCTGTTGGTGACCACGCTGTCGGTTGCGCTGACGTTTGGCCCGGAACACGGCCTTGCGTGGTTCACACCTGCCGTGCTGAAGGGCCTGGCGGCAGGGTTCAGTTTTGCCCTGTTGTGTGTCGCCATGCCTGCGCGGGAGGCGGCTTGGTTGGGCGTTGTGGTGGTGGTGTGCCTTGTGGGCGCCGTGTCGATGGCGCCTGCAGACCCGTACTACGCCGCGTTCTTGTCAACGTGGGAACAAGGCCAGTTCATTCATTTTCACGGTGCTGCGCAGTGGGTGGGATGGTTGTGGCCCTACGCGGCGCTGGTGTGGTTGGTGTCGCGCAGCTTTCGAATGGCGCGCTTTTGATAAGTTAGCTGGCCGAACGAGCCGCAACCGCCTGACCGCTACAAGAGACGAACCTTGACGCTGCGCCCCTTCACTTTGGCGTGGGCCAGCTTGTTGAGCGCGTCATGCGCGATGCTGCGGTCGACTGCCACATAAGTTGAGAACTCATTGACATTGATCTTGCCGATCAACGCACCTGCAAAGCCCAAATCTTTGGTCAGGGCACCCAGCACATCGCCGGCACGAATCTTTTCTTTTCGTCCGCCGATGATTTGAACGGTTTGCATGGGTGGCTGCAGCGGTGCTTGGCTGGACGGCGTGAATGTGCCCAGCGGCTGCCAAGTCGAAGCAAACCCGCCCGCATGCTCGATCTTGCCCACGCTGCCCATTTCGTCCATGCTGGCCAAGCTGAAGGCCCAGCCTTCAGCCCCCGCTCGTCCGGTGCGTCCGATGCGGTGAATGTGGGTGTCGGGGTCGGGCGTTACGTCCACGTTGATCACCGCCTCCAGTTGTGCCACGTCCAGTCCGCGCGCCGCGATGTCGGTCGCCACCAGCACGCTGCAACTGCGGTTGGCAAACTGCACCATCACCTGGTCGCGATCGCGCTGCTCCAGTTCACCGTGCAGCTCCAGCGCCGCGAACCCTTGCGCGCGCAGTACTTGAACCAAATCGCGGCATTGTTGTTTGGTGTTGCAAAAGGCAAGTGTGCTGGCAGGGCGGTGGTGGTTTAGCACGCGCGACACCGCATGCAAGCGCTCATCCTCTTTCACTTCGATAAAAATTTGGCGGATCTGCGTGGCGGTGTGCGGGGCACGCAGCTTCACTTCTTGGGGCTCGCGCATGAAAGCGGCTGCGAGCTTGGCAATACCATCGGGGTAAGTGGCTGAAAAGAGCAGGGTCTGGCGCTGCTTGGGGCATTGCATGGCAATGGTGGTGATGTCGTCCAGGAACCCCATGTCGAGCATGCGGTCGGCCTCGTCCAACACGAGTGTGTTCAGGGCGTCAAGTTTCAACGTGCCCCGCGCCAAGTGATCCATCAACCGCCCAGGGGTGCCGATGACGATGTGGGCGCCGTGTTCTAGGCTTGCCAGTTGCGGGCGAAGTGCCGTGCCGCCACAAAGGGTCAGCACTTTGATGTGGTCTTCGGCTCGGGCCAGACGCCGCATTTCTTGCGTTACTTGGTCTGCCAATTCACGCGTGGGGCACAACACAAGGCCCTGCACGGCAAACCGGCGCGGGTTGAGGTTTGCCAGCAGTGCGAGTGCAAAGGCGGCAGTTTTGCCACTCCCTGTTTTGGCTTGAGCAATCAGGTCGTGCCCCGCCAACGAGACGGGCAGGCTTGCCGCCTGGATGGGCGTCATGCTGGTGTAGCCCAGCTTCACCAAGTTTTCGAGGGTGGCAGGTGGCAGCGGCAGGCTGCTGAAGTCCGTGGTGACGGCGGTGGCTGAAGAAGGGCTGATGGTCATGGTGGATTATCGGTGGCGTCGGGCAAACCGGCTTTGAAGGCGTCTTAACAGCCAATTAACGCCGTGTTTCATTGGCATCACGCTAGGAAGGCCGCGTCAGAGAACACTGACTTCTACAATCGACGGCATGAGTTACTACAAGCGCCACATCTTCTTTTGCATCAATCAGCGCGAAAACGGCGAAGCCGCGTGCAGCGATCACAACGCCAAAGGTGCCTTTGACCATTGCAAGGCCGCCGTCAAGAAAGCCAATCTCAACGGCCCTGGCCAAGTGCGGGTGAACAAAGCTGGGTGCTTGGACCGATGCGCAGGCGGGCCCGTGGCAGTGGTCTATCCCGAGGGTGTTTGGTACAGCTTTGTGGACGATCACGACATTGACGAGATCGTCGAATCGCACCTGAAAAACGGCCAGGTGGTCGAGCGCTTGCGCTTGGCACCCGAGGTGGGCCGTTGAAGGCAGGCTTGACCACAGTGAACGCCCAAACCCAGCGACACAGCACGCCCGGCCCGGTTGGCGACTTGGAGGTCACCATCGACGAACCCGTTGGGGTGGCGCAAGGAACGGTGGTGCTCTGCCATCCGCATCCCGTGCACGGGGGCACCATGGACAACAAGGTGGTTCAAACCTTGGCTCGCACTTGGGTGCAGGTAGGGTGGCGAGCGGTGCGGTTTAACTTTCGCGGGGTGGGCGCGTCGCAGGGGCAATGGGACGAGGGGCGTGGTGAAATAGATGACGCGCTGGCGGTGGTGGCTGCGCATGCCCCAACGACGTTGCCTTTGGCGCTGGCTGGGTTTTCATTCGGTGGTTTTGTGGCGTCGCAGGTTGCGGCACGCCTGGCACCCGGCCGTGTTGCGGCACCACTGGTGTTGGTGGGCCCTGCCACGCAAAGTTTTGATGTGGCACCGGTGCCACCCGGCACGTTGGTGATTCATGGTGAGCACGACGATGTGGTGCCTTTGTCGGCCACCCTCGACTGGGCCCGCCCGCAATCGCTGCCGATCGTGGTGGTGCCCGGTGGTGGCCATTTTTTTCATGGGCAGCTTGGACTGTTGAAGTCCATCGTGTTGCGTCACTTGGGGTCTGCACCCGGTGGCGCGCCACCGGCCTGATTTTTGTTGATTTGGGATCTTTCATGACGGATTGTTTGTTGACGATGGCGCGCCGCGCTGTTTTTGGTGTTGCCCTGGTCGTGTTGGGCCTGGGGGCAACGCTTGCCCAAGCCCAGGCGCCCCAAGCCCCCGACGTGGCAGCCAAGCAGTGGATCTTGATGGATCTGAGCACCGGGCAAACGTTGGCCGAGCGTGAGGCAGACACGCCCAGCGACCCGGCCTCGTTGACCAAACTGATGACGGCCTACGTGGTGTTTCAGGCCTTGCGTGACAAGAAGATTTCGCTGGAGCAGCCCATGGCCGTGAGCGAGCGCGCCTGGAACGAGCGCAAAGGTGACCCGTCGCTGATGTTCATCAACACCACCATGCGGCCCACGGTGGACGAGTTGCTGCGCGGCATGATCGTGCAATCAGGCAACGACGCGTCGGTGGCTTTGGCCGAAGGTGTCGCGGGCTCGGTCGAGGCGTTTGTCGTGTTGATGAATCGCCAAGCCGAGACCTTTGGGTTAAAAAACACCACCTTCAAGAACGTTACCGGCATGAGTGAAGCAGGTCACCGTTCCACCGCGCGCGACATTGGTGTGATTGCGGGCAAGGTGATTCAAGACTTCCCCGACCGCTACCCTTACTACGCCATCAGGGAGTGGACGTACAACAAGATTCGCCAGGACAACCGCAACTTGCTGCTGCGCCGCGACCCGACGGTAGACGGCATGAAAACGGGCTACACCGAGGCCGCCGGTTACTGCTTGGTGGCCAGCGCCAAGCGCGATTTCCCCAACGGGGAGCGCCGATTGCTGAGCGTGGTGCTGGGCACCGCGTCGCGCGAAGCGCGCGCCAGCGAAAGTCAAAAGCTCCTCAATTGGGGCTACCAGTTCTTTGACGCCTACAAGCTGGCCGAGGCCGGCAAGCCCTTGGCAACGGCGGAGGTCTGGAAAGGGAAAGAGCGCACCGTCAAATTGGGGGTTTCAGCCAAAGGCTCCTTGATGATTGCCGTTCCCAAAGGCGAGGCTCAAAAAATGCAAAGCCGCGTTGAGCGCAGCGACCCCTTGGTGGCCCCGCTGGCATTGGGCCAAACGGTGGGCAAGCTGGTGGTCAGCACGGCCGCCGGCACCAAAGTGGCCGAAGTCCCCTTGGTGGTGCTCGAAGCCGTACCCGAGGCGGGCCTGTTGGGCCGCGCTTGGGATTCCATTCGCCTGTGGATCAAGTAATGTCGCGGTTGTGCCGATGCCGTTGGGTTGATGCGAGGGGTGCGTGCTCGGCCCCCGTTTGTTTTTAAGGCTGATGACCATGACTTCAAGCACTGACTCCCTGCCGGACTACCTCTGTTACCTCGAGGGGCGCTACCAGCGCTTGCGCGACGCGCGGGTGTCGGTGATGGATCGGGGCTTTGTGTTTGGCGACGGCGTCTACGAGGTGGTCCCTGTCTACGGCCGCAAGTTTTTTCGCTTCGAGTCGCACATGCAAAGGCTCGCTCGCAACCTGGCCAAAGTGCACATCACACCACCAACGCTCAACCGCGACGGTTGGCTTGAACTGATGCGGCCCTTGGTGACGGCCATGGCCGAAAACAACGGCGCCGAAGACCAATTGTTGTACTTGCAGTTTTCGCGCGGGGTGGCGATGCGCGACCATGTGATGCCCAAAGGCATTGAGCCCACGCTCTTCATGATGACAACACCCATGAAGCCCGCAACCCCCGAGCAGCGCCACGCGGGCGTCACCTGCATCACAGCGCGAGACTTCCGCTGGGAGCGAGGTGACATCAAGAGCATTTCGCTGCTGGGCAATGTGATGGCCCGGCAGTTGTCGGCCGACCATGGCGCGGTCGAGACCATCATGCTGCGTGACGGCCCTCAGGGCGGCCCTTGGTTGACCGAAGCGTCAGCCAGCAATGTGTGGGTGGCACACGAAGGGGCGCTGCTGGGCCCACCTAAAAGTGACCACATGCTCGAAGGCATTCGGGTTGACTTGCTGCGCGAGCTTTGCGAGGAGTGCGGCGTTGCCTACAACTTGCGGCCCATCAGCGAAGCCGACCTGCGTGCAGCCGACGAGGTGATGCTCAGCTCGGCGACCAAAGAGATTTTGGCTGTCACGCGGCTGGATGGTGAACTGGTAGGGCACGGCGCTTTGCGTGGCAAGCCTGGGCCTGTGTATGCCAAACTTCACGAGGCTTACCAGCGCGCCAAAGCCACGCAGTCGATGGCTTGACCGGGGCCAAGACCACCATGACACCGGCTGGCTCAGGCGACGCGCCGTCGCTGATCGTTTACCCGTCGCAGTTTCCCATCAAGGTGATGGGCCCCAATGTTGACGGGTTTGGCGAAGCAGTCGCCGTCGTGGCGCGTGCATTCGACCCCAACTTTGACCCCCAAACGATGGAGCGCCGCACCAGCGCCGCCGGCAACTACCTGGGGTTGACGATCACCGTCACTGCCACCAGCCGCGAACAACTCGACGAGCTGTACCGAACACTTTCCACCCACCCGATGGTCAAAGTGGTGCTTTGAAGTGGTACCTTAAAGTGGTGTCTTTGTCGGCGCTGGCGCGGCTTTTTGCTGTTGCTGGTCGATGGCTTTGACCTGTGCAGCAGCCGCCAAGTCGCCGTTGGCCGCCGCAGCGGCAAACCAATACCGTGCAAGGTGAAAGTCGGGCGCCAAGCCGTCTCCGGTTTGCGCCATGGAGGCCACCATGTACTGTGCGCCCACGTCGCCTTGGCGCGCGGCCAACAAGTACCAGTCGAGCGCCGCAGTGGCGTTGCGCGCGGTGCCACGTCCAAGGTAGTGCGCCGTGCCCATGGCCACTTGGGCATCGGCACTGCCTGCCAACGCGGCGCGTTCGTACCAAGTCAGTGCGCCAGAGAAATCACGCGGCCCTGCAAGGCCTTGATCCAGCATTTGAGCAAGTTCATACTGCGCCGTCACAAAACCACCCTCGGCAGCGCGCAGCATGTAGAGACGGGCCAGGCGGTCACGTTTGGCGTCGCCCAGCGCAGCGCCATTGCCACGGCTCTGGCGCTTCAGGTGCATCACCGCCAAGTTGTGATCGGCCGCAGCAACCCCGGCTTGCGACAAGGTTTCAAATTGCCGCTGCGCCGTTGACCAGCGGCCGCGCTCGTGATTGGCGACGGCTGATTTGAGAGCCTCCGACACGCGCACGGCCTTGGCTTGGTCGCTGCTGGAAGGCGAGGACTGCACTGCAGGGCGTGCAGGCTGCGCCATCAACGGCCCATGCAGGCAGGCTGCCAGCGCCCATGCGGCGCAGCGCGTTGTGGTATCAAAAAACGTGTTCATCATAAGAAGATAACTTGCACTTCAAAGACCATGGCAAGGCAGCGCCTAAACTCATCCGTCATGAAGGTCATTGTTCTGGGTCCTTGCGACTATGCAACCACGTACGAAGCGATGCGCGATTGGACGCAAGCCCGCACCGATACCACTTCCGATGAACTGTGGTTGTGTGAGCACCCCCCAGTGTTCACGCAAGGGGTGGCTGGCAAATCCGAGCACCTGTTGAATCCGCGCTCGGTGCCGGTGGTGCAAACCAATCGAGGGGGGCAAGTGACGTACCACGGGCCTGGCCAGGTGGTTGCATACCCTTTGGTTGATCTCAAGCGCTTGTCGCTGCACGTTAAAACCTATGTTTACCAACTCGAAGTGGCGCTTTTGGCGGTGCTGGCCAGTTATGGCGTGACAGGGCATCGGGTTGTCGGGGCACCTGGCATTTACGTTCGATTGGCCGACCCTTTTGGCCACGCTGCCTTGCAAGACCCGCCTGCCGACGCGAACCGCTGGCAGGGACTTGGGAAAGTCGCCGCACTGGGCATCAAAGTTACGCGTCATTGCGCATACCACGGCGTGGCCCTGAATGTGGCGATGGATTTGTCACCCTTTAGCGACATCCATCCGTGTGGCTACCCCGGGCTGCAAACGGTTGATCTCGCTACACTGGGCGTTCGTGCATCGTGGGGCGAAGCTGCGGAGCGCTTGGCCCAGCGCCTTGAGGCGCAGTTGGTGCCGCCATCTGCGTGATGGCAAGTGGTTTTGCGCCCCCAACCCATCACTGCATCGCACCCGAACGACCACTCCATGAGCGCACCCATCGACCCCGGATACGACCCCTCGCAAAAGCAAAAGGCGCAAGCCAAAACGTCGCGCATTCCGATCAAGATCGTGCCGCACGAAACCCTGCGCAAGCCCGATTGGATTCGGGTCAAGGCAGGTTCCCCCAGCACCCGCTTTTACGAGATCAAACAGATCCTGCGCGAGCACAAGCTGGTGACGGTTTGCGAGGAGGCCTCGTGCCCCAACATCGGTGAGTGTTTTGGCAACGGCACGGCCACGTTCATGATCATGGGTGACAAATGCACTCGCCGTTGCCCCTTTTGCGACGTGGGTCATGGCCGGCCAGACCCGCTCGATGGGGACGAGCCCGAAAACCTGGCCAAAACCATCGCGGCACTCAAACTCAAGTACGTGGTGATCACGAGCGTGGACCGCGACGACTTGCGGGACGGTGGTGCCGCGCATTTTGTGAGCTGTATTCAACGGGTGCGTGCCCTGTCGCCGAGCACGCAAATTGAAATCCTCACCCCTGACTTCAGGGGACGCAAGGACAGGGCGCTTGCCATCTTGAAGGCAGCCCCCCCTGACGTGATGAACCACAACCTTGAGACGGTGCCACGGTTGTACAAAGAAGCGCGGCCCGGGTCTGACTACCAGTTCTCGCTCGACCTCCTCAAACAATTCAAAGACGAGGTGCCCGGCGTGCCCACCAAAAGCGGGCTGATGGTGGGTTTGGGCGAAACCGACGAAGAAATTCTCACCACCATGCGTGACATGCGCGCCCACGGAATCGACATGTTGACGATCGGTCAGTACCTTGCACCATCGGGCCACCACCTCAGCGTCAAGCGTTATGTCCACCCGGATACGTTCAAGATGTTTGAGGCGCAGGCCCGCGAAATGGGCTTTTTGCACGCGGCAGTGGGCGCCATGGTGCGTTCAAGCTACCACGCTGACCAGCAAGCGTTGGCGGCAGGGGTGTGACGCAGAGTCTTGTTACAAGCGTTGAATTCCTCACAAATCGCCCGGTTTTTGCAGCCCCACACCCACACAGGCGAATGCAAAAGCAGTCGCTAACCGTTAGAGTGAAAAACGTGCCTTTCCGCAGTTGCCGAGGCCCCTTGACTCCTTCAGATTGCTTCTGCGGCCGCAGCTGCTTCATCACCACGTGCTATCCAACTTAACAGCGGGTTTTGTTTCCGATTGGCGAGAGTATTCGCCCAAAACAGCACTGGCGAGAGCCTTGCGTGCCAGCCGCGTGTTTGGCATGGGCTCCGTGCGGCGCCAACTGAAAAACAACCCTGCATACCTGCGACACGTGGACACAGTCGCCAAGACCGACGCTGCTTTTTTTCTGTCCCACCGCCATTTTTTGGCCAAAGGTCTGACGCCGACACAGCGCGCCCAAACTGCCCTGCATCACTACAACCACGAGATGTCGGCGTTCGATGTCGGCTACTTTGACAAGGTATACCAAGACGGGGGGTTGAAGCTTTGGCGGTGTGACGCTGAGGGCAACGAGTACGACATCCGTTTGATGCCTGGCAGTGATGTGCTCTACGAGGGTGGGGTCAGCTTGGTGCTTCACGTCAACGGCAACCGCGTTTGTGTTGTGTCTTACTCGGCCGTGCCTCAGTGCGTCTTCTTGCCGGCGCTGGCGTCCGCTTCGGCGCAGCCACACGCCTCATGCAGTCAGACGACGCTGTTTGTCACCCGCAAGCAATTGGCCGCAACGCACGACTATCAAAAAGCCTTCAACATAGCGTTTGATCGCACCACGCCGGCCCACCTGTGCTTTGGCGCCTTGACGGCGGTTGCCAGCGTGTTGCACCTGGACTCTGTCATCGGCATTTCTGCAACAGTTCACCCCTCGTGCACACCCGACATCGCCCATCACTTTGAGGTTGCCTACACGCAGTTTTGGCAAGACCTATCAGGTCGACCTGACTCGCCCTATGGCTACGTGATTGACATGCCCATGAAGCTCTCGTCACTGGATGCCATGGACGCCAAAGCCCGCAAGCGGTCGACGGTTCGGCGCGCGCACATCGAAGACGTGCGTCAGCAAGCGATGGCGGTTTTGACGCCGCACGCAAGACACCTGCCTTAGCGGTAAGGGTCCCTGCCTGGGGGGATGCTCTGGGGCAAGGCACGTGCCATCATGGTGCATGCTTGTGTTTTTGGGGCCTTTTGCCGGCTGCTTTTCGATATTCAAGGCCGTGGCCCGTTTGCGTTGCCAGGCAAGTTTGTGGCTGCTGGCTGGCGGCTTGGCTGTGATGCTGGGCGCTTGTTCGCCTGCCATGAATTGGCGCGACGTCCGACCCGATGACTCTGGGTTGGTAGGGCAAATGCCTTGCCGTCCCGCGTCCCATGCACGGGACATTGCGCTCGGCGGACAGACCCTTAAGCTCACCATGCACGCTTGCACCGCGCAAGGCCAAACGTTTGCCATCGCCTGGGGCGATGTGGCCAATGCCGCGCTTGTTGAAGGGGTGCTTTTGGCACTGAAACAAGCCACGCTTGCCAACACGGCCGCGTTTGACCAACCGGCTTCGATGCCACTCTCTGTCCGTGGTGCAACGGCACAACGTGCTGCTGGCCGCTGGGCCTGGCGCGGCATGCTTGGCAGCCGCGACCAAGGCGCCGAGTCAGTGGACACGCAGACCGCCCTGTTTGCTCGTGGCACACGGGTGGTGCAGGCCAGTGTGGTTGGGCGTGCCATCCAGCCGGCCGATGCCGACCTCTTCTTGGCCTCACTTCACTGGCCACCATGAACTCCGCAACATCCAAAACTGCACCGTGCGTGTTCGTGGGGACAGGGGGCCGCGTCTGATGAAGACTTTGGCAACCGTCAACAGCGCGCCGACCATGCACGCTGTGCATGGCGACTCGTTTGCTTTGACGCCCATGCAATCGGCCATGCTGCTGGGAAGCCTGCGCCGAGGGCCAGCGTTTGAGCTTCAACAGTTGGTGGTGAAACTCGAGGCCGAAGTCGACATTGACCGATTGCTTGTCGCGTGGCGCGAGGTTGTGGCTCGGCACCCCATGCTTCGGGTGCGGATGGCCTGGCATGGCTCCGCGACGCCTTCGCAAGTGGTGGAACCTCAGGTCGATGTGGCGATGGCCAGCCTCGCAACTGACGATTTGGATGCGTACTTGGCCCAAGACCGTGCCCAGGGCATTGATTTGTCAACAGCGCCGGCCTTCAGGTTGGCTTTGTTGAACGCGCAAAGCACGCAACCGGTTTTGGTCTTTTCCCATCACCACGCCATGCTCGATGGGCGCTCGGTGCGATTGCTGGTTGACGAGGTGTTTGGGCTGGTAGATCGCCGCGATGGCTCACCCTTGCCGCCGGCAGGCCACGCCTTCCGAGCGCACTGCGAGGCCCTTGAGCGCACCGACCCTACGTCGGCACGCGACTACTTTTTGTCGTTGCTCGACGGTGTTGAACCGCTTCTGTTTCCGAGCGGCCAAGGCGACATCGCGTCCCCAGTGGCAACGCCTGGCCGTGCCATGGTGGCCGATCGCCTGCCCTTGCCCGAGCGCCAAGCCGCCTTCGCGCCAGCCACAGTGGCCAACATGGTGCAGGTTGCTTGGGGCCTGACGTTGTCCCTTTACTGCCGCCGCAATGATGTGGTCTTCGGTGTCACACGGCATGGCCGCAGTTTGGTGGACGGGTCACGTGAGGCCTTGGGCTGTTTCATCAACACAGTGCCTGTGCGGTTGGCGATCCATCCGTCGCAGTCGGTGGGCGATTTGGTGCAAAAGGCCCAAACGCAAGGCATCGAAGTTCGTCCGCACGAGCACACTGCGCTCGGCACCTTGCACGCTTGGCTCGGCTTGGGTGGGGCATTGTTTGACACGGTGGTGGTGTTTGAGCGCTACGCCCTCGACGCTGACTTGAAGTCAGCGCATGGCGCCTTTCGCCACCGCACGGTCCAACTGGTGGAACAAAGTAGCTTCCCCGTCGTTGTCGCCGTCTATCAAGACGGGCCCGTGCTTCAGGTCTCGCTTGAGTTTGACGACGTACCTGGGTCACAGCCCTGGATGAAGGCGGTCTTGGCCCGCTTTCAGACCGTGTTGGCCCAAGTGCTTGAGGACCCGACCGTTGCGGTGCGCGACTTGTCGATGCTGCTACCGGGCGAGGTACAGGCATTGCGCTTGAACGCCGAGGGCCCGTTGGTGGGCGCACCCCTGCCACGCTCTTTCAGCGCGGCTTTTAACCCCGTCGCCACTGCAAGGGCAGAGGGGGTCGCGATGGTGACGGCACTTGGCCAGCCGGTCAGTTACACGCAAATCCATGCGTCTGCACGCCACTTGGTGCACCGTATGTCGGGGCTGATGAAGCCCGACGCACCCGCCGTGGCGGTGCTCAGTGCACGAACGGTCGAATGCGTGGCAGCGCAATTGGCTTGCTTCTTGGGCGGGTGGACCTTCGTGCCGCTGGACCCTGCATGGCCCTTGGCCCGCGTGGTGCAAGTGTTGGCGGCCGCAAAGCCCTCCATTGTTTTGACGCAGACCCCCGCGCTGGCCGCGGCGGTAGCGTCCGCGACAAGCGCTCACGGTGTTGCCACGATGGCGCTGGGTGACTTGCTGACAGCGCCGACGGGGGACGCCACGGAGGCGCCACTGCCAGCCTTGGCGCGCGACCCCGCCTACCTGATCTTTACGTCGGGCAGCACCGGTACACCCAAAGGCGTGAGCATCGGCATGCAAGCATTGATGGCCCACGCAGCTTGCGCCATCAGCACCTACGCATTGACGTCAAGCGACCGCGTTTTGCAGTTTGCATCACCCGCCTTTGACGTTGCCCTGGAGGAATGCGTCCCCACCTTGCTGGCGGGAGGGGCGCTGATCGAACGCGGCGAAGATTGGGTCAACGACCCGGGTGTTTTTTTGCAGGCTTTGCAATCTCGTGGCGTCACCGTTCTCAACCTGCCATCGGCGTATTTTCACTTGCTGATGCAGCACTTGGACGATCTGGGGCAAACGCTGCCCGATTGCATCAGGCTCGTGGTGATCGGCAGTGAAAAGCCCACAACGTGGAGCGTGCAACGGTTTTTGGCGAGTCATCCGCGCACGCGACTGCTCAATGCTTACGGGCCGACCGAAGCAACCATCACATCGATGGTCTGCGACCTTGCAGCGCTTCACACGCGAGGCGATGGGTGGGCCGACATGCCCATCGGCAAGCCGTTTGGAGCGTGCCAAGCCTTTTTGTTGGACGCGCGCCAGCGCCTTTGCCCCCCAGGCGTCTTGGGCGAGGTCTGCATCAGCGGTCCTCAGGTGGCCCTGGGCTATGTGCACGGCACGCCAGCGGACGACGCGCACTTCATTCAGTCGCCGCTCGACGGCAGCCGCGCCTATTTGACGGGTGATCTGGGGCGACAGCGCCCTGACGGTCAACTGGTGTTTGTGGGCCGCATTGATCAACAAGTCAAAGTGCGCGGTGTGCGGGTTGAGCCGGGTGAAGTCGAGGACGCGATTCGAAGGCTTGCGGGTGTCACAGAAGCTGTCGTGGTGATCCATCGCAGCGACCGAGGCGACGAACTGGTGGCCTTTGTCACGCTCAAGCCCAACGACTCACGCGATGCAACGGGTGACATCAAACGACAACTCGAGCACCAACTGCCAGCAGCTTTTGTGCCCCGCGAGATTCGGCAGCTTGAGGCCATGCCGATGCACAGCAACGGCAAAGTAGACCGAGTCGAACTTGCACGTCAAGCGCAGACTGTGGCCAGCGTTGGTCGAACCATGGTTGCCCCACAAACTGACCTCGAGATTTATCTTCACAACGTTTTTTGTCGGTTGCTTGACCGAGACGACGTGGGAAACGACGACAGCTTCTTTGATCTCGGTGGGCACTCGTTGCTTGCCATTCAGTTGCTTGGCGCGATCAAGCAAGTGGCCAAGCAGGCGCTGCCCCTGGCCGCAGTGTTTGCGCAACCCACGGTTCGCGGTCTGGCAACGCTGGTGGACAGCAACGTCGAATTGACACTGCCCACGGTGGTGCCCTTGAACGCAAAGGCTGTCAACCGTCAAAACCACGCGTCGCAGGGCGCGGCGCCTCGCCCAGCTGCCATTTATTTGGTTGATGGCGTGCAGCTCTATGCGGGCCTTGCGAGTGCCCTGCAGCCGCATTGCGCTGTTTATGGCATGTTCCTCAAGGCGGAAGAAGACGACTTGATGGAGACGCGCCTTCAGCTTGACATCGTTGTCTTGGCACGCGCTTACGTGGCCAACTTGCGAGCCTCTCAGCCCCACGGCCCCTACGTGCTAGGGGGCTTCTCCGCCGGGGGTCTGGTGGCCTGCGAAATGGCACGCCAGATCCGCGCCGAGGGCGACGTTGTCGAGGGCCTGATTTTGTTGGACACCATCTTGCCTTGGTCGATTCGGTCAAAAGGCTTTGTTGACGGGTTCAGGGCTGTGGTGCGCCGCGGGATCGCGCGAATGCTTGGCATGCACCCGGTCGTTCTTTGGGTCAAGCTTCGGCGGTGGGTCAACCCACAGTATGGTTCAACCGACCATGACCGCGATGAGGTGCAGCTGCGCGGCTGGCGTGAGAAGGTGATGGGCGCGGCGGTCGACCACTATTCTCGCGACATGACACCACACCAAGGTTTGGTTTTTTTGGCGCGAACATCCAACCCTCTTTCGACGACCTCCACGCCCGTCGAAAGCGACCTGGGGTGGGCGGACTTGTTGGACCCAACCACGCCCGTGCTCACCGTCGACGGCGATCACCTAAACTTGCTCAGGCCGGCTGGCGAAGCCGCCATAGCACAAGCATTGGCCACTCAGTGGTGGGGGCAATCGACAAATGGAAACCTTTGTGTCCCACTCTCTAGCCTGAAGCGGAGGCGGCAGTAAATGACACATTTCGTTCCCGTTTGGTGCACTCGTGGCACTGATTCATCACTAGAATTTGTGACGATGATGATTCGGTTGGGGCGTTCCTTGAAATGGGTTGGCGTTTTTTTGGCTGTGGCGATGGCGGCCGGTTGCAACAACGCCGTTGATGCAACCGTTGCGAGCGCGCCGGTAACCAACGCGCCTGTAACCGACGCGCCGGTAGGCAACGCTCCCGAAACCAACGTGCCCCCAAGCGGCGGGCTTGCACCGACCGCCTGCATTGCAAAGCCAGATCATCGCGTCCTGTACCTTGGCAACAGCCAACTCGCCGTTTGGGACATGCCGACGCTCATCAATTCGATGGCCAACAGCGCCCTAGCGCCTTGCCCCAAAATCGCGGGCGAATTGGTCAATGGCGGCAATCTGCGCGAGTTGTGGCTCGCCGGCAATGCCGCTGCTGAGATTCGCTCTGGCAAGTACGACACGGTCGTGTTGGCCGAATCAATTGACATCGTCTACCCCGGCGCAGAGGGGTACCCTTCTGCGTTTGAAACTTACGCGACCGCGTTTATCGAGTTGGCTCGAAGTGTTGGCGTAGAACCTGTTTTGTACGCCACGCCCAGTGTTCAGAATCAAAACATGGTGCAAGACTTCACGGCCATGGCAACGCCCCAAAAGGCCCTTGCGCGGGCACTCAACGTCAAACTTGCAAGTGGCGGGCTGGCTTGGTTGCGTGCCTGGCGTGAACAACCTGATTTGGTCTTGCATGCATCTGACGCGGCGCACCCTGGTTTTGTGGGTAGTTATTTGTCTTCGCTCGTTATCTTTGCAGCCATCAACGACGCCAGCCCCCAAGGATTGACCAATGCACCCGTCACGGATTGCAATTTTGGGCCCTGCGTGCCCATTTCAACCGAACTGGCGGCCCAACTTCAGCGCATTGCCTGGGAAGAGTACTTGAGCAGCCGTCAGCCGTAGCACAATGCACGGCTGGGCGAAGCACCCTTTGCTTCCGATGGCGTCGCCGCTGCGACCCGAAGCGTGCTTCAAGACTTGCCCATGAGAGCTCTCGATCACCGCCTGATGGCGTGCGCCGTGTGCACCAGATGAGAAGCGTGGTCGAACCCAACCGCCCCGCGCTGGTGCTGATGTTTTTGGCGTTTGCGTTTGCGTACTTCTTGTCAGCCCTGGTTCGCGCCATCACGGCCACGTTGGCACCGGCGTTCAGTCAAACCCTTTCCCTGAGTGCCGGCGATCTCGGTCTGTTGGCTGGGGCGTACTTTTTTGGTTTTTCACTCACTCAATTGCCCCTGGGCCAAGCGTTGGACCGATGGGGCCCCAAGCGAGTGCAGTTGACGCTGCTGGCGGTGGCGTGCGCGGCCTGCTTGGCTTTTGCATCGGCCAACACGCTGGGCGGGCTTGTGCTCTCGCGCATGGCCATTGGCGTGGGCGTGTCCGCGTGTTTGATGGCGCCGCTTACGGCGTTTCGGCTGGCGCTGCCAGTCGAGCAGCAATTGCAGTTGAACGCGTGGATGTTGATGACGGGCTCATTTGGCATGTTGGCTTCCACGCTCCCGGTTTACTGGCTCGAACCCGTGGTGGGTTGGCGCGGCCTTTTCATGGGCATCGCTGCGCTGTTTGTACTGTCGATGGTCTTGGTGGCTTGGTTGGTGCCGCGCCCCGCAACGCAGCGTCGTCAAGCAAGCCCCGACAGGAACGCGGCTCCGCCAGTGGGTTATCGACAAATTTTTTCGCATCCTCGGTTTGTGCAACTGCTGCCCGTTGGCCTTGTGATGTATGGCGGCATGGTTGCCGTGCAGGCACTCTGGGCCGGGCCGTGGTTAACGCAGGTTGCGGGGCTGGGGCGCGAGCATGCAGCCCAGGGCTTGTTCATCATCAATCTGGCAATGTTGGTCACTTTCTTCGCGTGGGGGGTCGTGAGCCCCAAGCTGTCAGCACGAGGCGTCGACTCACACCGCCTGATGCGTTGGGGCTTGGCTTTGCCGCTCGTCGTTCTCCCCATCAACTTGTGGTTGGGTAGCGCGGCGGGGGCGGGCATGTGGGCGCTGTGGTGCGTGTCCTCAACGTTCATTACCTTGAGCCAACCGTTGATCGCTCAGCAGTTTGAAACCGCCGTTGCAGGAAGGGCCCTTTCAGCTTACAACTTGGTGCTGTTCGTGGGCATCTTTCTCATCCAATGGTGCATTGGACTGATGATCGATGCGCTCCAAGGCTGGGGCTGGGACCCAACAAGTGCCTTTCGCGGCGCATTCGCAGCTTTTGGTCTGATGAGTCTGTTTTCCTACGGGTGGTATTTGTGGCGAGAGCATGTGATTGGCATGAAGAAGCCCCAACCTGTTCGGGATAATGCAACCATGACTCAGCTGATCATCGTTGCTCATGCACCGCTTGCCAGCGCGCTGAAAGCCGTGGCGCAACATGCTTTTCCAGAACTGGCCCCCACCATTGCCGTGATCGATGTGGAGAGCGACGAGGCGCCCGAGGGGGTGACAACAAGGCTGCGTGCGTGTTTGCCTGCGGGTGTGTCAGCCTTGATCTTGGTGGACGCCATGGGCGCCACCCCCTGCAACGCCGCGCAACCGTTGGCCCGCGAGGGTGAGGTGAGCATCGTAGCGGGTGTCAGTGTGCCCATGCTTTGGCGTGCCCTCTGTTACGCCCATGAACCCTTGGCAGCCCGCACGCAGCGCGCGCTCGACGGCGCTGTCGGGGGGGCCGTTATCGTTTCGCCTCTATCCAAGCCATGAACAAAAAAACCATCACGATCAGCAACAAGCTTGGTCTGCACGCGCGGGCATCGGCCAAGCTCAGCAAATTGGCCGGGAGCTTTCAGTGCGAGGTTCACATGTCACGCCAACAGCGCCGCGTCAACGCCAAGAGCATCATGGGCGTGATGATGCTGGCTGCAGGGATTGGGTCTGACGTGGAGCTGGAAACCGAGGGCGTGGACGAAGACGCCGCCATGGCTGCGCTGGTGGCCTTGATTGACGCCAAGTTCGGTGAATCAGCCTGATTTGACGCGTTTAAAGTACCCCCCCGTCAACCCCATGCGCCGCTTCCCATGAGCATTCAAGTTTTTGGCATCCCGGTGTCTCGCGGCATTGCGATTGGTCGGGCGGTGTTGATCGCGTCCAGCCGGGTCGACGTGGCGCACTACTTCATCGCTGACGACCAAGTTGAGGCCGAGGTCACGCGGTTGCGCCTTGCGCGCAACGAGGTTGCGCAAGAGTTGACCGTTTTGCAGCGCGAACTACCCCCGGAAGCCCCGCACGAATTGGCAGCTCTGCTGGACGTGCACTTGATGTTGCTGCACGACGAAACCATGATTGCTGCCGTCAAGCATTGGATCGCCGAGCGCCACTACAACGCCGAGTGGGCGCTGTCAGCCCAACTGGAAGTGGTGGCGCGGCAGTTTGACGAAATGGAAGACGAGTACTTGCGCGAACGCAAGGCCGACATGGAGCAAGTTACCGAGCGCATGCTGCGAGCGCTCAGCCGTGGCGAGCAACCAGCATCATCGGTGGTGCTGGCGTCGTCAGCCGCAGGTGCGGCGCACGAAGAGCCGCTCATCTTGGTGGCGTCCGACATTTCACCGGCAGACATGTTGCAATTCAAGCGCAGTGTCTTCAAAGGCTTTGTCACCGACGTGGGTGGCAAGACATCTCACACGGCCATCGTGGCACGCAGCATGGACATCCCCGCTGTGGTGGGCGCGCGCGAGGCCAGCCGCCTGATCCGACAGGACGATTGGGTGGTGATCGACGGCAACGCAGGGGTGGTGGTGGTTGACCCCTCGCCCATCGTGCTCGAAGAGTACCGATTTCGCCGTCAACAAGCCGAGCTCGAACGTGCCCGGCTGCACCGTCTTCGGCACACGCCCGCCATCACGCTGGACGGCGAAGCGGTTGAACTGCTGGCCAACATCGAGCTGCCTGCAGACGCGGTCGCATCGGTCAACGCAGGTGCCGTGGGCGTGGGCCTGTTCCGCAGTGAATTTTTGTTCATGAACCGCGGCGCCACGCTGCCCACCGAAGACGAGCAGTTCGAGGCTTACCGAGAGGCTGTGGTGGCCATGAAAGGCCTGCCCGTCACCATCCGCACCGTTGACGTGGGGGCCGACAAGCCATTGGACAGGATGTCGGCGCATGACCTGCGCCGCGAGTCCACGCTCAACCCAGCGCTGGGCTTGCGCGCGATTCGCTGGAGCCTGTCCGAGCCCCACATGTTTCGCCAACAACTGCGCGCCATCCTGCGCGCCAGCGCCTTCGGCAAGGTTCGGCTGTTGGTGCCGATGGTGGCCCAACGTGCTGAGTTGCTGGGCACGCTGGAGGTGTTGGCGCACGCCAAGCAACAACTGCGTGATGCCAAGAGGCCCTACGTCGATATCGAGGTAGGCGCCATGATCGAAGTGCCCGCTGCCGCTCTCATGCTTCCCACGATCCTGCGCTACTTTGACTTCGTCTCCATTGGCACCAACGACTTGATTCAATACACCCTGGCCATCGACCGCGCCGACGAGCACGTGGCCCACCTGTACGACCCGTGGCACCCTGCGGTGCTGCAGCTGATCGCCAACACCATCGCTGCCGCACGCGCACAGCGCAAGGATGTCAGCGTGTGTGGCGAGATGGCAGGTGACCCCGCGTTCACCGAGATCCTTTTGGCCATGGGGCTGCGCAGCTTCTCCATGCACCCGGCCCAAATTGCCGCCATCAAGCAAAAAATACTGCGATGCGACACCCGAAGGCTCTCGTTGTCGCTGGCCAACGTGATGGCTTCTGAGCAACCGCACGAAACCGCGAAAAAAATGCTGCTCTCGGATGATCCCGCTAAGTCCTTGAAGTAAAAAGAAAAAACAGTGACGCGGAGCCTCCGGGCACGGTTGAAGCGGCCTCATTTGGGGCGCCAACCTAGAATCTTTTTGAGCCATGCTTGACGGCGCATCCAAAAACGTGCCAGAATCGTGGTCTTCGCTGATGACAAGTCAGCGAGCTGCGAAGAAAAAAGCAAAAACGGTAGAAGTTGTCAAAGTTACTGCCACAGGGTGCGCCGCAAGGTTCACCGCACGGGTCACCGCAAGGTGAGAGCAGAGACAGCAGAAAGCCGAGGAATCTGATTGAGGTTTTGGGGTGAGTGAACAGCTCATCCAGTAACCTGTAAAAGATGCCAAGTGTTGGTGACTCGCAGCAAGCTCTTTAAAAATATACAGCCGATAAGCGTGGGCGTTTGATGGCGAATGCCACGAGTCCTGAAACGAAAGTTTTAGGCTCAACAAATGCTCACGGAAAACAGTAAGTGAAGCTTGTACATAAGTTCACTTCAATTCCGTTTTGAGTAGTTTTTTTTCAAGATCGAACTAAAGAGTTTGATCCTGGCTCAGATTGAACGCTGGCGGCATGCCTTACACATGCAAGTCGAACGGTAACGCGGGGCAACCTGGCGACGAGTGGCGAACGGGTGAGTAACGCATCGGAACGTGCCCAATAGTGGGGGATAGCCCGGCGAAAGCCGGATTAATACCGCATACGACCTACGGGTGAAAGCAGGGGATCGCAAGACCTTGCGCTAATGGAGCGGCCGATGTCAGATTAGGTTGTTGGTGAGGTAAAAGCTCACCAAGCCGACGATCTGTAGCTGGTCTGAGAGGACGACCAGCCACACTGGGACTGAGACACGGCCCAGACTCCTACGGGAGGCAGCAGTGGGGAATTTTGGACAATGGGCGAAAGCCTGATCCAGCCATGCCGCGTGCGGGATGAAGGCCTTCGGGTTGTAAACCGCTTTTGTTGGGGAAGAAATAGTCCGGGCTAATACCCTGGAAAGATGACGGTACCCAAAGAATAAGCACCGGCTAACTACGTGCCAGCAGCCGCGGTAATACGTAGGGTGCAAGCGTTAATCGGAATTACTGGGCGTAAAGCGTGCGCAGGCGGTCTTGCAAGACAGGTGTGAAATCCCAGGGCTTAACCTTGGAACTGCATTTGTGACTGCAAGGCTGGAGTACGGCAGAGGGGGATGGAATTCCGCGTGTAGCAGTGAAATGCGTAGAGATGCGGAGGAACACCGATGGCGAAGGCAATCCCCTGGGCCTGTACTGACGCTCATGCACGAAAGCGTGGGGAGCAAACAGGATTAGATACCCTGGTAGTCCACGCCCTAAACGATGTCAACTGGTTGTTGGGAGGGTTTCTTCTCAGTAACGAAGCTAACGCGTGAAGTTGACCGCCTGGGGAGTACGGCCGCAAGGTTGAAACTCAAAGGAATTGACGGGGACCCGCACAAGCGGTGGATGATGTGGTTTAATTCGATGCAACGCGAAAAACCTTACCTACCCTTGACATGTTAAGAATTTCGCAGAGATGTGAAAGTGCTCGAAAGAGAACTTAAACACAGGTGCTGCATGGCCGTCGTCAGCTCGTGTCGTGAGATGTTGGGTTAAGTCCCGCAACGAGCGCAACCCTTGTCATTAGTTGCTACGAAAGGGCACTCTAATGAGACTGCCGGTGACAAACCGGAGGAAGGTGGGGATGACGTCAGGTCCTCATGGCCCTTATGGGTAGGGCTACACACGTCATACAATGGCCGGTACAGAGGGCTGCCAACCCGCGAGGGGGAGCTAATCCCAGAAAACCGGTCGTAGTCCGGATCGCAGTCTGCAACTCGACTGCGTGAAGTCGGAATCGCTAGTAATCGCGGATCAGCTTGCCGCGGTGAATACGTTCCCGGGTCTTGTACACACCGCCCGTCACACCATGGGAGCGGGTTCTGCCAGAAGTAGTTAGCCTAACCGCAAGGAGGGCGATTACCACGGCAGGGTTCGTGACTGGGGTGAAGTCGTAACAAGGTAGCCGTATCGGAAGGTGCGGCTGGATCACCTCCTTTCTAGAGTAAGAGCATTCAAAGTCTTGCGCCCACACTTATCGGCTGTCATTGCGACAGAAGTGAAATCGAGAATCCGGCGGCTCAGCCGTGCAACGCATCGCTGATGCTGCCTGGTAACCATAGAGCCACTGGCATGACGCATACCTGAGGGTCTGTAGCTCAGCTGGTTAGAGCACCGTCTTGATAAGGCGGGGGTCGTTGGTTCGAGCCCAACCAGACCCACCAACCACCTCAGTGATTGGTACACATCGTGTTGATGCGTTAGTTTCGATACGTTCAATCGTTGGGGGATTAGCTCAGCTGGGAGAGCACCTGCTTTGCAAGCAGGGGGTCGTCGGTTCGATCCCGTCATCCTCCACCATTCACTTCTTAGTCTGAGACTGAATTCGGACACGCGAAAGATCTTTGTTGATCTTTGGCGTGTCCGATCTTGTTGATCCTGCGCATGTGGGTTCAATGTTCTGATCGGCTGTCGCTCTTTAAAAATTCATAGAGTCGAAATCAGTGTTGTTGACGGAAAGCGCGTCGGGGGTAAAGGCCTGGCGAGCACCGTGCCGTCAACAACTTTTTGATTGCGTCAACCAGACTTCAACTTTGGAAGCAATTTCAAATGTTTGAAGAATTAGGCGTAACGCGTAAATACTCAAAACCCAATACCTGGTAAAGCTCCGGGGTTGGGAACGTAAGTTAAGACTAGTCCTTGACGATGCCTCGTTAGTCACGAGGCGTCAAAGTTATAGGGTCAAGTGACTAAGTGCACGTGGTGGATGCCTTGGCGATGATAGGCGACGAAGGACGTGAAAGCCTGCGATAAGCTGCGGTTAGCTGGCAAATAAGCATTGACCCGCAGATTTCCGAATGGGGAAACCCACCCGCAAGGGTATCGCATACTGAATACATAGGTATGCGAAGCGAACTGGGCGAACTGAAACATCTCAGTAGCTTGAGGAAAAGACATCAACCGAGATTCCGATAGTAGTGGCGAGCGAAATCGGAGAAGCCTGCACGTTTTAGCAGTCGATTTATCAGAACGGAATGGAAAGTCCGGCCATAGCGGGTGATAGCCCCGTATGAGAAAAGTTGATTGTGGAACTAAGCGTGCGATAAGTAGGGCGGGACACGTGAAATCCTGTCTGAAGATGGGGGGACCATCCTCCAAGGCTAAATACTCATCATCGACCGATAGTGAACTAGTACCGTGAGGGAAAGGCGAAAAGAACCCCGGGAGGGGAGTGAAATAGATCCTGAAACCGCGTGCATACAAAAAGTCGGAGCCCGCAAGGGTGACGGCGTACCTTTTGTATAATGGGTCAGCGACTTACATTCAGTGGCAAGGTTAACCGAATAGGGAAGCCGTAGAGAAATCGAGTCCGAATAGGGCGAATAGTCGCTGGGTGTAGACCCGAAACCAAGTGATCTATCCATGGCCAGGATGAAGGTACCGTAACAGGTGCTGGAGGTCCGAACCGACTAATGTTGCAAAATTAGCGGATGAGCTGTGGATAGGGGTGAAAGGCTAATCAAACTTGGAGATAGCTGGTTCTCTCCGAAAACTATTTAGGTAGTGCCTCAAATATTACCATCGGGGGTAGAGCACTGTTATGGCTAGGGGGTCATGGCGACTTACCAAACCATTGCAAACTCCGAATACCGATGAGTACAGTTTGGGAGACAGTGCACCGGGTGCTAACGTCCGGACACAAGAGGGAAACAACCCAGACCAACAGCTAAGGTCCCTAAGATTGGCTAAGTGGGAAACGAAGTGGGAAGGCTAAAACAGTCAGGATGTTGGCTTAGAAGCAGCCATCATTTAAAGAAAGCGTAATAGCTCACTGATCGAGTCGTCCTGCGCGGAAGATGTAACGGGGCTAAGCCAGTCACCGAAGCTTTGGATGCACAGCAATGTGCGTGGTAGGAGAGCGTTCTGTAAGCCTGTGAAGGTGGATCGTGAGGTCTGCTGGAGGTATCAGAAGTGCGAATGCTGACATGAGTAGCGTTAAAGGGGGTGAAAAGCCCCCTCGCCGAAAGCGCAAGGTTTTCTACGCAACGTTCATCGGCGTAGAGTGAGTCGGCCCCTAAGGCGAGGCAGAGATGCGTAGCTGATGGGAACCAGGTTAATATTCCTGGACCGATGTATCGTGCGATGTGGGGACGGATCTTTGCAGTTCAGCCTGTTATTGGATTCAGGTTTCTGCCCTGTAGGCGTCTGTTAGGCAAATCCGGCAGACATATACCGAGGGGGTGGACTGAGCGAGCTTGCTCGTGAAATGAATGAATGAGGTTCCAGGAAAAGCCACTAAGCTTCAGCGATACACGACCGTACCGCAAACCGACACTGGTGCGCGTGATGAGTATTCTAAGGCGCTTGAGAGAACTCTGGAGAAGGAACTCGGCAAATTGACACCGTAACTTCGGAAGAAGGTGTGCCCTAGTAGTGTGATGCGAACAGCGGAGCACGAACGGGTCGCAGAGAATCGGTGGCTGCGACTGTTTATTAAAAACACAGCACTCTGCTAAGACGAAAGTCGACGTATAGGGTGTGACGCCTGCCCGGTGCTGGAAGATTAAATGATGGGGTGCAAGCTCTTGATTGAAGTCCCAGTAAACGGCGGCCGTAACTATAACGGTCCTAAGGTAGCGAAATTCCTTGTCGGGTAAGTTCCGACCTGCACGAATGGCGTAACGATGGCCACACTGTCTCCTCCAGAGACTCAGCGAAGTTGAAATGTTTGTGATGATGCAATCTCCCCGCGGAAAGACGGAAAGACCCCATGAACCTTTACTGTAGCTTTACATTGGACTTTGAACAGATCTGTGTAGGATAGGTGGGAGGCTTTGAAGCGGTGCCGCTAGGTGTCGTGGAGCCAACGTTGAAATACCACCCTGGTGTGTTTGAGGTTCTAACCTAGGTCCATTATCTGGATCGGGGACCGTGTATGGTAGGCAGTTTGACTGGGGCGGTCTCCTCCCAAAGCGTAACGGAGGAGTTCGAAGGTACGCTAGCCACGGTCGGAAATCGTGGTGATAGTGCATTGGCATAAGCGTGCTTGACTGCGAGACTGACAAGTCGAGCAGGTACGAAAGTAGGACAAAGTGATCCGGTGGTTCTGTATGGAAGGGCCATCGCTCAACGGATAAAAGGTACTCTGGGGATAACAGGCTGATACCGCCCAAGAGTTCATATCGACGGCGGTGTTTGGCACCTCGATGTCGGCTCATCTCATCCTGGGGCTGTAGCCGGTCCCAAGGGTATGGCTGTTCGCCATTTAAAGAGGTACGTGAGCTGGGTTTAAAACGTCGTGAGACAGTTTGGTCCCTATCTTCCGTGGGCGCTGCAAGATTGAGAGAGCCTGCTCCTAGTACGAGAGGACCGGAGTGGACGAACCTCTGGTGTATCGGTTGTCACGCCAGTGGCATTGCCGAGTAGCTAAGTTCGGAAGAGATAACCGCTGAAAGCATCTAAGCGGGAAACTCGTCTCAAGATGAGTCTTGCCGGGGCCTTGAGCCCCCTGAAGAGTCGTTCGAGACCAGGACGTTGATAGGCTGGGTGTGGAAGCCGGGTAACCGGTTAAGCTAACCAGTACTAATTGCTCGTGAGGCTTGACCCTATAACTTTGACGCTGTCTGCGTCAGGTGGGTCTTAGCTTGGTATGAAGTGATACGCCTTCTGGTACAAGCGCAATCAAAAAACTGATTCGAACTCTATGAATTTGCTTGCCTGAGCTGTCAGTGAAAACTGATATTCAGGTGGGCGGCAAGTTAAGCCTGATGACCATAGCGAGGTGGTCCCACTCCTTCCCATCCCGAACAGGACAGTGAAACGCCTCAGCGCCGATGATAGTGCGGATTCCCGTGTGAAAGTAGGACATTGTCAGGCTAATAATGGGGAAGCCCGGATGAGTATTCATCCGGGCTTTTTTCATGGGGCAACGCTATTTGGCGTCGCGGTGTTTTCGGTATCATTGTTCAACATGACAAACATGACAAACATGACCCAGAGGACCGCCGAGTTCGCCGCTTTGCATCAGCCCGGCAGGCCCTTGATCCTGTTCAACGTTTGGGATGCAGGCAGCACGGTTGCGGTTGCCAAAGCAGGTGCTAAAGCAATCGCCACGGGCAGTTGGGGCGTTGCTGGTGCGCATGGCATCGGTGACGGCGAAAAGTTGCCCATCAACATCGCGCTTGCCACGTTGACTGAAATTGTCGCCGTGACTGACCTGCCCGTCAGCATCGACATGGAGGCAGGGTACGGCGCCGATGCGGCTGGCGTGGGTGCGTCGGTGCAGCGCGCTGTTGACGCCGGGGCAATAGGCATCAATCTTGAAGACAAGGATCCCGTCACCCGGACGCTGTTTTCCACATCCGTGGCCAGCGCGCGAATGGCAGCGGCGGCTTCGACTGGGGTGTTCGTGAACGCCCGGTCCGACATCTTCATCCTGACACCGCCAGCCGATCACGACGCTGCCAAGGTGGATGAAATGGTGGAGCGTGCCAAAGCGTACGCCGACGCAGGCGCGCGCTGCATGTTTGCGCCCTTTTTGCAGGACCCCAAGTTGATCGAGCGGTTGTGCAAGGCCTCGCCGCTGCCGGTCAACATCCTGATGCGGCCTGGCTGCCCCGATCACAAAACCTTGGCTGGTCTTGGTGTTGCGCGCATCAGCCATGGGCATGGGCCGTGGGCTGCGGCGATGGCTGCACTTGAAGGGCAAGCGCGCGAGCTGTATTCGTAAGTTCGGCGCCAGCCATGCCTGCAAGCGGCGCTGCGTCAGCCGCCTGCATGGTTTGAAAAGGGGGCCGCGCCGCAGGACCGAAAACGCCCTGCCGCTCAAGCCAGCTGCAGCATCCCGCTTTGCCGCGTCAGCACACCGTTGCTTAGCAAGTCGTTGATGCAAGCTTGAGCCGTTTCGCGGATCACGGGGCTTGCGCCATGGGACAAGATGGGCGCCGAACAAAACCACGCAATCACCTCAGTCTCGGCCCGCGCGTGGTGTTCGAGCATGTGAAACATCAGCAGCGCGCGCTGGGCGTGGCGTCGATGCACGTCGGGGTCTTTGCGGTAGCGAGCCAGGCGCTGGCGGCTGCCCTCGATGGCACCCGCCACGTCGGTGAAAGACCTGCCGTGGCCCGGAATGACCAAGTCGGGTTGCAAGCGCTCGATGCGGTTCAGCGCCTCGGCGTTGGAGGCAAAGCCTTCGGCCCCTTCCAGCTCGGGAAACACAATGGCCAAGCGCCGCTCCCACAGGGCGTCACCCGAGATCAGCACCCGGTGCTGCGGCTCAAACAGCATGAGCGCATCGGGGTCGTGACCGGGTGCCGCATGCACCTGCCAGGCGGTCTCGCCCAACATCAAAACGTCCCCATCACGCATCCCACGATCAGCCACAAAACGCTCGCACTGCTGCTGCGTGCGTTGGTACGTCAACACCAATTTGTCCCAGGCCTGCACGGCTTGCAGCATCGTTTGTGGGATGGCGGTTTGGGCGCGAGGGTACAAACGCTGCAGCGCTGCGTTGCCACCGCAGTGGTCCGAGTGCAAGTGCGTGTTGACGATGTGGTCCAGCGCGCGAGGCCCCAACGCCGTTTTCACCAATTGAGTGGTCAGTTCGGCATGGCTGCCGTAGCCCGTGTCCAACAGCGTGGTGGGTAGGCCTGGCACGTTGCACAGCACGCCGTTGGACGACAACCAGCCGCGCTCAAAAACCGTCAACCCCAAGGCTTGCAGCGTTGCAGCAACGCCATCAGCGTCATGCATTGCTTCGCAGTTCGCGTCGCAAGATTTTGCCCACGTTGCTCTTGGGCAGTTCGTCGCGAAACTCGATGTACTTGGGGCGCTTGTAGGCGGTGAAGTTGTCTCGGCAGTAAGACGCCATGTCTTCTTCCGACACCATGGCGCCTTCGTTGCGCACCACAAACAGTTTGACGGCTTCGCCGGCGCGTTCGTCGGGGATGCCGATGGCGGCGCATTCGAGCACGTCGGGGTGCAGCCCCACCACCTGCTCGATTTCGTTGGGGTAGACGTTGAAGCCCGACACCAGGATCATGTCCTTCTTGCGGTCCACGATGCGCACATAGCCGCGCTCGTCCATCACACCCACATCACCCGACTTGAAGAAGTTGTCGGCCGTCATGACCTTGGCGGTTTCGTCGGGGCGCTGCCAGTAACCGGCCATCACTTGAGGGCCGCGGATGCAGATTTCACCCGGCAGGCCTTGGGGTACGTCGTTGCCGTCGTCGTCGCGGATGGCGATTTCGGTGGACGGGATGGGCAGACCGATGGTGCCAGAGAAGGCCTGCAAGTCCAGGCGGTTGGATGTGGCCACCGGCGATGTTTCGGACAAGCCATAACCTTCAACGATGGGGCACCCCGTGACGGCCAACCACTTTTGTGCGGTGGCCTCTTGCACCGCCATGCCGCCGCCGTTGGACACCACCAAGCCGCTGAAGTCGAGCTTGGCAAACTCGGCGTCGTGGGCCAAGGTGTTGAACAAGGTGTTGACGGCAGGGAACATGTTGACGCGGTGATCACGCAGCGTGCTGACCAAGCCCCGCACGTCGCGCGGGTTGGGGATCAACAGGTTGGTCATCCCCAGTCGTGCACCCATCATGTAGCACAGCGTGAGTGCGAAGATGTGATAAAGCGGCAGCGCACACACGATCTTGAGCGTCTTGTCGCCCACCTTGGCCAGCATCGGTGCAAACCAAGCCTCGGTCTGCGCAATGTTGGCCAAAACGTTGCGATGCAGCAGGGTGGCACCTTTGGAAACCCCCGTGGTGCCGCCCGTGTACTGCAAAAACGCGACGTCATCGGGCCCCAAGGTGGGCCGTTGCCAGGTTTGGCGCTGGCCCTGCACAACGGCATCGTTGAAGCGTGTGACGGTGCGGTTGCCGTCCAGCGGCAACTTGAATTCGGGCACCAATTTGCCCAGGTGCCGCACCGCAAAGTTGATCCAGTGCCCCTTCCAAAAGCCCAGCATGTCTCCCATCGACGCCAGCACCACGTGCTTGATGGTCGTTTTGTCGATGACTTCTTCAACCGTGGTGGCAAAGTTCTCCAGCACGATCAGCGTGGTGGCGCCTGAGTCGTTGAGTTGGTGTTCCAGTTCGCGCGCCGTGTAGAGCGGGTTGACGTTGACCACGGTGGCGCCTGCGCGCAGCACGCCGGCAATCGCCACCATGTACTGCGGCACGTTGGGCATCATCAGGGCCACCCGGTCACCGCGCACCACGCCGCGCGACTGCAACCAGGCGGCCATGGCCTTGGACGCCTCGTCGAGCCCTTGGTACGTCAGGTGCCGGTTCATGCAGATGGCGGCGTCGCGGTGGGCGTGACGCTTGAAGGCGTCGTCCAGCAAGTCGACCAGGGATGCAAAGGTGTCGAGCTTGACCTCGCTGGGCATGCCAGGGGGGTAATGGTTGATCCAGGGTTTATCCACGGGGTCTGCCGTTTGTTTGAAGTTGAATGGCTGTGTGTCGTTGCATGCGATGGTCGCTCGCTTCGCGCCATTTGACTATGGGAATTGCCCCAGCGGGTCGGTGCCCGACACGTCGGCACGGGCTTGGGCAAAGCGGGCTTGCATTTGGGCGGGTTTGAGGGCAAACAGCAACTCGCACAGCGTGCTTTCTCGAATGGACACAGCGTTTAGAAAGTCCACTGCGTTAGGGAGCGACGCAAACGAATCAAAGCCGTCTTCTAAAAAGGCCTGAAGCGACGCCAAACCAGCCGCAGCGGCTGGGCCCCGCATGATTTTGAGGGTTTGACGCAGCACTGGGCGGCGCGTGTAGGCCGACAACGCCGTGCCCACGTCATGCATCAGCTTGATCTGCTGGGCCCGAGCTGCTGGCTGGCCGGTGGCTTGCCATGCGATGGCGTAGGCCGGGGCGCTCACGTTCGCGCTAGGCAAAAGTTTTGCCATTTGATGATCCATGGTTTCCGACAGTGCGTGCAAGGCCCCAAGCGATTGGATCGTGGCCGATAGTTCGTCTGGAAACAGCCGCGTCATGGTTGGCACCACCCGCGCAAATTGGGCGTCACGCTGGGTAAAGTCTTTGGCGCCGTAGAGCTCATCCAAGAAGAAGCGGCAGGCCCGCACGGCATCGGGCTTGGCAAGCCAATCGGCGTAGGTGCGCTCGAAGCGGGCGGCTTGGTAGGTTTTGAGGGCGTGCACTTGAGATGCCAGGCGCGCGTCAGTGCCGCAAATTGTGCGCAGTGACTCAACGGTTTGCAGATCGGCAAGGATGGCTTGGGTGCGATTGTTCATGGAGAAATGGGTTCGTTGCGGCGATTGAACACTGGGGAGGTCAACCGGGTTTGGTCAAGCCAAAAATTCTTCAACGTTTGCACTCAAGTCTGCATGCCCGCCCAAATGCTCGATGCAAAAGTCTACAAAGGCCCGCACCCTGGCTGGCAGTTGTTTTCGGCTGGGATAGTGGATGAACAACTGCCAGCCTTCGGGCATGTGATCGGGAAGAATTGTTTTGAGGATGCCTTGGCGCAGTGCGGTCAATGCCAACGGCTGCGGTATCTGGGCAATGCCCACACCGTCCTGACAGGCTTGAAGCAAGGCACGAAAGTCGTTACAAACAAAGCGCCCTGGCAACTGCAGCATTTGCATGCTGCGTGCGTTGTCGCTGCGGGTTTGCAGGAAAAACGGCGTTGGCTGTTCTCGCCCTGTGATTTGCAGTTGCAAGAGCTCGTGTTGCCCGAGCGCTTCAAGCGTGCGTGGTGCGCCGTGTTTGGCGACGTAGGCAGGCGACGCACACATCAAAAGTCGCATGGGCCCAAGCGGCCGCGCTACAAAGGCTGCATCACTCAACACGCCCACGCGGATGCCAGCGTCAAAACGCTTGGCGATCAGGGAGGTGGAGTCTTCGCTCAGTTCAAGCTCCAGCTGCACCCCGGGGTAGCGTTCAAAGAACTTGGGAAGCAGCGGGACGAGGTACAAAAAAGCCACGGGTGATATGACCGTGACCCTCAGCTTGCCTGCAGGGCGCTTGGCATCGCTGGCGGCGTCTTTGCATGCCGCGTCCAGCTGAGCCAGCGGTCCTTTGCACTGTTCCAAGAATGCTTGGCCTTCCGGTGTGACCTTCAGCGCACGCGTGCTTCGAGCAAGCAGCCGCACCCCCAGGCTTTGCTCCAGCCGACTGATGTTTTGGCTCACCGCCACGGAGGAAATTCCCAGCTCACGGGCCGCCGCTGCAAAACTGCCTAGTTCAGCTGTACGGGCAAAGTTGAGAATGCCGCGAAGGGACTGCATTGCAAAGTTTTTATGTGGAATGAATGAAGTTTTGGGTCAATTGTGCACTGAGTGAGGCTTTCTTACAGTGCAAACGGATCTTCTGATTTCCTCAACTTACTGAAAGAACCCCATGAAATACCTTCTGCTTTGCCAGTTCCAGCCAGCCGCGTTTGCCAATGTGCCGCAAGAGGCCATGGCGCAAATGATGGAGGCCATGGCCGCCTACAACCGCCAATTGATTCAAGCTGGTGTGTTGCTCGCCGCTGGCCAATTGGCGCCGCCCGAAACGGCGCAGCGCGTGTTCACGAACAACGGCCACATCAAAACAGAGGACGGCCCAGCATTGGCAGGGGACACTCAAATCGGCGGCTATTACGTGATTGACGTCGCCAGCGAGCCCGAAGCAACTGGTTGGGCTGCCAAGTGCCCGGTGGCCTTGCACGGCGCGCTGGAAGTGCGCCAAGTTGCCTTCTCGCCCCTTTAATTAAAACCTCATCCATCATCTGGAGTCACTCAAAATGCCTGACATTTCAATCAACCCTTTTTCACTGCTGGTCTGCACGGTCGCAGGTTTTTTTCTGAGCTTCATTTGGTACACGCCGCTCTTTGGCAAAGCGTGGGCCAAGGAGATGGGGTTTGACCCCCAAGAGAAGCCCGCCACTGCCGTCCTGATCAAGTCCCTGTTGTTGACGGCTTTTAGCGTGTTTCTGATTGCGTTCGTGCTGGCAAGCACCGTGGCCGTTTGGACACCCAGCACCTGGGGCATTGCAGGCAAAGACCTGCCCAAGTACTCGCAAGCATTGCAAGCTGGATTCTTCACGTGGCTTGGGACTTTTCTGCCCGTGATGTTGCACGGTGTTGCTTGGGAAAAGCGTTCGTGGAAGCTGTTTGCCATCAACGCCGGGTACTATTTGACGCTGTTGATGGTGCTTTCATTCATCACCCTTTACATGCGTTAAAGATCCAAAACCCGACCGCTCATTCATGAATGCGCCGCACGTGACTTTGCTGATGGCTGGCCTTTGCGCCTTGGTTCAGTGCGTGCTGACAGCACTCGTGGTTGAGCGGCGGGTGCGGGCAAGAGTGCATCTCTTGGATGGCGGCGACAAGCTGCTGATGCGCCGAATTCGGGCCCATGGCAACTTCATAGAAACGGTGCCGATGGCGCTGCTTTTGTTGGCGTTGCTTGAGTTGAACGGCTTGGAACCGACTTGGCTGTGGCTGCTTGGCGGCTGCCTGGTGTTGGGGCGATTGATGCACGCTGTTGGCATGTTGGCAACAGGTGCAATGTGGAGTCGAGCAGCTGGCATGGCGCTGACGTTGGCTGCGCTGGCGGTGGGCGGTGCTTTGTGCGTTGGGATGTTTTTGCGATAGTTTTCAACGTCGGCCGTCTGGGGCGAGCGTTCGTTTACTTAAGCAAGCGCTCGCTTTCTTTTGAAGTGGAGGCACCATTCCACTACGCCACCAACGTCGGTGTGACACTATAGGCATGAATCGCAGAAGCCTTCTCAAGCTGGGCGCAGCAAGTGCTGTGGTGTTGATTGCCCTGGGTGCCGGGGTGGCGTTGACGGTCAAGCCGGGGTTTGCCAACGGAGCACTTTCGGCGTCGGCGCGATCGGTGGCAGAAGCCGTGGCGCGGGCGGTGTTGGACGGGCGGCTGCCAAGCGGTGACGCGGCCTACAAGGTTGCCATGGACGCGCACATCAAACGCCTGGAAGCTGCCATTGCCAACTTTCCGCAAGCCGTGCAGGCCGAGATTGGCGAGTTGTTCATGATTTTGGGCACGTCGGCTGGCCGCTTGGGTTTGGCGGGGTTGCGCCCAGACTGGCAGAGCGCCAGCGTGACCGAATTGCAGGCAGCCTTGCAGAGCATGCGTGTTTCTAGCGTGTCGCTTCGAGCGCAGGCCTACCACGCATTGCGTGACTTGACCAACGGCGCCTACTACGCCGACGCCAGCACGTGGGGCGACTTGAGATATCCAGGACCAACGCCCATATGAGCACCAACATCGTAGACCCCATTCGAGAAGGGCTGGCACGAGGCTGGCGCGTTCACGGTGGCCCCTTCAAGGCCCTGCCTGACACCCTTGAGTGCGACGTGGCCATTGTGGGCACCGGCGCGGGCGCCGGCATCAGTGCCGAGTTGCTCACCAAAGCTGGCTTGTCGGTGGTGATGATTGAAGAAGGCCCGCTTAAATCGAGCACCGATTTTAAGCAGTTGGAAAGTGAAGCCTACCCTTTGCTGTACCAAGAAAGTGGCGCACGCAAGACAGCCGACAAGGCCATACAAATACTGCAAGGCCGCAGCGTGGGCGGCTCAACCACAGTCAACTGGACCAGCTCGTTTCGCACGCCAACGCCCACGCTGGCGCATTGGCGTGAACGCTTTGGGCTGAATGACTTCAGCGACGACGCCTTGTCGCCGTGGTTCATGGCGGCCGAGCAGCGCCTGAACATCGGGCCTTGGTTAACGCCGCCCAACGAAAACAACGACATCTTGCGGCGTGGGGCGCTGAAGCTGGGCATCTCGGCCCCGGCCATTTTGCGAAACGTTCGGGGTTGTTGGAACCTAGGCTCTTGCGGCATGGGCTGCCCCACCAATGCCAAGCAGTCGATGTTGGTCACGACGGTGCCCGCTGCGATGGACAGGGGCGCCACGTTGCTGGTGCAAACACGCGTTTTGCACCTGGAGCTGCAAGGCAGCCGCGCCACTGGGGTGGTGTGCGCCGGGGTGGCCCAAGATGGCATGCCTGTTAGCAGCGCTCGCACGCGCGTGCTGGCCAAGCACGTGGTGGTGGCTGGCGGGGCCATCAACAGCCCGGCGCTGTTGATGCGATCCAAGGTGCCCGACCCGCACCGGCTGCTGGGCGCACGAACGTTTTTGCACCCCACGGTGATCAGCTCGGCGCGGTTTGCGCAAGAGGTTAAAGGCTGGGAAGGGGCACCGCAGACGATTTACAGCGATCACTTCATGGACGTGGGCGCCATCGATGGCCCCATCGGCTACAAGCTCGAAGCGCCACCGCTGTACCCGCTGATTTTTGCCACGACCATGGGTGGTTTTGGCCGCGACATGGGTGAAAAGCTCAAAGCGCTGCCCAACTCGCACGCGTTGATCGCGTTGATGCGCGATGGCTTTCATGCGCAGTCGATTGGCGGACAGGTGAAGCTGCGCGGTGACGGTTCACCCGTGTTGGACTACGCGATAACGGATTTTGTGATGGACGGCGCGCGGCGTGCTTTCTGGTCCATGGCCGAGTTGCAATTTGCAGCAGGCGCCCAAGAAGTGATGATCGGGCACGAGCAAGCGCCAACCGTGACCTCGTGGCCGCAAGCGCGCGAGATGATCGACCGCTTGGCGCTCAAACCCCTGCTGACCAAATTGGTTAGCGCGCATGTGATGGGCGGCTGTGGCATGGCCGCCGACGCCAAACAAGGGGTGGTGCGGCCCGACGGCACGCACTGGCAGTTGGACAACGTCAGCGTGCACGACGGGTCGGTGTTCCCGACCAGCATTGGCGCCAATCCGCAGTTGTCGATTTACGGCATCACCAACCGCATGGCCACAGGGCTGGCCAAGCGCCTGTCGGGCCGTGATGTCTCGCTTGTTTAACCCAAGAAGAAACGGCGACTTGACATGACCGCACGTTGGCTAAGGGCTGCTGTTGGATTGTTGGTGTTGCTGGCCGGTGCCTGGGCGCTGGTGTGGTCGGCACAAGGCGCCCATGCCACGGCGGTGGTGGGTGCGGTTGCCATCTTGCTCGCGCACATGCCCGTGCTGGCGCTGGAGTTTGGCTGGATGCATCGAGTCAACCGAGGTGACGCGGCGCCTCGTGCCCGTGCGCTGGAGTGCCTCTCGGCTTGGTGGTCAGAATCATGGTTAGGTTTGAAGACCTTTGCCTGGGTGCAACCGTTTCGTGCGCAGGCAGTGCCTGACCGCATCCCGCAGGGCAGCCAAGGGCGGCGGGGGGTGGTGCTGGTGCATGGGTTCATGTGCAACCGGGGGATGTGGAGCGGTTGGATGCAGCAGCTGCAAAAGCTGGATGTTCCTTGCATGGCCGTCACGCTTGAGCCCACGTTTGGCTCGATTGACAGCTACGTCCCTACCGTTGAAGGCGCGGTGCAACGGATGACCCAGGCAACGGGGCTGGCGCCGCTGGTGGTGGCCCACAGCATGGGTGGGCTTGCGGTGCGCGCGTGGCTGCGTTGGCGCCGTCTTGGGCCTGACGCAGCGCTGCCCACACACCGTGCCACGTGCAAGATCATCACCTTGGGAACACCCCACCATGGCACGGCCGTGGGCGGCATGCACCCGGCACTCAATGCGCAGCAAATGCGCTACCACGGCGAGTGGGTCCAGGCGTTGGCGGCATCTGAGTCGTCCGCCCTGAGTCGCCATTTCATTTGTTTCTACAGCCACTGCGACAACATCGTGTTTCCGGCGTCGACAGCCACCCTGCCAGGGGCTGACAACCGACACATTCGGGCCATGGGTCACATGATGTTGATCCAGTCTCATGCCGTGTTCGACACGGTGGTGGCGCATGTGGTGGGCGTGGCTTCCAAGCCTCAACCAGACCCAACGCCAAGCTGGCCCGCGGTTGCGTGACACGTTGATTCGAAGGTTTTAGCGCCTTGATGGTAAGGTTTGTTGGACTTTACGATGCAAGAACGCTTGTTCCTGATTCGACACACGGCGGCCGGCCAGGCGCGCCGGTTTGGCATGGCGCTGTCGATGATGCTCGGCGTGCTGCTTGGCGCTTGTGCGTCATCGTCACCCACTCCCACCCACTCCCACTCCCACTCCCACTCCCACTCCCACTCCCGCCACCGCTCCCGCAGCGGCGTCATCCGCAGTGCCGGTGGCGAAGGCCATGGTTTGGTTCGATCCCGCCTCCGCACTGGGTTTACGCAAAGCGCTCGAAGCACGTGGCTGGACGTTTGTCGGGGCGGTGTTGGATGTCAACGCTGGCTCCGAGTCCATGATGTTTGCACAGTCGTCGTCGATCGTCCGAGTGGGCAGCAGCGCCCGCATGCGTGCTTTGATCAGCGACGCCGCATCACCACTGGCCAAACCGGAGCTGTCGCGCATCGACCTGGCGCAATTTGATTGCAGTCAACGCACGGTGCAATTTCTCAACAGGCAGTCCTTTTCCGATCAATCGGCCTTGATTCGTGCAACCCAGATCAATGTGCCTTCGCCTGTCGTGGCAGTGCCGCCCAACTCGCCCGGCAACACCATGTTGGAGGCCGCTTGCAGTGGCCGCCCTTTGGAGGCTTTGCCAACGTCGGAGCCTGACTACGCGACCGTCCCGAGCCGAGGTGGTACGGGCAGTGGGGTGTTGATCGCGCCGCAAACGGTACTCACCAATCGCCACGTGGTGGCCAGTTGCGGTGCGGTGGACGTGGAGTTGGCGGGCCAGCGGTTCAGCGCCAACGTTCGCAAACAAGATGCAACCATTGACCTTGCACTGCTCAACGTGACCTCGCTGCCCATGCAGCCCATGCCGACGCTGCGGCCAGCGCTGGTTCTGGGTGAAGCCGTGACGGCGGCGGGCTTTCCCGGCGCTGGCGCATCGCGCGCCGGCCTAAGCGTGGCGGAGGGCACCATCAGCTCGCTGACCGGGATTCGCAACAACGCGTCGCAGGTGCAAGTGCACGCGCTGACGGGCCCGGGATTCAGCGGGGGGCCGTTGCTTGACCGCGCTGGCAATCTTGTCGGCGTGGTGTCGGCAGGGCTCTTGATGAGGAAGGCGTTGCAGAACGTTAGCGGTGTGCCGCAAAGAAGCACCATTGCCCTCAAAGCAGAAACGGTGGGTTTGTTTTTGCAGTCAGAGAACCTGTCCATGAACCGTGCGTTGCGTGCACAAGCGCTGGATGCACAGGCGCTGGCGGCATGGGCGAGCGGCTTCACGTTGAAGGTGATCTGCAAGCCGTGAGCCCGTGGTTTGCAAAGCCTGCCGCGCTGGTTACTGAAACGCCACCTCGTCAAAGCTGCGCAGCTTGCGGCTGTGCAAGGCGTCGGGGCGGTCGGCGCGCAACAGCTCCAGCGCGCGCACACCGATGCGCAGGTGCTGGTCCACGCGATCGCGGTAGAAGCGGTCGGCCATGCCGGGCAACTTGATCTGGCCGTGCAGGGGTTTGTCGCTTACACATAACAGCGTGCCATAAGGCACACGAAAGCGAAACCCGTTGGCGGCGATGGTGGCGCTTTCCATGTCCAGGGCGACGGCGCGGCTTTGGCTGAAGCGGCGCTCGGGGCCCGGGTGGGGCAGCAGCTCCCAGTTGCGGTTGTCGGTGGTGGCCACGGTGCCGGTGCGCAGCACGCGCTTGAGCTCGTAGCCTTGCAACTGCGTGACGTCAGCCACGGCACGCTCCAGTGCCACCTGCACCTCGGCCAGGGCGGGGATGGGCACCCACAGGGGCAACTCTTCGTCCAGCACATGGTCCTCTCGCACATAACCGTGAGCCAGCACGTAGTCACCCAACTGCTGCGAGTTGCGCAGGCCGGCGCAGTGCCCTAGCATGATCCACGCATGCGGGCGCAGCACGGCCACGTGGTCGGTGATGGTTTTGGCATTGCTGGGCCCCACACCGATGTTGATCATCGTGATGCCACTGCGGTCGCCGCGCACCAGGTGGTAGGCGGGCATTTGCGGCAGCCGGGGCGGTGGCGTGCCGCGCTCGTCGCCGGGCTGTGCGTCGTGGCCTTGGCGGCGGGTGACCACGTTGCCCGGCTCCACAAAAGCCGCGTAGTCGCCGCTGGGCGCATGCATCAACTCGTGCCCGAGCTTGATGAACTCGTCGATGTAAAACTGGTAGTTGGTGAAGAGCACAAAATTTTGAAAGTGCTCGGGCGCGGTGCCGGTGTAGTGCGGCAAGCGGTGCAGCGAGTAGTCCACGCGCGGCGCGGTGAAGAGCGACAACGGCTGGGCTTCGCCCGGTGCAGGCTCGTGCGTGCCGTTGGCGATGCCGTCGTCCATGGCGGCCAGATCGGGCAGGTCAAAGGTGTCGCGCAGCAGTTGGCGGCGCTCAGGCGTCAGTGTGCCTTCCAGGTGGTCGTGGCCCGAGAGCGAAAAGTGAACGGGGATTGGCTGCGTGCCGGTGCCAACCTCGACCCCCACGCCGTGGTTGCGCAGCAGCAGTTTGATTTGTGCGCGCAGGTAGTGGGCAAACAAGTCGGGGCGGGTGACCGACGTTTCGTACGCGCCAGGCCCCGCCACGAAGCCATACGCCAAGCGCGAGTCGGCACGCGCCACGGTGTCGGTGCGCACGCGCACCACGGGGTAACAGGCCCGCACGCGCTGCGTCAGCGTTTCGCCCGCCACAAAGCGCTGCAAGGCGTCGCGCAAGTGTGCCAAGCTGCTGTCATACACCTTTTGGACTTGCGCCACGGCGGCGTCCGGGTCTTGAAAGAGCGCGGGCGCGATGAATGGTGGTTGATGCATGGGCGTACCGGGTGAGCAGTATTGACGGTTTGATGCATTGTCGCGCCACCTTCGTCCGTACACTGCGGCCTGTGTTGCATCCTGGGCGGTCGGCTGACCGTGGGCGTTCATGAAAGTCTTGATCCTTGGCTCAGGTGTGATCGGCACCACGGCGGCGTTTGAGCTGGCGCGAGCAGGGCATGCCGTGACGGTGGTGGATCGGCAGCCGGCGGTGGGGCTGGAGACCAGTTTTGGCAATGCAGGCGAGGTGTCACCCGGGTATTCGGCGCCGTGGGCAGGCCCCGGCGTGCCGCTCAAGGCGGTGAAATGGATTTTGATGCGCCACCGGCCTTTGGTGATTCGCACCCCATGGAACCCCACGCTGATGGCCTGGTGCTTGCAAATGCTGCGCAACTGCACCCATGCGCGCTACGACCTCAACAAGGGCCGCATGGTGCGCTTGGCCGAGTACAGCCGCGACCGCATGAAGGTGCTGCGCCAAGAAACGGGGGTTGCTTATGACCAGCGAACGAAGGGCACCTTGCAGCTTTTTCGGACGCAGGCTCAGCTTGACGGCACGGGCAATGACATCGAAATTCTCAAGCGCTACGGCGTGCCGTGGGAGCTGTTGGACATGGATGGCTGCGTCCAGCACGAGCCAGCCTTGAAAGCCACGCGCGGCAAGTTTGTGGGTGGCTTGCGCCTGCCGGGTGATGAAACCGGGGACTGCTTCAAGTTCACGCAGGGCATGGCGACGCTGGGCAAAGACCAGGGCGTGGTGTTCAAGCAGGGCGTCACTGTCCAGGCCATCACGCGTGAGGGCGACCGCGTGGTGGGCGTGCAAACCGATGCAGGCGCGATGCAGGCTGACGCGGTGTTGGTGGCGATGGGCAGCCATTCAACCGCGATGTTGCGGCCGCTTGGGGTGAAGGTTCCGGTTTATCCAGTGAAGGGTTACTCCATCACGGTGCCGATCACCAACGCCAGCGCAGCGCCCGAATCCACCGTGATGGACGAGACGCACAAGGTGGCGGTGACGCGCTTGGGTGACCGCATCCGGGTGGGGGGCACGGCCGAGCTCTGTGGATTTGATTTGACGCTGCACGAGGCACGGCGCCGCACGCTTGAGCATGTGGTGACTGATTTGTTTCCGCAGGGCGGCGATGTGTCGCGGGCCACGTTTTGGTGTGGGCTGCGACCGATGACGCCCGATGGCACGCCGATCTTGGGCGCCACGCCGCTCAAAAACTTGTACCTGGCCACGGGCCACGGCACGCTGGGTTGGACGATGGCGGCGGGCACGGCGCGTGTCATGGCCGATTTGCTGAGTGGGCGCAAGCCTGACATCGACATGAATGGGTTGACGTTGGCGCGGTACGCGAGTTGATGTTTCCACGCACACACCTGGCTCGGGCGTTTTGAGAACACGGCCTGAGGCAAAGAGCCCACGCAACAGGTGCTTGCGTGGGCCCAGCGGCCACCCGGTCTTGGTGGCCACGGTCTTCGTTGGCGCTTGGTGTGTTCAGGGCACGTTCAAGCGCGCCACGCCGGCCCCGCTGCCACCGCAGCAGACCGTGTCGTGGGTGTAGACCATGAACAGCTGGTCTTGTCGCACCACCGCACGCGACTCCTTGCTCACCACGGGCAGCAGGGAGGTAGGGGCGCTCCAGCGCGCGCCATCGAAGCGGCGTGCCTGGGTTGCTTCGCTGTTGACTCGTGAGAGCAATTGCACCAGCGTGCCGCCCTGGAAGGCCAGCGCCGCGTGCGCGCCATTGGGCACCTGGTCAGCTTCGGCGCCGGCAAGCTCCCAGCGGTTGGCCGCTTCGTTGAACCGCATGGTGCGAGTTTGCGAAGACGACTTGGATTGGCCTTGCGATAAGTCACCGCAATCTCGGTGGCGTTGGCCGCGACGCCGATAGCTTGCACGTTCTGCGTGGTGTCGCCAACCTGGTCGATGATGCGCGTGGTGGCGTCGCCCAAAGCAACCACGCCGCTGTCGCCCACCACAAACGCCACCAAGGCGCTGCTGAACGGGCCGGTGCCGGTGGAGTTGATGATCACCACGTCGTTGTTCGGCCGCACCGTGGCATGGTAGTCCGGACGCACGCCCCCGCCCCCAGCGAGCCAAAGCCGCTGGCGCGCAGATCCCAGGTGGTGCCGTTGAAGCGCTCGACATGGAGCCTGCTGTCGCCATTCACAAAGTTGTTCCAGACAATGACTGGCCGACCCGCGTTGTCGCCAACCATCTGAATGCGGTCGTTGCCATTGGTGGTTTGGATCTCGCGGGTCGTTTCCCAGTTCACGCCATTCAGACGGCGCACCACTTGTCGCGTTTGGCCCGCCCCGGTGCGCGGTAGCGTTGCCACGAATGCCACAAAGGGCACGTCACCGGCGGCCATGGCGATCGTCACACACGGGAAGTTCGGCAGGCTGCTGGTGGACGTGTCATTGACCATGCCCAGCGACTGCCACACCCCACCGACCCGGCGCGACACCTGCACGTCCATCACGCCCGTTCCCGCTTCGGCCACCACATGCGCCACGTAGGGTGTGCCGTCCGCGGTGAAAGCCATTGACGGCGGGCAGAATGGCCCCGTCCCGTTGTGGACAAGCTGGTCGCCCGAGCCCGCCAGCAGCGAGGCGACGATGTTGACGGTGGCGGTCTGGGTGGAGCTGGCCGTGTTGCCAGCGGCATCGAACGCGCGTGCTTCAAATGTGGTGAGGCCGTTGAGCAGGCTCACGTCCACCGCCAGCCGGTACTTGCCGTTGGACAGCGCCGTGCGTTCGCCCTGAAACACGCCGTTGACGTAGAACTCCACCTTGACCACGGCCACGTTGTCGCTGGCCGTAGCTGCCAGTTCGAGCGCGCCGTTTGAGATGGGGCTGGTCAATGCGTCGAGCGCCACGCTGGGGGGAACCGCGTCGCCCGAGCTGATGTTTACCGGCACGCTCACGCTCGCGGTGGCGGCAATGCCGGCGTTGTCGATGGCCTTGGCCATGACGCTGAATGCGGGCGCGTCGGCACCGGTCACGGTGTAGGGCTGTTCGTAGGGCGCCGTGCTGTCTTCACCCAGCTTGGTGGCGCCCTTGAAGAACTCCACCCGCGCAATGCCGTTGCCGTTGTTGCTGGCCGCCGTGGCGGTGAACAACAGCGTTTGGCTGGAGGTGATGGTGCCGACTGACGGGCTGCGTGCCAGCGTGATCGTCGGGGCCAAGGTGCCAAACGAGATGACGTTGCTGATGCCCAAATTGCCACCAGCATCCACGGCCTGAGCGCTGAAATCGACGCTCGGGGTGTCGCCTGGCAGCAGCGTGTAGGTGAAGGTGTGCGGGAAGACGGTGCTTTGACCGATCAACGTGTTGCCACGGAAAAACTCCACCTTGGTGATGGCCGAAAAGTCACTCACCTGGGCCAGCAACTCAACGCTGCCGTCGCCCGAGGTGGCGTTTAGACGTGCGAGGGTCACCACCGGGGCGGTGCGGTCGATGACGACCACCCGCGCTTCGCTTACACCCACCGGCAGCCCACCGCGCACGGCGCGGGCACGCATTTGCACCACGCCTTCCGGCAGCACGGTGGCGTCGAAGCTGGGTTCAAACGGTGCGGTGCTGTCTTCCGCGACCTTGACGCCGCCGACAAAAAGATCGACCCGGTCCACCGCTTCGGCCACCCCTACCAAGGCGCTGGCCAGTGCAGGCAACACGCTGCCCGCAGCGGGCTGCTGGATCGTCACCGCAACCGGTGCTGCCAAGCCTACAACAACGTTTTGTGGGGCGCTGCCGCGAGGCAGGTTCAGGCTGACGAAGCCGGTCAGGCGAACGGCCAAATCGACATGCACCGCCGTCAGCTCGACGACGGTTTCCGCGGGAATTCGCAAATCATCGCTGCCTCCAGGGCCGATGATCACGTCGGCCAATGCGGCTGGCCGACGGCGGTTGTCGGGCACCTCTGCCCTCAGCTGGCAGGTCTGACCAGCGGCCAACGGCACCGTCGGGTTACCAGCTGCGTCGAGAAACATGCATTTCACTTTGATGACGGCACCCGGGCCATCGATGTCGTCGCAATTCCACCAGGTGAAGTGGGAGACACTTGCGCGAAGCGCCAGGCCCGTGGGGCTGCTTGGGCTGGCAACCACCGTGCCCGTGCCTTCCTGCAGCCACACGCCGGTCGCTTCGTTCAGCGACCACAACGGAATCACTTGGCCCAGCTGCACGGCGCTTCCGTCGGGATTTTTGTCGGCGTACATCGGGATCTCAATCGTCACCGTTTTGCCCGGCGCTACCTGCAGTTTTTGGCCGCCTTGCGTGGGCACGAACTCAGCCGTGCCGAAACTGACGATGGCCACGGGTGCCGCACCGGCTGCGGCGCCCGCGGGCATGCCTGCAAAGCGGCCGGGGAAGGCCGCCGTCTGCGACAGCACGTTCACCGGCGTCATTTGCACCTGCACCGCACCGCTCACCACTTGACCGGCAGCATTTACCAAGCTGCCGGCAGGGAATTCGGCGCGCACGCCGTCCTTGCCTGAAACGGTGCCTCCGACGCTGACGTCAGCCAAAGTTTGTGGTGCCTCGCGCTCGATCAGCGTCACAGTCATCGTGGCGCTGGTGCCGCCAGCAGGCACCGTGAGTACCTTCACTTGGTTGGCGAGCCCGGTTTTGCTGAAGGTCAACGTCACTTCTTGCGCAGGCGGGACGTTCAGCGTGGCGTTGCCTTGCGCGTCGGTCTGCGCCGTGGCACCGGTGCTGGCACGCACAGCAACATCAGTCAACCCACTGCCATCCAGCCGTTTCGCTTGCACCTGCAAGGATGCTGTCGCAGTGGGCGGCGGTGGAGGCGCACCCCCGTCGCTGCCGCCACCGCCACAGCCTGAAAGCCAGGTCAAACCGATCAAGCTGGTCATGGCCAGCCATTTGCGTAGTGCGTGTCCCATGGTGCGGTACTCCTTGTTTGCGTGGAAAAGCCAGCGTACGCATCCATCGTCTCAACACCGTCTCTGCATCGGGCTGCCGCCTTTGGCAATTCCGCAGGAATGGCCTCGTCCAGGCCGACCCCTGGCAGAGACGCTTCAGCGACGCAGGGCCTGCACGATGGCGGCATGGTCCTTCAACGCCAAGTTTCGAGGCGAGACGCGCATGGGCAGGCTCGGCCCATGGGCAGGCGGCGCGCATGATGAGCAGCCGTACGCAAAAATTTCCTGCGACACTCGACCCTTCGATGCTGCGCCTCCTCACCTCTCCGGCATGGGCCCCTGCGGACAGCTCGCCGCGTTCTTTGCCCCAGACGGTGCCTGCTGCTCTTTTGGTGGTGCTGGCCAGCCACGCGAATTGGGTATCGCGAGAGCAATTGGCGGTGATCTTCTGGCCGGACGCCGAAATGGCCACCGCGTTGCACCACCTGCGGATCAACTTGCACCGCGCTCGTCAGTTGCTCGATCAATGGGGCGTTGCGGACGCACTGCTTGCGGAGCGCTCGCGCGTCATGCTAGAACTACGAAGTGATCTGGCGCTGCTTCGCGAGGCACAGGCGCCGGGCGACGCCGCCGTGCTGGCTTTGATGAGCCCGGGCGCGTGGCTGCGAGGTTGGCGCGTGCCGGGCTTCGACGGCTTTGCTCAATGGTGCGACGAGACGGCGCACGAGTTGCAAACCGATTGGCTGCGCGCCAGCCGACGGATGCAAGGATCGGGTGCTGAGCCGCCAGAGCGCAGCCGCGCGGCCGCAGCTGGCGTGGGTTTGCCGGGCCGCGACACCGAGCTGCTGCGCCTGGCAAGCAGCAACGCTGTGGCGCTTGTCCTATTGGGCGAACCCGGAGCCGGAAAAACGACGCTGCTGCGCGCCGTGTATCCGCAAGCACCTTGCCTGCGCGGGCTCGAAGGCTTGCACGCCATGCCCTACCGACCGCTGCTGGACACGCTGCGAGAACACAACGCAGTGTTGACGCGAGCCTTGCGACAAGCCAGCCATCCGCTGCGTCCGTACAGGCTGGATCTGGCACGCGTGCTTCCCGAACTAGCGCCTGATGAAGCACTCCCGCCACTGGACGCGCTGACCGCACGCGCGCGCCTGGTTGAGGCCCTGGCACGTGCGTTCGAAGCCCTCACGCCTGTGTTGCTGGTGGACGATTTGCAGTGGTGCGACACGGCGACCATTGAGTGGCTGCAAGTGCTGGCCCATGCTGGCCGACTTCGATGGCGCGCAGCAGCGCGTCGCCATGAGGTTGGCCCCGCGTTAGCGCAGTCTCTGCAGGCCTTGCGATCCGCAGCGTGCCTGGAAGAGCTGGATGTTGCGCCCCTCTCGCGTGCAGCGTTGGCGCAGGTTTGCGATGCGCGGTGGCCCGGGCAGACCTTCAACGCCCAAAGCCTGAATCACTTGCACAGCCTCAGCGGCGGCAACGTCTTTTTGCTTGTCGAGCTGGTGGCGGCGGGCGTGACAGACTCAGCCGATGAGGCGCCGTTGCCCGTTCAGCAACGCGTTGATCGATTGATCCTCGCGCGTTTGCAATCCCTGCCCTTTGCGGTGCGCCAGGTGGTGGAGTTGGTCGCCGTTTTTGTGCAGCCGGTTGCGCGCGAAGCGCTGTGCAATGTCGTTGAAACGACAGGCTTGGGTGCATCGGTTGCTACCGATGCGCCGCTGAACGCCGAATTTTCAGCGGCCATTGGCGCGGGGTTCTTGATCGAACATGCGCAAGGCCTCGCAGTGCGTCACGATCTGATTCGACGGACCGTGGCCGCGCATATCGCTGCACCTCGGCTCAAAACGCTCCACCGCCACGCCGCGCTCTGGCTTGCCGAGCAGCCCTTTGCCGATGCGTTGACCATCGCCGCGCACTGGCACGCCGCCGGTGAGTCGCAAACCGCGTTGGCGTGGCGACACCGAGGTGCCAAGCAACTCAAGGAGCGTGGTCGTTTCGAGCAAGCGCAATTGTTGTGGCGCGAAGTGGCCAACGACTCACTGGACGCCGCCCAATCGCTGCGGGCTCAACTGGAGTTGGCGGCCTGCGACCTGTTTGAGGACCTTGCGCGCGGGCATGTCGCCTTGGAAGCCGTTCAGGCGAAGCTCCCCGCAGTGGCTGCCCCTGAACAGCACCGGCAGCTCGAGAGTCGTGTGCTCTCAGCGCTGATCGACAACCGAGTGTTCGCGGGCGACATCGCCAGCGCGCGCGTGCACGCCGATCGCTTGCAAGTCTTGCTGCCCACTTTGGCGCAAGCCGAACGCATCGAAGCCGTCGAAGTGCTGATCGAATTGACCATGCGCGAGCCCGACATCGACACCGCGTGGGTGTTGCTGGCCCAGCTGCGGGATATGGATGCACAACGACCCACCGTGCTGAGTTTTGAGGGCCAGATCCACTGGTTTGGCGGCCAGGTTCAGGCGGCGCACGACGCGCTGGCCAAGCTGCTTCAAACCCATGCAGCGTACTGCAGCGGCGTGACGATTGAGAACGACTTGGCCGTGATGCTGCACGCCCTGGGGCGCCTTGGTGAAGCCGAAACCATGGCGCGACGCAGCCTTGAAAGCTGGGCCGGTGTTGCGCACACGGAGACCCTTTCGCTGCTCGTTCTGGGGGTGATTCTTACCAGCGCGGGTCGCTTTGAAGAGGCCGACGACGTGTTGCAGCGCGCACTGCGCATGGCTCGCGAGCAGGGCAGCCAGGGCTTTGAGGCAGAAGCGCTTGTCAGGCATGCGCGTTTGTGGATCCAATGCGGGCGCATCGACCAAGCGAGTCAGGCCCTGGACCTTGCGGCGCCCTTGTTGGCAACCAGCCCTGAGCCTTTGCGTGTATCACAACTGGTGCTGGCCCAAGTGTTGGTGGCTTCGGCCGCAGGAGGCCGTCGCACGGCTGATGCACTGCGGTCGTTGGACGAGGTCCTGACGCGAAGCAAACACCCCTTGGTGCACGTGCGCAGTGCACGCGTGGCCAACGAGCTGGCGGCGGGGCAGGGTGACTGGCGGTCGGCTGCTGCTGCTGCTGCCGACATGGCCCAGCGCGCCCGGCATGACGGTTTACTTGAGAGTTTGGCCGAGGCACGGTTGCTGCAAGCGCGCGCTGCTCAACGAATGGGTGCTGATTGTGCGCAGGCTCAAGCCTTCGCGCAGGAGGCGGCCACGCTTGCATCGGCACATGGTTACGCAGACACACAGTGGCGCGCGCAATGCTGGCTGGCCGACCATGCGAGCGATGAAGAACAACGTGCCACAGCCGCGAAACATGCCCACGATGCGCTGTGCACCCTGCAAGGTTCAGCCACCACACCTCTTTTTGATGCCGCAGCCGCGGCCCGACGCGAACCCGGTTGGGATGCCTGAGTTCTGCACCGCGTACGAGTACGCTTACGCATCAGCGGGCTGAAGCGCCATCGCGAAGGTTGGCTGGGGCAGCAGGGTCACTCACTGGCTGCGTTCAGCAGGGCGATGGACTGCGCGTCCAGTTTGAGCTGCGCCGCACGCATCAACTCTTGCAACTGCGCCACGCTGGTGGCGCTGGCAATGGGGGCGGTGATGGACGGGCGGGCCATTTGCCAGGCCAGTGCCACTTGGGCCGGCGTGGCCCCAAGTGCCTTGGACACGGTGTCGAGCGCGGCCAGCACTGCAAATCCTTTGGCGTTCAAATAGGCTTTGACGCCCTCACCCCGAGGGCTTTGGCTCAGGTCGGCGGCGCTTCGGTACTTGCCGGTTAAAAACCCGCGCGCCAAGCCAAAAAAGTTGATCACCCCCAAACCTTCGCGCACACACAGGGGCTCGAGCGTTGCCTCAAAGGCTGGACGCTCCATCAGGTTGTAGTGGGGTTGCAGGGTGGTGTAGCGCACCAGCCCATGCTGGTCACTCAGTGCCAAAGAGGCCGCCAAGCGGTCGGCTGTGATTTGGCTGGCACCTATCGCGCGCACCTTGCCGGCACGCACCAAGTCGTCAAAGGCGCGCAGCGTTTCTTCGATGGGGGTCTCGGGGTCGTCTTGATGGGCTTGGTACAGGTCGATGTGGTCAGTTTGCAGGCGTCGCAGCGAGTCGTTCACGGCTTGCATGATCCAGCGTCGCGACAAGCCGGTGTTGGTGGGACTCATGGCCATGCCCACCTTGGTGGCCAGCACGATGCGTTCGCGTCTGCTGGGGTCTTGCGCCAACCACTCACCGATGACAGTTTCAGACTCGCCGCCTTGGTGGCCAGTGACCCAAGTCGAGTAGATGTCGGCCGTGTCGATCAGGTTGAAGCCTGCATCCACAAAAGCGTCGAGCAAGTGGTGCGACGTCGTTTTGTCGGCTGTCCAATCAAACACGTTGCAGCCCATTGCCAGTGGCGCGACGTTGAAGCCTGTTCGACCCAGGGGGCGGTGTTGCATGCCAATGCTCCTTTGAGCGCTGATGATGCCAGACGAAGGGACGCACGACGATGGCGAGGGCGGCGCGTTAAAGTGAGCAGCATGAACCATGCATCTGCGTTACCGATCAAGCCTTGGGCCCGGTTTTTGGGTTTGGCGGGGCTGCTGCCTTTTGCCGCGTTGGCGGTGGGCGCCTGGTGGCTGCCCCCGCCCCGGGCGACGATGGCGCACACCGCGCTGTTGCATTACGGCGCCGTGATTTTGACGTTTGTGGGGGCACTGCATTGGGGCGTTCAACTGGCTACGTCCGGGCGGCTTTCCGTCGCTGCGATGGTGTGGAGCGTGGTGCCTTCCCTCGTGGCCGTGGCCGCATTGCAGGCGCAACCCGACTTGGCCGCGATGGCACTTGCGCTTGCGCTGCTAATCAGTTGGGCTGTTGACGCGGTTTTGTATGCGCCGTTTGACTTCAAGCACTGGTTTTTGCCGCTGCGGGGCGTGTTGAGCTTTGGGGCTGCGTGCGCCTTGATCGCTGGCGCGTTTGCGCCCTCGGCTACTGGGGGGGCTGCGCTGATGACGACCTTGCCTTCGAAGCCGCAGACACCCATCGCACCCATCGCACCGGGAGCATCCGTGGCCGCCACGCCGCGCTTGTCGTCAACCGTGGTTGTGGTTCGCGACACGCCCACCGGCTTGCAGGTGTTGTTGCTCAAGCGCGCCGACAAGGACGATGCCAACGGCGGCGCTTGGGTCTTTCCTGGCGGGCTTGTGGATGCGGGCGATGAGCACGCTGCGCGCCAGTTGCAAGCAAGTGACCCGCGCTGGACGGTGGCGGCGGTGACGGCGGTTCGCGAGTGTTTCGAAGAGTGTGGTTTGCTTTACGCGCGAAGCGCAGCGGGTGCGTCCTTGACGGCCGAAGCAGTGGTGCCATGGCAGCGTTGGCGCGAGCCCTTGAACCGAGCCGAGCGATCAATGCTTGATTTCATGGGCGCCACGGGTTTCAGTTGGGCCAGCGACGCCATGGTGCCGCTGGCACGTTGGGTCACGCCCAAGGGCATGCGCAAGCGATTTGACACGCACTTTTTTGTGGCCCGTGCGCCGCAGGGGCAACCTGTGAGTGTGGATGGCGCCGAGACGGTTGAGCACCGATGGTTTTTGCCCAGCGAAGCCCTGGCGCAGGGCCGCACGATGAAGCTCTTGACGCCCACGCGTGACACCCTGACCATGCTGGCTCAGTGCGCCACCGTGGATGAGGCACTTGCCAAGGCACCCCTTCACCCCATGGCCGAGCCCATCATGCCGCGGCTGGGGCGCGATGTGCGAGGGGTGCGGCCGGTTACACCCGACGAGTTGGCGTACGCCGAGATCGGCCGCTTGGACCCTAACGACCTAGGCACGGTGGCGTGCACGATCGAGCCCGGCGTTGCGGTGCGTTTGTCTGCCCGTGTGATCCGCGTGACAGCGCCCAACCCCGGCGTGATGACAGGGCCGGGTACCAACAGCTATTTGGTGGGTGGGGGCGGGGCGGACGACGATTGGGCGGTGATCGATCCAGGCCCCGACATCGAATCGCACCTGCAAGCGCTGCTGGCGGCGGCGCCTGGCCCCATTCGCTGGGTGTTTGTGACCCACACCCACCGCGACCATTCACCTTTGGCGCGCCGCTTGGCGCTGGCCACAGGGGCCCAGGTGCTCGGGCGGGTGGCGGATCACGCGCAGTGGCAAGACGAGAGCTTTGTGCCCGATGTTTTGCTTTCAGGGGGTGAGGTGTTTTCGCTTGGCCGTACGACCACGCCAGGCAATGAATCCGCGACCACGCTACGCGATGAATCCACGACCACGCTACGCGTGGTGCACACGCCGGGTCACGCGTCAAACCACCTGTGCTACCGGCTCGACGAAGAGGCCACGCTTTTCACTGGTGACCACGTGATGCAAAAGGCCACGGTGGTGATCAACCCGCCCGATGGAGACATGACGCAGTACATCGAGTCATTGCAACGCTTGGCCGTCGATCACCACGATTTGCAGTGGTTGGCACCTGGACATGGCTTTTTGATGGACCAGCCGGTGCGAGCCTTTGGGGCGATCGTCGCGCATCGCCTGCGGCGAGAGGCCAAGGTGGTGGCTTCACTGACGGCGATGGGGCCTGTTGCCATGCAGCCGTTGGTGGCGAGCGTTTACGACGAGGTGCCTTTGGCCTTGCACGGCGTGGCTGAGCGATCATTGACAGCGCACTTGATCAAGTTGCAAGCGCAGGGGCTTGCCGCCTGCGACGGCGATGGGCGATGGGCTTTAGTGCCGACGTCGTAACTGTTCGCCGCGGCAGCTGTTTGCGCCGCTGCGCAGGTTGACTGTGGCTGTCAGCGGGTGTTCTGATTCAAGCTCGCACTTGGCTGCCAACAGCAGATCAAGCTCTGCGGTGGCGGCTGACATCAAGTTGAGCTCTGCGCTGGCTGCTGCGGCATGAACGGTGGTGACGGCAGGTCGGGCCTTGGCGGACGGCGTTTTGCCTTCAATGTCTCGGGTCTGCCCGACGGTGATGGGGTGCGCTGTTGCGACGGTTTGTGACCAAGCCGATGTCATGGTCATCATCAAGGCGATGAGGCCGCCTACTCGCAATGCGTGCGTGATTGGCATGATGGCCGTTAGCGAGAGCTCTTGGCCAACACGGTGTGCGTTGGTTCTTGGTCGGCACGTGTCAAGTGGCCTGACACAGCCATGGCCATGGGGGCCGGCTGAGAGCCATCAACAAACGTCATGGTGGACGCCATCGACGACGCCTTGACGGTCTGAGTCACCTGTTGCTTGGATGCAAGTCGACTGAGGTCGGTCACGGGGCGTTGGGTGGCAAACCAGACCGAGGCGATCGCGCTTGTCACAGCAAGCATGATGGCCAACGTTAAGACAGCACGGCGCGGGGAGTTCATGGAAGACATTGAAGCATTGCGCGGAATATCGTGCGCGTGAATGAGTCACGGCGTTCTTGCAATGCGTTCGGTGTCGAGCGGCTTGTGTGCAATTGGTCGCAGCGAGTGACCAAGCGTGGTGCAGTCTCGTCTGCGTTTGTGCCGGGACTTTTTTGCGAATGGTGGCGTGAGCCGTTACTTCGCTCGGTTTTGCGTGGCCAAGGCCCACAAGGGCAGGAGTGACAGCGTGGCCAATGCGGCGCCCACCACCATCGTGTTGCGAACGCTTAACAATGGCAGCAACATGGACGAGGCCGCTGCACCCAAAACGATGGCCGCCGCGTTGGTGGTGGCCGAGATCGACGCCACGCGCCCCAGCACCTGATTGCTCACCACCTTTTGGCGCATGATGGTGAACGCCACCACCACAATGGACGACACGGCGCCAAACACGACGTGGTAAAGCCCCAAGCCCCAAAGGGCCCCATCCAGAGGCATTAACGGCAGCACCCAGCCCACCAGGGCGGCGACCACGCCCGACCAACCGCAGATGACGGCTGCGTCGTACCGCTTGACGGCCGCCTTGGACCAACGCAGTGCAACCAGCGCCGACACCGTGCCCAGCAGCATCACCACGCCAATCATGGTCGGGGACAGGCGCAGCAGCTCGTAGGTGAATGCAAAGTAAGCGCCACTGATGAGCGAGCCGCCCAGGTTGAGCAAGAACAACCCCCAGATGCCGTGGCGCAGCACGGGTATGTTCCAGACGATGCCCCACGCGTTCTGCGTGGGTGTGGTGGTCGCGTTCTGCGTGGTTGGGGGTGGTGCACCCTGCGCGGGCGCAGCTGCGGCGCCCCCGGGGGACACGACGACTGATTCGGTTGCGACGACTTCAATGGGCAAACTTGCCACGCCCCGCAGGGCAAAGGCCAGTGCCACCAGGCTCAGCACAGCGCTGCCACCGAGCAGGTCCATCGCCGGCCCAGCGGCCGCCAGGCCCAGCAAGCGCCACAGGGTGCGAACCGACGCCTGGCCCGTCAGCACGTCGGTGACCGACCGATCGGCCACGATCACCGGCGCGATGGCGGCTGACGCGATGGTGTAAATCGCATTGCCCACCCCCAGCAGCAGGCACAAGGCCAACAGGAGCGTGATCGAGAGGTGTGGCTGCAAGGTGAGGGTTGACGTGAGCGCCAGCAACAGCATGCTGATGCAGCACAGCAAGCTGCCTACCATCAAGGCTGAGCGCCTGTCGTTGCGGTCAATCACAGCGGCCATCCACTGCGCCAGCACCAACGAAGGCAGGTACTGCATCGCCAGCGCATAGCCTAGCCATTGCGAGCCCACCCCCAACTGCGCCAACGCAAAAATCGGGATGCCCACCAGCAGCAATTGGTCACAGGCCGAAGCGACAGCGGTGCCAAACCACAGGAGGTGGACGTTGCGTTGTGGGGGCGTCGTGGCGGGCATGGGCAGCGGCACTGCAAATCGAGCGCAAAAAAAGATTCGGGGCGACTGTGATCGCCCCGAATGTTCCCTAACGAGGGTTTTGTCCGTTGATGCAGTGCTCAAGCGGACTTTGATTTGTTACTCAGTCAATACAGACGACGCCCATGGTAGCTGCTCCCAAAAAATGATGGGCTGCCAAGCGCGAGGCCTGGCAGTGCTCGGTGTGCGGTTGAACTCCCGTCACGGATTGCATCGTAATCCGTGACTTATGTCACGGCGGGGCCGAGACCCTGGTTGGGTGATGGCGTAAACCCGAATTTGTCGGTTCTTGGCAACCCAGCGGGCGGGACCTCCCTACAAACGGGGATGTTTGGGGGTTAGCGCCCAACTTCACGGGTTGGGGCCCGCCACAATGGGGCGTTTTTTTATTCGCGTTTTGCCCCGCTCCCACGGGCTTTAAGCCTCCGATGCCACCGACCAAACCTGAAGCCGCTGGACGTCAAGCCCGCCCCAGAGCGGCTGCTGTGTTGCTGGCGGTCCTTGGCGCAGCGCTGGCGCCCCTGGTGGCAAGCGCACAACCCCAAGCACCCGCGGCCCTGCCTGCGCAGCGCGTCGAAATCACCGGCCAGGGTGACGCCAACGACCGCAAAGACGCCAACGCCGCCAAAACGGTGGTGCTGCGGGACGAGATCACACGCTTTGGCGACGCGTCGCTGGCGCAGGTGCTAGCAAGGGTTCCGGGTGTGGTGGTAACGGGGTCTGGGTCCCAGGCCAGAGAGATCACGATGCGGGGCTTGGGCAGTGGGTACACGCAGATCTTGGTCAATGGCGAACCGGTGCCCGCGGGGTTTTCGCTCGACACCCTTTCGCCCGACTTGATCGAGCGCATTGAGGTGGTGCGGACGGCCACGGCCGACACCAGCACCCAAGCCATTGCCGGGACCATCAACATTGTGTTGCGCCGGGTGGCCTCGGCGGGGCAGCACGAAGTCAAGGTGCATGGCAGCAGCTACAACGGACTGGGCTCCGCCGGGGTGAGCAGCCAGTACGGCGACAAGCTTGGTGCATGGTCGTATTCGCTGGCCAGCAGCGCCCAGTGGGAGCGTGACCGATGGGAGTCGCTGGTGACCAGCAACGCCCGCAACGCTGACGGTGCAGTGCTTTACAGGCACATCGCCCCAACCACTGAAAACGGCAAAAAAATCACCGTGGGCTTGGTGCCGCGCGCCGTCTACAAACCAAGCGACGCTTCATCGTTAACAGTCGATGGGCTGCTTCAAGGGCAGCGCTTTGACTACGTTGCAACAGGTCGTCGAGACGCGGTGCTTGGCAGCCAGCCGACGTTTGACCAGAACAACGCCTCGTTCACCACCGACACGCTGCAAGCGCGGTTGGGGGTCGGCTGGAAGGCGCCTTTGTGGGACGACGGTCGCCTGGACCTGAAGCTCAATGGCACGCTGCTGCGCCGTCGCCTTGACTACTTGTTTGATGGCAGCTTGGGCGGCGTGCCAAGGGTGGCCCGTACTTTGGGTTCTGACCTGCAAGATACGAGCCTGGCTTGGGTCGGCAAGTATTCGTTGGCGCTGACCGACAGCCACTCCATGGGTGCCGGTTGGGACGTGCAGAGCACGCGCCGCCGCGAGGTGCGCGTGCAGCGTGAGATCAGCGCCAGCGGTTTTGAGACGCAAGACCTTGACGAAGATTTTGCCGCCACCGTGAATCGCCTGGCTTTTTACGTGCAAGACGAGTGGGCCGTCAGCAAGTCACTGTCGGGCTATTTTGGGGTGCGCTGGGAGGCCCTAGCAACGCGTACCTTGGACACCTCGTTGGACACCGTGCGGCTGCGCTCCAACGTGCTCAGCCCGACGATGCAGTGGCTGTGGAAGGTGCCCGGTACCAAGAGTGATCAAGTGCGTTTGGGCCTAGGGAGAACCTACAAGGCGCCCACGCCACGCGACCTCATTCCACGGCGGTGGTTGGTGGCCGACAATTCGCCCACGTCGCCTTACTTTCAAGGCGACCCCAACCTGGTGCCCGAGCTGGCCTGGGGCCTTGACTTGGGGTACGAGCACTACGCAGGTGCCGACGTCTTTTTGGGCGCCAATGTTTATGCGCGCAAGATTGAGCAAGTGATTTTGACCATCGTGTCCCAAGAGAGCGACGGGAAGTGGGTTGCACGGCCTGTCAACCGGGGCAACGCCACCGTGATGGGCGTGGAGCTGGAGGCCAAGGCCAAGCTCAACAAAGTGTGGCCCGCTGCACCCGACGTGGACCTTCGTGCGGGCCTTGGTAGGCATGCGTCCCAAGTGGACGCTGTGCCCGGCCCGGGCAACCGCCTGAGCCGTCAGCCGCCCTTGACAGCTTCTCTGGGGGTCGACTACCGGATGGCGTTGGCACCCGTCACACTGGGAGGCAGCTTCAACTTTGAGCGGCAATCTTTGATTCGCACCTCGTCAACCGAGTCGCTGAAATTGGCCGACAAGCGGGGGCTGGATCTTTACGGCGTTTGGCGCGTGGGCCCACGGTTCAACGTTCGCGCCACACTCAACAACCTCTTGCAACCCACTGCCAGCCAGTTCAACGCCTATGCCGACGGCAGTGGCAGCGAAGACCGCCTGCTGGAGCTGCAAACACACCGCAGCCTCCGCTTGTCGCTTGAGTTCAAGCTGTAGCCAGCACGCCTGACGGGGACGCATGCATGGCGCCCAGGAGTTGCATCACCGCCTCGGGCATCATGGGCTTGGCCATCAAATACCCTTGACCAAAGCTGCATCCGAGGGCCACCAAGTGGTCGCGCTGCCCGACGGTTTCAATGCCTTCGGCAATGACCAATTTGTTGATCGATTGGGCCAGGGCCAGCACCGACTTGATGATCGCCTCATTGGGCGTGCCGGGCTGCAAGTCGCGCACAAACGAGCCGTCAATCTTGATGCTGGAGATGGGCAAGCGTGCCAAGTTGGACAAGGACGAAAAGCCGGTTCCAAAGTCGTCAATGGCCAACTCAACGCCCAGGCTGCGCAGGCGCTCGGCCATGGCAAAACCGCCCCCCACACTTTCCATCAAGATGGACTCGGTAATTTCAAGCACCACGTGGTTGGGCAGCAGGCGGGTGGTGGTCAGCGCGTGCTGCACCTGCTGGGCCAAGACGTCGTTGGCCAAGTCCAGCCCCGACACATTGATGTGCATTTGCAGCCCTGCAAATGCCGGGTGGACCTGTTGCCAGCGTGCCAATTGAGCGGTGGCTTGGCGAAGCACAAACGCCGTGATGTCCATCACCAAGCGGGTTTCTTCGGCCACGGGAATGAATTCAGCCGGTGAGATGGTGCCCAGGGTGGGGTGAAACCACCGCACCAGCGCCTCGAACCCCAGCAGCGAATGATCGACGATGTTGTACAGCGGCTGGTAGGCAACGCACAACCCATCGTTGGCCAAAGCGCTTCGCAATTCGTGCTCGATGCGAAAGCGCTTGGTGGTCATTTCGCGAAACTTGGGCTCAAAGGCGACACAACGATCGCGGCCTTGGGTTTTGGCTTGATGCAGGGCCACGTCGGCGTCTCGTATCAAACACTCGCTGCTGTGGTGGTCGGCGTCGCTATGCACCAGGCCCACACTGAAGGTGCTTGACAATGCAATGCCGTCGATCACCAGTGGTTGGCGTGCCGCCTCCACGATGCGCTTGGCCATGTCTACGGCCGTGCCGGGCGAATCACCCGACATCACGAGCACCGCAAATTGGTCACCGCCCAGGCGTGCCACCACGTCGTTTGGGCGCACCATGCTGGTGATGCGGTGGGCGCTATCGATCAAGAACCGATCACCCATCAGAGCACCCATGCCATCGTTGATGGCCTTGAAACGGTCGCAGTCTAGAAAAAGCAAGGCGAACGACGATTGCGGATCAAGGGTGATTTGCCCAACGGCCTCGTCCAACAACTGGCGCAGGCGGGCGCGGTTGGCCAGCCCCGTGAGTGAGTCATACAGTGAGAAGTGCTCAATGCTGGCCAGTGTGGCCTTTTGCGACGAGATGTCTTGCGCCTGCAGCACCACGCAGGGCACTTGGGCGTTGGGGCTTGAAAAAGCAGCACATTGAAGGGAGGCGTCCAGGTTGCGCCCGTCTCTGAGGTTGCAGCGAACCTCCAGCGCGGCGGATGGGCCCTGCGGTGAGAGGGCATCGCGCAAATGTTGCCGCAGGGTGTGTCGCAGGCTGACATCAACACAGTCAAGCATGTTTTGCCTGGGTGCATCGGCTTCGCCACCGAACCCAAACAGCAAATTGAACGCCGGGTTGGCCTTTATCACGGTGCCGTCCATACCGACCAACGCCATGCCGATGGAAGCATGTTGAAACGTGCTTTCAAACCGTTGTTCGCTGCGGGCCATGTCACGCGTGTGCTGCGCCGCCAAGTCTTGCTCGCGCTCAGCGGCTTCGGTTTGTGCGCGCTGGGCGTCGAGCGCGTTGGTGATGAAGCGGAAGTAGTAGTGGAATGTCGACAGCAACATGAGCAGCGTTGGGGCTGCGGCAAAAATCCAAGTGCTCCCAGTTTGTTTGTAGATCTCAAACACAACTGCGGCAACGACTGCCATGGATGCGTAGCTTAGTAGAAGCCAATGCAAACTTTGCAGGTAGCGTTTGCTACTGTCAAAGCTCTTTTCTCTCAGAGTGATAAATACGACGTGTATGAAAACGGCGACCAAAATGACAAGTGCGGCCGTGAAGACGAGGAAAAGGGCCGACTCGGCAAAGGGCAGCTCATTCACTTCGATCATTGCGTTATTCGCCGGACCATGCAGCGTGCCAACACAAAAAATGGAGAGACAGCCTATGGATGCGTTGAGTGGGTGGTTCGACGTCCGTTTGGAAGAGTGCAACGAAACGATTAGAGCCTCAACTGCGGCAGCGACGGTAGCCGCTGCCGTCCCGTGCAGCAGCAGCAACGCAAAAATGAATGTGCCGCCGGCAAGGTACAGCCTGGGTGCGCGGAGCATGCGCAGCGGAAAGTACCCAGCAAGCCCGGCAAAAAGCGTGCCCACGACCACATACATCTGTGCCGGGGGCTCCAGGGCCGTGACGCGCATCACCGACCAAATAAACGCCGCCAATCCAGACACCACGATCACCACCCACACCGCATTGGCCGCAGCATTGTGATCAGGCCACAGCCGCGCCAGCCTTTGTGGGGGCGCTGCCAAGGGTGGCGATGCGGGGTTGTTGAGCATTCTGATTCAGGCTCGAGCTGTGTCGATTGGGCGGGCAGTAGCGCGTGGTTCTCGCGAAGCCACCGTCCAACAGCAACGCTCTTGCGCATCTTGCCCAAAGGTGGCGCGTTGTGAGCGCCACAGGGCTAACGGCTGTGCACCAATGCCGTGTGGTTCATCACGGCACGGGTTCGCAAGTGCCAACCACCACCGGTGGGTGGTGCCAGTGTTGCGCGCAGGCCTACATGCTGCGCCGGTACTGCCCACCCACCTCAAACAGCGCGCTGGTGATTTGCCCCAGCGAGCAGCAGCGCACAGCGTCCATCAATACCTCAAACACGTTGCCGTGGTCGATCACGGTTTGTTGCAACCGCGCCAGCATGGCGGGTGCGGTTTGCGCGTGGCGCGCCTGAAAATCATGCAGGCGTTTGAGCTGCGATTGTTTTTCGTCGTCGGTGGAGCGCGCCAGTTCGATGTGCTCGGACACCGGGTCGCCGCTTGGGTTGCGGAAGGTATTGACGCCCACGATCGGGTACTCGCCCGTGTGCTTGAGCATTTCGTAGTGCATGCTTTCTTCTTGGATCTTGCTTCGCTGGTAGCCCGTTTCCATGGCGCCCAGCACGCCGCCGCGCTCGGTGATGCGTTCAAACTCGGCCAGCACGGCTTCTTCCACCAACTCGGTCAGCTCGTCGATGATGAACGAGCCCTGGCTCGGGTTCTCGTTTTTGGCCAAACCCCATTCGCGGTTGATCACGAGTTGAATCGCCATCGCGCGGCGAACACTTTCGTCGGTGGGGGTGGTGATGGCCTCGTCGTAGGCGTTGGTGTGCAATGAATTGCAGTTGTCGTAAACGGCGATCAGTGCTTGCAAGGTGGTGCGGATGTCGTTGAAGGCAATCTCTTGGGCGTGCAGCGACCGGCCGCTGGTTTGCACGTGGTATTTCAGCTTTTGCGAGCGCTCGTTGGCACCGTAGCGGTCGCGCATGGCAATGGCCCAGATGCGGCGTGCCACGCGGCCCAGCACGGTGTATTCGGGGTCCATGCCGTTGCTGAAGAAGAAGCTCAGGTTGGGCGCAAATTCATCGATGTGCATGCCACGCGCCAGATAAGCCTCCACAAACGTAAAGCCGTTGCTGAGCGTGAAGGCCAGTTGGCTGATCGGGTTGGCCCCGGCTTCGGCGATGTGGTAGCCCGAAATGCTGACCGAGTAAAAATTGCGCACGTCGTGTTGCACAAAATACTGCGCCACGTCGCCCATCACCTTCAGCGAAAACTCGGTTGAAAAAATGCAGGTGTTCTGGCCCTGATCTTCTTTGAGGATGTCGGCCTGCACCGTGCCGCGCACGTTGGCAAACACCCATTCGCGAATCTTTTGCACCTCGGTGTCGGTAGGGTCGCGGTGGTTGTCGCTGCGAAACTTGTTGAGCTGCTGATCGATGGCGGTGTTCATGAACATCGCCAGGATGGTGGGCGCGGGGCCGTTGATCGTCATCGACACGCTGGTGGTGGGGGCGCACAAGTCAAAGCCGTCGTACAGCACCTTCAGATCGTCCAGCGTGGCGATGGACACCCCCGAGTTGCCCACTTTGCCGTAGATGTCGGGGCGCAAATCGGGCTCGGCGCCGTACAGCGTGACGCTGTCGAAGGCGGTTGACAAGCGCTTGGCGGGCAGGCCTTCGCTCACCAACTTGAAGCGGCGGTTGGTGCGAAACGCGTCGCCTTCGCCAGCAAACATGCGGGTGGGGTCTTCGTTTTCACGCTTGAAGGCAAAGACGCCGGCGGTGTAGGGGAACGAACCGGGCACGTTCTCTAACATCAGCCACTTGAGCAGCTCGCCGTGGTCCTCAAAGCTCGGCAGCGCCACCTTGCGGATCTTGCTGCCCGACAAGGTGGTGTGCACGAGATTTGTGCGCAACGCCTGGCCGCGCATGTTCACCACGTATTCATCACCGGCGTAGGCCTTTTGCATTTCGGGCCACATGGCCAGCAGCTTTTGGGCGCGTGGGTCTTGTCTGGCTTGGCGCGGTGCCACCAGGCTGAGTGCGGCTTCGGACGCTTTGGGGCGATCGGGTTTGCCCACGGCAAGCATCGTTGCGGCGGCTTGCAGTTGTTGAATCTCGCGCGCCAACGCAGCCTGGGTGCGCGCGTGTTGCTTGTAGCTTTGCACGGCGCTTGCGATGTCGGCCAGGTAGCGAACCCGAGCGCCCGGTACGATGGCCACTTGGTGGGTGCTGTGGCGGGTGTTGGCGGCGGGCAAGGTGCCGGGCTTGAGCTTCATGCCCTGTGCCAGCAGGCGCACTTTAAGGGCCTGGTACAGCGCGGTGACGCCGTCGTCGTTGAATCGGCTGGCCATGGTGCCAAATACCGGCATGGTGTCGGCGCCCACGTCAAAGGCACTGCGGTTGCGCTGCACCTGTTTGCACACATCACGCAGCGCGTCGGCGGCACCCTTGCGGTCAAACTTGTTGATGGCCACCAGCTCGGCAAAGTCGAGCATGTCGATTTTTTCAAGCTGGCTGGCGGCACCAAACTCGGGCGTCATGACGTAAAGGGGAACGTCCACCATCGGCACGATGGCGGCGTCGCCCTGGCCGATGCCCGAGGTCTCCACCACGATCAAATCAAACCCCGCCGCCTTGCAGGCAGCAATCACGTCGGGAAGGGCGGCCGACACTTCACTGCCGGTGTCGCGTGTGGCCAGGCTGCGCATGAAGACGCGGGCCTGCGCGTCCACTGCATCGTTGGCGTCAGCGCGTGCTCGCCATGGCCCGATGGCGTTCATGCGGATGCGGTCACCCAACAAGGCGCCGCCACTCTTGCGCCGCGAGGGGTCGATGGAGATGACGGCGACGTGCCAAGCGTCACCTTGATCGAGACGCAAGCGCCGAATCAGTTCATCGGTGAGCGACGATTTGCCAGCGCCACCCGTGCCAGTGATGCCCACCACAGGTGCCTGGCTGGTTTTGGCTGCGTTGAGCAGGTCTTGACGCAGGGCGCCGCTGATGGTGCCGTTTTCAAGGGCAGTGATGAGTTGCGCTAAGGCGCGCCAAGCGCTGTTGCTGTGGCCTTGCACGGCGGCCACGGTGGTGGGCGCGTGCGTCGTCAAATCGACGTCGCTGCGCATCACCATCTCACCGATCATGCCCTGCAGACCCATGCGTTGCCCGTCTTCGGGGCTGAAGATGCGCACGCCGTGGTCGGCCAGGTCGCGAATCTCGGACGGCACGATCACGCCGCCGCCGCCGCCAAACACCTGGATGTTGCCGCCGCCGCGCTCGCGCAGCAACTGCACCATGTACTTGAAGTATTCAACGTGTCCACCCTGGTACGAACTGACGGCAATGCCTTGCACGTCCTCTTGCAGCGCAGCGGTGACCACCTCGTCCACCGAGCGGTTGTGCCCCAGGTGGACAACTTCAGCGCCCATGCTTTGCAAGATGCGCCGCATGATGTTGATGGCAGCGTCGTGCCCGTCAAACAAGCTGGCAGCCGTGACAAAGCGCACCTTGTTCTTGGGGCGGTAGTTGGCCAGGGCTTGGTAGTCGGCGGTGAGCTCGGTCATGCAATCTCCAGGGGTAAGCGTGGTGGGCTGGCGCAGGCCATGGCCTGGTGGGTCGGCCACCGATTCCAGCATCTTAGTGCGCTGGGGGTTTGTGGCGACGCCGAGGTCGAGGGCCGCCCATGCGGGTGCCGCGGGCCGCATTCGTTGGTCGGGCCCGCGTCGACGTCAAAACGCATGGCGCCCACGCATCGCCCGTGTTTGGCGCAACGGCGCACTGAAATGGGTCGCCGCCACCGTGCGCGATGGGCTACGTTGGTGCGCTAGATCTTGTTTGTCTGGTGCCGCATGCCTGGCACCGTAATTGCGATCTAGAGGCCAAGGTGACACGAAAGCAAGCATGAAAAAACTCAAGTTGGTGATGGTGGGCAATGGCATGGCGGGTGTTCGGACGCTTGAGGAGCTGCTGAAGATAGCCCCCGACCTGTACGACATCACTGTGTTTGGCGCCGAGCCGCACCCCAACTACAACCGTATTTTGTTAAGCCCGGTGCTGGCGGGCGAGCAAACGCTGGATGAGATCGTCTTGAACCCGTTGGCCTGGTATGCCGACAATGGCATCACGCTGCACCTGGGCAAAAAAGTGGTGCAGGTGGATCGGCAGCGTCGCGTGGTGCACGCACAAGATGGCACGCTGGCTCCTTACGACCGCTTGTTGCTGGCCACGGGGTCCACGCCTTTCATCCCTCCCATCCCTGGCCGCGACTTGCAAGGCGTGGTGGCTTACCGTGACATCGCCGACACCCAGGCCATGATCGACGCAGCCGCCAAGTACCAGCACGCCGTGGTCATTGGCGGTGGCTTGCTGGGGCTGGAGGCCGCCAACGGCTTGATGCTTCGCGGCATGCAAACCACGGTGGTGCACTTAGCGCCGTGGTTGATGGAGCGGCAATTGGACGAGACTGCGGGCGGTTTGTTGCAGCAGTCGCTGCAGGCGCGTGGCATTCAGTTTCGGGTGGGTGCACAAACCAAAGCGCTGATCGGCGACTCCGACTTGGGCGCTTCGGGCCGGGTGATGGCGGTGCAGTTTGGTGATGGTGCGGAGATACCTGCCGACTTGGTGGTGATGGCGGCGGGCATTCGTCCCAACACCGAGTTGGCCCAAAGCATGGGGTTGCACTGCGACCGGGGCATGGTGGTGAGCGACACGCTGCAATCCACCACCGACCCACGCATTTACGCCGTGGGGGAGTGCGCGGCGCACCGGGGCATTGCGTACGGGCTGGTGGCACCACTGTTTGAGCAGGCGCGGGTGTGCGCCACACATTTGGCCGAGTTTGGCATTGGGCGCTACACCGGCTCGATGACCAGCACCAAGCTGAAGGTGACAGGCATTGACATGTTTTCTGCCGGTGACTTCATGGGCTCGCCCGGCAGCGAAGAGATCGTGCTCTCTGACCCCATCGGCGGTGTGTACAAAAAGCTGGTGATCAAGGACGACAAGCTGGTGGGCGCGTGCTTGTTTGGTGACACCGTGGACGGCAGTTGGTACTTCAAGCTGCTGCGTGATGCACGAAAAATTGGCGACATCCGCGACCGTTTGATGTTTGGCGAATCCAACATCGGCGACGTGGGCCACGAGGGGCAAACCCAAGCGGCTGCCATGAAGGACAGCGACGAGGTGTGCGGTTGCAACGGGGTGAGCAAGGGCGCCATTTGCAAGGCCATCAAGTCCAAAGGTTTGTTCACGCTGGATGAGGTGCGCAAGCACACCAAGGCGAGCGCGTCGTGCGGCTCTTGCACCGGGTTGGTGGAGCAGTTGCTGATGTTCACGGCCGGTGGTGACTACTCGGCCACGCCCAAGAACAAAGCCATGTGTGGATGCACCGACGCGTCGCACCAACAGGTGCGCGACGCCATCAAGCAAGACCATTTGACAAGCGGTGACGACGTGCGCCAGCGCCTTCAGTGGCGCCGCCCTGACGGTTGCGCCTCATGCCGCCCCGCGCTCAACTACTACGTGCTCAGCACCTGGCCCAAAGAGGCGCAAGACGATCCGCAAAGCCGCTACATCAACGAGCGCGCGCACGCCAACATTCAAAAGGACGGCACGTATTCGGTCATTCCGCGCATGTGGGGTGGCGAAACCAATGCGTCCGAACTGCGCCGCATTGCCGACGTGGTGGACCAGTTCAAGATCCGCACCGTGAAGGTCACGGGGGGGCAGCGCATCGACTTGCTGGGCGTCAAGAAGGAAGACTTGACCTCGGTGTGGAAGGCTCTGGACATGCCCTCGGGCCACGCCTATGCCAAAGCCCTTCGCACCGTCAAAACCTGCGTCGGCAGTGAGTGGTGCCGCTTTGGCACGCAAGACTCGACCGCCATGGGCAAGCAGCTTGAGCGCGCCATGTGGCGCATGCAGGCGCCGCACAAAGTCAAGCTGGCCGTCAGTGGCTGCCCACGCAATTGCGCCGAAAGTGGCATCAAAGACGTCGGCGTGATCGGCGTGGATTCGGGCTGGGAAATCTATGTGGGTGGCAACGGCGGCATCAAGACCGAGGTGGCGCAGTTTTTTTGCAAGGTGAAGACCGCCGAAGAAGTGCTGGAGGTGTCCGGCGCCTTTTTGCAGCTATACCGCGAAGAGGCTTGGTACTTGGAGCGCACGGTGCACTACCTGCGCCGCGTGGGGCTGGATCACGCCAAACAAAAAGTACTGGATGACGAGCCCAACCGCAAAGCGCTGTGGGCGCGACTTCAATTTGCGCTGGACGGCGAGCCCGACCCGTGGGTGGACTTTGAGCGTGCCAAGGTCGACACGCGGCAGTTTGATGCTTTGAAGGTGTGACGATGACCCCCTGGACCTTGATTTGCAAAGTAGATGACATCGCCCGGCGCGGGGCGCGCTGCGTGCGGCGTGCGCAGGGCGCCGACGTGGCCGTCTTTCGCGGCGACGGCGACCGCGTGTTTGCACTGTTGGACAAGTGCCCTCACTTGGGCGGCCCGTTGTCGCAAGGCATGGTGTTTGACGACCGCGTAGCCTGCCCACTGCACAACTGGACGATTGGCTTGAGCGACGGTTGTGCCCATGCGCCCGATGAAGGCTGCACCCAAACCTTTGCCGTCAAAGTCGAGCAGGGCCATGTCTATTTGGATGCCAATGAACTGGCCACCCTTGGCATGGACGTGCGCGCTTCCGCCTGATTGATGACCGGCTCTGTGCAAGAAACCAAATCAACCTGCCCCTACTGCGGCGTGGGTTGCGGCGTCATCATCGAGAGCCAGGCAAATCAGATTACAGGCGTGCGCGGTGACCCCGATCACCCGGCCAACCGCGGGCGCTTGTGCACCAAAGGCTCGACCTTGCACCTGACCGCCAGCGCCGCCGTGATCAACACCACGCGCCTGCTGCAGCCGCAACTGAGACGCACGCGCCAGGAGGCACTGCAGGCCGCAAGCTGGGCCGACACCATCGACCATATTGCCGCGCGCATTGCCAGCACGGTGAGAGAGCACGGCCCCGATGCGGTTGGTTTGTACATTTCGGGCCAACTGCTTACCGAGGACTACTACGTCTTCAACAAGTTCGCCAAGGGCTTGCTGGGCACCAACAACATCGACACCAATTCGCGCCTGTGCATGTCGAGCGCCGTGGCAGGCTACAAGCAAAGCTTGGGGGCCGACGCGCCGCCCAACTGCTACGACGATTTGAACCACGCACAATGCGTGTTCATCGCTGGGTCCAACACCGCATGGGCCCACCCGGTGTTGTACCGGCGCCTGGAGGACGCACGCGCGGCCAACCCAGCCATGCGAGTGATCGTGGTCGACCCACGCCGCACCGAGACGGCGGATGACGCCGACTTGCACTTGCAAATTCAGCCCGGCACCGACGTGGCGCTTTTTCATGGCATGTTGCATGCGTTGATCTGGGACGATCTGGTGGATCGTGCATTCATTGAAGCGCACACCGAGGGTTTTGAGGCGCTCAAGGCCTTGGTGCGTGACACCCCGCCGCAATTGGCGGCGCGGCGCTGCGGCATCCCGCTTGCGTCACTGTTGCAGGCGGCGCGCTGGTTTGCGCAGTCGGGGGCCACGCTGTCGCTGTATTGCCAGGGATTGAACCAAAGCAGCAGTGGCACGGCCAAGAACACGGCGCTGATCAACCTTCACTTGGCCACGGGGCAGGTGGGTCGACCCGGCGCAGGCCCTTTCTCTTTAACGGGTCAACCGAACGCCATGGGTGGGCGTGAGGTGGGCGGCATGGCCAACCTGCTGTCGGCACATCGCGACCTGGACAACGCCGACCACCGCGCCGAGGTGGCCAAGCTGTGGGGCGTCGATTCAGTGCCCTCCAAACCGGGCAAGACTGCTGTTGAGATGTTTGAAGCCGCCGCGCGTGGCGAGATCAAAGTGCTTTGGATCGCCTGCACCAACCCGGCCCAGTCGATGCCCGACCAGGCCATGGTGCACCGTGCGCTGGCGCGCTGCGAACTGGTGATCGTGCAGGACGCCTTTGCCAACACCGCCACCACAGCCTGTGCCGACGTGTTGTTGCCCGCCAGCACCTGGGGCGAAAAAGACGGCACGGTGACCAACAGCGAGCGCTGCATCAGCCGCGTGCGGCGCGCCGTGGCGCCACCCGGGCAGGCGCGCGACGATTGGCGCATCGTGGTGGACGTGGCGCAAGCGGTGCAAGCCTTGCTCCAGCCCGAACAGACCCCCCTGTTGGCGTACGAGACGGCGCAAGAGGTGTGGCAAGAGCACCGAGAAACGACGCGCGGGCGCGACCTGGACATCACGGGCCTGAGCTACGCACGCTTGGAGCAGGCTGGGCCCCAACAATGGCCCTTTCCTGAGTCGGCGGTGCAGGGTCAAGCCCGGTTGTACCAAGACAAGCGCTTTGCCCACGCCAACGGGCGCGCACGTTTCATTGCCAAGCCTTACAAGGCTGTGGCCGATGCGCGCGACGCCACGTATCCGTTTTCACTCACCACGTCGCGCCTGCGCGACCAATGGCATGGCATGAGCCGCAGTGGCACGGTGGCTTCACTGTATGCGCACGAAGAAGGGCCCGTGCTGCGCTTGCACCCGCATGACTTGCCGCGTCGCGGCCTGGCGCCGGGCGACTTGGTGAGCGTGCGATCCCGGCGCGGCGAGGTGGTGTTGCCCGTGAAGGCTGATGACCGGGTGGCAGGTGGTCAAGCCGACATGGCGATGCATTGGGGCGCTGAGTTTTTAAGTGGCAACCATTCAACCGGGATGTTGTGGGGTGTAAACCACCTAACCACGTCGTCGATGTGTCCGGACTCCAAACAGCCTGAGCTCAAACACGCGGCGGTGGCCGTCAGCAAGGTGAACTTGCCATGGCGCGTGTGTGCTTGTTTGTGGTTTGACACCGAAGTGCAGCGGCTTGAGGCGCAAACGCTGTGGCGTCAGCGCATGAGCGGCTTTGAGTTTGCGAGTTGTGTGCCTGTCGCGGGCAAGCAGGGGCGCAGCGGCCTGCGCATGGATTTGGCCAGTACCGAGCCCACCGACCAGGCGTGGTTGCAAGCGATGAAGCTCGCCATGCAACTGAGTGGCACGGGGGTGGCAACGTACGCCGACGCACGCCGTCACCGCGCGCGCTGGTTGGCCTTTGACGGCGCCCAAGAGGCCACCACGTTGCGATCGGTGCTGTTGGCTGGTGATGTGGGCGAGGGTGCCTGGCTGGTTGACTTGTGGCGCAGCGAGGCACGTGTGGCGCCTTACGGCCGCGAATTGCTGGCGCCCGACGCAGCCCCCCAAGGCTTGGCGGTGCGAGAGGCGCAGATTTGCAACTGCTTTGAGGTCACCGAGCCCACCATTTGTGGTGCCTTGACCAAGCTGCAAGGCAGCGCGGGGTCGCGCTTGACGCAATTGCAGGCGCAACTGCGTTGCGGCACGCAATGTGGCTCGTGCCTGCCTGCGTTGCGACGCTTGGTGGCCAGCACGCCCGCGACGCAAGCCGATGCGGCAGAGGTCGCTGCATGAAAAGCCCTAACGCGATGCAACCACCACAAGTATGGTTGGTGGGTGCTGGCCCTGGTGACCCCGAGCTGCTGACACGCCGTGCTTGGCAGGTGTTGCAGCAAGCCGATGTGGTGCTGGTAGACGACCTGGTGGGTGAGGGCATCGTCAATGAACTGAACCCCAAGACGCGCGTGCTGCACGTGGGCAAGCGTGGGGGTTGCGCTTCCACCGACCAGGCCTTCATTCACACCTTGATGATTCGCGAGGCGAGGAAGGGGCTGCGCGTGGTGCGGTTGAAGGGCGGCGACCCCTTTGTGTTTGGCCGCGGAGGCGAAGAGCAAGACGCTTTGCGCGCCGCCGGTGTGCAGGTGCAAGTGGTGCCGGGCATCACGTCCGGGATGGCAGCGCCCGCGTCGCTGGGCATCTCGGTGACAGACAGAAGGCACGCCCCCGGGGTGGCCTTGGTGACGGGGCACAGCGGCCCCGATGGCGTGGCGCCCGACTGGAACGCACTGGTGCAAAGCCGCATGACGTTGGTGATTTACATGGGCGTGACCCGCATTCAATGCATTCAAGCGGCCTTGCTGGAAGCGGGGATGCACCAGGAAACGCCGTGTGCAGTGATCACGCACGCATCCACACCCAAGCAGCGGCACGCCTGCACCACGCTGGCAGCGCTGGCCCTGGACGTGGAGCGACTGCAACTCACCAGCCCCGCCATCATGGTGATTGGCTCGGTGGTGGCCCATGCAGCTGCAGACCAAGTTTTGCACAGCTGCCGCTCGGCTCAACCTTGGGACGACGTTGTGACCCTTGATCCGCCGTTGATGGCTGCAGTGACTGCCGCGCAGGGCGCTCAACTGTAACCAACGAGGGTTGCGAAAGCCCCGGGTGAGCCCGGATTTGCCACCCGTCACAGGGCGGCACAATGTCGCCCAGATATCGCCCCCCAATTTTCAACGCGATGTCATGGGGATGCGGCATGACTTTTCTAGCGGTGGATGTGGGCAACACCCGGCTCAAGTGGGCCCTGTATGACCAAGGCAAGCCAGGCGCCAAGCTGTTGGAGCATGGCGCCGTGTTCGTTGAACACATCGACGAACTGGCCGAAGGCGACTGGCGCAAGTTGTCGCCCCACGCCATGCTGGGCTGCAACGTGACGGGCGATGCCGTGCGCCGCCGGATCGAATACCAAATGGAAGCCTGGGAGGCCGCACCGCGTTGGGTGGTGGCGCAGACCGACGGCGGCGGCGTCACCAACGGCTACGACTACCCCACACGCCTGGGCGCCGACCGGTGGGCGGCCATGGTGGGCGCGCGCTGGAACGTCGCCAAACGCCTGCGCCCCGGCGTGCCCACCCCCACGCTGGTGGTGATGGTGGGCACGGCCGTGACGGTGGATGCGCTCGACGCCAACGGACAATTTTTGGGCGGCATCATCATCCCTGGCCACGGCATCATGCTCAAGGCGCTGGAGAGTGGCACGGCGGGCCTGCGCGTGCCCACGGGCGAGGTGCGCGACTTTCCGCTCAACACATCAGATGGCTTAACCAGCGGTGGCACCTTCGCCATTGTGGGCGCTATTGAAACCATGCACCGTCGCACCGCCAAACACTGCGGCAGCGCCCCCATCACCCTGATGACAGGCGGCGCCGGCTGGAAGGTGTCACCGTACCTCAGCGTTCAGCACGAGCTGATCGACACGCTGATTTTTGATGGGCTGCTGGTGCTGCAGGAGGAGCGGGTGGCGTTTGGGGTGACTGGGTTTTAGTCGGGACGCGTTGAAGCCGATTTTGGCAATCAAGTTGGCTTGTGCAAAAAGCCTTGATTGCCACCGTTGCGATTGGGTGCGAAGCCGTTGTTCGCAAGCGTTTCGTCCGCCGTGTCATAAAACACGCCGATCTTCAAGATTTCTCGGGCTTGTTTGCCAGAGGCGATGGGTCGACCAAATTCGCCAGCGATGCGCACCAATTGCTTGATCTGCTCAACCGAGCTCATCTTGCCTGTGCGTGTTTGATTCCACAGCACATCCTCGATGCCACAACGCACGTGCAGCCCCAAGGCCATGCCAATCATGTTGATGGGTAGCACATTGAGCACCGAGCTTTCTACCGTGATCACCGCGCCGTCGGGTGCCGCGCGCAAAAAGTTGGCCAGGTTGTAGATGTTCGCCTGATCCATGCCGCCGCTGATGGCAACCCAGTTCATCACCAGTGGCCCCTTGTAGATGCCGCGGCGAATCATCCGCTCGATGGTCTCGAAGCTGTTGATGTTGTAGCACTGGAACTCGCTTTGGATTCCGGCGGCAGTCAGGCGCCGGATGTGCTCTTCGACCCAACTTGGGTTCGCAGGAACGATCATGTCTTTGTAGGTCGCGTAGAGTTGCGGAAAGCCTCGCGAAACGCCCTTGAAGTCATCGATGCCAGCGTGCTCCGTCACGTTCATTTGTGTTGTGTTGACGGTCACGGTTACCTGATCGGGCTTGGGATCCAGCTCGGCCAGCATGTGTCGCGTGTCATCGCTTAACCATTTGGCAGCTTGGCCTTCACCTTCGGGTGCGAACGATATCGAGCCCCCCACCTGAATCACCATGTCGGGCACCGCGTTGCGCACACCCGCGATCAACTCGTTGAACATGGACAGCCGTTTGCTGCCCTTGCCATCGGGTTCACGCACATGAAGGTGAAGCACCGCAGCACCTGCTTCGTAGCAATCCACTGCCTTCTGGATCTGCTCGTCCATGGTGATGGGAATGTCTTCCGGGAAGTCTGAGGGAATCCAGCCCGGTGCATACGGCGCTGCCGTGATGATCAGTGGTGTTTGGTTTTCAGGGTACAGGTGCCCGTCAAGAAAGTTCATGATTTGTCTCTAGGTTGTTTTCATCAGGCCGATTTACGCAAAAAACCTTGGTTACCACCATTGCGATTGGGCGCAAACCCGTTGGCACTTAAAGACTCCTCAACCGTGTCGTAGAACACGCCGATCTTCGAGATCTCGCGCGCCTGATGTGCCGTGGCAATGTCGCGACCGAAATCGCGCGAGATGCGCACCAATTGTTCGATCTGTTTGACCGTGCTCATCTTCTGCGTGCGTGACTGGTTCCACAGGCAGTCTTCGGTGCCACAGCGTACGTGCAGCCCCATCGTGATGCCCATGATGTTGACTGGCAAAACGTTGCGCACGTTGCTTTCGACCGTCAACACGGCGCCATCGGGGACCGCACGAACAAAGTTTGCCAGGCTGTAAACGTTGGGCGTGTCCATGCCGCCAGCGATGGCCACCCAGTTCATCACCAGTGGCCCTTTGTAGAAGCCACGGCGCATCAGCCGCTCCACCGATTCGAAACTGTTCAGGTTGTAGCACTGGAAAGCGCTTTGAATGCCTTTGGCGCTAAGGCGCTTCACGTGCTCTTCCACCCAGCCGGGTTGCGCGGGCACGGTCATTTCCTTGTAGGCGTTGAAGATGGCTGGGTTGCTTCGCGAGGTGCCTTTGAAGTCTGCATCTTCGGCCTGATCGGTGACGTTCATCTGCGACGTGTTGACCGTCACGGTGACCTGGTCGGGCGTTGGCTCAAGCTCGGCCAGCATGTGTCGTGTATCGTCGGATAGCCACTTGGCGGCTTGGCCATCGCTTTCTGGCGCGAATGAGATGGAGCCACCCACCTGAATGATCATCTCGGGCACCGCGCTGCGTACACCGGCGATCAGTTCGTTGAACTTGGACAGGCGCTTGCTGCCCTTGCCGTCGAGCTCACGCACATGCAGGTGAAGCACGGTGGAGCCTGCGTTGTAGCAGTCCACCGCCTTCTGGATTTGCTGCGCCATCGTGACCGGGATGTCCTCTGGAAAGTCAGAGGGTTGCCAACCTGGCGCATACGGTGCCGCCGTGATGATCAGGGGAGGCTGGTTTTCTGGGAAGTGGTGGCCGTCGAGGAAATTCATGATTGCTCGAGTCTCGCGGTCTTAGAAAGGCATGTCGCCCACGATGCCTGCACGCTCCATCTTGCGCGGCTGCGGCCAGTAATCGTGCACGGCGTAGTGCGAGGTGCAACGGTTGTCCCAGATGGCGACATCGTTGGGGCGCCATGACCAGCGCACGTGGTATTCGGGCACCGTGGCCTGGCTGATCAGGTAGTTCAGCAGCAGTGCAGCACCCGGTGCCTTGTCCAGACCAAACCGCACATTTTTTGGGTTATGGAAGTTCAAGAAATGGGTGGTGAAGCCGCTGACAAAAAGCGACTTCTCGCCCGTCTCGGGGTGGGTGCGAACCACGGGGTGTTCGACCGGCGGGTGGTCGCGCCCCAGTTTGCGGCGCGCCTCGGGTGCCATCACCGACCCAAACGAATGTTCAATGCTGTTGCTGGCGCGCAGGGGTAGGATCAAGGCTTTGATGTCTTCGGGTAGGTTCTCGTAGGCCTGCACCATGTTGACCCACAGCGTGTCGCCCCCCACGGGTGGGCACTCGATGCAGCGAAGCACGGCGCCCATGGCCGGGTTCGGGCGCCACATGCCATCGGAATGAAAGCTGTTTTCGTAAGCCTCTTTGGTGTCGGAGCGGTGGATCAGCACCAGGCCCGGGTTTTCAGGGTCGCTGCCTACCACCGGATGGTCTTCCAAGTCACCGAAGCGGCGCGCAAACGCCACGTGTTCTGCACGTGTGATGTCTTGGTTGCGCAGGAACAGCACCTTGTGCTTGAGCAATTGTGCCCGTATCTCCTTGTACAAACCCTCGTCCCGCGAAGCCTGTCCGAGGCTGACCCCACTGACTTCAGCACCGATGGACGGCGTGAGCTGGCGTATCTGCATGGCGTCTTCTCCTAGTTCAGCTTGACGTTGAATTGTTTGACCACAGCAGCATTGCGACCTGATTCCTCGACGAGTTCATCGCGCAACTGTGCGCTGCTCAGCTGTGAGTCCGGCGTCAGTCCAACGCCCTTCAGGGCATCGTTGAAAGCGGCGGTGGTCGCCACCTTGCGCACGGCTGCACCGATCTTGCTGGTTAAGTCTTCGGGCAGGGCGCTGGCAGCGATGACGCCGAGCCAACCCACAGCGTTGATTTCCGGGTGGCCCAACTCTGTCATGGTGGGAACGTCTGGCAAGTACGTCGAGCGTGTCTTGCCCGTGAACCCGTAGACCTTCAGCTTGCCCGCGCGAATCTGCGGCAGTGACGTGGCGATGCCGTCGAACATCATGTCGATTTGGCCACCCATCACTTGCAACAGCGCGGGAGGCGAGCCCGCGAATGGTACGTGTTGCATGTCCAGCCCGACCTTGTGATTGAGAATCAGGCCGGCATAGTGCGACGAGGTGCCGGTGCTGTACGAGGCAAAGCTGCCTTTGCCCTGGCGCGTCTTTAAGTGGGCAAGCAGGCCGCTGAAGTCGTTGACGCCGGGCGTGGGTGCGCTTACCAGCACCAACCCGGAACGTGCAAACGTGGCGATCGGCTTGACGTCCTTCAACGGGTCGTAGGGCGTCTTCATGACGTGCGGAATCTCAACCAGCACGTTGTTGGAGGTGACCATCAGCGTGTAGCCATCGGCTGGCGCCTGCAGCAGCGCCTGGATACCGATCGAGCCACCGGCTCCCGCGCGGTTGTCAACGATCACGGTCTGCTTTGTGTCGGCAGACAGTTGCTGCGCCAGCAGTCGCGCCACGACATCCATTGAACCACCAGCCGGCGCGGGCACGATCAATTTGATCGGCTTGTCAGGCCAGGCCCAACAGTTGACCGAGAGGGCGATACCGGCCGTGGCCAGCAGGATTGCGATCCACCGTTTCATGGTTGTCTCCGCGTTGATGTTTGCTGTGCCTCAGTATGGCCAGATGGATGCAGATTAGTTGATAATTCCTGCCATCAAGTTGTTCGATCAGGACGCCCGATGTCAGGTGTTTCCCCACTCGTTCGATCTGGCACGCTGTTTGGCTATGCTGACCTGAGTGATGCCATGGGTCTCGACACCGACGCACTGCTGCGCCGGGTGGCGCTGAGCCGCACGCTGCTTGAAGACCCCGACTATCTGATCCCGGTGGACCGCGTTCGATTCCTGCTTGAGCTGACGTCGCGCGCACCGGGCGCGGAAAGCTTTGGCCTGCGGCTGGGTGCGCGACGGCGCGTGGCCAATTTGGGCGTCATTGGGCTTGTGATTCGAGAAGAGCCCACCGCGCTGGCGGCCCTACACACGTTGTGCCGCTACCTTCAGTTGGTCACGTCGTCGCTGTACATCGCCATCGATGAGATTGAGAAGGTGACGGTTATCCGCGAGGATTTGATCTTCGCTGCCGGCAGCCAAGTGCGTCAGTCGATGGAATTGGCGTTGGCCGTGATGGGCGGGATTTTGATCGAACTGATCGATCCGGGTTGGAAGGCGCAGTCGGTGCACTTCACGCACCGTGCGCCGTCTGACCTGCAACATCACCGGCGCATCTTCAATTGCCCCGTTCACTTCAACGCTGAGTTCAATGGAATCGTTTGTGCTGCGGCAGACTTGCAGCGCCAACTGCCTAACCGTGATTCTCACCTGGGCCGTTTCGTACAAGCCAGCCTGGACAAATCTCTCGCGCAGGCGCCTGGGTCCGACATGATCGCTGTGCGGCAACTGATCGTGGCCTTGCTACCTCTCGGGCACTGTGATGCAACCAAAGTGGCAAGTCATCTTCGCGTCAGCACGCGGACGCTGCACCGCGTTCTGGCGCGCCAGGGTTTAAGCTTCTCAAGCCTTCTCATGCAGATTCGACGCGATCTGGTAATGCAACAGCTGCGAGACAGTGACCGTCCCATCACCCAGATTGCGCACATGCTGGCCTTTGAAAGCTCCAGCGCGTTTGGCCACTGGTTTCAGAAGGCATTTGGTGCCAGTGCCCGCCACTGGCGCGAACAAGCGCGCATGGCGCCAGCCGACGTGCCGTGAAGGCCCCGGAGTCGTTCAAGGCACCAACACGGTGGCGCCCGTTGTTTGGCGCGACTCCAGTGCGCGATGCGCTTGTGCGGCGTCGGCCAGCGCAAATTCCTGCTTGGGTTCGCTGGTGATGTGGCCCGCCAACACCAGGGCAAACAGTTCTTCGGCCATCGCAAGCATGTGCGCTCTGGGTGTCGCATAGTGCACCATGGCTGGGCGCGTAAGCCAGAGCGATCCCTTGCCCGCCAGCAGTTTGGTGTCCACCTCCACGGGCCCAGAGGTCGTACCGTTGCTGACCAGCGTGCCACGCACCTGCAAGCTGTCGAGCGAAGCCAGCAGTGTGTCCTTGCCCACCGAGTCGTACACCACCGGCACACCTTTGCCGCCGGTGAGGTCTCGCACGCGCTTGGGTATCTCCAGCCCCATCTGTTCAGGCGACATGCCTCCTGTCACGATGGTGTGTGTACAGCCATTGGCACGTGCCGTCTCGGCTTTGGCTTCGGTGCTGACCGTGCCGATCATCGTGACGCCGATGGCGCGCGCCCACTGACAGGCAATCAAGCCAACGCCCCCGGCGGCGGCATGGTAGAGGATGGTCTCGCCACCGTGCAGCGGATGGACCTGTCGAAAGAGGTACTGCGCTGTCATGCCCTTCATCATCAGCGTCGAGGCGCTTCGGTCGGACAGGCCGTTGGGTAGTGGAATCAACACGTCGGCGGGCATCAAGCGAACATCAGCGTAAGCGCCTTGCGGCCCCAGCAAATAGCCGACGCGGTCGCCCGGTTGAACGGCAGTGACGCCGTCACCAACGGACTCGACGACGCCCACGGCGTCGCTGCCCAGACCGCTGGGCAAAGCCAGAGGGTAGCGCCCCGTGCGGAAGTAAATGTCAATGAAATTGACGGCCACGTAGCGGTGACGCACGCGCACTTGACCGGGGCCGGGCGCACCGACCTCGACGGTTTCGAGTCGCAGCACTTCGACCCCACCGGTCTGGGAAAAGCAAATGGCATGGGCCATGGATATCTCTTGTTGGTCGGTTTTCAGCGGCAGTACTTATGCAACTTTGCGCAGGTGCCCTTGTTGCCGGCCTTTGGCGTTGGGCGCAAAACCGTTTTGCGCCAACGTCTCTTCGACCGTGTCGTAGAAGACACCAATCTTGCAGATCTCGCGCGCCTGCTTGCCGGTGGCGACTTCGCGTCCAAATTCGCGCGACATCCGCACCAGTTGTTCAATCTGTTTCACCGTGCTCATCTTGGACTTTCGATCCTGCGCCCAAAGGTTGTCCTCAATGCCACATCGCACGTGCAAACCCATGGTGATACCCATCATGTTGACCGGTAGCACGTTGCGCATGCTGCTTTCCACCGTGAGCATGGCGCCATCGGGCACGGCACGCAAGAAGTTGGCCAGGCTGTAGATGTGCGGCTGGTCCATGCCGCCGCCTATGGCCACCCAGTTCATCACCAGCGGGCCTTTGTAGACACCGCGGCGAATCATGCGCTCAACGGTCTCGAAGCTGTTGATGTTGTAGAACTGAAAGGCGCTTTGGATGCCGGCGGCACTCAGTCGGCGCACATGCTCTTCGGCCCAGCCAGGGCCAGACGGCACGATCATCTCTCGATAGGCTTGCGCGTTGTCAGGTTGAGCCATTGAAGTGCCCGCGTAGTCGTCGACGTCCATCTGCTCGGTAACGTTCATTTGCGTCGTGTTGACGGTGACGGTGACTTGGTCCGGCTTTGGGTCCAACTCGGCCAGCATGTGTCGTGTGTCGTCCGACAACCATTGGGCCGCAGCACCGTCGGTTTCTGGCGCAAACGAGATGGAGCCCCCGACTTGAATGATCATGTCCGGGACAGCCTGGCGTACGCCTGCGATCAGTTCATTAAACTTGGACAAGCGCTTGCTGCCTTTGCCGTCAAGCTCGCGCACGTGCAGGTGCAACACCGTCGCGCCAGCGTTGTAGCAGTCCACGGCCTTTTGGACCTGCTCTTGCATGGTGACCGGGATGTCTTCGGGAAAGTCTGAAGGAATCCACTCAGGGCCGTAGGGCGCGGCCGTGATGACGAGTTCGTCTTGGTTCTCGGGGAAAAGGTGACCGTCTAGGAAGTTCATGAGCAGGGCCTTGATCTGGGTGCGGCTTGGGCGGTGGGAGATGCAGACCGTCAGAACGCGTGCGCGAGTCCGAGATCAAAGCCCTGTGCGCCTTGGTTCACGGCTGTTTGTGCGCCGTTGACGGCGGCCCTGGCGCCCTTGCTGTTGCCCAGCTTGGCGTAGTGCCCATACAGGGATGTGCGCTTGGAAAGAGCGTGCACAAAGCCAACGCCATAGCGGCGAGTGGTACCAATATCGGCGCCGGCGGCAGACGACTGCCTCGATTCGGCCACCGACACTTTCAGGTCGGTGGCACCTAGGGTGTAGGCCGCACTGAACTGCAGTCCGCGTGAGTCGTTGCCGCGGCCACTGTTGGCCTTGTTAAAGAGCGCGTAAAACTTGAACGGTGCCCAGTTGTAGCGGCCCCCGATCGTCATGCTGTTGAGGTCGCCGATGGCCGGGTTGTTGTAGTGATTGAGTGCCAGATCAACCGACACCGCACCGCCTGCATAGCCGAATTTGACGCCGTGGTACCAGCCTGGTGACGCCGTGTGGTCGGTGGTCATCGCCTGAAACGAGAACCCGCCCAAGTTGCCGGGGGTGCGGTAGTTGATGGAGTCATTCGCGCGAATGTTGGCGGCCTGCGCCACTTCAATAGACCCCAACAGCACCTGCTGGGCAGCCACACCTTGTGGGCCAAAGGCATCGTAGGTTGCATGCACCAAGAAGCCTGGGGTGTACTGTCTGCCAAGCAGCAGCTCACCAAATCCGCCTGACAGACCCACATAGGTCTGGCGGTTCCACATGACAGTCGTCCCTGCACCTTCATCGCTGGTGAAGCCATGTTCGAGCATGAACGTGGCCCGCAGACCACTCCCCAGGTCCTCCGTGCCGCGAAAGCCCAGTCGGCTACCCAGATAACCGCCACTTGCCATTCGCTTGTTGCTGTTGAGGGAGCCTTTGCCCCAACCGATGTTCGTGTCGAGCACGCCAAAGGCAGTCACGCTGGACTGGGCTGCGGCGGCGCCGACAAATGCGGTGGCAACAATACCCAGAGTGAAAGTACGAAGCATGGTGGATCTCCAATGTCAGTGGTTTTTCTTGACGGTTCGGCCCGGCTCAGTATGTTCAAGAAAGGCGCAAACACTTGACCATTCCGGCCAGAACATTGTTTAAACAGGACAAGGCTGATCAGGTGTTTCCCACCCTGTCTATTGCGCTGCGCAAGGTTGGCATGCAGGCTGGGCCTGGGATACAGAGCGTTCTCACGCAGCCCAACCAGCCTACTTTTGCGCAGCTTGCGGTCGTGGAGATTGCGCCCATGACGTGGGGCTTTGCAATGAAAACCCGGCCCTCAAGGTGACCATGATGTCCCTTGCGCTGCATTGGCACACCTTGGAAATCATGCCTGGTCGCACTGCCGAACACCGTAGAAGCGCCCAACCAAATAACGGTGACCACCACGCGCAATTGGGGGAGATTGGGCTTTCGAGACGATACTCAAGTTCAGTTCGGTACGCGTCCACAAACCCCCTAAGGAGTGATTTGATGACCCAGCAATCACGCACCCAGGCCCCAATGTCGCTCACCCTTGCCGTCGTGGCCGCCGCGTTGGCCCTGCCCGGTGCAGCATGGGCCTGGCCCGACAAACCCGTGCGAATGGTCGTCACGTTTGCATCGGGTGGCGCCAGTGACATCGTGGCACGCGTGATCGCTGAGCCGCTGGGCAAGGCGCTGGGTCAGACGGTCGTAGTCGACAACAAGCCGGGCGCTGGTGGCACGATTGGAGGGCTCGACGTGGTGCGGGCCGCGCCCGACGGGTACACGTTGATGCTGTCCAACTCCACGCCCACGTCCATCGGTCCTTTTACCGTGCCCAAGGCGCCTTACGACCCGGTGAAGCAATTCACACATGTGGCGATGCTTGGCGTGGCGCCGGTGCTTTTGATGGCCAACCCCAAGAGTGGGCCTGCGACGTTGAAAGATTTGCCAGCTGCTGCAGCGACGCCCGGCTACACCTTTGGAAGCGGAGGCCCTGGCTCGATCGGCCACATCGTGGGCGAGATGACCAAGGCTGCCATGAAGATCAACATGACGCATGTGCCTTACCGGGGCGGCGCGCCGATGACCACCGACTTGGTGGCGGGGCAGATCCCGATGGGCATCGACGTGATCACGGCATTTGTGCCCATGGTCAAAGAAGGGCGCATCCGCGCGCTGGCGGTGACCACCAAAACCCGCTCACCATTGCTGCCCGAGGTGCCTTCTGTGACCGAGTTAGGCTTGCCGCAGTTGGTCGCCGAGAACTACTTTGGCGTGTCGGGCCCAGCCGGTCTGCCAGCCGACGTGGTTGACAAGCTGGCCAAGGCATTGGCCACCATCGTGGCCGACCCCGCCATCGTCAAGCGCTTTGAAGAGCTGGGCATCACCACCGTCAAGATGAGCACGCCCGAGTTTGGCGCCTTCGTTGCCAAGCAGGTGAACGATTGGCAGCCAGCCATCAAGGCGGCTGACTTCAAGCCCTAGGCCTGTCGCCGCGCTTGGCAGCCCACACGCCTCACGCGTCGCTTGGCAGCCCACACGCCCCACGCGTCGCTTAACAGCCCACACGCTCCACGCGTGTGGAGCCCATCACAGTAACGCCTTTGCTTTCCTGCGTGGTGCCCGCAACCGTGGCGCCGTCGGCGGTGAAGGCCAGCTTGGCGTTGCACGCCGCTCGGATCGTCATGCCGCCCATCACGTTGACGCTGGTCTTCATGCAGTACCAGCCGTTGGGGTTGAGCAGGTCGATGTCTGAGCCCCCCATGACGTTGACGCCTGGCTGCACCAACACCAAGGCCGGTGCGGCCGTTTTCTCGGCGTCGATGGTGGGCTGACCAATGCCAAAGACTTTGACGCTGACTTGGAGCGTCTTGTACTTTGGGTTTTTGGAGAACGGATGCTTGCCCCAGGCCGCGAGGCAAGTGGTGATGTTGCTGTCGACCTCCGAGGAGTCGGATTGGGCTTGTGCTTGCATGGGTGCAAAGAGAAGCGCCAGGGAAAGGGCCAGGACGCAGGCGAATGAGTGCTGTACTTGTGGTGTCAAAGTGCGTGACATGGCGGGTGCTCCCTGAGGGTTGACGTGAAGGCCTGGGGCCAAGCCTTGCCGATGGATGATGCTAACCGTTAAGGAGTGATTGTTAAGTCGAATTCTGACCGCTTGCGACCTTCGCCTGCCTTGGCGAAGCCCTCAGGCTACAGCACGTAACGCGACAAATCCTCGTTCTTCGCCAGCGCCCCCAGCTTGGCGTCCACCGCCGCTGCGTCGATGGTGACGGTGGTGCCTGCCATCGACGGGGCGTTGAAGCTGACGTCGTCCAGCAGGCGCTCAAGCACAGTGGCGAGGCGACGGGCGCCGATGTTTTCGGTGCGCTCGTTGACGTCGCAAGCAATCTGCGCCAGGCGCCGGACCGCGTCAGCTTGAATGACAAGCTCGACGCCTTCGGTGGCCAGCAAGGCGGTGTACTGCTTGACCAGGCTCACGTGGGTGCTGGTAAGGATGGCTTCAAAGTCGTCCACCGACAGCGACGTTAGCTCCACCCGGATGGGGAACCGGCCTTGCAGCTCGGGGATCAAGTCGCTGGGCTTGGCCAGGTGGAAAGCGCCCGAGGCCACAAACAGCATGTGGTCGGTTTTGATGGGGCCGTATTTGGTGCTGACGGTGGTGCCTTCCACCAAAGGCAGCAGGTCACGCTGAACACCTTGGCGCGACACGTCGGCGCCCGACATTTCGCCACCGCGTGACGCCACTTTGTCGATCTCGTCGATGAAGACGATGCCGTTGGCTTCGGTGTTTTGGATGGCGGCGGTTTTGATGTCGTCGTCGTTCACCATCTTGGCGGCTTCTTCGTCCACCAACAGTTTCATGGCGTCGCCGATGCGCATCTTGCGCGTCTTCTTTTTGCCCGCGCCCATTTGCGCGAACATGCCCTTGAGCTGCTCGGTCATTTCTTCCATGCCTTGCGGGCCCATGATCTCGAGGGCTTGGCGTGCTTCGGCCACGTCGATCTCGATCTCTTTGGCGTCTAGCGAGCCTTCGCGCAGGCGCTTGCGCATCACCTGCCGCGCGGTGTTTTCGGTGGTGGGTGGGGACGCCACGTCGCTGCTGCCAAAGCCCATGGTGGTGGCGCGGCCCATGGGCACCAGGATGTCGAGGATGCGGTCTTCGGCGGCGTCTTCGGCGTGGGTGCGCTTGAACTTCATCTGCCGCTCGCGCTCTTGCTTGACGGCGGCGTCAACCAGGTCGCGAATGATGCTGTCAACGTCTTTGCCGACGTAGCCCACCTCGGTGAACTTGGTGGCCTCAACCTTGATGAAGGGCGCGTCGGCCAATTTGGCCAGGCGCCTGGCGATCTCGGTTTTGCCCACGCCGGTGGGGCCGATCATCAAGATGTTTTTAGGGGTGATCTCGTGACGCAGTTTTTCGTCCACCTGCTGGCGCCGCCAGCGGTTGCGCATGGCAATGGCCACGGCACGCTTGGCGTCGTGTTGGCCCACGATGTAGTGGTCCAGCTCGGAGACGATTTCCTTGGGGGTCATGGACATCGAGGCGCGCCGGTCGGGGACGTTCATGGGGTTCATGCCAACACCTCGATGGTGTGGTGCTGGTTGGTGTAGATGCAAAGATCGCCTGCAATTTCAAGCGCTTTTTTAACCACCACCTCGGGTGGCATGTCGGTGTGGTCGAGCAGCGCCTTGGCGGCTGCCTGGGCGTAGGGGCCGCCCGACCCAATGGCGATGATGCCGTGCTCGGGCTCCAGCACGTCGCCGTTGCCACTGATGACGAGCGACGTGGTGATGTCGGCCACCACCAGCATGGCCTCGAGACGGCGCAGCACGCGGTCGGTGCGCCAATCTTTGGTGAGTTCGACCGCCGCCCGCGTGAGGTGGCCTTGGTGTTTGTCGAGCTTGGCTTCAAAGCGCTCAAAAAGAGTGAAGGCGTCGGCGGTGGCACCCGCAAACCCTGCCAGCACCTTGTCGTGGTGCAACTTGCGCACCTTGCGCGCGGTGGATTTGAAGATGATGGTGCCCAGCGTGACCTGGCCGTCACCGCCCAGGGCGACCAATTTGCCACGCCGTGCACTGACGATGGTGGTGGCGTGAAATGACGGGAGTTGGTTGGAGGCGCTCATGGGCTGCATCTTAGGGCGCTTGCCTGGGCTTCAAGCCCACGGGGTTCATTTGAGGGTAAGCTGATTGCCTTATTGACTTGATAGGCCCACCCATGAAGCGCCGCACCGCCCTTGCCACGTTGACATCGCTTGGACTTGCGAGCGGGGCTTGGCCCACCAGCGCCCAGAGCACGTACCCCAACAAGCCGGTGCGGTTGGTGGTGGGGTTTCCGCCCGGTGGTGGCATTGATTTCACCGCGCGAACGATTCAGGCCGGTCTTGAGGCGGCGCTGGGGCAAACCTTGGTGATTGACTACAAGCCCGGCGCCGGTGGTGTGCTGGCCGCTACCGAGGTGACCCGTGCAGCACCCGATGGCTACACGCTGCTGATGGCCAACACGGGGCCGTTTGCCATCGCACCGTACTTGCAATCCAAGATGCCTTACGACCCGGTGCGCCAGTTCACGTACATCGGCCAGGTGGCTGAGAGTGCTTACATCGCCGTGACGCGGGCCGATCACCCGGCCAAAGATTTGCGCGAATTTGTGGCGTGGGCCAAGGCCAACGCGGGCAAGGCGAACTTCGCATCAGGCGGCATCGGGTCGTCAACGCACTTGAACGGCGAGTTGTTGAACGCTGTGGCGGGGCTGGATTTGCTGCACGTGCCTTACAAGGGCAGTGCCCCGGCGGTGCAGGATTTGATCGGCGGGCAGACACAGTTGTTGATTGACGCGGGCACGGTGCTGCTGCCGCAGGTGAAGGGTGGGCGCTTGAAGGCGTTGGCCGTGACGGGCAGCAAGCGCGACCCTAACTTGCCTGATGTGATGACAACGCGTGAGCAGGGTTTTGCGGGAATGGAGGCGCTGGGGTTCCAGGGCTTGGTGGGTCCGGCTGGGATGCCACGCGAGGTGGTGGAGCGGCTGGGTGCAGCCCTGCGCAGTGTGTTGGGGCAGGGTGAGGTGCGGGCCAAGTTTGCGGGGGCGGGGTCGGAGGTTCAAGCGCGTGGCTCTGATGAGTTTGCGGCTTACGTGAAGGGTGAGAGCGAGCGGTGGTCGGCTTTGATTGCCAAGCGTGGGATACGACTTGATTGACGCATTTTTTGCTGTGTTGGCATTTGCTTTATTGGTTAGGAAGTTTCTTACTATCCTTCCTTCTTTCTTTGCTTGGTGTGGTGCTGGCTCAGGCGCAGACGCCCAGGGCAGCGAGTGCCGGTGAGGCGGTCTACGCTTCGCTTCGACTGCCCTGCGATGCTCGGACTTGAAGCCCTGTCGTACAACTCGCTCCGCGCCCTTTGGGCGCTGCACTCGGACACGTACGACAAGTCAGTGGTTGTGGCGCGCTGCGCGCGCGGGCTTCAAGTCCTGCGCTTCTCGGCGACTCACAGGCACTCGCTGCCCTGGGCGTCTGCGCCTTCGGGTCACGTAGCGATCTGCTTCGTTTAACAGCCAGGCCGGGGGTTTGCACGCTCAATCACCCACTTTGCAGCTGCTGCCGATACCAGCAAAGCACCAAGGGAGCGCAGCGACCCTGCTCTCAATGCAAGTGACCGCAAGCCGCCAACCCAAGCACCAACAACCTACGCAAAAGCAGAAGCAAAAGCAAAAAAGCTCAAACCATCCGCACGCGCACGCTCGCGTATTCAGTTATCCCCATCGCACCAAAGAACAGCGCCACCAAGCGGTGCGCGTCTACCAGGGCCACAGTGCGGCCCTCGTCGCGCTTGGTCATCACCCAATTGAGGATGTCGCCGGCGGCGACAAAGTCGACGCGGATCAGGCGCGTGCACGACACCTTGATGTAATTGGCGTCGCCAATCTCGGTGTTCAAGCGCGACAGCGTCACGGCGATGTCACCCACCAACTGGCCCGCCAAATCCATCGTGGCCATGCGCTCGCCCTCGTCGCTGTCCAGGTTGGTGGTCATGGCCGTGCTGACCTCGCTCACCTGCGAAAACTGCGGCGACAGCGTGGTGAGGCCGGCCCCGCCGATGCGAACCGAAGCCTTGGCGGGCTCCCACGACGGGGGCGATATCTCGTAGGTGACGCAATACTCAATGGCCAAGTCGTCAAATTGATCGGGCCGGTTGGCCAAGCGCAGGGCGTCCAGGCGCACCACCCAAAAAACGGGGTCGGCGTCGCGGGCGCCCGAGGGGGCCATGTCGCCCAAAACTTCAAAAAAGCGCTCGCCTGACAGCCAGCGCATCTCGAGCGACTGATTGGCCCACTGCCGTATCAAGCCTGACAACTCGTCGGCGGCCTCTGCGTCCATGCGTTGCAGGGCGCCCCAGTCAAACACCCACGGCAATGGCAACTGCAGAATCGTGGCAGCCAGCTTGGCAACGCCTTCGGCGTCAAGCAGCGCGGGGCAAACCCAACCGATTTCGCCGCGGGTGCGGGGCAACTTGGGTGATTCGGCCGCAGCCGCGTCGGCCACCATCTTGGGCAATGAGTACCACTGCGGAGCCGACGAGCCGAACTGCTGGGCGTAGTCAAGCGCCAGACTTTCAAACTTGTGGTGCTGGCCGGTGGCACGGAACAGATCAAACAACACGAGCCAAGTTTCGGCGTGGGTCGCGCGACGACCGCCCGTTTTGGTCAAGCCTGTAAGCGTGTGCTCACATTCTTCAAAGTCAGCGTTGGCAAAAGAGATGACCGAGGGATCGAGCTCGGGGTCATGAACCACTTCACCCACTTCGACGGTGTCGTCCGACCCGGCAAACGCCATGATGCGCGAGTTTCGGGAAGGTGTAAGCGGGGGCAAGCCGGTCGACATGAACATCGGCGCACTGGCGGACGATTTGACCCGAGGAGCAGGCGCGGCGCGCGGCGCGGGTGCCGGTGGCAGTGCGCGCTCTTGTGGCATCTTTGCAGCCAAATAGTCGCTATCTTGCGAGAACTCGTCTTCTTCTCGCGCCAACGGCGGAAGGGCTGGTAGCAGCTCTTCGTCTTCTTCGATCAGTGTCGGCACCTGCGCCACCAGGCTGGAGTCAGCCGATGCCACTTGGTGGTTGAGTGCGCGATCCATCACGGCGGGGCTGGTGGAGTGCACTGGGCCTTCTTCGCGGAGGCCCACAGGGCGGGTGCCACCGCCCACCATTTGCTTTTCGATGGCGTCAATTTTGGCTTTGACGCTGCCCGCGCGCTGGTGCACCGGTGTGACCGAAACGCGGCTTTCGGAGTCGTCGAGTCGGGACGAGCTTCCCAGGGCGGCCAATTGTTCGGGTGACAGCCCCTCGCGGCGCACCCGGCGCAGCATGTCAAATTCGCGGCGGCGCACGAAGTCGTTGCGCCGCTTGCGCTCGATCATTGCCTTGAGCTCGGACTTTTCAAGCTCCAGGTCGCGACCTTCGTCGGTGACGGCGCGCAGATCAGCCCAGTCGGTGGCCGGATTGGCCACAAACCGAGCCACCTTGCGCAAGAAGGTTTCGTCTTTGGGAGGTTGAGGGTCTGACATGGGTGGCTGCGCGAACGGCCAGGGGTCCTTAGTCGCCAAACATCTTTTGTTTCAACTCTCGCCTTTGTTGGGCTTCGAGGGAAAGCGTTGCGGTAGGGCGCGCAAGCAGGCGTGCCACACCGATGGGCTCTCCAGTTTCGTCGCAATAACCATAGTCGCCGGCTTCTATGCGTGCAAGAGATTGTGAAATCTTCTTCAACAACTTGCGTTCGCGGTCGCGTGTTCGCAACTCCAGGGCGTGCTCTTCTTCGATCGTCGCGCGGTCGGCTGGGTCGGGCACCACCGAGGTGTCCTCGCGCAGGTGCTCGGTGGTTTCACCGGCGTTGGACAGCAGATCGTCTTTGAGCTGGGTCAGGCGCTTGCGAAACGCATCGAGCTGCTTGTCATTCATGTAGGCGTCGTCGGGCATGGCCAACAGCTCGGCGTCACTGAGCTCGCGCCCTGTTTTGGTCTTCCAGGCGTTGACCAACTTAGGGTCTTTGCGGGCGGACTTTTGGGGGTCGGGCGCGTCGATCACCACGCGGCCCACGGGCTTGGGTGGTGCAAATCGGTCGGCAAACCGAATCGCTTGCTCGGCTTGCGTTGGAATGGCGGGCAAGGGCATGTGCACCGGCGTTTTGGCCGATGCGCGAGCCTGGGGCTTGACGGTTGGGGGCACGGCAGCAGCTGTGGCTGTTGTGGCTTTGGGTGCCGCGACTTTGGCTTCGGCTGCGACAGCGGCTGGCTTGGCGGCGGGTGCCACTTTGGGTTTGACTGCGCTGGCCTTGGCTGGCGCAGGGGTTGCTACTTTCTCCACGGATTGCTTTGTAACTTTCTTGGTAACAGGGGCCTTCACGGAGGCCTTGGCAGGGATCTTTTCTGGCTTGGCGGGCGGTTTGGCTGGTTTGGCCAAAACCTTGGCCTTGGCGGCGGGTGCCTTCACGGTTTTAGCGGGTGGCGTTACTTTGCCGGTTGCTGCCTTCTTGGCGGGTGTTGGCTTGGCGGACGCTGTTTTGGCGGCGGGTTTGGCGGGTGCCTTGGGCGGGGCCTTGGCGACGGCTTTGCCAGCAGGTTTCACCGCTGGTTTAACAGCTGGTTTGGCCACTTTTTTCGCCGCAACCTTGGGCAAAGGCTTTTTGGCGGGCGCAGACTTAAGCGCAGCCGTCGGCCGAGTTTCGGCTGCGGTTTGCGACGCGGTAGATGCCAAGGACTTGCTCACAGTCAGTCTCCTATGCCTCGCCAGTTGCTTGTGAAGCACTTTGGAACAACGGTCCGGCAGGGCTTCTAGCTTGAGAGGCGCGCGATTGTAGCCATGCCGAGAGCAAATCAACGGCCTAGGCTAAACATTGCGTCAAACCCTGGTCAAACACGTCACGCGGTAGGCCGATACCGATAAATACCATTTTGCTTTGACGGACCTCGCCAGGCGCCCATTTGGGGCCCAGGTCGCTGCCCATCAGTTGGTGAACGCCTTGAAAAATCACCTTGCGCTCGCTGCCCTTCATGTTCAAGATGCCCTTGTAGCGCAGCATGTTGGGGCCGTACACCTGCACGATGGCGCCCAAGAAGTCCTCTAGCTTGGCGGGGTTGAAGGGTTTGTCGGAGCGGAACACAAACGATTTGACGTCGTCATCATGCGCATGGTGGTGCGGGTGGTTGCACGCCTCGCCCTCGGCGTGGTCGTGGTGCGCATGGTCATCATTTCCGTGGTCGTGCCCATGATCATGCCCATGGTGAGCATGCGCGTGGTCGTCGGCTTTTAAAAAGTCGGGGTCGATGTCGAGCTTGGCATTGAGGTTGAAGCCCCGCTGGTCAAACACCTCACTGATGGGCACCTCGCCAAAATGCACTTTGGTGTGCGGCGCGCGCGGGTTCATGTGCTTGATGCGGTGCGTTAGTGCTTGCAGGCTGGCATCGTCCACCAAGTCAGACTTGCTGACAAAAATCTGGTCGGCAAAACCAATCTGGCGTCGTGCTTCTTGACGGGTATCGAGTTGCTGGTTGGCGTGCTTGGCATCCACCAGCGTCAAGATCGAATCAAGCAAGTAGCTTTCGGCAATCTCGTCGTCCATGAAAAAAGTCTGGGCCACGGGGCCAGGGTCGGCAAGGCCAGTGGTTTCGATGACCACACGGTCAAAGGTCAGCTCGCCTTTGCGGCGTTTTTCAGCCAAATCGGCCAGGGTGGAGCGCAGATCTTCGCGGATGCTGCAGCACACGCAGCCGTTGGACAACTGCACAATTTGCTCTTTGGTTTCTGACACCAAAATCTCGTTGTCGATGTTTTCTTCACCAAATTCGTTTTCGATGATGGCAATGCGCTGGCCATGGGCTTCGGTCAGCACGCGCTTGAGCAGGGTGGTTTTGCCCGAGCCCAAAAAACCCGTCAGGATGGTGGCAGGGATGAGCCCTGGGGACAGGGCGGCGGCGGTGGAAGGGGCAGTGGCCATGGCGGTTGACTTTCTAATGGTGCGGGGCGGGCTTTTTGGATGCCCCAATGCGCCGCGAACCCATGATTGTCGCGCAGGCGGGCCAGATCATCCCTGGCAAAGGTTAAATGGGGGCGATGGGTGGCAGCTTCAAGCTGCGATGCCATGCGGCGGGTAACTTTGTCTAACCGCCGCCGCGCAACATCACCAAGTCAAAGCGCTTCATGACGCGCTGGCGTTCGCCTTCGTCCACGCCGGCAAAGTCGAAGCTCACATGCACGCGGGGCAGCGCAATCAGCGCAATCACGCGGGCCTCCAGCGGGCGCCACTGGATGGTTGCGCTACCGCTGGCCATGGTGATCACGGCGGCCTGCGCCGTGGGCCAGGCGACTGCCAGGGGTTCAAACGCCTCGGGCAGGCAGCGCACGAACTCAGACGCCGTCAAACCCATTTCACGCGCGAAGGCTACGGGGTAATGAGCTTGCATGAAGCGCTTGGTGGCGACACTGAAGAAAGGCGTTAGCCACCCGCCACCGGAGGCCAAATGGCCAGCACGTCACCCTCCACCAAGACGCGCGACATGCGCTCGTCAGGGGGCACGTACACGCCATTGATCAGCACCAAGTGCACCAGCTCTTGGGGCATGCCGTAGGGCTCGATCACTTGTTGAATGGTGGCGCCTTCGGGCAGCGTCAGCGGAACCCGATTTTCATAACGCGCCTCGTGGGGCAAGTATTTGGTGAGGCTGGCGTAAAGCTTGAACGTGATGTGCATGGGCTGTGCATCATGCCTTGACAAGGGCGCGCTCGGACTGACCTTGCGCCCGTGCCAGGTAAGCCTCCATCAAACGCGTGGGGTCGGCCATCAAACGTTCTTGCCAATCACCCAATGGCACCTGACCCTCGACCAAGCCGCGCATGGCGCCCACATGTTCGGTCCAGCCCACGCTATTGCAGCCCACCAGACGGCCTTTGTCAAACTGCAAACTGATGTGACGACTTGCCTTGGTGTCGGTGAGCTCGGCGTGGGTGCCCCCTGGCACGCCCTCCCAAACGCCGAAGCTTGTGGACACCAAACCGAGGGTGTCGAGCACGTTGATTTGAGTTACGCCGCGCAGCGACGTGTTTTGCCCCACCATGTTGAGTGCGGCCACGCGCGCTTGCTCGGCAGCGTTGGGTTGAATGGCGCTGACCACTGTTTTGCCCGTGAACTTGTCAAACGCTTCGGCGCAATCGCCCGCAGCGTACACCCCGTCCACATTCGACTGCATGCGCGCGTCGGTGAGCACGCCCAGGGCGCAGCGAACGCCCGAACCCTCCAAAAAACCAACGTTGGGTTTGACGCCCGTGGCGTTGATCACCAGGTCCGCCTCAAGGGTTTGACCCGTGGACAACTTGACGCGCATCGGTGTGCCCGGTTCGATGGCTTCGACACGCGCGCCGGTGTGTACCGCCACACCTTTGGCCTCGCACCACTGCTTGATCATGGTGCCTGCGGCAGGGCCCATCATGCGCGGCACCATGCGGTCACCCATCTCGACCACGGTGAGTTTGACACCGCGTGCAGCCAGGGCTTCCATGATGATGCAGCCGATGAAGCCAGCGCCCATTTGCAGCACGCGGGCGCCGGGTTTGGCGCGCTCGGCAATGGCGCGGGCGTCTTTGAGCGTCCAGCAGGTGTGCACCCCAGCACTTTGAATACCAGCGATGGGGGGCGTGGACGGCTTGGAGCCTGTGGCGATCAACAGACGGTCGTACGGCAACGCGCTGCCATCACTGAGCGTCACTGTCTTGGCTTTGGTGTCGACGGCTTTGACCATCACACCACGCTTGAGCTGGATGTTGAGCTTGCCAAAGTGGTCGGCACCGTGTCGCAGGTGCGTGCCTTCTTCACCCACGTTGCCAATGAGCATGTAGGGGATGGCCATGCGCGAGTAAGGGGCCTCGGGCTCGTCGCCCACCAGCGTGATGGAGTCTTTAGGGTGTTGGCGGCGAATGGTTTCGGCGGCAATCACACCGGCGGGGCCGGCACCAAGGATGATGTGGTTCATCGCGAGCTTCTTTGCAAAAGTAAAAACGGCGCTTCGGGGTGTTGAAGCGCCGTGGGCATCTGGCTTGGGGCCAAACGTTCGACTTGGGGCCAAGTGATTGGGGCGGCTGAGTGGCTCAGCCGCCCGCGTGCGCTTACAACCCCAACTGTTGGCGTTTGCTGTCCGTCAAGGTGCCATCGGCGTTCCAGCCGCGAGCGGCGTAGTACTTTGGCAGCATGGCGGGCACTTGGCTGACCAAGCCCTTGGCAGGGCCTGTTTTGGCAGGCTCTGTCGTCAGGCGTGCAGGAAGCGCGTCGTCTTTGGCGGTGAAGCCAGCGCGGTTGTTGAAGTCGCGCTCCATGTTCCAGATGCGTTCACCAATTTTGGACAGGTTCTCGAGTGTGAACTCGGGGCCGCAGGCGGCGGCCACTTGCGGTGCCACGTCGGCCAGGCCCCAGGCAAAGCTGGTGAAGATGCAAATGCCGGCGGAGTCAAAGGCAGCCGTGGCGTCTTGGAAGGCGATGACAAGCTCGGGCTTGCCTTCGGCCACCAGCGGGTCGGTCTTGACGGGGATGCCGAGGATTTCGGACGCGACGGTGTAGCTGCGTAGATGGCAGGCACCCCGGTTGCTGGTGGCGTAGGTAAGACCCATGCCTTGAATGCCGCGAGCGTCATACGCCGGGAACTCTTGGCCTTTGACGCTCATGGACAGCTCAGGGTGGCCGTACTTTTTGCACAGGCGTGCAGAGCCCTGGCCGATTTCTTTGCCGAAGCCCACGCCCATGGCCGTCATCTCAACCAGTTCGCACAACGCCTTGGCAGAGCCAAAGGGCGCTTCGAGGCCCAACTGCTCTTTCTTGATGACGCCCATCTCGTACAGTTCCATCACAGCGCCGATGGTGGCCCCGAAGGAGATCGGGTCCATGCCGTGCTCGTTGCAGATGGTGTTGGCGTATTGCAGCGCTTCGAGGTCGTTGACGCCGTTGGCTGCGCCCAGTGCCCACGCAGCTTCGTACTCGAGGCCGCCGGTGGCGCCCCAGTACTGCGGCTTGTTTTCGACCGAGAAGTGTTTTTGGTCGATCTTGCTGATGCGGCCGCAGGCGATGGTGCAGCCAAAGCAAGCTTGGTTGGTGACCAGTTGTGGCTTGCCGTCGCTCTTGCGCGGCGTGGCCATGGCTTCGGCCGAGATGTCTTTGGCGCCTTCAAACTGGTTGTCGCGGTGGTTGCGGGTGGGCAGGGCGCCCACCTCGTTGATGACGTTCATCAGCACCTGCGTGCCGTAGGTGGGCAGGCCCTGGCCGGTGACGGCATGGTCGGCGAGGATCTTCTTTTTCTCGAAGGTGGTCTTCATGAAGGCTTTGGGGTCGTGGATGTTGCCCACGCCTTTGGTGCCACGCACTGCAATCGCCTTGAGGTTTTTGCTGCCCATCACCGCGCCCACGCCCGAGCGGCCGGCGGCGCGGTGCAGGTCGTTCACGACGGCTGCAAACAGCACGAGGTTTTCGCCAGCACCACCGATGGAGGCGACGCGGGTTTGCGGATCTTGATGCGCCTTTTTGAGCATCTCTTCGGTTTCCCAAACCGTTTTGCCCCAAATGTGCGCAGCGTCGCGAAGTTCAACTTTGTCGTCTTCGATGGCCAGGTAAACCGGCTTGGCCGACTTGCCCTCAAAGATGACCATGTCCCAGCCGGCCATTTTGAGCTCGGCGCCAAAGTAGCCACCCGAGTTGGAGCAGGCAATGGCGCCGGTGAGGGGGCCCTTGGTGACGACCGTGTAGCGCCCGCCCGTGGAGGCCATGGTGCCGGTGAGGGGGCCGGTGGCCCAGATGATCTTGTTGTCGGCAGAGAGAGGGTCGACTTTGGGGTTGACTTCTTCAACGATGTACTTGGTGGCCAAGCCGCGTGAGCCCAAGTACTGCTTGGCCCACGTCATGTTGAGGGGCTCTGACTTGACGGTGCCATTGGTGAGGTTGATGCGAAGAATTTTTCCAGCCCAGGACATGGTGTGTCTCCTGTGGTTTAACGGTGCGGGATAGCGGTAGCGGAATTGGGGATGCAGGAGTCGATCAAGGCGCAGGCTGGTTGCCGAGCTTGTCAGCCCAGGCTTGCATCTTGCCCATGCCCGTCCAGTTGGCGTCTACATAAGTGATTGCGCCGGTGGGGCAGGCGGTGGCGCAAGCTGGGTCGCCGCCGCACAAGTCGCATTTTTGAACCTTGCCGGTTTCTTGCACGTAGTTGATGGTGCCGAAGGGGCAGCTGATGGTGCAAACCTTGCATCCGACGCACGTGGATTCGTTGACGACTTTGGCGCCCGTCAGGGTATCGATCGTGATGGCCTCGACCGGGCAGGCGTGCAAACACCAGGCTTCGTCGCACTGCGTGCAGGTGTAGGGCACCTTGCGGCCCGTGTGGTGAAAGTCAAAAACCTTGATGCGTGACTTGGCGGGGGCGTAGGTGGCGTAGTTCTCGTACGAGCAAGCCATCTCGCATTGAAGGCACCCGGTGCACTTTTCGGGATTGATGTGCAGGCTTTTTTGCATTGACTTGACCTCGGTTGGGGATGACAGCGTGGCTCGTACGAACGGATGTTGACGCACCCAGAAATCTGAGCTTGAAGCATCGGATGATCGCAACCATGTCGGGGCATGCATATCTAGGGGTAACCCTGACGATGTGGGTTCCAAGTCGGAACTGGCAATTCGTCAGCTCTGCAATGGCTTGGTTTGCAGCATGGTGCGCGTGTGATGCGTGGCGCGGCAACCCGCGGGCAGGGTTAAAGCGCCGACGACGTTGGGAGCATTGACCCCACCTTCTTCTGACGCAAGGCCACGCCACTGCGCACGCTGATGATTTCGGCTAAGACGGACACCGCAATCTCGGCGGGCGTGCGGGCGCCGAGGTGCAGGCCGATTGGGCCATGCAGACGGTCGATTTCGGGGGTGGACAAATCAAACAGGGCCAAGCGACGTTTTGCGCGCAGCGGTGTTGCTGCGCGAGCCCAAGGCGCCGACATAAAAGGCGGGTGACTTGAGGGCCTCCAAAAGCACCATGTCGTCGAGCTTGGGGTCGTGCGTCAAGGCGACCACGGCGCTGTGGGGATCTAGCTGAAGTTCCATCACCAAATCGTCGGGCATGGCCTTGCTGAACGTGGTGTTGGCGACGTCCCACGTGAGGTGGTATTCGTCGCGGGGGTCGCAGCAAATCACCTCAAAATCGAGCGCCACGGCCATGCAAGCCAGCACGCGTGAGAGTTGGCCAGCCCCAACGATCAACAGCCGCCAGCGTGGGCCGAACAGGACACGCATGGTCCGGCCGTCAAAAGTGAACGGCTCGCCGCGCGTGGCCGCCAAAATGGTTGCTTGCCCACTGGCGATGTCGAGCTGCCGCGCCACCAACTCGTGTCGCGCGGTGCGGGCCAGCACGTCATCGATCCAGTGTGTGTTTTGCAGCGGCTCTTGCACCAGTCGCAAATTGCCACCGCAGGGCAAGCCAAAGCGGGCTGCTTCTTCTTTGCCGACACCGTAGTTGACCAAGGTGCACTGCTTAACGCGCTGGCCGTGGCGAACGCGCTCGATAAGGTCATCCTCCACGCAGCCGCCTGATACCGAACCGACGACCAAACCGTCTTGGCGCAGCGCCAGCAGGGCCCCCGGCGGCCGTGGTGCCGAGCCCCAGGTTTCAAGCACGGTCACCAGCCAAACGCCGTGGCCCTCCTGGTGCCACTCGCGCGCTTGGCGCAGCACTTGCAAGTCCAGGCTATCCACGGCGCGTCAGCCTTGGCCACCTCAAGGCTTGGACCCGATCGGGGGCCAACCGGCCAAAGTTAAGGATCGCCGCAGCAGTGCTGACCAAAAACCGATGCAAACGCGCCAAGCTCCGCATGTTCAGTCCACAGTATGCGTAAGGGGTGTGGGTCAGCATGTAAACGTTTTGTCTTCGCTTCCAAAGGCTTGAACGGCTGCACCGACACGAACGATAACCTAGGGTGCGTTCGACGACTGCATGCGTGAGTGTGCGTCAGCGGGGTGGCGCGACGAACCCACCATGGCGCACGCGCAAACTAGCAAAAGCCAGGGGTTGGTGCGGCTGATGCGTAACGAGCCTATGCTGTTCACTGTAGTGTGCGGCGGTTCCGCCACCATGGATCTGACATTTTCGCGATGAAATCCCCCAACAAGTTACACCGTCGGCGCGCTTTGGCGCGCATGACAGCGGCGTGCGTGACGCCTTCCTTGATGCCTTGGAGCGTGCAGGCCCAAGACAAGTTTCCCAGCCGTTTGATCACCCTTTGGGTGCCATGGCCTGCGGGCGGTGGCACCGACCTGACCATGCGCGTTTTGGCGGAAGCGGCCGGCCGCCAGCTTGGTCAAAAAGTGATCGTTGAAAATCGCGGCGGTGCCGGGGGCACGTTGGTGCTGCCGGTGTTGCAACAGTCGCTGCCCGATGGCTACACCATCGCGCAAATGCCCCAGCCCGTGTACCGCGCGCCGTGGATCCAAAAGGTTGCCTGGGACCCCGTGCGAGACACCACCGCCATCCTTCAACTCACGGGGGTTACCTTTGGCATGGTGACGCACCCCAACAGCCCCATCCGCAGCTTGGAGGACGTGTTTGCCTTCGCACGCACCCGTCCCAGCGCCCTGACAGTGGCCACCAACGGCGTTGGCACCACGCCGCACCTGGTGATGGACGAGCTGATGCAAAAAAAGGGCCTAAGCTACGTTCACGTGCCCTACAAAGGGGTCGCCGAACAAATGGTGGGCGTGGCGTCGGGGCAAGTGCACCTTGGCATCAGCGCCACTGGCTTTGCCCCGCACGTTGATGCTGGCCGTCTGCGGTTGTTGACCATCTTCAGCAGCCAGCGCAGCAAACGATGGCCCGAGGTGCCCACGCTCAAAGAGCTGGGGTTCGGCATCGTTGCGACGTCACCTTACGGTTTGGCCGGCCCGCGCGGGTTGCCGCCAGCGGTGGTGGCTGCACTTCATGATGCATTCAAGACCGCCTTGTTTGATCCTGCGCACCTCTCCGAGCTGCAAAAGTACGACCAAACGCCAGATTATCTGAGCGCCGAAGACTACGGGCGTGGCATGAAGATTGGCGCTGGAGGCCGAGCGGCTGAATGTCGATCGATTGGGCTTGGCGAACGGAGGCAATTGACCGTTGTGCTGGTAGTGCCATCGCGGGCAGCATCGCTGAAGCCGGCAGCAAGCACCGGCGGCCGGATGCAAAACTTCACGCCCAGGTTAAAACGTGCGCGCCAAGCGCAGCGAAATCAGGCCGCTGCGGGGTGCCGCTGGCTCGTGGTAGCGCCCGTTGGCGTCGTTGACGATGACACTGCCAACATACGACTTGTTGGTGATGTTGTCCAGCCGTGCCAGCAACTCCAACTCAAACTTCTCGGGCAAGGGGATGCGGTGCCGCGCACGCAGCGCAAACACCGTGTAACGGGCGGTTGATTCGGTGTTGGTGTCGTTGGCGGTGAGCGCCGAACCCGCGCGGGTTTCGAAGCCAAACTCGGTACCCAGCAAGGGTTGCCACGCCAGTTCCGCAAAGGCAAGGCCGCGCTGCGTGCCAGCGATGCGATTGCCAGCAGCCACCTGCACCGTCGCCGCGGTGCAAGGGATGCCGGCACAGGCCAAAAAGCCGTCGCGGTAGGTGGCGTTAAGCATCGTGATGGCGGTTTGGGCGCGCCACTGTGGCGTGATGCGCCAAGCCAAAGAGGTTTCGAGCCCTTCGCGCGCCGTGCGACCCACGTTGCGAAAGCTCTGCCGCCCCCCCGCGTTGGTGGCCACGCCGATCTCGTTGGCCACTTCGACCCGAAACAGCGCTACGTCGGCGGCCAGCGCTTGATCGCTGGAGCGCCATTTGGCACCCACCTCGAATTGGTTGCTTTTTTGTGGCGACAGGGCGGTGTTGAAACCCCCCGTGCCATCGGCTTGGTAGGCCAACTCGCCCAGGGTTGGCGATTCAAATCCACGTCCAACGCTGGCGTGCAAATGAAGGTTAGGGGCTGCGCGCCATCGCAGCCCGAGCACGGGGCTGGCGAAGTTGAACTTGCGAGCACCACTGTCGTTGCCGTTGGACAAGAAGTTGTCATTGGCATTGAGTTTGACAGTGCCCCCGCGAACCCCCGCGGTGGCCATGACACTGGGTGCCAGATCGATTTCGGCCTGCACGTAGGCGTCACTGGTGGTGGCGCCATTATCCTCATCGCGGCGAAGCGTGCCGATGACGCCGTAGGTGGGCGTGGCCACAGCACCGGTGTAGTTGAGGTAGCCACGCCGGTCATCTTGCTGACGCTCATGCGCGACACCGGTCACGATGTTGGTGGGCCCCAAACGCCACGTCATCCGCGCGTCCAGGCCACTGTAGCTGCGGTCAAAGTCGATAACACCGCCGCCGTGCCTTGGCGCAGCTTGCGTGCCTGCTGCAATGGCAAGCCATTGTGTGACCGACCGTTCGCCGACATAGGCGGTGACGGTAGCGTCTGCCAATGCACTGCCGCCGCCATAGCGGTGGCGCCACTGAGCCCCCAGTTGGGACTGATGCAGATTCTTGCGGGTGTCAAACTGTGTGGCTTGGGGCGTGGTTTGTCTGGGGTTGGCGCTGAATTGTGCTTGCGTCAGGCCCAAGGGGTCGTCAGCGGGCTGGTTCAACGCACCCACCATCACCACCACGCGATCGCGATCGGTTTGCCAGCCCAGGCGCGCATGCCCAGTCTGTTTCTGGGCTTCGCTCTGCGGGCGAAAACCGCCCCAGTCCATGCTGGCCACCGAGGCCCTGATGTCCAGCTCTTTGGAGATGGGCGCCCCCGCACCCAAGCGCCACTGGCGCAAGCCAAAGCTGCCAGCGTCAAAGGCGACCTCTGCACGCGCTTGCCGGGCGGGTGCGGTGATGGTCGCGATGACACCGCCTGAGCTGTTGCCGTACAACACCGAAAACGGGCCGCGCAAGACCTCGATGCGTTGGGCTTGCGCCAAGTCGAGGTGGCTGACTTGGCCTTGCCCGTCGGGCATGGAGGCCGGAATGCCGTCGGTGTAGATGCGAACACCGCGCACGCCAAACCCGGCACGGGCGCCAAAACCGCGTGAGCTGATCTGCAGATCTTGGGCAAAATTATGGCGGTTGGCGACCACCAAGCCTGGGATCCGGGCCATCGACTCCGACAGATTGATCATCGGCCCGCTGCTGCTGATTTGATCGGCCGTCAACACACCGATGGCGTAGGGTGCCTCGGCTTGAAGTCGCTCGGTCACCGACCCGGTGATCACCACACTTTGCTCTTGGGCCGACGCTGGGCCGCCGGTCAACCCAACGCCAACAAGCGCACTCAACAGGGCTAGCTTCCCCGGCATGCGGGCGTCACGGAGTGTGCTCATGGGTCAATGATCCTGGTTCACGCTGGGATGTCGGGTTATATCGGACGATGGGGCATGACGCCAAGCCCGAGGTAATCCCCCGGCAATGTGTAGCGGTCCGGGGCACTGTTCAAGTTTGGAGCACCGAATCTCCCAGCGCGGGTGCTGAGGTATCCTGCGCGTTTTGGGCTTCATCAAACCACGTGTCAGAGTCTTCGTCAGGTCGTCCAACGCGTTCGCCTCGGGGTGAGGGCGACAAGCGCAGCATGTTCACGCGTTTGGTCGAGTTCATGTCGCCAGGCCCTGACTCCAAAGACGAGTTGATCGAGTCGTTGGCTGACGCTGAACAACGCGACTTGATCGAGCCCGAAAGCCGCTTGATGTTGGAGGGCGTGCTGCGCATGGCCGACATGACGGCGGGCGATGTGATGGTGGCGGCCCCGCGCATGGACTTGCTTTGCATCGATTGGCCATACGACGAATTGCTCAATGCCGTGATCCACACGGCGCACTCGCGCTTTCCAGTTTTTGAGGGCCAGCGCGACAACGTCATCGGCATTTTGATGGCCAAAGACTTGTTGAAGTTGCAACGGGCCCCCGAGCTCAATTTGCGCACCTTGCTTCGTCCTGCCGTCTTCGTGCCCGAAAGCAAAGGCTTGAACGAACTGCTGCGCGACTTTCGCTCCAACCGCAATCACCTGGCCATCGTGATCGATGAGTTTGGGCAAACCGCGGGTTTGCTGACCATCGAGGATGTGCTCGAAGAAATCGTCGGCGAAATCGAAGACGAGTTTGACGACAAAGACGGCGACAGCAGCGTTTACACCTTGGCAGACGGCACCTTCAGGGTGGCGGGTGACGCACCCATTGCTGCCGTTAACGAGGCCTTTGGAACCCACATACCTGTAGACGAGTTTGACACCATCGGTGGTTTGGTGGCGCATCAACTGGGGCGCGTGCCACGCCGTGCAGAGATGTCGGTCACGCATGGCTTGCAGTTTGTGGTGATGCTCACGCGTGGCGGCGCGGTGCGATGGTTCAAAGTGTCGCGCGTGCCGTTATCTTCTAGTGAAGCAGAAGGCGGTTAGCGGCGCGTCCTTCCCCTTCCACCCCGATTGCTTGAACTTGAGCATGCCTTGATGCAGCGCAACCGCAAACCCGATTCCACGGCACAACAACCCAGCACGTTGATGCAAATGGCCGCAGCGTTGGCCTTGGGCGCGGCATTCACGGTGCCTCTGGCGCACACCTGGGCTTGGCCTTTGGCGTTGGCCTGTTTGGTGGTGTTGGTGATGCTGCTGCAAGACGTGTCGCCGCGCCGGGCGGCTTGCATCGGTTGGCTCTTTGGATCAGCTTGGATCGGGGCCAGCACGTGGTGGCTTTTCGTCAGCTTGCATTACTACGGCAACCTGGTGGCGCCAGTGGCTGTGTTGGCGGTGGCGGTGCTTGCGCTTGCGTTGGGTGTCTTCTTGGCCGTCGCCATGTTTGTCTTTGCGCGCTTCAAGCGTGATTCGCACCCGTGGCGCAATGCCGTTTTATTTGCGCTGGTCTGGTTCTTGGCAGAAGTGGCGCGCGCTCGCATCTACAGCGGTTTTCCGTGGGGTGCTGCGGGATACACCCAAATAGACGCACCGCTGGTGGCGTGGGCTCCGTGGGTGGGCGTGTACGGTGTGGGTGCCTTGCTAGCCCTGACGGCCGCCGTGGTGGCGTTGCTCACGAACCCTTGGTGGCAACGCGCGGCGGTGGTTGTGGTGTTGATGGGTGTGCCGTGGTTGTCACCTTCGTTCACGACGCCAACGTCCACCATCACGGTGACGATGATTCAAACCAACATTGCTCAGGACGACAAGTTTGACCCCACCAAGTTGCCTCGGCACGTGTGGGAGCTGATCGATGCGGTGCGACATGCCAAAAGTCAGTTGGTGTTGGCGCCTGAAACGGCCATTCCTGTGCTGCCGTCCGAGTTGGGCCCCGACGGTTTCACACCCTTCGAAGCACCTTTTGCCGATGAACGAGGCGGACTCACCAATCCCGACCGAGGTGCTTTGATCGGGTTGCCGATGGGCAGCTTTGACGCCGGCTACACCAATTCGGTGGTGGGCTTTGGCGGCGCCCCGGTGCCAGGCGGCGGGCGCTACCGCTACAACAAGCATCACTTGGTGCCGTTTGGCGAGATCATCCCGCCCGGCTTTCGATGGTTTGTGGACATCATGAAAATTCCGCTGGGCGACTTTGAACGTGGCCCCGTGGTCGCCCCTTCGTTTGTGGTGGCTGGCGAGCGCATCGGCCCCAACATTTGTTACGAAGACTTGTTTGGGGAAGAGTTGGCGCAGCGATACGGCCCGGGCGGCGATGCCCCCACGATTCACGCCAACGTCAGCAACATTGCGTGGTTTGGAAACACCGTGGCCATCGATCACCACCTCAACATCTCGCGCATGCGTGCGCTGGAGTTGCAGCGCCCCATGGTCAGGGCGACCAACACCGGGGCCACGGCTGCCATCAACCACTTGGGGGAGGTGACTGCGGCCTTGACGCGCCACACGCGGCGGGTGCTGCACACCACGGTGCAAGGCCGTGAGGGATTAACGCCTTATGTGCGATTGATGGTGGCGACTGGGGGGCTGGGTACCCTGGCATGGATGGCGATGGTCGCTGTGGCCATGTTGGGCTTGTCGCGGCGCGGTTTTAATGCCCCTCGCGAGGGCCTTTGACGGCCGGCACTTCAACCTGGCGCCACGGTGGGCCAGCCGTTCATGGCCCATGCCGCCATGCCGCCCACCACGAATTTCACATTGCTGTGGCCGCGCTCCCGCAGCGCTGCTGCCACGTTGCGTGAACGAACGTGGGTGTTGCAAATGATGAGCACCCGCTGGGCCGGGTCGGTGGGCAGCTCGTTCAAGCGGCCGCCCAACTGGCTCATGGGGATGAGGAGGGCGCCCACGGCCACACCTCGCTGGTGTTCGTGGCTTTCACGGATGTCAATCATCATGACGTTTCCGGCTTCCAACTCGGCGCGCGCCGTTTGCAGATCGACGCTGAAGGTGTCGTTGGTCATCGTTTGATGGGCTGATGGAGCGTGCTGGTTTGGGTAGGTTTTGAAGGCTGACGTTGCCAGTTTACTTTCAGATCGGCCTTTTTGTGCGGCGTCGCAGACCAACCTTATGATTGTTGGGCGTGCTCGTGCAACGTTTGCCCCGCCTGCAGCGGCGGTTTTTGGGGGCTGTTTTTGAGCGTCGATCTGTTGCTGATGTTGATGATTGCAGTCGCCGCAGCGCTGTACGCCTCAGTCGGGCATGCGGGTGCATCGGGCTACATCGCTGCGTTTGCCTTGGTGGGCCTGAGCGCCGCCTCCATGCGGCCAGCCGCCTTGGCACTCAACGTGCTTGTCGCCACGATTGCGACTGTTCAGTTTGCGCGTGTGGGCGCCGTGTCTTGGCGCATGTTGATCCCGCTTCTGGCAGCGTCTGTCCCTGCGGCTTTTGTGGGGGGCGGTATCACCCTGTCTGCTTCAGCCTTCCGGTGGGCCGTTGGCGCGATGCTTTTGTGGGCTGCTGTGCAAACGTGGTTGACGGCGGGGAGGGTGGCACAAGCCGACTTGCAAACCCAAGCGCCGTCGGTGGCGATGCTGCTCTTGGTCGGCGGCAGTCTGGGTTTGCTGTCGGGTCTCACGGGGGTGGGTGGCGGTATCTTTTTGAGCCCGCTGATGCTTTTGATGCGCTGGGCGCCCACGCGACACGTGTCGGGCACTGCCGCTGTTTTCATCTTGGCCAACTCTGTCGCAGCACTGGGCGCCATGCTGCTCAATGGGCAGACTTTGCCCGCTGCCCTGCCACTGTGGGCCGTGGGCGCGGTGCTGGGTGGGTGGTTGGGCGCACGCCTGGGCAGCCAAAAACTGCATGCGCCCAGCATTCGGCGGTTGTTGGCGCTGGTGTTGTTGGTGGCGGGGTTGAAGATGCTGCTGGCGTGATCGGTGTGATGCTGGTCGACACTCTGGCCTCCCCGACAACAACATGTCGCGTGCACGCGCTACTTGCCATACGCGCGGCTAGACTGTGCACGATGTGCATTCATCCTTCTCACGATGGCCCACCGCCTGTTGCTTGGCAGGGGTTGCAGTTTGAGCCGGCATGGCCTGTGGACGACGCTGCTGATGCTCAGTTTGGCGGCACCCGCTTGGGCCGCTCAATCGACGGCTGCAAGCTCGGCGCTACCTTGGTGGGGTTGGGCCGTGGCGCTTTTCTTCGCTTGCTTCTTGATGGGCATCCTGGCGGTGCCGGCGGGCATTGGCGGCGGCACCCTCTTCGTGCCGATCGTCGGCAGCTTCTTCCCTTTTCACCTTGACTTTGTGCGCGGCGCTGGCTTGTTGGTGGCCCTGGCCAGTGCGTTGGCTGCAGGCCCGCAGTTGCTGCGCTTGGGGCTCGGCAATTTGCGTTTGGCGCTGCCCATGGCGCTGTTGGCGGCGGCTTCGTCCATCTTCGGGGCCGTGCTTGGATTGGCCATGCCGACGCACGTCGTTCAGACGCTTCTGGGGGGCGTGGTGTTGGGCATCGTTGCCTTCATGGCGCTTGCCACGCAGTCGGCGTTTCCGGTGGTGGCAAAGCCTGACGCCCTGTCGAAAGCGCTGGCGCTCAACGGCGTGTTCGTGGATGGTGCCACGGGGCGCACCGAGGCTTGGCAGGTGCATCGAACCATCCCGGGGTTGGTGCTGTTTTTGGGCATCGGCGTGCTGGCTGGCATGTTTGGCATCGGTGCGGGGTGGGCCAACGTGTCGGCGCTCAACTTGGTGATGGGCGCACCGCTCAAAGTGGCTGCAGGTACTTCGGGGCTGGTGTTGTCGCTGGTGGATTCGGCTGCTGCATGGGTTTACATCAACCGTGGCGCGGTGTTGCCTCTGATTGCCGTGCCTTCCATCCTGGGCATGATGTTGGGAGCGCGCATTGGCGCCCGCTTGTTGCATGTGTTGCCATCGGCCACCATTCGCAAGATGGTGATGGTGGTGTTGTTGTTTGCTGGGGTTCGAGCCTTGCTCAAGGGTCTGGGGGTGTGGCCTTGACCACAGCACAACCGCACGAGCAATCTCGCTACGCGCTGTGGCTCGAGTGGGGCACGCGCCTGGGCTTTGTGGGCCTGTTGCTGAGCTTTGTGCTGTACGTGTTCAACGTGTTGCCCGCGCATGTTCCGCCCGAACAACTTCCTGCCCTGTGGGGCTTGCCTGTGGGCGAGTTTGTGGCGCGCACCCAGATGCCAACCGGGTGGGGGTGGGTCGGTTTGTTGCCGAAAGCCGATGCACTGGGTTTGATGGGCATCGTGCTGCTGTCCAGTTGCTCGCTGGCTTGTCTGCTGGCCGTCGTGCCCCTCTACGCTCGCCGTGCTGACCGCGCTTATGTTGGCATCGTGTTGGCCATCGTCGTGGTGGTGGTGCTGGCGGCGTCGGGCGTGCTCGACTCAGGGCACTGAGCTGCTTCAACTGTTCAGCTGACGCGGCGCAAAAATGGCAACGTGGCGTCCAGCAACTGAGTGGGTGCTTCTTCAGGGATGTAGTGCCCACACGGCAGCGAGCCGCCGCCCACGTCTCGGGCCACCAACTGCCATTCGGCCAATGGCTTGAAGCAACGCTGCACGATGCCGTTTTGGCCCCAAAGAGCCAGCAGCGGCATCTCGAGCATGGCACCTTGGGCACGATCGGCACGGTCATGCTCCAAGTCGATGCCAGCCGCTGCGCGATAGTCTTCGCACATGCTGTGCGCTGCGCCCGGCGACGTGATTGCCCGTTCGTACTCGGCCATGGCCCGTGGATCAAAAGGCGACAACCCGGCGCTGCGGCTGCCCATCACGTCTTTCAAGTAGGCTTTGGGGTCGGCGTTGATCAAACGCTCGGGCAGCGGTGCACGTTGGATCAAGAAGAACCAGTGCCAATACGCGCGCGCAAACGACTCGGTGGTTTGGCTGTACATCGCCAGCGTGGGGGCGATGTCCAGCACCACCAAGCGGCTGACAGCGCCAGGGTGATCGGCCGCCAACCGATGCGCCACGCGCGCGCCCCTGTCATGCGCCAGCACCGCAAACCGTGAGTGCCCCAGTGACTGCATCACACGCAGCATGTCGTTGGCCATGACGCGCTTGCTGTAGTTGGCGTGGTCTTCGTCGCCCACCGGCTTGCTGGAGTCGCCGTAGCCGCGCAGGTCGGGCATCACGAGCGAGAAGTACTGCACCAAGGTGGGGGCCACCTTGTGCCAGATGGCGTGCGTTTGCGGGTGCCCGTGCAGCAACAGCAAGGGTGGGCCACTGCCACCCACACGCACGTGGATGTTGACGCCCGGGTCGGTGGCAACTTGCTGGGTGGTGGTGCCTGGAAAAAGGGGTGATGTTGTCATGGCTTGTTGCCCATGCGAACCAACCGTCCTGGCCGCGCGGTGGTGACCTGGCCATCCACTTGAACTGCTTGACCGGCAACCCAAGTGCCACGGTAACCCGAGGCCTTTTGCAAGAAGCGCCGCCCACCCGCTGGCAGATCGCGCACGACGATTGGAGCCTCGATGCGCAGCTGCTGCGGGTCGATGAGGTTGAGGTCGGCGCGCAGGCCCACCTGCAATCGCCCTCGGTCGGCCAGGCCCATGTGGTCGGCATTGCGCGACGTGAGCATTTGCACGGCACGTTCAAGGGGCAGTCGGTGGGTGGCGCGGCCCAGCACCCAGTGCGTCAACATGAAGGTGGTGAAGCTTGCATCACACACGGTACCGACGTGCGCGCCTGCGTCGCTCAGGGCCAGCAGGGCGCGTGGGTGATCAAGCATCTGACGCACCACGTCCAGCGAGCCGTCGTTGTAGTTGAAGATGGGGAAGTACACGAGGTTGCCTCCGTCGCCTTCAGCCAAGTGGTTGTACAGCGCCTCAAGTGCGGTGATACCTGCGCGTTTGGCGCGCATGTAAAAACTGTCGGCGATGCCGGGCTCGTAGTCGGGTGACGACGATTCAAGTGCAAACATGCGCGCACTGATCATCTCGATGCGGCTGAGCAGCATGTCAACGATCGGAGGCACGGGGGTGCCGTCACCCGACAAGGGTTGGCTTTTTTCTGCCAAGATGCGCGCGCGGCGCTTGGGATCGCGGAGCGCTTGCGCCCGCGCCGCCAGCGGTAGCATGGCGACTTCTTGGTACGAAGCAAACCCCATGAAGGGGTGAAAACTGGCGTCCAATCCAACGATCACACCGATGCCTCGCGCCGCTGTTTGCAGCGACAGCGGCAGCCCCGCAGCCACGGCCGACTCGACGCGTGACTGCATCGCCTTCCACTGGTCGCCGCCCGGGTCGCGCTGCAACCAAGTCATCGAAAGCGGCCTGCCCGACGCGCGCGCCATGGCTTCGATCAAGTCGAATGCTTCGTTGAAACGCCTGGATTGCTCAACGGGCGTGGCGCCCAGTGTTTGCATCACGTCAAAGTCACTCACCACTTGCAGCACGCCGTGTGACAAGCCTTGAAAGGCTGCGGCCAAGCCGGTTAACTCACGCAGGTCAGCTTTGGAAGCCGGTGTGGCCTCGCCGCGTGCTGTTCGGTGGTTGTCGGTGCGGCCCGTAGAGAACCCAGCTGCACCGGCTTCGAGCGCTTGCCGCAGCAGCGCAGCCATGGCGGCCATGTCGCTTTCGGTGGCCGCTTCACGTGCGCTGGCGCGGCTGCCCATGACTGCCATGCGCAAGGGGTCGTGCGGCACTTGCACCAAGAAGTCGAGCGAGTGGGGCTGCGCGTCCAGTGCCCGCATGTACTCGGGAAACGACGCCCAGTTGAACCGCACCCCTTCGGCCAATGCAACACCGGGGATGTCCTCCACCCCTTCCATCAAGTCGATCAATGCCCGCTCGCGGCCCGGCACGAGGGGTGCAAAACCGACACCACAATTGCCCATCACAAGCGTGGTGACGCCATGGTGGATGCTGGGAGAAAAAGTCTCGTCCCACGAAGCTTGGCCGTCGTAGTGCGTGTGGATGTCCACGAAGCCGGGTGTTAGCCAGGCGCCGCGGCCATCGATGTGCGTGTGGGCGCTGGCGTTGGTGCCGAGGTTGCCGATGGCCGCAATGCGGCCGTCTTGAATGCCCAAATCGGCGGTGTAGGGCGCTGCACCCATGCCGTCAACGAGGGTGGCGCCGCTGATGAGGGTGTCAAACATGCTGCTATTTTCCACCCGCTGCGGGGTCGCCTGCGACTGCCGATGCGCCTACAGCAAACGCCGAGCCTTGTCGGCGCCACCAAGCCGCCAAGCCCAGCCCCGTGACGATGTGCCACATCCCCCACAGGCTGGCGATGATCACCATGTTCAAGTCGGCGTTGAATTGCAGCGCAATGATGCCCAGCGCCAGGCCCGAGTTTTGCATGCCGCCTTCGATGGTGATGGCGCGGCGATCGGCTTCGGGGGTGTGCATGGCCGTGGCAAACAACCAGCCCATCGCCAGCCCCGCAGCGTTGTGCACGATGACGACCAACAGCGGCTGCGCTATCGAGGCATTGAGCAGTGCGCGTTCGCGGTACAGGCCCAGGGCTATGAAGGCAAACAGGGCCACCAAACTGAACCGGGCCAGCGGCTTTTGCAGCCGCTGGGCCCAACGTGGCGCCCAGTGCGTCAAGCTCAGGCCCAACGCCATGGGGATGGCCAAGAGCGCCAACAAACTCCACCAGATGGCCGAAGCGTCGATGTTGAGCTGTTGGAGCCAACCTGCTGTGACCGGGTTGCTTGCCACCATCCAGGTGAAGTTGAACGGCGTGAGCACCAGTGCAAGCACCGCAGCCACGGCCGAGATGCTCACTGACAGGGCGGTGTTGCCTCGCGCCAGGTGGGTGATGACGTTGCTCAAGCTGCCACCCGGGCAGCAGGCGACCAAAAGCATGGCGGCTTCAATGGCAGGTGGCAGGTTGAGCGCCAGCGTGGCGAGCCACGTGGCAACGGGCAGCAGCACAAATTGCGGCACCAAACCCACGATGACATTGCGAGGTGCCTGCGCCACGCGCACAAAGTCGGCCGCGCGCAGCTCAAGCGCGACCGAGAAGACCATGATGGCCAGGACCAAGCTCAGGGCGATTTGCTGGTTGCTCATGGGGTCGGCGCTGCACGGCGCTTGAGTCTGGGTTGGTGGGGACGACCAGTGTGCAGTGCCTTGCCCATGCGCGGCCATCGCGGCATGGAATTCTTTTGGCATCCCCGCAGTCGAGGCACCAAGGTGCGGGCCCCATGGCAAGAGCGGTCTAACCCAAATGCACGCTGCCCATACACACTTGACAAACCCATGAACCCCCGCTAAAGTGATATCACTTTGATGTCACGTTGCTTTCGCGGCGCGCGTCCAAGACTCTTCATTGAAAGTGGAGCAACCAACATGAAAAACGTCCCCATCAAGCACCCTTCCGGCGCGCCGCAGAGCCGCGAGCGTGCGGCGCAATCGTCCCATGGCTACACCATGGTGTTGCTGGCGTTCGGGTTGTTGGCCGTCAGCGTCTGGATGGTGATGTCTCGCATGGCGTTTAACGCCACAGGCGCCATCGTTGCCGTCATTTTGTTGCTGGGCTCCATCGCCGTCCTGGCAGGGCTCTACATGCTGCAGCCCAACGAATCGGCCATCCTGACCCTGTTTGGCAAGTACGTGGGCACCGACCGCCGCGAAGGATTGCGCTGGGCCAATCCCTTGGCCATGAAACGCAAACTCTCGATGCGCTCGCGCAACTTGAACACACCCACCTTGAAAGTGAACGACAAACGCGGCAACCCGGTGGAGATTGGTGCCGTGGTGGTCTGGCGCGTGCGCGACTCGGCCCAGGCGGTGTTTGATGTCGAAGACTTTGAGGTGTACGTGCGCGCGCAAGCCGAAGCGGCCATTCGCCACCTGGCGTCGATGTACGCCTACGATGACGGCGACAACGGCGATGACGTGTCGTCCAACGAACCCACCCTGCGCGGTGGCATGGACGTGGTAAGCGCCGCCTTGAAAGACGAGTTGGGTGCCAGGTTTGAAGAGGCAGGCATTGAAGTGGTTGACGCCAAACTGAGCCACCTTGCTTATGCGCCCGAGATTGCTCAGGTGATGCTGCGTCGCCAACAAGCCGAGGCGGTGGTCAGTGCACGGCACAAAATTGTGCAAGGCGCCGTGGGCATGGTGGAGGCGGCGCTTCGTGGCCTGTCCGAGCGCAATTTGGTGGAGCTTGACGACGAGCGCCGCGCGGCCATGGTCAGCAATTTGCTTGTGGTGTTGTGCTCGGACCGAGAAACGCAGCCCGTGATCAATGCCGGCACTTTGTACAACGGTTGATGGATGAACCAAGCGGCGCGCCGATGGTGTGTCGCTTGGTCTTTCGATCATGGCCAGCCCCGGTAAAAAACACTTCGTGCTTCGCATCGACCCCCATCTTTGGGATGCAGTCGAAGCGTTGGCGATGCAAGAGCTTCGCAGCGCGAACGCGCAGGTGGAGATGATGCTGCGTGAGGGGTTGGCCAAGCGGGGCCGCAAAGTGACTCGGGCCGCTGAAGCCGCCGACACGCCGCGCCCTGCAGCGCCCAGCGCCAAGCCGGAGGATGCTGCCTGATAAGGCGGGTCGCTTGATTCGTCTGTCGAGACGTTGTGCGGTGGGCGCCCTCTAGAATTGCGGGTTCTGCGGACACCAGCTCGATGCTCACTTTTCAGCAAATCATCCTCAAGCTTCAGTCTTACTGGGACGCCCAGGGTTGCGCCCTGCTGCAACCCTACGACATGGAAGTGGGCGCGGGCACCAGCCACACAGCTACGTTTTTGCGCGCTTTGGGCCCCGAGCCCTGGAAAGCCGCTTACGTGCAACCGAGCCGTCGGCCCAAAGACGGCCGCTACGGCGACAACCCCAACCGTTTGCAGCACTACTACCAGTACCAGGTGGTGCTCAAACCCGCACCGGCCAACATCTTGGATCTGTACCTCGGGTCACTCGAAGCGCTCGGTTTTGACCTCAAAACCAACGACGTGCGCTTTGTCGAAGACGATTGGGAGAACCCGACACTTGGCTGCTGGGGCTTGGGCTGGGAGGTGTGGCTCAACGGCATGGAGGTCACCCAGTTCACTTACTTTCAACAAGTCGGCGGTATCGACTGCAAACCCATCACCGGCGAAATCACCTACGGGCTGGAGCGCTTGGCGATGTACATCCAAGGCAAAGAGAGCTTGTTTGATTTGACGTGGACACACGCCGAGGGTGCCGGCGACGCCGAGCCTGGCCGCGCACTCACCTACCGCGACGTGTTTCACCAAAACGAGGTGGAGCAAAGTGCCTACAACTTTGAACACAGCGATGTCGACTTCTTGCTCGCGGCCTTTGCCGCTCACGAAAAGCAAAGTCAGCACTTGATGCAAGAAAAACTGGCGCTGCCGGCGTACGAGCAACTGCTCAAGTGCGGCCACACCTTCAACTTGCTGGACGCGCGTGGTGCCATCAGCGTGACCGAGCGTGCCGCCTACATCGGGCGCATTCGAAACCTGGCACGTGCCGTGGCCCAGAGCTACCTGGACAGCCGAGCGCGTTTGGGGTTCCCCATGGCGCCACGCGCTTGGGCCCAAAGTGCCCAAACCCAACTGGATTCTCGGCTGGCCACTGCGCAGGCTCAAGCGCAATCGCAAGCCCATAAAAAGGCGACGGCTGCATGAGCGCGCCTCACCAAACCTTGTTGGTTGAACTGCTGGCTGAAGAGTTGCCGCCCAAGGCGCTCAAGCGTCTGGGTGATGCCTTTGCCCATTTGATGGAGGCTGGGCTTCGAGAACAAGGCTTGTTGGCCGATGGCGCTGCCGTCACGCCGTTTGCAACGCCCAGGCGCCTGGCGGTGCAAATCTCGCACGTCATCGCTCAAGCGCCCGACAAGGCGGTGGAGCACAAGTTGATGCCGGTGTCAGTCGGCTTGGATGCACAAGGTGCGGCCACGGCCGCGTTGCGCAAAAAGCTGGTGGCGCTGGGTGCGGGTGACGTGACGGAAGGGCAGCTCACCACCGTGGGTGAAGGCAAGGCGCAGGCATTGGTGTGGCGCACCACCGCGCGTGGCGTTTCGCTCACCCAAGGTTTGCAATTGGCGTTGGACCGCACCTTGGCGGCGCTGCCCATCCCCAAGGTGATGCAGTACCAACTGCTAGACGGTTGGCAGAGCGTCTCGTTTGTGCGTCCAGTGCACGGCCTGGTTGCCTTGTACGGTACCGACGTGGTGAAGGTGTCGGCGCTGGGTTTGGAATCGGGGCGGCAAACCCGTGGTCACCGCTTTGAGTCGGTGGTGGACCCGGTGGCGATCCCAAGTGCTGAGTGTTATGCGGAGCAGCTTGAATCGCAGGGTAGCGTGCTTGCCTCGTTCAAGAAGCGCCGGGACGAGATTGTTCGGCAATTGACAGCGGCGGCGGCTGGCCTGAAGGAGGCGGGAGCCGACCTGAAGCTCACGCCCATCAAGGATGACGCACTTTTGGACGAAGTGACGGGCTTGGTGGAGCGGCCTAACGTGCTGGTCTGCAGCTTTGAGACCTCTTTTTTGGACGTGCCGCCTGAGTGCCTCATCCTGACCATGAAGGCCAACCAAAAGTACTTTCCGCTGCTGGATGCCAAGGGTGCTTTGACCCGTCACTTCTTGGTGGTTAGCAATATTTGTCCCAGCGACCCCAGCCGCATCATTGAGGGCAACCAGCGCGTGGTGCGCCCGCGTTTGGCCGATGCCAAGTTCTTCTTTGACAAAGACCGCAAGGCCACCTTGGCGTCGAGGCTGCCGCTGCTGGACAAAGTGGTTTACCACGCCAAGCTTGGATCGATGGGTGATCGGGTGGCACGGGTGCGTGCCATTGCCAAGAACGTCGGCCAGCAACTGGGCGGTCTGGCGTTGGCGCAGCAGGCTGATCGCGCGGCCGAATTGGCCAAGTGCGACTTGGTGACCGACATGGTGGGGGAGTTTCCCGAATTGCAAGGGGTGATGGGCGGCTACTACGCGCGCCACGACGGTGAAGACGAAGCCGTGGCGGCTGCCGTTGAAGACCACTACAAGCCGCGTTTTGCCGGTGACACCCTGCCGCGATCACGCGTGGGCGCGGTGGCGGCTTTGGCCGATAAACTTGAAACCCTGGTGGGGCTTTTTGGTGCCGGTGAAAAGCCCACGGGCGACAAGGACCCATTTGCGCTGCGTCGACATGCGCTGGGCGTGATTCGCCTGCTGCAGCTTGACACCATGGCTGCACTCAGCTTGCCTGACTTGTTGAAAAGCACCATCACGGTGTGTGGCCTGCAGGTTGGCGACACGAATATTCATCAGGCTCTCCACGACTTCATCTTTGACCGCTTGCGCGTTTCTTTGGGTGCCAGCGGCGACGATCTCTTGGACGCCCATCAAGCCCAACCGCACAAGCATGCAATCGTCGGCAGTCCCAAGCGCTGGTTTGACGCGGCACAAATTGAATCCGTTTTGGCGTTGCGTCCGCCGCACTTGGCCGAAGTTCGCAAGCGACTGGAGGCCGTGCAGGCTTTTGCAGTCCTGCCCGAAGCACAACCCCTGGCGGCAGCCAACAAGCGCGTGGGCAACATTCTGAAAAAGAGCGACGGGGCAGGGGCCCAGCGGGTTAAGCCCACGCTGCTGCACGACGCGGCGGAACGCTCACTGCACGACGCCCTGGTTGACTTGCAGCCAAAGGCTGATGCGCATTTTGATCGGGGTGACTACGCCGAATCGCTGCGCGTCTGGGCGGCGCTAAAGGGGCCGGTCGATGCCTTTTTTGAGGCGGTGATGGTGAACACCGAGGACGCGGCACTGCGCAACAACCGGCTGGCCTTGTTGGCGCGTTTGCACGTCGCGATGAATCGGGTGGCCGATTTGTCCAAGCTCGCGGTATAAAGGCTGCATGCAAGCACCCAAGCTCGTCATCCTCGGTCGCGACGGCATCCTCAACCAGTACCGCGACGATCACGTCAAAGACCCGGAGGAATGGGTGCCGATCCCCGGTGCGCTGGACGCAGTGGCACGCCTCAACCACGCCGGTTGGCACGCTGTGGTGGCCACCAACCAGGCGGGTATTGGACGCGGCATGATCGACATGGCGTCGCTCAATGCCGTGCATGCCCATATGATGAAGCTGCTGGCGGAAGTGGGTGGGCGAGTCGATGCAGTTTTTTTCTGCCCCCATACGCCCGAAGACCACTGCGATTGCCGCAAACCCAATCCCGGGATGATGTTGCAGATTGCGCGTCGATGGGGCGTTGACCTCGCCGACGTCCCGATGGTGGGCGACAGTTTGCGCGAGCTGTTGGCGGCGCAAGCGGCCGGGTGCCAACCGCATTTGGTTCGCAGTGGCAGGGCCGAGCGCATCGGTGCTGCAGAGCTCGATGCCTGGCGCAGCCAAGTGCCAGCGCTGCAGGTGCATGCCAACCTGGGCGCGTTTGCCGAGCACTTGTTGCGCCTTGAGCCGAACGAGAACTTGTCCATGCCCGGCGCTTTCGCTGCATCATGAGCAACATGCTGAGCGCGTTGCGGTCGGTCCTTTACTACGCGTGGATGATCGTGATCATCGTGCCCTGGGCTTTGGTGGTGGTGCTGGCTTCGCCCTTCACCCCGCCTGATCGTTTGTACTGGATGTGCACCGGCTACTTGCGCACGTGCATCTTTGGGGCCAAATGGATTTGTGGGGTTGACTACCGTGTGCATGGCATGCAGCAGCTGCCCAACGCCGCTTCGATGCAGCCGATCATCTTGTGCCCCAAGCACCAATCGACGTGGGAGACATTTGCGTTCCCCACCATCATGCCGCACCCACTGGCGTATGTTTTTAAGCGCGAAATCTTGCGCATTCCGTTTTTTGGCTGGGCCATCGGCAGGCTTGACTTCATCCACATCGATCGCAGCAACCGCATCGAAGCCTGGAACAAGGTGGCCGAGCAGGGCAAGCGTCTGCTGGGCCGAGGCGTTTGGGTCATCATGTTTCCCGAGGGGACCCGAACGACACGAGGGTCCAAGGGCGCCTATAAAAGTGGTGCCACGAGACTGGCCGTGGCCACGGGTGCGCCTGTGGTGCCGATTGCTGTCAGCTCTGCCAAGTGCTGGCCACGCAAAAGTTTTGTGGTCAGGCCGGGTGTGATCGATGTCTCGATTGGCGAACCCATTGCATCCGAAGGCCGCGAGCCCGACGAGCTGATGCGCGAGGTTGAGCAATGGATTGAGGCCGAAATGCGTCGACTTGACCCTACAGCCTACCCCGCACCCGCGCAGCATGAAGTTTCAAGCCCTGCTTGATCACTGGCAGCAGCTTGCACCCTGGGGTTGGATGAAACGCACAACCACGCCAGTCGATGCGCGTCAAGGGTTGCTGTTTGGCGGTGACACCGCGCAAGACGCCGCGCCGGTGCCTTTGCCGGTGGCAACGCATACGGTCGCCCCGGCCTCAACAGCGCCTGCAGCAACCGCAGCGCCTGGTGCAACGAAGGGCAGGGTCCGTCCACCTATTGATGGGGCCTACCCCTTTGTACACGAGCCCGCGTTCGACCGGTTTACCCCCCACGCCTTTTTGCACCCCAAGGGCGAGCGCCGCACGCAACTCAATGGTCATGTGGTGGAGTACGCCTTCACGCGCGCCCGGCGCCGATCGATTGGCATGCAGGTGGGCCCCGAGGGATTGAGCGTGCGCGCCCCCAAGTGGGTGGCGCTGCACGAGGTCGACGCCGCACTTCAAGAGCGCGCAAGTTGGATCGTCAAGCACCTCAAAGATCAACAAGCGCGTGTTGCCAGTGACCTGGCCCGGCGCGTCGAGTGGCGCGACGGCACCACCATCACCTATCTTGGTGAGCCCGTTGTGGTGGTGTTGGACGACTGCATGACCGGGGTGTTGCTGGCTGAACCTTGCAGTGATGCGGCGCAGGCCACCTTGGGGGGGGTGCCGCAACGGTTGTTGCGCGTGGGGCTTCGCAGTGACGCCAGTGCAAGTGCCATCCGCGACACGGTGCATGCTTGGTTGCAACGGCAGGCCCTCGAAACCTTCGAATCACGTTGTGCGCATTTCGCTGCAAAACTGGGCGTGAAAGTGACGCGCTTGTCGTTGAGTGCTGCGCGCACGCGCTGGGGTAGTGCGGGCGCCGATGGCGCGGTGCGCTTGAATTGGCGCTTGGTTCATTACGACATGGCATGCATCGACTACGTCGTGGTGCACGAGCTGTCTCACCTGCGCCACATGAACCACAGCCCAGCGTTCTGGCGGGTGGTGGAGTCGGCGATGCCCGACTACGAGCGGGCCAAGCTGGTGCTTCGCGCGCAGGCGTTGGATCGGCACGACTGACCCCCATCTCGGCGGCCCGATGAATGGTCGCTCATCCACCAAAATGAGGATGCGCCAAGTCAGCAGTGCAAGCATCATCATGTTAACCCGAAGCAAAGCTCAGTCGAAAAAGCGGCGTCACGCCGAGGCCTCAAGCATCCCGGTAAGGCGAGCCTTGGTTGTGGTGGATTTGGTTGAATCGGTGCGTCTTATGCAGCGGTATGAGGCCGACATCATTCAGCGCTGGCGCCAGTTCGTCAAAGAGGTGGCATCGCATTTGCTGCCGTTGCACAAGGGGCGGTTGGTCAAAAGCTTGGGTGACGGCCTGATGATGGAGTTCAAAGAAGTTCGTTCGGCGGTGGCGGCGGCGCTTGAGATTCAAGAGCGCATGGCAAGCTACAACGTCGGGCGCCCGGACGACGCCGCCATGTACCTGCGCGTGGGCGCCAATGTGGCTGACGTGGTGGTTGACAAGCTCGACGTTTACGGCGCAGGGGTCAACGTTGCCGCGCGGTTGGCCGCCTTGGCGGGCCCGGGCGAGGTGGTGATTTCCGCCGAGGTGCGCGACGAACTCACCGCAGACGTTGACGCCACGCTTTCCGACATGGGTGAGTGTTACGTCAAGCACGTTGATCGGCCTCTGCGCGCGTTTCGTGTCGCGCGGCCAGGCAAGATGTTGGTGCCCCCGGCTGCGTTGCCCAAACAACGTCCGATGGTGCCACGCATTGCCGTGTTTGCCCTGCAAGACCGCAGTGATGAAGCGCGCCTCTTGCGTGTGGGCGACAGCCTGTGCGACGACCTGACTGCTCGCATGAGCCGCTGCGCCTATTGGCAGATCACCTCGCGCTTGTCGACCATGTCGTTGTCGCAACGTGAACTAGATCTGCGCGCGCTGGGTGAGCTGCTGCAAGTCGACTTTGTGGTCACAGGCTCTGTGCACATCCAAGGGCGCCAAGGCCAAGTCAATTTGCAGCTGACCGAAGTCCGCACGGGTGCGGTGGTGTGGGCCGACGTGCTTCAGAGCGACGTTGAAACATTCGTCGTTGGTGATGCCAGCGTGGCGAGCCGCGCTAACGCACTGATGATGCGGGCCCTGCTGCGACGCGAGATGTCGTTCACCCACGACGCTGCGATGCCCAATTTACCCAGTTATGCCTTGCTGTTGCAAGCTGTCAGTTTGATGCACAGCCTGACCGACGCCCACTTTGGGCGTGCTTATGAAACGCTCACGCACCTGGAAGAACGCCACCCGCGATCGCCCGACGTGCTGGCCTGGAAGGCCAATTGGCACGTCTTTCGAGTGCTGCAAAAGTGGAGCCAACAGCCGCTAAAAGACATCGACCTGGCGCAACGCTTTTTGCAAAAAGCCCTGGACATTGACGCGCATCACGCCCTGGCACGAACCCTGGTGGGGCATTTGGCGGCTGCCATCGAACACGATGCCGACAAAGCCGAAGAAAACCTTCGCCTGGCACTCAACAGCAACCCCAACGAACCTTTGGCTTGGCTCATTTTGTCGCGGGTGCTGGCCTGTCAAGATCGTGCACAAGATGGCGTCACTGCACTCGAACAAGCGCGAGCACTCTCGCCCTTGGATCCGATGGCCTATTTTTATGACGCGTACGCTGCCACCGTGTACGGCGCCGCTGGCCAGTACGAAGTGGCCCTTCATCACGCCAGACGCTCGGCGGTGGCCAACCCCAACCACCTACCCAGCTTGGCCGTATTGATCATTGCGTTGCACGACAGTGGCCTCGTGAGCGAGGCAAGTGCTGCGGCGAATCGCTATTTGCAACTGCGCCCCACTGCCTCGGTAGCGGCGTTTCTAGACTCTCACATGGCGGCGGGACGGCCTGTGGCCAAGCGCGAGGCGAATGCGCTTCTGCGTGCCGGCATTCCCCTTTGAGCCCAAGCGTTGCGCTGGCATCGGGGAATAGTGATCAATGCTTTGGGTAGGTTTCGTTGTACCGGTTTTTTAGCAGTGCGGGTGTGTCACTTTCAAAGGGGGCGTCATGGGTATCAATCCGCCAAGAGGCAACGTCTCAGTTCTTGGCATCAACCCTCCCCAGGGCATCAACCCGCCGACAGGTATCAACCCGCCGCGAGGCGTCAATTTGCGCACCACCAGCCAATCGTTGGTGACAGACTACCAAGACTGTGTGGGTGTGGGTGTGTTTTTAAGGGCGCTGGACGCACTGAACTACACCGGTCACATCAAAGCCAGTCGGCGTGGCGACAAAAAGACCATCGACTCCAGACTGGAAAAACATGAGGCCGAGGTTGAGCAACTCGTGAGGCTCGGATCCCGACAACGAATGCTGCTGGCGTCCACCCCCATGTTGGCCGCCATTCGCGCCGATTACCCAGGCAAGCACTTCAGGCTCACCATCGACGGTAAACACCATGCGGTGGCCTACCCGCAGGCTCAGGCCAAAGCGGCCGTCAAGCAGGTGGCAGACGAGCTTCGGTTGGGCGAGGTCAACCTTGATTTCATCGCTGTCGAAGCTGAAAACCCGACATGGCCCTTCGTCCACGCGCTGCGAATGCACGACGCGCCGATTGAGCGCTACGCCTACACCGGCGAAGTGATGGACGTCGTGGCCGACGTGCACGCGCCGCCCATTTACGTGCTCAAGCACCTCATGGGTGTCAAGCGCCCGCACGAAGTTGACACCACCATCAGGCCCTGGGTACCGTCACCCGCGCACGCCAGCTTCCCAAGTGGCCATGGTACCTACGCGCATGCCATGGCCGTGGTTCTTCATGCACTCACTGGTGCAAGCGATGCCACCGCGCTGCCAAACCTGGCGGCCGCCGTGGCCAAGCGGCGCGAGCTGGCGGGCGTGCACACGCACCTGGATTCAGCCATGGGCGCCAAACTGGGGGCAGGGATAGGCGCTTACATGATCGCCCAAGCAACCGAAGGCACCAACCCCGAATTTGCACCGTGGCGAACACTCTTCGCGATGGCATCGCGAGAGTGGGTTTAGGCGCCAACGCTTTGTGTGGCGTGTTTTACCAGCGCGGTGGCAAACGCCTGAGCAGCACCACGCGGTTCAAGCGTTGTTCGGTGTAACCACCGCGTTGCAGATCTTTCAGCAGCCTTGACACCATCTCGCGAGAGCACCCCACGCGCGCTGCGATGTCGGCATGGGTGAGGCGATCGGCCACGACGCGGCTGCCATCGGGTTGAGGCGTGGCGAGGGAATCAAGCAGTTGCACCACGCGGCCGTAGACGTCCAACAGCGCCATGTTGCGCGCGTTGACGGTGGCGGCGCGAGCGCGCTGGATGACGCGCCCGATCAACTCAAATGCAAAATCGGGGTGTGTGGCAATGTAGTCACGCAGGGTTTGGCGGGCCAAGACAGCGCACGTGCTGGCTTCCATGGCCATCACACTGGCCGAGCGTGGTCCGCCATCGAGGCTCATTTCGCCAAAGTATTCGCCGACACCATAAACGCCGAAGGTGACTTCGCGCCCACGCGCATCGGCAGAAAAAGCCTTGACGCTGCCCTTGACGATGACGTACAACGTGTCACCGTTTGAGCCTTCGTCGATGATGAGGGTGCCTTTGCGGTAGCTGCGCAAGACGCCGGCGTTGACCAGACCATGGAGGTTTTGGGGCAACGCAGCGTCCAGGGATGGCGCAGCGGCGGCAGGCGATGGACGTGGCATGCCATCACGCTAACAGCTTCCCTGAAATTGATCAATTGCGGCCGTGCAGTTGCGGCCACCCATTCAATGGGGCCGCACACCGGCCAGCGCATGCACCAGGGGTGGCAAGCAGGCCACCTGGTTGACCAGTTCGCGCAGGCTGGGCATAAGGGTCTTGGCCCGAATGGATGCCAGCTGGGTGCGCACCGTGGAGATGGCCACAGCGTTTTTTTGCGCAATTTCGCTCGGCCCATGGCCTTTGCAAAGTGCGTGAAGCACCACGCTTTCGGCCTGGGTCAGCCCATGCGTGCGTGCAAACCAAAAAATGGCCAAATCGCCGCACACTTGGCGTTTGCTTAGCACCAGCAAGACAGCAGCGTGATCGTCGCCCGGCGTGACGGCCATCGGGACGACGGCAACGTTCACGCGCTGCGCTTTGTCACCCAGGGCCAGCAACTTGCGGGTACCGCGTTCTTTGGCGGCAAGGATGGCTTCGTCGATTGCCGCAGCGTCGGCAGCCCGGCGCGCGGTAACCACGCCATCGCGAACGACCAGGGGGTGGTCGCCCCCACGCTTGCCGTCCAGCTCTTGACGGGCGGCGCGATTGGCATGAATCAAGGTGGCGCCATCGACCAACAGCATGGCGTGGTCAATTTCGTCGAGCATGAAGGCGAGCAACGCTTGGCTGTCGACTTTGATGGGCTCTTTGGCTGAAGGGGTGGCAGCCTTGGCCAGCGCAGCAGGTGCCTTGCGCACGGGCATGCGTGCCGTGGGCGCGCTGGGTGACACGGGTGACGCTCCTCCAGCGATGGGTTGGAAGCCGGAATTTGATGAAGCCAAGCGCGTTGAGTGAAGCATGGGGAGCGTCCTTGTGTTTTTTTGGGGTTGACACCATGTCAACAGCACAGACGCAACGGTAGGCAACCCATCCGGTCTTGGGTGGTAAGTAATGGACGTAGAAGTTGTGCGAAATTTACGTTGCTTGGGCGCCGGCTTTGGTGGCCGTGGGACCTTGTTTGGCCTTCGCAAACGCCCACCAAGGCAGCGCACGAGTCAAAGACAGCACATCGCCGGGCTGATGAGGGTGGTAGCCGGGAAGTGTGTTCAGTGCGCGCGCCCACGCGGGGGATGTGAGCGCGTCGCGAATGCGCTGGATGGCGGGGCTGTGGAGCTGATCCTTCAAGCACACCAGGTAGTAATCTTCTTCAACCAACGGCATGAACCCTAGACCGTGCGTGGCGGCGGCCGCTTCGACCCCCATGCCAACATCCGCTTCGCCTGCCGCAATGCTGGCGGCCACGGCCACGTGCGTGAATTCGACAGCGGCGTCGTAGTGGCTCAATGCCAGGATGTCCAGGCCAGCTTCTGCGCACAGATGGTCTGTTAGCAGCCGTGTCCCTGATCCCGGTTGTCGATTGACAAAACGCCAAAGCGACTGCGGCGCGAACACCGCTTCAATGCTCGTGGGCGTCCCGAGCTTGTGGGCCATGGCTTTGCTGTAAATTAAACCCTGGGTGCGTTGATGACTGCCAATGAGTTTGTGGTCGCCGGGGCGCAGCAGGGGACGCAGTGCATTGGCAAACGTCTGCGACGCGCTCGTCAACCGGGGCATGTGAAAGCCCGCCAGGGCGCAAACGCCGGCGTTGAGGTGGCGCAAGGCCTCGGCACTGCCTGCAAAGCTGAGGCTTAAATGCACGTTATGGCGCTCCACCAGCGCCTGCAAGGCTGGCAACTGCATGTCGTGGCTGGCCAGCATTTCTACCACCGCATAGGCGTCGTCGTGGGCGTGGGCAAGGACGTGTCGAAGTTCAGCGCGCAGCGCCTCCAGGTGCGGCGTCAGCCGAGACCGCGCTTGCCGCTCGGCCCACATCAGGCGCAATGCAAACGCAGTGAGTTGGGCCCGTTTGCCCTGCTCCCAGGTTACCAGGGGCATGCGCAGCACGGTCTCCCATCGACGGACCTCGCCCCAGACGTGGCGGTAGGAGCGTCCCATGGCTTTGGCGGCGTGGGTGATGGACCCCTGTGACTGAAGCGCCGTCAACAGGTCAAACAAGGGGTTTTCAACGTCTGCCCCGCTCTGGCCGCGCGACTCGAAGGAGTACTGCAAGTGGATGTCGAGCGCGTGCGGTGTGGTGGGCGATTGGTGGGTGTCCACGGGGTGCATTTTCATTTTGTTTCGGTGGGGGTTTTGCGCTGGGCGTTGGCACCAGTGTGCTGCATGCAAGCGCTATGCAATGTGTTGCCTATCGCCAGGGTGCTGTGGTTCAGGAAGAATCGATGGCGTGGCCCGCGTTGTGACCACCTTCAATCTTCAGGATCGCCAGCCATGAATGTCAGTCGTTTCTCGGGTCGCATGTTGTGGGTTGCCTGCGTGCTGGTGAGCGTGGCCATGCCCGGCCAGGCCCAAGACCGCACGATCGTGATGGCCTCCACAACGTCGACGGAGCAATCGGGTTTGTTTGCGCATTTGTTGCCAGCCTTTAAAAGGGCCAGTGGCATCGATGTGCGCGTGGTGGCGCTTGGGCACAGGGCAGGCACTTGACGCGGGGCGCCGCGGCGATGCTGATGTGGTGTTTGTTCACGACCAAGTGGCCGAGGAAAAGTTTGTGGCTGAAGGGTTTGGCTTGAAGCGACTGCCGGTGATGTACAACGACTTTGTTCTCGTCGGCCCCAAATCTGACCCTTTCAACACCCGTGGCAACGACATCGTTGCCGCCCTGGGCAAGCTTGCCACCAGCAGGGCAGACTTTGTATCCCGAGGCGACAAGAGCGGCACGCATGCTGCCGAACTGCGCTATTGGAAAGCCGCTGGGGTGGACGTGGAGGCCAACAAGCCAAGCGGCTACAAGGCCTGCGGCTGCGGCATGGGTCCGGCCATCAACATGGCCGCGTCGTTGGGCGGCTACGTGTTGGCTGACCGAGGCACGTGGCTGAACTTTAAAAACCGGGGCGACCTGGTGGTGTTGGTGGAGGGTGACAAGCGCCTTTTCAACCAGTATGGCGTGATGGTGGTCAATGCCGCCAAGCACCCACACACCAAGACTGCGTTGGCCCAAGCGTTTGCGGACTGGGTCGTGTCGGCCGAAGGGCAGGCTTCAATCGACGGCTACAAAATAGGTGGTGAAGCCTTGTTCTTCGCCAATGCGAACAAGTAGTGGGGGTGCGGTCGCCCGCGGCAATCGCAGGCAAGGCTGCTGGCTGCTACACGGGCGAAAATCGGTGCACACCGTCGGCGCCAATGTGACGCACCAGTTGACCCTTGAACCACAGTGCATGCAAGTGCGCGATCGATTCACCGATGGCAAAGGTGGTTTGGTGAAAGTCAAGGCTGCGGTGAAACAGCACCGGCAACAGTTCGGCGGCGCTTGTGGGTTGCAAGGCGCAGGTTTTTAGCACCGATTCAAATCGCTCGTCGTGGTGTTCGATCAGTTGGGCGACACGCTGGTGCAGGCCAACAAACGGCAGGCCGTGCGAAGGCAGCACCAAGGTGCTTGCGGGCAGTTGCTCAAAGCGCTTGATGGACGCCAAAAAAAGTGTCAGAGGGTCGGACTCGGGTTCGACTTCCACCACCATCACGTTGGTGGAGATGCGCGGCAGCACCATGTCACCCGAGATCAACAGCCCCTGCGATTCGCAGTGCAGGGCCATGTGCTCGGGGGCGTGACCATAACCAGCGATGCACTGCCATGCGTGGCCGCCGATCATCACGCGCATGCCGTCCATCAGGCGATGAAATCGGGCGGGGACGCTGGGCACCATGGTTTGGTAGTAGCCGGTTCGCTTTCGGACTTTTTCCAGCGAGTCGGCGTCGGTGATGCCGTGTTGGGCAAAAAAGTGCGCGGCTGCGTCACCGCCAAAACCGCCATTGCTGCCTTGCGAGGCCCTGCAGGCCACGTTGAAATCGGTGGCGCTGATCCACATCAAGCAGCCCCAGCGTTGCGTCAGCCAGTCGGCCAGGCCGATGTGGTCAGGGTGCATGTGCGTGACGATCACGCGCAAGACCGGAAGGCCTTGCAGCGCCGTTGCAAAGAGCGTTTCCCAGGCCGCGCGTGTGGCGTCGTCTGCAATGCCGCAGTCGACGATGGTCCATCCCTGTCGCCCGTCAATTTCGTCCTGCAGCAGCCAAAGATTGATGTGATCGAGCGCAAACGGCAAGCCCATCCGCAGCCATTGCACCCCAGGGGCAAGCACGGTGGTCGTCCCGCGTGCGGGCGGGGTGGTGTGCGGGAAGGACAGTTCGCTGAGTTTGCGATTAACCATGGTGTGTTTCAACTACCATCGACGCCGACGTCAACGTCTTTTAAGTGTAGCCGCCGTGAAGATTGCAAACCTTGGCTTCGTGCATGCCCACTGACCCCTCGCCATTGCCCACCGAACGCCCGCCAGTGCCCGCTTGGGTTCACGATTTGGAAGACGGGCCGCTGCGCCGCGAAATGGGGCTGGGCGTCAAGACCCCTGACACGCCGCCCGCCGTGATGGTTCACCGAGAGAATCTCAAGTTTCACGGCACGGGGGCAGAGTACTTTCGCATCTGGGTGGTCAATGTATTCCTAACCTTGATCACCGTGGGCGTCTATTCAGCTTGGGCCAAGGTGCGCAAAGCACGGTGGTTTGCACAAAACACGTCGTTGGGGGGTGATCGTTTTGACTTCCACGGGGACGCCAAACGCATTTTGATGGGGCGGGTGGTGGCGCTTGTGTTGTTGGCGATTTGGAGCTTTTCGTTCGATCTCTCCCCCGTGGTGGGGCTCGTGGTTCTGGCCGTCTTTTGTGTGGTGGGGCCGCTGCTGTTCGCCAGCGCGCAGCGGTTTCGCTTGGCCAATTCGAGTTGGCGTGGCATACGTTTTGGCTTCAATGTGCCTCGCGCCAAGGTGTATGCCGTGTGCGTCCCGCTGCTGCTGCTTTGGACGGCGGGCAGCGTGTTTCAGGCGTTGGGCTTCCATGCGGGGTGGCTTGGGGCGGCGGGCGTTGCCACGGTGGTGGGGTTTCCGTGGGCCCACTCGCGATTGAAGCAGTTGCAACACCACCATGCGTTCTATGGCGATCGAACGTTCAGTTTTGCGTCGGCCGGCCCCGAGTTCTACGGCCTGTACGCCAAGGCCATCGCCTTGACGGTGGTGTTGGGGGCGTTGTCGGTGCCATTGATAGGGGTGATTGCCGCGGTGGGTGTGGGCGGTGACGGCGGTGCCAGGGGCGGTTTTGTCGCCATGGCCGTGGGTGCTGCCATTGGGCTATTCACGTGGCTGATGGTGTGGCCCTATTTTGCTGCGCGCATGCAACACATTGTGTGGTCGCACACCAAGCTGGGTGCGGTGCAGTTTCAAGGCACCATGCGCGGGTGGCCGCTTTGGCGCTTGGTGATTTCGCAGATGCTGCTGACCCTTGTCACCCTGGGCCTTTACTGGCCTTTTGCGGCCGTTGCGATTGCTCGGTTTCGGGTGCAAGCTATTGCCGTTGAGTCCCCCACGCCGCTCGGGGCCGCCGTGGCTACGGTGGCGGCGCCAAGCACCCGGCGTGCCGCAGGGGATGCCTCAGTTGATATGTTTGGCCTGGATTTGGGATGGTAGGCATGGGCAACAACAGCACGGCTCCCACGGGCTTGCAGGGCACCGGCGTTTGGTTTGACGGCAAGTCGTCGCAGCGCCGCCCCGCGCATCTCTTGTTGGAGGGCGACTTGTTGCGCATTGCGCCTGACGTGTCCATGGCGTTTGCAGATGGTTTGCCGGGCGCCACAGTAATTGGCGCTGATGCCCAGGCGACTGGATCGAATGGGGGCCTGCCCATGCGACACAAGCTCAAACGCGTACGAATCAGCGAACGATGGGACCATGCGCCGCTTGCACTCGCACTGCCCGACGGCAGCACACTTTGGGTTGACGACGACGCGAGATCTTTGGCCGATGCGCTGGCGGACCGTGTCCAACGGCTGCATCCACGCCGCTTGCCCAGCGCAGCACGGCTCATAGCCTCTTGGCCCGCTGTTTTGGCTTGCCTGGTGGCGACGTTGGTGTTGCTGGTTTGGTTTGACCGACAAGGTGCGTCACTGGCGGCGCAGGCTTCGATGGTGGTGGTGCCCAAGCGCGTTGATCGCGCCATCGGTGATGCGGTTTTTTCATCGGTCCAAACCCAGTGGTTGGCCCCAACGGCCGTGCCCCTGACGCGGCAAGAAGCGTTGAAGCGCCGCTTTGACGACCTGGCGCGCGCGATGGAACCCGCGCACCCCGCTGTGCTGCATTTCTTTCGCAGCAGCGATGACGATGATCGGGCGCATCAGCGCAAGGCGCCCGAGGCTGAGACCGAAGACGGGGACGCGACAACAGGGCGCGGCGCGCCAAGAGCGACCACCGACGCGCGACCCGAGAAAGAGGTGGAAGCGGGTGGCTTCAACGCGTTTGCCCTGCCCAACGGCGCCATCGTGATGCTTGACGGCATGACCCAGTCGTTGACCGATGACGAGATCATGGCGGTGCTCGGACACGAACTGGGCCACGTGGTGCATCGCCACAGCATGCAGTCGGTGATGCGCTCGATCGGCTTGCTGGCCGTTGCCGGTGCCGTTTTTGGTGACTTCTCAACCGTGGTGTCGACGGCTGTGGCGACCTTGCAGACCTTTCACCACAGCCGCGACGCTGAACGTGAAGCTGATGTGTTTGGGCGCCGTTTTGCCAAGTTTGCCAATTTGCCTGCGGGCACTGAAGCCGCCGTTTGGCGAAAACTGTTGGCGCAGCAAGAGAAGATGGGGTTGGATGACTTGCCCGTGTGGATGTCGACCCACCCGCCAACCCAAGAAAGGCTGGAGGCGGCGCAGCGCCCTTAGTTGTCGCCGAATGCCCTCTTGCTCGGGTGGCCGGGCAGCGGCTGCGTATGATTACTGTGCATTGCAGGAGCCAATCCGCCATGAGCCTTCCAGGTCTGAATTTTTACCTCGGTGACGACATCGATGCGCTGCGCGACGCTGTTCGCACGTTTGCGCAGGCCGAGATTGCGCCGCGCGCCACCGAGATTGACCGCAGTGACCAGTTCCCGATGGACCTTTGGCGCAAGATGGGCGACTTGGGTGTGCTGGGCATCACGGTGCCAGAAGCCGAGGGCGGCGCTGGCATGGGTTACCTCGCGCACATGGTGGCGATGGAAGAAATCAGCCGCGCCAGCGCTTCGGTAGGCTTGAGTTACGGCGCTCACAGCAACCTGTGTGTCAATCAGCTCAAGCGCAACGGCAATGCAGCGCAAAAACAAAAATACCTACCCAAACTCATCAGTGGCGAGCACGTAGGGGCGCTGGCGATGAGCGAGCCGGGTGCGGGCAGTGACGTCATCTCAATGAAGCTCAAGGCCGTCGAGAAGGGTGGTGTCTACGTGCTCAATGGCACCAAGATGTGGATCACCAACGGCCCGGATGCCGACACGATGGTGGTGTACGCCAAGACCGAGCCCGAAGCAGACAACCCCCACGCTTCGCTGCCCCCCGAGGGGGCGCACCGGCCTTCGGGCGGTCGTGCGGCCGGTGGGGGCGCTCGAAGCATCACCGCGTTCATTGTTGAAAAGGGCATGCCGGGTTTTTCGACGGCGCAAAAGCTCGACAAGTTGGGCATGCGCGGCAGCCACACCGGCGAAATGGTGTTTCACAACGTAGAGGTGCCAGCGCAAAACATCTTGGGGGCCGTCAATGGGGGCGCCAAGGTGTTGATGAGTGGCCTGGACTACGAGCGCGCTGTGCTGGCAGCGGGCCCCATTGGCATCATGCAGGCGGTGATGGACAGCGTGATTCCGTACACACACGACCGCAAGCAGTTTGGGCAGAGCATTGGTGAGTTTCAGCTCATTCAGGGCAAGGTGGCCGACATGTACACGGTGCTGCAAGCGGGCCGCGCGTTTTGCTACACGGTGGGGAAAAATCTTGACGCCTTGGGCAGTGATCATGTGCGCCAAGTTCGCAAAGATTGTGCGAGTGTGATTCTTTGGTGTGCCGAGAAGGCGACCTGGATGGCGGGCGAGGGGATTCAGATTTTTGGGGGCAATGGCTACATCAATGACTACCCACTGGGCCGGCTGTGGCGCGACGCCAAGTTGTACGAGATTGGTGCAGGGACGAGCGAGATCCGTCGCATGTTGATTGGGCGCGAGTTGTTTGCTGAAACGATGTGAGTGATTGGGCTCGTCTACCTTGTGGATTGGTTAGAGTGCGTTTAGCGCGTACAACGCCTTGCCCGAGACTTCTCGGTCGGTGATTCGCGGCGGGGACTTCACATGCAGCTGAGTCAAGATCATTTGATGGTGCGCGACGCCGTGCGCAGTTACGTGCAAGACAAGATTGCGCCGCAAGCTGCCCAGTGGAGCCAGTCGCATCACTTTCCTGCGGCTGAGCTGCAAGGTTTGGCGGCACTGGGTTGTTATGGCATTGCCGTGCCAACGCAGTACGACGGTGCGGGGCTTGACTACCTGGCGCTGGCATTGATGCTGGAAGAGATTGCAGCGGGCGACGGGGGTGCTTCCACCATCGTCAGCGTCAACAACTGCCCCGTTTGCTCCATCTTGATGATGGTTGGCAATGAGGCCCAAAAAGAGCAATTCCTCAAGCCCTTGGCGCGCGGCGACATGCTGGGTGCCTTTTGCTTGACCGAGCCGCACGTCGGCTCGGAAGCTGCGGGTCTGCGCACCACGGCGCGCAAGGACGGCAACCACTACGTGTTGGACGGCGTCAAACAGTTCATCACCAGCGGCAAGCATGGCGACGTGGCCATCGTGATGGCGGTCACTGACAAAGCGGCGGGCAAGAAGGGCATCAGTGCCTTCATCGTGCCCACCAGCACGCCGGGGTACAAGGTGGCGCGGCTGGAAGAAAAAATGGGGCAACACTCCAGCGACACGGCACAAATTCTGTTTGAAAACTGCCGCATCCCCGAGGCCTACCGCCTGGGTGAGGAGGGGCAGGGTTTGCGGATTGCCTTGTCGGGCTTGGAGGGCGGGCGCATCGGCATTGCGGCACAAAGCATTGGCATGGCGCGTGCGGCGTTTGAGGCTGCTTTGCTTTACAGCAAAGACCGTGTGTCGTTTGGGCAACCCATCTTCAACCACCAAGCGGTGCAGTTCAGGCTCGCCGACATGGCGACGCAGATTGAAGCGGCGCGGCAATTGACTTGGCATGCTGCGTCCCTCAAAGACGCCGGGGTGCCTTGCCTTAAAGAGGCGGCCATGGCCAAGCTTTTTGCCAGCGAGATGGCCGAGCGTGTGTGTTCTGCCGCGATCCAAACGTTTGGTGGCTACGGCTATGTCAACGACTTCCCCGTGGAGCGCATTTACCGGGATGTGCGGGTGTGTCAAATTTACGAAGGCACGTCCGATGTTCAAAAAATCCTCATCGCCCGTGCGCTTGCTTGAATCCGTCAAATATGTCGCTCGCTGCCTGCGTGCGTCTGCCCCCATGCGCTACTTGTGGGCGTCACCGGCCACCGCGCTGGGTGGTCTGGCCCTGGTTGTGGCATGGGTCGGTGGCGGGCGCGTGCAGGTGGTGCGCGGGGTGTTTGAAGTAGCCGGTGGTGGCTTGGGCCGCTGGATGGCGTCGTGCACGAGCGTGCAGGCAATCACCTTGGGGCACGTCGTGCTTGGCACTGACAACCAAACGTTGGCGCGGTGGCGCACGCACGAGCATGCCCACGTGGCTCAGTACGAGCGCTGGGGCCCCTTGATGCTGCCCCTCTATATGGCATCCAGCGCCGCGCTTTGGTGCCAGGGCATGCCAGCTTATTGGTGCAACCGATTTGAGCGTGAGGCGCGCATCGTGGCACGGCGGGGCGTGCTGCTGCGCATTCGTTAGGCACAGGGCCCCTGCGGCCGGCTGATGGCAAGTGCCCCTAAACTCGCACCATGACCCCAGGCCAACCCCTTTCACTGCCCGTTTCGCCACCAAGTCCACCAGCAGGTGCTGACGCTGCAGCGCGTGAAGCCGTTGGTGCGGCCAAGCGGGCGCGTGACGCCACCGCCCATCTCAGCGACCAAGGTGCGCGCGAGGTATTGCTGCTGCGTGCCTACGAAGCGCTTAACAGCGACACCAAAGACAACCCGCTGTGGACCCAAGCCGACTCGCTGTGGGCCAGTCGCGTGGCGACTGAATCGGTGGGCCCTCATGCGTCCGCTGCCGCCTTCGTTCAAGCGCGTGCCCATGCGGCCATGCAGCGCTTGGCGCCCCGCGATGAAGGCGTTCGCAATGCGTTGGCCATGCGCGGTTGGCGCTGGGGCTGGTTGGCTGTTGTCGCGGTGGTGGCCTTTGCCGTCGGTGCCATCGTGTACGACGTGGGCACCCATCAACGCATCGACTTGTTGTCCGTTCCGGTCTGGGCCATCGTCTTGTGGAATGTGGTGATCTACGCGGTTTTGCTGGTGGCCTGGCTGCGGGGTCTTGGCGGGCCGCCGAGGGCCGGTGGGCGGTTGCGCAAATTCATCGGGGCTCGATTGGCGGCCAAGGTTGCTGGTGTGACGCGCAAGACCCCAGCGCTGGCCAGTTACGCCACGGCCTGGTCCAGAGTGTCGTGGCCCATGACGGTGGCGCGCGCTGGCGCGGTGTTGCACCTGGGCGCCGCTGCGCTGGCGCTGGGCTTGATCGCGGGCATGTACGTGCGGGGTTTGGTGCTTGATTACCGTGCTGGATGGCAGAGCACATTTTTAGAATCGCCCACGGTGCACAACGTGCTTTCCAAAGCACTGGCACCCGCGGCCTGGGTGACGGGCAAGCCCTTGCCTGACGAGGCTGCCGTGACGGCGTTGCGGGTGCAGTCGGGCTACGAGGCCAAAGGCGAGGCGGCGCCGTGGATTCATTGGTATGCCGCCACCCTGGGTTTGTGGGTGGTGCTGCCGCGCCTTTTGCTCGGCTTGGGTAGCTTGTTGCGCGGCGCGTGGTTGGCGCGGCGCTTGCCGGTGGCCATCGACGACCCGTACCACCAGCGCTTGCTGCAGCACCACCGCAGCACAGCGTCGAGCGTGCGCGTTCATGCCCATGGCTCGCCACCCGATGCCAGTGCGGCCTTGGGTTTGCAAAAACTCGTCAGCCGCGTGTTTGGCGATAAAGCGGAGCTGAGCATTGCACCGCTGGCAGCCTACGGCGCTGAAGAGGCTGTGGCCAACAGCACGGCGCTGGAGAGTGATGCCGTCAAGCTCGCCCTGTTTGATTTGAGTGCCACGCCCGAAGCGGAAGCCCAAGGCCGCTTTGTGCAAGCGCTGCAAGCCCGTGCTGGGCGCAGCGGCACGGTGGTGATGGTGGTGGACGAGGCAGCTTTCAATTCGCGCTTTGGGGGCGACGGTGAACGCGTGCAGCAGCGTCGCGCAGCGTGGGAGGGTTTGGCGCAGCGCTCCAACCTGGCGCCGCCGGTGTTTGTCAATTTGAGCAAGCTCAACGTCGACGATGCCGCGCGTGCGCTCGAAGCGGCCGTTAACCACGCTAATGAACGTGGTTAGCTCAACCGTGGTTCAACAGCCTGCTAGGGGGTCCCAAGCGCCGCAACGGGCGCCCGGGGTGCCTGAGGGCGGTGCATGACCTCGGTATCGCTTTCGCTGATCTCGCACACCAATGCCGGTAAAACAACGTTGGCAAGAACCCTGCTGGCGCGCGACGTGGGCGAGGTGCGCGACGCGCCGCACGTAACGGAGTTTGCCGAAGACTACCCCCTGATTGAGTCGCCCGAGGGCGACGCGCTGTTGCTGTGGGACACCCCAGGCTTTGGTGACAGCGTGCGACTCGTCAAACGTTTGCGCGGGGCCACGCAACCCGTCGGATGGTTTCTCAGTGAAGTGTGGGACCGGTTTCGTGACCGTGCCTTCTACGCCAGCCAGCAAGCCATGCGCAACGTGCGCGACCGTGCCGATGTGGTGCTGTACCTGGTCAACGCGTCAGAAACGCCCGAAGCCGCCACCTACATTGCGCCCGAGATGGAACTGCTGGCTTGGATGGGCAAGCCCGTGGTGGTGCTGCTGAACCAGCTGGGCGCGCCGCGTGAGCCCAGTGTCGAGGATGCAGAACTGGCGCGCTGGCGCCTCCACCTGCAGGGCTTTGCACACGTGCACGACGTGATGCCGATGGACGCCTTTGCGCGCTGCTGGGTGCAAGAGTTTGTGTTGCTTCAGGCCGTGGAGGCCGCTTTGCCGGCCGACAAGCGCACCGCCATGGCGCAACTGCGAAATGCGTGGCAGGTGCGTCGCATGGCCACGTTTGACGCTGCGATGCAGGAGCTTGCTCTAAGCCTAACGCGCATTGCGGTGATGCGTGAGCCGCTGCCTGAACCCGTCGGCATGCGTGGCACGCTGCGGCAGCTGGGTTCAGCGGCCAAGGTGTTGTGGCGACAAGCGATGGACGGCGCCACCAGTGCGGTGGCGACCGCAGCCGACGAGGCCCGGCGCGGCAGCCTTGACAACTTGATGCCGCCGGAGGTACAAGCGGCGCAACGGGCCCTGGCCGCGCAGGTTGACGCAGAAGTTCGGTCCAGCACCGGGCGTTTGATTGCCATGCACGGCCTTGATGGCCAAGCGCAGGGCGAGCTTCAACAATTGATTGCCCAACACTTTGAGATGAAGTTGCACCTCAATGAGGGCAAGGCTGCGTTGGTGGGTGGCGCCGTCACGGGCGCATTGGGTGGGTTGGTCGCCGACGTCGGCAGCGCTGGCTTAACCTTGGGCGGCGGCATGCTGGCGGGTGCGGTGTTGGGGGCCATGGCCGCTGCGGGCGCTGCGCGCGGTGTCAATGTGCTTCGCGGTCGTCAAAACTCTTGGTTGGCATGGAGCGCCCCCGCCATGGACGCCATGGCCGAGGCCGCGCTGCTTCGCTATTTGGCCGTGGCGCACTTTGGTCGCGGGCGTGGCGACTGGAAGCAGGGCGACGTGCCCACACATTGGCGCGCGCTGGTGCAAGATGCGCTTGCTCAACAACGCGCCGTGACGCTCGGATTGTGGCAGCAGCGTGACCAGGCAGAGGATCAAACGCCGGTGGTGCTGTCGGCGGCCGCCTTGCAGCCCGCCTTGCGTGATGCCATGTTGGGGGTGTTGAACCGGTTGTACCCTCTAGCCATACGCTGACCCAGGGCACGCGCCACCCTTATCTAGAATGGCATGGACAAAATCATGAGCACCCCCATCAAAACGGCCCAAGACTTGGTTGATGAAGCCATGGCGCTGGTGCAAACCGTCAGCGTTGATGAAGCTCGCCGCCTGCAAACCGAGGGCGCCCAAGTGGTTGATTTGCGTGACGTGCGCGAGCTCGAGCGTGAAGGCGTGGTGCCGGGCGCTGTGCATGCGCCGCGTGGCATGTTGGAGTTTTGGGTCGACGCCACTTGTCAATATCACCACCAAGCCTTTGCCGACCCCGCCAAGCGCTACGTGCTCTTTTGTGCGATGGGCTGGCGCTCGGCGCTGGCGGCCCGCACCATGCAAGAGATGGGGTTTGCCAACGTCGCCCACATCCATGGGGGCTTTGCCGCTTGGAAGGCCGCCGGTGCCCCTGTGACTGAAAAAACCAAACGCTGATCAATCACTTCGTTGAAGGATGCTGCCGTGATGCACGTGAGCTCGAAACTGATTCGTTTGACCGTGGCCAGCCTGGCGCTGTCGTTGATGGTGGCCTGCGGCACCAAGACGGTCAACCCGGTGTCGGGGCGGTCGGAGCGCACCGTGATGGACGAGCGCACCGAACTCACTGAGGGCGCCAAGGCGCACGAGCAGGTGCTTCAAGAGTACGGCGAACTGAAGAACCCGCGCCTGCAAGCCTACGTCAACGAGGTGGGCCAGCGCCTTGCCAAGCAGTCCGAACGCGCGCAGTTGCAATGGAAGTTCACCGTGCTCGACAGCCCCGAGGTCAACGCCTTCGCGCTGCCCGGGGGCTACGTTTATGTCACGCGCGGCATCATGGCCTACATGGCCAGCGAGGCTGACTTGGCCGGTGTGCTGGGGCACGAGATCGGGCACGTCACCGCGCGCCATGGTGCGCAGCGTGCCACGCGCTCGCAAAACGCTGGCGTTGGTGTGGTGGCCGCCACCGTGCTGGGCGTGTTGCTCGAGAGTGCAGGTGTGGGGGGCGCCGCGCAAGCCGCCAACCAGGTGTCGCAAGGCATTGCCGCGGGCTACGTGGCCAAGTACAGCCGCGAGCAAGAGTCACAAGCCGACCGCCTGGGGGCCGAGTACCTTCACCGCATCAACCACGATCCTCGCAACATGGTGGACGTGATTGGTGTGCTCAAAAACCAAGAGGCTTACGCGGCAGACCGGGCGCGCGCAGAAGGGCGGCAAACGCAAGGGGGCGACAACTACTTGGGTTCGCACCCTGCCAACGACCAGCGCCTGGCCGACATCACACGCGTGGCGCAACAGTACAAAGGCAACTACGTCGACGAGGGCCGCCAGCGCCACCTGCGCGCGATGGAAGGCGTGACGTTTGGTGAGTCACGAGAGCAGGGCGTTACGCGCGGGCGCAACTTCTACCACGAGCCCCTGGGCTTTGCCTTCACGGCACCCCCAAGCTGGAAGGTCGACAACGACGCCGACTCGCTCACGTTTTTGGCGCCCGATGGCACCGCTGGGTTAATCATTCGCACCCTGCCCGCCAAAGCCGGCACCACGCATGAAGACATCATTCGCAACGCCATCAAGCCCGTCAGTGGCCGCACCGAAGCACGCAGCTTGAACGGCCTGCGGGCCACCCACTTTGTGGGCATTCGCAAGGGCGAAGAAGGCCAGCAAGAAAACATCACCACCACCATCGTGAGCGGGCCCAACAACACCAACTACGCCTTCATTTATGCGGCGCGTGATGCGGCAACCTTGGGGCGCCATCGCGCGGCCATGCAACAAACCGAGGCGTCGTTTCGTGCGCTGAGCGGGCCTGAGCGCGCCAACGCGCAACCCTGGACGCTCAGGCTAACGACGTACCCACGCGGAGGCTTTGCCGAACTGGCACGCCAATCACCGCTGGGGGCGTCGGCTGAAGCGCAATTGCGATTGCTCAATGGCCACTACGGCGGTGGTGAGCCCAAAGTGGGCGAGTGGGTCAAGGTGGTGCAGTAACGGTGTTGCTTCGCCACACCTGCCAACATGAGTCAACTTCACCAAACCGTCGGTTTGTGGTCGTCCATGACGCTATGGCGCCGGTGGTACGGCGGGGTTGCTTGGGGGGGTGGTGCCGTCATCGGTACCAACGGGTTGGCCGTCACCCATGGTGTCGTCGCCCGACTCAGGAGCACCCTTGCGCTGAGCCTTGGCTTCTTTCTTCTTCTTCTTTTCCAGCTCGCGCTGCCGCTTTTCGAAGGCGTAATTGGGTTTGGCCAAAGGTATCTTTCGTTGGTGGGTACCACACGATACCCGAAAACGCCCGCCCAACGGACAGCCTGCTAGGGGCCTTTGCTGGGCTCCACCTTCAGCACGCGTTGCTCGTCTTCGCTTAGGTAGCAGTTGACTGCCTTGGCGCCCACTTTGCTGCCCACGGCGTCACGGATGGCCACCGACACCAAGTAAGAGCGCGCCACCACGGGTTGGTTGGCGTAGTTGATCGAGGCTGCCTTGCCGCGCACTGCCGATTCAATCGAGGCCCGGTGGGTGGTTGGCACGTCCATGTTGACCAGCACGGCGCTGGTGCAGGCGTTCAGGCCCTTGTCGGCATTGACGGTGACGCTGTTGGCGGCGCTGGGCAAGGGCTTGCCCGTGGCTTCGCCAGAACAGGGCGTTTGGCTGAAGTTGTTGCCACAGCGGTAGAGTTTTTGGGCAAACGCCGTGCCGCCGCTGAGCAGAGCGGCTGTCACGAGCAAAGCTTGGACGATGACGGTGCGGGCTGAAAACACAGATGGCGGGGCGCGGGCCGAAGGGCGAATGAGTGCACTGTCGCACCGTGTGCGCGGTTTGGGGGTGATCTGTAACTGACGGCAACGATCCCCTGCGACATTGTTGGCGCAAGGCGCCGTTGTTTCAACCCAAGTGGGTACTTATTGAAGCCGCAGGCCCACACGTTCGAGACGCAAACGCCACCGCTCGGAGTCACCCGACACCAACAAGTGGTGCGCGCGGCCGATGAGCAAGTGCCGGGGTACCAGCCCGTAGTAGCGCGAATCGATGCTGTTGTCCCGGCTGTCGCCCAGCATCAAATAGTGGTCGGTTGGCACCACAACGGGTGGAAAACTGCGTTTGGCCACCAAGTCCGGCAAAAACTGCACCGTTCGCTCGTTACCGTGCAGGCTTTCGGTGGCGCGGATGGCACTTGCACTTTGGCCGGCACCCAGTGGTTCTGTCACAGCATGAATGTTGACGTAGTCGGCCTGCACCCCGTTGATGATCAGGCGCTCGTCCCGCATTTCAACCACATCCCCTGGCACACCCACCAGGCGTTTGATCAAGCGGACGCCGTCTTTTGGGGACGTGAACGTCACCACGTCGCCCCGCTGAGGGTCACCCAGTCGCAGCAACGACACGTCGGTTAAGGGCACTTTCAAGTCGTAGGCCACGCGGTTAACCAACACCACGTCGCCCTCCAGCAAGGTGGGGCGCATGGACCCCGAAGGGATGGGGTTCCAGTCGGCCACGGCCGTTCGCATCACGCCAAAACAAAGCAAAAACAGCAAAAAACCGCGATTTTGGTGAATCCACTTTTTCATGGGGGGCCTTGAGGGGTTGAACGTGAAGGTGCTGCAAACTATCACAATGGATGCCATGACGCAGGCGCAAGTTCCCACCCCTTCGCAGCTTCGGGCCCTGATGGCCCAAATGCAACAAGGCTTGCTCGAGCGCGACGTGGCGGTTCGCTTGGTGCTGTTGGCGGCCTTGGCAGGCGAGCACGTGTTGCTCATCGGTCCCCCAGGCACCGCCAAGAGCGAACTGGCCAGGCGGTTGCAACACACGTTGGCCAACGCGCGCTACTTCGAGCGATTGTTGACACGATTTACGGTGCCCGAGGAGTTGTTCGGCCCGCTGTCTCTTAAAGCGCTTGAGCATGACCGCTACGAACGCTTGACTGACGGTTACCTGCCCACCGCTGGGGTGGCCTTTTTAGACGAAGTGTTTAAAGCGAATTCGGCCATCCTCAACGCCTTGTTAACGCTGCTGAATGAACGCGAGTTTGACAATGGCACGGGCCGTGCGCGCACACCGTTGATCAGTGTGGTGGGCGCCACCAACGAGGTGCCCACCGAAGACGCCTTGCAAGCCTTTTACGACCGTTTTTTGCTGCGCGTGCCTGTTGCGGCGGTGGGGAACGAAGCGTTTGACGCGCTGCTCGACTTGGACGACGCACACCCCGCAGATCCCGTGGCGCCAGTGTCAACGGCAGCCATGGCGGCCCTGCGAAGGGCCAGCCCTGGCGTGGTGCTGGGCGACGAAGTGCGCACCCAACTGCATGCCGTGCGAGCCGTGGCCGCGCAACACGCCATCACGGTGTCCGACCGCCGCTGGCGCCAGTTGGTGCAACTGCTGCGCTTGCAAGCAGCCAGCATGGCGCAATCCGACGTGCTGCCACTGGACTTGTGGTTGGTGCCTTATGCCCTGGCCGACACGCCTGAGCATTTGCCATCCTTGCATGCTTGGTTTGTAGCCCAGGTGATGCAATCGCCCCCCGCAGCCACGCCATGGTTGACGCGCGCCGTTGAGGCCTTTGAAAAACAGCTTGAAATCGAGCTGCAGTTGCAGCCTCAAGCCGATGGTGACAGTGGAAAACTGGCACTGGCCCGGTCGCTGGGAGCTTCGCACGGCGAAGGCGGCCTGCCGCGCTTGGTCAGCGCCGTGCTCGAAGAAAAACTGCGCAAGCGTTTCAGCCCCGTGCACGTGCAAGCGCGGGTGGCCCAGGTTGACGACGCATTGGTGTTGCCGCGCACGCAGCTTCAAGCCTGGCGCGCGCAAAGCCAGCGCCTCTCTGCCACGTGCGCTGCCCACCTTTGGTTGCCACCTTCGCTGCAACACCAATTGCAATCGCTGCATCAAGATGCCGTGCTGTCGTTGGATGCGCTGGTCCAGCGGCTCGAATGCGCGCGTCAGGGCTTTGCCCAGTTGCCGTTGGATGCCGCGCTTGGAAGCGAGCAGCCGCCACCCATGCAAGTGGCCGCTGCATGACGCGGCGTCATGAGCGGCCTCGACATCGACCATCCCTACAGCGGCCTTGAGGCGCTCTCGCGGGAGCTGTGGTTGGGCACCTTGGTCAACGCCAGTGGCAGCACCGCCGAGCGCATTGCCCATCTGCCACGCTGGCACGCGGCACTGATGGCGGGCGAGTTACCGCCCCTCGACGCTGATTTGGGCGATCCGCAGGCCACACTTGCGCTGCGGCAAGTCATGGGCGAGCTTTTTTTGCCGACCGTGGCCCAAGGGATTCAACCCGCAACGTTGCAAGTGCTGCGCACGGTGCTTTGGCACCTGGACAGCCTGATCGATCGCCCGGCGTGGCAACCGCGCGCCGAAGCGGTGGTGACCATGGTTCAGGCGTTTCGTGCCGAGTGGACGGTGCAGCGCACCGACTGGGAGCGCATCAGTGCCTTGCTGCAAGGTTTGGGCGATTTGGCCATGCTGCAGTGGGACGCCTTGCAAGGCCGTTTGACATCGCGTGCTTGGGCCCAGGCCCAAGCATTGAGCGTGTTGATTGCAACCGCCCCCGACATCGTCGCATTGCTGCAGCAAATCGGGCGCGGGGTGCCGCGAGCGCCCAGCAGCGCCGCCGCAGCGTTGCACGCGCAGCCGCAGGCCGTGCAGGCCCTGCCCGTGGTGTGGCGTCGCAACGTGCTGCCCAACGCGCCCGGGGAGATTCACGGCATTCGGCTGGGGGCCGACATCTCGCGCATGGTGCCCGCCGACGCCGCGCAGTGGACGCACCCGGTGCTGCACAAGTTGTGGCGCGCTCGGATGGCCGAGTCGCGGCTTCAGGTTTGGGACGAGTCGGCCCAATGGCAGGAGGCCGTTCGCGACCCGCGTGGCGCCACACGCGCCCCTGTTGCGCTCGACACAGCGACCCGTGAGCGTGGCCCGATGATTGTCTGCGTGGACACGTCGGGGTCGATGAAGGGCGCGCCCGAGGCGCTGGCCAAAGCGGTCGTGCTCGAGGCCGCGCGCACAGCCCACCGAGAGCAACGCGCGTGCCATGTCTTGGCTTTTGGGGGTGCGCAAGAAGTGGTGGCGTGGACGCTTGATTTGAGTCTGAAAGGCCTTGACTCGTTGCTCGAGTTCATCGGCCAAGCCTTTGACGGCGGCACCGACATCACCACGCCCATCGACCATGCCGTGGCCATGGTGAACGAGCATGCGTGGCACGACGCCGACCTATTGATCGTCAGTGACGGTGAGTTTGGTGCCACGCAAGCGTCGTTGACCAAGCTCGACGAAGCGCAAGCGAAACACGGTTTGCGTGTTCAGGGCTTGCTCATCGGTGACCGAGAAACGCTGGGCCTGCTGGAGGTGTGTGACCACGTGCACTGGGTGCGAGACTGGCGCCGCTTTGACGCCACGGGTGCCACGCAGGGTGGATTCAGCCCGGTGCACAGCCGCAGCTTGACGGCGATTTACTTTCCCAATGCATTGAGTCCTCGCGCTTCTCGGCATCGTCGTTAGCCTCCGTTTGTCGTGAGTCCACCCGTCTTGGGCGTTGATGGACCACACCCTGGGTGTTAACGTCCTTGGAAGGCGCATGGACGCCCTGGACCTGTGCATGCCCCCCAACACGACCCTGATAGAACGCGAGAGTGCCATCGCTGCTTTGCAGTCAGCGCTTGCTCACGCGCGCACCACGTCGGGGCGCGTCGTTTTGGTGCGGGGCGAGGCGGGGATCGGCAAAACCAGCATCCTGCGTGCGTGGGCTGCCTTGGTCGGCGCGAAAAACGCACACGTGCATTGGGGCGGTTGCGAAGCCTTGTTCACGCCGCGGCCGCTGGGACCAGTGATTGACATGGCCTCGATGCTGGGCCCCGACGTGCGTGCGGCCTTTTTGGCTCGCAAGCCGCCTGCCGAGTTGTTTGCAACGGTGGCCAACTGGTTGCAAGCAACCAGCAGTCGCGTGGGGCAAAAAAAAGGTGAACGCGAAGTCAATGTTTTGGTGTTTGAGGACGTGCACTGGGCCGACCACCTGACGCTGGATTTTTTAAAGTACCTGGGTCGACGCGTGCATCAGTGGCCAGCTTTGTTGGTGCTTTCCTACCGCGACGACGAAGTGGGGCCCATGCATCCCCTGACACAAGTGGTGGGCGAACTGCCCAGCGCCAACGTCACCACCGTGGACTTGCAAGCGCTGAGTTGCCATGCACTCGAAGCATTGTCCGGCTTCAGCCCCGCGGACGCGTTGGCGCTGCACACCGTCACAGGTGGCAACCCGTTCTTTGCCACCGAGGTGATTGCCGTCGCCCATGCCCAAGAGGGTGCCGAGGCCACGTCGGTACCCGTCACGGTGGCTGCTGCCGTGATGGCACGCGCCCAGCGTGTCAGCCCGCCTGCGCGCAAGGTGCTTGAAGCCGCTTGTCTTGCGCCCGGCTCGATGGAGCTCAGCCTGCTGAGCAAATTGGCCGGCCAAGCGGCCATTGACGGCGTGGAAGAGTGCGTGGATGCTGGTTTGTTGCGTTGGCAAGATCGGGGCTTGGCGTTTCGGCACGAGTTGGCCAGGCGAGCGATGGAAAGCGCATTGCCCGAGGTTCGGCGTCGGCTCAAGCATGCGGAGATTTACGAGCATATGCAGCAAGGCTCGATGGACGTGGTCGACCGCATGGCCTACCACGCACAGCATGCTCAAGACTCAGTGGCGGTGTTGGCCACGGCGCCGCGAGCGGGCGCCAAGGCAGCAGCGCTAGGGGCACACCGCGAGGCAGCCGCGCACTACCGGGTGGCGCTAGACCATGCAAGCATGGCGCCCACCGATGTGCGCGCCGAATTGCACGAGTGCTGGGCCTATGAGTGCACCATCGCCGGCAAGATCGACCAAGATGTGATTGATGCCCGCCACCAAGCCATCGCGCTGCGCAAGCAGCTCGGTGACAAGGTCAACGTGGGCATGAATCAGCGCTGGTTGTCGCGCCTGCATTGGTACATGGGCAGCCGCGCCGAGGCGGATCGGTATGTGGAAGAGGCAGTGAAAACGCTCGAGTCAGTGCCGCCGGGCCCCGAGTTGGCCATGGCGTACAGCGTGCGATCCCAACACCACATGCTTACCAATGCATTTGAGCAAGCCAGCACTTGGGGCAACCGCGCCATTGCGCTGGCGCAAAAATTTGGGGTGCAAGACACATTGGCGCATGCGCTCAATAATGTGGGTACGGCGTTGGTCACGTCGGGCGAGGACCGAGGTTACGATTTGCTGGAGCAAAGCCTTGCCATTTCGTTGCAGCATGGGTTTCATGAACATGCTGCACGGGTCTATACCAACGCCAGTGAGTGCGCCATGCGCCGACGAGACCACGTTCGAGCAGCCCGCATGCTGGAAGAGGGCGTTGCCTTTGACCGCGATCACGACTTGGACTCGTGGACACCGTACTTGGTGGGCATCCTAGGGCAGTTTCGACTCAACCAGGGCCGTTTGGACGAGGCCGACGCCTTGGTCGACGAGGTGCTGCGCGGCAAAAACTTGCCTCCTGTGGTGCGCATCCCAGCGCTCACAGTCAAGGCCACCTCGACCATGCTGCGCAACCTTGGCGATGGGCGTGTGTTGCTGAACGAGTTGCTGGCCATCGCACTACCCATGCGTGAGCCCGACCGCATCGTGCCGGTGGCCATGGCGATGGCCGAAGAAGCGTGGCTGCGGGATGACCATGAAGCTTGTGCCAAGCTGGTGGAGCTTGCCGTGGCCGAGTGCCCCGAACTGGGGGCTTGGGATCGAGGCGAGTTGGCTTGTTGGTATCGCCGTGCTGGTCGCGAACCTCATCATTTGATGCCCGCGCCGCACGCGCCGCCGTGCGCCGCTGAGCTGGCGGGGGATTTGGTGACTGCTGCGCAACAATGGGCTCAGCTGGGCTTGCCTCGCCACCAAGCGCTGGTGTTGATGACCATGGATCCACAAACGCACCCTGATGCCCTCGTCACGGCCATTGGCATCATGGACCAGATTGGAGCCACCGAAGGCGCGCAGCACGGACGCCGTTTGGCGCGAAAGTACAGCACCACCGGTTTCAAGGGCATCAAATCGGGGCCGCAAACAGCAACCCGCAGCAATCAGTTTGGGCTTACTCCGAAAGAGCTGGTCATCGCCAGACACGTGGCACAAGGTCTGAGCAACCAAGAGATTGCAAAGCAGCTCTCGCGCTCGGCGCGCACGGTCGAGCACCACGTCTCGACCGTTCTGGACAAAATGGGCGCCGCCAAGCGCACCGACGTGGCCAGCCTGCTAGGTGTTGACGGCGACTAAGTCCCGGGCGGCCAAGAATCGTTTGCCTGCCTTCGAAACTGGGTAATGGCGCGTCAAAAATTGGGTACTGAGGGTTGGCAATTCTGGTGCCAGCGCCCTGTTTAGCCTTGCCCCTATTCCCCACACTGAAGCCTTCAATGGTCAAAGTCAGTGCTTCACAGCACCAGGGGAAATTGAATGATAGACAAAACAGAGTCGGCCGTCCGTCGCGAAGGCCCCGCGTTTGCGTTGGTGCTTGGCAGTGGGGGCGTCAAGAGCATCACCGCGTTGGGTGTGGCCCAGGTGCTGCAAGAAGAGGGCCTCAAGCCAGACCTGATTGTGGGTTGTAGCGCAGGCGCCATTTTTGGTGCCATCTTGGCGTGTGGGCACGATGCGGCCACCAGCATCGACATCGCATGCTCGTTGTGGTCGCGTGAGATCACCAGCAAACGTCAGCGCGGCGCCTGGTGGCAACTTGCCAGTGCCAGCGTCAAGCGGCAGGGGAAGGTGGATTTTGGCGAATCGTTTGCGCTGCGTGACGACGCGCTCATCATCCAGCGCCTCCAACAAGCGTTTGGCAGGCGAACCATCGAATCGCTGCAAACGCCGCTGCGCATTCACGCCACGGACGCGCACACCGGCGACGGCGTGGTGCTTGCCAACGGCAGCCTTTGGGAGTCGCTTCGCGCCAGCGTCGCACTGCCGTTTTTGTTTGCGCCTCATCACTTGGACGGTCGCTTGTTGGTGGACGGCAGCGTTAGCGACCCCTTGCCCATCGGTTCGGCCGCCCACGCGCGCACGGTGTTGGCGGTGGGGTTTCCGGTGCCCATGCCACGCAAAGTGAACGGCCCCACCCGGCTCGCCACGCGCATCACAGCCTCACTCACCAACAACTTGCTGCACGCTCACATTGCCGCCAACGCAGCGCCGCGAACATTGGTGCTCTTGCCCACACTAGAGCGCCGCGTGGGCCTGTTTGAAACCAGCGCCATGCCCGAATTGATTGCGCTGGGCCGCCGCACGGCGCAAGAGGCGCTGCCCCGGCTGCGTGCCATGCTCAGCGACGCCCGCCATGGGCCACGGCGTGTGAACGAGGCGCTAGAACTGGCGGCTTGACTGATTGCGGTCTGGTGGAGGGGCCATCGCTGCCGCTAGCCTGCGCGGCGGTGCGTTTTTTTGATCAGCCCTTGGGCATGAGCGCGGGCGTCACCACGCCGGGCATGAAGGCTTCGATCAACACAAGCACACCCATGGCGATCAACACCAGCAGGCCAAACGTAAACACGTTGCGGCGCATGGGCACACGGTTGCTGCCCGTGTGGATGAAGGCATGCGCCACGCGACTGATCACGAACAACCATGCCAAGGTTTGTGCCAAAGCCCCGGCCGCGTTCATTTGCCAGAGGATGAGCGCCAACACGTAAAACAACACGGGCACTTCGAACTGGTTGCGGATGTTGTTGTTGATCTTGCGCACGGTGTCGGGCCAAGCGCTTTCGTCCAAGGCGGCGCGGTGCAGATCAACCGCCTTGTGTTTGACGGCCTTGCCCTTGGTCCAAGCCAAGGCGATGTAAGCCTCAAGCGCAAGAACGATCTGCAAAACGATGGGGAGGAGGATCCAGTTGTTGCGCATGGTGGTGCTTTGGGTTGGAGGCGCTCAATATAAGCGCGGGGCAGCCATCAAAAAATAGGTAGTTGCGACCGCCAATCTGGGTAAGGCTACCCGAGCGTTGATCGAGCGAATTTTACAAACTCTGGGCCTGGGCTTGCTGATGAACGCAGTGGGCATCACAACCAGCCAAGGAGTCGCGATCATGAAATCTGCTCAAAACCCCCAAGCCCTATGGATGGGCGATGCAGCGTTGCGTCAGGCGATGCGAAGCCGGCGCGCCGAACCCGTTTTGCCAGCTGTGGCCGCCACACCCAAACCGTCGCAGGGCGTGCCCATCGCATTGCGCGCAAGCATGGACGTGGCCGTGGCGCTGGGACTGCTGATGGCGGCCGTCGTTGCGGCAACAGGCGGTCGTGCTTTAACGCCCCACGCCCAGATGGCGGTTGAAGTCACCTCGCAACGCTTGCAGACCGACGCCGAGCGAAGGGCATCTGTCTACACGCCGGACGTGCGCCCCGATGTGGCAGCAGACGCGCCCGTATTGGTCATGGTTTGTGACCGGGAAGACACGTTGACGCCATTTTGGCTTTGTGTCTAGATAGAACGAATGGGTAGCCTGATGAATGTCACCGGCGCTGTCGTGTTGCCGACGGTGCGGTCTTGGGCGCCAGGCCCCTACCTCGACGCCTCAGCTACCAACGGGATGCGCACAACGCGGCGCGTTAAGTCGATCTCGCCGCGCCACTGAGGCAACAGCTCGGCCCACTGGGCGCGCGCCGTGGCCACGTTGGCAAGTTTGACGTGGCCGTAGCCGCGGATGCGCTCGGGCACGCGGGCGATGGCGACGGCGTCGGGGTGGTTGACGCGGGTGAGTCGGTCCAGCAGTTCACCCACCATGGCTTCGTAGTCGGTGATCAGTTGGCGCTCGATCTTGCGCTCGATGGTGTGGCCAAACGGGTCGGCCCGGGTGCCTCGCAGCCTGCGAGCCAGCTTGAGCACACGCAGCGCTTTGAGCATCCAAGTGCCAAAGGTGGTTTTGAGGGGTTTGCCGTGGGCGTCGCGCTTGCCAAACACGGGCGGCGCCATGTGAAAGCTCAAGCTGCTCCAGGATTCAAACTGAGCGCCCAGTGAGCGCAAAAACTCGCCATCGGTGTAAAGGCGCGCCACCTCGTACTCGTCTTTGACGGCCAGCAACTTGGCGTGGTTGAAGGTCACGGCGCGTGCCAAGTCAAGTGCTGCATCCTGGCCCAGCACCTCGCGCTCTTTGGCAATGACGCGATCCACCAACTTTTGCAGGCGCTGCGCATAGGCGGCATCTTGGTAGGCGGTGAGGTGCGCCATGCGCCTGGCCAGCAATCCGTCGGCGCCCAGCAACGCACCGGTTAGTGGTTGCACTTCGTTTTGGCCCGACAAGCGCGTCAAGGCCGCCGGGTCGGCCACGGCAAGCCGCCCCACGGCAAAGGCTGCGAGGTTGTTGGCCACGGCCACGCCGTTGAGTTCGATCGCGCGCCGAAGGGCTGCTTCGCTCAGCGGCACCAAGCCCTGTTGGTAGGCCACCCCCAGCATGATGACGTTGGACGGCAAGGTGTCGCCAAACAGCCGCGTGGCAATGGCTTGGGCGTCGGTGGTGAAGACACGCTCTGGGCCAGCCGCGTGGCGCATTTTGGCGAGCAAGCCGCTCGCGTGCATGGACGCGTCGGGGTTGCGCACAAAGGCCGCGGTGGCCAGCTCATGGGTGTTGGCCACGATCACGGTGCGACCGTGTTTAACGGTGCCCAGCGCGTCGGCCGATGCACCCACCACCATGTCACAGGCCAACAGGATGTCGGCCTGCTGGGTGTCGATGCGAACCTGGTTGAGTTGGTCCGGCGTCAGCGCCAAACGCACAAAGCTCAAGACGGCGCCGCCTTTTTGTGCAAATCCCATGAAGTCGAGCACCGACGACTGCTTGTGCTCCAGGTGCGCGGCCATGGTGATCAGGGCACCAACGGTCACCACGCCCGTGCCGCCCACACCTGTCACGAGCATGTCGAATGGGCCTGTCCATGACCACGCGGGCGGGGTGGCGATGCGAGCGATCTCGACCGCGAGCGCATCGCCTTGCATGGGGGCGTTAACGCGGCGCTTCAACACGCCGTCTTGCACGCTCACAAAGCTGGGGCAAAAGCCTTCGACGCAAGAATAGTCTTTGTTGCAAGAGCTTTGTTCGATCTGGCGCTTGCGGCCATGATCGGTTTCGACCGGGATCACCGACAGGCAGTTGCTGGCCGCGCCGCAATCGCCGCAACCCTCGCAGACGCGCTCGTTGATGAAGATGCGGCGTGGGCGGTCGGCCACCTCGCCTTTCTTGCGCCGGCGGCGCAACTCGGCGGCGCAGGTCTGCTCGTAAATCAGCAACGTCACGCCCGGCACTTCGCGCAGCGTGCGTTGCACGGCGTCAAGCTCACTGCGAGGGCTGAAGGTGGTGCCGCGCGGAAACTCTCCCTCATGCTCGTGGTACTTACCGATGTCGTCGCTCACCACGGCAATGCGCTTGGCGCCTTCGGCTTGCACTTGCCGCGCCACCTCGGCCACGCTGATTTGGCCGTCCACCGGCTGCCCACCCGTCATGGCCACCGCGTCGTTGTAGAGCAGCTTGTAGGTGATGTTGGTGTTGGCGGCGATGGCCTGCCGAATGGCCAGCAGGCCCGAGTGAAAGTAGGTGCCGTCACCCAGGTTTTGAAAAACGTGGGGCTCGGTGGTGAAGCGCGAATGCGCGGCCCAGTCCACGCCCTCGGCGCCCATTTGAATCAAGCCGCTGGTGCCGCGCTCCATCCAACTGGCCATGAAGTGACAGCCAATGCCCGCCAGCGCCCGTGAACCCTCCGGCACCCGGGTGCTGGTGTTGTGGGGGCAGCCCGAGCAAAAGTAGGGCAGGCGCTTGACGGCGTCGGCGTCGTTGTGCAGCAGGTCGGGCATGGTGAAGTCGACCACCAAATGACGCCGGTCGAGTGCCGGGTTAAGTCTTGCCAACCATGCGGCCACGACCGGCATCACGCGTGAGGGGCGCAGCTCGCCCAGCGCCGACAACATCGGCGTGCTGCCATCGGCTTCAAGTTTGCCCGCCACGCGGGGGCGTTGCGCATCGGGCAGGGCAAACAGCAGCTCTTTCAATTGCCGCTCAACGATCGGCGCCTTTTCTTCAATCACCAACACCTCGTCAAGCCCCTGGGCAAACTCGCGCATGCGCGTGGGCTCGAGCGGAAACACCAACCCCACCTTGTAGACGCGCACCCCGGCGGCGGCCAGGCCGTTGGGGTCCAGGTCCAGGCGCCGCAACACCTCCATGAAGTCAAAGTGCGCCTTGCCCACGGTCACGATTCCCAATGTGGCGCGCGGGCTGGTGACGATGTGCTTGTCCACCGAGTGTTTGGCGGCAAAGGCGCGCACAGCGTCCAACTTCAAAGCCAGACGCGACTCCAGCTCCAGTGACGGCAAATCAACGGCGCGCACATGCAGCGCGGTGGTCGCGGCGCTGGTGCTGACGTCAAAATCAATCGGCACGGCGTCCAGGTTGACCGTCATGCCTGACTCCACCACTTCGCTCAGTGCTTTGAAGCCCACCCACGCACCGCTGTGGCGCGACAGCGCCCAGCCGTACAAACCAAACTCCAGGTACTCCGCCACGTTGGCGGGGTGCAGCACCGGCATGCTCCAGGCCTGCATGGCCACATCACTTTGGTGCGGCATGGACGACGAGACACAGCCGTGGTCGTCACCCGCCACCACCAGCACGCCGCCCAGGGGCGACGACCCGTACACGTTGCCGTGCTTCAGGGCGTCGCCCGAGCGATCCACGCCAGGGCCTTTGCCGTACCAAAGGGCGTGCACACCGTCCACCGTTCGTTTGGGGTCGAGCGCCACGCGCTGCACGCCCAGGCACGCGGTGGCCGCAAGGTCTTCGTTGATGGCGGGCATGAACTGCACGCCCGCAGCATCCAAGGCCTTTTGGGCCTTCCACAGTTGTTGGTCGACCATGCCCAGTGGCGAGCCGCGGTAGCCCGAAACAAAGCCAGCGGTGCGCAAGCCAGCGGCGCCATCGAGCGCGCGTTGCATCAGCAGCAGGCGTACCAGCGCCTGGGTGCCCGTCAGGAAAACGGTGCCTGAAGCCGCACCGAGGTTGTCAGCGAGCTGGTAGCTTCGAAGGCCCGATGGATTGCTTGCAGCGTCAACTGCGGTGGCAGTTGGGGTGTTTTGTGTTTGCATGGCGCTTGTGGCGTTGAATCACAGGCGCCATGGTAGTTTGAAAACCTACTGCAGAACGATGTCCGCCTTTTTCACCGGCTTGGCTTGAACCCACAGTTTTCAGGCGACGACGTGCTGCTGCCTGAGGGCTTCAATTTCAGCAGCTGAGTACCCCACGTTCTTCAGCAGCGCCTCAGTGTGCTCGCCAAAAGTCGGTGGCGACATTCGCACCCCCAAGCGCGCGCCGTCAAGCAGGATGGGGAAGAGGGTGGTCTTGACAGTCTGCCCGGCGCGCTCGCCATCGGGCAGCACCACGTCGGCCAAGCCGCCGCTGGCCAACAGGTGCGGGTCGTCGTACAAATCTTCGGGGCGCCGGATGGGTGCGTAAGGCAGGCCGACACGTTCAAACACGCGGCCCAATTCATCAGCGCCGCGAGTTGCCAATCGTTCGCGCAGCAAGGGCAGTAATTGGGGCCGCTCGAGCACGCGCAAATTGTTGGTGGCGTAACGTGGGTCGGCTTTTAAATCGTCAAAGCCCAGGGCGTCGCACATGGTTGAAAACTGCGCGTCGCTGACGGCAGCCAAAAAGATCTGCTCACCATCCTTGACCGTGAACACGTCGTAGATGGCCCAAGGGCTGATGCGTGCCGGCATGGGCGCGGCGGGTTGGCCCGTCACGGCGTATTGCAGCATGTGCTGGCCCACCAAAAACACGTTGTTCTCGAACAAGGCGCTTTGCACCTCCATGCCGCGCCCTGTGATGCCGCGCTGGATGAGCGCCCCCAGGGCACCGATGGCGCCAAAGAGACCGCCCATGATGTCGTTGATGGAGGAGCCAGCGCGGATCGGGTCACCGGGGCGACCGGTCATGTAAGCCAAGCCGCCCATCATTTGCACCACCTCGTCCAGCGCGGTGCGGTGATCGTAGGGCCCCGGCAGAAAGCCTTTATGACTAACGTAGATGAGTCGCGGGTTGGTGCGGCTCAAGCTGGCGTAGTCCAGACCATACTTGTTCAGCGTGCCAGGCTTGAAGTTCTCCGCCACCACGTCGGCGCTTTGGGCCAAGCGGCGCGCCACCTCGGCCCCCTGGGGGGTCTTCAAGTCAACACCAATGCTCTTCTTGTTTCGATTGAACATGGGGAAGAAGCCGGCACCCGCACCGAGCAGGGTGCGCGTGCCTTCACCTTCGATGGGCTCCACCTTGATCACTTCGGCGCCCATGTCGGCCAACACCATGCCGCAGGTGGGGCCCATCACCATGTGGGTGAACTCCACCACGCGCAGCCCGGCCAGGGGCTGCGGGGTTATTGGGCTGGTTTCGCGCTGCGACGGCGTTTCGCTTGCCGTGCTCATGCCGAGGCTCGCATGATTTTGTGCCATCGCGGCCCCTTCGCGCGGGCCCACTTCTCGGACGATGACAGGGACGGTGGGTTGCATAGGCGGTCAATGTAGCCGCACCCCGCGCGGGGCTGAAGAGGTCAAACCAGTGGATCGAAGCGAGCAACGCGCGGGCTGACCCAAGCACAAAGAAGGGAAACCTCGGGTCTTTCCATGCATAAAAGTATCGAAACTCGGGAATTGGGTACCAATCTGCCGATGCTTTGAATTTCAGAATCCGGCACCGAAGGTTCACTTCGGGCCACGTCCGTTCCCGAAGTGGACACATGCAACCCTGGAGACATCCCATGACGTTTTCGCTTAAAAAGACCATCACCCTGACGCTCGGCCTATGCATGGCCGTGGGCGCCAGCGCCGCCGACCTCGTGATTGCCACCGTCAACAACGGCCACATGATCGAGATGCAAAAGCTCACCCCAATCTTTGAAAAAGCCAACCCCGACATCAAGGTCAAGTGGGTGACGTTGGAAGAGGGCGTTCTGCGTTCGCGCGTCACCACCGACATCGCCACCAAGGGTGGGCAGTTTGACGTGATGACCATCGGTATGTACGAAACCCCCATCTGGGGCAAGAAGGGCTGGCTCAAAGAAATCGCCGCCGACGCTGCCTACGACGTCGATGACCTGCTGCCCGCCATGCGCAACGGTTTGTCGGTGGGTGGCAAGCTGTACGCGTCGCCTTTCTACGGCGAAAGCTCGATGCTGATGTACCGCAAAGACCTGGCCGACAAAGCCGGCGTCAAGATCCCCAACAACCCAACGTGGGACGAAGTGGCTGCCTTTGCCGCCAAAGCGCATAACCCCAAAGAAGGTGTGTACGGCATTTGCTTGCGTGGCAAGCCAGGCTGGGGCGACAACATGGCCTTTTTGACCACCTTGGTGAACACCTACGGTGGCCAGTGGTTTGACATGAAATGGAAGCCGCAGCTGGAAAGCAAGGCATGGAACGATGCCGTCAGCTTCTACGTGAACCTGCTGACCAAGTACGGCCCCCCAGGCTCGTCGGCCAACAGCTTCAACGAGATCTTGGCGCTCACCAACGCCGGCAAGTGCGCCATGTGGATCGACGCCACCATCGCCGCTTCGTTTGTCAGCGACCCCAAGCAATCCAAAGTGGCCGCACAGATGGAATTTGCCCAGGCTCCAACCAAAGCGACCAACAAAGGTGCTAACTGGCTGTGGGCGTGGGCTTTGGCCGTGCCTGCTGGCACCAAGAACGAAGCCGCTGCGCAGAAGTTCATCAAGTGGGCCACGTCGAAGGAGTACATCGAATTGGTGGGCAAAACCAACGGTTGGGGCACGGTTCCTACCGGCACACGCAAGTCGACCTACGCCAACGCCGAGTTTGTCAAGGCGGCGCGTTTTGCACCCGCCGAAAAGGCAGCCATCGATTCGGCCAACCCGAACGACGCCACCTTGCCCAAGTCGCCGTACGTGGGTGTTCAGTTTGCCGCCATCCCTGAATTTCAGGCCATCGGCATCGCCGTGGGGCAGCAGATGAGCGCAGCACTGGCTGGCAAGACAACCGTCAAGGCAGCCCTGAAGGCATCACAAACAGCGGCCGACCGCGAAATGCGCAAAGGTGGCTATTACAAGTAGCGCTCAACAGCAACCCTGATTGACCGTTTGCACCCCAGGGCTCGCCCTGGGGTGCCATCCCACCGCCATGAATCGCTCCCTGCCACGCTGGCTGTTGTCGCCCGCAGTCGTCACCTTGTTCTTGTGGATGAGTGTGCCGCTGCTGATGAGCATCTATTTTTCGCTGGTGCGCTACAACTTGATGCAGCCTGGCGACAAAGAGTTCATCGGCTTGATGAACTACGAGTTTTTCATCACCGACCCCGATTTTTGGCCGTCGGTTTGGAACACGGTGGTGTTGATTGGCAGTGTGGTGGCCATCACCGTGGTGCTGGGTGTGGGTTTGGCCCTGCTGGTGAACGAGCCCTTTCCGGGCCGTGGTCTGGCGCGCGTGCTGTTGATTTCGCCGTTTTTTGTGATGCCCACAGTCAACGCGCTGCTGTGGAAGAACATGATGATGAACCCCATCTATGGGGTGTTGGCGCAGGTCGCCATTTTTTTTGGGATGGAGCCCGTCAATTGGCTTGAAGACCATCCACTGGCTTCAGTGATCATCATGGTGGCGTGGCAGTGGCTGCCTTTTGCCTGCCTGATTTTTATCACTTCGTTGCAGTCACTCGACCGTGACCAAATGGAAGCCGCCGAGATGGACGGCGCAGGGGCTTTGCAAAAGTTTTGGTTCTTGACCTTGCCACACCTGGCGCGCCCGATGGCGGTGGTGGTGATGATCGAGATGATCTTTTTGCTGGGCGTGTTCTCTGAGATTTCCACCACCACAGGCGGTGGGCCAGGCAATGCGAGCACCAACCTCACGTTTTTGATTCACAAGCAAGCGCTGCTCAATTTTGATGTCGGCGTTGCGTCGGCGGGTGCCTTGTTTGCGGTGATCTTTGCCAACATCGCAGCCTTCTTTTTGATCCGCATGGTGGGCAAGAGCCTGGATTGATCGCATCGCATGAACAAAACACTTGCACTCACCCTGCGCACACTGCTGGCCTGGACGGCCACGCTGCTGGTGTTCTTTCCGCTGTTCTGGCTGGCCATCACGGCGTTCAAAACGGAACAGCAGGCCATTGCGGTGCCACCTGAGATTTTCTTCAAGCCCACCCTTGAAACCTTTTACGAGGTGGTGGAACGCAGCGATTACTGGAGCTACGCCACCAACTCGTTGATCACCAGCGTGGTGTCCACGCTTTTAGGCCTCGCCATTGCGGCGCCTGCGGCCTATTCGATGGCGTTTTTTCCGTCGCGCAGGACGCGCGATATTTTGATGTGGATGTTGTCGACCAAGATGATGCCCGCTGTGGGCGCCCTCATGCCGGTGTACGTGATGTCGCAAGCCGCTGGGATGCTGGACTCGCTCACCGCCTTGATCATCGTCTTCACGATGGCCAACTTGCCCATCATGGTGTGGATGCTGTACTCAGGTTTCAAAGAGATTCCCCCCGACATCCTGGACGCCGCTCGCATGGACGGTGCCAGCGTGTTTGACGAATTCAATCACGTCATTCGCCCGCTTGCCACGGGCACGCTGGCATCCACAGGCTTGTTGTGCTTGGTGTTGGCGTGGAACGAAGCGTTTTGGTCGCTCAACCTCACCGCGGCCAAGGCGGGCACACTGGCGGCGCTGATTGCGTCCTTCTCCAGCCCCGAGGGCCTCTTTTGGGCCAAGCTTTCAGCTGCGTCGCTGATGGCCATTGGCCCCATCGTGGTGTTTGGCTGGTTCAGCCAAAAGCAGTTGGTGCAGGGCCTTACCTTTGGTGCCGTCAAATGATTGGGAAGGTTTAGCCCATGGCGTACTTGCAGCTCAAAAACGTCGAGAAGCGCTTCGGCTCGGTGCACGCCATCCAAGGCGTGGACTTGTCGATCGAAAAGGGAGAGTTTGTGGTGTTTGTGGGCCCCTCAGGCTGTGGCAAATCCACGCTCTTGCGCATGATTGCGGGCCTGACCGAGATTGATGGGGGCAGCTTGCACCTCGACGGCCGCGACATCACCAAGATGCGCAGCAGCCAGCGCGACTTGGCCATGGTGTTTCAAAGCTACGCGCTCTACCCGCACATGAGCGTGCACGACAACATGTCGTTTGCCTTGCGCTTGGCCAAAGCCAGCCCGGCCGAGATCAAACAAAAAGTAGAAAACGCCGCACGCATCCTCAACCTCACCGATTACTTGCAGCGCACCCCGCGCGAGCTGTCGGGCGGGCAGCGCCAACGGGTCGCCATTGGCCGCGCCATCGTGCGCGCCCCCAAAGTGTTTTTGTTTGACGAGCCACTGTCCAACCTGGACGCCGCGCTGCGCGGGCAAACGCGCGTAGAGATTGCCAATTTGCACCGCAACTTGGGCGCCACCACCATCTACGTCACGCACGACCAGGTGGAGGCCATGACGCTGGCCGATCGGGTGGTGGTGATGCGTGACGGTTTGGTTGAGCAAGTGGGCTCGCCCCTGGCGCTTTACGACCGGCCGGCCAACCAGTTTGTGGCCCAGTTCATTGGCATGCCGCAGATGAACGTGATGCCCGTGGCAGCCGTGCCCGCCCTGCAAAGCGCAGGGCAAAAGCCCATGGCCGATGTGGGCCACTTGGGCATCCGCCCCGAGGCCGTTCATGTTCGTCCGGCGGGTGGTGGGGTGGCACAGGGCACGGTGTCGTTGATCGAAGCGCTGGGTGCCGACACCTTGATCTACACCGACGTGGCGGGCACCCAAATTGTGGCCCGCCAAGGCGCCCGCACGCAGCTGCATGCGGGCGATGCGGTGGGGTTGGACTTTGACAGCGAAGCCATCCATTACTTTGACGCCAAAGGCCGCGTGTTGCACGCAGCTGCTTGATGGGTTTGACGCCGTGAGCCTTCCTGCCTCCCTTGCCAACCACCGTGTGATCCTGCATTTGGGGTTGGGCTCGTTTCACCGCGCGCATCAGGCCGTGTACCTGCAAGCGCTGCACGACAAGGGCGATACCCGCTGGGTGCTGGCCGGAGGGCACCTGCGCAACGACATGGTGGACACCACCGCCGCCCTGGTGGCGCAGGGCGGTGCCTACACGCTCGAAACCGTGACCCCTGCAGGCGAGCGGCGGTACCAAAAAATTCGTCCATCCGTCACGTGGTGCCATACGACGCCGACTTGAAAGGCTTGGTCGCCATCGGTGCCGACCCAGCCACCGGCATCATCTCGTTCACGGTCACCGAAGCCGGCTACTACCTCGACAGCCGCAACCAACTTGACCCCGACAACTTTGCCGAGTTGGCGAGCGACCTGGCAGGCCGCAGTTGCAGCACCATTTATGGCGCACTGGAGCGCATCCTGGGGGCGCGCATGGCAGCCCAAGGTGGCCCCGTCACGCTGATGAACTGCGACAACCTGCGCAGCAACGGCGAACGCTTTCGGGGTGGGTTGCTTGATTTCTTGACGCGCCGTGGCAACCCAGCTTTGCATGCCTGGGTGGTCGCCAACACCACCAGCCCCAACGCCATGGTGGACCGCATCACCCCGCGCCCCACACCCGACGTGGCGCAGCGTGTGGCCGCTGCGACCGGCTGGGCCGACGGCGCCGCCGTGATGGGCGAGGCCTTCATTCAGTGGGTGATTGAAGACCACTTCATCGCAGGGCGCCCAGCGTTTGAGCACGTTGGCGCGCAAATGGTGCCGTCGGTGCTGCCGTTTGAAGAAGCCAAGATTCGCATCCTCAACAGCAGCCACAGCTGCATTGCCTGGGCGGGCACCTTGGTGGGCCTGCGCACCATCGACGAAGGCACCCATCACCCGGCCATTCGCCGCATGGCGCATGACTACGTCACCGACGACGTGATGCCGTGCCTCAACCCGAGCCCGCTCGACTTGGCGGCTTACCGCGATGTGGTGCTGGACCGTTTCTCCAACCCCAACATCAAAGACACCAACCAGCGTGTGGCGGCCGACGGGTTTTCCAAGATCCCTGGGTTTTTGTGGCCCACGATTCAAGAGCGCTTGGCGGCTGGTGCGTCGATTGCCAAGGTGGCCAAGCTGCCTGCGTTGTTCTTTCATTTTTTGCGGCGCTGGCATCAGGGCGCGCTGCCTTACACCTACCAAGATCAAAGCATGGACCCCAAGACGACGCACGGCTTCTTCAACACCTCGGATCCGCTTGCCGCGTTTGGCAGCGACGCCGTGCTGTGGGGGCCTTTGGCCGGTGACCCCCGGTTGATGGCCGCCCTGCGTCAGGCTGACGCCGAGGTGCAAGCCTTTGTGGCGCAGCACGCCCCTGTGGCGGCCGCGGGTGGTGCGGCATGACGGCGCGCTTGCAAGGCCAGCACGTGCTGGTCACGGGCGCAGGCGGTGGCATCGGCTTGGCCACAGCGGCTGCCTTCGTGCGCGAAGGCGCGCAGTGCACCGTGGCTGACATCGCCGCCAGCCCCAGCGCGGCGCTGGCCGCGCTGGTGGCACAACACCCCGCGCAGTTGCATTACGTGGGTGCTGACGTGTCCAAGATGGACGGCGTCGCCGCGATGGTGGGTGCGGCGCGAGCGCGCTTTGGCACCATCACGGTGTTGTTCAACAATGCGGCGCTGTTCGACATGGCGCCACTGCTGGAGTCCAACGAGGCAATGTTTGACAAGCTCTTCGCCGTCAACGTCAAGGGCGCCTTCTTCACCATGCAAGCGGTGCTTGCCCAAATGGTGAGCGACGGCGTCAAGGGTAGCGTCATCAATTTGGCCAGCCAGGCAGGTCGCCGGGGCGAGGCCTTGGTGTCGCACTACTGCGCCACCAAAGCGGCCATCATCAGCTACACCCAATCGGCCGCCTTGGCCATGGCCCCGCACGGCATTCGCGTCAACGGCATCGCCCCGGGCGTGGTGGACACACCCATGTGGGGCCACGTGGACAGCCTGTTTGCCAAGTATGAAAACCTGCAACCTGGTGAGAAGAAAAAAGCCGTGGGCTTGGCCGTGCCGCTGGGCCGCATGGGTATGCCCGACGACGTGGCTGGTGCCGCCGTGTTTTTGGCCAGCGACGAAGCCCGCTACATCACCGCCCAAACGCTGAACGTGGACGGCGGCAACGTGATGTCATGATGGTGGTTGAACCCGCAACCGGATAGCCCACCATGGCGCTCAAAGCAAGCCGCGAACCCGTCCTAGAGCACTCGCTGACGCGCGACGCCACCCTGGGCTACGAGCCCGAGGGCAGCTTTGCCACCGTGCGTTGCCTGAGCCACGGGTTCCCCAATCCGCTGGTGCGTTGGCACTACCACGAAGAGTACGAGCTGCACCTCATTGTTGAGACCCACGGCAAGGTTTTTGTGGGTGACTACATCGGGCATTTTGAACCGGGGCACCTGGTGTTGACGGGGCCGCGCCTGCCCCACAACTGGATCAGCAGCGACGTGCCTGCAGGTGGCGTCGCGCTGCGCGACATGGTGATTCAGTTTGCGGGTGAACCGCTGCGCAAGGCGGCTGATCTGTTGCCCGAGCTGGCCGACACCTTGCCTTTGCTGGAGCGAGCCCGCCACGGCATCGAGTTTTTTGGCATCAGCACCAAGGTCCGCATGCAGATGGAGCAGGTGCGCACCAGCCACGGCTTGATGCGCTTTGCGCGCTTCAGTGAGCTGCTGCACGAGCTGGCAGCCTGCACCGACTTTCGCCAGCTGTCGGCCGTGCAGTTGCAAAGCTACGACGACGATGTCACCCTGGCGCAAATCAGCGGCGTGGTGGACTACCTGGCCGAGCACTTGGCCGAGCCCGTTTCGATGGCCGACGTGTGCCAGCGCGTCAACATGGCCGAGAGCAAGTTTTCTCGGCACTTTCGCCGCGCCACCGGCAACACCTTCACCGACTTTGTCAACCGCATGCGCATCAACCGCGCCTGCCAGCTGTTGATGGAGTCAGACCACTACGTCACCAACATTTGCTACGACGTGGGTTTTAACAATGTGGCCAACTTCAACCGCCGGTTTTTGCAAGTCAAGGGCATGACACCGCGCGAGTTTCGCCGCCAGTCTGAAGCTCGCTTTGGCGTTCGCGCCAGCGCCTGACGGGCTGCCGCCGTGTACTTGGGGCTTGATCTCGGAACGTCCGAACTCAAGGCATTGCTGTGCGACGAGCACCATCGCATCCATGGCATCGCCCGGGCGCCGCTCACCGCGCAGCGGCCCCAAGCGCTTTGGTCGGAGCAAGACCCTCAACATTGGATAGACGCGTGCGAGCGGGTGATGTTGGCGCTCGCCGCCGAGCACCCTCAAGCCATGGCGCAGGTGCGGGCCATGGGCCTCTCGGGGCAGATGCACGGTGCTGTGTTGATGGACAAAACGGGCAAGGTACTGAGGCCAGCCCTGTTATGGAACGACGGGCGCAGCGCCGCGCAATGCGACCATTTGACACGTGCCGTGCCCACGTTAAGTGCCATCACAGGCAACTTGGCCATGCCCGGTTTTACCGCACCCAAGGTGCAGTGGGTGCGCGAGCACGAGCCCCAAGTCTTTGCGCAAACGTCACTCATCTTGTTGCCCAAAGACTATTTGCGCTGGCACCTCAGCGGCGAGGCCGTCAGCGACATGTCCGACGCATCGGGCACGTTGTGGCTCGACGTGGGGGCCAGAGTCTGGTCTGACACGATGTTGGCGGCGTGTGACCTTGGCGTGTCACACATGCCTCGTTTGGTGGAGGGTAGTGCGCTAGCGGCCCAGCTCAAGCCAGCACTCGCGGCGCGGTGGGGGCTGCCGCGCAACGTGGTCATTGCCGGTGGTGGTGGTGACAACGCCGCCAGCGCCGTGGGCATGGGTTGTGTGGCACCGGGGCAGGGCTTTGTGTCGCTGGGCACCTCGGGGGTGATTTTTGTGGCGGGTGCCACCTTTGCCCCCAACCCGGCGAAGGCGCTGCACGCGTTTTGCCACGCCTTGCCGCAGCGCTGGCACCAAATGTCGGTGATGCTGTCGGCCGCCAGCGCCTTGACCTGGGCCGCCCGCATCCTGGGCCTGGCCGACGAGGCCACGCTGCTTCAACAAGCCGAAAGCCTGGGCGAAGCGCAGCGCGAATCAGCGCCCGTGTTTTTGCCCTACCTGAGCGGCGAGCGCTCGCCGCACAACAACCCGAACCTGCAAGCTACTTGGCACGGTATGACGCACGACCATCAAACGGCCGACTTGGCCTATGCCGTGGTGGAAGGGGTTAGCTTGGGCCTGCGCGACGGCTGGGACAGTTTTGGCGCCACGCCCCCCGCCCAACAACTGTCGGCCGTGGGCGGCGGTGCCCGCAGCCGCTGGTGGTTGCAACAACTGGCCTCGACCTTGAACGTGTCCATCGTGCAGCACGAGGGGGGCGAAGCAGGTGGAGCCTTGGGCGCCGCGCGGTTGGCCTGGTTGGCGGATGGGGGTGATGAGGCGCAGGTATGTCGCGCACCACCGGTGGCGGGGGTGTTGCCGCCGCAAGCGAAGGATGTTGGGCAATTGGCGCGGCGGCAGCAGCGCAAGAAGGCGGTGTTGCACGCCACCGCCCAGCACGCCACCGCCCACTTGTCTCGTCATTAAATAGCGCTTAAACTGCACAGTATTCTGTAACTTCTTCAAGAGGCAAGTGATGAGCATTTCTGCCGGTGACGTGGTGGCGTTGACCCAAGCGCGCGCCAACCTTTCCGAACTGGCCGATCAAGTGAAAGCCGGCGCAGAAAAAATCATCACAAAAAACGGCGAGAGCTACGTTGCCCTGATCGATGCTGAACGGCTTGACTACTATCACAGCCTGGAGCGCGAACGCATTCACTTGCTATTGATCGACGATGCCAGGCGCGGGCTGGAGGACATCGCTGCAGGGCGCACCTTCAACGCCGACGACGCACTTGCCCGACTCCAAACGCGGCGCGGCCAACCCGCTGACGCCGCAGGCAACGTTAGCGTGAAGAAGGCCTCATCAGCCACCAGGAAGCGTGGCTGACTCGCTGCACAGGGTCGAGCTAACCGCCAGCTTCCTTCAAAGGCTGGAAAGCATCGAGTCCTACCTGGCCACGGCCGATGCGGCCTTTGCCTTCGACAAGCTTCTGGCAGAGTTGCGCTCCACGGTCATTCCCAACCTGCGGCGCTTCCCACGAATCGGTCGGCGCTACCTTGACCAACCTCCACAGTCGACAGAGGCGCTTGCCCAGTTGGCGGCCCTGCCGCCCGGCGCGGCCGAGGCGATGCGGGAGTATTTACACGGCGACTACCTGATCCTTTATGCCGTGGACAGTGCGGGCAAGGTCGTGCACATGCTATCGGTGCGCCACCACCGCGAACTCTCCTTCCAGTTCCCGCGGCTCTGGTCCACCCGCTCGGGTGAGCGCGAGCGCTAAACTTCGATGACAGTGAACGAGGTAACGACAATCAAACGGTCCCGTTTTTCGGGGAATGACGTTGGCGTGGAACGCAGCGACGTTTGACATTCAACGGCAGACATGGCCATGATGCCGCCAGAGATTCAATCCTTCTTCGAGCGCTACCGCAACGCATTCAACGCCCTTGACGGCGATGCGATTGCAAGGCTGTACGCGGTTCCCTCGGGGATCGCGTCTGACACAGGCTATGAACATTGGCCCGCTTACGAGCCCATTCGAAACAACATGGTTGCGCTTTGCCGTCTTTACAAAGACAACGGGTACGTTCACGCGAACTTTGAGCCAACTTCTTTTCTTGCGCAAGGTGGGCAGTACGCAGTCGCCGACTTGCGATGGACCATTGAGCGAGCGGTTGACGAGCCACCTTGGGTGTTCAATACAACATACAACCTCATGCGCTCGACCGACGGCTGGCGGGTTTTGCTGTGCACGGCCTACAGTGAGAGGCGGCTTGATGCGTAACCTGAGGTTTCACTTGGCAATTCTCTTGCCAGCGTTGCATGCCGTTGGGCCACCACCATCGTGGCCACTTGTTCAAAAGACGGCGGCGCTTAGATTCCTGCTGGCAAGTTAAGCTCGATACCTATTTTTGAGCCCAAGCAGCGTGGATTCCCCGCGTTCGCAGGCCAACAGTACTACCAGGGAGAAAACCCGTGACGCTTGATACCTACCACTGGACCCACCGCGTCGTCGTTGTATCGGGGCTGTTGACGCTCGCAGGTTGCACCAGCTTTGAGCTTGCACCGTCGGTTCAAACGCCCTTGGCCTGCGACATGCAAAGCATCGGCCAGATGAAGATCGACGCGTCGACCCGCGTCATCGCGGTACAGAGCTTCAAGGCCGGTGACGAGGTTCGCTTGGCCAACTCGGCTGCGCCCCACGTCAAGACGGCCGTCGATGTGTGCATGGTCAAGTTGGTGGTGGGGCCAGGCAGCCCAGGCCCTGCGGGTGCGCCTTCCACGTCACCCGGCATTGGCATCGAAGTGTGGCTGCCTGCGCGCGAACAATGGAATAAGACCATTCGTGCTTATGGCAGCGGCGGGTGGGCTGGTGGGTACTACGCTGACCCGACGCGCATCGGTCAAAGTGGCGGTGGCAATGCCGTGTTTTTAGGTGCGGTGCAAAAGGGGTATGCCATCAGCGGCACCGACCATGGGCATGGCGGTACGGTGTCGGGGCGCAATGCGTCCTTTGCGATGAACCCGGACGGCTCGGTCAACACCGTGCTGTGGCGTGACTTTTCCGAGCGAAGTTTGTTGGAGCAGGCGCTGAAGACCAAGGCGGTTGTCAAGGCCTATTACGGCCAGGCGCATGCAAAAGCGTACTTCGACGGCTATTCCACGGGTGGCCGCCAGGGCTACAAGCTGGCACAAAAGTACCCCGAGCAGTACGACGGTATTTTGGCGGGCGCCCCGGCCTTCAACTGGACACGTTTCATCGCCGCCGAGCTTTACCCACAAATCGTGATGCAACGGGATCTGGGTCGGGCGATTCCTAACGCAAAGTTGCATGCTGCCAGCGCACTGGCATTGCGTTCGTGCGGTGGAGCGCAGGCCGGTTGGGGTTTTCTGCTTGACCCCTTGGCGTGCACTTACAACCCGGCGCGTGACGCGGCGGCCTTGTGCGCCGGTGAAGTGGGCGAGGCCGGCACACAGGGCGCCAGCACCCAGGCCACGTGTTTGAGCATCAAAGAAGCTCGGGCCCTCAACAAATTTTGGTACGGCCTGACACGAGACGGCAGCGCACCCGACCCCGCGCTGGACAACGGCCGTGCCAGCAGCCCGGCCGCCAACAGGGGACAACTGTGGTGGGGTTTGTCACGTGGCACAGACCTGACGGCACTGGCGGGCGAGCAAGCACCTTTCCCGATTGCCACGCAATTGGCCGCACTGTCGCTTCAAAACCCGCGCATTGCGCAAAAAGGCATGTTCAACAACGCGACGGGCCAAGGCGACGATGCTTGGAAGGCATTGACGCATGCCGATCTGGTGAATGTTTTCGATCGCGGCGTGGCCATGCAAGGCCAGTTTGCTGACATCAATACCGACGCCACGGACTTGACCGCCCTGCGGGATCGCGGCGCCAAGGTGCTGTCGTACCACGGCCTTTCTGACCAACTCATCATGGCGCAGGGCTCGATGAATTACTTTGACCGTTTGTCGCAGCGCATGGGCGGTGCTGACCAAGTGCAGCGCTTCAACCGCTTGTTCTTCATTCCTGGCTTTGGGCACACGGGGTCATTCAACCTCACATCGGCCGTTGGTTTGAACGGCACGGTGACGCCTCCTGCATCTGTGCCATTGCCGCAGCCCGCTACAGGCCGCGACGAAATGTTCAACGCCCTGCGGGCCTGGGTTGAAAAAGGCGTTGCGCCCGACCGCATCGAGCTCACCGCCGCGTCTGGCAACTTGAGCTTGCCCATTTGCGCGCATCCCAAGAAGCCGACGCTGACGACGGGTTCAAACCCGAACCTGGCGCCAAGCTACGTTTGTCGCTGAGGGTCGAGCGAGGCGTGACTCTGGCGTTCCCTAGAATGCCAGGGTCCCTTCATCCATGTTGCCTCGCGTTCAATGCGCGGCTGCAACGCCCCCAGGAGCCCCCATGTCCACGCTGGTATCCAAGATCAACGCCCGCGGCGAGGACTTCAAAGGCAATGCGAGGGCGATGCGGGCATTGGTCGACAACCTCAATGCCAAATTGGCGCAGGTGGCCCTGGGCGGAGGCGACCGGGCGCGCGCCAAGCACACGGCGCGGGGCAAGCTGTTGCCGCGTGACAGGGTGGAGATGCTGCTGGACCCTGACACCCCATTCTTAGAAATTGCGCCCCTGGCGGCGCTGGGCATGTACCCCGACAGCGAAGGCGCTGATTCTGCGCCGGGTGCGGGGATGATTGCCGGCGTGGGCCGGGTTGCCGGGGTTGAATGTTTGATCGTCTGCAACGACGCCACCGTGAAGGGTGGCACCTACTACCCCTTGACGGTGAAGAAGCACCTGCGCGCCCAAGAAGTGGCGATGCAAAACCGCCTTCCTTGCATCTACTTGGTGGATTCCGGGGGTGCCAACCTGCCCAACCAAGACGATGTGTTCCCCGACCGCGACCACTTTGGGCGCATCTTCTACAACCAGGCGCAAATGTCGGCGCAGGGCATTCCACAAATTGCGGTGGTGATGGGTTCTTGCACCGCGGGGGGTGCGTACGTTCCCGCCATGAGCGACGAAACCATCATCGTCAAGAACCAGGGCACGATTTTTTTGGGCGGGCCGCCGCTGGTCAAAGCCGCCATCAACGAGGTGGTGAGCGCCGAAGACCTGGGCGGGGGTGACGTGCACACGCGCCTCTCGGGCGTGGCCGACCATCTGGCCGACAACGACACGCACGCGCTGGCCTTGGCGCGAGCGGTGGTGGGTAATCTCAATTGGCGCAAGGCGCATGAGATGGTGACCGTGGCGCCGCGCCCGCCCAAGCTCGACCCCCAAGAGTTGTTGGGCGTGATCCCCACCGACGCGCGCAAGCCATACGACGTACGTGAGGTCATTGCGCGCATCGTCGATGGCAGCGAGTTTGACGAATTCAAGGCGCGCTACGGCACCACATTGGTGACTGGCTTTGCACACATCGAGGGCATGCCTGTGGGCATCATCGCCAACAACGGCGTGTTGTTCAGCGAATCAGCCATGAAGGGCGCGCACTTCATCGAGCTGTGTTGCCAGCGACGCGTGCCGCTGGTGTTTTTGCAGAACATCACCGGCTTCATGGTGGGCCGCAAGGTTGAAAGTGAAGGCATCGCCAAACACGGCGCCAAGATGGTGACAGCCGTGGCCACCGCCACCGTGCCCAAGTTCACCGTCATCATTGGTGGCAGCTTTGGGGCCGGCAACTACGGCATGTGCGGGCGCGCCTATTCACCTCGGTTTTTGTGGATGTGGCCCAACGCGCGCATTTGTGTGATGGGCGGCGAGCAGGCTGCAAGTGTGCTTGCCACCGTGCGCCGCGACGTGGTGGAGGCCAAAGGCGGCACCCTGACAGCGCTGCAAGAAGCCGCCATCAAGCAGCCCATCCTCGACCAGTTTGAGCAGCAGTCGCACCCTTACTATGCTAGCGCCAGGCTGTGGGACGACGGCGTCATCGACCCCACCGACACGCGCCGCGTGCTGGCCTTAGCGATAAGTGCCAGCTTGAACGCGCCCATCCCCAAGCAGCCACGCTTTGGCGTGTTCCGCATGTAGCCTTGAGCGCCGCATGAACTTCGAGAACACCTACCTCAACGCTGACCATGAGCTGCTGCGCGACCAGGTGTCGCGTTTTGTGGCGCGTGAGGTAGAACCCCATGCGCAGGCATGGGAGGCCGCTGGCATGGTGCCACGCGATGTCATGCGGCGCCTGGGCGCAGCAGGGATGCTGGGGTTGATGTATAGCCCCGAGCATGGCGGCGCTGGCGCCGACGCGCTCACCAACCTGGTGTTTGCCGAGGCGCTGTCGCAATCCACGTTCGGGGGCTTCATCATCACCGTGCTGGTGCACACCGACATGGCCAGCCCGCACTTGCACCATGCCGGCACGCCAGCGCAGCAAGCCCGGTACATGCCACGCATCACACGCGGTGAGTTGATCACAGCGGTGGCCATCAGCGAGCCTGGGGCTGGCTCCGACGTGGCAGGCATGCGCACCACCGCGCAAAGGGTTACCGACGGCAATGGCGAAGGTTGGGTGCTCAACGGCACCAAGCTCTTCATCACCAACGGCGTGCATGGCGACCTGTATTTTGTGGCGGCGCGCACCGGTACCGGCCGGCACGCCATCACGATCTTCATCGTTGAAAAAGGCACGCCCGGCTTCACAGTGGGGCGGTCCCTCAGCAAAACGGGGTGGCTTTCGTCCGACACCGCCGAGCTGGTGTTTGACAACTGCCGTGTGCCCGCCGCCAACGTGCTGGGCGAGGTCGACAAAGGTTTTTATTCGGTGATGAAGAACTTTCAAACCGAGCGCATTGCCTTGGCAGCCATGGCGGTGGGCCATGCCAACCAGGCTTTGCGGCTCACGCTAGATTTTGTGCGCCAACGCCAAGCCTTTGGGGCCACGCTGTGGGACAAGCAAGTGATTCGTCAACGCCTGGCCATGCTAGACGCCAAAACGCGTGCCACCCGTGCCTACATGTACCACTGCGCCTGGCTCGTCACCCAAGGGCGCGATGTGGTGCAAGACGTGTCGATGCTCAAGGCGCTCAGTGGTGAACTGGTGAACGAGGTGGTGCAAACCTGCCAGCAGTTTCATGGTGGCATGGGCTACATGCGCGACATGGCCATCGAGCGCCTGTGGCGCGACGCGCGCATTCTTGCCATCGGGGGTGGCGCAACCGAGGTGATGCTAGACGAGGCGGCAAAGCGGTACTGAGCGGAGGCGGCTCGCCACGCGAAGGCCGCGCGTTCAAACTTATGAGATAAAGCGGAATGAACAGCAGCTTTCTGGATATCAAGCGCATCGGCCCCGTGGTGCACGTGTTTCTCAATCGCCCCGAGGTGCGCAACGCCTTCAACCAGCGGGTGATCGCCGACGTGACGGCGGCCTTTGAGGGTTTGGCGCAAGACTCAAGCGTGCGCGCGGTGGTGCTGGGCGGGCATGGCAAGGCGTTTTGTGCTGGGGCCGACTTGACGTGGATGCAGGCGATGGCCAGCTACACCTGGGACGAAAATCGCGCCGACGCCGAAGCCCTTGCCGCCATGCTGTGGGCTGTTTGGTCGTGTCCGGTGCCCGTGATCGGTCGCGTGCAAGGTGACTGTTACGCGGGTGGCGTGGGCTTGGCCGCATGTTGCGACGTGCTGGTGGCGGCGCAAGGGGTTCAGTTTTGCCTGAGCGAGGCCAAATTGGGTTTGCTGCCTGCCACCATCGCGCCCTACGTGATCCGGGCCATGGGCGAGCAAGCGGCGCGCCGCTATTTTGTGACCGCCGAGCGTTTTGACGCTTCCGCCGCGTACGCGATGGGTTTTGTGCACCAAGTGACGACTTCGGAAGATCTGGACCGCACCTTGGAGGGTATTGTCGCAACCGTGGTCGCGAACGGGCCTGAGGCCGTCAAAGCCTGCAAAATGCTGGTGAAAGACGTGGCAGGTCGTCCGATTGATGCCGCGCTGCGTTCAGACACAGCACGCCGCATCGCCGACATTCGCGTCAGCGACGAGGGCCGCGAAGGCGTGCAGAGCTTTTTGAGCAAACGGGCGCCGTCGTGGGTTCAAGCGGTTTGAGGGTTGGCGGGCCCATGGCACGAGGAGCCACTTAGATGAACGTTCCAGACACATTGGCAAACTTTGACACCACGCACTTGTTTGCCATCGCGGCAGCTTTGGGCTGGGCCAGTGGTTTGCGGCTTTACGCCGTGGTCTTCTTGACGGGGTTGGCAGGTTACTTGGGCTGGATTCCGCTGCCCAAAGGGCTTTCGCTGCTTGAGTCCCCGGTGCTGCTTTGGGCCAGTGGGGGCATGCTGGCGGTTGAGTTTTTGGCGGACAAGGTGCCTTGGATCGATTCCCTGTGGGATTCGGTGCACACCTTCATTCGCGTGCCAGCCGGTGCTGCTTTAGCCTGGGGCGTGTTTGGCGGCGATCAGTCGCAGTGGGCCACGGTGGCGGCGCTGATGGGTGGCACGTTGGCGGCAACGTCGCACACAGCCAAGACAACCACCCGTGCTGCGGCCAACGCGTCGCCCGAGCCGTTCTCCAATGTGGCGCTGTCGCTGCTGGGTGATGCGGCGGTGCCAGCGATGTTGTGGCTGTCGTGGGAGCAGCCAACGCTGTTCTTTGTGGCGCTTGCCATCGCACTGGTGATCATGATTGCCGCAATCGTTTTGCTGTTCAAGTTCATGCGGGGGATGCGCCGCAAACTGCACAACCACTTTGTGCCCACCAAGCTGGGGCCGGCCAGCCAGTTGGAGCGTGGTTCGGGTAGATGAACTCGTTTTCCTAGTTAGCTTTTGGCTTTTGGTTCTTCGCCTATTGCTTTTTGGCCTTGGTGCTTTGCGGGAGTTCGCGCTTGGCCGGCGCCGGTGGGTACGTGTTGGATCGAATGTCCTCCGATTCGGTCCGCCTTCGCGGCCCGCTCTCCCCCTTAATTTCGACCCAACACGCACCCACCGTCACCGTCCTTTTAGGCATCGCGCTGCTCGCCCTTGGTGACTTTCTGAGGCGTGCTTTGCGATCGCGATTGAGCGGCTGCTCAAGCGTGCATCACCCCATTTCGCAAGGCCGTCGGTGGTGGGTGGGGGTGGGGGCGAAATAAAGGGGGAGCGCGGTCCGCGAAGGCGGACCGAAGCGGAGGACATTCGCCTCCACCCCCACCCGCCGCCGACGGCCAAACGCTAAGCCGGCAAAAGCGCTGCGCAAGTAAAAGTCATGCGCCTCCCTTTGACTGGCATAGCGCTAGGTTCGGCTAGCCGAACGGGCCTGAACGCACTAAAGCGCCGCCACGTCACCCGAGCCGACCACCGACTTGGTGACTTCGGGCTTGCCGCGGTAGCGCACGTCGCCTGAGCCAGCGATGGACGCTTTGAGGGTTTGGGTGCTCCACACGCGCACGTCACCCGAGCCGGCGATGGACACGCTCACCACGGCACCTTCGAGCTGATCGGCGCGCACGTCGCCGCTGCCCGCCACCGCGATGCGCTGCGTTGCTGCTTTGCCGCTGGCGGTGACGTCGCCACTGCCTGACACATTGACGGTGAGCGAGTCGGCGTGCAAGCCGGCCAGGCGCATGTCGCCCGAGCCCGAGACGCTGAAGGCGAGCGTTTTGCCCTTGAGCGACTTGGTGCTGAGGTTGCCCGAGCCTGAGATGGATGCCGAGCGCAAGTCCACCACCTCGACAATGGCGCGAACGCCGGCTTCTTGGCGCCAGTTGAACGACCAACCCGATTCGGTTGAAACGACCAACTTGTCACCGCGCACCTCGGTGGTGACTTTGGAGACCAGGTCGCGTTTGCCCACCACCGTCACGTGGTGGCGATTGCTTTGCACCACCACCACGTCCACGCTGCTGCGAAGCTCCAAGGCGTTGAAGGCCGACAGCTCGCGCGCGTCTTCAATCACGTTCTGGGCATCTTGTGCCAGCGCGTTGCGGCCCGCCAGGAGTGCCAACGGTAACAACAAGGCCATGGTGGCGCGGCGTCGGTTGAGGGCAAAAAAGGGCTTCATGAGGGGGTCTCCAACGTTCAAGGCTCCATCCTACCCAGGCCTGCAACGGGTTGCCAGCCTGTTGCGACCAACTGCAGCCTGTGGCGACAAACCGCGCATCACTTTGACACGCCCGCAGGGTACGCGCCAGCGCACCCGATAAACTGCGTGATCGACCCAGCCCACGGCGTCGCAGGATCGGCCTATGTTCACTAAGATTTTGATTGCCAACCGAGGAGAGATAGCCTGCCGGGTTGCGGCAACAGCCAAGCGGATGGGTATTCAAACGGTGGCGGTCTATTCGTCGGCCGACGCCCAGGCGCGGCACGTGTTTGCCTGCGACGAAGCGGTCTTGATTGGTGGCGACGCCCCCGCCGACAGCTATTTGAAGTGGGACCGCATCCTGACCGCCGCGCAAGCCACGGGTGCCCAAGCGGTACACCCGGGCTACGGTTTTTTGTCAGAAAACGAAGCCTTTGCCAAAGCTTGTGCCGCCGTGGGCATCGTGTTCATCGGCCCGCCGCCTGCTGCCATTGCAGCCATGGGAAGCAAGTCGGCCGCCAAAACACTGATGGCCAAGGCAGGGGTGCCTTTGGTGCCCGGCTACCACGGAGCCGACAACGACGTGGCGTTGCTCAAAAGTGAGGCTGATCGCATGGGCTACCCCGTGCTCATCAAAGCCAGTGCGGGCGGCGGTGGCAAAGGCATGCGCCGGGTCGACCACGCGGCTGACTTTGAAGCCGCACTGGCATCGTGCCAACGCGAAGCGCAGGCGAGCTTTGGGGACGCCCACGTGCTGGTAGAGCGTTATGTCACGCGCCCGCGCCACATCGAGATTCAAGTGTTTGCCGATGCACACGGCCAGTGCATCCACTTGGGCGAGCGCGATTGCTCAGTTCAGCGGCGCCATCAAAAGGTGCTTGAAGAATCGCCGGCACCTGGGCTGTCACCGGCACGGCGCGCCGAGATGGGTGCCGCCGCCATTGCCGCCGCGCAAGCGGTGGGTTACGTGGGTGCGGGCACTGTCGAGTTCATTGCGGAGCCGATCGAAGGAAGCGCCACCAACGATTTGCGCTTTTACTTCATGGAGATGAACACGCGCTTGCAGGTCGAGCACCCTGTGACCGAGGCGGTGACGGGTTTTGACTTGGTTGAATGGCAGTTGCGCGTCGCCTCGGGCGATGCCTTGCCCATCACACAAGCGCAATTGACCATGCAAGGCCATGCCATCGAGGCACGCATTTGCGCCGAAAACCCCGAGGCGCAGTTCTTGCCTGCCACCGGCCGCATGGACGTGGCGCGGTGGCCGCAACACGTTAGTTTTGTGCGCAACGCCAGCGCCCAAGCGGGGTTTGAACCCGCGCCGGTACGCATCGACCGGGGCTTTGATGAAGGCGACACGGTGTCGCCGCACTACGACTCGATGATCGCCAAGCTTATCGTGTGGGGTGCTGACCGTGCACAGGCCCTGTCGCGCATGGACGCGGCGCTGGCCCAAACACACATCGTGGGCTTGCACACCAACGTGGCGTTTTTGCGGCGGGTGGTCAACAGCCAGTCATTCGCCCGCGCCGACCTCGACACTGCATTGATCGAGCGCGAACGATCCGTGCTGTTTGGCGTTCAGGCGTTGAGCATCGAGACGGTGGGTGCTGCAGTGGCGGCCCACGTGCTGGCACAAGAGCAAACTCATGAGGGCGCGGACCCTTGGTCCAAACGCGACGGTTGGCGCCTGCACGGCGCGGCGCGGCGCCACCTGCACCTGGACGTGCATGGCACGGCGCACGGGGTGACCGTGCAACGGCACCATGACGGAGCCCTGCATCTTGTGATGGGTGACAACTGGCATTTGTTTGACGCAAAAACCAAGGCTGACGGCGTGCATCGCATCACGCTGGGCGACGCGCGCTTTGAAGCCACCGTTCATGCGCATGGTGAGCGCATGGCCGTGTTCACGCCCATGGGTTCGATGGTGGTTCACGTGGTCGACCCCATCGCGCACGCGGGCGATACGACTCCCGACGCTGGCTCACTCAAGGCACCCATGCCAGGCAAGGTGGTGGCGCTGCTGGTCAAGGTGGGTGACAGCGTCAAGCAGGGCCAGTCGCTGGCCGTGATCGAGGCGATGAAGATGGAGCACGCCATCACATCACCCAAAGATGGCGTGGTGTCAGATGTGCTGTACAGCGTGGGCGACCCAGTTAACGAAGGCGGTGAGCTGTTGAGGCTGGCGGTCTAGTGGCCACCTCACACACAGGCCATCTGCTGTGGTCGTGAGTGCCCCCATGCGCGTCTCATTTTGCTGTGCCAATACAAAGCCCGAACCTTGGCTTGAGGGGCTGCAAGCAGCCTTGCCGGATGCGGTTGTGGAGGTGTGGCAGCCCGGCGCCAAGCCTGCTGATTACGCCGTCGTGTGGGCGCCGCCGCAAGCTTTTTTGGACGAACAACCAGGTCTCAAAGCAGTCTTCAACATCGGTGCCGGGGTGGACGCGCTGTTGACGTTGGTATGGCCGCCCAACACCCTGATGGTGCGGTTGGACGACGCCGGCATGTCGGTGCAGATGGCCGAGTACGTCTGCCATGCGGTCATTCGCCAATTTCGCGAGTTCGACGGTTACCAAAACGATGCGCGCCAGGGCAAGTGGTCGTTTCGAAAACCGCGCAGCCGCGAGCAGTTTGGCGTGGGCGTGATGGGTCTGGGGGTGTTGGGCTCACGTGTGGCGAGGGCGCTTTCGGCGTTCGAGTTTCCGGTGCACGGATGGAGCCGCACGCCCAAGGTCTTGGATGGCATCACCTGCCACGCTGGTGACGCTGGCTTGCCCACTTTTTTGTCGCGCTGCCAAGTGCTGATCAACCTGCTGCCGCTTACGCCGCAGACCCAAGGCATCCTCAACCGTGACACGTTGGGGCAAATGCCTGCTGGGGGCTACTTGATCAATGTGGCTCGTGGCGCGCACCTCGTGGATGAGCATTTGCTGACCTTGCTCGACAGCGGACATTTGGCGGGCGCCACACTTGACGTCTTTCGCACCGAGCCTTTGCCAGCCGACCATCCGTTTTGGACGCACCCCCAAGTTACGGTGACACCACACACCTCGGCCCGCACCCTGCGCGACGAGAGCATTGCGCAGATCGCGCGCAAAATACAGGCTGTGGGGCGCGGTGAAACGGTGGCCGGCGTGGTGGATCGCGCACGCGGGTATTGACTGCTGCGTTGCCGCATCAACACACCAAGCCGCAAGCACAATCTCGAGGCACACCATGACCATCCCCCAACGCGTGACGCTGATTGATGTGGGCCCGCGCGACGGCTTGCAAAACGAAAAGCAACCCGTCGCCACCGCTGACAAAATTGAGCTGGTGCATCGCTTGCAACTGGCTGGCCTGCGCGAAATTGAAGTCACCAGCTATGTCAGCCCCAAGTGGGTGCCGCAGATGGCCGATAACGCCGATGTGATGCGCGGCATTAAGCGCCAAGCCGGTGTGCGTTACAGCGTCTTGGTGCCCAACGTGCAAGGTCTGCAGGCCGCGCTGGCCGCCGATGCGTTGCCCGACGAGGTGGTGGTGTTTGCCGCGGCCAGTGAAGCCTTCAGCCGCAAGAACATCAATTGCAGCATCGACGAAAGCATCGAGCGGTTTGCACCCGTGGTGGCTCAGGCGCGTGCGGCTGGGCTCAAAGTGCGCGGGGCTGTCTCCACCGTGGTGGGGTGTCCGTACGAGGGCGACGTGTCGCCCGACCGCGTGGAGCATGTGGTGCGGCGCATGAAGGACATCGGTGTGCAGCACGTGGGCATTGCCGACACCATCGGGGTGGGCACCCCCAAGCGCGTGCAAGCCGCCATGGAAAGGGCCCTTAAACATTACCCTATTCATGAGGTGACAGGTCACTTTCACGACACCTACGGGCAGGCACTGGCCAACATCTTGGCTTGCCTGGAGATGGGCATTGACCACTTCGACACCAGCGTGTCGGGTTTGGGGGGCTGCCCCTACGCCAAAGGCGCTACAGGCAACGTGGCCACCGAAGACGTGGTGTTCATGCTGCATGGCATGGGCATCGAGACGGGGATCGACCTGGATGCCCTGGTGGATGCGGGGGCTTTCATCTCGGGGGTGTTGAAGCGTGACAATGGGTCGAGAACGGCCAAAGCCCTTTTGACGCGGCGTGCAAGCGCTGTGGCTTGACGCTGGAGCCGCACCACACCGACGCCCCTTGAGTCACACGACAACATGCCACTGCCCACCCCGCAAAACACCGCCGACGGCGCCGCCGTGCCAAGCCCGTGCGTCAGCATTTGCAAAATGCGTTTGTCGCCTCGAGTGACGGACCTGCAGCGCCCCCAAGAGCGGCGTGCCGGCGCTCAGGGCTCGCTGTGCGAGGGTTGCGGCCGAACGCTGGACGAGATCGCAGCTTGGTCCGTCATGTCGGACGAAAGCAAGCGCGCAGTGTGGGCCGCCTTGCCAGCGCGCATGCGGTTGCTGGCCGCTTGATTGCGCGGGCGCCGAGTTGTTGATGACCACCGCCACCGCCTGATGGTCACTTCAAACGATAAAAGCGTGAAACACCTAACGTTTTGGTTTGACGTCATCTCGCCCTATGCCTACTTGGCGTTTGAGCGTTTGCCGTTGGCGCTTGAAGGCCTGTCGTACAGCGTTGAGTACAAACCCATCTTGTTTGCCGGCTTGTTGTCGCACTGGGGGCAAAAGGGCCCGGCGGAGATCGCCCCCAAGCGCGATTGGACGTACCGCCACGTGAAGTGGATCGCCGACCAAAACGGCGTCGCCTTGCAGGCGCCCACGCACCACCCGTTCAACTCCTTGCCCCTGCTGCGGTTGATCTTGGCGGCGGGCCCCAACCGCCATGTCGTCGAGGCCGCGTTTCACCACGTGTGGCGCGGGGGCGGTGACGCCAGCGACGCGGCGCGTTTGTTGGCGTTGCAAGACCATCTAAAGCCCGCGCGTGACCCGTCAGGCATGGACGTCAAAGACGAACTTCGTGCCCACACGCAAGAGGCCATCGACCGACAGGTATTTGGAGTGCCCTCCATCGAGTGCGACGGCAAGCTGTTTTTTGGGGATGACTCGCTGCCCATGTTGGCGGCGTCGTTGCGCGGTGACGCTTGGTTTGCACCCGGCGGTGCCTGGGACGCCATGTCTACAGTGGGCGAGGGCGTGAAGCGCAAGCCAAAGGGCTAAGGCCTATGGCGACCTAACATGCTAAGAAACCAGGTCTACGACCCTGCTTTGAAAGCGGCGTTGGGCCGAGATACCGTTGGCGCATCGGTTTTTTTGGCTTTGGGTGCCTTCTTGATGCCCACCGATCGTCTGAGCTTTTTCTTGGGCTCGTCCACCGGCAACTGCCGCACTGACTGAATGCCAGTGGCGCGACGCTTTTCGGCCACCCGCTCTTCGGCCAAGCGCTGCTTGCGGGCCATGCGCGCAAATTCGGCTTCGCGTTTGGCCGCGCCTACCGCATCCCGGCGCTCACGGGGCGTGCGTTTGTCGTCCACGTTGACCGAGCGGCCCGTGCTGTGGGCGCAGGGTTCATCGGCGTAAGTGATGCGCCCGCCTTCATCGCAGCGGAACACGGGCTTGGCTGCCCACGCTTGCACAGGTGCCCCCGATGTCATGGCGATGGCCATCATCATGGCGATCAGCCTGGCGCACTTCATGAGGCAGCCTCATCGGTGGGTTTGGGCGCACGCTTGATGGCCGCTGCGCTTGCGGCCTTGGCTGAGGCTGCTGCGTCGCGTGGGGGCGCCGCTTTGGCAGGCAAGGCCGGGCCGCCTGCCAGCGCTGGTTTTTGATGCAAAGCACGCATCGCGACGGCCATGTCGCCCGCCAACAAGGTGTCGAGCGACTGCAGTGACCGCGCGGTGCAGTCTTCAATCAGGTGGCGATGCTCGGCCGACGGTTTGCGCAGCACGTAATCCACCACCTCGGCCTTGACGCCGGGGTGCCCGATGCCCAGGCGAAGGCGCCAAAAGTTGGGGCTGCCCAGCTGCGCCTGCATGTCTTTGATGCCGTTGTGCCCCCCCGCGCCGCCACCTTGCTTGAGCCGCATTTGCCCGGGCAGGATGTCGAGCTCGTCATGCGCCACCAGCATGTCTTCAACGTCAATCTTGAAGAACCGCGCCAGCGCCGCCACCGATTTGCCCGACAGGTTCATGTACGTCATGGGTTGCAGCAACCACAACGGCCCGCCTTGCGCCACCGGCCGGTTCACCCGCGCCACCATGCCGTGGTACACGCGGTCGGCCTGCATGGTGGCCCCCAACGTGCGCGCCACCTCGTCGATCCACCAAAACCCCGCGTTGTGGCGCGTGGCTTCGTATTCGGGGCCGGGGTTGCCTAGGCCAATGAGCAGTCGAATCATGATGACTGATTATCGACGCTTGGCGTGAACAAGCGCTTGCTCGAATTCGGCGATAAAAAAGTTTGCGCCTGCGCGCTACGGGTTTTCTTGCCGCAAACTTTTGTGACAACCAGCGCATCAACTCAAGTTGGACGGCCGCTGTGGCGCGGCGAACTTGAATAAGCAGTTTTTGAAGATCTGGGCGTTGCAGCGTGATGTTTGAAGACACCCTCGTTGCACACCGAACAGATCGCCCTTAAGTTGGTTGCCTCGTCAGTGCCACCGATACTCTTGTCGATTACATGCCCGATGTGCAAGCGCGTCTTGCGGGCGGCGTCGTAAGGGTGCAACTCGCCCGCCACGGCGCCGCACATCTGGCATGTGAACCCGTTCGGTCAAGTGCAAACGCCCTTGCTTCTTCGGAAACCTCACGTGCAAATGCTGGTCGGAGCTTGGCGCTCGCCAGAAGGTACTCACCCGGTCAGGTTGGCACGGTCGTTGTGGCTAAGGATATCAAAGCCCTCCTCATCACGCAATTCGCGCACCCGTCGCGCCCACTCGCTGTTGGCTGCGACGCGCAAAGTTGGTCCTTGTTCAAGACTTTCCCAATGTTTGCCAGAAAGTGGTGCGCAGCTCGGGGATTTCTCCAGGGGCGCGGGCTGGTATCTGGGGTTCGGATGATTTTTTTCATGGGCCAATGCAAACGCGCTGAGGAGCATGGATGGCTTGCGCGAGGATTTGCAAACCCACAGCGTGCGCAAGCGTAAAGCAGTATATGCCTATTTGTCGGTAGACTCCGGCGTTTTTTCCATGGTTGCCAGTCATCGGGAATGCCTTGTACGCAGCGCACATGTCGCACGTCAACTTTGGCAATTCCAACAATGCAGCTGCGGGTGGCACGTTGGCAACGCCGCGACCATCCACCCCAAGGTTGGCCCATGCCGCTCGGGCGCGCGTTGGAATCCCAAGTCGGGGCCGCCGTGCTTTTTGCTGCCGCCCACCAGCGTGGGTGCGATGTTGTTGGCGGCAGATGCGCCACTTAGTCGCACCGCGCCAACCATCGGCTTTCATCAAGTCAAACAGCAGTTCGCCCATCCGTTGTGAGGGTGTTGGTCGCCAATGTGGTCGCAGCGATTTTTGCTCAGTCGACCAGCGTGGCGTTGTTGTTTGGCGGCAGTGCGCCACTATGTCGAGCCAACTATCGGCTTTCATTATAACACTGTACGACCACCGTTGGTGCCAAGGACGGGCTGGTGCAGGCCAACGAAAGTGCGACGCAACTTCGTGCTTCAACGCGACGCAAACGACGCGTGGGCGCAATTGACTAACGCCGAAATCGGCGGCATTGAGCAAGTGCCAGTCGGTCCAGTAGCCCATCGCGCGCAACTGCTTCGCAATTTTTTCGCGGTAGCTCAAAAACGCCGGATCGAGTAAGCCACGAACATTTTCAAGGGGAGGGGGGGGGGGGGGGGGGCATCACCGCTTGTGGCCGAACTTCGTCAACCACCCGCAGTGCATAGAGGAAACAGGTCGCGTTCGTCGTCCGCACCTCAATTAGGGCATTGACCGAGCAGACAAAAAGGACAGGCAAGGAACGCCACCCGCCACCAAATCAACGCCACGAAATGCCTTGGCAGAGAAGACCTTCAGGTCGCCTTCAATCACTTGCCATTGCGGGCGGTTAGCGCGCAGTGTTTGGCACGCGGGCGGCTCGAGCTCAACCAGCGCCTCGTGGGCGAATCCCGCGCGTTCAAGCCCGAGAGCTTGCCCGCCAGCCTGCGCACAACTCGAGTGAGTTCATGAAAGCCCTTTGACTGTATGCATCATCAGTATAAAGCGAAGCCGGTATGCGTAGGCATGGAAGACCGTGCCGATTGTCATCGTTGTTCAGGATGAACGCGATGCATTCGGTATTGTTGGGTGCTAATGCCCATCTCAAGCAGCCAAAAAAAAGGCCCCGCAAAGCGAGGCCTTGGGCGCGATGGGCAGCGTGTTGCCACGCTGACACCATCACTTCTTGTTTTGCTTTTCTGTCTTCTTGGCCTTGGCTGCAGGGGCTGCTGCCACCACAGGGGCGGCAACCGCTTCTTCGGCCACTTCTTTTTGCACGGTGGCCGTGGCAATGACCAAGTCTTTTTTGCCGCGCATGACGATCTTGACGCCGTGGGGCAGCTTCAAGTCTTTGCCGTGCAGCGACTGGAACTTGACCATGTCGCCCAAGTCAACTTCGATGAACTCGGGCAATTGCGATGCCAAGCACTCGATGTCCAACTCGGTGGTGATGTGGCTGACGAGGCACTTGTCGGTCTTGACGGCCGGCGAGTTTTCTTCGTTCTTGAAGTGCAGCGGCACCTTTTTGTGGATCTTGGTTTTGGCATCGACGCGTTGAAAGTCGATGTGCAGCACCAGCGGTTTGTAAGCGTGCATCTGAAAATCGCGCAACAAAACCTGTTGGGTCTTGCCTGCAATTTCCATGTCCAACAGCGAGGCGTGAAAAGCTTCTTTCTTCAACGCAAAAAACAGTGCGTTGTGATCAAGCTCAATCATCGCGGGGGCACCAGCCCCATAAACAATGCCAGGCACTTTGGCGGCATTGCGCAGGCGGCGGCTCGCTCCGGTCCCCTGCAAGGTGCGTTCGTAGGCAACGAACTTCATGGTTTCACTCCAGTTAGTGTGATGGGGGCTCGCGACCAAGCTCCCCGTAAAAAGCATGCTTCAGTCAGTGGTTGCCGACCTGGCATGCGGTTAGGCGTGGGCTGCCTTGCGGCAACCCACCATCCATCTTGCTAAAAATTGTTGTTCTGCTCGGCAAACAGCGACGTGACCGATTCACCGTCGGTGATGCGGCGAATGGTTTCTGCAAACAAAAACGCCACCGACAACTGGCGAATCTTGCCGCAGGCTTGTGCCTCTTTGGACAGCGGAATGGTGTTGGTGATCACCACCTCGTCGAGCGAGCTGGTGGCGATGCGGTCAACGGCGGGCCCCGAAAACACCGGGTGCGTGCAGTAGGCGTACACGTGTTGGGCGCCACGCTCTTTGAGCACGTCAGACGCTTTGACGAGCGTGCCGGCGGTGTCGATCATGTCGTCCATCACCACGCAATTGCGGCCTTCGATCTCGCCGATCACGTGCATCACTTCCGACACGTTGGCGGCGGCACGGCGCTTGTCGATGATGGCCAGATCGCAGCCCAACTGTTTGGCCAGTGCCCGCGCGCGCACCACGCCGCCCACGTCGGGTGACACCACGATCAGGTCTTTGTAGTTCTTGCCCTTCAAGTCGGACAGCAACACGGGCGATGCGTAGATGTTGTCGACGGGGATGTCGAAGAAGCCTTGAATTTGGTCGGCGTGCAAGTCCATGGTGAGCACGCGCTCAACGCCCACGGTCTCCAACAAATTGGCCACCACCTTGGCGCTGATGGGCACGCGCGTGGAGCGCGGGCGCCTGTCTTGGCGCGCGTAGCCGAAGTAGGGGATGACGGCGGTGATGCGGCGGGCGCTGGCGCGCTTGAGCGCGTCCACCATGATCAGCAGCTCCATCAGGTTTTCGTTGGTGGGCGAGCAGGTGGGCTGCACGATGAAAACGTCGCGGGCGCGCACGTTTTGGTGCAGCTCAACCGTGACCTCGCCGTCGGAGAAGCGGCCCACGGTGGCGTTGCCCAGTTCAACCCCAAGACTGCTGGCGATCTCTTGGGCCAACGCGCGGTTGGCATTGCCAGTGATCAAGATGGTGTTGAACAGCACGCGGGGCTCCGGAGAGGTAAAACAGCGCCACCGAAGCAGCGGCAGTGCTAAGCAAGAAAATGTGGCAGGGGAGGAAGGACTCGAACCCTCGCATGTCGGAATCAAAATCCGATGCCTTGACCAACTTGGCGACTCCCCTCCACTGAAGAGCGATTGCTCACTCTCCATTCACTGATCGCCGTTTGCACGGCGTTCAACAAATCCGTTCTCAATCCAACCAAGCGTCCAGAGGATGCCTGGCCAAACTGCGGCACACCCGGGGCGTCCACCCTTGCAGTTGAAGCTGCTCAAGTGTTGTCGCCATCGACGCATCGGGCGTGTCGTTTTCTTCGTCAAGGCGCGCAAACACCGCACTGCCCGACCCTGACATTCGTGCATTGCCAAATTGGCGTTGCAAGAGAGCCAAAGCTTGCTCGACTTCGGGACACAAGGCGATGGCAGCGGGCTGCATGTCGTTGTGGCCAAAAGCAGTGCTTGAAGCATTGCCAGCATCACCCCTGTTTGCCAGGGCGTTTTTTGCACCTATCGGAAAGCCCGCGAGTATAGCAGCGAGGGTTAGCGCGGGCGTGTTTCTAACCATCGCTGGGTGCCGAAACACGTCCGCCGTGGCCAACGGTGTGGCGGGTTTCACAACCAAGTAGCGCTGCGGTGGCAGGGTGACGGGGGAAAGCTGCTCGCCGATGCCCTGCACCACGGCGCAGCGCCCTCCCACAAAAAACGGCACATCGGCGCCCAAACCGGCGGCCAATTTAGCAAGCCGGGCCCGCGAGTACCCAAGGGCCCACAGGCGATTGAGCGCGATCAAGGTGCTGGCGGCGTCTGAGCTGCCACCGCCCAACCCTGCGCCCCACGGCACCTGTTTGTCGATGGCAATGTCCACCCCAAATGGCGTGCCGCTGGCTGCTTGCAGCGCCCTTGCGGCCCTCAATGAAAGGTCGTCGTCGGGCAAGGCGGCGCCCAGGTCTTGCCGCGTCAGCTGGCCGTCATCGCGGCGACGAAAGTGCAGGGTGTCGCACCAGTCGATCAGCACAAACAGCGACTGCAGCAGGTGCATGCCATCGGGGCGGCGCCCCACCACGTGCAAAAACAAGTTGAGCTTGGCTGGTGCCGGGACGCCACGCAGTTCAATCAGAGGCAGGGTCGTGGGTGTGCTTTGCATCGCAAGATCAGTGGGCTGCGTGCGCTTCAAGGGCGGGGGTCGATTTTGGCGCGCACCGTGATGGCAGGGGCTGGCAGCTTTCGCTCGGCCACCACCAGGCCATCGGCCACGCGTGCCAGGTTGATCTGCCAACCCAATTGCGCAAAGCCTTCGGGTTGTGCGGTGGATGCATAGGGCGCGCCTTGCCATGGCCTTCCGCGCAGCCACTGCATCAAGGCTGCCATGGGCAATGACTCGCCCAGCATGTCGCTGGCCAGCTCGTCGAGCGTCGCGTAGTGGCGCTCAGCATCGATGGTTTTGAGGGTTGCCGCGCTGGGCTGCCAGGTGGCGCGTGCCAGCATGGTGCCCAAGGGCGTCGCGATCTCAAAACTGCCCGCTTTTTCGTCACCGCGCAGCGTGAAGGGGGCCGACATCGAGCGTGCGGGATCGCTGCCCGAGGCTTCCACTTGCACGGCCAAGCGTCCGTCGATGGACGTGGCGTCGGGGGGCGACAAGCTGCTGCATGCCGCCAGCACACCAGCCAACAAAGCCGGTGCCAAAGCGCGAGCGGCCGCGTTCAGCCGCCGAAGCCATGGCGGCTTCACGGGGGCTGAGATCAGCAGGGCATCACAGGTCAACCTTGAGCCGCTTCAGGGTTTCAACCAGCACATCGTTGCTGCGGTCGCGCCCACGCGACTCACGCCAAACGCGGCGTGCTTCTTCTTTGTCGCCTGCCACCCACAGCACCTCACCCAAGTGGGCGCCGATTTCGGTGTCGGGGCGCGTGGCCCATGCTTGTTTGAGGAGTTTGAGCGCTTCAGCGCGATTGCCTTGGCGAAACTCAACCCACGCCAAACTGTCGGTGATGAAAGGGTCGCCCGGCACCAAATCGAGCGCTTTGCGAATCAGCTGTTTAGCCTCGTCCAGCCGCAACCCACGGTCGGCAAGCGAGTAACCCAAGGCGTTGTACGCATTGTGATAGTCGGGCTTGAGCACCATCACCTTGCGCAGCAAACGCTCCATGTCTTCCAGGCGGTTGAGCTTTTCAGCCATCATGGCCTGCTCGTACATCAGGTCGATGTCGTCGGGGGTGCGCGCCACTGCTTGGGCAAGCAGGTCGTGGGCCTCTTGCCAGCGCTTTACTTCGCGCAACACCTGGCTTTCGGCGACCAACTTCATGCGGGCGTCGTCGGGGCTGGTTTCGGGCATGGCGCGAAGCAGCGCGCGCGCCTCGGCCACCTTGCCTTGTTTGGCCAACAAGGTGGCACGTCGAGTGGCCACGTCAAGGCCGCGGGTGGCACCCTCGACACGCTCAAGCCAGGCCGACGCTGCCGCCCAGTCGCCCCGCAGCTCGGCGGCCTGCGACATCATCAAGAAGGCTTGGTTGCGGCCAGACGCTACGGCCTCGGCGCGTTGGGCCGACGCTGCGGTGGGCTCGGCCGTGGTGGTGGTGCCAGGTGTTCCCGGGGCTGCTTCGCCCGCCGCCGATGCCGCAGAAGCTGTGGCCGGTGTCTGCGCCGACGTCAGTTGCAAATAGCGCTGCAGGGCTTGTTCGGCTTCTTGGGGCCGCTTCAACTCCAATTGCACGGCGGCGATGGTGAGCCATGCCGATAAAGTGTTAGGACGATCAACCACCACGCGTTGCAACACGGCCAGTGCGTCCCCATGGCGTTGCTGCTGCGCGAGCGTTTGGCCCCAAGCCAGCCGCACCATGGGGTCGGCTTTGGGTTGTGCAAGGTACGTGGCAACCACCCGTTCGGCACCGGGGGCTCGTGGCAGCACGTCCAAGGCCAGCAGGGCCGATTCGCGGGCTGCAGGGTCGGCAGCTTGAACGCGCTCGGCCAGCGCGAGGGCTTTGTTGGCATCGCCAGCGGCCAACCAAAGGCGCCCCAGGGTGCTCCAGGCGGCGGCCCGCAGTGCGGGTGTTTGAGCGTGTTGGTTCAGCGACGGCTCAAACGTGCCCACCACCAGTTTGCGGTCGTTGGCACGTTCCACGAGTTGGGGCAGGGCACCGATGACGTCACCGCGCTCGGCCTCGGGCGACCGCTCCACCAGGGTGTTGAAGGGTTCAACGGCATCGGCAAAGCGCGACAGGGCCAGCGCCGTTTGCAGTTGATAGCGAATGGCGTCCAGCGACTGAGGCATGGTTTGGCGCCAGCCGCGCACCGCTGTTTGGGTTTGCTCGGCCGATCGGTTTTGAATCGCCACTTGAACGGCACGTTTGAACAGCGATTCGTCGCGCGTGCGGCGCGCGGCGTCTAGCAACACTTCAAAAGCCTGCGCGCTGCGCCCCGCATTGAGCTCCATCTCGCCCAGCAGCAACTGAAACAGCAAGGGCGCATCCATGGCCGAGCGGTACGGGGCCTCTTGGGTTGCGGCCAAGCTCGGGGTGGTGCCCACCATCATGACCGCCGCAAGCCAGCTGGCAGCCGTCCTCGTCAATTCAACACGCATGAGCTCTCCAGCAAGATGAAGCCCATTCTATGCATCAGAGGCCCCATCAACCCCCACCCCAAGCGCGGCAACCCCACACGCGACAATGACGTTATGCCTGAATTGCCTGAAGTTGAAACCACCCGCTTGAGCTTGTTGGAGCCCTTGACGGGCGCTCGGGTGAAAGGTTTGCGCCTGGGCAAGCCACTGCGATGGCCCCTTGGCGTTGCGCCAGCACGGGTGGTGGGTAGCACCGTTGCAGGCATAGAGCGCCGTGGCAAGTACCTTTGGTTTGCGCTGGCACCCCCTGACGCCAACCCGACCACAGCCACCGGCACACCTGGCTTGTTGATTCATCTGGGCATGTCGGGTTCGCTGGCATGGCTCAGCAGTGTGGCTGAGGGCGAGCCGGGCAAGCATGACCACTTTGACTTGTTGACCCACCGCGGCACGTTGCGCCTGACCGACCCCAGGCGCTTTGGCGCGGTGGTGTGGTCGTCGTCGCTCGACGCTGTGCCAGCCGCCACCCTGTTGTCGCGCTTGGGGCCCGAACCGTTTGACGTCAACCTCACACCCTTGTCGTTTCATGCGGCACTTCAACGCCACCGCGCCGCTATCAAGGGTGTGTTGTTGTCGGGGCAGGTGTTGGTGGGCGCGGGCAACATTTACGCCTGTGAGGCCCTGTTTGCCGCAGGCATTGACCCCCGCACGGCCGCGTGCCGCATCAGCCGTCCACGCGCTGCTCGGCTGCTGGCGGCGCTGCGCGACACACTGGCGCGTGCCATCCAAGCCGGTGGCACCACGCTGCGCGATTTTCGCAACGCCTACGGCGAGTTGGGCAGCTTTCAAAACGAAGCCCGCGTTTATGGTCGGGAGGGGTTGCCATGTGTGACTTGCATCACGCCCATCAAGCGTTTGGTGCAGGGGCAGCGATCCACGTTTTTTTGCCCCAGCTGCCAGCGCCGCGCGTAGTTTGATGGGCGCTGGCGCAATTGCAACGCCATGTTCGAGCAATAAGAAACATCTGTCGCGGGGGCGGTGTCAGTAGTTGTATCACGGTGCAGCAGGGTGGGTTTTGCTCCGATAGCATGGCCGCCATCCAAGCAGTAACCACCGCTCATGCAACCGACTTTTGCCAATCAGCTTGATGCCCTCGCCGCCTGGCGCCGAGGCTTGGAGCGGCGAGCCCTAGATTTGGCACGTCACATCAAAGACAACGATCTTGATGTGGACGACGAAAGTGCCGTCGCGCTCAAAGCACTGGCCAACCGCTTGCAGGGCGACCGTTTGAGCGTCGCGTTTGTGGCCGAGTTTTCGCGCGGCAAGTCCGAGCTCATCAACGCCATCTTTTTTGCCGACACGGGGCACCGCGTATTGCCCGCTACACCGGGGCGTACCACCATGTGCCCTGTGGAAATTGGTTTTGACGCGGCAGAGCCTCCGCAGTTGGCCTTGCTGCCCATTGAAACCCGCTTGGACGAAATGACGCTGGCGGATTGGCGCAACCGGCCGGAACGCTGGAAGCGCATTCGCCTGGACGCCCAGTCCAGCAGCAACCTCACCGAAGGCTTGTCAGAGGTGATGCGCACCAAAGCCGTCACCGTGGCCCGTGCCCGCGACTTGGGGCTGTGGCACGAAGACCGACCCGAAGACAACCCCCCCATGATGGCCGACGGGCTGGTGGAGGTTCCCGCCTGGCGGCATGCCGCCATCAACTACCCGCACCCTTTGCTGCGCCGCGGTTTGGTGGTGCTTGACACGCCGGGCCTTAACGCTATCGGCACCGAACCCGAACTGACGCTTTCGCTGTTGCCATCGGCCCATGCCGTGGTGTTTATCTTGGGGGCCGACACCGGCGTGACCAAGTCGGACTTGGCGGTGTGGCGCGACCACTTGAACGGCCCAGGCATGAAGCGCTACGTGGCGCTGAACAAGATTGACACCTTGGTGGATCCGTTGTTGAGCCCAGAAGCAGTGCAGCTGCAAATTGAATCGCAGCGCCAATCCACGGCACAGCAGTTGGGCATCGACGCGGCACACGTGTTTCCGGTGTCGGCACGTCAAGCACTGACGGGCCGCGTAGAAGGCAAGCCCGAGCTGCTCAAGGCCAGCCGCATCCTCGACCTTGAAAGTGCGCTCACCACTGACTTACTGCCCCGCCGCCACGAGGCCCTGGCCAATGCCGTCGACACGGTGGCGAAAGACATTGAGCGCCGAACCGACCGCAAGATTCAAGACATGCGCAGGCAGCTGACCGAGCAATTGTTGGAGCTGCGCGGCTTGCGTGGCAAAAGCAGTGGCAAAACCACGATGATGGTCAACCGCGTGAAAGAAGAGGCGCAAGAGTTTGAAAAAGGCGCTGCCCGCGTCACCGCCGTGCGCTCCATTCATGTTCGCATGCTGCGGGTTCAATTGGCCGCCCTGTCCAGCAACGCGCTGCGCGAAGAATTTGAAGTGATGGCCAAAGCCACGCAGTCGACGATGTTCAACCTGGGTGCCAAGAAGGCTTTTTCGGCGATGTTCGAGCGCCTGCGTGTGCGCATGCAAACCGCCTACCACCATGGGTGTGAAGCGCATGAAATGCTGGGCGCCAGCTTCAAGCAACTCAATGCTGAGTTTGGATTTGCGCTGACGTTGAACAACCCGCCCGATTTGTTGGCCTGCGCGCAAGAAATGGCGCAACTCGAAGCCAACTACAGCCAATACCTGGGCGTGTCCAGTGCCTTGCGCATGGGCGACAAACGCTTCTTGGAGCAGTTCTTGCGCATGCTGTTGGCCAAGCTGCGGGTGGCGTTTGAAGGCGCCTCCAGCGACATTGAGCAATGGCATAAAAGTGCCTCCAGCCAGCTTGAATCGCAATTGCGAGACCGCCAAACCAGTTACGCTCGGCGTCAAGAAACGTTGGAGCGCATCGTTGGCGCGCAAGATGAACTTGAAACCCGAATCGCAGAAATCGAAGGCCAAGACCGGCGCTGGCAAACGCTTGCACAGCAAACGGTCGGGGCTGCCCAAGATTTGCGTCGCAGCGCCGCCAACAAGCCACGCGAGCTGGACGCTGCACTGGCCACCGCAGCACCTTTTCCGAGCGTCATCGCCAAGGCGCCGAGCGAGGATGTCACGCGCCCGATGTTGTTCGATGTTCGTCCTCAAGTGCCAACGGGGTTTCACGCCGACTCGCACACGCAAGCCGTTCACGTCAACACCACTCGAGCGCCCGAGCTGGCTGCATAGCCGCGCGCTGAACGCTGCACCACGCAGCGTGCCAGGGCTGCACGGGCTGAACCCACGCTTCCGGCGCTTTTGGCCGAGGCCTGGGGCCGCCGTTTGATGACGCAGGCACCGTCAACCCCACCCTTTGCGCAACGCGTCACGCAGTGGCAGCGCACCCACGGGCGCCACGATTTGCCGTGGCAAAACACCCGCGACCCCTACCGCGTGTGGATGTCCGAGGTGATGCTGCAACAAACGCAGGTGGCCACCGTGCTGGCGTACTACGACCGCTTCTTGGGCCGCTTCGCCGACGTGCAGGCATTGGCCCAAGCGCCACTGGACGATGTGTTGGCCGCGTGGAGTGGCCTGGGCTATTACCGGCGTGCCCGCATGGCGCACCAGTGCGCGCAGGCTGTGGTTCAACGTCACGGCGGCCAGTTTCCACGCACGCGCCAGGGCCTTGAAACCTTGCCCGGCATCGGCCGCTCCACCGCTGCCGCCATTGCCGCTTTTTGTTTTGGCGAGCGCGAGGCCATCCTCGACGGTAACGTCAAACGGGTGCTGACAAGGCATTCAGGGTTTGACGGTGATTTGAGCCGTGGCAGCGAAGTGAAGCGCCTTTGGGACGTGGCCGAGGCCCTGCTGCCCGAAAGCGCGATCGAGCCCTACACCCAAGGATTGATGGACCTGGGCGCCAGCCTGTGCCTTGCGCGCAAGCCCCGTTGTTTGGTGTGCCCCGTGGCCGATGATTGCAAGGCCAGGCAGGCTGGTGACCCTGAGCGTTACCCCGTGGTCACCGCCAAGCTCAAACGCAGCGAGCGCACCTCGGTGTGGTTGTGGCTTGAGCACCAGGGGCGGTTGTGGCTGATGCAGCGCCCTGCCACCGGCGTGTGGGCCGGGCTGTACAGCCTGCCTGAGTTTGCCGACTTTGAAGCCCTGCGGCGGGCCACCCTGGGTTGGCCCGGCACCGGCGAAGCCATGCCGACGGTGCAACATGCGTTGACGCATTTTGATTGGACGTTGCACCCGCGACGCTGGCATTTGCCTGCCGCGTTGGATGCGGGCAGCGTCGCGATGCTTGTCCAGCAGGTTGCGGGTGGTGCAAACGGGCGTTGGGCAACGCCCACGGAGAGCTTGGAACTTGGTCTACCTACCCCTTGGCGACGGATGCTGCAATTGCGTGTAGCCGAGGCCTGAACGGCACCCCAGCCGCCGCCGCTGCGGATTCAGGCCACCACGCCCTTGTCCCGCAAATAGCGGTCCACCAACGAAAGCCGTACCAGCGGGTCTTGCAGCTCCATCAGTGACTGTTTGGCCACGATGGGGATGGGCAGCAGCTCGCACCAGCGGTTGGCCACCCAGCCTGCGTTTTGCATTTGTGCGGGCTCGCTGTCGGTGGGGCCTTGCCCACCCAGCTCGTTGGCCTCGCCCATTTCACGCAATCGCGCCAGCGCTTGGCCAAGTGCGGTGACGGTGGCCGCATGGGCGCTGTCGGGTGGAACGGATTCGTCGCCTTCGATGAGATCCACTTGCGCCACCCACAAGCCGTTGTCGCGGCGCGTGGTGCTTTGGATGCGAAAACGTTGCATGCCTCGCGCACGCAGCAGCATGATGCCGGCCTGGGGCACGTCGACGTCCTCAAGGTTCGCGGTGACGCCCACCGACTCGAGCACCGCGTCGGTGCTGTCGGGGCGCTGCACCTCGGTGCCTCGCTTGAGATTGACCACGCCAAACGGTGTGGACTGGCGCAAGCAGGTGCCCATCAAATCAAGGTACCGCGCTTCAAAAACCTTGAGGCGCAGTTCGCCCCCAGGGAACAGCACACTTTGCAGCGGAAACAGGGACAACTCAGCCATGGTGTGTTTCGAGTCGATTCACCCGCCGCTCAGGCGCAGTTATTCGCGCCCGTCCAGCTCGCGGTGGCGCACCAGCGTGTCTGACCGACCCGCCAAGCGCAGCGCCAATTGCTCGGCCATGTAAACCGAGCGGTGCTGGCCGCCCGTGCAACCGATGGCCACGGTGAGGTAGCTGCGGTGGTCGTTTTCAAAAGCGGGCACCCAGCGGTCCAAGAACTGTGTGATGTGGGTCAGCATCTCGCCCACCTCGGGCTGCATCTCCAAGAACGTGCACACGGGCTCGTCGCGGCCGTTCATGGGGCGCAGTTCGCGCTCGTAGTACGGGTTGGGCAACACGCGCACGTCAAAGACAAAGTCGGCGTCCAGCGGCACGCCACTCTTGAAGGCAAACGACTCAAACACCAGGGTGAGGGCGGTGCTGCCTGCACCCACCATTTGCCGCACCCAGCTGCGCAGCTGCGCGGCGCGAAGTTGGCTGGTGTCAACCACGATCGAGACCTCGCGCAGGTCGGCCAGCAACTCGCGTTCGAGCTCGATGGCTTCCATCAAGGCGCGGTTGAGCGCATTGGGTTTGTTGGAGGTCGACAGAGGGTGCGGCCGCCGTGTCTCGGAAAACCGCCGCACCAAGGCGTCGGTGCTGGCGTCCAAAAAAATCGACTTGATGGCCACGCCTTCGTCTTTGAGCTGTTGCAGCAGTGGCAGCAGGTGCGGTAGCGACCCCGCGCTGCGCACGTCCACGGCCACGGCGATGTGGCGGTGCGGGTGTCGGCGTGGCGCTGCTCCAGCTTCAAAAAGGTCCGCAGCAGTTCGGGCGGTAAGTTGTCGACGCAGAAAAAGCCCGCGTCCTCCAAGGCATGCAGCGCCACGGACTTGCCAGAGCCTGAAATGCCGGTGACCAGCACGACCTCGGTCGGGCTCGGTTGCGGGAGGGGCAGCAGTTTTGGCCTTGCTTGCCGCCGCTGGAATGGCGTCGTTATGCGGGAGGCGCTTGTCTGCGAGGCGGGCGGGACTTTGAGGGCAATGGGTCGTCAAGGATGGCCATCATGCGCGATTAGATGCTTGGGTGTGTTGCGGTTGGGCTTATGCCCTTGGATGCGGGGGGCTTTGCGGGCACTTGTGGCGGGGGGCACCGCCGACACCGTGCTTTGCGCGCGCTTCAAGAGCTCTTGAGCGTGCGCCACCGACGTCGTCAGCTTTGTCGCCGCCCAGCATGCGCGCGATTTCGGATACCCGCTCGTTGCTCGGCAGGGCGCTTACGTTACTTGGTCGTTCTACCGTCGGTGCAGCCTTGCTTTGCCACCACGTAATGGTGGTTGGCGCTGGCGGCCACTTGGGCCAGATGGGTAACGGCCAGCACTTGGCGGCCTTGCCCCAGCTGCTGCATCAATTGCCCCACGGTGTCGGCCACCGAGCCGCCAACGCCGGCATCGATCTCGTCGAAGATCAGGGTGTCAGCGCTCTGCGCCGCCTTTGCTTGCGCTCGCTGGCCGTTACGGCAATGGCCAAGGCCAAACGCGACAGCTCGCCACCCGACGCCACCTTGCCGATGGCGCGCGGCGCGCTGCCCGCATGGCCAGCCACCAAAAACTCGGCACCGACTCCAGCCCGTGCGCTTGGGGCTGGGCAGCGCGTCCAGCTGGATGGCGAACTGGCCGCCACCCATGCCCAAGGCTTGCATCGCGGCCGTCACGGATGTGGCCAGCTGCGGTGCGGCAGCTTTTGCGGGCTTTGCTCACCAGCTTGGCTTCGTCCAAGAACGCGCGTTCGGCCGGCAGCGGCGGCTTGCGTCAGCGCTGCCGTGTCGCCTGCCGCGTCCATGGCTTTGCAACGCTAACTTCCAAGTGGCGTGCAAGGCTGGCCAGCTCGGCGGGTGGGGTGCGAAGCGCTTGTGCCAGGCCCATCCAGGACGACAAGCGTTCGTCCAGTTGCGCCAAGCGCTGCGGGTCCAGGTCGGCGTGTTGCAGGTAGCTGCGCAGCGTGTGCGACGCGTCGTTCAAGTTGCGCTTGCGCGCTGCGCAGCACGTCCAGCGCCGCTTTGCAAGCGCGGCGTCCACGTCCACCACCTCGATCGATCGCGTTCGTCGCGCGTGCCACCAGGGCCTGCGGCGTTGTCGTCGGCTTCGCCATGGCGGCTTGGCGGTTTGGCGGCGTCGATCAGGGCTTGGGCGTGCGACAGGCGCTTGTGTTCTTCGTTCAGCTCGGGCCACTCATCAGCGCCGGGGTTGAGCTTGTCGACTTCGCTTATCTGCCAGGTCAGGCGTTCGTGTTCGCGTTCACGGTCGCTGGCTTGGGCGGTGGCCGGGTCGAGGGCGCGCAGCGCTTGTTGCCAACGCGTCCAAGCGGTGCCTGCAGTGGCGCTGGCGTGCACGCCGGCAAATGTCCATCAAGCCACAGCCGCACGGCGGCGGGGCGCGTCAGGCTTTGCCAAGCGTGCTGGCCGTGGATGTCCACCAGGTGGTCAGCGGCTTCGCGCAGCTGCGTCACGGTGGCGTTGGCACGCCGTTGATCCAGGCGCGGCTGCGGCCTTGGGCGTCGATGCTGCGGCGCACCAGCAGGGTGGTGGGGTCGTCGGCGCGGCATGAAGCCGGCTTCGTCCAGCCAGGCTTGAAGTGACGCGGGGGCGTCGAAGGTGGCGGCGATGTCGGCGCGCGCGTGCGCCCTCGCGCACCACCAGCGGCGTCGCCGCGCCCGCCCAGCGCCAGTTGCAAGGCGTCGATCAAGATGGATTTGCCCGCGCCGGTTTCGCCCGTCAACACCGAGAACCCACCGGCAAAGTCAACGTCCAGTTCGCGCACGATCACAAAGTCATGCAGCGACAAGTGTCTCAACATGCGTGCATCTGCTTCAATGTCCAACCACCAACGGGCGACTCAGCAGCCCGGTGCGACGCGGGCGCCGCGCCCTTAAACCACGCCTTCATACCAACGCAATTTGCGCCGCAAGGTGGCGTAGTAGCTCCACCCCGTGGGGTGCAAAAAACGCACGCGGTGCTGCGAGCGGTTGACGCGCATCTTGTCGCCATGCTGCAAGCTCGTCAGGCTTTGCATGTCAAAGTTGCAGGCGGCGTCTTTGCCGGCCACCACCTCGAGTTGAATCGTCATGTCGGCCGGCAAAATGATGGGGCGGTTGGACAGCGTGTGCGACGCAATGGGCACCAGCACCCAGCCCGCAATGCGCGGGTGCAGCAGCGGCCCGCCCGCCGACAGCGCGTAAGCCGTGGAGCCCGTGGACGACGCGATGATCACGCCGTCGGCACGCAAATTGGCCACAAACTCATCGCCCACGTCAACGCGCAACTCGACCATGCCGGCCGTGGCGCCGCGGCTTAGCACCACGTCATTCAGCGACAGGCCTTCAAAAATGCAAACGCCGTCGCGCCACACGCCACCTTCAAGCATGGTGCGTTCGTCCACCGCGTAGTCGCCCGCCAAGATGGGGGGCAGGGTGTCGCGCACGCGGTCGAGCGGGATGTCGGTGATGAAGCCCAGGCGGCCGTGGTTGATGCCCACCAGGGGCACGTTTTGGGGGGCCAACTCGCGCGCAATGCCCAGCATGGTGCCGTCGCCGCCCACCACCACGGCCACGTCGCAGTGTTGGCCCATCTCGGCGGTGGTGTGCGCGGGGTAGTCGGTGATGCCGGTGTTTTCAGCGGTGTCGCGGTCAAGCACCACGTGGTAGCCGGCGGTGGTGAGGTAGCTCGCAATGTCGTCCAGCAACGGGCGCATGCCCTGCGCCTGGTATTTGCCAAAAAGAGCAACGCGGCGAAAGGGGTTGGACATGCTGGGAATTAAACCATAGGGTGTGCCCGCGCCAAGGGGCCCGGCGCGCGCTCCGTACAATGGTTTAACGATGGATGACCGTGCCCACTCCCTGCTGAAGACCCTGGTTGAGCGTTACATCGCCGACGGCCAGCCCGTGGGCTCGCGAACCCTGTCGCGCGCCTCGGGTTTGGAGCTTTCGCCCGCCACCATCCGCAACGTGATGGCCGACCTGGAAGAGGCCGGCCTGATCGCCAGCCCCCACACCAGCGCCGGGCGCATCCCCACCGCCCGCGGGTACCGCTTGTTTGTGGACACCATGTTGACGGTGCGATCGCGCGACGCCGACACCCCCGCCAACGACGTCACCGCGTCGCACCTGGTGGCCGACCAGCCGCAGCGCGTGATCACCAACGCCGCCCACCTGCTGTCGAGCCTTTCCAGCTTTGTGGGCGTGGTGACGGCGCCGCGCAAGGCCAGCGTGTTTCATCACATCGAGTTCATGCGGTTGGGGGAGAAGCGCGTGCTGGTGATTTTGGTGGCCCCCGACGGTGACGTGCAAAACCGCGTCATCTTCACCGCCAACGACTACAGCAGCGCGCAGTTGGTGGAGGCCACCCAGCACGTCAACGCCCATTACGCCGGGTTGGACATCGAAGCCATCCGCATCAAACTCAAGCACGAGATCGACGCCCTGCGCGGTGAAATCGCCACGCTGATGCAAGCCGCCGTGCAAGCCGGCACCGACGCCGAAGCCGAGCGCACCGAGCAAGTGGTGGTGTCGGGCGAGCGCAACCTGCTGACGGTGCAAGACTTCAGCAACGACTTGGGGTCGCTGCGCAAACTCTTCAACGTGTTTGAGCAAAAGACGCAACTGATGCGCCTGCTGGACGTCAGCAGCCGCGCCGAGGGCGTGCGCATCTACATCGGCGGCGAAAGTGGCATGGTGCCCTTTGAAGAGCTGTCGGTGGTCACCGCCCCCTACGAAATCGACGGCCAGGTGGTCGGCACCCTGGGCGTCATCGGCCCCACGCGCATGGCCTACGACCGGATGATTCAGATCGTGGACATCACGTCGCGGTTGGTGAGCAACGCGCTGTCCACCAAGTAAGAAATCCCCAGCGTCTCTACAATCGGCAGTGGCGGGCCGTTAGCTCAGTTGGTTAGAGCAGAGGACTCATAATCCTTTGGTCGCTGGTTCAAGTCCAGCACGGCCTACCAACCCCGAATGAATTTGGTGGGTCAGGCGCGTGTTGCGGCACCCTTATCCCAGTGAACAGAATCGCAATGTCCAATCCCGATTCACTTAGCGACCTTGCGCGCCAGCTTGATCAGTTCAGCAACGAGCGGGACTGGAATCAATTTCATTCCCCCAAGAACCTGGCCTCGGCACTCGTGGTTGAAGCGGGTGAACTCCTTGAACACTTTCAATGGTTGACGGAGGACCAAAGCCAAGCGTTGACACCCCAAAAACTTGAGGCCGTGAGCGCCGAAATCGCCGACGTGCTGCTCTATTTGGTTCAGTTGTCGACGGCGCTCGGGATCAATCCAGTCGAAGCGGCTCGGGCAAAGATCCAACTCAACGCGCAGAAGTACCCAGTTGAATCGGCTCGCGGCAAAAGCAAGAAATACGACGAACTTTGATTGGTCAACTGTTTTGATCATTTACCAAGCTAGCAAACAACAGTTTTTGCACCACGCGCTGCGTGACGACATTGAGGTGGTGATGTCGAAACACTTCCGTAGCGCCACCGGCTACGGCGTAAGTCCTTCCGAGATTCAGTCCTGGAAGCACTCGCTGATGGAAATGGCCAAGGTGTTGGGTGATGAAGAGATTCCCACAGACGCTGGGGTGGCCATTGAGTACCAATTGCCTCAAAGCTCGAAGCGGATTGATTTTGTGATCACTGGCGAAGACGCCGCTGCTCGTACCAAGGTGATCATTGTTGAACTCAAGCAATGGTCCGCATCTCGGCGCAGCGACAAGGATGGTATTGTTTGGGCAAGGCGTGGTGGGCGCACGGGCGAACGCGAGGGCACGCACCCTTCCTACCAAGCTTGGTCTTATGCAGCGTACTTGCAGGACTTCAATGCTGCGGTGCAAGACGGCGCAATGACGCTTCAGCCTTGCGCTTATTTGCATAACCATCCGCGAGACGGTGAAATTGATCACCCGCATTACCGTGAACACATGGAGCGCGCGCCGCTGTTCCTCGCGCGCGAGCGCCTGAAACTGCAAGCGTTCATCCGCGAGCATGTGCGCCACGGTGATCGCAAGGGCGCGCTGTATGCCATCGAAAACGGTCGGATTCGACCTTCCAAGATGCTCATCGATAGCGTGGCTGGCTTGCTCCAAGGCAAGCCCGAGTTTGTGTTGATCGATGATCAGAAAGTGGTCTTTGAAACGATACTCAAAGCCGACGAAAAGGCTTCGTTGAAGAAGCAAGTGGTCATTGTTCAAGGTGGCCCTGGCACGGGCAAGTCCGTGATTGCAATCAACCTTTTGGGCGCGCTAGTTGCACGCAAGCGCAACGCACGTTACGTCTCCAAAAATGCAGCGCCCCGCGCTGTCTATGAAGCCAAGCTGGCAGGCACTTTCACCAAAACTCGCATTGGCAATTTGTTCAGTGGGTCAGGTGCTTTTGTGGATGGTGAGGCAGACAGGTTTGACACACTGATTGTTGACGAAGCCCATCGCCTCAACGCAAAGAGCGGGTTGTACCGAAATTTGGGTGACAACCAAGTCAAGGAGCTGATTCGATCGTCGTGTTGCACAGTGTTTTTTGTGGACGATAATCAACGCGTCACCTTGCTCGACATTGGCCAAACTGAAGAGCTACGGCGCCAAGCGGACGCTGTGGGAGCCGAAGTCACCGAGTTGGCGCTGTCCTCGCAGTTCAGGTGCAATGGCTCGGACGGCTACCTGGCGTGGCTGGACAACACGCTTGACATCCGTGGCACCGCCAACCCAACCTTGGATGGTGCTGAATACGACTTTCGTGTCTTCGACAACCCGGCAGACATGCATGCGCTGATCGCGCTTAAGAATCGCGCGAACAACCGTGCGCGGGTGGTGGCGGGCTACTGTTGGAAATGGCCAAGCAAAAAGGACGAAAAGACTTGGGACATCGACATGCCCCAATTTGGCTATCAGCGCCGATGGAACCTTAGTCAAGATGGAAGTTTGTGGATCGTGACGCCCGGCTCGGTGGAGCAGGTGGGCTGCATTCACACTTGCCAAGGCTTGGAGCTTGACTATGTGGGTGTCATCATCGGCCCGGACCTCGTCTACCGTGACGGCCGCATCGTGACTGACGCGACCAAGCGGGCGTCCACTGACCAATCTGTCAAGGGACTGAAGGCCATGCTCAAGACTGATAGAGCAAGGTCTCTGGCCTTGGCGGACTCCATCGTCAAGAACACTTACCGGACGTTGATGACGCGCGGCATGAAGGGCTGCTTTGTGTACTGCACGGATACGCCGTTGGCGGATTTTCTTCGATCGCGATTGAGCGCTGTGCGCCGGAACCAGAATCCCGCGGACGCCAACCCAGCGGTTGCCGCGTCCTTCACGACATCGACAAAATCCAACGTGATTCCGCTGATCTTCGTGTCGAAGAAGGAAAGAGATGAAGGCATCCGGGCCGTACCCCTTGTTGAGTTGAAAATTGCCGCAGGTGCGTTTGCAGACTCAGCCGCTTTGGAGCGTGAGGCTACTGAGTGGGTGTCGCTGCCCGATTGGGTGCGATCCCAGCCCGGATTGTTTGTGGCGCAAGTGGTGGGCGAGTCGATGAATCGCTTGATTCCCAATGGTGCTTGGTGCTTGTTCCGAGCCAATCCATCTGGAACGCGAGAGGGCAAAGTGGTCGTGGTTCAGCATCGCGCCATTGCGGACTCCGAGACTGGTGGGCAATACACCATCAAACGCTATTCGAGCGAGAAGGTGTCTGCTGACGACGGCGGGTGGCGACACGAGCGGATCACGCTTAAGCCCGATTCAGATCGGGTCGAATTTGAGCCGATTGTTCTTGAGCTTGGCGATGACGATGAAGGGTTTTCTGTGGTGGCTGAGTGGCTATTGGTTTTGCCTATTTAGAGAAGCCGGTTGCCCTATTCCCAAGGAGCACGCTTGCCTCAATCCCGCTGCAGTAGTGAACCGCCCCCGGATTGAACTAACTGGAGTTGGAGTTCCCCTGTTTCCCCGGAGGGCCTGCTATGAGGCAGAGCCTTTGCAGAGCACGACAATGCCTCGATGACGTCCTCCACCACGACCCAGGAAGCCGCCCAACAGCACTACCTCGCGACGGGTGAGCATGATTCCTTGTTCCGCGGTTGGCCGGGCGACAACATGTTCGACGCGGCGCGCAAGGGCGACGCGGCCCTGCGGTCGGTACTGGTCGCGGAGGTTCAGTCACGCGGCGCACACGCGACCCTCACGCCTGCCCTGCAAGCGATAAGCGTCGTCGCGCTGACCCGTGCCAAGGTAACACCGATGGTCACGGGACTGTTCCCCCAGCATGAACAGGCCGCGGTGATGGCGATGCTGGAGCGCTCGGTGGTGTTTCTGGTGCCGGAGAACATCGAGTCGGTGCTGCGGTCCATGCCCTGGCTGCATACGGCTTGGTCGCTGGCGAACCTGTACCTTGCCAGCGCCGGCTCCGCATTGCTCTCGCCTGAGGCTTCGCCGATCGTCGGCCTCAGCCACGAAACCACCTGCTACGTCAGCGTCGACTATTTCCGCGACACCGACCCGTTTGCCGACTACCTGGTTCACGAGGCCGCGCACACCTTCCACAACTGCAAGCGCGGTACGGTCGGCTTGCCGGAAACCCGGCGACGGGAATTCCTGTTGGACATCGACTTCGGCATGCGGGAGACCTTCGCCTACGCCTGCGAAGCCTACAGCCGCCTCCTCGCGCCGAGCCGCACGGGTGCCGAACGGCAAGAAGCGCTGGCGGCACATGTCGACGGGCCACTACCGGGCCACGAAACCGTCGACACCGACGAGTACCTCGACATCCTCCGTGAGGCAGTCGAGGTTAGAAACGGTTGGAAGCGCATCTTGAAGCGCTGTGCGCCGCGCAAGTCGCCTCGACCAACGACAGATTGTTCGACGACATTTGCATAGGCCGGGCGCCTGCCCGTGATGGATCAACGGACATCTCACGGCCTGCACCACCTGAGGGTTTCAAGTCGGAGCTGATCGCGGTAGCGCGCATAGCCTACCCCGCGCGGCCCAATAGACCGCAGCGGTGAACCGCAGGTTGCGAAGGAGGGTCGCTGGTCAGTGATGAGTTGCGCAAGCGGTCATCGAGTATCGAGACTTCTGCCGAGGGGTCGCAAGGTCAGGCGAACTGAAGTTCGATCTTGCCAGCGCGGCGACGCACCGGGCCCACGACGATCTTGACATCGTGGCCGAGCTTCGTCACCAGCTCGAGCAGCTTGGCCTCGCTGACGCCGCGGAACTGGCCGCGGGTGATGCGGGAGACCTTGGACTGGTCGATACCCAGCAGCTCGGCCGCGTCCTGTTGGGTCAGTCGGCGCGCCTTGATCGCCCTGGCGATTTCGGCCGCGAGCTGGGACTTGCGCTGCATTTCGGCGGCGTCGGCATAGCCTAGGTCGGCGTAGACGTTGGTGCTGCCTTCTTCGATCGTGATCTCGGTCTTGCGGGTCATCAACGTGCTCCTTGTTTCGTTTGCCAGGCCTCGAAGTCCTGCTTCGCCGCCTTGAGTCTGGCGTGGATCAGATCCATGTCTTCCTTCGGCGTCTTGATGCCACTCTTCGACTTCTTCTGGAAGCAGTGCAGGACGTAGACCCATCCGGCAAGCTTGACGGTGTAGACGGCGCGGTAGGTGTTGCCGCGATCGTCTTCCACCACCTCCAGCACGCCGGCCGAACCGAAGCCGGTTAAGACCTTGGCGTCCTGGTGTTTACCGCCAGCCTGTGCCAGGTCAATGGCATGGCCGAACAGGTCCTTGACGTCTTCCGGCATGGCGTCCAGATCGCGCTTGGCGGAGCCAACCCATTTCAGCGGCTTGCGAGTCTGCTTCGACATCATGGCCATTATGCCAATTTGGACCTATGGGCGTCAATGCGAGGCAACAACAGCGGCCTTCGCTCTCGTGACTGTCGTCATGCTGTGGGTTGGAGCCGGGCGCAAACGGGTCATGGGCGTGTCCTGGCAGCGCGGTGCCCGGCTGTCTGGAGTCCAGGCAGCCCTTAGCAACGACCTGATCCGCCAGCCCTCGTCAAGACGGGATCGCTGCGCGCTTACCTCATATCAAATCGTACTCGGCAGCCAGCTTCGCAGCCGCCCGGCGATTCGGCACCCCATGCTTCAAGTTCAGCCGCTGAAAACGCGAGTCAACGCAAGCCGGTCCCATGCCGAGCAGGTTGCCGATTTGCTTGCTGTTCAAGCCCTGCCATTCCCACTGCAGGAGCTTCAACTCTCCTTCGGTGAGTTCTGCGTCGTCGATGACCTCGCGGCGAAGCTTCGCGATCCACCACTCGTGCAGATCCATCGCCAGGCCACGCGCCAGCGTTCGCAAAGTCACAAAGCCGTCGGCTTCGAAGAATCCCGGCGTGTTCGACCCCACGCATAGCACCCCCGTGCGACCCAGACCTACGCCCGATGGCGCCGGAACGATCACCGCCGACCGAAAGCCGAATCGATCGGCGAGTGAAGGCTGCCTTGCTGCGCAGTGCTTCGCGCCTCGATGGTGCTCGCACAAGCCGGTTCAGAGTGATGACAGGCGTAGTCGAGCCAGGGGTCGCCGGCCAATGAGAGCTGGCGCGCATTTACATCGGCCGCCGCTTCAATAACGACACCGAGCGGCTGGAGAAGCTGTTTGAGCTGTACACCAAGTTGACAGCCAGCAAAGCTCAATCGATGCCGGTCAAGAAGACGCTCAAACGCGCAGCCATTGGACCCACGGCATGAGCAAACCCAAACCGCTACCCAAGGGCAGGCAGACTTCGGCGCCAGCGTCCGTGCCTGAATGGCCGTTTGGCCTGAGCCCGCAGCCCGAGGGCTACGCAGACTGGTTGACGGCGTTGAAGGGCCGCATCCACACGGTGCAGCAGCGCGCAGCGCTGGCCGTCAATCGCGAGCTGGTGCTGTTGTACTGGCAGATCGGGCGCGACATCCTGGCCCGGCAAGCGTCGCAAGGTTGGGGAACCAAGGTGATCGACCACTTGGCGCACGACCTGCACACGGCCTTTCCGGCGATGAAGGGCTTCTCCCCGCGCAACCTCAAGTACTTGCGCGCGTTTGCCGATGCTTGGCCGGACGAAGCATTTGTGCAGCAAGCTGTTGCACGATTGCCCTGGGGCCACAACCTGGTGCTGCTGGACAAATTGCCCGGCCCGCAAACGCGCAAGTGGTATGACGCCAAGGCAATTGAGCATAACTGGTCGCGCAACGCGTTGGCCATGCAGATCGAGGCCCGTTTGCTGGAGCGCAGCGGCCAAACCACCACGAACTTTGACCTCACCTTGCCCCAACTTGAACCGGGTGAAGTTAGAGAACATCTTTCACCGGTTGTTTGGTGCCGCGCAGATTGACTTGACCATCCAAGACCGGTTTGGAAATCCCGTCAAACCTAGGGAGTGGTTTTTGGTGCCGCTGCATGTCATAGACGAGGCAGTGCAGCGAATCGTGGATGGATCGATTACAGGCTTGGTTTACGACCCGGAGATGGCGAAGCTCAAAAGTCAGCCCTGAACGGTTCATTGGATGCTTAGAAAGCCCAGGACGTGATTGCCAAGCTGGCCTTTTATTGACATTGCCGGCCAAACAGCACGCGTTTCGTTTATTGCGATTGTCGTTTGTTTCGTTTATCCTTCCGGTGTGCCGTAGCACTCAAATTGAGACAAACATGACACCGACACTTTTGCCCAAGATCACGCTTCCTCTCGAAAGCGAGGTTCAAGCTGCCATGCAAGGTCAAAGCGCCTTGGCAGCTTTTTTGGCCACCCGTTTCGAGACGCAGCACATCCAAATCTTCGACGACAAGAACAAGGTTCACCGTGTTGAGCTTCCAACGTCGGCACTGCGCCTGCTAGTAGACATCCTGGCTGAGCTGGCGAACGGCAATGCGGTGAAGGTTGTGCCGATACATGCCGAGCTCACGACGCAGGAAGCGGCCGACATGCTGAACGTATCCCGCCCGCATCTGGTGAAGTTGTTGGAAGAGGGGAGGCTTGCATTCCACAAAACCGGCAAGCATCGACGTGTGCGCTTTGCGGACTTGATGGTTTTCAAGGCCCAGCGCGACCAAGCCAGCGAGGGCGCCATGGCGGAGCTGGCCAAGCAGGCCCAGGAGCTTGCCCTGGGCTACGAATGAGGTCGTGTTGGTCATGGGCCAGACGACGACGTTCACGCGTTTTCCCAGCCCACCGCCTCCAATGGGCGGTGCAGGTCAAAAGCCACGTCTTCGTGGTGCAACCATCGCGGAACCGTTGTCCACTGTGACCAATGTGGGGCGCCAAGGCGCTTCGCAAGTGCCTCCCGATTGCATGGAAGCCACGTTGTGTTAACTTTGGAAGCAATACGCCCCCCACCCCTGTCCCCGGCGCAAGCGCGGTGTGTCATGTGGGGGGTTTCTCTTTGTGTCTCGCCGCCTAGATGGACCAGCACAAGCCGCTCAAACCCCACGGCCTACCAATCCGTCCATCCTTTGGCGGATTTCAAACACGCCTCTCGTCTCTAGGATAGAGAGTCAACGATTGACATTCGGACTTTTTCGTCCGAAAATCCCAAATGCGAGGCAGCGAGTTCATCCGAAAGGTTCACGACCTCGGGCGATTAAAGGGTGTTCCAGTCCGGCTCGATGCTTCACGAGGCAAGGGCAGTCACCAAACCCTTTACTTCGGCTCGACATTCACAGTGGTTCGCAACCCAAAAGACGAACTAAAAACGGGAACGTTCCACGCGATGTGTTCGCAGTTGGGCATCAAGGCAAGCGATTTGTGAAAGCAAGCATGGAACGATTTGAGTACGCCGTGGCGTTAAAGACAGACAAGGATGGCGGGTTGGTGGTGACTTGCCGCGATCTTCCTCAGCTGATCACTCAGGGCGACGATGTTGCTCATGCTTTGGCTGAAGCGGCGGATGCGATGGACGAGGTCTTTGCTGCCTACATGACTCAAGGCATCCCGTTTCCGACACCCACCAAGGCAAAGCGCCGCGAGCGGTCTGTTGCGCCACCGGCTGAGACGGTGGCCAAAGCTGCGCTGTACACGGCGATGCATGAGGCCGGTGTTAGCAAGGTTCAGCTTGCAAAAAAGCTCGGCGTCGACGAAAAAGAGGTTCGCCGACTTCTCGACCCGCACTACGGGTCAAAGCTGCCGCGCTTGGCCCAAGCCATTCAACTCTTGGGCAAGCGGCTGGTGATTGGGCTTGAGCCGGCTTAAGGCGTTGGCCTGCACCCCGCCGCCAATTGCGACACCACCTGGGAGCGCATCGCCAAAGCCGTGCGCGACCATGTTCCCGGCGGCCAGCGGCTGGACACCTACCGCCAGCTCGCCACCACCTTGCTGCTGACCTACGCACTGCGCAATGCAGATTGCCACGCCAAGAACCTGGCCTTGCGCTACATCAGCCGGGCCGACGTTCACTTGTCACCCGGCTACGATAAGCTGACCACCAGCGTGGACGCTGGCTTCCAGAACAACCCGCCGGGCATCGAGTTCATGGGCAAGAAGACATGGACGCCCGGCAAAAATCTGCAGAAGTTCATCGCGGCCACGTTCGGCATTCAGCCCAAAGAGCAACAGCACATGGTGCAAGCCATCAGCGACGCGGTGGCGGACGTCGGCCCGCTGGTGACGCCTTTGATGGAGTGCAACATGTTCAAAAACGGTATGCGTCCTGTCCACCCAGGTGAAATCTTGCTGGAGGACTACATCAAGCCCATGGGCGTCAGCGTGCGCGCCGTGGCCATGGCGCTGCGTGTGCCTTACTCTCGCCTCAGCGAGATCATCAAGGGCGAGCGAGGCGTGTCCGCTGACACGGCCTTGCGCCTGGAGCGCTACTTCGGCAGCGAGGCCAAAGGCTGGTTGAACCTTCAGGCAGCCTACGAATTGCGAGTGGCCGAGATCGCGAATGGCAAAGCGATCGCCAAACAGATCCAGCCGTTGGCGCTGGCCACTTGACATCGGACACTCCGCGAGTAAGATGTATAAACGTAAAAGGATATACATTGTGGACTTGCAAGTGGCCAGGTGGGGCAACAGTCTTGCCCTGCGAATCCCATCAGAAGTTGTACGTCGGCTCGGGTTGCGCGAAGGGGCGACTGTGGAGGCGCAGCTCACCGTCGACGGTAGTCTGTCCATTCGGCCGGCGCAGTGGAATCGCAAGGCGTTCGCGCACGAGCTGAACGAAGCCCGCCGTGCCATGCCGGTGAGCGAGCCCGTGATGGAGGCGCTGCGCGGCGGGGCGCGGTACTGACATGGTCTATGTCGACACCAGCGTGCTCGTGCCGTTGTTCCTGAACGAACCGCAAAGCGTGGCAGTCGCCGACTGGTACGCCCGCGAGAAAGGCGAGCTCGTTTCGGCGGCTTGGTGCGTTCCGGAGTTCGCCAGCGCCTTGGGTATGAAGCAGCGCACTGGCGCCGTCGACGCGCAGCAGGCCCAGGGGGCCTGGGCCCGCTTCGAACGCATGGTGGCTGCCGACCTTCGGTTGCTGCCGGTAGCGCCCACCGACTTTCATCGTGCTGCACAACTGGTACTTGATGCGACGAGCGCCTTGCGTGCCGGCGACGCCTTGCACCTGGCCTGCGCCGAGACTGCGGGCGCGAAGCGCATGGCAACGCTGGACGATGTGCTTGGCCGCGATGCACAGCGCCTGAAGATCAAGCCGGTTTTGTTGCGCGCCACGCCCTGACAGATGGTGATGGGGTCGAAAAGGCAGTGATCTTTGGCGATCGTGCAAGTCCACATGTCATCGAGAGGCACGTACCGGCGCCAGGCGCCGGAGTTCAAGATCCAGCTTTGCCAGGACATCCGCAGCGACGCTCAGCAGCTGGTCTACTTGGACTTGGAGTCCAACTCCACTCAGACGTTCGTGTTCGCGGGCCGGATGATGTCCTCCGGCGAGATCGGCCACTTGACGGCCCGCGTCACGAGCGGCCGCTGTGCTCACAGAGCCTACGGTCGATGTTGCCCGCATGGCCTGCACCGTGCGGATGACTGCATCCACTGAGCGTAAATTCGCCCAACCGATCCGCAATGGAGACTGGCCTCACCGTTGAGCGGCATTTCGTCCTTCAGGCCACCTGCCGCCCACTGTCACTGGTCCGGCCGGTGCCCCTCGGCATTGGCGTCGACATCCAAAGCATCCACCAGTTCCAGGATTACGGCCTTCACGGCCTGGGCAGGCTCGGAGCTGGGCAGATGGTCGGACGTGCAAAGGGCCAACGGCACTTCGATGGCCGGCGACTCGATCCGGCAGATGTGGGCATGGATCGACGCGGCGACGGCACGCGCGGCAGATGCGGGCAGGACCGTTGCGCCCACCTGGCTTGCCACTGCAGCCGACAGCGTGGCCGCAGACTCGATCTCGGCTACGACCTTGGGTGTCATCTGCAGCGCCGCGAACGCCTCGTCGACATACTTGCGCAGGTAGTTGTGTGAACGGGGCAGCAGCAGGTCCACGTCGCGCAGTTCCGCCAGGCTGACCGCGTGGCGCCCATGCAGAAGTTCGCCGTGCGCCACGAGCACGAGTTCCTCGGTCAACAACGGCTCGAAGCGTATTCCCTGCACGAGGCTGCGCCCTCCATAGAGCACGGCCATGTCCATGCGGCCGTTCATCACCTGGTCGATCAAGGTGCTGCCAAGATTCTCGTTCAGGTACAGCACCACATTCGGATGGCGCCCTCGCACGGTCTTGAGTAGCGGCAGCGCCAGTGCCGAGGCCGCAGTGCCGGGCGCGAGGCCGACCGAGACCTGCCCCGACAGCGCGCGTCCCGAGTGGCGTACATCGGTCTGGGCCTGCTCGAACTGCCTGAGGATGATCTGCGCGTGGCGGTACAGCACGCGGCCGGCCTCGGTGGGCGTGACGCCGCGTTTGGTGCGCACCAGCAGCTGCTGGTGAAACTCGGCCTCGAGCGTCGCGACCTGTTGACTCAACGCCGGTTGCGCGATGTGCAGTATCTCGGCCGCCTGGGTCAGGCTGCCGATGTCGACGATCTTGACAAAGTATTTGAGGCGTCGGAGGTTCAAGGCGTGTCAGGTATCGAGCCGCTGTGCAAGGCCCTCATCATCGCCGTTTCTCGCTGCAGCACAATAGTCGCATGAGCGTGAGCTTCAAGAACCTCAAAAGCTTTGTCACGGCTGTGGATGCCAGCAGCCTTTCGGCGGCCGCGCAGACTCTGAAGATGGCGCAGCCGGCACTCAGCCAGCAGATTGCAACGCTCGAGCTGCACTTCGGTCACAGGCTGCTGCAGCGCTCAAATACCGGCGTCACAGCCACAGTCGCCGGGCACGAGCTGTACCGCCATGCGCGCCTGCTGCTCGATCAGCTTGACCAGGCCGAACGCGACGTCGCCCGCAAGGGCCAGTCCATCGGCGGTACGGTTTCGGTCGGCCTGGCGACCTACAGCACCACGTCGATCCTATCCACGCCGCTGCTGAAGGCAACGCGCGAGCGCTACCCGGACATCAACCTCTTCATCAACGACAACTTCGGCCTCGTGCTCAGCGAGATGGTGATGACGGACCGTATGGACATGGCCATCATCTACGCGCCCAATCAGCTTAAAGGCGTCACGTTGCAGCCGCTGCTGGTGGAAGAGTTGTTCCTGATCGCGCCGCCGGGCACGCCATTGCCGACTGCAATCCAACGGCACGATCGCACTCGCCGCATTGGCCGACTTGGACCTGCTGCTGCCCGGGCGCACGCATTTCCTGCGCAGACTGATCGACGGTGCTTTCGCACAGGCCCAGCTGAAGCCACGCGTGCGGGCCGAGATCGAATCGGCCGCCACGTTGCGCGAGGCCATCGAGAGTGACCTGGGCGCGACCATCCTGCCCTGGGCGCTGGCCAGCACGTTCGTCGGTGCGCAGCGGCCAGTGGTCCGGCGCGTTGTGGAGCCCAACCTGGAAACCACGGTCTCGCTGTGTGTGTCGGAGTCACTGCCGATGTCCGGCCCGGCGCTGGCCGTGCGAGACATCCTCGTCGGTCTGGTGAATGAACTGGTCGACGGCGATCGCTGCGTGGGCATCCGCGCAGCGGAAGGGCCTGTGCATCGGGCGACAAACGCCTGAGCTCAGCGCGGCGCCGCGAGCTGGCGCATCACCTGCACGCCGTCGGTCACGAAGGGATCGGCGTGGTAGTACAGCAGTTGCGCACCTTGCTTGCACCAGGTGTTCGGTGTCCTGCTTCACCACCAGCGTGCCGGCCGCCTTGCCGGCCGCGCGGATGCGGCGCAGGGTTTCGTCCACCAGGTCCAGCGCGGGCTGGGCGCGACGCCCACCTGGCGGCACGCTGGGTGAGTAGCCCATCGATTGCGACAGATCGCCCGGGCCGACGAAGAAGACATCGATGCCTTCGACGGCCAGGATCTCGTCCAGGTTCTTCACCGCTTCCACCGACTCGACCATGCCGATCAGCAGCCGGTTGGCGTGGTCGTCGGGCACGGCATAGCGGAAGTGGTGCACCACCTCGCGCGCAATCGCTGCCGTGTGGATCAGCGGCACCATCAGGCCGTCGGCGCCGGCGTTCAGGCAGCGCGTGATCGTCGATCGCTCCTGGTTCTGCGGCCGCACGATGCCGAAGCCGCCCGCGTAGCGCGCGGCCTTGGCCATGTGGTGGATGTCTTCCCAGCTCGCCAGGCCATGCTCGCAGTCGATGAACACCGAGTCGGCGCCCGAGCGCACGAGCTTCTCGCACAGCGTGGGCGAGATGTGGTTGGGGTTGACCATCAGCACCGGCGTGCCGCTGGCCAGGCGTTCCTTGAGGGACTTGCTCATCTTGTCTCCAGTGAATGTGAGGCCAGGGCTTGCCGGGCCGACAAAATCAGGATCCGGGCCGGCCCGGCCAGCCCGGGGGCGCACCCACCCAGCGGCTGATCTCGGTGTCCGGGCCCTGGTCGCGCGCGCAGGTCGGGCTGATGACCAGCTGCTCGATCGTCGTGCGGGCGGGCAGCGTGCAGACCAGCGCGATGGCGCGCGCCACGTCGTCGGGGTCGACCATGCGCGCGCGTTCCTCGGCCGTCGGCGGGCGCACGCGGGTGTCCATGATGGGCGTGTTGACCTCGCCCGGCAGGATGGTCGTCGAGCGGATGTTCTGGCTGCGGAAGGTGCCGTGCAGGAAGGTCATCAGGTTCGTCACCGCCGCCTTCGCCGCGCCGTAAGGCGCGCCGCCCAGCAGGCCCGGCCGCACCGCTGCCAGCGACGACACCGTGACTACCGTGCCGCCTCCGCGCTGCAGCATGCCCGGCAGCACGGCCTGGATCAGCGTGTAGACGGCGTTCAGGTTGACGCCGATCGTTGCGTCCCAGTCGTCGGGCTCGACGAACAGGATGTTGCGCACGCGGCTCGATGCGCCCGCGTTGTTGACGAGAATGTCGATGCGGCCGAACTCGGCCTCGACACCCGCCACCATGGCCCGCAGCGCCTCGCGGTCCAGCAGGTCGGCCGGCCGCGCATGGGCCTGGCCGCCGGCCTGCCGCACCTCGTCGACCACCGCCTGCAGCGGCTGTGCACGCCGCCCGGTCACGACCACCTGCGCGCCTTCGCGCGCCAGGTGCAGCGCGGTCGACCGCCCGATGCCCGAGCCGCCGCCGGTGACGATCGCGACTTGTCCGTCCAGTGCGCCCATGTGACTCACCCCTTCCAGCCGTAGACCGCGCGCGCCTGGGCTTCGCTGACCAGGCCCTGGCGCAGGTCGTCCTCGACCCTTTCGCGCGGGCGCTCCAGCGGGTTGCCCCAGCCGCCGCCGCCTGGCAGGTCCAGCTCCAAGCGGTCACCCGGCTGCAGCGTGACCTTGCCCTTGGGAAAGATGATCTCGCCGTTGCGCCGAACCTGGCCCGGCGTGCCATCGCTGCCGCCGACGACACCGAAACAAGGGTGCTTCACGCGTTCGGTCGACAGGTAGACGTTCATCGGCCGGTCCGACAGATTGCGCAGCACGCCGCGCTGGCCCAGGCCGCCGCGGTACTGGCCGGCACCGCCCGAGTCGGGAATCAGTGCCTTGCGTTCGGTCAGCACCGGCACGGCCAGCTCGTACATCTCGATCGGCGTCACCTTGCAGTTGGACGGGAAGCTCAAGGTGTCCAGGCCGTCCATCGTCGAGCGCCCACCCAGGCCGCCGTGGAAGTTCTGCGCGCTGCCGTAGGCGCGGCCGTCGGAGGTATGGCCCTGGCAGTTGATGCCCCAGATGGGCGCGCCACCGCTATCGCCCATCACGCGGTCAGGCACCACGCCTTGCAGCGCACGGAAGATCAGGCTCGGGATCACGTGGCCAACCAGGTTGCGCGCCGCGCCGGCCGCGTGCGGGTGCGGGTTGAGTATGGTGCCCAGCGGCGCGTCGTCGGTCAGCGGGATCATGCAGCCCTCGTTGTTGGGCGTGTCGGGGTCGAGCAGGCACTTCAGCGCGTAGACCGTGTGCGCCACGCGGTAGTGCGGCACGACGTTGATGCCGCGCGCCACCTCGGGCGACGTGCCGGTGTAGTCGACGTGGATCGAGTCGGCGCCGACCTGCACGTCCACGCACAGCTTGACGTCGGTCTCGAAGCCGTCGATCGTGACCTCGGCCTTGTAGCTGCCCGCCGGCCAGGCGGCGATGGCCTTGCGCATCTGGGCTTCGGAGCGGCTGTAGATCGCGGCGCCCAGCGCTTCCAGGTCGTCGAGCCCGTATTCGTCCATGAAGCGGCGCAACTCGCGGCACATCACCTCGTTGGCTGCGACCATGCTCTGGATGTCGCCACGCACCTCGTTGGGCAGGCGCACGCTGGCCTCGATGACGGCGAAGACATCGGTGTTGGGCTGGCCCGCCTTGTAGAGCTTGAGCATCGGGACGCGGATGCCTTCCTCGAACATGTCGGTCGAGTCCGGCGACTGCGGGCGGCCCCCGATGTCGGGCATGTGCGCGATGCTGCCGGCGTAGCCGATGATGCGGCCGCCACGGAAGATCGGCGTCAGCATCACCATGTCGGGCAGGTGCCCGGTGCCGATGATGGGGTCGTTGGTCGCCAGCACGTCGCCGTCTTCCAGCGTCTCGGCCGGGAAGGCCGGCAGGAAGTGGTGCTGCGCCGCCATCGGCAGCGAGGTGATGAACACTGGGATCGACCAGGTGCATTGTGACAGCGCACGGCCCTTGGCGTCGAGCACCACCGTCACGTAGTCGTGGTTCTCGCGCACGATAGGCGAAAACGCCGTGCGGCCCAGCGCCGAGTCGGCCTGGTCGGCGATGAAGACCAGCCGGTCCCACATCACCTGCAGCGTGATCGGGTCGTTGAAGTCGATCGGGCTCGCGGCTTGGCTCAGAGCTTGGCTCATTGGGCCTCCAGCATCATGATCAGGTTGAACTCGGCGTCGAGCGAGGCGCTGGCGCTGGGCCCGACGACCACGGTCGACTCGCGCTGCTCGACGATGGCCGGGCCCTGCACGGTGACGCCCGGCGCCAGCGCATAGTGGTCGTAGACGGGCGTGTCGACGACACCGCCGGCTTCGGGGAAGTACACCGGCCGGCTGCCCTTGCGCGGGTTGCGCACGGCCTTGGCCTGACCGCGCAGCCGACTGGCCGTCACCAGCGTCTTCGGGCCGGCGGCACGGATGCGCCAGGTGATGACCTCGGCGTCGGTGCCCGACACGCTGCGGCCATAGAGCTTGACGTAGGCGTCGTGGAAACGCTGCTGCAGCGCGTCCAGAAACGTCGGCAGCTCCCGGGTCGCCTTCGGGCAGCGCGACCGAGATCTCGTGGCCCTGGCCGACGTGGCGCATGTCCACCGTGTACGAGACCTGGATGTCGGCCGCGGCCACGCCGCTGGCCAGCACGACCTCGCGCCCCTGCGCCGCCAGCGACGCCAGGATCTCGCGCACGGCCGCGGCGTCCCAGCGCGGCACCGCCATCGGCGCGCTGGACGACAGGTCGGCGGCCACCGGCGCGCCTAGCAGACCGATCGCCGAGGTCACACCGGCGCCCAGCGGGCAGATCACCTTGCGGATGCCCAGCTTGCGCGCCACGCCGTAGGCATGCACCGGGCCGGCGCCGCCGAAGGCGATCATCGGCAGCGAGCGCGGGTCGACACCGCTGTCGGTGGCCTGCATCGCGGCCGCTTCGGCCATGCTCTCGTTGACCATGTCGTGGATGCCGAAGGCGCAGCGCTCGGCGCTGATGCCCAGCTCGCCCGCGAGGCGCGCCAGTGCCGCCTGCGCCGCCGGCCGGTCGAGCGCGAAGTCGCCGCCCAGGAACGAGCGCTCGTCCAGGTAGCCCAGCAGCAGGTCGGCGTCGGTGACGGTGGGCTCGGTGCCGCCGCGGCCGTAGCAGGCCGGGCCCGGCGCCGCCGCCGCGCTGCGCGGCCCCACCTGCAGCGTGCCCAAACGCGTGCGCGCGGCGATGCTGCCGCCGCCGGCGCCGATCTCGATCATGTGGATCGACTGGATCTTCAGCGGAAAGCCGCTGCCCTTGCGGAAGCGCTCGTGACGCGCCACTTCCAGCTCGTTGGCGATCTGCGGCTGGCCGTTCGGGATCAGGCACAGCTTGGCCGTGGTGCCGCCCATGTCGAAGGACAGCACGCTGGCCTCGCCGGCCGCGCGCGCATAGTCGGCGGCGGCGACGGCACCGGCCGCCGGGCCCGATTCGATCAGCCGCACCGGCGTGCGCGCGGCGGTGGAACTTGGCACGACGCCGCCGCTGGAGGTCATCCACAGCAACTGGCTCTGCACGCCGCGTGCCCCCAGCTCGCGCTCGAGGTGGCTCACGTGCTGCGCCATCAGCGGGCAGGTGTAGGCATTGGCCACGGTGGTGGACGCACGGTCGTATTCGCGCACCTCGGGGCAGACGATGGACGACAGCGACACCGACACGCCCGGCGCATGCAGGGCCAGCAGCTCACCGATGCGCTGCTCGTGCTGCGGGTACTTGTAGGCGTGCAGCAGGCACACGGCGACCGAGCCCACACCCAGTTCGACCAGGCGCGCGGCGATGCGCACGACGCCGGCTTCGTCCAGCGGCGTGATGACGGCGCCATGCGCGCTGATGCGCTCGACGGCGCCGAAGCAGCGCTCGCGCGGCACCAGCGGCTCGGGGTACTGGATGCGCAGGTCGTAGAGGTCGTAGCGTCCCTCGGTGCGGATGCGCAGCATGTCCTGGAAACCGTCGGTGGTGATGAATGCGGTGTCCACGCCCTTGCGCTCCAGCACGGCGTTGGTGACGACCGTCGTCGCGCCCAGGATCTGCAGCGCGCCTTCGCCGGCACGCGCGGCGTTGCCGCCACGCACCTTGGCCAGCAGCTCGTCCACGCCCTGCAGCACGGCGCGTGCCGGTGCGTCGGGCGTGCTCAGCACCTTGTGCAGGTGGATGCTGCCGTCATCGTCGGCGAACGCAAAGTCGGTGAACGTGCCACCGGTGTCGAAGGCCAGTCTCATGGTCAGTGGGGTCCTTGGGGGACGGTTCAGTGGATGCCGTGCGGCGGGGAGGCGGCGGACTTCTCGTCGACCTTGCCGGTCATGAAGAGCTGCCCCAGGTCGGCGTGGCTGAGCTCGGCCGTAGGGCTGTCCCAGATCACGTGGCCCAGGCGCATGACGACGGCGCGGTCGGCCGTGTCCATGGCCTTGCGGGTGTTCTGCTCGACGAGCAGGATGGTCCGGCCCGCCCTGGTGCAGGCGCTTGAGCTCGTTGAAGACCAGCGTGATGGCCTGCGGCGACAGGCCGGCCGAGGGCTCGTCGACGAGCAGGATCTCGGGCCGGCGCAGCACGGCCATCGCCATCTCCAGCAGTTGCTGCTCGCCGCCGGACATGATTGCCGGCGAACTCGTTGCGCCGCTTCTGCAGGATCGGGAACAGCTCGTAGACGTGGTTGCGCTCGCCTTCGAGATCGCCGCTCTTGATCGTGTAGGCGGCCATCTCCAGGTTCTCGTGCACCGACATGGTCGGGAAGTTGCAGCGGCCCTGCGGCACGTAGCCGAAGCCCTGCGCGAGGAAGGCTGCGCGGCTTGCCGCCGGCGATCTCCTGGCCCTTCCAGTGGATGCTGCCGCCCTTGTGCGTGGTCATGCCGTAGAGCGTCTTCAGCAGCGTGGACTTGCCGGCGCCGTTCGGGCCGAGCAGCGTGACGAACTCGCCCTGCTTCACGCGTCAGGCTGACGTCGTGCAGGATGTCCAGGTGGCCGTAGCCGGCGCGCAGGTGGGAAATCGTCGAGGTCAGCCGCCAAGGTAGGCCTCCACCACGGCAGGGTTGCGCACGATGGCCTCGGGCGTGTCGTCGGCCAGCTTCTGGCCCTGGTGCAGCACGATCACGCGGTGGCTCAGGTCCATCAGCACGTCGGTGTTGTGCTCGATGACGAGGAAGGTGATGCCGAACTGCCGGTTGCCGGCGCGGATGCACTCGATCACGCGTTCAATCAGGATCGGGTTGATGCCGGCCAGCGGCTCGTCGAGCAGCACCAGTTCGGGCTCGGGCATCAGCATGGTCGCGAACTGCAGCAGCTTCTGCTGGCCGCCCGACATGTTGCCGGCCGGCAGGTGCGCCACGCGTGCCAGGCCCGAGACCTCGATCAGCTCACGCGCCCGCTCGCGCAGCGCCGCCACGCGTTCACGCGACTTGCGGCCGATCGAGAAGGTCGAGGCGATGCCTGGGAAGCGCGCCATCTGCCCGGCCAGGATCAGGTTCTCTTCCGAGTCCATGGTCGGGAACACCACCGTCTTCTGGAAGCTGCGCAGCAGCCGGCCTTCGCGCGCGATGCGGTTCATCGGCCACTGCGTGATGTCGATGCCCTTGAGCAGCACACGGCCGGCATCGCTCTTCTGCAAGCCCGGTGCAGCAGTCGAAGAGCGTGGACTTGCCCGAACCGTTGGGGCCGATCAGGCCGCAGACCTCGCCGCGTCGTGAGCTCGAAGTCGACACCCTGCAAGGCCGGCACGCCGCCGTAGTTCTTGCGCAATCCTTCGACGCGCAGCAGCACTTCGGGTGCGCTCATGTCGCGCCGCCCTTCTTCTCACCCAGCCGCGCCAGCCACTCCGTGGCGCGCTCGACCAGCGGCGCGATGCCCTGCGGGAAAGATGAACACCAGCAGCAGCAGCACGAAGTCCGTAGATGATCATGCGCAGCTCGGGCGTGATGCGCAGCGCCTCGGTCAGCGCAACGAACAGGAAGCTGCCGATCAGCGCACCGGGCAAGCGGCCCACGCCACCGCCGAGCACGATGATCAGGATCGTGTTCGAGTAGTACATCTGGAACACGAGCGGGCTGACCACCGTCTCGTAGTGCGCGTACAGGCTGCCGCCCAGGCCGGCAAAGGCCGCGCTGAGCATGAAGACGATCAGCTTGTAGTGCCAGGTCGGGATGCCCACCGACTCGGCCAGCGTCTCGTTGTCGCGGATGGCCACCATGCAGCGGCCCGCGGGCGAGCGGACAAGCGCGATGAAGGCCCCGGTGGCCAGCAAAGCCACCGCCAGGATAAGGTAGTAGTACTGCGGGATCTGCGTGATCGCCAGCGCTTGCTCGCCAAAGCCCAACCGGGGCCGCGCGATGCCGGACAGGCCCATGTCGCCGCGCGTGAGGTCGATCCAGTTCTTGGCCACCATCTGTGCGATGACCACGAAGCCCAGCGTGCACATCACGAACGACGTGGTGCGCAGGCGCAGCGCCGGGATGCCCAGCGGCAACGCCACCAGCCCGGCGACGACACCGGCGGCGCAGAGGTTGAACACGAAGGGCGTGCCGAAGTGCATCGACAGCAGCGCCGACGCGTAGGCCCCGATGCCGAAGAACACGCCTTGCGCGAGCGACAGCATGCCGGTGTAGCCCAGGATCAGGTTCAGCCCGTGCGCCGGCAGCAGGAAGATCATCGCGAAAATCAGCGCATGCAGGTAGTAGCTGTCCAGCACCAGCGGCGCCAGCAGCAGCAGCGCCAGGGCGGTACCTGCCACGGCCCACCGCACAGCGGGCAGGCGCCGCGGCGGCGCGTGAGGGGTGTCGAGCGTGGTCGCGACGGGGGAGGCCATGCTCAGAACCTTGCCTTTTGGCTGAACAGGCCGTGGGGCCGGAGCATCAACATCAACGATCAGTGCGATGAAGCCTACCGCGTCGCGGTACTGCAGTCCGATGAGGCCGGCGACCAGCGCCTCGACGACACCCAGCAGCATGCCGGCCAGCAGCGTGCCGCGCACGTTGCCCATGCCGCCCATCACGATGACGGCAAAGGTCTTCAGCGTCACCGACTCACCCATGCCGCCGTAGACGCTGACGTTGACCGGCGCCGTCAGCACACCCGACAGCGCCGCCAGCGCCGTGCCGAGCAGGAAAGTGCGGCGCACCACCGCCTCGACATCGATGCCGTTGACCTCGCAGCACTCGATGTTCTGCGACACGGCGCGGATGGCCTTGCCCATGCGGGTGTAGCGCACCATCCATTCCAGCGCCGCAAAAACCGCCAGCGCCACGACGATGAGCACGATGCGCTGCTGCGCCATGCCGATGCCGGCAATCTCCACCGGCTCGATCCAGCCGCCGTTGAAGACCTTGTAGCCGCCGCCGAAGGCCAGGATCACCGCGTTCTGCAGGATCAGCGAGATGCCGATGGTGGCCAGCACGCCGGCCTGGAACGGCGCGCCGACCAGGCGCTGCATCACCACGCGCCCGATCACCGCGGCGATCAGCGCCGCCGCCGCGACACCCAGCACGATGGACGCGGCGTAGCCGACATCCATCTTCTCGATCACCAGCCAGGCGCCGAAGGTGCCCAGCATGTAGTACTCACCATGCGCGAAGTTGATGGCCCGCAGCACGCCGAAGATCATCGTCATGCCTGCGGCGATCAACGCATACATCGACCCGGTGATGATCCCGTTGACGACCTGCTCGAAGAGAAAACTGCCCATGCGGAGGTTCAGGCGACGGCGCGGTGGCTGCGATCTGCGTCAGTGCATCACTTCGGGTAGTCGACCTTGGACGCGATGGCGCTCTTGATCACCGGCTTGCCGTCGGCCACTTCCAGCAGCAGCATCGGCAGGATGGCCTGGTTGTGGTCGTCGAAGCTGGTCGGGCCCATCGCGCTGTCGTACTTGATCTTCGACAGCGCGTTGCGGATGTCCTCGTTCTTCAGGCTGTTCGCAGACTTGATGGCCGCGGCGATCAGGTGCGTGGTTTCCCAGTGCGTGTAGGCGTGGTTGTTGGGCATCTCGCCGCCATTGGCCTTCTTGTATTCGTCGACGAACTTCAGGCTGCGCGGGCTGGTCCACTCGGGCAGCCAGGCGGCGGCTTCGATGGCGCCGTTCATCACCGTCGGCGCCGCGGCGATGGTCTTGGCGGTGTTGAATTCGGCATTGCCCACCAGCATCACCTTGCCGGCCAGTCCCATCTCGAGCATCTGGCGCGCGATGATCGGCGTGGTGTCGGCCAGGCCGTACATCAGGATCGCCTGCGCACCCGAACTCCTGATCTTGCTGAGCACCGGGCGGAAGTCGGTTTCCGAGTCCTTGTAGTAGTCCTCGCTCAGGATCTTGGCGTCGGGGAAGCGCGGCAGGTACTTCTTGGTGAAGTTGATGGCACCGCGGCCATAGTCGCTGTCCACCGACAGCACGGCGAAGGTTCTTCAGCGCGCGGTTCTTCACCGCGTGCTCCAGCACGATGGCGGCGCGCGCTTCGTCGGTGGGGTAGTTGCGGAAGGTCCACTTGAAGCCGCCGACACCGGCCTTGTAGGTGATCATCGGGTTCGATGACGCGGCGTTGACCAGCAGCACGCCCGCTTCCTCGACCAGCGGCTGCATCGCCAGCGTCACCGAACTGCAGATGTCGCCGATGATGACCGGCAGCTTGTCGAAGCTGACCATGCGCTTGGTCGCCGACACGCCTTCTGCCGGCACGCACTGGCTGTCGCCGCTGACAAATTCGATCTTGCGCCCCATCACGCCACCGGCCGCGTTGATCTCCTTGGCCGCCAGGTTGGCGCCCTTGTTGGCAAACGCGCCGTAGCGCGCGTTGGCGCCGCTCATCGGGCTGATGATGCCGATCTTGTAGGCCTCCTGCGCCAGCGCGCTGCTGGCATACAGGGTGGCGGCGCCCAAGGCGCCGAGCAGCGTCATGCGGAAGATCGATCTGCGGTTCATGTCGGCTCCTGGAGTTAAGGGAAGCGGGTTGAAGAAGAGTTCATCATAGGAAGAGACCCCATTGCGGGCTCATACTGAGTTCGACTTCCGGCATCAAGCGCGCTTATGGCGGGTAAACCCGTTCACGCGGCCAGCTTCGCGACCGATGCCGCGATGCGCCTGAAGGCTTCCTCGATGACCTCGACCTTCGTGGCGATCGAGATGCGGAAGTAGGGCGCTAGGCCGAACGACGTGCCGCCGATCACAGCTACGCCCGCGTCGTCCATGAGATACAGCGCGACGTCCAGGTCGCTGGCCAGCGGGTGGCCGTGCGCTGTTGTGCGGCCGATCAGGCCGGCGCAATTGATGTACAGGTAGAAGGCGCCGCCTGGCACCGAGCACGACAGGCCTGGTATGTCGCGGATCAGCTCGATGGCCCGGTCGCGCCGCTGCCGGTAGGTGGCGACCCAGCCGGGCAGGAAGTCCATCGAACCGTTCAGCGCGGCCAGCGCCGCGGCCTGGCTGATCGAGCAGGCGCCGCTGGTGGACTGCGACTGCAGCATGTCCATTGCAGCGATCAACTCGGCCGGGCCGGCGGCATAGCCGATGCGCCATCCCGTCATCGCAAAGGTCTTGGAAACGCCGTTGATGACCAGCGCACGGGGCAACAGCGCAGGTTCGATGGCCACGATGTGCAGGTTGCCGGACGCGGTGAAACGGATGTGCTCGTAGATGTCGTCGGTGAGCACCATCACCTGCGGGTGACGCAGCAGCACGTCGGCCAGGCCCCGCAACTGCGCTGCGGTGTAGGCCGCGCCGGTCGGGTTGCTGGGCGAATTCAGGATCAACCAGCGCGTGCGTGGCGTGATCGCGGCTTCGAGAGCCGCGGGAGTCAACAGGAACCCGTCGGATTCCGGACAGGCCACGGTCACTGGTGTGCCGTCACAGGCCAGCACCATGTCGGGGTACGAGACCCAATACGGTGCGGGCACGATGACCTCGTCGCCCGCTTCCAGGCTCACCGCCAGCGCATTGAAGATCGCATGTTTGGCACCCACGGTGACGATCACCTGGCCCGGGGCGTACGACAACCCGTTCTCGCGCTGCAGCTTGGTGCAGATGGCCTGGCGCAGCGCCAGCGTGCCGGCGGTCTGGGTGTAGCGCGTCTGGCCGCCTTCGATGGCGGCGATGGCCGCTCGGCGAATGTGCTCAGGCGTGTCGAAGTCGGGCTCGCCGATCATCAGGCTGACGATGTCACGCCCTTCGCGTCGCAATTGCGCCAGACGATCCGTCCCCGCGCTGCTGGGGGACGGCTTGATGCGACGCATGCGTTCGGCGACTCGGATCGTGCTCACGTTTGGTTCCTAGCGGTCACTGACGGCGTCACCATAGCTGTCAGCGCGAGCGGCTCCAAGACGCCTTTTGTCTGGACGCATAGCGCGGGCTTATGGCGGCTAGGCAATCTGGACAGGTCGTCGACCGGAAGCGTCCATTCGCGAGAGACAGCTTTGCGCTAACGGCACGATGGTCCGCTTGGGCCGAAGATCGGTTTAACTCCGGGCCGCTGCAAGCTGACCATCGCCGTTGGACGCCCTCGAACCTATGGTCACCGATTCAACAACCGCTTCGATCTGTGCGTCCTCTCATGACGCTTCTTGTTGGGCATGTCCTGGCGGTCAGTAGGACGCTGAGCGGGTACTCAATGGGGTGGCTGACGTTCATGCGCAATCTGGTCAGTTCAAGAGGCAAGAACTTGCCTATACGCACATCCGAACCTTGCCAACCTTGCGCGCAGACAACGGCGCTTCCTGCCAACCCGTTGCATCCGACACTTGTGCGCCTACTCGAACCAGTCGTTGAGCAGCGATGAGACGGCCGCCGCCCGCTCGTACTGCACCCAATGGCCGGAGTGCGGGATAACATGCCATGTCGTATTGGCGCGTTGGCTCTGCAGGGCTGGCCCCACTTCGGCTGCTACACCCGTGACATCGTGCTCTCCCCATAGCAGGAAGAGGGGGCCGGTGAAACCCGACATCATTTCCAGCAGGGCTGCTGTTCGAACCAGGGTCTTGACTTTGAAACGGGCCGCATTGCATTGCCGCTCGTACACCTCGACGGCAAGATCATCCAGATTGAGCGGGTCCAACATCAGCGTGGTGAGGTTGTGGCGAAGGGCCGCCTCGCGCTCTGCCTGCTCCTTTCGGTTCCACCCAGCGGTCAGTGGCGCCCGCAGCGGCTTGCGTCCGCCGTGGCCCACAGGCCCTAGCAATGCCAGTCTCCTGACCAGCCCGCGCGACGCCACATGGGCTGCAACCAACGCACCGAAGGAAAAAGCAGCCACGTCAACCGGCTGGAGACAGGTGCGCGCCTGCTTCATCGACTCGATCAAAACGTCGACGAGCCTTTGCAGACGCTCACCATCGCTGCCCTCTTCAGAGACGGCGTCGGAATCGCCAAAGCCGGGCATGTCTGGTAGCCACAGCGTGCGACGTGTTGCCAGAGACTCGATGTTTCGAAGCCAGTGCAGCCAACTGCCGTGCCCTCCGTGCAGCAGTACCAAGTCGGGTCCGCTGCCGAAGCGCCGCCAGACGATGTGGCATCCACCCACATCGGTCTCCACACGTGTGCCTTGCTGCTCGATGCGGTCGATGAAGTCCAGGCTCATCGTGGCCCGCAAGTCCAATTGTTCGGCATGTTCTGAAAAGGCATCCGGGTTTGAAAACCGACCAGGACGCGAAACGGCCTCGTTTGCAATGGCAGAGGAGGACAGTGTCTACACGGCCGACATGTTTGGGAATCACGTATGCGATGGGGAGGTCCCGCGAACGTGACCGCCTGCCGCCCGGACAAGCCCTTGCCTAGATGCGCCGGGTGCGGTGCCCTAAGGTCAAACAAAGCCGCTTCGTCGAAGAGCCGCTCAGTGTTGACCCTCTTGGGGCATGGATGTCGAGACGGATGCGCGCTCTTTCGAACAATGCCATCGCGGTGCAGTGGTCGGGGCGGGCCCGGCTGTTTTTCAGCCCAGCATCGCGGCAACGCCGCCGTCAATGGCCAGCACCTCACCGGTGATGTGTTTGCCGGCAGCCCGAAGCGAAAAGAAGCGCAGCACCCTTCAGGTCATCGTCGTCACCGATGCGACGCAGCGGCGCCCTTGCGCACATGGCCTCAAGGCCCACATGTTCAAGGGTTCCCTTGGTCATCTTGCTGGGAAACATGCCGGGTGCCAACGCGTTGACGTTGATTCCATGGGGGCCCCATTCGCCGGCCAGCGCACGCGTGAGGTTGATCACCGCGGCCTTGCTGGTGTTGTAGGCCACGGTCTGCTGCGTGCTGGAACCGCGCAGGCCCGCAATCGAAGCGATGTTGATGATGCGGCCCTGACGCCGGGGGATCATGCTGGCCCGCGCAACGGCCTGGCTGGTCAGGAACACGCTGCGCACATTCAGGTTCATCACCTTGTCCCAGGCCGCCAGCGGATAGTCCTGCGCCGGCGCGCCCCAGGTTGCGCCCGCGTTGTTGACGAGCACGTCGATCTGACCCAGGCGCTGTAGGGCTTCGTCGGTCAAGCGCTGAATCTCGGAAGGCTGGCTCACGTCGGCGGCCAGCCAGCTTGCATCGATGCCCATCGCCTGCAGGCCTGCCGCCGCTTCTTCCAGATCGGCCGCCTTGCGGGACGTGAGCAGCACTGTGGCGCCAGCCCCACCCAGCGCATGCGCAATCTGCAAGCCCAGGCCGCGTGAGCCACCGGTAACGAGCGCGGTTTTGCCCGACAGGTCGAACAGTTTCAGAACGGAGGGGATCATCGGCGGCCTTTCGCTGGGTGTCGTTCGTTGCACGTCTTTTGCTGAAGGTCAGAACCAGGCGTCCGCCATTTCGCGGCAGGTCGGGTCGCGCGTTTCAACCACGGCCAACCAGGCGCTGATCTTCGGCAGCTCGTAGTGGAAGAAGTAGCGCGCCGCCATGAGATGGCCGCGGTGCAAGTCGCCACCGCCTTGGGTGTCGATGGCCCGCTGCGAGGCCAGCGCCACTTCCAGCCAGATCCAGGCCAGCACCACGTGGCCGAAGGCCTGCAGATAGGGCGTCGCGTTGGCCAGCGCCTCTTCCGGCACGCCGGTTGACCACGCGTCTTCGGTGGCCTTTTGCAGGTGGCGCAAGGCGCTCGATGAGCGGCTGGCCGTGTTCGCTAGGCCCGGCACTGTGAGCGCGCGCTGCACCGTGGCAGCGATGCGTGCCGCCAGCAGCTTCAGGCCGGCGCCGTCTTCGATCAGCACCTTGCGTCCCAGCAGGTCCAGCCCCTGGATGCCATGGGTGCCTTCGTGGATCATGTTCAGGCGGTTGTCGCGCCAGTACTGTTCGACGGGGAAGTCGCGCGTGTAGCCGTACCCGCCATGCACCTGGATGGCCAGCGAGTTGGCTTCAAGGCACCACTCGCTGGGCCAGCTCTTGACGATGGGCGTCAGCACCTCCAGGAGCAGCCGCGCTTCAGCGCTTTCGGCCGACGCTGCCGTACGCTGTTCATCCACCAGGCGCGCGCAGTAAAGTGCCAGGGCCAGCGCGCCCTGCACATAGGCTTTTTGCGCCAGCAGCATGCGTTTGATGTCGGCGTGACGGAGGATGCCGATCTGTGGCTGCGTCGGGTCCTTGCCCGCAGGGCCCACGGGGCGCCCCTGGCTTCGGTTGCGTGCGTACTCCAGGCTTGCTTCGTAGCCTGCGTAGCCCAGCATGGTGGCACCCAGGCCCACGCCGATGCGGGCCTCGTTCATCATGTGGAACATGCAGCGCAAACCCTCGCCCGGCTTGCCCACAAGGTAAGCGATGGCGCCAGCAGCGCCGCGCACCGGGTATTTGCCTTCACCGAAATTGAGCAAGGTGTTGGTGGTGCCGCGATAGCCCAGCTTGTGATTCAAGCCGACCAGCGCCACATCGTTTCGTTCACCCGTCAGGCGGCCCTGGGAATCGACCAGTTTCTTGGGAACGATGAACAGCGAGATGCCCCTGACGCCAGGCGGCAGCTGCCCGTCGGCACCGGGAATCTTGGCCAGCACCAGATGCACGATGTTCTCGGTGATCTCATGGTCACCGGCAGAGATCCACATTTTGTTGCCGGTGATGCGGTACCGCGGCCCGAGTGGGTCGCTGTCGAAGTCGTCGCCGTCCGCGAGTGCGCGGGTCGTGATGTCGCTGAGCGAAGAGCCCGCCTGCGGTTCACTCAGGCACATGGTGCCGAACCAGCGGCCCGCCAGCTCGTTGGCTGCAAAAACCTGCCTTTGCAGCGGCGTGCCGTGCACCATCAGCAAACCGGCGTTGCCGCGCGTGAGGCCCGCGTAAGCGCTGAGCGGCAGGCTGGCCTTGGCAAAGATTGACGTGCCCGCCATCTGGATCACACAGGGCAGCTGCATCCCGCCCACGTCATAGTCCTGCGCCGCCGCGATTAGCCCGGCTGCGGCGTAGGCGCGTGCGGCATCAACCGTTGTTGGCGGCAACACCACCTTTTCGCCTTCGACGTGGGGCTCCTCCAGGTCTGCCCGCCGGTTGAAGGGAGCGAACTTGTCGCGCGCAATGCGCTCGCAGGTATCCAGCACGGTGTTGAATGTCTCGCGCGTGTGCTCGGCAAAGCGCTCGCGCGCCGTCAGCGTGTCAGTGGCCAGCCAGTCGTGCAGCAGGAAGTCGAGGGTCGAGCGGTAGCTCATCGGAAGTCGGCTCAGTTGAAGTCGAGAGGGGTCAACACCCGGTGAACACCGACACGCGCTTTTCAGCAAAAGCGCGCTGGGCTTCCTTGGCGTCGTCTGTTTTGGCAATCTGTGATGTCATGTCCTGCTCGTATCGGTAGCCGTCGCGCAGGCCCATGTCCTCGATCACGTTCAAGGTGCGCGTGAGCGCGTTCACGGGCGGCGCGCTCAGCGTCAGCGTCGCGACGGAGTTTTCATGCTGGTATTCGAGCTGGGTAAAGTCATTCATCTGAAATCTTTGCTTGAGGGCATTTTGAGTGGCGGCATGCGGGCGCTCAAGCGGGAAGTTCCAGTACTTGGCGCGCCAGGATGTTTCGCTGGATCTCGTTGCTGCCCCCATAGATGGTGGTGATCGTGGCCGTGAATAGCGGCGCCAGCGGTTCAACCATTCGGTCACCCAGATCCAGCTCGCGCCGGGTAGCGCCATGCTCGGCCGCCACCTCGACGAACTTGGCGGCGATGCGGGTGTAGGTCTCGGTGGCAAAGATCTTGAGCAGTGACACCGAAGGCGGTAGGGCGTCGCCGCGCTTGACCATGTCGGCGAAGACGGCATAGGCCGCTTGAAGGTCGGTCAGGTCCAGTTCCAGTACCGCCATATCGGCACTGAATGCAGCGTCCGCATAAAGGCCCTGCCGGCGCGCAAACTGCCGCAGCAAGCTCAGGGCATGGTGGCACGTCTTGGGGCTGCCGACGAACAGCCGTTCGAAACCCAGCAACGCCTTGGCGATGCGCCATCCATCATTCAACTGACCCACCAAGTTGGCGCGTGGCACACGGGCGTCGTCCAGAAAGACCTCGCAAAACTCTTCTTCACCTGCGATGTTGCGAATCGGGCGCACGGTAATGCCGGGGGTCTTCAAGTCGGCCAGCAGAAAGCTGATGCCGGCCTGTTTCTTCACGGTCTTGTCGGTGCGCACCAGCAGGAAGATGTGCGTCGCATCCTGTGCCAGGGTGGTCCAGATCTTCTGGCCGTTGACGATGAAGTCGTCGCCATCTGCAATGGCTTCCGTGCGCAGCGAGGCGAGGTCAGAGCCGGCATTCGGTTCCGAATAGCCCTGACACCAGACATGTTCTCCACTGATGATCTTGGGCAGCCATTGTTGTTGTTGCTGCGGTGTTCCATGCTGGATCAGCACCGGTCCGAGATTGATGAGGCCCTGATCCGGCATGCGCGCGGCGCCAAAGTCTTCGAACTCCTCGATGAAGGCCAAGTAGCATGTTCGGCGGCAAGGCCATGCCGCCATGTGCCTTGGGCCAGGCCGGTGCGATCCAGCCTTGGCGCGAGAGTGCGAAGTACCAATCCTTGATCTCGTGCCAGTGCACACGGCGCGGAGCGTGCCGCAAATGGGCTGGATAGTGTGCGTGCAGGAAGGCCTGCACCGTGTGCCGGAAGGTCGCTTCAGGCAGCACCGCCCAATCGGTGCCAGGTGGCGGCAGCGGCTTACTCGGCGACGCATTGACTGCTGAGTCAGTGTTCTTGTGCAGTCGAAGAAAGCGACGCCCGATGTGCAGCGGCACTGCCCAGCCAGCCTGCCAGGTGAACGGCGCGCTTCCAGTACAGGCCAATGTCGAACTCGTCGGTAAAGCCGATGGCACCGTGCAACTGAATGGCCAGGCGGGTAAGCCGCAGGGCCGCGTCGGCGCAGCGCGCTTTGGCGCGACTGGCCAGCGCGGCCAGCGGCACCCCGCCCCGTTCGTGTTGGTCCACCACGTCGCGCAGGCAGGCCGTGGCGATCTCCACGTCGATGTAGGCGTCTACCATGCGGTGCTGCAAGGCCTGGTTGGCGCCAATCGGTTTGCCAAACTGCACGCGGGTCTTGAGGTACTCCAAGCGTCTTCTCGTACGCCTGCCGTGCCACGCCCAGCAGTTCTGCCGCTTGCGCCAGCCGCGCCATATCGGTGGCTTGCTCCAAGGCCGCCAGCGCCGCCTGGCCCGTGGCCAGGGATTGCGCCTTTGCGCCATTGAAACGCAGGCTGGCCATGGAGCTGCCGTCTACGCGAGGAAGGGCGTCGAGCTCGACCGCCGGACCGGCCTCGACCCAACACAAGCAAGCACCAGCGGCAAGCACCAACCAACCATCCGCGCCAGCACCTGGTGCCACCCAGTGCTTGTTCCCATAAACGAGCCACTCCGCGCCAGCGGCCTGCATACGGGTTCCGGCCTCGCTGGCCTGCAGCTGGCCGGCTTCTTCCTGCCAGGCGACGCCGATCACCCGGCGGCCTGCCATGGCGTCGGCAAGCAGCTCGTCGCGAAGCGCGGAGCCCGGCAGTGCAGATAACAGCGCGATGCTGTGCACGCCGGCTGCCACAAATGGCTCGGGCAAAAGGCGGTGGCCAATCTCCTCGACGATGGCAAGCAGTTCGCGCAGGCCCAGGCCGAGACCGCCATCTGCCTCCGAAACCAGGATGGACGTCCATCCGGCTTCGGCGAGCGCCCGCCAGGTGCTGCGATCGAACGTGGGGGAAGCCTCGCGCCATGCGCGAACTCGGGCGGGCCCGCCCAAGTCTGTGAGGAGCGACTTCGCGCTATCGCGGAACGCATCTGCCGTCATTACGGCTTCAGTGGGCATTGGCATCTTCAAGGCGGTGGGCGTGAGTCAGCGAACGAGTTTGATAGCCTGTTTTGCGTGCCACCATCACAGATGCGATGTCGGTGTCCGGTTGGATCGGCATAGCGAGGCACCCTGTTGAAGCACAGGTTCAGACCGCATGTGGGCCGGATCGCATGTGTGATATCGACGTGCCTCACATCTTGCGACACTGCGCTCATGCCAAGTTCGAAAGACTCGCAGGGGAGTCAACCCCATTGGTTGCTGCCGGTGGTCGTATCGCTCCCGCTGGCCTTGCAAACCCTTGACACCACCATCATGGGCCCGGCGTTGCCGGCGATGGCGGAGTCGCTTCGGGTGCAGCCGCTGCAGCTGAACTTGGCGGTGACTTCGTACCTGATCAGCCTGGCCATCTTCCTGCCGGCCAGCGGCTGGCTGTCCGACCGCTTCGGTGCCCGCCGGATGTTCTGCTTCGCCATCGCGCTGTTCTCGGTGTCGTCCGGGTTGTGCGCATTGGCGAATTCGCTGGAAATGCTGGTGGTCTGTCGAATCCTTCAGGGCATGGGCGGGTCGATCATGATCCCGGTGGGCAGGATCATCCTGCTGCGCAGCATCTCGCCTGCGGCCATGGTCGGCGCCATGGTCTGGTTCACCATGGTGCCCTCGGTGGCGCGCCTTGTTGGGCCCCTGATCAGCGGTCTGGCGGTCACCTGGCTTTCGTGGCGCTGGATTTTCCTGGGCAACCTGCCGTTTGGGCTGATTGCCATCGGCTTGGCCCTACGGCTGATCGAGCCTTCGCCGATGGGCCGGCCGAACACAAGATTTGATGTGCGCGGTTTCCTGTTGCTGGCCTTTGCGCTGGTGTTGTTGCTCGCGGCGGTGGAGGGTGCGACTTCGAGGGTCATTGATGGCCGAATGGCGCTTGCACTCATGACGGCCGGGACAGCGGCTGCGGTGATCTACGTCTATTCCAGCCGACGTTCGCTTCACCCTATCATCGACCTCGGCGTTCTGCGCTATCGCACCTACTTTGCGTCGGTGGTCGGTGGCATTCCACTTCGGCTGGCCATCGGGGCTGTGCCCTTCATGCTGCCGCTGCTGTTTCAGCTCGGCTTCGGCATGTCGCCGATCCAGTCAGGCCTGCTCACGGTGTCCAGCGCGATCGGCTCGTTCACGACCCGCGTTACGATTGCCCAGGCGCTGCGTCGCATGGGGTTCCGCACCTTGATGATGGCGGCCACGGTGTGCTGCAGCCTGGCCTATTTCGGGTACGGCCAGTTTAAGTCTTCAACACCGCACCTTGCCATTGCCTGCTCGCTGGTGGTGGGTGGCCTGGCCATGTCCATGGCCATTGTTTCGCTGCAGTCACTGGCATTCTCGGAAATACCGGGACCGCTCATTGGCAACGCTACCGTCCTGGCGACGATGGTGCAGCAAATAACAATCAGCTTCGGTGTTATGGCCGCCGCTGAATTGCTGCAGTTGGCCGCGCACCTGCGCGGCGGATCGGCAGAGCAGCTGCAGGCCACCGACTTTCAAGTGGCGCTTGTTTGCATCGGTGCAATCGTCCCGTTGTCGTGCATCTTCTTTCTGCGCCTGCCTCGAGATACCGGATCTGCCATGCGCGATTCGACGGAGCGCCCTTGAGTGCACGCAGAAGCGTGCGACGCTTAGTCGTGGGCGTGAACCAGGAAGCGTTCCGGCACATCGGGACCCCAGGGCCCCGCTGCACTTTGGGGAGTGCCGTCCAGTACACCCCTAAACTGGGCGTTGACGCGGTCGGTGTCCGTCCAGTGTTCGTACATGAATTCCCACGGGTCCATCCAATAGTCAAACAGTTGCCCACCGTAGACATGCCGGCCCACGCCCCAGACGTTCTCGTAGCCCTTGGCCTTGAGGTGTTCATGCCCGAGCATCAGATCGTCCAGATCGCAGATTTCGTAGGCGGTGTGATTGATGCCGGCCTTGGGCCCGATGTCGATGAGCAGCACATGGTGATCGACATACTCCTCACCGCGATCCACGCGGTTGAATGACAACGCCAACTGACCGTTGGGCTGCAACACTTCGTCGCTGCACAGCAGGCCCAAGGTATCTTGGTACCACTGCACCAGTTTCCTTGACTGGTGGCTCTTGAGCACGGCGTGCCCAATGCGCACTACCCGAGCCGCACGTCGGGTATGGCGCGACAGCGTTCCCGCCCGACGCAAGGCGTGGGCTGCGTCGTTCAGTGGCAGAACCTCGAGACTGACGGTGGGCAAAAGCTCAATGCCATGCACCACCTCGACGCGATTTCCGTCGGGATCTGTCAAGGTCACGCGCAGCCCACCACCGGGCTCTCCCGTGGGCTCCACGGCGGAAGCGCCCGGTGCTTGGCTCAGCGCATGCAAGTCGGCAGATGACGCGGCCAGGAAGGCCAACCCCAAGAATTTGGGCTCACCCAGTTCGGCCACGTGAAAGTGATGGGCGGGGCCCGTACCACGCATGTAAAGGGCGGATGGCGTGCGCGCGCTGCATTGCATTCCGAAATCCACAAAGAACTGTTGCGCGCGGTCGAGGTCCGGCACGCGCACCCGCACGTAGGCAATGTCAGAGACTTTGATCAAAGGCATGATTAGGGTAAAAAAGTAAGATTTTCGAAACTATTGACGATGTTATGCAAGCGTCCTATTATTCGGCCGTCGTCATCTCTCTGTCAAGGTCCGACGCAAGCGGCGCTGTCTCGATGCACGCGCACGATCGCAGTCGCGATCTCCATCGAAACGGTCTTCCTGTTACGGGATCTACAAGCCATGAATCTGTCTTCCATCATTCGCTTGACTTGCCACTGGTCCTTGCCACTTTCGTTGATGTGGGCCACCCAGCTGCTGTGGGCGCAAGAGGTGTACCCATCGCGCACCATCACGATGGTCATACCGCTCTCGGCGGGCTCGCAAATGGATGCGCTAGGGCGGGCGCTGGCCGACAGCATGGGTAAGCAGGCTGGGCAGGCCGTGGTGGTGCTCAACCGTGACGGCGCAGGCATGGTGCTGGGCATGGACGCGGTGGCCAAATCGCGCGCCGATGGCTACACCATCGCCTTCGGCCCCGATGCGCCGCTCAGCCAGATGCCGCACTTGCGCTCCAGCGTGCCGTACAAGCAGGGCGACTTCGACTTGATATGCCGCACCAACGTTGCCAACATGGCGTTGGTGGTGGGTCCGAGTTCGCCCTTCATGCGCTTTGACGACATGGTTGCCGCTGCCCGCAGTGCGCCTGGAAAGTTGAACTACGGCACCGCCGGTGTCGGGACGCCACCCCATCTGCTGATGGAAGCCATCGCCGCCGAGTTGGGACTGAAGTTGACCCACATTCCGTTCCGCTCGATTGGTGACATCGCCATCCAGACCATGAACGGCTCGGTTGACTTCACCGTCACCGTGCCCAATATGTTGGCGGTGAACGCCGCGCGTGGCATGCGGGGGCTGGCCCTGACAGGAAGTTCCGCCATGCCCGAATTGCCAACGGTGCCGCTGATGCGCGAGTTCATCGACAAGAACTCACCCGTGGCCAACTACGGTGTGGGTGGCCTGGGGTTCTATGCCCCCAAAGGCCTGGCGCCAGAAGCCATGGCTTGGCTGCGCAAGGCCTGCAAGACGGCCGCCGAAAGTGCTGACTTCGTCGCCGCATCGGCGCGTACCCTGACGCCCGTGGGGCATGCCGAGGGCCCGGAGTTCCTGCGCGCGATGCAGGTTGGAAGCCAGGTGTCGGCAGACATCGTGCGCAAGCTCAATCTCAAGTTGGACTGAGGGCAACGCCATGAATTCTGCCGTCTCTGCACCCTCGCCCTTATCACCACACATCTACCACCTGCCCGACATTCCGGTACTGAAGGGGCAGTTCGGACAAGCGCAGATTGTTTCGGGCACCGGCCTGATGGTCATCTGGGGTGAGGTGGGTGTCGGCCTGGAAGTGCCGCGCCACGCTCACGTGAATGAGCAGGTCACCTGGATCCTGGAAGGCAGTGTGGACTACCAGGTTGGCGATGGCCCGGTAACCCCTTGCGGCCCAGGCACCGTGATCCACGTACCCCCTGGGGTGCTGCATCAATCGTGGTACCGCGGGCATTGCAAGCTGGTGGAAATATTCAATCCACCGCGCTACGACATGTACCCGGCTGCAGCCGCGAACATCCACGGCGTGCGCTGAAGCTAACACCCTACTTTTTCCCTGTTCCTCCTTTCCTCAACGCACTCGGTAGGTCACTCATGAAGTTGGTCAATTTTCTGCACGACGGCCGCACGCACTATGGTGCGGTCAAGGGCACACGCATCGTGGATCTCGGCGCTGCGCTGGGTGCCGCCTTCCCGGACATCGTGTCCTTCATTGCGGGCAACGTCTTGCCCCAAGCCCAAGCCATCGTCGACAGCCATTCAGGTGAGTACGACTACAACGAGGTCGAATTGCTGCCTGTGGTTCCACGTCCAGGCAAAATCATCTGCGTGGGTGTCAACTACGACGACCACCTGGAAGAAGCTCGGCGGCATTTCAACGACAAGGCCGAAAAAGAAGGGCGACCGGCACCACGCCCGCCTCAGTCGGGCTACCCCATGATCTTCGCGCGTTGGCCAGAATCGCTGACCGCGCATCGCGCGCCCATCTTGCGCCCCAAGGTGTCGGTGCAACTGGACTGGGAAGCTGAGTTGCTGGTTGTCATCGGCAAGCCCACGGGCCGCTATGTGTCGGCTGAACGCGCACTGGACGTGATCTTTGGCTATTCGTGCATGAATGAAGCCTGCTTGCGCGACTATCAGTTTCACACCGGTCAGATCAACCCCGGCAAGAACTTCGAGAAAACCGGCGCCACCGGGCCCTGGCTTGTGACTGCCGACGAAATCCCTGACCCCCAGGCGCTTGACATCGAACTGCTTTTGAACGGACAACGGATGCAGTTCGGCAACACCCGTGACATGAGCAACTCAGTGGCCAGGATCATTGCCTACATCACGCAGTGGATGCCGCTGCAACCGGGTGATCTGATTGCCACCGGAACCATGGGGGGTGTCGGATTCACCCGCAAGCCGCCGATTTTCATGAAGGCCGGGGATGTGGCGGAAGTTGTCATTCAAGGCATTGGCACGCTGCGCAACGAGATTCAAGACGAACCAGCCACACTGTGACATCGGCAGCGCACTTCTAAAACATACCACATGAATAACCGAGCCGCAGAGCGGCCTCTGTTCTGAAACTCCTTAGGATTGACATCAGCCATGCAAGACATGAACAAAGACAGTTACCAAGCTCGCCACACAGCGGGGCTGCAAACACGTCGAGAACTCTTCGGCGCCGAGATCACGGACAAGCAGATGGCGTCAATGGATGACTTCATTCGCCCACTAAGTGAACTGCTCAACACCTACTGCTTCAATGACGTGTGGAATCGTCCAGGGCTGGCGCGGCCTACGCGAAGCATGCTGAACGTCGCCATGTTGTGTGCGCTGAATCGCGGGCCTGAATTGCGTGTGCACCTGCATGCGGCCGTCACCAACGGCGTCACCAAGTCTGAAATCCAGGAAGTGCTGCTGCAAGTGGCTGTCTACTGCGGCGTGCCGGCAGCGGTGGAGGGGTTCCGGGTCGCACGCGAAGTCTTTGCCGATCGCGGTGTTTGAGGCCGGTCGTGCGCCACAAGTCTCTAGGGTGGATCGACTCCTGCTAATCTCAAGCCTGCGCCCAAGCTGAACCCATGCCCAAGACAAGACAAGATAACCAGCGCCTCACGATGGCCCTCGGCCAGTCGCCGGGCGTCGGTACATCCACTGCGCCGCAAGACATTGCGCTGCAGGATGCGGCCAGTTTTAATATCTATCGCTTGCTCCGCGCCGACATCCTCAACTGTCAACTTGATCCTGGCTGCACGTCTTCGCTTCGAGGTCCTGCGTCAGCAGTACCCGGTTGGCGTTGGAACGCTGAGAGAGGCTTTGTCTCACCTGGTGTCTGAAGGCCTGGTTCGTACCGAAGCCGGACGCGGCTTCTCCGTCGCGCCGGTTTCACTGGCTGACATGCTCGACATTGCCGAATGGCGGGTGGAGTTCGAAGTGCGGGCGGTCACTCAATCGATACGCCTTGGTGATGAAACCTGGGAAGCTGAAATCGTTACCGCCCATCATTTGTTGTCCAAAACGGCTGTACCCAGCGTTGATGCGGATGACGAAACGCGCGACCTGTGGAAGGCTCGGCATCACCGCTTTCACGAGGCCGTGGGCGCGGCCTGCGGATCACCTTGGCTGCTGCACTTTCGCAGCCTCTTGTTCGGGCAAGCACTGCGGTACCAGCGACTGGTCGCACTGTACGGACCGCCCATGCCTCTGAAGCACGATGACCACCGAGAAATCATGGAGGCCGTGCTGGCGCGCGATGAACAGCGCGCAGCACACGCAGTGGAACAACACATTCGGCGTACCGTCGATGGGGTGCTGAAACACGTTCCGGGGTTTGACGTTCTCAAAGACACGAAGGGTGTTGCGCGGCAAACCATGAAGCGGCCTGCGACTGCGACGGCCACGAAGCTGCGGCGCGGTGCCGCAGGTTAGCCCACACCCCGGCTGAATATCTCAGCGCTCTCCGCGGGTGGCCAAGTCCTTGTTCGGGTTGATCAAGTACTTTGAACCCGTTGCGCGCTGCCCATACACCGCAATCCGTTCCGGCAGCAGGGCCTCGGCCAGCGACAGTTCGCCCGCATAGCGGCTGGCGAAGGTGGTCTTCAGTTCAGCGGCGACGCGCCGCTTCAGGCCTTGCGCGGCGTCAGTGCCGATGCGCTGCAGGAACGGGGTGAGCAACCAGCCGCCCATGCCCCAGGCCAGGCCGAAATTGCGGACAAGTGTGGTGGGCCGCGTGTCCAGCCCGCCATAAATGTAGACCTGCTTGTGGGTGGTCGACCCATAGCGGCTGAATGCCTTGGCAGTCTTGTTCAGGGCCGCTTCCATGCAGCCGAGGATCTGGCCGGCGAGGGGACCACCGCCTGTGGCATCGAAGGCGATGGTTGCGCCCGTTGCCACCAACGCGTCGGTGAGGTCGGAGAAAAAGCTGGGGGCGCTGGTGTCGCACACGTGCACTGCGCCCATCGCCCTGAGCAACGCGGCCTGTTCGGGTTTGCGCACGATGTTCACCAGCGCAATGCCGTCGGCCTGGCAGATGCGGTTGAGCATCTGGCCCAGGTTCGATGCGGCCGCCGTGTGCACCAGGGCGCAGTGGCCTTCCATGCGCATCGTCTCGACCATGCCGAGCGCGGTCAGCGGGTTGACGAAGCTGGATGCTGCTTCGACCGGTGTCGTGCTCTGTGGCAAGACAAGGCACAGGTCCATGTCGACATCGCGGAATTGCGCATACATCGCGCCGCCGCGAACGGCAACTGTCTGGCCCAGCAGCGCCTGCGCTGGCGCCGAGCTGCCCGCTGCGACCACCACGCCGGCGCCTTCGTTGCCCACGGGCAGTGGCGTGTTCAGGCGCGCCGCCAGACCCGCCATGGCCGACGCGGGGATCGGTGCCCTGGCGACACGTTGCTCTGGGCTGCCCGAGATCTTGAATGCACTGATGTCGGCGCTGGCAAACAGCAGCCCCATGTCCGATGGGTTGATGGGTGCTGCTTCCATGCGCACCCTGACATCGTTGGGCCCCAGAGGTGCCAAGGCGACGCGCTGCAGCGCCAATTCCAGTTCTCCGCTGGACTTGACCTCGGAAGTAAGCTGCAAGCTGAAGTGGGGCGTGTCCATGATGATGGGAGTTCCTGTTGTCTGCCGCAGAGCCGGCGGGCTGCGGCATGAATCGGCCGAGGGTTTCGAGCCGGCCCGGTTTCGCGCACTGCCTCAGTCTGGCGCTGCCAGGGATGAGACACCATCACATGTGCGATGGCACTGCCCCGATCGCTTTGGGACCATCACCTGATACCACCCCTGTCTATGAGCAAGCGCCTTCAGCCCCACTTTGCACACTGGCCACCAGGGCAGCCACGGCATCTGACCGTGCCCCAGACGCACCTGTTCTACAACGCGGAAGTCTCGGCCAAGCGCTTTGCGGACAAGCCCTTCGTCATCTTCTACGACACGCCGCTCAGCTTTGCCGATTTCCAGCGCGACGCCGAGCGTCTTGCCGGCTGGTTGCAGCGCGTGGCGAAGGTACGGCCTGGCGACCGCGTGCTGCTGGACATGCACAACAGCCCGCAGTGGCTGCTGGCCTACTACGGCATCTTGCGTGCCGACGCGGTGGTGGTGCCGGTCAACCCGATGAACCGCACCGACGAATTGCGTCACTACGTGGCCGATACCGGCGCCTCGGTGGCCTTCGTGGCGCAGGACCTGCTGGCCCAACTGCAGCCGTTGTTGGCCCCGCCCGGCAGCGAAGAGCCTGGCCTGCAGCGCATCGTCGTTGCCACCTACAGCGACTGGCTGCGCGCGCCCACCAGCCTGGCCGTGCCTGCGTTTGTATCGGCGCCACGCGTGTCGCTGGCTGGCCAGGGGCTCACCTCGTGGCAGGAGGTGATGGATGCCAACCTCGAGCCAGGCCCGATGTGCGCCGGGCCCGACGACCTGGCCGTGATGCCCTACACGTCGGGCACCACGGGCCAGCCCAAGGGTTGCATGCACACGCACCGCAATGTGATGTGCACGGCGGCCACCAGCGCCCAGTGGCTGGGCCGCACGCAGGACGCGGTGGCCTTGTCGGTGCTGCCGCTGTTTCACGTCACCGGCATGGTGGGGGGCATGAACTCGCTGCTGCTCATTGGCGCCACCCAGGTGCTGCTGCCGCGCTGGGACCGCGACGCCGCTGCGGAGTGCATCGCGCGCTACCGCGTTACCACCTGGCAGACCACCACCACCATGGTCATCGACTTTCTGGCCAACCCGCGCCTGGGCGAGTTCGATCTGTCCAGTCTGGCCAGCATCCGGGGTGGTGGCGCCGCCATGCCCCCTGCGGTGTCAGAGAAGCTGAAGCTGACCACCGGGCTGGACTTCATCGAAGGTTATGGCATGACGGAAACGATGGCCGGCGGTGCCGTCAATCCACCGCACCGGCCCAAGCCGCAATGCCTGGGCATACCGACCTTCGATGTGGATGCGCGCGTGGTGGACCCCAGCACGCTGTGCGAACTGCCGCAGGGTGAGTCGGGTGAAATCGTGCTGAGCGGTCCGCAACTGATGCTGGGCTACTGGCGCCAGCCTGAAGCCACGCGCGACGCCTTCATCGAGCTGGACGGCAAACGCTTCCTGCGCACCGGTGACCTGGGTCATGTGGACAGCGACGGCTACCTGTTCATGACCGATCGGATCAAGCGCATGATCAACGCAGCGGGCTTCAAGGTATGGCCGGCGGAGGTGGAGGCTCTGATGTACCGGCATCCAGCGATCGAAGAGGTCTGCATCATCGGCGCCCGTGACGCGCGCCGTGGTGAAACGGTAAAGGCCATCGTGGTGCTGCGGCCCGATCAACGCGGCCGGGTCACCGGGCAAGACATCATCGACTGGGCGCACGCCCAGATGGCCGCTTACAAGCGTCCGCGACTTGTTGAATTCGTCGATGCGCTGCCCAAGTCTGGCAGTGGCAAGGTGATGTGGCGCGAACTGCACGACTTGCAGGCTGCGCGTGATCAACAGCTGCTGCCCAACGGCGCGTCCCATTGACCGCCTTTTCACCGCGTCTATGCACGCCGTCGCAAACGCCCATACGCCCGATCTTGATCTGCAGGGCTTCTCCTTCAGAGTTGACTGGTAGCGTTCAGCGCGTTCGAAAGCGCTGAAAGTGCCGGGCCCAGTCGCCCGGTTGGCATGTACCCGAAACCCAGCCGAAGGACTCGATCGCTCTCGCCAAACCACGCTCCTGAAGCCAGCTGAAGTTCGTAACGGGGCAAGAGTTCCCAGAACCGTGCGACGGCCGGGGCGTCGAAGGTGTCGGCGCGAAGGCGGAGGCAACACAGGGCACCGCCGTCCGGTCGGATCCATTCGATCCTCTGGCGCTCGGCTTCGCACCAGGCCGCCAGTTCCGCGAGCCCTGCTGCAAGCAGGCGACGGCGCGGCGCCAGCACAGTCTCGCGGTTGCGAAGCAAGGCGGTGGCCAGCGCCTCGTCGAGCACCGAGCCAGAGATCACGGTGTTCATCTTGGCCACGACCAGGCGCGACCGCAGGTCGGCGTCCGCCACAGTGAGCCAGCCCGTGCGCAAGCCCGGCGCGCCCAGCGCCTTCGACACCGAGGCGCCCGTGACGATGCGCGGGTGCATCCCGGCGAAACTGCCGGGCACTGTTTCGTCACCGTATGTGGCCTCGCGATAGGTCTCGTCGAGGAAGAGGATGGCCTGCGGCGCGCGGACCTCCAACAGCGCAAGGATCTTCTCGACGGTGGCGCGCGGGGTGCGCACACCACTGGGGTTCTGAGGCGAAGCGAGACTGACCAGCTTCGTCTTCGACGAAAGGCTGGCCGCAAGTGCGTCCAGGTCGAGCCGGTAGTGGGTCTCGAACTTCAACTGCACTTCGCGGACGGTCACGCCCGCGCCGAGGAGGCAGTCGCGGCTCGGCGGAAAGCATGGCGACACGAGCACCGCTTCGTCGCCGGGCCGGCAGGTCTCGAAGGCCAGCAGGAACAGTCCCAGCGCCGTGCCCTGCGTCGTGACGACGTGCTCGGCCGGCACCTGGGAGACCTTGGCGATCTCCTCGCGCAACTCCGCGGACCCTGCCGACCGGCCATAGCCCAGCTTCAGGCCGCGCAGGATCTCGAGCCCCGCCAAGTCCAGCACATCACCGACCGTCAGGTCCTGCGAGGTGCTCTCCGCCAGGTTGAAGGGCAGGTTCACGTCGAGCAAGGAAATGATCTCGTTGTAGGGGAAGCGACCTCGCCACTCGCGCGCATCCGGCGCCGCAACGACCTTGTCTTCAAGCGCGCTCATTCATCTCACCTCGTCTGTCAGGGTTGCAGCAAAGTGGGCATCGTATTGCACGCCAAGCAATCGCGACAGCCGCAGTTTCCAGCTAAATCAATCAGTACAGTTGACGTGCTGATCGAAGACGAAGTCTATGGCGAAATCCACTTCACGCGCGCGCGGCCGCGGCCCTTCGTCGCACTCGACCGCGGCGCCAACACGATCTATTGCAGTTCCTTCTCCAAGAGCCTGGCGCCAGGCTATCGCATTGGCTGGATCGCGCCGGGCGCCATTGCGCAGCAGGTGATGGACCGCAAACTGGCGTTCAGCCTTTGCAGCCCCGTACTGCCCCAGGTCGCGGTCGCCGACTTCCTGGCTAGCGGCGCATACGACGCGCACCTGCGCACCTGCGCCGCCTCGTCGAAGAGAACCTACTGCGCCTGACCCGAAGCATCGAGGCGAACTTCCCACCTGACACTCGCGTCAGCCGACCCGCTGGCGGATTCGCGCTGTGGGTCGAACTGCCCAAAGGATTCGACGCCAGGGCTCTGTTTGACGAAGCGCTTGAACACGGCATCTGCTTTGCGCCAGGGGATGTCTTCTCGGCAAGCCGGAGATTTCGGAATTGCCTGCGCTTGAGCGCGGGCAGCACGTGGAGTGAGCGGATCGACAAAGGGGTTCAGCGTCTCGGTGAACTTGCGCGCGCGCAGCTCTCGACATAGCGCCTATTGCACCGCATGCATGAGCCGCCTGCTATCAACCCAGTTCTTGCGGTTCCACATGCTGTGAGTCGCAGCGTCCTCAAGTAAGGTGGCAGGCGTCAGCTTTGCGGCTTCGAATCTTGACAAGTCGATGTACGGGTTGGGTCGTGAAGAGAACTTCGAGTTGCCGCCCTCCAGCAGTCAGTCGGCCTCGCAGGTGACCACAGCGCATGTCGATGGATAAGTCAAGAACGGGTCGGCGTACCGCACTGGCACAAGTGACTAGGCAGTGCGCGCGTGGATCGCGAGCAAGCGCAAGGCCTGCTCGAAGTGCAGCCGCTCGACCATGCGGCCGTCCAGATTGACCACGTTCGAGGCCGCATGCTGAGGATCCGAGAAGATGGCCACGATGCGGCGTGCATCCTCCACAGCCTCGGGCGACGGTGAGAAGTGGCGGTTGGCGGGCTCCACCTGGCTGGGGTGGATCAGCGTCTTGCCGTCGAAACCCATCTTCATGCTCTGGGCGGTCTCGAGCTCGAAGCCCGGCTGATCGCGGAAGTTGTTCCACACGCCGTCCAGCACCGACACACCACGGCGCTTGGCCACCAGTACGATGTTCATCAACCAGGGCATCAGATAGAGGCGTCCGTCGCCGGCATATACACCGGTTTCTTTGGCGATGTCGTTGGTGCCGACCACCAGGCAGGTCAGTTGTGGTTGCTGGCCCGCACCGGCCTGGACGATGCTGTCCAGCGCCGCAATGCCCGCTGCGGTCTCCACCATGGCCCACAGTTGGGTGAGGGCAGGGACGCCCAGGCGAGCCGCGAGCCGTGAGAAGCTGTGCAGCTCTTCGGCGCTGCCCACCTTGGGCAAGAGCACTGCATCAGGCTGGCAGCGTGCCACGGCTTCGAGGTCGGGCTCGATGTCGGCCGTGTTCAACGCGTTGACGCGGATCACGGTTTCGGTACCGGGCAGGCGGTGTTCGGCCAGGTGCGCCGCAGAAGCGAGCAGTGCGCGGGCTTCTGCTTTGGCCGCTGGTGCCACGGCGTCTTCCAGGTCAAAGACGATGGCGTCGGCGCCCAGTGTCCACGCCTTGGCCATGGCGCGGGCATTGCTGGCGGGCACGTAGAGCACGGAGCGGCGCAGGCGAAGTTGGGATGCTGACGGGGATGCTGACATGAGCGGTGGATTCCGGTGCAAACGAACAGGCCTTGATTGCACGGGAATCCCCCCTGGCTATCCATCGCATACGTGATTCAAAGCCCGCTGTCGTTACCGGAACATGCACACATCCAGCCGATCCATGGGTTCCGGCTTCCTTGCCGACCCTTTCGACTGTGGAGTTGCTTGATGACGCTCTCTCACCAGGATGTACGCGACATACTCAGCATCCTCGACCATGCGGACGCATCTGGAATCGATTGATCTGAGGATCGGGGACTTTCAGATGCATGCGCGCAAGGTTGGGGCACTGCGGCCGGAAACAGGCGATGCAGCAGGGTGGGCGACGCCACAGGGCGCGGGGCCAGAACCTGGCAGGGCGGCAACAGCCAGTGTGACGCTTGAAATGACGTCTCCACGACTCTGCACGGCGCCGGCAGCGCCATCGACCGCGACCAGCGACGGCTGACGTCCATGCGATAGCGCCCGCTATCGACAGCAGCAGCTCGCCATCCCTGCGGGCCTGGTCAGCGGTTTGTGCGCCGATGCTGGGCACCTTCTACAGCAGGCCCAGTCCGGATCAGCCGCCGTTTGTCAGCGAGGGCACGGCCGTGCAAGCCGACGACACGGTCGGGCTTGTCGAGGTGATGAAGATGTTCAACTCCATCAAGGCCGGCGTATCGGGTACGGTGCGGCGCATCGTCGCGCAAAGTGGCAAGCCGGTGCAGCAGGGTCAGACCTTGCTGTTGATCGAGCCCACCGTGCAGGCCTGAAGCCATGCGCCGGCCCTTCTCTGTCCCGATGGCCCAACACGACATCCGCCGTGTTTTTGTGGCCAATCGTGGCGAGATTGCGGTGCGGGTGATCCGCGCCTGCCGCGCGCTGGGCATCGAATCGGTGTTGGGCGTGTCAGAGGCCGACGTCTCCACGCTGGGTGCGCAGATGGCCGACGAGATGGTGGTCATCGGCCCACCGTCGGCGCGCGAGAGCTACCTGCAGGCCGACAAGATCGTGGCGGCAGCCTTGGCCACAGCAGTGCGACGCCATCCACCCGGGGTACGGCTTCCTGTCTGAACGGGCTTCTTTCGTGCGGGCCTGCCAGCAAGCGGGACTGGTGTTCATCGGCCCCTCGCCCGAGGCGATGGAAGCGATGGGGGACAAGATCACCGCCGTTGCGCTGGGCTCAAGCGGCGGGTGTGCCGCGGGTTCCGGGGTCGGGTGCATTGCAGGGCCCGGCGCACGCCAGGCCGTTGGCGGCAAGCATCGGCTACCCGGTGTTGATCAAGGCCACGGCAGGCGGCGGCGGGCGGGGCATGCGGGTGGTGCACGACGAAGCTGAACTCGCGGCAGCAATGGCAGTCGGCTGCCAGCGAAGCGCTGGCTGCATTTGGTGACGCCACGGTGTATCTGGAAAAGTTCATCGAGAAGGCGCGCCACATCGAGATCCAGATCATGGCCGACGCACACGGCCATGTGGTGCATCTGGGTGAGCGTGAGTGCTCGACGCAGCGGCGCCACCAGAAATTGATCGAAGAGGCGCCTTCAGCCCTGTCTCGCCCCGGCCTTGCGGCGCGCGATGGCCGACTGCGCGGTGAAGCTGGCCCGCCACGTGGGCTACTGTGGGGCCGGCACGGTGGAATTCGTGCTGGATGAGCAGGGCGGTGCCTTCTACTTCCTGGAGATGAACACGCGCATCCAGGTGGAGCACCCGGTGACCGAAATGGTCACGGGCATCGACCTGGTTGCAGAGCAGATTCGGGTGGCCTGTGGGCTGCCCCTGTCGTTTGCGCAGGCGCAGGTTCGCTTGCAGGGGCATGCGATCGAATGTCGCATCAATGCCGAAGATCCGGACGCAGAACTTCCGCCCCTGTCCCGGCCTGATCACCGCTTGGGCCGTGCCCACCGGTGCAGGCATCCGCTTCGACAGCCACGCGTTTGCGGGCTACACGGTGCCACCAGACTATGACTCGCTGATCGGCAAGTTGATCGTTCACGCCCCCACCCGGGAGCTGGCGATTGAACGCATGCAGCTCGCGCTGCGTGGCTTGAAGGTGCAGGGGATTGCCACCACGGCGCCGATGCATGCCGCCGTGCTGGACCACCCGGCGTTCAAGAGCGGGCAGGTGACGACACGTTGGGTCGAAGACAGCTTCTTGCCGAGGGGCCGCCCGTGCGCACAACTGCGTATCCGCTTGACCGACGTCAGCCTGACGGACGGGCAGAGCGCCGTTTGGGCGGGCGCCATGACCACGCCGATGGTGGGCGCGGTGGTGCAGCAGCTGGCGGCGGCCCGACCCGCAGCCCTGGAAGTCTGCTCGCCTTCGACCCTGCGCCAATGCGTGGCGCGCGGCGAGGACCCCTGGCAGCGCCTGGACATCATCCGCCAGCGCTGCCCCCACACGCCCTTGCGCGCAGCGGTGTCGCTGCTCACCGATCACGGCCGTCGCGGTGCCGACCTGATGGCCACCGACGTGGCCGTGCAGTGGCTGCGCGAACTGGCGCAGCGTGGTGTGGCGGAGGTGCTGTTCATCGACCCGCTGCTGGACACGCGCCGCCTGGCGCCGCTGCTGGCCGAGGCCACCGCGCTGGGCCTGCTGCCCATCGTTGCGCTGCCCTTCGCCGAAGACGCTGCGCTTTCCAACGAGGCCCTGTGCACGCGGGCCGCCGCCTTGGCGGCTTGCGGCGCTGCGCGGGTGATGCTGCGCGACGAGTCTGGGGTGTTGACGCCGGACCGCCTGGCCTCGCTGCTGCCCGCACTGCAACAGGCCTTGTCCTCCACGCCCCTGGACCTGCACCTGGGCTGCCAGACGGCACTGGCCCCGATGCTGGCGTTGGAAGCCATGCGGCTGGGTATCGATGGACTGGACACCGCTTTTGCGCCGTTGGCAAACGGGGCATCAGTGCCGGCCTTGGGCACCCTGGTCAAGTCAGCGCGTTTGCTGGCGCTGGCGGGTGTGGATGACACGCACCTGCCTGCCGTGGATGCAGCCAGCCGGGCACTGGCCACGCTGGCGCAGCGGCACGGCTTGCCCGAGGCACGGCCCTGGGCCTTCAGTCTGGCGCCCTACATCCATCAACTGCCGGGCGCCGTGGCTGCTGAATTCATGGAGCGCTTGGACGGGTGCAATCTGCAGTCAAAGCTGAACGAATTCGCCCAGGAGTGCGCGCGCGTTCGGGATGAGTTTGGCCGCCCGCCGATGCTGGCGCCCTTTGCGCGCCCCATTGCCCAGCAGGCCTGGATGCATGTGAACGGTTTGCCGCGCTACGCTGAACTGCAGCCCGGACTGCGGCGCGTTGCACAGCGCGTTTACGGGCCAACCCCAGGCCCCGTCGACAAACAACTTGCGCGACGGGTGGGGAGGCTGCCTCAGCAGCGGCCGCAGACGATGCAGGCTTTGCGCGCGCAGTGTCCCGGGGCTTCGGATTCGGCCTTGGTGTTGGCTCAGATCTGCGGGGTCGCGCCCGACAAGCTGCCGGCGCCTGCAGCGCCGGACGCTGTGGCCTATGGGGCTACCACACCCACCGATGCGCTGATTGCGGGCCTGTCGGCGCGCGCGTCGCGTTTTGCCGAGCTCAACGTCATCGGACCCCAGCTCTCGGTTCGGCTGCGAGGCAGCGTGGGAGCGTGCCATGTTTGAACAACTGAAAGCCTTGGTGGCGGCCCAGACCCAGCGCACCGGCAAGCGCCGCACCATCCATCTGGCCGACGAAACCTTGCGCGACGGGCAGCAGTGCCTGTGGGCAACCCGCATGCGCACCGAGCACATGCTGCCGATCGCCGAGCGCTGGACCGGGCCGGACTGGCTGGTATCCAAGCCATGGCCCCGGTCCAGTTTGATGCGTGCGTGTTGTTCCTGAAGCAGGACCCGTTCGAGCGCATCCGCCTGCTGCGCGAAAGGGTCACGCGCACGCCCCTGCGTGGATCGGTGCGCAGCAACCTGATGCGGGGCTTCATGCCGGTTGCCGACGACATCACCGACCTGTTCGTCGAGCGTCAGTTCGCCAACGGCCTGAGCGAGATCGGCTTCTTCGATGCCTTGATGTGCGCCGACAATCTGGCCTCGAGCATCCACTGTGCGCAGACGCCTCGGCGCTGGTGTGGGCGTGATGCTGCCCTACAACCTGGCGCCGGGCTACGACGACGAACTCTATGTCGCCAAGGCGCGCGAGATCGTTGAGCGCTTCAATCCAAACACCGTGGGGTTCTACGACGCGGCCGGCATCTTGACGGTTGACCGACTGCGCACATTGATACCGGCCATCAAGCAGGCCATCGGCGACAAGCCACTCGGGTTTTCAACCCATTGCTTGACGGGGCTCGGGCCCTTGCTGGCGCTCGAAGCCGCTGTGCATGGTGCCGACCGCCTGCTGACGGCAGTGACACCGCTGGCCCATGGCAATTCAGTTCCCGCTACCCAGGCGATGGCGCAAGATCTGCGCGCGCTGGGGTTTGACGTGCAGGTTGATGAAGGTCTGCTGGATGAGGTAGGCGACTGTCTTCGTGCGGTCGCGGCGCGTGAAGGGCTGGCGCTCGGCATGCCGGCCGAGTATGAGCCTAGCCACTACGTGACCCAATATGCGGGTGGCGCCATGAGCAACCTCGAAGTCGTCCTTGGAGCAAGCCGGTATCGCCGACAAGCTGCCAGCGGTGCTGGATGAGATTGCACGCGTCCGGGTAGAACTTGGTTCGCCGATCATGGTCACGCCGTACCCGGCCATCATCGCTGCCCAGGCGGTGATGAATGTCGTCAGCGGCGAGCGCTACAAGGTCGTTGCCAACGAGGTCAAGAAATACGCCTGCGGGTACTTTGGCAAGCTGCCACTTGCCGGTGGACGCCAATGTGCTGGACCGCGTGATCGAAAACGGCTCGGCCGACGTGGCGCTTGAGCCCGTCACCACTCAAGCCCTTGGTGCCTGACTTGCGCAAGCGCTACGGAAGGCTCGGCGACGATCAACTGCTGCTGAGATACATGTACGGCGACGAAAAGGCGGGCGCCATCGAGCCCACACCAGCGGACGACGTCTACAGCGTTCAGCACCCCGTCGTGGATTTGCTGGCGGGGCTGGCCCGGTCGAAGCGTAAGGTGCAGGTTCGGGTGTCGAGCCGTGACTTCTCGCTGCAAGCCAACTGACCAGGCACGGACACCTTTGGCATGTCATCTTCTTCCACCCTCATTGAGTAAAACGCGGCATGTGCAATCCATCTGAACTTCTTGCTGGGGCGGTCGGGTGCGACAACCCGGTGGCCACGCGGGCGCTGCGTGCGAGCTTGCGGGTCGTGGGAGGCCGCTGATGCGCAGCTACATCATCCGGCGCCTGGCGGCGCTGCTGCCCACGTTGATCCTGGCCAGCATCATCGTTTTCGTTACCGTGCGGCTGATTCCTGGCGACGTGATTGACCTGATGCTCAGCCAAAACGACGTGGCCGCCGACAAATTAGACCGTGACCAGATCATCGCCATCCTGGGCATGGACAAGCCAATGTGGCAGCAGTACTTCCACTGGATTTCCAACATCGTGCTGCATGGTGACCTTGGTAATTCGTTGTGGCAAGGCACACCGGTCACCGAGCATCTTCGTGCCCGCTTGCCGGTGACTTTCGAACTGGGTCTGATCGCCCTTGTGGTGGGCTTGGTCATCGCTTTGCCCATCGGAATCTATTCGGCGATCCGGCAGGACACTGCTGGCGACTACATTGCGCGCAGCTTTTCCATCCTGCTGCTGGCGGTGCCGAGCTTCTGGTTGGGCACCATTGTGGTGGTGTTCCCCTCGATCTGGTGGGGCTGGTCGCCTTCGGTGGACTATGTGCCGCTGACGGAATCGCCGGCCGCCAATCTGTCGCAGATGCTGTTGCCGGGCATCGTGCTGGGTGCGGCGCTGTCAGCCATCACCATGCGCATGACGCGTACCATGATGCTGGAGGTGCTGCGCCAGGACTACATCCGTACCGCTTGGGCCAAGGGCCTGGATGAGCGGCTGGTGATCCTTCGCCATGCCTTGCGCAACGCCTTGATTCCGGTGGTCACCCTGGTGGGCTTGCAGGCGCCGCTGCTGATTGGCGGCGCGGTGATCATCGAACAGATTTTCGTCATCCCCGGCATGGGCTTGCTGCTGCTGGACGCGGTGCAGCAGCGCGACTATCCGATCATCACCGGTGTGTTCCTGGTGGTCGGAGTGGCCGTGATGCTCATCAACCTGTTGGTTGACCTGAGCTACGGATTTCTGGATCCGAAAGTGAGGATGCGCTGATGCCGTTTGTAACGCGCCCGGCCGAATCGGGTATTCCGTCCCCCGTTGCTGCCAAACGTCAGAGCAACCGTTTTCTGGCCAGGCTGTTTCGCGACAAACCGCTGGGTGCAGCGGGCGCAATGGTGTTGCTGCTGTTTTTGGTGGTCGGTGTCTTCGCGCCTTGGGTCGCGCCGTATGACTTTAACGACATCGCGCCGTTGGACCGCATGCAGTCGCCAAGCTGGGCGCATTGGTTTGGCACCGACAACCTGGGCCGCGATGTGCTGTCGCGCTGCATCTTCGGTGCCCAGTTGTCAGTGATCATCGGCTGCTCCGCTGCGGCCCTGGCCACACTGATCTCAGCCGTGGTGGGCATCGTCAGCGGCTATTTCGGCGGCAAGGTCGACATGGCGGTGCAGCGGGTGGTGGATGCGTGGATGAGCTTTCCTGACCTGATCGTGTTGATCGTGGTGGTGTCCGTCCTCGGCCCGGGCATGCCGCAGATCATTGGCACGTTGGGCCTGCTGCTGGGCATCGGCGGCTCGCGCATCGTGCGCTCGGCGGTGGTCTCGGTGCGCGAGCACATGTACGTGCATGCGGCCCAGTCCATTGGCGCGGGTACGCTGCGGATCCTGTGGCGGCATGTGCTGCCGAATGTGCTGCCGCCCATCATCGTGCTGTTCACCACCCGTGTGGGCACGGTGATCCTGGCTGAGTCGGGCTTGAGCTTTCTGGGCCTGGGTGTGCCGCCGCCGGCGCCCACCTGGGGCTCGATGCTGTCGGGCAGTGGCCGCACCTACATGTTCCAGGGCCCTTGGCTGGCGCTGGCACCCGGCCTGTGCCTGACCGCCGTGGTGTATGCCACCAACGTTTTCGGTGATGCGCTGCGCGATCTGCTTGATCCGCGCATGCGTGGCACCCGCTGATCCACTTTAAACGCCGTATCTGCGGCATTCGCAAGGAGAAATCATGTTTAAACAAGACACCCGCCGCCTGACCCTTCTGGCCGCTCTGGCCCTGATGGCGACGTCGCCAATCTTGGCGCAAACGGCCCCCAAGACGGCTGCCGCTGAAAAGCCACAGTACGGCGGCGCCTTGAGCATTGCCAACAACTACTACCCGGTCGCGCCCTTGAGCTTCGACTCGGGCGACTGGGCCTGGAAGTTCAACATGGACGCAGGCCTGGTCTATGAGCAGCTGATGGTGGCCGACCTCAGCAAGTCCAAACGCAACGGCGGCAAACATGCCTTTGTGGCCGACGCCTGGTTGCCCAACGATGCCATCAAGGGCGAGCTGGCCGAGAGCTGGAAGCTGCTTGACAGCCCGCTGCGGGTGGAGGTGCAGCTGCGCAAGGGCATCATGTTCCCGGCCAAGGCGGGCGTGATGGAGGCCCGCGAGCTGACCGCCGCCGACGTGGTGTACAGCTACGAGCGCATGAACAAGAGCCCGAAAAAGATTCCAACCTACTTCGACCACATCGCCGAGGTGAAGGCCACGGGCAAATACAGCCTGGTGATGAACTTCAACAGCTACAACGCCGAATGGGACTACCGTTGGGGCTGGGGCTACAACAGCTCCATCGTTCCCAAGGAGGTGATGGAAGCCAAGGGCAAGGACTGGAAGAACGCCAACGGCACTGGCCCCTATGCGATCACGAATTACGTGCAGGGCAACGCCTTGACGCTGACCAAGAACCCGGCCTACTGGGACAGCGAGACCATTGGTGGGGAGAAATTCAAGCTGCCCTTCGCCGACACCATCACCTATCGCTACATCAAAGACGAAAGCACCGCGGTAACGGCGCTGCGCACGGGCAAGCTCGACATCATGGAATCGGTGCGTTGGAGTGCGGTGGATGAACTGAAGAAGAACGCACCCAAGTTGCAGTGGAACCGCTATCTCAGCAACAACGCCAGCTACCTGAACTTGCGCGTGGACCAGAAGCCCTTCGACGACGTACGGGTGCGCCGGGCCTTGAACATGGCCATCAACAAGCCCGAGATCATCAAGACGTACTACGGCGGCCACGCCGAGCTGTTGAACTTCCCGATGCACGTCAGCTACCTTGGCTACTACGAGCCGCTGTCTGAATTGCCCGAGTCGGTGCGTGAGCTATACGCCTACAACCCCACCAAGGCCAAAGCCCTGTTGGCCGAGGCCGGCTACCCCAACGGCTTTACCTTCAAGACTCAAACCGGGACCCACAACCTGGACCAAGACCTGCTGGCGCAGGTGGCAGCCTACCTGGCTAAAGTAGGGGTGAAGATGGAAATCCAAGTGCTGGAGTACCCGGCATTCCTTTCGGCCATGACCACGCGCACCAATGCGGCGGGCTATTACCTGCAAGCGGGGCTGAATAATCCAACCACAGCGCTGCGCAAAACCTTTGTCACGAAGCAGACATGGAACACCTCGCAGTACAGTGACCCCGAGTTCGACAAGAAGATGGCCGCCGTGTACGGTGAACCGGACGAGCGGGTACGCCAGGTGAAGGTAAAGCTGATGGTGCGGGAGATTCTCGACAATGCGCCGGCTATCTTTCTGCCCACACCTTACGCATTCACCGCATGGTGGCCGTGGGTGAAAAACTACGGCGGCGAATTGCGTGCAGGCGCTGAACGACCCGGCCCGATTCACGCCCGCGTATGGGTGGATCAGGCGATAAAAAAGCAGATGGGCTTCTGACTAAAGCCCATGTGAGGCACACCGTGACCCAACCCCTTCTTGAGGTAAAAAACCTCACGACCCGATTCCGGACCGAGCGTGGAGAACTCACCGCCGTTGACGATGTGAGCTTCAGCTTGGCCGCAGGGCAGACGCTGGCCATCGTGGGTGAATCGGGTTCAGGAAAAAGTGTGACTGCGATGTCGCTCATGCGCCTGATTCCCGATCCGCCAGGCCGCATCACAGGGGGGCAGATCCTGTTCGAAGGGCAGGACTTGCTGAAGCTCTCGGACGCGCAGATGCGCGGCATCCGGGGCGACCGCATCGCGATGATCTTCCAGGAGCCGATGAGCTCGCTGAACCCCTCGCTCACCGTCGGGATGCAGATTGCCGAGCCGGTGAATCTGCATCGCAAGTTGCCTTGGGCAAAGGCTTACGAGGTGGCCAAGGGCCTGCTGGAGAAGGTGCGCATTCCAGATGCCGCGAGTCGCCTCAAGACCTGGCCTCACCAGTACTCGGGCGGCATGCGCCAGCGCACCATGATCGCCATGGCGCTGGCCTGCCAGCCCAAGCTGATCATCGCCGACGAGCCCACCACGGCGCTGGATGTCACCGTGCAGGCGCAGATTCTGGATCTGCTCAAAGAGTTGACCCGTGAGACCGGTGCGGCGTTGATCCTTATCACGCACGACCTGGGGGTTGTGGCGCGCTACGCCGATCACGTGGCGGTGATGTACGGCGGGCGAATCGTCGAGCAGGCAGAAGCCGGTGCGTTGTACGCCCACCCGCGCCATCCGTATACACGCGGGCTGCTGGCCTCCATTCCTCGCCTGGACAGCCACGCTGGCCAACGACTGGTGCCGATCTCAGGCCAGCCACCGGATCTGGCGCGCCTGCCCTCAGGTTGCGCCTTTGCGCCACGCTGCCAGCATGCCGACGCCAGCTGCAACGCCAACCGCCCGGCGCTGCGGGAACTGGAGCCCGGTCATCTGGGCGCCTGCCACCACGCCGACGCCACTGATGCGAGCCTGTTCCATGTCGCCTGACCCACAACCCCTGCTGCAGGTAAAAGACCTGAAAGTGCACTTCCCACTGCCGGCCACGGGCCTGCTGCGCCGATCCACCAGTGCCGTCAAGGCGGTGGATGGCGTGTCCTTCAGCCTCGCTGCAGGCCAGACCCTTGGCCTGGTTGGCGAGAGCGGCTGCGGCAAGAGCACCACCGGCCTAGCGGTGCTGCGCATGCAGCCCGTCACCAGCGGGCGCATCGTGTTTGAAGGTGCCGATATCACCACCCAGCAGGCGCGCACCGGCACTTTCCGCCGCCACATGCAGATGGTCTACCAAGACCCCTATGGCTCGCTCAACCCACGCATGAAGGTACGCGACCTCATTGGCGAGCCGCTGCAGGTACATGGCTTGGCCGGCAACGCCGGGGAGTACCGGGATCGCATCGCGGGCCTGATCAAGACCGTGGGCCTGTTGCCCGACATGGCAGAGCGCTATCCGCATGAATTTTCTGGCGGCCAACGGCAACGCATCGGCATCGCGCGGGCGCTTGCGCTGGAGCCGAGCCTGATCATCTGCGACGAACCGGTTTCGGCGCTGGACGTATCGATCCAGGCGCAGGTGGTCAATGTGCTGCAGGAACTGCAGGAACGCATGGGTCTGGCCTATCTGTTCATCGCTCACGACCTCGCAGTAGTTCGCCATCTGAGCCACCGCGTGGCGGTGATGTACCTGGGCCGCATTGTCGAGATCGCCAGCCGAGACGATCTCTACCGCGCACCGCTGCACCCCTACACGCAGGCCCTGCTGTCGGCCGTGCCGGTGGCCGACCCTGTGGTGGAGCGTGCGCGCAAGCGCATCGTGGTTCAGGGCGAGGTGCCCAGTGCCTTGAATCCTCCGCCGGGTTGTCGCTTCCATACGCGCTGCCCGCAGGTCATGGCGCGCTGCCGCACCGACGATCCGCCGCTGCAAGACCTGGGGCAGGGCCGCGCGGTGGCCTGCCACCTGCACAGCATGTCCACCACCTTCCCACTCAAGAACGCGGCCTGACCGGCGAGGTCTGCGGCAGGTCCAGAGGGCAAAGCAGGTCTGCTGCCATTCATCGCATGCGTGATTCAACGAGATTTGCAAATGCTCGAACATGTCGACATTCAGCAGCAGGTAGCAAGCTGCATTCCCAACTTCTGATCGAGAAATTCCGATGACGCCTGCCGAGCACACCGTGGCACGCCTGATGGCCGACGCCAAGCTGCGGGGGCGGGGCAACCGATACGAAGACTTCAGCGTTGGCCAGCGATTCGTGCACCACTGGGGGCGCACGGTGACGGAATCGGACAGTGTCGCGTTCAGCACCCTGACCCTGCACTACAACCCTCATTACACCAACGCCGACTATGCGGCGGCCCATGGGCACGCGGCGATGCCGATCAATCCGCTGCTGGTGTTTAACACCGTGTTTGGCCTGAGCGTCGAGGATCTGTCCGAAATCGGCGGCCCTTTCCTGGGAGTTGAAGCGTTGAGCTACCTGCGCGACGTCTACCCCGGCGAGACCTTGTATGCAAGCTCCGAAGTGGTCGCAGCGCGGCTGGCGAGCAACCGCCCCGGACACGGCATCGTGACTTGGCACACACGGGGGCACAACCAGCGCGGTGAAGAGGTGATCACCTTCAAGCGAGCCAATCTCGTCAGGATGCGGAGCTGAACCCGATGAAAAACCCAAACATGAAAAGTCGCACCGCTGACCAGTGCAGACGGCTATTTCGAAGACTTTGAAGTGGGTGCGCTGATCCGCCACGCGCGCGGCAAGACCGTCACCGAAATGGACAACGTGTTGATCACCAACATGGTGATGAACACCGCTCAAGGGCACTTCAACGAAGACGCGATGACGAAGTCGGCCAAAGGCATCTTCGGGCAACGTGTGGTCTTTGGCGGTATCAATCTATCGATGGTCATCGGCCTGGCATCGCAGGACACGGCCGAGCAGTGCCTGCGTGAGCTGGGCATGGACAAGATTCGGCTCCTGAACCCCGTGTTCCACGGTCACACGCTGTATGCCTACACCGAGGTGCTGGAAAAGCGCGACGCCGACCGCGACGATGCAGGTGTGGTGCGGTTTCGTCACTACGGCGTGAACCAGGACGACAAGCTGTGCGTCGAAGCCGAGCGCACGGTGTTGCTCAAGCGCAAGAGCCACTGGGCGCAGCAATGAGTGTTTGCGCTTTGAGCTTACACCATGGTTGACGCGGCGCGCGCGGCCGCAGGCGCACTCGACGGGATGGTCGTCATTGACCTCACGCAGATGCTGGCGGGTCCCTACACCACCATGATGCTGGCCGACCAGGGTGCACGCGTCATCAAGGTGGAACCACCGGGCGGCGAAACCACCCGCAAGGCCGGCCCCCATGCCGAAGGGGCACTGCGCTTCGAACAGGGTGGTTATGGCGCGTACTTTGCGTCGGTCAACCGCAACAAGGAATCCATCGTCCTCGACCTGAAGCTGCCCGCAGGCAAGGACGCCCTTCTGCGCCTGCTGGACCAGGCCGACGTGGTGGTGGAAAACTTCCGCTCCGGTGTCATGGAACGGTTAGGCCTTTCGTACGAAACGCTGGCTGCACGCTGCCCCAAGTTGATCTACGCCACCTTGCGTGGCTTTGGTGACCCGCGTACCGGTCTCAGCCCCTATGCCGAGTGGCCTGCGTACGACCCCATCGCCCAGGCCATGGGCGGCATCATGGGCATCACGGGGCCGGTGGCCGGTGGCGCGCCCACCAAGATCGGGCCCGGCGTGGGCGACATCGTCCCCGGCATGTTTCTCGCATTTGGTATTGCTTCGGCCTGTTGGCGTGCGCAGCGCACGGGTCGTGGCCAGTTCGTGGACGTTGCCATGACTGACGCCGTGCTGGCCCTGTGCGAACGCATCGTGTTTCAGTACAGCGTCACCGGCCTGGCGCCTAAACCTGAAGGCAATGGCCACCCGCTGCTCTGCCCATTTGGCCTGTTTGCGACCCGTGACGGCTGGGTCAGCCTGGGGGTGCCCAACGACAGGTTCTGGGTGCCCCTGATGCAGAAGATGGGGCGACCGGACCTGGCGCAGGACCCGGCCTTTCTTAGCAACGAAGCGCGCGTGGCCCGTCGGACCGAGGTGGAAGCGCTCGTCAGTGACTGGACGGGCCAGCACACCCGCGCCGAACTCGCCGCCCTGCTGGGCGGAGAGATCCCATTTGCCCCCGTCTACACCGCAGCCGATGTATTTGCCGACCCGCATTACCGCGCCCGGCAGATGCTGGTGGAGACCGAATACCCCGGCGCAGCCAACCCGCTGGTGCTGGCCGGTACGCCGGTGAAGATGAGCGACACCCCCGGCACGGTGAGTCGGCGAGCACCTCTGGTTGGCGAACACAGCCAGGCTGTGTTGGCCGAGTTCGGCTTCGAAGCAGTGGAAATCGCGGCGCTGTGTTCTGCCGCTCCTGCCGCTGTGCCAATGACCACATGAAGAAGTCCCCATGTTGAACAGAAGACATGTGCTCGCCGCCGAGGCGATGCACACAGTTGCCGCTCCCCTGTGTGCACAGTCCAGCACGCCCAACTGGCCCAGCAAGCCGGTAAGGATCATCCTGGGCTTTCCGCCAAGGCAGCGCAGCGATGCATCGCATGCGTGATTCCAAGAAGCGCTTGTAGCGTGAACACTGACGCGAAGTTTCCAAACCCGAGATCGAGATCATGACGACACGCCCCCACCGCAACCGCCGCTGCCAGCTGTCTGTGCCAGGCTCGAGCGAGAAGATGATGCAAAAGGCCGCCGGTCTGGGCGTCGACTATGTCTTCCTCGATCTGGAAGACGCGGTGGCACCTTCTGAAAAACGGCCCTCGCGCAAGCGCATCGTCGAGGCACTGACCGGCCTGGACTGGGGCCGCACGACACGCTGCGTGCGCGTTAACGACCTCACCACCGAGTACGCCTACGAAGACATCATCGAAGTGGTGGAGGGTGCGCGCGAGAACCTCGATCTCATCATGCTGCCCAAGGCCATGAGCGCGGCCGATGTGCTGTTCGTCGACAAGCTGCTTTCGATGATGGAAAAGAAGCTGGGCCTCAAGAAGCAAATTGGCCTGGACGTGTTGATCGAAGAAGTGGAAGCGATGATGCAAGTCGAAGTCATCGCCGCATCAACGCCGCGCCTGGAGTGCCTGATTTTTGGCATGGGCGACTACTCGGCCAGCCAAGGCATCTCGATGCGCGACATCGGGGGAAGTAACGGCTATCCCGGTGATATCTGGCATTACCAGCGCCAGAAGCTCACCATCGCCTGCCGGGCCAACCGCATTGACGCGGTGGACGGCCCCTTTGGCAACTTCAAAGACACCGAGTCCTTTCGTGAAGAGTGTCGGCGTTCCATGATCTTGGGCATGGTGGGCAAGTGGGCCATACACCCCTCGCAGGTGGAAATCGCCCAGACCGCGTTTTCGCCCCGGCCCGAAGAAATTTCCCGCGCTCGCGCGATGAAGACGGCCTATGACGAGGCACTCGCACAAGGCATTGGCGCAGTGCAGTTCGAGGGCAAGATGATCGACATTGCGGCGGTGCGCATCGTCAACAACACCCTTGAAAAGGCGCAGCGCCTGGGTTTGTGAGGCCACTCCCATGAGCCAAGCTAACACTCTAAAGACGGCCACGTCGCCGCCACAGCACTGGGCCAGCAAGGTGGGGCTGGTTGATTTGCAGGTCAATGGGGTGGCGCTGGAATCCAACAGCGTGTTGGACCGGCTGCTGATCCAAGAAGCCGTCTACCGATGGGGCATGGCCTGGGATGAAGCCCGGTTGGACGTTGTGCGTTCGCTGTTCATGAAAGAAGGCGAACTGGTGATCACGCGCGGCAGTGCACAGCCGATCTCGCGCCACGCCACCCGCGATGTCATCGCCAAGTACGTGGAGGCCGCCTCCCATGTGCAAGCCGACCAGCGCCGGCATGCGATGAGCAATGTGGTCATCGATCGCTTGACTGACAGCGAGGCCACGGCGCTGGCCTACGGCATCGTGACCATCGCCGCAGATGGGCTTTCCTTGGGTGCCACGGTCATTTACAACGCCGAACTGCGCAAAGAGGCCGATGGGGTTTGGCGCTTTTTGAAGTTTGTCATCGGTATGGATGACTACGCCTCCGGAGGTGCTGCCAAGCGGGCGGCTTTCGAGAAACTCAAAGTCTAAAAGGAGCTAGACATGAAACTGTTAGGCCACTGGTTTTGCGCATTGCCGCTCTTGTTGGGGGGCTGCGCGGCCATGAAAACGCCAACCGAGCACCCGCGCGTCGAAATGGTGCGCTATGACGACGTGGTCATTGAAACCTTGGTGCAAGGCACCGGGCCTGCCATCGTGTTCTTGCCCTCGTTAGGCCGCGATGGATATGAAGACTACGATGGCGTTGCAGCCGCATTGGCCGCCTCGGGCTACCGCGTGCTACGGCCGCAGCCCCGTGGTATAGGCCTGTCCACAGGCCCGATGAAGGGGCAAGACTTGTACAACTTTGCCCGTGACGTGGCGGCTGTCATCGACCAACAAGGCGCCGGGCGCGCCGTCATCGTCGGCCACGCCTACGGGCACTTTGTTGCCCGCATGACGGCGGTGCAGCACCCGGAGAGAGTGCGCGGCGTGGTGCTGGCCGCTGCATCGGCCAAAGACACTGGCCAGCGCTTTCCGTCAGTGTGGACGTCGCCTGGGCGCGCTGGCAATTTGTCGCTTCCGGTTGAGCAGCGCCTGGAAGCCTTACGCCTGAACTTCTTCGCCCCCGGCAACGACCCCAGCAGTTGGCTCAAGGGCTGGCACACGGCCACGCGTTTGATGCAAGTGGAAAAGCCAGTGCCGCAGGCGGTCTGGTGGTCGGCCGGCACAGTGCCTTTGCTGGAACTGATTCCCGAGGAAGACCCGTTCAAGCCGCGCGACCGCTGGGACGAATTGGTCAAAGAGTTCGGCTCGCGCGTGGTGGTCGTCACCATCCCCAAGTCTTCACATGCGCTATTCCCCGAACAACCCATTGCGGTGGCCCGAGCCATCGAATCTTGGGTCAAGAACTTGCCTCGTTAGCCTGCGCTTGTAAGTTTGTGAGCACATCTTTGAGCCCGACCGACCAGCCTATCCCAACCAGGCATTGACCCAGGAACCGACATGTCTGAAGACGGAAAAGGCTACATGACCGACGAGCGTCGCATGATCCGCGACGCGGCGCGCGAGTTCACGATGAAGGAAGTGCTGCCGGTGGCCAATCGGCTGGATGGCCCTGACGGCGAGATTCCCATGGACTTGCGCCAGAAGATGGCCGACATGGGCTACTTCGGCATGATGCTCCCTGAAGAGTTTGGGGGCTTGGGCCTGGGCTACTTCGAATATTGCCTGGTGGCCGAACAGCTTGCGCGCGGCTGGATGTCGGTGGCTTCGCTGATGGCGCGCGGGCAGGGTGGCTGGATTCGCAAATCCATGCCCGGAGACAGGCAGGCGGAGTACCTGCAGCGCGTGGTCAAGGGCGATTTTCTGGGCGCTTCGGCCTTGTCCGAGCCGGATACGGGGTCGGACCTGGCGTCGATCTCCTGCCGCGCCGTGCGCGATGGCGACGAATGGGTGCTGACCGGAAACAAGTACTGGTGCACTTTCGCCGACGGTGCCGATTACCTGACCATCTTTGCGCGCACGTCGCCACCGCCCAGCGCTGAAAAGCGCTGGAAGGGCATCACAGCGTTCTTGATCGAGAAACCGCGCGGCACCTTTCCCAAGGGCATGGTCGGCAACCCGATCCCGAAGATCGGCTACTTCGGCTGGAAGACTTTTGAGCTGGCACTGGACGGTGTGCGCGTACCCCTCTCAGCGCGCGTCGGTGAAGAGGGCAAGGGCTTCCTGTTGATGACCGAGGGCCTGCAGGGCATGCGCGCCCACACCGCAGCTCGCTCCATCGGTCTGGCGCAAGGTGCGTTGGAAGACGCCAGCGAATACTGCCTCCAGCGCAAGCAGTTCGGCATGCCGATTGCCGAGTACCAGGCGATCCGTTTCAAGATTGCCACCATGGCCACCGAGATCCAGGCTGCCCGCCACTTGCTGTACTTCGTCTGCGGCGAACTCGATGCCGGCCGTCGTTGCGACACCGAGGCGTCGATGGTCAAGCTGTTCGCCTCGGAGATGGCCGAGCGGGTCACCTCCGAGGCCTTGCAGATTCTGGGCGGTGCAGGCTACACGAAGCTCTTCGCAGTGGAACGCTACTGGCGGGATGCGCGTCTGACGAAGATCTTCGAAGGCACTTCCGAAATCCAGCAGCGCATCATTTCGCGCAACCTGCTGGGCAAGTCGGAAGTGGAAGAGATGATTGCCGAGCGGGCCTTCGCGCAACAAAGATCCCGTTGATGGGCGGACCTGCACGCCCCCGTTCCCGACACCGATCAACTCGGCACTTGAAAGCGCAACGATGAGCGAAGCCCAGGGCTACATGACCGAAGAGCGCCTCGCGTTTCAGCAGCAGGCACGTGACTTCACGAACAAGGAAGTGCTGCCGGTGGCCAATCGGCTGGACCCGGAGAAGGGCGACATCCCGCGTGCGCTGATCGACCAGATGGGTGAGATGGGGTACTTCGGCATCACCATCCCCGAAGAGTTCGGCGGCTTGGGGCTGGGGTGTTTCGAGTACTGCATGATTTCGGAAGAACTGGCCCGCGGCTGGATGAGCGTGGCCAGCATCGTGGCGCGCGGCAATGGCTTTTACAAGCTGGTGCCTGGCGTGGGCGAAGAGCGCTCGCGGCAGATCGAGGCCATGGCACGTGGCCAGTACCTCGGCGCGTTTGCCATGTCCGAACCGCAGACAGGCTCAGACGTGAGCGGCATCGCCTGCCGAGCGCGCCGCGACGGCGACCAGTGGGTGATCAACGGCAACAAGTACTGGTGCACCTTTGCCGATGGGGCTGATTTCATTTACGTCGTCTGCCGTACGGAACCGCTGAACGAAGCCAAGCCGCATCTTGGGTTGACCGGCATCGTCGTTGAGAAGCCGCGCGGTGAATTGCCCAAAGGTGTGCAGGGCAGTCCGATTCCGAAGATTGGCTACTTCGGCTGGAAGACCTGGGAACTGGCCTTCGACAACGTGCGGGTGCCGATGAACACGCCCGACGACAAGCTAGGCAAGGCGTTCTACAGCATCGCCACTGGCCTAGAGAAGGCGCGTGCCCACACGGCCGCACGTTCCATCGGTCAGGCGCAAGGTGCGCTGGACCAGGCCATTTCCTACGCCAAGGAACGGCGCCAGTTCAAGAAGCCTATCGCGGAGTTTCAGGCCATCCGTTTCAAGATAGCCACCATGGCCACCGAGATCGAGGCAGCGCGCCAGCTCATGTACCACGTGTGCAACTTGATCGACCAGGGCCAGCGCTCGGACAAGGAAGCGGCCATGGTCAAGTACTTTGCTGCGGAGATGGCCGAGCGTGTTACCTCCGAGGCACTGCAGATACTGGGCGGCGCGGGCTTCACCACGCTGTACCCGGTGGAACGCTACTGGCGCGATGCCCGCTTGTCCAAGATCTTCGAGGGCACTTCGGAAATCCAGCAGCGCATCATCTCCGACCACCTGCTGGGCAAGGCCGAAGGCGTTTGAGGGCCGCCACCGCGAGCATGGGCATGAGTGAAATCAACATCACCGAAGAGCTGGCGCAGCGGGCATCGGCCTTGCGCTACGAGGACCTGAGCCCGGCCGCGCTGACGCTGGCCAAGCAGTGCCTGTTGGACTGGTTGGCGGTGACGATTGCGGGCCGCGATGAAGAACTGGTCCGCATCCTGCTGGACGAGCGCCTGGACGCAGGCTTGGCGGGCGCGTCCACCGTGGTCGGGCGCAGCGAGCGGCTTGCGTTGCCTGCCGCTGTGCTAGTGAATGGTGCGATGTCGCACGCGCTGGACTATGACGATGTCGTGAAGGTCATGCGCGGGCATCCCAGCGCGCCAGTGATGCCCGTGGCCTTGGGCCTGGGAGCGCACCTGCACCTGTCGGGTCGCGAGGCGCTGACAGCCTTTGTCGCTGGGTTTGAAACCGAATGCCGCGTAGGCGCGCTGTGCGCCCACAACCACTATGCACGCGGGTTTCACCCAACGGCGACGGTTGGCACCTTCGGGGCGGCTGCCGCTGCGGGTCGCTTGCTGGGCTTGGACACGGCCCGCATGACGTTGGCGCTGGGTGCTGCAGGCACCCAGGCCGCAGGCCTGAAGGCTTCGTTCGGCACGCATTGCAAACCACTTCATGCAGGCCGTGCGGCCGAAGCGGGTCTGTTGGCAGCGCGTCTGGCAGTACGCGGCTTCACCGCACAGGGAGACATTTTGGGCAATGAGCAGGGGTTTGCGAAAACGCAGTCCGACGGGTTCGATCTGGCTGGCGCGTTGGCCGACCCCGTGGGGGGCTTCCACGTCACGAACACGCTCTTCAAGTACCACGCCGCCTGCTTCTTGACACATTCAAGCATCGAGGCCTTGAACCTGTTGCGCGCTCAGCACCGCGTGACGCTCGCGGATGTAGTCGCGGTGGAGTTGCATGTGAACCCAGGCCACTTGAAGATCTGCGGCATTGCGGTGCCCACGACGGGCCTAGAGGTCAAGTTTTCGCTGCCCATGATGGCGGCAATGACGCTTGCGGGCGTTGACACCGCCAACGATGCCAGCTATACCGACGTACTCGCAACAAGTCCTGATCTGGTGGCCCTGCGCAACAAGGTGCGCGTGGTCTCCGACTGGGCTGGCGAGGCATCTGGCGCCGAGGTCGTGCTGACTTTGGTGGACGGCCAGCGTCTTTCGCAGACTTTCGACGTGGGCATGCCGATGCAGGACTTGGGCCAGCAATGGACGATGCTGGAGACCAAGTTCCACAGCTTGGTGGAGCCCCGTCTGGGCGGCCTACGTGCGACTCAGTTACTTGCCAGTTGTCGCCAGGCCGAACACCTTGCAGACATCGGCGCACTGCTGGACTTGACTACGCCAGGCTCCTGACCATCAGGCCGGGGCCTGCCTGCTTCAACACCTCCTGCACCGACACGATGCACCCTCAGCCAATTGAAATCAGCACTGGGCAACTGCCGCCGTAAGTTGCTCAAGATAGTGGCTGCGGTGCAATTGCAGTCGCACCTGCGGTGCACCAATGCCCATCGCCAAACGCTGGCCACGTATGGTGGAGGGCAGCAACATCGCAATCACCGCGTGGCCGGGGTTGAGCACGCCCGCCGACTGGTAGTGGCCCAGCTCGCGGGCGTTGGCCACCTCGGTCAACGTGTCCGGTACATGCGCAGGCTTGCAGCCGACTTCCAGCTCGGCGTTGTGCCGGCGCAGAAGTAAACTGATGCGGTCGCTGTCCATGGCAGTCATGAGCATGATGCCTGTGGCCGTGAGGTGCGGTGGCCGTTTCGTTCCAACCACGGGCGTGAAGCGCACGGCCTGCTTGGAGTGAACAACCGAGACATACTGCAGGTGGGTGCAGTCGAGTCGGCCCAGCACGATGGTTTCGCCGGTGGTTTGCGCCAGTTGCTGCATCGCTTGTTCGATGGCGCGAGGCCGGTCGGGCAGGTGCGACACCCAACCGCACAGGTTGGCCACGCGCATCGACGGGCAGTACTCGCGCGTGGTCGGACTGAAGTCGATGTATCCGTCGGACACCAGGGTCTTCAGCAGCATCGAGACACTGGACTGCGGCGCGTCCAGTGCCTCCACCAGGTCGGAAACGCGCAGCGGTTTGCGCTGACGCTCGAACACCTCGAGCAGGTCGAACGCTCTTGCAGCCGACTTGACGGACCTTTGCATGCTTGTCTCCAGATTTACCCTGGCAGGCCTGCAATGCAGGCCCTGAGTACTTGTGTGCTCTGACTCAATTGTCTATAGTTCTGCAATGCAGAACCAAGTTCTGTAGGATTGAAAATTTTGAAGTCTCTTTCCTTGTGCGTCAAGTTGGGGCTTCCCCACCCCCTACCGGCCTTGTCACCCTTGATTGCCCTGACCATGAAGCCAGCACCCAGCAATCCAGGTTCCGACGGCAATGACATCAAAAGGGAAGGAGACGACCGCCACTTCGTGACCTCCCTGGCCCGTGGCTTGGAGGTCTTGGCCAGCTTCCCCTCGGGCGAAGCCCAACTGGGGAATCAGCAACTGGCTGCGCGCTGCAAGTTGCCCAAATCCACCGTGTCGCGTTTGACCATGACTTTGACGCGGCTTGGCTATTTGATCCAGGTGCCGGACACCGGCCGATATCGCCTGGGCATGGCAACCCTGGCCTTGGGTACCGCCATGATGTCCAGACTTGGACGTGCGCCAAGTCGCACGGCCGCTGATGCAGGAACTGGCTGCGTTTGCAGGTGCTTCCGTTTCGCTGGGCGTGCGCGAGCGCTTGTCCATCATCTACATCGAGCACTGTCGGGCACAGACGGCGCTGGCAGTCTCCAGCGACGTTGGCAGCCGCTTCCCCCTGGCCACGTCGGCGATGGGTCGCGCCTATCTGGCGGTGGCCGAAGACACGGAGCGCGCAGGCATCATGCTTGCCTTGCGGGCGCAGGGTGATGACGACTGGGCCGGCACGGTGACAGGCATTGAAAAGGCCGCGCAGGACCACCGCAAACTGGGCGTGACCTGTTCGTTCGGCGACTGGCACAGCGACGTCAACGGCATTGGCCGTGCCTTCAACCCTGGCGGTGGCCTGCCGCCGATGGCCATCAGTTGCACCGGGCCTGCCAGCCGACTCAAGAAGGACTTCTTGCTGCAAGAGGTGCGGCCGCGCCTGATCGACATCACACAACGCATCGAAGCAACCTTGCCGCATTGAAGGCATTGCGCTTGAGCCATCAATTGCCCTGAACCGATCGGCGAGGGCGGGCCGCCCTCGCCAAACGAGGCCGTGCGTGATCGTGCGCTGGCGCGGTCATCATGAATGTGATGGGTAGGCCCGAAACGTCGCACTAGCATCGGTTGCGCAGGCCAAAGAGGCCGCCGCGACACGCGCCCTGACGGGGTGCACTTTCGATGTCTTCTGCCGCCATGTGCCGTTGGCCCCATTGGGCCGACTCGCGCGATCCAAGGAACCCCCTGCCATGTCCAGCAGCTACCAAGTCCGCGGCGCCATTGCCGTGATCGCCTTTGATTTCCCACCCGTCAACGGCCTTGGCACGGCACTGCGCACCGAGCTGATGGCGGCGTTGGACCGTGCTAATGCTGATCGCGATGTTCGCGCCAGTCGTCATCACCGGTACATCAAAGGCGTTCAGCGGCGGTGCTGATGTCAAGGAACTCGGTACACCGGCCGCATCGCGCGATCCGCGCCTGCCCGACCTGATTTGGCCCTGGAAGATTCGCCCAAGCCCGTGGTGGCCGCTGTCGCCGGCATCTGCATGGGCGGCGGTCTGGAACTGGCATTGGGCGCCCACTATCGGGTGGCCAAGTCCGATGCCCGCATTTCGCTGCCCGAGGTGAAGCTGGGTCTGCTGCCTGGGCCGGCGGTACACAGCGCCTGCCGCGCGCCATTGGCCTAGAACGCGCGTTGAACATGATCGTCACTGGCGAAACGCTGCCGGCTGCGCAGTTCAGCGGCACGGCGCTGTTTGACGCAGTGACCGATGGTGACGTGGTGGATGCGGCCGTAGCGCTGGCTGGCAAGGTGGTGCAGGAGGTGCTGCCGCACAAACGCCTGCGCGACCTGAAGGTTCGCGAGCCGCAGGCCGAAGCCTTCCTGCAGTTCGCCCGCAACAGCGTGGCTGCCAGCGCGGGGCCGTACCCTGCGCCACTCAAGTGTGTGGAGGCCGTTTCATGGAGCATCAGCAAGCCGTTCGACGAAGCGCTGCGGCTGGAGCGCGATGCATTCTTGCAGCTGATGGCCAGCGCCGAATCACGCGCTATGCGCCACAACTTTGCTGCCGAACGGCTGGCCGGCAAGGTGGCCGACTTGCCCGATGGTGTGCCGCTGCGCCAGATCCACAAGGTGGGTGTGATCGGTGCCGGCACCATGGGTGGTGGCATCGCCATGAACTTCCTGAACGTGGGCATTCCGGTGGTGCTGCTGGAAACCCAGCAGCAGGCCCTGGACCGGGGCCTGAGCACCATTCGGCGCAACTACGAGAACTTCGGCGAAGAAGGGCAAGCTCACCGCCGAACAGGCGGAACAGCGCATGAGCCTGGTGACGCCGACGCTGGATTACGCTGCGCTGGCCGATGCCGACCTGGTGGTCGAAGCGGTGTTCGAAAACATGGACGTCAAGCAGCAAGTCTTTGCCCGTCTGGACGAAGTCTGCAAGCCCGGTGCCATCCTGGCTTCGAACACGTCTTACCTGGACATCGACCGCATCGCCACCTTCACCAAACGGCCGCATGACGTACTGGGTTTGCATTTCTTCAGCCCGGCCAACGTGATGCGCCTGCTGGAAGTGGTGCGCGGTGCCAAAACCGCGCCCGACGCGCTGGCCACATGCCTGGCGCTGGCACGCAAGATCGGCAAGACTCGCGGTGGTCTCTGGCGTCTGCGATGGTTTCATCGGCAACCGCATGCTGGCGCCGTATGGCGCGGCCGCCCAAGGGCTCATCAATGCCGGCGCCTTGCCGCAGCAAGTGGATGGCGCTCTACAGAAATTCGGCATGGCCATGGGCCCGTTCCGCATGGGAGACCTGGCCGGCCTGGACATCGGCTGGGCCACCCGCAAGCGCAAGGCGGCCGAAACAGGCATCAGCAAGCCCGTCGTGGCGGACAAGCTGTGCGAGGCGGGCCGCTACGGCCAGAAGACGGGCGCCGGTTGGTACCGCTACGAAGCGGGCAAGCGCGACCCGATCCCCGACCCGGTGACCGAACAGCTGATTGCCGAGTACCGCACTGCCCACGGCATCACGCCGCGCAAGGTGACTGACGCCGAAGTGGTGGAGCGCTGCATCTACGCGCTCATCAACGAGGGTGCCCGCATCCTGCAAGAGGGCATTGCCGCCCGTGCCAGCGACATCGACCTGGTCTACCTGAACGGCTACGGCTTTCCGCGCCACAGCGGCGGGCCCATGTTTTATGCCGACAGCGTGGGCTTGCCCAACGTGGTGCGCGCGCTCAAGTCGCTTTGCCGCCGAGCCAGGCGCGGACAAGTCATGGCAGCCGGCACCGCTGCTGCTGCAACTGGCCGAGCAGGGCAAGTCGTTCAACTGAACCGCCCAGGCCTGGCCCTGCTACCGACACACGCAAGGACACCGAACACCATGACCGACGTCGCCATTGTTTCCACCGCCCGCACCGGCCTGGCCAAGAGCTGGAAGGGCGCTTTCAACATGACGTATGCGCCCACGCTGGCCGCGCATTCGATCAAACACGCGGTGCAGCGCGCCGGCATCGATCCCGGCGAAGTCGAAGACGTGATTCTCGGCGCCTCGTTGCTGGAAGGCACCACCGGCGGTAACGTGGCACGAATTGCCGCATTGCGCGCAGGTCTGCCGGTCACGACGGCCGGTGTGTCCATCAACCGCTTTTGCTCGTCGGGCCTGCAGGCCATCGCGATGGCCGCGCAGCGCATCATCGTCGACCAAGTGCCGGTGATGGTGGCTGGCGGCGTTGAGAGCATCTCTTGCGTGCAGAACGAGGTCAACCGCCACATGCGCGTCGACCCGGCCATGCAGGACATCAAGCCCGAAATCTACTGGAACATGTTGCAGACGGCTGAGCAGGTGGCCAAGCGCTACGGCATCAGCCGGGAGGATCAAGATGCTTATGGCGCGCGCAGCCAGCAGCGCGCCGCCGCAGCCCAGGCTGCAGGCAAGTTCGCTCGACGAAATTGCGCCGATGACCACCATCATGGGCGTGGTGGACAAGGCCAGTGGCCACATCGGCCGCCGCGAAGTGACGATTGCCGCCGACGAGGGCATTCGTGCCGAAACGACGCTGGACGCCGTCAGCCATATTCGCTCGGTGATGCCGGGCGGGGTGATCACGGCGGGTAATGCCAGCCAGTTCAGCGACGGCTCTTCGGTGTGCGTGCTGATGAACGCAAAGCTGGCCGAACAGCGCGGCATCGAACCGCTGGGGCTGTTTCGCGGTTTTGCGGTGGCGGGCTGCGAGCCAGACGAAATGGGCATCGGCCCCGTCTTCGCCATCCCGCGCCTTCTGCAGCGCGCGGGCCTGAAGGTGGAAGACATCGGCCTGTGGGAACTGAACGAGGCCTTTGCGGTGCAGGTGCTGTATTGCCGCGACAAGCTGGGCATTCCAGACGAGCGGCTCAACGTCAACGGCGGCGCCATTGCGGTGGGCCACCCCTACGGCGTGAGCGGCTCTCGCCTGACCGGCCACGCGCTCATCGAAGGCAAGCGGCGCGGCGTGAAGTACGTGGTGGTCACCATGTGCATCGGCGGTGGGCAGGGCGCTGCAGGCCTGTTTGAGGTGGTCTGACCATCTGCAGTTCAAGTTCGCCAGCAGGTGTTTGCGAGGGGCTGCCACTGATCGCGTATGCGATGGAACGGCGTAGCGCGGGCTCCCACACTTGATGCACCAACCCTCTCCAGCACACCATGGACCAGATCAAACTCGGGCAAGTCAGCGTATCGAGCCTTGTTGAACGCGACGGGCCTGTTCGCACAGCGCTCGCGATGTTTCCCAACGCGACACCCGAGCGCGTAGCGCGCGCCCTGGCCAAGTTGCCCGGCTTCACCTTCGACGCTGCGACGGAGATGATCGTCATCACCTACCAGTCGTTCCTCTTGCGCACGCCGAATTGCACGGTGCTGATCGACACCTGCGTGGGCGATCACCCGGGTTACCCGCCCACATTGAGCTACGACAAGACGCCTTGGCTGAAGGCGCTGGAAGCCAACCGACTCACGGTCGAGGACATCGACTATGTCTTCTGCACCCACCTGCACATCGACCACGTGGGCTGGAACACCCGGCTGGAAGACGGCCGGCATGTGCCCACGTTCCCCAACGCGAAGTACATCTTTTCGCGCAAGGAGTATGAACACTGGAAGGCCAACGAAAGCATGGCCGTTGGCCCGTCGTTTAACCTGTGCGTGACACCCATCGTCGAAGCGGGCCAGGCGCTGCTGGTGGACGATGGGTTCGTACTGAACGACGAACTTTCCCTGGTGCCGGCGGAAGGCCACTCGCCGGGCCACGTCTGCGTCAGCCTGAAGTCGCAGGGCTACCACGCCCTCTTTTGCGGCGACATGATGCACCACGCCATCCAGTGCATCGAGCCGGACTGGAGCACTCGGCTCTGTTCAGACCCGGTGGGTGCCGCTGCCACTCGCCACAACTTCTTCTCGCGCTTCTGCAAGACCGACACCCTGTTCCTGCCCACTCACTTTCCGGCCCCAACCGCCGGCCATGTGCGGGCAGATGGCGACAGCTACCGCTTCGACTTCCTGAAGTCGGTTTGAAGGGGTTGCGCAGCCTTATGACCGAAGCCACCTCCCGTTCGCGCATCAGCGCGCCAGACCCTGAAGCGCTCGCTCCCGAGGGAAGGGCCGTTTTCGATGCGGCTATTCGCACCTTCGGCGCGCCATTCGGCCCCCGCATTCCCCTGTTGCACAGCCCCGACCTGGCCGTTGCCTGGAGCAAGGTGGGCCTGGCGCTCAGGAAGTCTACGCTCAAGCCCGCCTTGCGAGAACTGGCCATTCTGGTCGTCGGCCAGCATTGGCGTGCCGACTTCGAGTGGTATGCACATGCACCCAAGGCGGCGGCGGCGGGTGTCACTGAAGCGCAGCTTGAGGACATCAAGAATGGGCGGACGCCCCACTTCGACGATGAAGAGATGCGCCAGGTGTTTGCCTACTGCAGCGAGCTCGTGCTAACGCGACAAGTGTGCGACGCCACCTATGACGCCACCAAGAGCCTTCTCGGCGAACGCCTGATCGTTGAACTGACCGCGCTGGCAGGACACTTCACCAATGTGGCGATGACGCTGAACGCGCACCGGGTGCAATTGCCCGCGGGCGTGTCTTCGCCCTTTACCGGACTGGCACCACCACAGAGCGCAGCTGGGGCGTTTCGCACCGGATGGATCGAACGCTCGGACGTGGCCTTGCGCTACCGCGCGCGTGTCGGCACTGGCCCCACACTGGTGTTTGTGCATGAGCTGGGTGGCACCGCCGAGAGTTGGGACGCCTGCATTGCCCACCTGCCGCCAACCAGGGCCGTGCTCTGCATGGAATGGCGCGGGGCCGGGCTGTCTTCAAAAGTGCAGGTGCCAGTCAAGTTTGAAGAGATCGTGCAAGACTTGCAGCAGTTGCTGTCACAGGTGGGCGACACGGGCCTGTTTGTATTGGTCGGCGTCGCAGCCGGCGCTGGCGTATCGCTGGCCTTGGCCGCACGGCATCCCGAACGCATCGCAGGCGTGGTGGCCACTGTGCCGGCGCTCGGTACTCCGGTCGAGCAGCGGGCCGGCATGGCGCAGTTTGCCGACTCATTGGAACGCGAGGGCATGCACTTCATGATGAGCATGGAGCGCACCTACCCGGAACCGCTGCGCCAACAGCACCCTGAACGCTGGGCGGACTTCCGCTTGCGGTATCTAGGCAATGATTCCCGCAGCTATGCGCACCTCCTTCGCATGGTAATGACGATCGACCTGTCGCAAGACATCCCGCGTGTGCAATGTCCGACGTTGGTGATTGGTGGCACGCACGACATCCGGCCTGTCACCTTGATGCAAGCGCTCTCGGCCCAGTTGCCCAATGGCCGTTTTGAGGAGATCCCGGCCGGTCACTTCATGCCCTCCCAGGCGCCAGACCTGCTGGCTCTGGCTATCGAGCGGTTTGTGGGCGCGCTGCCGGTGCCTGTTGCCGTTGAAGGAGCTTGAAGATGCTGTTGCACTGGTCCCCACGTTCGCCGTTTGTCCACAAGGTGATGGTGGCCCTTGAAGAAACAGGTCTGCGCCCGCGCGTCGATTTGACGCGATCGGTGGTGCCGACGCTCGACCCCGAACACGTTATCTACCGGGTCAACCCACTGGGCCAGATACCGACGCTGGAGCTTGACGACGGCAGAGTGCTGCATGACTCTTTGGTGATTGCCTTTTATCTGAACGACTTGTGTGGTGAAGAGCTTCTGATTCCGAGCAATGCCGACAAGCGCATCGACACGCTGCGGCGCCACGCCTTGGGCAACGGCCTGATCGAAGCCATGGTGGCGTGGGTGATAGACCGATACACCCCGCCGGAAAAGCAGATAGCCACGCGCGCGCAGCACTACGCCATCAAGCTGGCGAAGACGCTTGCGCTGTTGGAATCCGATGTGGGCTTGCGCAAGCCCGAACCGCTTCGACTTTGGCGACATCGCGATCGCCACGGCCCTGGCCTACGTCGACTTCCGCAAGCTGCAACCAAGCTGGACAGGCCAGTACCCACAAACCGCCAAATGGTATGCCCAGGTTTCGCAACGGCCTTCAATGGTTGCCGCACGCTTGCAGGACGGCTGAACGCATCAGCGTCCACTTTCTCACCTAGGAAACAGCGCCATGGGAATCATCCGTTCGGACATCGCCTGGAGCACGGCCGACCGCATCGTCGTTCGTGGCAAGAATTTTGCTGACGAAATAATGGGCAAGTTGAATCTCGGCGACTTTGCCTGGCTTCAGCTCACCGGCACCATGGCCACGCCGCAGCAGTCCACTGTGTTCAACGCCATCATCGTTGCCTTGGTCGAACACGGCATGACCCCGTCGGTGATCGTCGCGCGCATGACGTACTCCTGTGCCCCCGAAGCGCTGCAGTCGGCGGTGGCTGCGGGCCTGTGCGGGCTCGGAAACAACGTGGTGGGGTCGATGGAAGGCGCGGCGCGCTACCTGGCCGAGGCCTTGCCAAAGGACGCGCCGGCCGACACCGATCTGGAGCCCCTGGCCGCGCAGATCGTGGCGCGCTTTCGCAAGGACAAGACGCCGATACCGGGGCTTGGGCACGTGGTGCACACGCAGCTCGATCCGCGCACGCCGCGCCTGTTTGCCATTGCCGAAGAAAACGGCTACTCGGGGCGCTACGTCCGCTTGCTGCAACTCGTTCACGCTGAAGCCCAGAGGGTGACGGGCAAGCACATTCCGATCAATGCCACCGGTGTGATTGGTGCGCTGAGCTGCGAGCTGGGCTTCCCTTGGAAGATCACCCGTGGTTTTGGCGTCATGGCGCGCGCCATCGGTCTGGTGGGCCACTTGTTGGAAGAGGGCACGCAGCCGATTTCGCGTGAAGTCTGGTCGCGCACCGAGCATGAATCGTCTTCACACCTGCGGCCGAGCGCAGCGGCATCATGATCAACAAGTTTGTCGACACGGTGGCCGATGCGCTGGCTGGCATCAAGGACGGCGCAGTCATTCTCGTGGGGGGCTTCGGCGCCGTGGGCCAGGCCAACAACCTCATCGACGGCCTGATCGAACTTGGGCTGCGCGACCTCACGGTGGTGGCCAACAACGCCGGCTACCGGCAGGCAGGCTTGGCCCGGCTGCTGCAACTGCGGCGGGTGCGCAAGATCATCTGCAGCTTTCCGCGCATCGCGGGTTCAACTTCCTTTGAAGAGCTTTACCGGGCAGGCGATATCGAACTGGAGCTGGTGCCGCAAGGAACGCTGGCCGAGCGCCTGCGGGCTGCCGGTGCAGGCATTCCTGCCTTCTTCACCGCCACGGCCGCCGGCACTGAGCTTGCACAGGGCAAGGAAACACGCGAGATCAACGGCCGAACCTACGTGCTGGAGCATGCCCTGCATGGCGACGTGGCCTTGGTCGAGGCGTGGCGCGCCGATCGCTGGGGCAACCTGGTCTACCGCGAGGCGGGGCGCAACTTCAACCCAGTAATGGCCACGGCCGCCGCCCTGACAGTGGCGCAAACTCAGCACGTGGCTGAATTGGGCGAAATTGATCCTGAGACCATCGTGACACCGGGCATCTTCGTCAACCGGGTGGTCCACGTGCCCTACGGCAACCCCGAAATCCTGCTCTGAGAGGCCCCCATGAACAGCGACAAGAAGGTCAACGCCTGGACCCCGCTGGACCGGGCAGGGCTCGCGCGGCGGGTGGCACAAGACATTCCCGAAGGCTGGTACGTGAACCTGGGCATCGGCGTGCCCACGTCGGTGGCCAACCACGTACCGCAGGGCCGCGAAGTCATCTTTCATTCGGAGAACGGGATCCTGGGCCTGGGCCCGGCGCCGCTTGAGAAGGACATCGACCCCTGGCTGGTGAATGCCGGCAAGCAGTACGTCACGCTGGTGCAAGGTGGCAGCTACTTCCACCATGCAGACAGCTTCACGATGATTCGAGGCAAACACCTGGACCTGTGCGTGCTGGGTGCATTTGAAGTAGCGCAGAACGGGGACCTAGCCAACTGGTCAACCGCAAAGCCCGGCGCCGCGCCTGCTGTGGGCGGCGCTATGGACCTAGCGGTTGGTGCCAAGCGCTTGTGGGTGGTGATGGACCACATGACGAAGGAGGGCCGCCCCAAGCTGGTCCGCAAATGCAGCTATCCGTTGACTGCACCGGCCAGCGTGACGCGTGTGTACACCAGCCTTGCAGTGCTCGACGTAGTGGCGGCGGGTTTCCGGGTCGTCGATATGGTGCATGGGCTCACGTTTGAAGAGCTGCAGGCGCGCACTGAAGCCCCATTGGTGCTGGATGGACCTGCCGCGCAGACCAACTGAGGAGCGCGCGAGAGGAGTGAACCCGGCTTCACGAACGCGTGGGGCCAATCCAGCAGTTGGGCTGTGGGCGCCAGCAGTTGATCAACCCCCCAGCAAAACGATGTTCCACACCGCGACGAGCGCATTCGGCTCAGGCTGGCCTGACGATGCCACGTAGCGGGCAATTGCCGTGTCCTTGCCGCCCCAGGATCGCTGCAGCAGGATGTCCTTTTCGTTCAAGGCCTCGCCTTCGAGATACATCTGCGTGACGAGCCGACTGGCGGCACCCTTGACGTCGAAGTGGATGTGTGGCGGCCGACTCCACCGGGGCGACACTGGATAGCCACCCGGCTTGATAGTCTTGATGCGCCAATTGCCGTCAGGGCCCGTTCGGATTCTTGAATAGCCCTCGAAAGTTGGCGTCAAGCGGCGCCGGATTTTCGTCAGCTGGGTGTGCGTAGCGACCGGCCGCGTTGGCTTGCCAAATCTCCAGTTCGGCATTTTGAACGGGCTCGCCGCGCCGATTGGTGACCCGGCCGCTCAGGTACAAAACCTGTCCAAGCGCTCGGCCCTGTTTGCCAGCGATGACTGTCAGATCGTCGTCTTGGTCAACGGGCAGTCGCGTGGGATAAAACGGCCCCACGATTTCTTCGGCCGTTGGGGGGCGCAATCCGGCTGTTTGTGCCTGCGCAAGAGCAGGGCTGGCGGCGAGCTCGATGCCAGCCCATGCAGTTGCCGCGGTCAGCAAGGTTCGACGGCTGACCCCGTTGTGGGTACGCATAGCCCGTGTGTCATGGTTGGCGTGGTAGTCCTCAATCGCTGCTGTGAGCTTCAACATGGGGTTGTCCAAGTATGGGTTGCGGAATGTCGTGTGGCGGCGCCCACGATCAAATCAGTCTGGCATGCAACCGTGCATCGATGCCATCACACCTGTGATCGTTGTTGCCCTTCCGGGGGAAAGGATGGCGCGCACAGCGCCATTAGTTCACGCTTTTAGAGCGTTATGCCATTGCGCAGACCCCATGCTTTGTTGGAGAGTACTCACTCGCCCCTCACCACGGAAAATCCCCATGGACACTACCCGTTTTGAAAGCACGCCGCGATGGCGCAAGCTGGCCGTTTTGACTTGCGTTGTGGCGCTGGTCGGCGCTTGTGGTGGTCAAGACCCTGCACCCCTTGGTACCGATTCTGAAAGGGCCGCTGGGCTCGACAAGGGCCGCCCGCCGCCCCCACCACCACCTCCACCCAGTGGCGATCGCCCCGCCAGCGAGGCCGAGGCGCGCCGATTCTTGACGCAAGCAACGTTCGGCCCGACAGACGCAAGCGCTGCCCGGCTCATGACGGTGGGCTACACCCCATGGTTTGCCGAGCAGTTTGCGGCAACACAAACGCAGCATGAGGCGGGGTTCAATGCGCTGGATCAAGCCCACTTCAACAAGTTTGGCTACGGCGTCGCCCAAGCAGGCACGTTGGCCACGTTTTGGAAAACGGCATTGACGGGCGAAGATCAGCTGCGGCAGCGCATGGCGTACGCTTGGGCGCAAATTTTTGTCATTTCGATGCAAGACGGAACGATTGGAAGCAGTGGCTCAGCGCCGTCCAACTACGTGGACATGCTGGCGGCGCAGGGGTTGGGCAATTTTCGCCAACTGCTGGAAAGCGTGTCGTTGCATCCGTTGATGGGCAGCTACCTGGCCCACCTTCGCAACCGCGGCCCCAACCCCGCAGCACCGCAAGCACCGGGCGACGCGCCACCGCCGCCCGTGCCCGATGAAAATTTTGCGCGAGAGTTGATGCAGCTCTTCACCATCGGCCTGATCAAGCTCAAGCCCGATGGCACGCCGCTGCTTTCGCAGTTCAAAGAGCCGCAGCCCACCTACGCACCCACCGACGTGACAGGTCTGTCGCATGTCATGACGGGGTTCAGTTTTGACTGTCCCTACACCGACACCAACGCCATGGAGATCTGCTTCTATTGGGGGCAAGGCCTTGACTCGCGGTGGCGCACGCCCATGGTGGGTTACAGCCCGTACCACAGCACAGCATCCAAGCAGTTTTTGGGCAGGAGCATCGCCGCGGGTAGCGCCAACCCGAACGCAGACCTGAAAGTGGCGCTGGACGTGCTGTTTCAGCATCCCAACGTGGGCCCTTTCATCGGCAAACAGTTGATCCAGCGCTTGGTAACTAGCAACCCGTCGCCAAGCTACGTCAAGGCGGTGGCTGCCAGTTTTGACAACAACGGTTTGGGGGTGCGTGGCGACTTGCGCGCCGTGGTCAAAACCATTCTCACGCATGCAGAAGCCAAGCAACGAACTGACAAAGCCGGCAAGGTGCGCGAACCCATTTTGCGCATGACAGCCGCGTGGCGCGGTGTTGGGGTCACGTCGGCGTCGGGCCACTATGGCGTTGACAACACGGACGATACGGCCTACAGCCTAGGGCAATCGCTGTTGAGAGCGCCGTCAGTCTTCAACTTTTATCGGCCAGGGTTCAAGGCACCAGGTTCGTTCAGTGCGGCAGCGGGCTTGGTTGCGCCCGAGTTGCAAATCCTTCACGAGACATCAGCGGCTGGGTATGTGAACTTTCTCTACGGCGCGCTTCGCTTTGGCGCGGGCAAAGATCCTTTGAGTGAAACCTATTACGACGTGCGGTTTGACACGAGCAGTCTCGACGCTTTGGCCACCAACATTCCTGCGCTCGTGGACACCATCAACAAGAAGTTGTTCTACGGCACCATGAGCGCCGCATTGAATCAAGAGCTGCAAACGGCGTTGGATGGCGTTGACCTTTCACTGCGTGTCAAGTCAGCGTTGCTGCTGGCGTTGGCCTCTTCGGAATACCAAGTACAACTTTGAGGGCCATGGCCATGAAACGATCTTTCAACGCGTCCAGGCGCAGTTTTGTGCAACATGCCACCGCGCTCTCGGCGCTTGCAGGTGCTGGTGCCCCACTGGCGCTGGGACTGACAGCTGCCAGTCGCGTCGCCGCACAAAGCGCATCGGGCGGCTACAAAGCGCTGGTGTGCGTGTTCATGCACGGCGGCAACGATGCCTTCAACATGGTGCTGCCCACGGACGCCGCTTCGTGGGACGCGTACGTTGCCACGCGCTACCGGCAGCAAAGCGGCGCCTTGGACGCCAACTCCATCGCGTTGCTGTCGCCGGGGACGGCCCCCGATGGGGCGGCGCCTCTGGGCTCTCACCGCCGCTTGGGTGGCGTGCTGCCCATTGCGCCCGCGAACGCGCAGGGCCGAGCCTTTGCACTGCATCCTTCGATGGGTCAAGCGCAGGCGCTTTTCAACACCGCCAAACGGCTTGCTGTGGTGGCCAACGTCGGGCCCCTGCGGTTGCCCACCAACAAAGCGCAATACAAGAACCCGTCGCATCTGAAGCCGCAAAGCTTGTTTTCGCACAACGACCAACAAAACACGTGGCAGGCTTTTGCACCCGAGGGCGCAACGCGCGGTTGGGGTGGGCACATGGGTGACTTGCTGGCCTCGCTCAATGGCAGCGAAGCGCGCTTCACGGCTGTTTCGGCCGCAGGCAACACGGTGTGGCTCAACGGCTCCGACGTTCGGCAGTACCAAATGAGCACCAGTGGGGCCATCCGCATGGGTGGTTACCACTGGGAGGACCACCGGGCTTTTGGGTCCAGTCACGTGCAGGCAGCGTTGGAAGCCATGGTGGTGAAGTCGCGCACAGCGCACGTGCTGGAAAAAGACGTGGCGGCAGTGTCGCTGCGCTCCATCAGCGCCGAGCAGACGCTGCGTGCGGCGCTGCCGTCGGCGGCACAGGCGCCGTGGAGCACCACCAGCACCAAGTTCTATGACCCACTGGCCAACGCCATGGTTGACAACGCATTGGCCATGCAACTGCAGGTGGTGGCGCGCATGATCGCTGCTGCAGGCACGGGCCTGCCGCTCAAGCGGCAGGTGTTTTTTGTAAGCATGGGCGGCTTTGACACCCATGACCGCCAAAGTGGCGCCCACGCCAGGCTGATGTCTCAGCTCGCGCATGGCTTGGGGTATTTCGACTCCCTGCTGGGCAGCATCGGCGCGCAAGACATGGTGACTACATTCACGGCCTCGGACTTTGGGCGCACCTTAACCACCAACGGTGACGGCACCGACCATGGCTGGGGCGCGCACCATCTCGTGATGGGCGGCGCGGTCAAGGGCGGCGACATCTACGGCAACTTCCCGGTGCTTGGTGTCAAGAACGCCAATGACAACGAGTTTGACGCCAGCCCGAATCAAATCCAGAACGGCAGCCTCCTGCCAGAGGTTTCGGTGGATCAGTACGGCGCGACGATGGCCAAGTGGTTCGGGTTGACGGACGCACAAGCACTGACGGTTTTCCCGAACTTGGCGCAATTTGACCCGAGCAAGCGCAACTTGGGGTTCATGCTTTAGCGGTAAGTCAACCCGCCAACGCCAGCATCTCCGCTCGCAAATCCGCCTTGCCCTCAAACCCGATGCCGACCAACTCGGGCAGGGTGACGTAGCTGTCTTGCACGCGCACCCCATCCGGAAAACCGCCATAGGGCTGAAACAGGTCGGGGTAGCTTTCGTTGCCACCCAGACCCAGGCCGGCGGCGATGGCCAGGCTCATCTGGTGTCCACCGTGGGGGATGCAGCGCGAGGGGCTCCAACCGTGGGCCTGGATCATGTCGAGCGTGCGCAGGTACTCCACCAAGCCGTAGCTCAGGGCGCAGTCAAACTGCAGCCAGTCCTTGTCGGGCCGCATGCCGCCGTGGCGGATGAGGTTGCGCGCGTCCTGCATCGAGAGCAGGTTTTCGCCCGTGGCCATGGCGCCCGTGCAATGGGGGGTTAGCTCGGCCTGCAGTGCATAGTCGAGTGGGTCGCCTGCCTCTTCGTACCAAAACAGGTTGTACGGGTTCAGTGCCTTGGCGTAGTCGATGGCGGTTTTTAAGTCGAAGCGGCCGTTGGCATCCACGGCTAGGCGCTGGCCGGGCTTGAGCAACTTCAACACCGCTTCGATGCGCTTGCAGTCTTCACCCAGCGCCGCGCCGCCAATCTTCATCTTCACCACGCTGTAGCCGCGGTCAAGATAGCCGTTCATTTCTCGCGTTAGGCCTTCGAGGCCCTGACCAGGCCAGTAGTAGCCGCCAGCGGCGTAGACAAACACCTTGGGGTTGGCGGGCTTGCCTTGGCCGTAACGCTCGGCCAGCAAGCGATGCAGGGGTTTGCGTTCGATCTTGGCCACGGCGTCCCACACCGCCATGTCGATGGTGCCCACGGCCACCGACCGCTCGCCATGGCCGCCGGGCTTTTCGTTGGTCATCAGCGTGGCCCAGATCTTGTGGGGGCACAGGTTGTTGCGCTCAGTGTCCACCAAGCTTTCGGGTTTGGCATCGCGCAGGCGCGGCAGAAAGCGCTCGCGCATCAAGGCGCCTTGCCCGTAGCGGCCGTTGGAGTTGAAGCCGTAGCCGATGACGGGCTTGCCTTCAACGATAACGTCAGTGACCACGGCCACCAGGCTCAACGTCATCTTGCTGAAGTCGATGTAGGCGTTGCGGATGTTGGAGCTGATGGACCGCGTGGACTCGCGGATCTCGACGATTCTCATGGTGTGCAGGGTGTGAATTTAGCGCGGCAGCGAGGCGCCACCGCAGATGGCGATGTCTTGCCCCGTGACGGCGGCAGCAGCATCGGACAACAGGTAGGCCACCAGGGCGGCGACTTCCTGCGGCTGAATCAAGCGGCCCAGTGGCGGCAGCTTGGGTGACGTGTTGGCGCGGGCCGGGTCTTGCAGCATGGCCGTGTCGGTGGCGGCGGGTGACACCACGTTGACCGTCACCCCTTGCGCCACCACCTCGGCGGCCCAACTGCGGGCCAGGGCCACCAACGCGGCTTTGCTGGCGGCGTACTGGCTGCGTCCAGGCATGCCTTGCGACACGCGGCTGCCGATGAGCACCATGCGTCCGCGGCCGTTGGCTGCCATGCGGGGCAGCAGGGCGTTGGCCAAACGCGTGGCGGCCAAGGGGTGCAGTTGCCACATGCGGGTGGCGTCGTCAGCAGCCAGCGAGCCAAGCGCCCCGGTGCGCAGCACGCCGGCGGCATGCACCACAGCGGCGGGCGTGGGCAATGCCGTGCACAGGCGGTCGATGGCCAGTGCGTCGGTAAGGTCGAGCGCGTGGGCCGCGAACCCCGGGTGCGTCAACGTGGCCAGCTGCACATCAAGCCCCGCCACGTGCCAGCCGTCGGCCAGCAACCATTCGGCCACCGCCAGGCCGATGCCCGAACTGCTGCCAGAAACGATTGCCAGCCGGGGTTGCTCACTGAGCACGGATGTTCCCGTCGGTGATGAGCTTTTGCGTTTTGACCATGTCGTCGCGCTGAAATTTCACGATGTCGGCCACCGAGCCGCCATTGACGATCAGGCCTTGCGATACGAGCTTTTCTTTCATGTCGCTGGACAGGGCCGTGTTGGCTTCAGCGTTGAGCTTGGCCACCACGTCGGCCGGCGTGCCGGCTGGCGCCCACAAGCCATACCAGCTGTAAAACTCATAGCCCGGCACGGTGTCGCCCACGGTTGGTACTTCTGGCAGGTTAGGGACGCGGGCCTTGGACGTGATCGCAATGATGCGCAGCTTGCCGCCCTTGTGGAAATTCATGGCACCCAGCAGCGGATCCACAAAGCCCTGGATCTGCCCGCCCACCAAGTCTTGAAACGCCGGCGCGGTGCCCTTGTACGGCACGATGGTGATGTCGGCACCAGCAGCGCGCTTGAGCAGCTCGGTGGAAAGGTGGCCAGCCGACCCGGTGGATCCGATGGCGAAATTGAGCTTGCCTGGGTTGGCCTTGGCGTAGGCCATGAGGTCGGTAATGTTTTTCACCGGCAAGTCGTTGTTAACGCTCACAGCCAGCGGCGCCTGTGCCACCAGCACGATGGGGCTGAAGTCTTTTTGCACGTCGTACGGCGCCTTGGCCACCATCGGGCCGGTGGTGAAGGTGCTGGCGTTGAACAGCAGGGTGTAGCCGTCGTTGGGTGCCTTGGCCACGGCGTCGGCGCCAATGAAGCCGTTGCCACCGGGGCGGTTTTCCACCACAAAGGTCTGGCCGGTGGATTCACTCATCTTTTGCGCCAGGGTGCGACCGATGAAATCAAGCGTGCCACCAGGTGGGAAGGGGATGATCACGCGCACGGGCTTGTTGGGGTAGGCCTGTGCAAAAGCACCAGCGCTGGCGGCGGCCAGGGCGAGGGCGGCCACGGTGGCGCGCAAGAAGTGGTAGCGGTTCATGGTTGGGTTTGCTTTCAGGGTGTTAGGGTTTGGTTGTCAGCGTTGGGTGATTCGAGTTCAACGTTTCAAGAGGCCTGCCTGGGCCACGGCGGCGCGCAGGGTGGCCATCTCGGCAGTGGTGGGGGCTTCGGTGGGTGGTCGTACCGTGGGGCTGTCGATCACACCGGCCAGCCACATGCCGGCTTTCATGCGCGCATGGGCTTCGCCCGTGGGTTCACCACCACCGTACACCGCATCTTTCAGGGGCGTGATCACCGCTTGAATCTGCATGGCGCGATTCAAGTCGCCAGCCTTCACCGCATCCCACAAGTCGACAATCAGGTTAGGGATGAAGGTGGCAAAGCCCACGAGGGCGCCATCCACCCCCTGCACCATGCTGGCCAGCAGGTATTCGTCATGGCAGGTGAGGATGGCTTTGGCCGGGTTGGCAGCGCGCACGGCGGCGATGTCGGCAGCGTATTTGTTCATGTCGCGCTGCCCCACCTTGAAGGCCTGCACCGCCGGGTGGCGGGCCAGGTCGGCCATCACCGCCGTGCTGTAAGAGGCGCGCGTCCAGGCTGGGTACACGTGGGCGATGAGGTCGAGCCCACTTTCTGCAATGGCATCGAAGTAGTGACGCACGTGGTCGGGACGGTAGCCAAAGCGCAGCCAGTGGTGCGGCGGCATCACGTCCAGGCCCGCAGCGCCGGCGTCTTTCGCCATGCGGGCATGCACCTTGGCGTCTTCGATGCCTTCGCAGACGATGGAGCTGATGACGGGGAGTTTGCCCTTGAGTTCGCTGGCGACGATTTGTGTCACTTGCGCGCGCTCGTGCGGTTGCAGCGAGAACACCTCGCCCGTGTGGCCGTTGGTCATCACCGCCACGATGCCCTTTTGTGCGGCCAGCCAGCTTGCCAAGCGGCGCAGGCCGGGCTCGTCGATGCGATGGTCAGGCGTGAAGGGGCACGCGATGGCGGGGATGATGCCGCGGTAGTTGGCAATCGTGGGCACGACAATATCTCCAAGGAATGGCTTGGCCTGCAGTGTGGGCGCAAGGTTCCCCCGTAGCCAATGCCGGTTTGTACTAGAGTGATGCCGCCAAAGCACCAACACCCATGTCGATGAACCTTTCCTGGCTGGACGACTTTCAGGCGCTGGCCGACAGCGGCAACTTCTCGCGCGCCGCCGAAAGCCGGCACATGACCCAGCCGGCCTTCAGCCGCCGCATTCGTGCGCTGGAGGCGTGGTTGGGAACACCCCTGTTTGACCGCAGTGGCCACCCGGTGACGCTCACCGATGCGGGCCAGTGGCTGCGTGGCACGTCGCGCCAAGTGCTGGAGCGCGTGGCGCGCTTGCCGGAAGAGGCGCGTGCCGTGGCCGATGGCAGCGCGGCCACGCTGCGCTTTGCCGCGACCCACGCGCTTAGTTTGAGCTTTTTGCCCGGTTGGCTGCGGGGCCTGGAAGCGCGGGTGGCGGTGGGCGCCGTGGAAATCATCAGCGACGTGGCCACGCGCTGCGAAACCCTTCTTGAGCAAGGCCGCGTGCAATTTTTGCTGTGCCACGCGCATGACGAGGTTCCGGCGCGGCTGAACCCAGCAGACTTTGACGCCGTAGACGTTGGCACCGACCGCTTGCTGCCTGTGAGCGCGCCCGACAGCCGAGGCCGCCCGCAACACAAACTGTCAGCCCCAGGGGCGCGCAGCGGCCGCGTACCGCTGCTGGCGTACGGCACCGAATCGGGTTTGGGCCGCGCGGTGCGGGCGCTGCATGGCGCTTCGCTGGCGGGTGCCGACGTGGTCGTCACGGCCCACCTCGCCACCGTGTTGCGCAGCCTGGCGTTGGAAGGCCGTGGGCTGGCGTTCTTACCCGCCAGCCTGATTGCAGCCGACCTGGAGGCGGGCCACCTCGTGCCTGCCGGCAGCGCGGCATGGGAGATCGCGTTGAAGTTGCGGCTGTACCGCCGCCGCGGGCCCTTGAGTGATCGGGCTGAGGCGTTTTGGGCGGCTGCGAGGACGGTGACCTCTTGAGCGGTTGCCAATGCCCAATGCGAACTTGCTGGCTTAGAGCAGCAATGCATCGATCCCTTTGGCATCGACCAATTGCAAAAGCTTGGCAGCAGCGCCGCTGGGACGCTTGCCTGAAGCAGCTGACTCCCATTTCTGCACGGTCGACGTGGTGACGTTCAGCACCGACGCAAAAACCGACTGTGACATCTTGGCCTTGCGTGTGCGTATGCGCGCCACTTTTTCTGGGGTGTAGTCGGGTGGTTGTGCACAAGCTGCTTCGATGCGTGCGAAGTCGGCCCTGGACATCACGCCCGCACCTTGCAAGTCTTGCGCTGTTTGGAGCATCTCGCTCAAAATTCGGCTCTTACCTTGCTGTTTGATCATTGCAAATCTCCTTGACGGCCCCAACGGTCTTTAGTATTTCGATTTGGGCCACGGTGGCCACATGAAACGATGCGGCCACGCTCTTGACCACATCAATCTCTTCGCTTGAAAAGTCAGTGCCTGGGTCGCTCTTGGATCGGCCAGTCATGAAGAAAAGGGCCAACTTGTTCTGTTTGGCAACCAAGGTGCGCGTACCGCCACTCTTGCCCATGCCCGGCAACGCGATTCGTTTTTTACACACGCCACCACCAAGATCGGCCTCAAAACGACCTTGCTCGATGTCCAATGCCGCCTCACACAAGACGACGTCTGGAAGCAGACCCTTCGCCCAACGCGAAAAGGTCTTGGTTTTGAACACGCGCTTGGTAGCCACAAGCAACTATAGCACTTTGTGCTATACATGTCAATCTCAGGGTTTGGCCGAGCGTTTATCGCATCAATTGGGTCTTCGTAGCAGAATCCGCAATGCCGTGGAGAGAAACTTCCGACTCGTCGGGGCTCATTGTGCCCATCACCATGGCCCACTATTTTGGGAGGAGGTTCCTATGACCCCGTTCAATCTCGCGCCGCAACGCCCACAGCCTGCAATCCGCCACTTCGCGCTATGGTGCCTCGCCACCGCATCCGCCACACTGCTGGCCGCTTGCGCCTCAAGCCCGCCCAGTGCCGCCGATGTGTTGTCGCAGTCGGCGCAGGCCATGGGGGCAACGCAGTTGAAGACCTTGCGCTACGTTGCCGAGGGCACGGGCCATTCGTTTGGGCAGGCTTTTAAAGCGGGTGGTGCGTGGCCCAAGGTGACGCTTCATTCGGTCACCCGCACGCTGGACTACGACAACGCTGCGATGCGCGACGAGGTGGTGCTGAGCCGGGCCGAACCGCTGGGCGGGGGTGGTTACCCGCTTTCTGGGCAACAGCGCAATGACCAATACATCAGCGGCGAGACGGCTTGGAACGTGGTGGGGGGCAACGCAGCTGCTGGCCCGCGATTTGTGGCCGACCGCATGCATCAGTTGTGGATCACGCCGCATGGGGTGTTGAAGGCCGCCATGCGCAACAACCCCAGCGTGAGCCGGGGCGCCGATGGTGGCTCGACCGTGTCGTTCACGCAGCCCGGCCGCTTTACTGCCACGGTGGCCATCGGGGCAGGGGGCTTGGTCAGCCGGGTTGAATCAACCTACCCAGACCCCGTGATGGGGGACACGCAGGCCGTGACCACTTACGGTGGCTATCGCGACGTGGGTGGCGTCAAGTTCCCGACGCAGATCCGCCAGACGGTGGGTGGCTTTCCGGTGCTGGAGCTTAACGTCAAAGAGGTGCAGCCTAACATCACCGCCGACCTTCGAGTGCCCGACGCCGCACGCAATGCGAGCGAGCGTGTCACGACCGAGAAGGTGGCCGACGGCGTGTGGCACGTCGCGGGTGCCTCGCACAACAGCGTGGCGATTGAGATGGCCGACCACTGGGTGTTGGTTGAAACGCCGCTGAACGACGCGCGTTCGCAAGCCGTGATCGACCAGGTGAAGCAACTGGTGCCAGGAAAACCCATCCGCTATGTGGTTAACAGCCACCAGCACTTTGACCATGCCGGTGGCTTGCGCACGGCCGTGGCCGAAGGCGCCACGATTGTGGCGCAAGCTGGTGCGGTGCCGTTTTTTGAACGTGTCTTTGCACAGGCCAACCGCGTGCGGCCGGATCGCATGGCGCAGGCTGGCAAGCCGGCCAAGTTCATGGCCGTGACCGACAAACTGAACCTGGGCGACGCAAGCCGCGTGGTTGAAATCCACCGCATTGCCGATAGCGCACACAGCGACAGCTTCTTGATGGTTTACCTGCCCAAAGACAAGTTGCTGATCGAAGCCGATGCGTTCACGCCCGCAGCCCCCAACTCACCGCCGCCGGCCGTGCCCAACGCCAACCACGTGAACTTGGTGGCCAACATCGAACGCTTAAAGCTTGATGTGCAGAAGATCCTGCCGCTTCACGGCCGCGTGGTGCCGTTGGCAGATTTGTACACAGCGGTGGGCAAGCCCGTGCCGTCGCGCTGAGCTGCTGCCGCTGGTGGCAAGAATCTGTGAGTGGATCGAGGCCGACCCGGCCAACACCCCATGCTTGAACTTGCCATCACGGTAGCGCGGCGCGCGGCCGCCATCATCAGTGCCGCCGCCGCCAACCCCGCCGCGCTGCAAGTGCGTGCCAAAAAGCCCGACGACTACGTGACGCAGGTCGATCTGGCGTCTGAGCAAACCATCGTCAGTGCCTTGCTTGCGGCCCACCCTGACCACGCGGTGCTCAGCGAAGAATCAGCACAGTTGCTGGGTGCGCCGGGTGCCGACCATGTCTGGATCATCGACCCGCTGGACGGCACCACCAACTTCATCCATGGCTACCCGGCTTATGCAGTGAGCATGGCGCTGGCGGTGCGCGGTCGCGTCGAAATCGGCGTGGTGGTTGATGCTTGCCGCAACGAGGTCTTTCACGCCACGCGCGGCGGCGGTGCGTTTTGCGATGGTCGGCGTTTGCACATTGCTGGCCGCAGCCGACTGGCCGATGCGGTGGTCGCCACGAGTTGTCCACCACGTGCCGGGACGGGTTTTGAGGTTTCGATGCAAATGCTTGGGGCCGTTATGCAGCGGGTGCATGCTGTTCGGCGTTCAGGCTCGGCAGCGCTCGATTTGGCCTGGCTCAGTGCGGGCCACACCGATGCGCAGTTTGATCTTGGGCTCCAAGCGTGGGACATGGCGGCTGGTGGCCTGCTGGTGCAAGAAGCTGGGGGTGTGGTGAGCAATTTCTTGGGAGACACCGACCATCTGGATACCCGGGAATGCTTGGCGGGCAATCCGGCCCTGCATGCCGAGTTGCAGGTCGTGCTTGCACCATTTTCTTCGCGCTTCACCGCGCTGCCTTGACCGCGCTGGGCGCGCGCCCAAGGTCAGTTGAGATTCACCAAGTGGCCGGTTGCCATCACTGCAAGTCCGCAGCGCCGTTGCTGTTGAGCGCTGCTGACACCATTTGCTCGGTGTGGGCTATGTGGGCCCGCAGCAGTTCAACGGCGCGGTCTGACTCGCGCGCGATCGTGGCTTTGAGCAGCTGCTGATGTTCGTCGTGTTTGCGTCGCGGCTTCTGGCGCCAGCGGGCCGCCCAGCGGCGGTAACGCTCGGCGTTGTCGAACAGCACGTCTGCCAAGTCCAGCAACAGCGGCGACGTGCAGCCCGCGTACAGGCTGAGGTGGAAGGCGCGATGGCGCGCTGACCAGTCGTCGTCTAAGGTCCTGGGTTGATCGCCTAGGCGACGTTCTGCCAAAGCCAAGGCGTGCCCGGCCGCCACGGCCTGCGCTTCCCAGCTGTCAGTGCCGTGCGCGATGGCATCGCGCAGCGCTTCACACTCGACGAGCGTGCGCACGCGTGCCAAGTCGCTCACGCCCGCCGCCGTCAGCGGCGCCACGCGAAAACCGCGGTTTTCGAGTGCGCGCACCAGGCCTTGCTCGGACAGGCGATTCAAGGCTTCGCGCAGCGGGCTGCTGCTGACGCAGAACAGGCGGCTCAGTTCCTCAACGCGCAGGCGGGCGCTGGGCTCGAAGTCGCCGCGCACGATGGCTTGCCGCAGTGCGCGGTATGCGCGCTCGGCCAGGGGTAGCTCGGTGCCGTCGTTGATGTTGTGGTCCACGTCGCGATTGTGCAGTTCCCGCGCAACAAGCGATTTCGGGTTTGTGCTCATGGTCTGTTTTATACACAAAGATGAAACTTGTGCCCAATCTGGATTGCATGGAAATCAACGTGAAACTCTTGTCCTACCTCCAAAGTGGCCGCGAAACCTGGGGTGCCGTCGTTGGCGACGGTGTCGTGTCGATGGCCGCGCGCACTGGCCACGCTACGTTGGCTGAATTTCTGGGCAGCGCGGATTTCGACCGCCGTGACGCACTGGTCAAGGGCTTGGCGGCCGAAACGCCGCTGCAGGGTTTGCAGTTTTTACCAGTGATCCCTCGGGCCGAAAAGATTGTCTGCGCAGTGCGCAACTACATGGACCATCACCAAGAGGTACTTGCCGCCGGCATGCAGCGCGAGCTGTCAGCAGAACCGCCCATCTTCCTGCGCGTGTGGCGTTCGCAGGTTGGGCACGGCCAGCCGGTGGTGCGGCCCCGGGTGTCCGAGTCGCTGGATTGGGAGGGCGAACTTGCCGTGATCATCGGCAAGCCAGGCCGCGACATCCCTGCCGAAAAGGCCTACGAGCACGTCGCTGGCTACTCGATCTACAACGACGTGAGCGTGCGCGAATGGCAGTTTCATGCCAAGCAAATTGCCTCGGGCAAAAACTTTGAAGGCACGGGGCCGTTCGGCCCCTGGATGGTGACTGCCGAAGAGATCGCACCCGGGCGCGAGCTGAAGCTAATGACTAGATTGAACGGCGAAACCGTGCAGAACAGTCACACCGGCCACATGATCTTTTCAGTTCCTAAGCTCATCGCCTACGCGTCGACGATCTTCACGTTGGTGCCCGGTGACGTCATTGCCACCGGCACACCCGCCGGTGTGGGCTGGAGCCGCAAGCCCCCGCGCTACATGAAGGCCGGCGACGTGGTCGAGGTCGAGATCGAAGGGATCGGCACGCTGCGCAACCCCGTCGTTGCACAAGCCTGAGCCGGACCACACCAACCACAAGGAGACGAGTCCATGCAACGCCGACACTTCACTGCCGCCGCCCTGAGCGCCACGTTGCTGCCTGCCGCACGCGCGCAGACGTGGCCACAACGACCCATCAAGGTGCTGCAGGGTTTTGCGGCCGGGGGCAACGCCGATGCCATCGCCCGCCTCGTTGGTGGTGAGATGGGCAAGAACCTGGGTCAACCGATGGTCGTGGAGGCGATGGCGGGGGCTGGCGGGACGCTGGCTTCGGCGGCTGTGGCACGTGCCGCAGCGGATGGCAACACGTTGCTTCTGGCCACCGGTGGCCACGCAGTCGCTGGCGCGCTGTACGAAAAGCTGCCGTACCAAACCGTCGACAGTTTTCAGATGGTCTCGACCATCACCTTCTTTCCGTTTTTGCTGGTCACACAGCCCGACTCCAAGCTGCGCAGCATTGCAGATCTCGTCGCCGCGGCCAAGGTAACTGCGGGTGGCCTTGCCTATGGCACAGCCGGTGTGGGCTCCACGCACCACCTGGTTGGTGAGTTGCTTGCGCGGCAGGCTGGTGCGCCGCTGCTGCACGTGCCGTTCCGTGGCGACTCAGCCTCCATCACCGCGCTGTTGGGCGGAGAGGTTCCGTTCATCGTGGCACCCCCGACGGCGGTACTGGGGCAGCTCAAGGCCGGCAAGTTGCGGGCCTTGGCCGTCACCGGCCCCCAGCGATGGTCTGGTATGCCTGACGTGCCCACCGTGGCCGAACAAGGCGTGGCGGGCTTCGACGTGCGTTCTTGGGCCGGTTGGATGCTGCCGGCCGGCACGCCACAACCGATCGTGCAGCGGCTGCAAGAAGAAACGCTGAAGGCCCTGCAAGTGCCCGCCGTGAAGTCCCGTCTCGAAGAAATGGGCGGTGAAGCGCGCGGCAGCACACCGCAAGAGATGACCGCCATGGTGGCGGCTGAAGTGCAAAAATGGTCGCGCGTGATCGCGGACGCCAAGATCCCGCGCCTTTGAATTCCGAGGAGTTCGCATGTCCCTGATCCAAGATCCGAAAACGCCTGTTAACTGTTGAGACCGTGCACCACGAAGGCGGCCCAGTGGCGCCGGTGCCGTTGCGCCTTGCTGCTGCCGTTGCCGTGGTGCGCAACCCCTTCGCCGGCCGACACGAGCCCGACCTTCTGCCCTTCATGGCGGCTTTGCGCGTGCTGGGCAGCGAGCTGGCGCAAGAACTGGTGGGTGTGCTCGGCAAGGACAAGGTTGAGGCCTACGGCAAGGCGGCCATCGTCGGCGTCAACGGTGAGCTGGAGCATGGTGCGGTGTGGCACGAAGCGGGTGGCTGGGCCATGCGTGCCGCCTTGGGCGAACCGAAGGCCATCGTGCCGGCAGCCAAGGCCGTGGCCAATGCGGGCTACCGTCTGATGGTGCCGCTGCATTACATCCACGCAGCCTATGTTCGCAGCCACTTCAACGCGATGGAAGTGGGCGTGCAAGACGGCCCGCGCCCCGACGAGATCGTGTACGCGCTGGTGATGGCCGATGGCGGGCGCGTGCACGCTCGGTTGGGCGGCCTCACGAAAGAACAGGTAAAGGTCCACGACGGTCAACGATGAAAGCCGTTGTCGTCCGCACGCCAGGGGGCCCGCAGGCGCTGGAGCTAACCGACGTCCCAAGGCCCGAGCCTGGCGCTGGCGAGGTGCGCATTCGGGCCATGGCGATCGGCGTGGGCAGGCCCGATGTGCTCATTCGCCAGGGCACGTACAAGTGGATGCCACCGCTGCCGGCCGTACCCGGCAACGAGGTGGCCGGGGTGGTCGAGGCGCTCGGGCCGGGTGCGCGCGACGTGGCCGTTGGTGACCGCGTGCTGCTTAGCGCGCGTGAACTGCCGCAGCGCGGTGGTGGTTATGCCGAGTGCGCCATTGCGCCGGCTGCAGCGCTGTATCCGCTGCCCAACAGCATCGATTTTGACGCAGCCGTGAGCCTGCCTAACTTTCAACTGGCACAGGCCTTGTTGTTTGGTTGTGGCAGCGCACGGCCGTTGCGCTCGGTGCTGATCACGGCGGCAGCGGGCGGCGTGGCGACGGCGATGGTTCAAACTGCCCGCGCGCGCGGACTCCACGTCATCGCCACGGCCAGCACCGCCGCCAAGCGAGACTTTGTGTTGCGCCAAGGCGCATCGGCGGCACTGGACCCGCAGGCCGCCGATTTGGCCGAGCAGGTCAAGGCGCACACCGGCGGGCAGGGCGTTGACCTCGCGCTGGACCCCAGCGGCGGCGCACTGTTCATTGCGTGCCTGCATGCCTTGGCACCGCTGGGGCTGGCGGTGTCCTACAACATCCTTTCTGGCATGCCGCCTGGCGTGTTCGAGGTGCTTCGTCAGCTCTTGGGCCGCAGCCTGGCGGTGCGCACGTTTTCCATGCACACCTTCGACGCCGAGGCGGCAACAAGACGGGCGCTGATGCAGGACGCCATCAACTTGATGGCGTCGGGTGCCGTGCAGGCGCCACCTGCCACCGTGCTGCCACTGTCTGACGCGCGCCGCGCCCATGTGCGCTTGGACGACAGCGACTTCACCGGCAAGCTCGTCTTGCACCCATGACGGAGATAACACCAGTGACGATCACACCGCAACTTGCCCACGTCGGCATCTACGTGCGCGACATCGACGCGATGACCCGTTTCTACACCCAGCTGTTTGGCCTTCACGTCACCGACCACGGCGTGGGCAGCAACTTCAAGGTGCCCTTGCACTTCCTAAGCGGGACACCCGAGCAGCACCATCAATTGGTGCTGGCCGGTGGCCGCGCAGCCGATGCGCCCAGCACGATCATGCAGTTGTCGTTCAAGTTGTCAACCATCGACGAACTGCGCCGCGTGCGCGCTGCCGCGCTGGCCGCAGGCGCCACGCAGATGCGCGGCATGAACCATGGCAACGCGCTGTCGATTTACTTTTCCGACCTGGAAGACAACACCGTTGAGGTCTACCTGGACACACCCTGGTATGTGCCACAACCGCATGGCGACCCGCTGGACTTGACCAAACCCGACGCCGAGATCTGGGCTGAGACAGAGGCGATCTGCCGCGCCGACCCGGGCTTTGAGCCCGTAGTGGATTGGATGGCGCGCTTCGGTTCGCGGTGAGGCGCGCGCGGGCCCGAGCTCGGGACGGCGCGGCCCTGCACGCTCGATAGCGGGTCATACTCAGGCCACAATCGTCGCGTACCATCGAGACGTTTTGACCGCGCCGGGCGCGCGCCCTCATCCATGTCATCGATTCGTTTGTCCAACATCAGCAAGGACTGGGGCGGCAGCAAGGCGCTCGACGGCATCAATCTGGCGATCGAGCCCGGGAGCTTTTGCGTGCTGCTGGGCCCTTCGGGCTGCGGCAAGTCGACCACGCTGCGCATCATTGCAGGGCTTGAATCAGCCAGCAGCGGGCAGGTATTTGTTGGTGGCCAAGACGTGACGTTGCAGCCACCGGCGCAGCGCGGCATCTCGATGGTGTTTCAAAACTATGCGCTGTTTCCCCACCTCAGCGTGGCCGACAACATCGGCTTTGGCCTGTCGGTGCGCAAGGTCGAGCCGGTTGAAGCCGCGCGACGCCTCAAGGCAACGGCCGAGCTGCTTGGCCTGACGGCACTGCTCGATCGCAAACCCTCGCAGTTGTCGGGCGGCCAGCAGCAGCGTGTGGCGCTGGGCCGTGCGCTGGTGGCGCAGACGCAGGTCTGCTTGATGGACGAGCCGCTGTCCAACCTGGACGCCCAGTTGCGCCAAGAGATGCGCCAAGAGCTGCGAGATCTGCAGCAGCGCCTGGGCCTGACCGTGGTTTACGTCACCCACGATCAAACCGAAGCGATGAGCATGGCCGACCAAGTGGTGCTGCTCAACAAGGGCCGCATCGAGCAGAACGCTGCGCCGCGCGCGTTGTACGCGCAGCCCGCCACAACCTTTGCGGCGCGTTTCATCGGTACGCCTGCGATGAACCTCTTGCGCTTGGACGACGGGCGCATCGCCGGCAGCCAGATCAACGTGGCACGCTCAGCCAGCACCTTGGGCATTCGTCCCGAATCGGTCATGTTGGGCGGCAGCGTGCCAGCCACCGTGCGCAGCTTGGAGTACCTGGGCGCTGACTTGGTGCTGCGTTGTGCTGTTGGCAGTGAACAAATCGTGGTGCGCGCCCAAGGCATGACCGACGTCGCCGCTGGTGCCCAAGTGGCGCTGGGCTGGCCGTCTGGCGCCGAACACTATTTTGATTCGCAAGGCGCGCGTGTCGCCTGAGTTTTGTCACCTGAGTTTTTAAACCAAACCCCAACAGGAGCATGACGATGCACAAGAGAAGCTTCACCCAGATGATCGCCGCCGCGGCAATTGCCAGCGTGATCGGTGCACCAGCGCAGGCGCAAGCACCCACAGAGATCTCGTTCTACTACCCCGTTGCGGTGGGCGGGCCGATCACCAAACTGATCGACGAATACGCGGCCGACTTTGCCAAAGAAAACCCCGGCATCAAGGTCACGCCGATCTACGCCGGCAGCTATCAAGACACCATCGTCAAGGCGCTGACCGCTCACAAAGCTGGCAATCCGCCCGTCGTCTCGGTGCTGCTATCGACCGACATGTTCACGCTGATCGACGAAGACGCCATCGTGCCGATCGACAACTTCGTCAAGACCGCAGACGACCGGGCTTGGTTGGGTAATTTCTACAAAGCTTTCATGCTCAACAGCCAGACCGGCGGCAAGACCTGGGGTGTGCCTTTCCAGCGCTCAACGGTGGTGCTGTACTTCAACAAGGAGCTGTTCAAGGCGGCTGGGCTCGACCCGAACAAACCACCCGCAACGTGGGCCGAAATGGCCGACGCGGCCAAAAAACTCACGCTCAAAGATGCCTCCGGTAAGGTCACGCAGTACGGCATTCAGATTCCGTCAAGCGGCTTTCCGTACTGGTTGTTCCAAGGTCTGGCGATCCAGAACGGCGTCGCGATGGCCAGTGACAGCGGCAATGCGGTTAAGTTTGACGACCCGGCGGTGATCGAGGCCTTGCAGTACTGGGTTGACCTTACAAAGCAAGGTGTGCACCCGAGCGGCATCGTCGAATGGGGCACCACACCCAAAGACTTTTTTGAGAAGAAGGTGGCGATGATGTGGACCACCACCGGCAACCTCACCAACGTGCGCAACAACGCCAAGTTCGATTTTGGTGTTGCCATGCTGCCGGCCGGCAAGCGCCGCGGGTCGCCCACTGGCGGGGGCAACTTCTACATCTTCAAGAAGGCCACGCCAGCGCAGCAAGAAGCGGCCTTCAAGTTTGCGAAGTGGATCACCCAACCCGAGCGTGCCGCCAAGTGGAGCATGGACACCGGCTATGTCGCCATCAGCGAGGCTGCTTACCGCACCGACGCGCTGCGCAAATACGGCAGCGACTTTGCACCCGCGCTGGTGGCACGCGACCAGTTGCCGTTTGCGCTGGCCGAGTTTTCGACGCACGACAACCAGCGCGTGACCAAGGCGCTCAACGACGGCTTGCAGGCCGCGCTTACGGGTAGCAAGACAGCGGCGCAGGCCATGAAGGACGCGCAGGCCGAAGCCGACCGCTTGCTGCGCAGCTACAAGTAGAGCGCTGGCTTTGTCGACGCCAGCGCGAGGGTCGAGCCTGTCGGCGGGGCGTGCGTCATTGCACGCCTACCTGCTGCTGTTGCCGGCGTTTGTGCTGCTGGTTGCGTTTACGCATTTCCCGGCCGTCGCGTCGCTGATCGACAGTTTTTACTCGACCCCCAAAGGCGCGCGGCCGGCGCGCTGGGTTGGGCTCGAGAACTACCAGCAAATGGTCGCCGACCCCGTGTTCTGGAAGGCGGCGACCAACAACCTTTGGTTTGCACTGGCGACGATCCCGTTGTCGATCGGCTTGGCGCTGCTGATGGCGCTGTGGGTTAACGAGCGCATGGCCGGGCGTGGTTTCTTGCGCATGGCGTACTTCACGCCAACGGTGTTGCCCATGGTCGCGGTGGCCAACATCTGGCTGTTTTTCTACACCCCCGGCTATGGCCTGCTCGAGCAGATCACGGGCTTTTTTGGCGCGCCATCGCAAAACTGGCTCGGCGACCAGCGCACCGCGCTGGGTGCGGTGACGGTGGTTGCGGTGTGGAAGGAGGCGGGCTTCTTCATGATTTTTTACCTCGCCGCGCTGCAGGGGCTCAACCCCAGCCTGCGAGAAGCAGCGGCCATCGAAGGCGCGTCGCGTTGGTACTTTTTTCGTCGCGTGCAATGGCCCCTGCTGATGCCGACGACGCTTTTTGTGATGGTCAACGCCGTCATCAACGCGGTGCGCATGGTCGACCACATCGTGGTGCTCACACGCGGTGGGCCCGACAACGCATCGACACTGCTGCTCTTTCACCTCTACGAAGTGGGCTTTCGTTATTGGGACAGTGGCTACGCGGCGGCGCTGACGATGGTGCTGCTGGCGGTGCTCGCCACCGTTGCGCTGATCCAGTTTTTTGTGCTTGACCGGCGTGTGCACTACCAGTGATGAACCGCACCGCCCCACCGCACCCACAGCACCTGCCACGCGGATGGTCTACAACGACCCTGGCCTGGTCGACACCATCGCCGCGTGGTTGCTCGCGCTGCTGTGGGTGCTGCCGCTGGCCTACGCGGTGTGGACGGCGTTTCATCCGAGCGAGTTCTCGACCCGCTTTGAACTGTTGGCACCCCTCACGCTGAACAACTTTTCGCAAGCCTGGGCCGCAGCCCCATTTGCGCGCTATTTTGTCAACACCGTCTTGCTCGTGACGATGATCCTGGCCTGCCAACTGGTGATCAGCACATTGGCCGCCTACGCTTTTGCGCGTTACGAATTTGCCGGCAAGAAGCTGCTCTTTTCGTTGGTGCTGGTGCAGTTGATGGTCATGCCCGACATCTTGCTGGTAGAGAACTACAAGACGATGGCACGGCTGGGGCTGGTTGACACGCTGTTGGCCATCGGCCTGCCTTACTTCGCTTCGGCCTTTGCAATTTTTTTGCTGCGCCAGACCTTCCGGGGCATCCCCAATGAGCTTGATGAAGCCGCACGCGTTGAAGGCGCCAGCGACCTGCAGATCTTGTGGCGGGTTTACGTGCCGCTGGCTCGGCCGGTCTACACCGCCTTTGCGCTGGTGTCGGTGAGTTTTCACTGGAACAATTTTTTGTGGCCCCTGATCATCACCAACAGCGTCAGCGCGCGCCCGCTGACTGTCGGCTTGCAGGTTTTTTCGTCCACCGACCAAGGCATCGACTGGGCAGTTATCACCGCCGCCACGCTGATGAGCTCGGCGCCGCTGTTGATCGCGTTTTTGCTTTTCCAGCGCCAGTTTGTGCAGAGCTTCATGCGCGCCGGCATCAAATAATGCGCAAGGCACCGCGATGAACTTGATCACCTGGAACGTGCAGTGGTTTTGCGGCATTGACGGCATCGTCAGCGTCGAGCGCGTGGTTGACGAAGCCCGTGCGATGGCCGACTTCGACGTGCTTTGCCTGCAAGAGGTGGCGGTCAACTACCCGCAGCTCGACGGCGGCGCGGGCTTTGACCAAGCAGCACGCCTGCGCGAGCTGCTGCCCGGCTTTCAGGTGTGCTTTGGCGCTGCCGTTGAAGAGCTGGGTCGCGGCGGTGAACGCCAGCGCTTTGGCAACCTGATTGCATCGCGCTTGCCGGTTGCGCAGGTGTCCCACCACACACTGCCGTACCCTGCCGACGCTGGTGTGCGATCAATGCCGCGCATGTGCACGGTTGCGACGCTGGTCACGCCGCTGGGGCCGATTCGCGTGATGACCACGCACCTGGAGTTCTACTCCAAACCCCAGCGGCTTGCGCAGGCGCGGGCCTTGCTTGACCTGCACACGCAAGCTTGTGCGCATGCCGCCGCACCGCCGCAGGATGACGAAACCGGGATGCCTTTCCAGAACAAGGTGCACACACGCAGCGCGATCCTTTGCGGGGACTTTAATTTTGAAGCGACGAACGCCGAGTACGCGCTGCTTCAGGCGGCCCCCGCCCAAAGCGCAACCCGGCTGGGTGATGCGTGGCCCTTGCTGCACGACTTGCAAGCGCAGACCCCAACCTTTCGCGTCCACGACCGCCGCTACGGCCCCGAGCCTATCGCCTGTGATTTTGTTTTTGTCAGCGACGATCTTGCGCCGCGCGTGCGGCGTGTTGACGTCAACACGCCGACCAAGGTGTCGGACCATCAGCCGGTTTGGCTTGAACTTGGTTGAAGCGCCAACCCATGAACTCCTCCGAAACTGATTACCGGGCGTGGATAGGCCGCAGCGAAACCCTTGGCGATACGATGGTGTCGACGCCCGTGGCCGCACTGTCGGCAGTGCTTGACTACCCGACATCGGTTGCAAACCACGGCGACTTGTTGCCGCCCCTGTGGCATTGGTTGTACTTTTTGCCGTTGCATCGGCAATCGGACATCGGTCCAGACGGGCATGCCAAGCGTGGCGGCTTTTTGCCGCCAGTGCCGCTACCCCGTCGCATGTGGGCCGGCAGCCAGTTTGAGTTTCGCGCACCCGTGCGGGTGGGCGATCAAGTGACTCGAACATCAACGATTGACGATGTGACCGTCAAAGACGGTCGCACGGGTCGCCTTGTGTTTGTCAAGGTTCGACACGAGTTGCGGTGCAACAGCGACACCAACCCAGCGATCGTTGAGTTTCACGACATCGTTTACCGCGATGCCAAAAAAGCCGACGATTTGGACCCGCCGCCCGTGGCGGCTGCGCAAGGCACGTGGCAGCGCCGCGTGGTGCCCGACGACGTGTTGCTGTTTCGGTATTCAGCGCTGACATTCAACGGCCACCGCATTCACTACGACCGCAAGTACGTGACCGAGGTTGAAGGCTACCCTGGCCTGATCGTTCACGGCCCGTTGATTGCAACGCTATTGATGGACTTGCTGCGCAGGCATGCACCCGATGCCCTTGTGGCGACCTTTCGTTTTAAAGCGGTGCGGCCAACCTTTGACCTGCACCCGTTTACAGTGCATGGCCAGCGCAACGGCCGCGAGGTTAAGTTATGGGCGCAAGACCATGAAGGTTGGCTGACCATGGATGCAACCGCAACACTCACGTGACCACGATTGAACGGAACTTGCTTGAATGAGACCCCTTGAAGGCATCACTGTCGTCACGCTTGAACACGCCATTGCAGCACCCTTTGCAACGCGCCAGCTTGCCGATCTTGGCGCGCGCGTGATCAAGATTGAGCGGCCCGGCACAGGCGACTTTGCGCGCGGTTACGACCAGCGCGTCAAGGGCCTTGCGTCTCACTTCGTGTGGACCAATCGCAGCAAAGAAAGCCTGACGCTGGACGTTAAACACCCGCGTGCTGCCGAGCTGTTGATGCAGCTCATCGTCGACCAAGCCGATGTGGTGGTGCAAAACTTGGCGCCTGGCGCCGCTGCGCGATTGGGCGTGTCGTTCGATGCACTTAAAGACCGCCGCCCGGATTTGATCGTGTGCGACATTTCGGGCTATGGCGATGACGCCCAAGCCCCGGGCCCCTACCGCGACAAAAAAGCCTACGACCTGTTGATTCAAAGCGAGTCTGGCTTTGTGTCCGTCACCGGCACCCCGGACGAACCTTGCAAAGCGGGCTTGTCCATCGCCGACATTGCCGCTGGAATGTACGCCTACACCAACATACTGGCAGCACTGCTGCAACGCAAAATTGATGGGCGCGGCCGCCGCATCGACATCTCCATGCTCGAAGCCATGGGCGAATGGATGGGCTACCCGATGTACTACGCCTTTGAAGGTGCAGCGCCCCCACCGCGTGCGGGCGCCGCGCATGCCACGATCTACCCCTACGGTCCTTTCCCATGCGGCGACGGTTCAACCGTGATGCTAGGGTTACAGAACGAGCGCGAGTGGCAACAGTTTTGCACCAAGGTCTTGATGCAGCCCGAGCTGACAAGAGATGAGCGATTCAAAGGCAATGCGGCCCGCACCGCCAACCGGGACGCGCTTCGCTCGGTCATTGTGGAAGCCTTTGCACCACTCAACGCGCAGCAAGTTCAAACCCGCATTGAGGCCGCGCAGATTGCCAATGCACAAGTCAATGACATGGCAGGGTTTTGGGGGCATGAACAACTCAAGGCCCGATCACGCTGGCGCCAGGTCGACTCGCCCGTCGGCCCTCTGCCCACGCTGCTGCCGCCCGGCTCGTGGGACGACGGCGAGCCGGTGCTCAATGCCGTGCCGGCGCTTGGGCAGCACACCGACGCGATCTTGAGCGAGCTGGGTGTGGACGCTGCAGGCATTGCTTGGCTGCGTGCTGCGTCGGCTGTTTAAGTACCATGAGCCCGGGATTGAACGCGCGCGTCGCCTGCTGCAGCGTTCATCCTAAAACCTAAACCTAGACTAGAAAGTACGCGCATGGCAGCATCCATCATTGATTCGTCAATTTTTCAAGGCATCTTCACGACCGACCCCATGCGCCACGTGTGGAGTGATGAAAATCGCACTGCCAAATACGTGGACATTGAGCGTGCGCTGGCGGTGGTGCAAGGCCGCTTGGGCATCATCCCGCAAGAGGCAGCCGACGAGATCATCAGCCACTGCCGCATGGATCAAATTGACATGGTTCGCTTGCGTCAACAAACCGAGCGCATCGGCTACCCGATTCTTGGCGTGGTGACGCAGATCAACCAGTTGTGTCGCGACAAGCTGGGTGAATTTGTGCACTGGGGTGCCACCACACAAGACATCACCGACACCGCCACCGTGCTGCAAATTCGTGAAGCACTTGAATTGGTGGATGCCGAGCTGGTGGCCATTGCCAAAGCCATGGCCAAGCTGGCCCAAGCGCATCGGCTCACGCCCATCATCGGGCGCAGCAATTTGCAGCAAGCCATTCCGGTGACTTTCGGCTACAAAATGGCTGGGCTCTTGTCGGCTGTTCTGCGCCACCGGGAGCGCTTGGCTCAACTGAGGACGCGGGTGCTGGTGGGTGAATTTGCGGGCGCGGCCGGCACGCTGGCGTCGCTGGACGTGGGCGCGATGCAAACGCAGGCTGATCTTTGCGCCGAGCTGGGTCTTGCGCAGCCGGTGATTGCCTGGCATACGATTCGCGACAACATTGCCGAGACGGGTGCGTTGTTGGGCCTGATTGGCGGCACCTTGGGCAAGCTCAGCATGGACGTGAAGTTGATGATGCAAACCGAGGTGGCCGAGGTTTTTGAGCCTTACCACCACGGCAGAGGCAGCAGCAGCACGATGCCACAAAAGCGCAACCCGATTGGCAGCTGCTACATCCACGCGGCCATCAGCGTGGTGCGCCAACACAGTGCCGCGTTGATGGACGCGATGGTGGCCGACCACGAGCGCTCGACCGGCCCGTGGGAAATTGAATGGATCGTGTTGCCCGAAGCGTTTTGCTTGATCGCAGGTGCTCTGAAGCAATCGCGTGCCCTGGTTGAAGGCATGGAGGTTGACGCTGCCGCCATGATGCGCAACATCGAGATGACCGGTGGCTTGGTGATGAGCGAAGCCGTGATGATGGGCCTGGGGCCTTTCATCGGCCGAGAATATGCGCACGACTTGGTGTACGACTTGTGCCGTGAATCACTGGCCAAAAAGACACCCTTGCTCGAGCTGCTTGTGGCCCACCCCGAAATCAAAAGCCATGTCAGTCGCGCTCAGCTTGAGCGCATGCTTAACCCCGCCAACTACCTGGGTCAGTCCGGTGTGATGGTGGACAGGGTGTTGGATCAGTTCAAGCAAACGGTTGGTTAACGGGCTTACCCATCGTTTGGTTGCGCAACTGCTGGACTTTTCGCACCTGTCGTACGTGCATGCCGCCACGCTGGATGGCTCGACCGCTGGTTTGACTGCGAGTTTTTGTTTCCCGGCACGCTGCTGATGCACTCGGGCGGCAAGCCGGTTGGCGCTTGACTTAGCCCCGTAGCGCTCGCCGGAACAGGCTGCAGTTAAAGTCCAAAGCAGCCCCCCAAAAAGAGTAGCCCCCATGGCCATCCGCGTCGCGCTGCATCACACCACCACCTACCAATACGATCGCCTGGTGGAGCTGTCGCCGCATCAGGTGCGGCTGCGGCCGGCGGCCCATGCGCGCACGCCGATCTTGTCCTACTCGCTCACCGTCGAGCCGACCAAGCACTTCATCAACTGGCAGCAAGACCCCTACGGCAACTACATTGGCCGCTTTGTGTTCCCCGAGCCGACGCAAAGCTTGAGGTTTACGGTGGACTTGGTGGCCGACTTGACGGTCATCAACCCGTTTGACTTTTTTGTCGAGAAGCAGGCCGAGCGCTTTCCCTTTGCCTACGAGGCCCAACTGGGCGTGGAGTTGGCGCCTTATTTGCAGACGCTTGAGGTGGAGCCCTTGCTGAAGGCTTGGTTGGCACTTTTCCGCGCCGATCTGCCGTCCGAGCCGATGGCCACCACCGACTTTTTGGTGATGATCAATCAGCGCTTGCAGCGCCAGATCGGGTACTTGGTGCGCATGCAGCCGGGTGTTCAAACGCCCGAGCAAACCCTGGCGCTGGGCAGTGGTTCTTGCCGCGACACCAGCTGGTTGCTCGTGCAAATCCTGCGCCATCTTGGACTTGCCGCGCGCTTTGTTTCGGGGTACCTCATTCAATTGGTGGCAGACCAAAAGGCGCTTGACGGCCCGTCGGGCACCGAGCGTGACTTTACCGATTTGCATGCCTGGGCCGAGGCGTACATCCCCGGCGCGGGTTGGGTGGGTCTGGACCCAACGTCCGGGCTGCTGGTGGGCGAAGGGCACATTCCACTGGCTTGCACGGCGTCACCCTCGTCGGCGGCGCCAGTCATGGGGATGGCGGGTTTTGCGAACGTGGAGTTTGGTCACGAGATGACCATCACAAGAATTCACGAAGATCCGCGCGTGACCAAACCCTATGCCGAGGCCACGTGGGAAAAAATCAACGCATTGGGCCATGCGGTTGATGCTGAGTTGCAGGCCAACGACGTGCGCCTAACCCTGGGAGGCGAACCCACTTTTGTGTCGGTCGACGACATGGAAGGGGCCGAGTGGAATGTGGCGGCCCATGGCGATGCCAAGCGCCGCCTTGCCGGCGAACTTTTGCTCAAGCTCAAGGCACACCATGCGCCGGGCGGTGTGCTTCACTTTGGCCAGGGCAAGTGGTATCCGGGGGAGCCTTTGCCGCGCTGGGCGCTTAACGTTTTTTGGCGGCGCGACGGTGTGCCGGTTTGGAAAGACTCAAGTCTCTTGGCGCTGGATGGTGATGTTGATCGTTTCACGGACGACGACGCTCGGCGTTTCAGTGAAGCCTTGATCGCCCAACTGGCGCTGCCGCTCGAATGCGTGATACCCGCCTACGAGGACGTGATGCAGCAGGTGTTGATCGAACAAAAGCTGCCCGACAACGTCGATCCTACCCAAGCGAACCTCAAAGACCCCTTGGAGCGACGCCGCTTGGCCATGTTGCTCCAGAAGGGCTTGGGCAAGGTTGCAGGGTATGTGGTGCCTCTCAAGCCAACGGAGCACGGCGCGCGCACAGGGTGGCGCACCAGCCGCTGGCCTTTGCGGCGAGAAAAGCTCTACTTGTTGGAGGGCGACTCGCCCTTGGGTTTGCGCTTGCCGCTGGGCTCCTTGCCCTGGGTCTTGCCTGAAGATGTTGAGCCGATTTTTCAAGTGGACCCTTTTGCGGAGCGCGAAGCACTTGCCCCGCAAGACGGTGCCCTGAAAAGCTCGACCACCAAACCCGACCCAGGCAAAAAAGGCAGCGCTGCCCGCAAGTCAAAGGCCGAGCCGCCGCCAGCCAAGCCCGACCTGGACCCGCTGGACCCGCGCGAGGTGATTCACACCGCTCTATGCATTGAAGTGCGGCAAGGGCGTTTGCATGTTTTCATGCCGCCCCTGGTGCACCTGGAGGACAGCCTGGCGCTTATCTCGCACATCGAGCACGCAGCTGCCCAAACGGGCCTCAAGGTTCGTCTTGAGGGCTACCCCCCGCCGTGGGACACGCGGCTGCGTGTGCTTAGCGTCACGCCCGATCCCGGCGTGATCGAGGTCAACGTGCAGCCAGCCGCAAGTTGGCCCGAGATCGTCAGCAACGTCACTGCGCTGTACGGCTTGGCGCGAGAAACGCGTTTGGCCACCGAAAAATTCATGCAGGATGGGCGCCACACCGGCACGGGCGGTGGCAACCACGTGACGCTGGGCGGGCCGACGCCCGCCGACAGCCCGATGTTGCGACGCCCCGATTTGTTGCGCAGCCTGATTGGCTATTGGCAAAATCACCCAGCGTTGTCGTATTTGTTTTCGGGCGCTTTCATCGGGCCCACCAGCCAAGCGCCGAGGGTGGATGAAGCGCGCGACGACACGCTGTACGAGCTTGGCATCGCGTTTCAACAAATGGAAGCCGCGTTGCCTCAAGCCAAAGAAAGTGATCGGCCTTGGCTGGTCGACCGCTTGTTGCGCCACCTGCTGGTGGACTTGACCGGCAACACGCACCGCGCCGAGTTTTCAATCGACAAGCTGTACTCACCCGACACGCCCACTGGCAGGTTAGGCATCGTCGAGTTTCGGGCTTTTGAGATGCCCCCGCACGCCCACATGAGCCTGGTGCAGATGCTGCTGATTCGCGCGCTTGTGGCTCGCTTTTGGCAAACGCCGTACCGTGCGCCACTCATCCCTTGGGGCACGGCGTTGCACGACCGCTGGATGCTGCCTTACTTTGTGGCGCAGGACATTCGTCATGTGGCCGAAGAACTCACCGCCGCAGGGTACAATTTCTCGCCAAGCTGGTTTGACCCCTTTGTTGAGTTTCGCTTTCCGCGTTATGGCACGGTGGTTTACGAGGGCGTCAAGATCGAGTTGCGACAAGCCATTGAGCCCTGGAACGTATTGGGCGAAGAGGTGAGCCGCAGCGGCACCTCGCGCTACGTTGACTCGTCGGTCGAGCGCTTGCAGGTTTGCGTGTCAGGGCTGACCGATACCCGCCACGTGGTGACCTGCAATGGCCGCCCCTTGCCACTGCACCCCACCGGCGTGCCAGGCGAATCGGTGGCAGGCGTGCGCTTTCGGGCTTGGGCCCCACCCAGCGCGCTGCACCCGACCATTGGTGTTCACGCACCCTTGGTTTTTGATCTGGTTGACACATGGAGTCAGCGTGCGATCGGCGGGTGCACGTACCATGTCAGTCACCCTGGGGGACGCAGTTACGATAACTTCCCGGTCAACGCCAATTCGGCCGAGGCGCGGCGCTTCACGCGCTTCGTGGCGCAGGGGCACAGCCCCGGCCCGATCGATATCGTCCGCGAACCGTTGAACCCAAAATACCCCATGACGCTCGATCTACGCTGGAAGCCATGACCGCTTCACTTTTGGAGAGTTACCGCACGTCGCCGAGCCGCTACAACGAGCTGCTGAATGCCGAAGGGGCACCCCGCCCGCATTGGCAGGCCATGCTCAAGTTCATGGACGAATCCGCTTCGCACACGATGGAGCGTCGGGCGCAGGCCGTGCAGCGCCAGGTGCGTGAAAACGGCGTGACGTACAACGTGTACGCCGATCCGATGGGCAGCGACCGGCCGTGGGACTTGGACGTGGTGCCGATGATTTTGTCGGCGGCTGAATGGGCCGACATCGAGGCGGGCGTCGTGCAACGCGCCACGTTGTTGAACAAGATTTTGGTCGACGTGTACGGCGACCAGAAATTGCTGGGTGATGGCCATTTGCCGGCGTCATTGGTTCACGGTCATTCTGGGTTCTTGCGTCCTTGTCATGGCATCAAGCACCTCGACGGCATTGCGCTGCACACCTATGCGGTTGACTTGGCGCGCTCGCCGGATGGGCGTTGGTGGGCACTGAACGACCGCACGCAAGCGCCCTCGGGTGCCGGCTATGCGTTGGAAAACCGGCTGGCGATTGCGCGGGCTTTTCCAGAGATGTTTCGCGACTTGAAGATCCAGCGCCTGGCGGGCTTCTTCATCAAGCTGCGTGACAGCCTGGCCCATTGGGGCCGCTCATGCGCGCCCTACAAGGGCCAAACCCTGGGCGCAACCGAACAGCCCTTGACCGTGCTGCTTACCCCCGGCCCCTACAACGAAACCTATTACGAGCAGGCCCTGTTGGCGCGCTACCTCGGGTTTGCGCTGGTGCAAGGCAGTGACCTGATGGTGAGGGAAGGCTTTGTTTGGCTCAAAACGCTGTCGGGCCTGCGCCGGGTGCAGGTGATTTTGCGCAGGCTCGATGACGATTACTGCGACCCGCTTGAGTTGCGCAGCGACTCGGCGCTCGGGGTGGCAGGCCTTACCGATGCGGCGCGCCGTGGCACGGTGTTGATCGCCAACAGCTTGGGGTCCAACCTGTTGGAATCGGGCGCGCTGCTTGGTTTTTTGCCCAAGCTGTCAGAGGTGTTGTTGGGCGAGCCCCTGAAGATGCCCTCCGTTGCCACGTGGTGGTGTGGTGAGCCGGCAGCCCTTGAAGATGCCTTGGGGCGACTGAAGCAGCTGGTGTTCAAACCCAGCTTTCCGCAACTGCGTGAGCTGCCCGTGTTTGGCGAAGACCTGGACGAAGCCACGCAAGCGGCGTTTGTCGAGCGGTTGCGTGCCGGGCCGAGCGACTATGTCGCCCAAGAACTGGTGCGTTTGTCGCAGGGCCCGGTGTGGCTGCGCCCAGAGCCCGAAGCAGCAAACCGCGCTGGCAAAGCGGGTGCTGGGTTGCATGCGCGCGCCGTGGGCTTGCGGGTTTATGCCTGCGCGACCCCGAACGGCTACGTGGTCATGCCAGGCGGCCTGACACGGGTTGCGACCGGACCCGACGCGCGTGTGATTGCCATGCAGCGCGGTGGCGCGAGCAAAGACACCTGGGTGATGACGGAAGGTGTGGTCAACCCAGCATCGTTGCTGCCGCGAGCCACCGCCAACCAAGATTTGGTACGCGCCGACACCCATTTGGCCAGTCGCACGGTAGAGAACCTTTTTTGGTTTGGCCGCTACTCTGAGCGTTGTGACAACACGGCGCGCTTGATGCGTCGCTGTTTTGACACCTTGGTGGAGGCCAACCCAGAGAGCCGAGGCCAAGAGTGGGCGACCTTGGTTGCACTTTGCCGGTGGCAAGAGATTCTGGAGTCGCCTGCGTCCGACAAGCTTGAAGCCGCTGAGCGGGGCGTGATGGTCCGGTCTGGCGTGCCTGACGACGCTGACATCGAAGCGCGCTTGTTGCAAGCTGTGCATGACGCTGACTTGCCCGGCTTGGCCCATCACGTCAAGCAATTGTTTAGGGTGGGGTTCAACATTCGTGAAAGGCTTTCCACCGACCATTGGCGCTCGCTCAATCAAATGCTGCAGCGGTTGGGGAGCCCCAGCCCCCAACTGACGGTGGGTGATGCATTGGCGTTGCTGGATCAGGCGGCGGTGTCCTTGATGACGTTGTCGGGCTTCACACTCGATGGCATGACGCGCGACATGGGGTGGCGTTTTTTGTCGATTGGCCGACGCATCGAGCGCTTGCAATTCATGGGCTCGGTGCTGCAACATGCACTTGCCATGCCGCCCGAGGGGGGCCTTGATTGGCTGCTTGAACTCGGTGACAGCATCATCACGTACCGTTCACGCTACATGTCTCGTCCTGAATGGCTTCCTGTTTTGGATTTGCTCATTCTCGATGCAGGCAACCCGCGCTCCATCGTTTTTCAGCTCGAAGGCTTGATCGGTGCACTGCAGAGGGTCTCCGCAGCCCACGGCCCGAGCGGCGACGAGGTGTTGGCACCCTTGCTGGCTCAATTGCGAGCGCTGGACCCCGGCAGGGACCTTCGCCCGGGTGGCGAGGCACTTCTTGCCACGATGCGCAACATCTATTCGGCCAGCTATCAAGTGTCGGAGCGTCTGTCAGCGCAGTTTTTTAATTATGTGGGCAACATCGACCAAAGTGTTTTGAGCGCCTGATGACCAACACCATGACACCAAGCGCCCAGTTTCAAGTTCGGCACGAAACCGAATACGACTATGCCTTTCCGGTCAGTGTCTCGCAGCAATTGCTGCAACTGCGGCCAAGATCGTTTCAGTTTCAGACGTGTTTGGCGCATGAAACTCGGGTGACGCCCGAGCCCAGTGAATGGCATGAGTCACTCGACTATTTTGGAAACCACCGGCGCTACTTGGCCCTTGCACAACCGCACCTGAGGCTTTTGGTGCGCGCGGAATCCACGGTGGTTTTGTTCGCGCGGCCAGGCACCGAGCTCATCGAAAACTCGCAGCCGTGGGAGCAGGTCCGCGACACCTTGCGAGAGATCAGCCGGCCGCTGAACAACGATCCTCAGGGGCTTGAGCCCATCAAGTTTCTTTACGAATCACCGCATGTCGCCTTGAGTGCCGAATTGCAAGGCTATGCGCGGCCGTGCTTCCCGCCCGGGCAATCCACCTTGGCCGGGGCCTTGGCGCTCACCCACAAAATCAACCGCGAGTTTGCGTTTGATCCGCAGGCCACCGACATCTCAACACCACTGAGCGGAGCTGCTTCGCATTCGGCGAGGCGTGTGCCAGGACTTTGCCCACCTGATGATTGGCTGCCTGCGCAGCCTGGGGCTGTCGTGCCGCTACGTGAGTGGGTACATCTTGACAACGCCTCCACCGGGCACGCCCAGGCTGGTAGGCGCCGATGCGTCGCACGCCTGGGTGTCGGTGTATTGCCCCAGCATCGGGTGGGTTGACTTCGACCCGACCAATCGCTGCATGGTGAATCTTGAACACATCACGCTTGGCTGGGGCCGCGACTTCAGCGACGTGAGCCCGATACGGGGCGTGATGATGGCGGGTGGGGAGCAAAGCCTGGCGGTGCGCGTGACGGTCACGCCGCTTCTGCAAGAGGATCACGCTTTGCATCTGAAGCCCCATTGATTGGAGCGCGCGTCACGGCTTGCCCAGTGTTTCGCAGTCAATAATCGGGGGCGCCTTTAATGGGTGGCGCGGAGGCGAACACCGACTTGCTATCGCTTGGGGCTTTGCAGTCAAAAGCAGCGCAGAGCTACCGAATACATGGACCGTCGCGCCAATTGCAGATGTCGCGGTAGTAAGTCCAAAAACAGGTTTCGAGGGTACGCAACTCGAACAGTCTGTGCACTTTGTTCCCATGGCAGCTGTTTTCGAGAATTTCGGTGGGATAGACATCTCTCAGGTTCGCTCGTTCGGCGAAGTTCGCAAGGGCTACAGGTCGTTCTCCGAAGGTGACGCATTGTTCGCCAAGATCACACCGTGCATGGAGAACGGTAAGGGCGGATTGGTGCCTCACCTTCCGCTCAAACACGGGTTTGGCTCCACGGAATTTCATGTTCTCAAGCCAACTCCGGCGGTATTGCCAACGTGGCCTCCACAATCTCCGCAAACACCTTCAAGCTCTTGCGCACGTACGCGTCGAACAGCGACTCATGGATAGTCCCAATGCCACGCCGCCCCGTTATGGTGCGCCGCCTCACCTTTCTGCCCGATACTCCAGCCGCCTCCCAACGGACTGAAGGATTCCCCATGCGCACTTTCAAGCTGACTCGTCCCTGGGCCGCGTGGCCGGGCGCTTTGTTTTGCACGTTGGCACTGTTGATGTCGTCCGGCGCCCAAGCGCAGGAAGTGTTTCGCGTTCAAGACTACCCGGGCCTGGGCAACATGCTGCTGCGTGTTGCCATCGCGCAGAAGTTCTGTGAAAAGAACGGCATCAAGTGCGAGGCGCGCACGATCCCGGCAGCACCGCTGGGTTTGCAGACGCTGTTGGCGGGTGACATCGATGTTTCCTTCGGCCCACCCGAGGTGGTTGTGCAGGCTGCGAACAGGGGTGCCGAGTTGAGCATCGTGGGCAATGGTGCGCGGGGTTCGATCTTCTTTTTGGTGGCCGGCAATCACGTTGAAACGCCCAACGCCGCCAAGCGCTACCCCGGCGTGATGCAAGACCTCAAAGGCAAAAAAATTGGTGTGACATCGCGTGGCTCGGCGGCTGAGTTTCAACTCATTGACCTTCTCAAAGGCGCGGGCCTGACTGCAACTGACGTCACCCTGGTGGCGGTGGGCGCACCCAACACGGCGTTACCAGCCCTGACGAACAAGCAGGTCGATGCCGTGATGACGTTTGAACCCATGGGTGGGTTTTGTGAGGTGCTCAAAGCCTGCCGCATCATCGTGGACCCACGCAAAGGCGAGGGCCCGCCCGAGTTGCTGGCCATTGCTGGCGCGGGATCGGTGCTAACCGTTCGAAGTGACGCATTTCAAAAACGCCCTCAAGCCGTGGCAGGGTTTGTCGCGGCCATGAAAGAGGCCGAGGCCTTCATCCAAAACCCGGCCAACCAAGCCGCCAGCCTCAAGGTCGCCCAAGACACCTTCAAAGTTGACTTGCCCAATGGCCCTGAGTTGGTCGCGGCGGTGTTCAAGTCCAGCAGCCCGCAGTACCGATTTGCGATGGATATCAAGGCTGTGCAGGCCGCTGCCGACTACTTGGTGACCACCAAGCAATTGGACAAACCCTTTGACACCACAAGCTTGCTGAAAAACGTCAAGTGACGCTCGACGTCGCATCCGCTGCCGGGGCCGCGACCACCGGCGGCACCCAACAGGCGCCAAGCGCAACGCTGGCGGTTCAGGTCAGCGACTTGTCGCTGCAGTTTGACAGCGCGGGTTTGGTGTTGGACCGCATCTCGCTCGACGTTGCCAGCGGTGAGTTTGTGGCACTGGTGGGCCCCAGCGGATGCGGCAAAACCACCTTGTTAAACCTCTGCGCCGGCCTGGTGCCATCGCCCGCGCAAGGCACGCTGCAAGTGCTGGGGCAGCCCGCCCAGTTGGGCAATCTGCGCACGGCGTACATGCTGGCGCGCGACAGCCTGCTGCCTTGGGCCACGGTTGAAGACAACGCCGCCTTTGGCCTCAAGCTGCGCGGCACGCCGCCCGACGAGGCCATGCGCTTGGCGCGCCAGATGTTGGTTAGGGTGGGTTTGGCGGGGTTTGAGAAGCATCACCCCAAGGCGCTGTCGCAGGGCATGCGCCAGCGCGTGGCGCTGGCCAGAACCTTTGCGCTGCACTCTGATTTGTTGCTGATGGACGAGCCCTTTGGCGCGCTGGACGCGCAAACCAAACTGCAGCTGCAAGACCTGCTGCTGTCGCTGTGCCAAGAGCAACAATGCAGCGTGGTGTTTGTCACCCACGACCTGGCCGAAGCCGTGGCCGTGGCCGACCGCGTGCTGGTGATGTCGTCAAGGCCGGGGCGGCTGGTGGCCGACGTGAGGGTGGACTTGCCACGCCCACGCTCCATCAAGGCGCTGCAAAAAGACCCGCACTTTCATGCGTTGTACGCGCAGCTTTGGGCGCACCTGGAAGAAGGTTGGAGTGCCCATGTCGGCTGACGCGCGCCTGCCGGGCAAGCCACCATCACCCGGTTCGGTGGTTGCGATTTCAGGCGCAGGCGCAAGGGTTGGCCGCAGCGGTTGGATGCAACAAAGCTTGGCCCATGCCGTTTTTCTAACCATCACGCTGGGCGCATGGGAGTACGCCAGCAACCGAGGCTGGCTGTCGGCTACCTTCTTTGGGCAGCCCAGTGGCATTGCCAAGTTTTTGGTAGAAAACGTCGCTGACGGCAAGTTCTGGACCGACCTGGGCTGGACCATGGCAGGCACCGTGTTGGCGTTTGTGTTGGGTGCGGTGACGGCCATCGGTGTGGGCCTGGCCTTCGTGCGGTACCCCAGCTTGGAGCGCTTTTTAGAGCCCTACCTGAGCGCGGTGAGCGTGATGCCGCGCATTGCGCTGGCGCCGCTCTTCATCCTTTGGTTTGGTTTGGGGCTGGGGTCCAAGGTCGCCATTGGTTTTAGCTTGTGTTTCTTCATCGTGCTGTCGGCCACCGTGGCTGGCATGCGTGGCGTGAGTGCCGACCATCTCACGCTGTGCCGCACCCTGGGGGCAAGCCCGACGCAGGTGTTTTTTCGGGTGACGTTGCCTGGCGCTGTGCCGGTGCTGTTCTCGGGTTTGCGCTTGGGGTTGATTTACTCCATGCTGGGCGTGGTGGGCGGCGAAATCATCGCCAGCGAAAAAGGCCTTGGCCAATCGTTGGCCTATTTGGGCAGCACCTTCAACCTCAACGGTGTGATGGCCCTGTTGCTGGTTTTGGCCCTGCTGGGCGTGGCCGTGGTGCGGGCCATGACGTGGTTGGAAAAGCGCCTTTTGCACTGGCAGTGACAAGTCGATACAAGGAGATTTAGAGATGGCCAACACCAAAGAAATGAAGCTGATCAACATCGCGCGCCGCTACAAGCACATCGTGCCGGTGCCGCGCATGCCCAATTTTGCAGCGTGGATCGACGGTGTGGATTTGACGCGCCCACTTGGCGCGGCAGTGCAGGCCGAGCTGCGGCAGGCGTTGTTTGATTTTGAGGTGATTTTCTTCAGGCCACAAACCATCACGCCCGCACAGCACGCGGCGCTTGGCCGGGTGTTTGGCCCGCTGTCGAGCGGTTCGTACTTCAAACGCATGCCAAATGCGCCTGAGATCGAGGTGATCGAGTCCAACCGCGAAAACCCACCGGCCATTGACAACTGGCACACGGACATCAGTTGGAAGGCCAACCCACCCTTGGGCACCGCCATCCAAATCACCGTGACACCGCCGGCCGGTGGCAACACCTGTTGGGTCAGCACCAGCAAGGCCTACGACTGGTTGTCACCCGGGTTGCAGAAGTATTTGGAAGGCTTGACCGCCGTTCACAGTTGGGAGGTGTCGGGTTTTCGGGAAGCGCTGGGGCAGCGCGGTGATGACGCCCTGATTGCCGCCATCAAAGCCTTCAAGCCGGTGGAGCACCCGGTGGTGCGCAAGAACCCCGACTCGGGGCGCAAGTGCATCTACGTCAACGCTGACTTCACACGAGGCATCGTGGGCCTGGACAAGCAAGAGGCGCGCGGCATCTTGCAGTTTTTGCTGGAGTGGCTGAAGAAGCCCGAGTTCATGATCCACCACCAGTGGGACGCGGGCGGCATCGCCATTTGGGACAACCGCAGCACGCAGCACTACGCCGTGGCCGACTACTGGCCGCACCACCGCGTCAACCAACGCGTGACGTTTGATGTGCCCGGCATGCAGAAGTAGCAGCTGAGGCGCCCGCGTGCGAAGCGCGCTCGACCCTGAAGTCAGCGCTGTGCTGCGGGTTCTTGCTGCGCTCCTGGGCGTGCCCACAGTGGAACTTCAGGTGCGATACTGGGGACGCGCGGCTGCAGCGTCCACGATGCAGTCCCTGTCGCGCGACCCAAAACCACCGAAGGAGACCACCCCATGAGCCTCATCCACAAGCTCGCTGCCCTTGCCGCCATGGCACTTGTCAGCGGCGCCGCCATGGCACAGGCCTGGCCCTCCAAACCCATTCGCATCATCGTGCCTTACCCACCCGGCGGCACGTCGGACATCTTGGCGCGCGCCATCGGCCCCAAGATCACCGAGGCCTTGGGCCAGCCAGTGACGGTGGAGAACAAGGCCGGCGCCACGGGCAACCTCGGTGCTGACTTGGTCGCCAAATCGGCACCCGATGGCTACACCTTGTTGCTGGGCGACATTGGCTCGCTGGCCATTGCACCAAGTGTGTTCCCTTCGCTGCCATTTGACCCGGTTAAAGACTTTGCGCCGGTGATCATGGTGGCGTATTCGCCGCACATTTTGGCCGTGCACCCTTCGGTAGCCGCCAACGACGCCAAAGAGCTGATTGCGCTGGCCAAGGCCAAGCCCAACACCTTGAACTTCGCCATCTCGGGGTTGGGCGGGGCCAACCATTTGGCCGGTATTGAGTTTGCGATGCGCAGTGGCATTCAGTGGACGTACATCCCCTACAAAGGCGGCGCGCAAGCGATCACCGATGTGATGGCGGGTCAGGCGCAAGTGCTGTTCAATGGCATGTTAGCGACCTACCCGGTGGTGAAAGACGGGCGTCTCAAGGCGATTGCGATTTCAAGCTCGAAGCGCTTTGCGGCTGCACCTGGCTTGGCCACGGTGGCCGAGTCGGCGGGCTTGCCGGGCTTCGAGACGGGCTCGTTTCAGGGCATCGTGGCTGCGGCCGGCACACCGCCTGACGTGGTGGCCAAGTTGCATGCTGCACTGACAAAGATCTTGGCGTCCCCCGACATCCTCGAGCGGCTTGAAAAGGCTGGGGCCGAGACGCGGCCGAGTACGTCGGCGGAGTTTGGCAACTTCATCCGCACCGAAAAGGATCGTTGGGCCAAGGTGGTGAAAGATTCAGGAGCCAAGTTCGAGTGAGCTGCGTCGGTTGGTGGGCCATCACGCGCCGGGTGGATGGAACGCTTTGAAGGGTGACGGGCGCGGTATCTTGCAGCGGTAGCGCCTTGCGTCGCCACGGGCGCATGCATCAAAAAGGTCATCAAATGATGCTATATTTGATGTCAATCACTGGAGCATTGGCCATGCGCACGACCGTCAACATCGACGACGAATTGCTCGAAAAAGCCACCAAACTGGCGGGCCCGATGGATCGCACCACGATGGTGAGCGAAGCATTGAACGCGCTCATCGAGCGTGAAAGCGCCAAGCGTCTCGCCAGGCTCGGCGGAACGCAGCCCCAGTTGAAGGCCGCACCGCGCCGTCGACGGGAGCCTTCCACTTGATTCTGGTCGACACGTCAATTTGGGTCGATCACCTTCGCAAGGGTGACGCCCAATTGGCCAGACTGTTGGACCGCGGAAACGTCGTCATCCATCCGTTTATCGTGGGCGAGATCGCCTGCGTGAGCTTGAACGATCGTTTGTCAATCCTGGAATTGCTTCAGTCACTGCCTAGCGCGGTTGTGGCGGACGGCGACGAAGTACTTGTTTTCATCGAGCGCCACCGACTGCATGGCAAAGGTGTAGGGTACGTCGACGTCCATTTGTTGGCATCGGTGGCACTGACCCAGGGCGCGAGTTTATGGACGCGCGACAAGCGTCTGCATTTGGTGTCGCAGTCGCTCGGATGCGCGTTTCAAACCTTGCCTGCCCTTTGATGCTTGCGGTGGACGGTACGCCCACGCCCGAAGCGCCTTTGGCGTTCGTTAGTCGTCGTCGTCGCCTCGGTCACCCTTTGCCTTGCGCGGCTTCAAACCGATGACCGTGCCTTCGCGTCGCAGGTCGGCGCCGCCGTATTGGCGCCCCGACTTCAAGTCCATCACCACGCCTTGCACCGAGCCGATGGGCGACACGCACCCATTGCCACTTGCGGCACCCAGCCCCAGGTGGCCCAGACTGCGCAGTGCGTCTTGGGTGCTGACACTGAACTTGGGTTGCATGAAAGCCTCGACACCCTCGCAGGTGATGGTGCCAGCGGCGCTGGTGACCGAAAGGCGCGGCGCGTTGATCGCTTGTTGAATCGACATGCCGTGGTCGATCAGGTTGAGCGTGACGTTAAGCACCGAGTTGATGATGGTTGACCCTCCTGGCGAACCGTAGGCCAAAACCGGCTCGCGGCCCTTGAAAACGATGGTGGGCGCCATGGAGCTGCGGGGACGCTTGCCTGGGGCCACGTCGTTGGCACCGGGGTTGCCGGTGGCTGCATTGAGCGTCGGCGTGAAGTTGAAGTCGGTGAGCTCGTTGTTGAGCAAGAACCCATATCCAGGCACCATGATGCCCGTGCCCCACGTGGCTTCGATGGTGGTGGTGTAGCTCACCACGTTGCCCCACTTGTCCACCACTGAAAAGTGCGTGGTGTGCGAGGGCCGAGTTTCTTCCGCGTGGTCGGCCGAGAAGCGTGTGTTCTTGTTGCCCGTGGCAGTGGTGTCGTAGGGCAGTGGGTTGCCTGCAACCGGTGTGGCCATGCGCGACGTCGGGTTGATCATCACCGAGCGTGTGGCCACGTATTCGGGGTTGAGCAGCCCGACCTTGGGGACATGCACAAAGTCTTCGTCGCCCATCCACACGGCGCGGTCGGCAAATGCCAGCCGCATGGCTTCGGCCATCACGTGCAACGTGGTGGGGCTGCCAAACCCATACCCTTGCGCCGCGTCGCCAAGGGGAAACTGTTTGAGCATGAGCAACATCTGCCCCAAAGTCAGTCCCCCCGACGATGGAGGCGACATGGAGCTAACCGTCCAACCGCGGTAGTTGACTTGCACGGGCTCTCGGATGACCACGTTGTATTGCGCCAGATCTTGCAGCGTCATGCGGCCTGCACCCTCGGCAAGCACTGGTGCCCGGCTGCGCGCCTGCGCCGCGATGATGGCTTGTGCAATTTCGCCACGGTAGAAGACGTCGGGGCCGTGGCGGGCGATCAGGCGAAAGGTTTTTGCCAGGTCGGGTTGAACCAGCAGGTCGCCCGCCTTCAATGCCACGCCGCCGGGACGGAATGTGGCTGCGGTTTCCGGCTGAAAGCTGGTGCGCCCGCCGTCGGCCAGGATGTTGGCTGCCAAAAATCGATTGATCGCAAAACCCTGCTCGGCCACCGCGATGGCTGGCTCGATGGCGTCGCGCAGTTTGATGGTGCCAAAGCGTTTGAGCGCCGTGTCGAGCGCCGCAAGGGTACCGGGTACACCCACCGACAGACCGCTGGTGGACGTGACGCCGAAGAGTTGGGCTGCTGGCACGCCGGTGAAAAGAAACTGGGTGGGTGTGGCTGCCGCCGGAGCCTTCTCGCGTGCATCGATGGCAAAGGTGCGGTTGTGACGCGCCATGTGAACCATCATGAATCCGCCACCCCCAATGCCCGAGAACTGGGGCTCGACGACGTTGAGCATGAACTGGATGGCTGCCGCAGCGTCAACCGCGTTGCCACCCCGCGCTAGAACGTCAGCACCAGCCTTCGCGGCCAAGGGGTGCGACACCGAGACCACACCGCCCTTGTAGGCCACGCCATCCCAGCCTGGCGCGGGCGGCACCGCGTCAGTCGTTGCGGGCAACTGCACGCCGGGCGGTGTGCCTGGCGTTTTGAAGCGGTCGTTGTTGTCGTGCGCAAAACCCGTTGAGGTGATCGTGGTGGCAGCAGCCAGCAGCGCCCACCGAAACCCGCGTCGCAGCGACGCCAAACCAGTTTGATTCATGGTGCTTGTCTCCAATGGGGGTGGTGCGGCACGCCGACCGCTTGAGCAGCGATGTTCATTTAAGCATGGGCGGGCGATGACGGCAACGGGTCAAAAGTGACGGCCCGGGTCTGGCCGCTTGGCGTGGTGGGTTGCCGCTGTAAGCAACCAACCTGCCTACTTGGCTGGTGTGGCCCCTTGGGGGCCGGGTGCGTCAGTCGCCGGCGGTGATGGCTGTGCGGTGTCCTGGGGCGGCTCGACCAACAGGCTAGGCGCTTTGCCCGCCTCTTCAACCAAAAAGCCCACAGCGCCCGCGCATGGGGTGAGTTTGATGTCGGTTCCGCGCAGGCGGTAGGCCCGTGGCCCGCGGATGGTGGTCTTGCCACCCAACTCGTAGTGCTCGACTACTTGCACATACTCTTCGGCCTCAAGGTTTTGGCCCTCGGCGTCGATAACAACGAACACGCGCACGATGCTGTCATGTTTGAAGATGCCTTCAAGCGTGTAGGGGCGAAGGGCGTGTGGCTTGGTCATGGCGTCGAGATGCGTAGCTTGCCTTGAGATCGAGACCCGAGCATCATCACTATTGCGGACGACACAGAAGCCGTTACGTGGCATCGTGTGAGTCCGACAAACGGGGTGGTGGGCTTTTGGGGCGGGCGGTGGGGTAGTGGCCCTTTGCCCCATGGGGCCACCGTCGGGCGTTTAGCCCGCCTGGGCGCATGGCACAGAAGCCGTTTTACCGGAACAAACGAATGCGAAAGAATCGTCAAGTGGCAGTCGCACAGAAAGAATCGAGTGCCTCCGAAGTCGAAGCCAGCGTCGCCCTCGGCGATCTACTTTCTTCGGGTTTGTACGAGCGTCTTAACCTTAAAGAGCGGCTTTACGTGTCGCTGCTAACCCACCGTCAAGACCTTTTGGCCCAAGAGGGGTTCTCAACCATGCAGGCCATGGCGGTTTTGCCCGATGCTTGGGCAGAGCGCATCTTCAGGCGTTGGTTTCTCGATGCAGCCAATGAGGGCTTGGGGTTGCTGTACAGCGAAGATCTGGATGGCGAAGCGAACGTCATAATCGACTTGCTGCATTGAACCGCAGCGCAGCCGAGGGTGCGTTATGTATCCTTCGGGGCATGGTCACGCTTTCGCTATGAAGAACACGCCTATTCGGAACGATTCGCATCGCCAGCGACGGGCGGTGGTTGTCATCGACGTCGTCGAGTCGGTACGATTGATGCAATCGCACGAGCTGCAAACCATTGCTCGCTGGCGAAAGTTCATCGACGAAGTGAGTTCCGTGGTGCTGCCACCACTGGAGGGTCGGCTGGTTAAAAGCTTGGGTGACGGCTTGTTGCTTGACTTTGGTTCGGTCCACAGCGCCGTGCGCGCGGCATGGGAGCTGCAACAGCGCATCGCGCACCACAACGACGGGCCCGACGCACAAGCCGCCATCCATCTGCGGGCCGGTGTGCACGTGGCGGACGTGGTCGTTACTTCCTTTGATCTCTTCGGCTCGGGTGTCAATTTGGCGGCGCGCCTGGCTGCGTTGGCGGGGCCGGGCCAGACGATGGCGTCTGAGGCTGTGCACGATGAAATGGTCGACGAGCTTGACGCAACGTTTGTCGACATGGGTCCGTGCTACTTGAAGCACGTGAACGAGCCCGTGCGTGCTTGGCGCGTGTTGGGCCCCGACGACAGGCCCGCTGTGTACGGCATGCAGCAGGTGCTGGCGCCAGCAGCACTCTTGCGCCCATCAATCGCGGTGCTTTCGTTTACGGGGGAAGGCGACGCCGGGCTGCTGGGGCGGCTGTTGGCCGATGAATTTGCGCGCATGACGGCGGCCAACGGTGAGGTGGACGTGATATCAAGGCTGTCAACCCGGCGCTTGACCACCCGACGTGAAAGCCGAAGCGCCAACGAGTTTCTTCAGCACCTCAACGCGACCTACGGCGTTGGTGGCGAATGCATTGTGCGAGGCCAGCGCTTGCATGTCAGTGTTGAGCTGATCGACGTGCGCAGCGACACCATTCTTTGGGCCGACAGCGTGTCGATCGCTTTGTCTGACGCCACGGCGCAGGCTTCGGCTCTGATGGCGCCGCTGTGCAACCGAGCCCTGCGTGAACTCAAGGTGCATGAATCAGCGCGCGCCAGCACGGCTGAGGTTGCCTCGCTCGAAACCTACTCCATGCTGTGGGGTGGTGTCACGCTGATGCACCGCCTGACCCGCCACGACTTTGAGCGCGCCAAGGTGCTGCTCGAGGCTGTCACCGAACGTGCACCCCGGCATCCCGAAGCGTACGCGTGGTTGGCCCAGTGGCACTTGCTGGAAACCTACCAAGGGTGGGCCGGAGATCCGCGTGTCACTGCAAGCCGCGCGATCAGCATGGCCAACCGCGCCCTCGACCTGGACCCGCAATGTACGTTGGCGCTGACCAGTGCGGGCATGGTGCAGACTTATGTTCATCATCGACTGGATGAGGCAAAGCAATTTTTCGAGAACGCCATCGCAGCGAATCACAGCGAGCCGCTGGCCTGGCTTTTCAAAGGCGTGACACACGCCTTCCAAGGGGAGGGCGCGTTGGCCGTGCACGACACACGCCGCGCGTTAGCACTGTCACCCGCCGATCCCATGCGCTACTTTTATGACAGCCTGGGCGCCTCGGCTTCGGCGGCTGCGGGTTTGTACACCGACGCCATCACGCAAGCACAACGATCGTTGCGGTCCAACCGACTGCACAGCTCTACCTGGCGAACGCTCGCTATTTCGGCGCAGTTGGCGGGCCAACCCGCATTGGCCCAACAAGCCGTGGGCCACATGCTGCACATCGAGCCCTCGTTCACCGTCAACGATTTCTTGGCAAGGACACCGGCAGTGAATTTTGAAATCAGTCGAAGGTTTGCGGCCGCGCTTGGTGAGGCAGGGCTGCCTTCGCGTTAGGCGTTTTGCGACTGTGGTGTGCCATCCAAACGGTCACGACCACCACCGTCATGGCACTGGCGATGGCTGCGACACTTGGCCCCCTGTGGGCCCAAAGTGGGCCGTAGATTAGCGGTCCGGTGGCTGTCCCCAGAAGAACGGCCGTGCCCAACCACCGTGCGGCCCCGCGTTGGTTGATGGACGAAACCAGCGATAGCAACTGCACCGACATGGTGTTGAGCGCTATCTCCCACACCAACAAGGCGGTTGCAAGCTCCAGCGCGTTGCGGCTTGCCCGCATGCCGATCATGGACATCACCAAGACCCATGGCACCCATTGACGCCATGTTGCGCGCGTGCGCAGTCGCTCACCAACGGGTGACAAGAGCAGCGCTGCCGCCATCAATTTGCAGACCCCGATCGTGGTGGCTGTCGTCGCCAGGGCAATGCCACGATCGCTGGCGAGCGTTGCCGAGTACGACCAATGGCCAACTTGCCCCAAGAAGAAGAGCGCTGTCACGAGCAATGCCACCCCAAACGTTGCGCTGTTGGTGGGTGTCGCCTTGAGGCTTGGTGGCGGCATGGTCTCGGCACCGTAGAGTGCAAGGCCCACCAATCCCAGGCTCAAAAATCCGATGCTTAGCGCCAGTGTGGGCGTTCGTGGCATGCCCATCGTGTGGGTAGTGCCCATCAAGAGCGCCACAGCGCCGGCTGCACTCAGGCAGAAAGCCAAGCGAAGCGCGAAGGCAGCTTGTCGATCGGCGTTCAGGGCTGCGGACGCGAGCGCCAGGTACATCAAAGTTCCCGAGCCCAAGCCGATGGCAAACCAGGCCGAGATGAAGCCCAACGCTGTGAGGTTAGGGGCGGCGAACAACCCGGTGACGATTGCCGTCAGCGCGACAGCCGCGTGGCTGCGAGCCAGCGCAGCCTCACGCAGCAGCGGCCAAGCCAATACCGCGACAAGCTGACCCATCGTGCAGGCCGTGCCAACGGCGCCTGCGGTGGATGCGGGCAATGGGCCTGTTGCGGCTGCCGAAGCCACGACAAGCGGCAACGCATGCAGCGGAAGGCTGCCTGCTGCTGCCAACAAGCAGGCCCCCACCAGTGGGCGGCTGAACGTCAAGGTTTCTGGCCTTGTGATTTATCGCGTTTGCGCGTCATGCTGGCGTATTGGCCGGTGCGGTGGGGGTCGTCGGGTGCATCGGTGCGGACGGTTTGCCGATAACCTTGCCATTGCTGATCGGAAAGGCCCTGGCCTTCGCCAAGTGTCAGGGTGTCGGATTGGTGGGCCAGCGCGTCAAACGTTGAACGGTGCAACGGCTGAATTTGATAGAGCGGCCGATCACGAAACAGCTCGATGACGGTGTCGGTGGCCAGCAACTGGATGTTCATGAACAGGGGCCAGGGGCCATAAATGTCCGTCTGAACGACACCTTCAAAACAGTCGTAAAGATGACTCTTGGGCGCATTGCTTAACGGGCGCACCAGCACGTTCCAATCGCGTGCGGTACTGACCAGCAAGCCCGACCAAATTTGCACCACACCCCGAGCGGGCGTGAGCGTGAGGTAGGGCGGGCACATGCCGCGCAAGTGGCTGGGGCAGTGTGCATCCCAGTGGTCTTCCAGCCAAGGCAGGCCTTGGTGACTGAGTGGCTGCCAAGCGCCTCCCTCTTCGATAAAGACATCGCTGCCGTTCCAGCGCAGGCGCAAGTCTTGCGGCATGAACACATACCAACCAAACGCCGAAGCAACGCGCAGCGCTTCGCAGTATTGATGGGCAGCAGCCGGCATGGTCCCCAGAGCCGAAGGATCGGCTCGCATCGGCGCGTGCAAGTCTGGATGGACTTTGATGAACTGGACCGTGGACATCCGGGCGTGCATGCGTTTGACTTGGCCGCGCTGCTGCGGCATCGAGTTGAAATGGAAAAGGCGCCAGAGCACCTCGTCAAAGGTGCCGGCGCCCGTGGCGACTTGAAGCGGATTGACTGTTACTTCAAGTGTTTTACAACAGATGGAGCAAGCCAGCCAGTGCCCATGTTTACCTTGAATGTTTGTTGCATAGGCGGCGTGTCATTGGCGATTTGGCTCGGTTGCGTGTTGGTTGTCGTGGCCTTGATGTGGCGAGCGACGGCAGGGGCTTTCCAGCCCATGCCCATGTGTACGGCTTGTTTTTGCATTGCTGACTCCTGGTAGGTGGGAACTCACAAGATGCGAGTCAGGAGTGATGATGATGAATTTTGCGCTGCGGCGCATCCTCAACATTGAGGACGAACGGATGTCGATGGCCAACCGTCAAATGATTTCTGCGGTGTTGCGCGCGGGCCATTCAAAACAGATCCCCTTGACCCGTTGGCTCGACATTGCCCGCTCGCTTTTTTCGTGCCGTTTGCGGCAACCCGCTTTTGCGCGAACCGTGCTTTTGCTGAATGTCGCTGGCCTCGGTTTGAGCCGCGCCGGTTTGACGCAGGGCGTAGAGTTTTTCTTTGGCGCTGCGCACCGCCTCGCGCTCGTTCACGATGGGGCTGGGGTAGGCCGCCGTGCCGATCTCTGGCACCCACCGCTTGATGTACAGGCCCTGCGGATCGTGGTCGGACGCCTGCTTGGTGGGCGAGTAAATGCGCAGGGTGTTGATGCCGGTGGTGCCCGATTGCATCTGCATTTGGCTCCAGTGGATGCCGGGTTCGAAGTCAAGAAACTGGCGCGCTAAAAATAGCCCCGGCTCGCGCCAGTGCAACCACAGGTGGTAGGCCGCAAAGCTGACCAACATCGCCCGCATGCGAAAGTTGAGCCAACCCGTGGCACAGAGTTGGCGCATGCAGGCGTCAACCATCGGGTAGCCGGTGCGGCCTTCGCACCAGGCTTGCAGGCGCTCGCGATCAAATGGCTGCTGATGCACGCCGTCGCCCGGGCGCAGCCCATCCACGGTGCGCGCCACGTTGCGCCACTCGATGGCGGGCTCGTCTTCAAGCTTTTGCATGAAATGGCAGTGCCAGCGAAGGCGACTGGCGAAGCCACGCAGTGCGTACGCCAAATCTCGATCGGTGGTGTGTGCGATGCGCGCCTCGGTGGCTTGGTGCACGCTGCGCATCGAGATCGTGCCATACGCCAGGTGTGCGCTTAGCCGACTGCAACCCTCTGCGGCCGTCAGCGGGCTTGACATCGCGTGGCGGTAGTTGCGGCCGCGCCCGGCAAGAAAACTGTCCAGGATGTCCCACGCCGCGCGCTCGCCGCCTGGGGGCTGCGTCGCAACCAAGGCAGGTTGCCCCAGTTGGTGCATCGTCGGTACGGCGTTGGCGTGCAGGCCGGTGGGCGCCTTGAAGCCATGGGGCGCCGCCGCCTCGGGGGCCTGCATGCGCATTGCCCATCGGGCGGCCCACCCGGTGCGTGATCGAAGGCGCCGCACCACACCTGTTTGTGGCAATTCAGACCATTGCACGCCCTGATCACGGCACCAGTCGGCCACGGCCAGGTCACGCGTGTAGCTCCAGCCGGGACCCGTTTCTTCATGGCTGAAGACGTGGGTGAACGGGAAGGCTTGTTGCAGCGCGTGAAGCACCTGCACCGCCGTGCCTACGTGCACCAGCAGGGGCAGGCCGCGTGTGGCCAGATCGCGCTGCAATGCAGCGACGCAGTCAAGAAAAAACCCGACATGGCGTGGGTCGCACTCGGGGCTGAGAAGCCACTCAGGCTCGATCACCACCAAGCCTGCGGCACGTTCAAACTGCATCGCCTGCGCAAGGGGCTCGTGGTCGCGTACCCGCAGGTCTCGCTTGAACCAAACCAATGCTTTCGGCCCTGCCATGGCGTCAGAGGCTGGGGTCTTCTGTCATCGAGGTGGCCGAGACTTTGTGTGCAGCTATTTGACCAACGGGCGCACGGTGGTGAAGCCACCGTCAACCGCAATCACTTGGCCTGTTAGGCGACTGGCGCTTTCACTCAACAGCCAGGCCATCACGTCGGCCACCTGGTCTGCCGTTTGCACGCCGCCCAGCGGGTATTGCCGAGCCGCGCCGTCGCGCATGGCCGGCAGCTTGAGCATGCCTGCCGTCATGGGCGTTTCGGTCATGCCCGGCGCCACGGCGTTGACGCGCACCCCTTGCGCGGCGTAGGTGGCCGCAGCGCTGCGCACCAGGGCTTCTACCCCGCCCTTGGCTGCCGCGATGGCCTCGTGGTTTGCCACGCCAATGCGGGCCACCACCGAGCTGGCGAACACCGCCGACCCTGGCCCGCCCTTGAGCGCGTTGATCCACGCTTGCAGCATGAAAACGGCGCTGTCGAGGTTGACACGCATCACCTCGCGGTAGCCCTCGGCGCGGGTGCGGTGCAGTGGGGCGATCAGTGTGCTGCCAACGCAGTGCGCCAGCCAGCTTGGGGCGGCGCCCAGCCCCTGCTGGCAGGCCTCGATGGCCTGCGCAGCGCCTTCGGGCGTGGTGGTGTCGGCGGTGATGCGCAGTGCGGCGTCCACGCCCGCCAGGCGGTCGGTGTCGCGACCCACCGCCGCCACCTGGCACCCTTGGGCCTGCAGTTGGCGCGCCAAGGCGCGGCCGATGCCGCCGCTGGCGCCAGTGATGAGGGCGATTGAAGTCATGGTGTTGGATCCAGAAGTGATGGGGTCGTGAATCAGCTTCGTCGCGGTGGGCGACGGCAGAGGATTCGTGATTGGGTGAGGGCGGTCACCATGCAGGAACCTCGTTAACCGCAAGCAAGCCAGCTGCTGAGTGCAGGCCGCGCGACGCACGCGTCCACCACTGCGAAAACGAGTCGCAGCGTCGATCGACGACCGGGAACAGCGTGGGTGCAGCTTCGCAGTCGGCCCACCGCGACAGCCACGGCGCCAAGTGCGGGTCGGCGATGCTGCGCACGCTGCGTGCACCGGCCAACGCCGCGCCGATGGATGCCGAATCGCCGTGCCAATGCACGGCAGACAACTCGGCCATGCGGCTGCCCACAAAGTGCCAACGCCTCTCGCTCCATGGCCATGCTTCGTGAAAGTCGGCCAAGAAGATGCCAACCACCAACGTGTCGTTGGGCAGGGTGGCGGGTAGCTCACCCAGGCTCCACGGGTGCACGATCCAGACATCACGGCCTGCCACGGCCTCGCGGTTGGGTGCCGTTTGCCTCAGTGCGGTGGGTGGCACTGCGTCAGGGCTGGGCGCGGCCAACGAAGGATTGGCCGCTGCAGCAAGAGCTGCTTTGTGTTGCCAGGGCGTTGTCGGCGGCGAGTGGCGCGACGGTTGACGAGCCAGGTGGTCCAGTGCCTCGTACGACGTGTCGATCACACTGCCCGGGCTGTGCCACGGTGCTGGTGCGTAGCGCGCCACGTTGTCGGCGTTAAAAAGGTACGGCTTGCGGCTGCCGGTGCCTGCCACCCACTGCCAACTCAGGTGGTTGCTGGCAAGGTCGCCGTCAAGCAAGTGGCCGTAAAGCCAATCGGCACCCGCACGCCAATGCACTTTGCGCACGTGCACCACGTAGCTGGCCAGCCACATGCGTGCATGGTTGTGCAACATGCCGGTGGTGTAGAGCGTCCGCACAGCTTCATCGACAACGGGCACCCCGGTGCAGCCTTGCTGAATGTCCATTGGCAGTTCGCTGGCGTACGACGCTTCGGGCAGCAGGCCTTCGTGCAGCGATTGCAAGATGCCATCGCCCCGGTGTTGCCACACATGACGAAAGTAGGCTCGCCATCCCAGTTCAAACACAAACTTGTGTGAAATGTCGAGCGGGTGGCGCGCAGTTACCCCGGCCAGGACATCGCCAAGCGAGACAAACCCGTGGGTGATGTAGGGCGACAAACCCGTGACGGCGCCGTCCAAAGCATTGCGCGTGCGCGCGTAGGCGGACGGCTTGACAGCCTCCATGCGTGCCCTCGCTGCGGCAACGGTGGGCTCGAAGGTGCTGCCTGTCTCCCAGGGCATGGGGCGTTGCACATCTTGCTGTTTTTGCTGTAGGGGCACGACCGCCAAACTAGGCATCTTGTGCCACCCCGACGGCGCCCGCGCGGATCGCCGCCGCGCGTTCGTGCACCGCTTGCTTTTGCGCGTCGGTCAGGCGCGCCACGTTTTTGACTTGCAGTGCCATGCGCGGGTTCTTGGCCAGCACTTTCTCATGGCGCATGAGGTAGTCCCAGTACAGGGTGGTGTAGGGGCACGCGGTGTTGCCGCTGCGCTGGGCCGGGTCGTAGCGGCAGCCCTTGCAGTGCGGGCTCATGCGCTGGATGTACTTGCCCGTGGCAACGTACGGTTTGCTGCCCATCACGCCGCCATCGCCGTACTGGCTCATGCCCAGGGTGTTGGGCAGCTCAACCCATTCAACCGCGTCGACATACACCGCGAGGTACCAAGCGTGCACTTGCTTGGGCTCCACGCCCAGCATCAACGCGTAGAGCCCGGTCACCATCAAGCGCTGGATGTGGTTGGCGTAGCCGTGCTGGAGCGTCTGCTCAAGCGCATCGCGCAGACACGCCATGTCCGTTTTACCGGTCCAGAACCAGGCTGGCAGATCCTCGTTGGCATCCATCGCGTTGCGCTCCAGGTACTCGGGCATCTGCGTCCAATAGATGCCACGCACGTATTCGCGCCAGCCCAGAATCTGACGGATGAAACCTTCAACGCTGGTCAAGGGTGCGTGCCCGTCGCGGTGGGCCGCCTCGGCGGCCGCCACCACCTCGCGCGGGTTGAGCAGCTTGAGGTTGAGCGCCGCCGACACGTGCGAGTGGTACAGCCAGGGGTCGCCCGGCCACATGGCGTCTTGGTAACGGCCAAACAAGGGCAGGCGTTCTTGAATGAATGCGTGCAAGGACTTGAGCGCCTGGGTGCGCGTCACGGGCCATCCAAAGCTGTCCAGTTGACCGGGGTGCGCAGCAAAACGCGTGTTGACGAGAGCGATCACCTCGCGTGTTAGGGCATCAGGTTTGAAGGTGGTGCGAGATGGCACCATGCCCGGGCCGTTCGTGTCAAAAGCTTCGCGGTTGTCGGCGTCAAAATTCCACTGGCCACCCAGGGGCTCGTCCTTGGGCGCTTCGCCCTGCATCAGCACACCATGACGCCGGCGCTGCTCGCGGTAGAAGTACTCCATGCGCAGCGACTTGCGGCCCTTGGCATGGGCGGCAAACTCGCGCACGGTGACGTAAAAGTGTCGGTCTTCGCGGATGTCGAGCGGCAGGTTGTTGTTGGCAGCCGTGGCCTTGATGGCTTGCAGGACGCGCCAGTCGCCGGGCGCGGTCATCACCAAACGAGTTGGCCGCAAGCGCTGAAGGTCGGCTTGCAGCTGGGCGCTCAGGCTGCCGTGGTTGTCGGGTGAATCAAGGCGCGTGTAGTGCAGCGTGCGCCCCGCATCTATTTGGGCAGCAGCAAAGTGCCGCATGGCCGAAAGGAACAGCGCGGTGCGCGGCTTGCTCGACCAAACGTGGTTTGACTCTTCGGCAACTTCGGCCATCCAGAGTGCGTCCAGCTTGGCATCAAAGCCGTCGAAGGCCGCAGCCTCCAGGTCGAGCTGGTCACCCAGCACGATGATCAAGTCGCGCAGCTTAGCCATGGGCAACTTTGGCGCGTCGACAGGCTTCGGAGCAATACTTCACCTCGGCCCAGTTTTTGGCCCATTTGCGCCGCCACGTCATGGGCAGCCCGCAGGCAAAGCAGGGCTTGCTTGGCAAGCCAGCCTTGTTGCCGCGAAAAACATGGTGGGTGGTCATCACACGCGCACTGCCTGGTTGAAGTGCTTAAGGCTTTTTGGCGTAAGCACTGCACCAACCGGGGCCTGCTACTTGCTTGCCGGCAAACAGCGGGCAGCCGCCCGTTTTGTCATTGGCCTTGCCCTGAAACAGTGCGCAGTTGGTGCAGTTTTGGCTGGGCACAAATTTTGGATACTTTTTGGTGTCGACGCGCTTGCCGTCAGCAACGTAGCCAAGTGCGGCTGCCTGGGCGTCTTTCTCGTCGACCATGGCTTGGGCGTGAGCGCTGGTGGCAAGCGCTGCGCCCGTGGCGGCCAATGTCATCAAAAATACGCGACGGGGAAGGGGATGGTTCATGGACAACTCCAGTGAGGGTTTGAGGGAAAAAGGCGTGAAGTGTGAAGGGAAGAAAAGCATCAAGCGGCGTGCAACTGCGTGGGGGCATGAGATGGGTTTCCGGGGGCTGCGTTGTGTTCGGTTGCTGCGCGGTGCAGCATCGATTGCGTGAGTGCTTGCGCTGACAGCCAAGCGCCCTCAACACCACCGCCCCCGCCACCGCCACCCAGAAAATCACCGCAAGCACCAAGCCCCAGCGCGGCGTCCCACCACCGTGGTTGAACCTTTGCGATGTTGGTCATGATGGGTGTCGCGTAGCGCCAGCGATGCACTTCGCAGTGAAGCCAGTCGACAGGGTGGCCCAGCCAATCGGCCAGCGCACTTTGCATTTGCGCTTGCATCCACGCGGCTGACTGTTCTAGATGCTGGCGGCTCCATCCGGCCTGCGCATGAGCGACCCATTGCGCCTGCCCGGGCAACTTCTGGCGTCCAGGCCGCGCGTCGTTGCGTAGCACCGCTGCCAAGATGCCGTTGGGTGGACGCGCAAAGTCCCATTCGCGGGCCGTTGTGCCCGCGGTGCCTCTGGCGGCTTCAACATCTTTGGCCACACCCATCAACGTCCAGCAAGGCTGCATGGCTGCGATCGAAGCCTGCCGTGCCCAATCCAGCCGATGAGGGCTGAGCAATGGCGCCGCTTGCGCGGGCGGCAGCGCAAGCACCACAGCGTCAAACCATTCGCTGTGCGCAATGCCGCCTGCCACCACCTGCCAGCCCTTGGGGCCTTTGTGCAGTTGGTCAACAGCGACGGCCCAGTGGGTGTGCAGCCCACCGATCAAGTTTGCACAGAGGTTGGGCAGGTGGGGTGTCGGCAGGTAGTGCCTACCTTGATCTTCGAGGGGCAGGCTAGCAGGGGCCAATTGGGGCGTCCACTCAACCAGTGATCCCACCCGGATTGCTTGGTCAATGAATGCGCGGAAGGCATCCGTTTGGGCGGTGATGCTGACGGCCCCATGGTCGAGGCGCGCGGCGCAAGTTTGCCCCAAGGAATCAACCCAATGCACTCGTCGGCTCGCCAACCGCCCACCCGGCCCTCGGGACTTGTCAAAGACGTGAACCTGTTGCCCCGCGTTCGCGAGGGTTCGTGCGCAGCTGGCCCCGGCGATGCCCGCGCCGATGACAGCAATTTTTGGATGTGCTTTGGTTTTCACAAAAACGATGATACCAATTTATGACTCAAAAAGAGGTCAAGTACAAAGACTGCCAAAGGAAACGCATAGTTTTGTGGTCAAATCGAGGTCAACTGATGTTAAAATTAGCAAACGCTATGAAAATCCGCGCCGCCCTGCCGCCGTTGACTCAAGACACCACTGTGGATACCCGGGGACAGTCGTTTCACCGAAGTGGAGCTGTCGCGCGCATGTTGCGCATGCCCGTGGCGACGCTTCGTGTCTGGGAGCGGCGCTACGGGGTCACGAAGCCCTCGCTGTCCCCCAGCGGTCAGCGGCAGTACTCCACCGATGACGTGCGGCGGTTGACGCTGATGAGGCAGTTGACCGACCTCGGGCACGCTATCGGTAGCTTGGCGGGGCTGGACATGGCGCAGTTGCAGCGGGTGGCGTCCACGCATGCACAAGCATTGACGGCGCCCCAAATAAGCGATCGCCCGCGTGCAGACCAGGCACCCCCTGCCAGAGCTTGGCGTCTCGCCGTGATTGGCGTGGCACTGGGCAAGCGCCTGCAACGGCCCGCGTTGTTGCGCCAAATCGGCCGCCCTGTGGTGCTGTTGGGGCCATTCGACGATGCAGCGCATGCGTCGGCCGAGCTGCAGGGCTCGCCCGTCGATGCCGTGGTGATTTACGAGCCGGGCCTGCAAGAGGGCTGGGCAGCCTCGATTGACGAGGCCGCTCCAGCACTGGTCGGGGTGCCCAAGGCGGTGCTTTACAGTTTTGCGTCAGATGCTGCGTGCGACGCCTTGGCTGCGGCCGGCGCGGTGCTGCTGCGCGACCCGCAGCCCGACGTGGTGGTTGCGCAGTGGCTGCGCAGTGCATCGTTGGTGGCCCAGGCGCCGTTACCAGAAGCGGGATTGCCAACACGTTGGCCGGGGGCCGTGCCGCCACGACGGTGGGACGATGCTGCGCTTGCCGACTTTGCGGGCCTGCTCACAACCATTGCCTGCGAATGCCCGCGCCATGTGGCGCAACTGTTGATGCAGTTGTCTCACTTCGAAGCCTACAGTGCCGAGTGCGAGAGCCGCAGCCCAGGTGACGCCGCATTGCACGCCTACTTGCATCAGGTTGCAGCCACTTCGCGTGCAAAATTTGAGGCTGCGCTTGAGCAGGTGGCCCTGCATGAGGGGCTGATGCTGCCGTCATCGCTCAGGCGCGAAAATGTGGCTGAGGTGCCTTCCGAGTACTGAGGTGCTACTTGGCTTCTCGCAGCCTGGCAAGAATGCGCAGGGTGTACCCGTCGTCTAGCGCGCGCAGGCCCGCCAGTCCGTCGCGTACCAACTGCTGCGCTGAAACCTCGTCGCGCAAGGCGGCGTCGTGCTTCAAGCGGCCTAGCAGCGTTGTCAACTCGGTGTCAGTCAGATCACCTTCAAGCAGTCGTGAGGCTTCGTTCATGGTGTGTTCCTACCAACGCCTGTCGCGCGTGGGTGCAAGCAGGGGGCGCGCGCGACTGGCGATGGTCTCGCGCGCCCGGAAGATGTGAGACTTGATGGTGTTGACGGGTTGCCCCAGCGCCGCTGCGATGGCCTTGTAATCCAAGCCGTCGATTTCGCGCATTAAAAGCGCCTGCCGCTGCACATCAGGCAGCGCCGCCACTTCGGCGTCGATGCGCTCAAACAATTGGTTGGCCATGGCTTCTTCTTCCGGGCTTGGTGCGGCTGCAATGCTGCCAGCGTTTGCGGCGTCATCGGGCTCTTGCAGGGGCCGATCATCTTGCCGGTTCTGCCCGCTGCGCAGGTAGCTTTTGGCAGCGTTTCGGGCAATCGTGAGCAGCCACGCGGCAAAGTCGCCGTCGGCTCGGTAGGTTGTCAAAGCAAGAAAAACATTCACAAACACGTCCTGCGTCAATTCTTCGGTGATGCGATCGTCGCGCACCAGTCGCCGTATCGCCGCCGCAACCTTGCGCTGGTACTTCACCACCAACAATTCAAAAGCGATGGTCTCGCCTTGCTGAGCGCGAGCAACCAAGGCTGCATCGATGCCGTTGGCGAGAAGGGCCTCGGTCAAGGGCATTGCCTCTTGGCCAGTTGCAAACAGTTGTTGCCGCCCTTCACAGGGCGACGCGCTACGGCGTCGAGATAGGGGTTACAACAAAACCAATGACGCAGCATGGCGACCGAAGTTGCAGCAACTCCGAGAATTTTTTCAGCGCAAAGAAAAACGGGCAACACCATGCAACTTTGTTCTTGTTCTTGCGTAAAAGCATTGGCAGACAAGTAAAAGCATCAAAAGGTGGACTTCCATGAACCAAGCTAGAGACATATCGGTAGCCAGTGTACTGAGTCACCAAGCGCCACCGCGCATCGCCGTGGTTGGTGGTGGTATGGCGGGTTTGACGTGTGCGCGCGAATTGAGCCTGCGTGGCTACGAGCCCGTCGTTTTCGAAGGCGAAGACCGATTGGGCGGTCGGTGCAGCTCACGCGCAACCCGAATCGGCCTGTTCGATGACGCGGCTCAGTGCATTCAAGGGATCACGCGCCTGCCGTCCTACACCGTGCAGCGCCCGGGCGAGCTTGCTGCGCTTCACCCCTGGACCGTGCCCGCAACGCCCGCCGAGGATCAACGCAACGGCAGGGACTGGGACAAGGCAGAAGAAGACCACATTGCGCGAACCTTGAAGCCTTTGGGTGCCGTGGGCGTGCCCTCAATGCTCGCCTTGGCCAACGCCATCGCAAGGCCGTTGGACGTGCGGCTGAGCACGCCGATTGGGCATGCCGTTCGACGCGGCACCCAATGGGTGCTGCACGGGCCCGAGGGCGAGATTGATGAAGACTTCGAGGCCTTGGTGCTTGCCGTGCCGGCACCGCTGGCTTTACCGCTTGCGATGGAGTCTGCCGCCCTTTCGGCTGCGTTGCGCAAGGTACGCTTCTGCAGTCGGTGGGTGCTGATGCTGGGGACTGAGCGCAGCATTGGCCTGCCCGGCTACCGAGAGTTTCATGGCAGCCCCATCGAGCGCGTGGCTGCCATGCACAGCAAGCCGGGGCGCCCGGCTGGCGGCGCACAGCGCTGGTTCATCGAGGCAGACCAGCGGTGGTCAATGCAGCACGAGCACGACGACGCCGACACGGTGGCAGATCTTCTGCTGGACAACTTTCGTGCCCACGCAGGACGGGCGGTTGTACCCAACTACCTTTGTGCACACCAATGGCGGTACGCATTTGTTGACGCACCGGCTACCATGCCCGGCTACTTGAATTGCCTGTGGGACAAAGGTGCACGGCTTGGCGTTTGTGGCGACAGCGTGGTGGCCAGTCAGGTGGACCGCGTACACAGCAGCGGCGTCGCCATGGCGCGGGCCGTCGTAAGCGGCGCGAGCTTGGGTCGCGACCGCAAAGCGATGACCGCGTTGGAGCATGCTCGCAGCCGCGGGCTGGAGGCCCACGCGTGATGCTTGAATCGATCAGCACGTTGCCCTTGGCGGGCAGTGCGTTGCCTGCAGCGTTGGTTGCCGACCTGCGAACCGACCACGCTGGCGAAACCGGTGCCGTGATGATCTACCGCGCCATCCTGGCCATTACGCGCGACCCCGACGTGCGCCACTTTGCGCAGCACCACCTTGCCACGGAATCTCGACATCTTGCCGCCATCGAGCCGCTGCTTGCGCCACGTGCGCGCAGCTGGCTTTTGCCACTGTGGCGCGTTGCAGGCTGGGTGACTGGCGCGCTACCCGCCCTGTTTGGCCCCAGGGCGGTGTACGCGACCATCGAGGCCGTGGAGACTTTTGTTGACGCACACTACGCCGAGCAGATTGCCTCAATCGATCGGTTGGATCCGAGGCGCACGCGGCCTCAGCTTCAGGCGCTGCGCGTGTTGCTTCACAACTGCCGCAGTGATGAGATTGAGCACCGCGAAGAAGCCGCAGCGCTTTTTGCCCAATCAGACTCGCCGCCGTCCCTGGCGCTTCAGGCTTGGGTGTGGGCGGTGGGTGTGGGCTCACGGCAAGCCGTCAGAATCTGCCGCCGCATTTGATCCACGACGGGCCACCTGTTAGGCTCGGTTGACAAATTTTGAAGTTGTTTGCCCCATGCATTGCCATGAATGCCTGCGCCATTCAACCGGTACCAAACACCACGTGCCACGGCGCTGGTGTTTTTTAAGAGGCTTGCAACGCAAAAGGTTGGTAATCGTCACCCGCCCCCGGCGGTATTGGCTTGTGCTCGCGCAGTGACTGCTCAAAGGCCAAGATCAAGCGCCTGATCGGGCCGCGCACCCAGCCTTCTTCCATGGCCACGTCGGTCTCTTCTTTGGGGTCGCGCTTGAGGTTGAAGAGCCACGGTGTTTCGAGGTGCCGCGTGCCTTGGTTGGGCTCGCTCTCAAACACAAGGTGCATCTTCCAGTGTCGCCACTTGACGGCGCGCAGCTCGGTCTTGATGTAGAAAACAAATGCCTCACGTGCTGAATGCTCAACCTTGCCTGTCCACCAAAGCAGCTGGTTGACACCGTCGATGGGGCGGTCGTTGGGCAGGGTGGCACCAGCTGCGGCCGCCAGCGTGCTGTACAGGTCGGTGACGTGCACGATGTCGTCACTGACCACGCCCGGTGCCACGTGACCAGGCCAGCGCACGATCAACGGCACCCGCAGCCCGCCCTCCATCGCCGTGTGATACGTGCCGGTCCACGGCCCAGCGGTGCCGCGCCAAGGCCGACGGAACTCGGGGCCGTTGTCGCTGGCAAAAACAAACAGCGTGTCTTGGGCGATGCCAAGCTCGTCCACGGCATCCAGTAGTTGGCCCACGCGGTGGTCCATCTCCATCATTGCGTCGGCAAAGTCGCCCACGGCACTCTTGCCCGTAAAGTCAGGGTGAGGCAGGGTGGGGAAGTGCAGGTGCGTGAATGGCACGTAAAGAAAAAAGGGTGCTTGCTCGGTGGATTGTTGTCGCATGAAGCTGATGGCGCGCTCGGTCAGCTCACTGTCAATCAATCGCCGCTTGTGCAGGTCGTAAACCCCCACCTCCTTGGCTGGATGACCCACAAAGCCCTCCATCACCTGAGGCATGGGCACCACGGAAGGGTCAAAACCCGGCGCACTGGTGAACATGGTTTCGTTGCTGGTGCGCGGAATGCCGTACCACGCGTCAAAGCCCCGTTGGTGCGGGTAGCGGCCGTCGCGGTCACCGAGGTGCCATTTGCCAAACATGCCGGTGGCATAGCCAGCGCGCTTCAAGAGCTGTGGCAGTGTTTGCTCCCAGGGGTGAATGCCTTGCGGCAACCCGGCCGGCACCGATTGCATCGCGCCGGTGCGGATGGGGTGGCGGCCCGTCATCAAGGCGGAGCGTGTGGGCACACAGTCGCTCTCGACGTTGAAGTTGAGGTGTCGATGACCCTGAAGTGCCAATGCATCGATGCGGGGTGTCGGTGCACCGCGCAGTGCACCGCCGCCGTAACACCCCAGTTCGCCCCAGCCCAGGTTGTCAGCCAGCACCAAAACGATGTTGGGTTGCTTGTTGGCCCGCATGATCACTCCAAAGATATCTTGCGGTCTTTGATGAGCTTGGCCCAGCGTTCGCGGTCCTTCAGCATGCGCTGCTGAAAGGCTTCGGGCGTGGTCACCACCGTTTCCATGGCGGCGTTTGCAAATTGTTGCTTCAGCGCGGGCTCGGCGAGGGATTCATCAACGTGGCGTCGCAACTGCGACAGCACCGCAGGCGGTGTGCCCTCCGGCGCAAACAGCGTCGACCACTGTGGCACATCAACATCGGCGGCGCCACTCTCGGCCAGCGTGGGCGTATCGGGCAGCATCGTTGAGCGGGTGCGCGTGCTGACGGCCAGCGCCACCAACTTGCCCGACTTGATGTGCGGGAGCACCGCAGCCGCACCAAGCACAGCCACTGTCACCTGGCCAGCGATGACGTCAGTCACGGCTTGGCCACCACCTTTGTAGGGCACGTGCAGCATGTCGATACCCAACTGCTGGCTGAACAGTTCGGCCACCAAGTGCTGAAGCGATCCGAGGCCCGACGTGGCATAGGGCAACTGATTGGGCTTGCTGCGCGCCAGCGTTTGCATGTCTTTGATCGACTTCAAACCCGACGAGCTCGCCGTCACGACCACGATGGGCTGGTAAGACAGCACCGCTACGGGCGTGAACGATTTGGTCAGATCCCAATTGGCAGGCCTGAACAAGGGGATCAGTGACACCGAATCCGACGCCACCAAATAAGTGTGATGGTCCCGCGGGCTGCGCAACACGGCGTCAACCCCCAACGCGCCATTGGCCCCCGGCTTGTTGTCCACCACCACCGTTTGGCCCACGCGCTTGCGAACGCTCTCGGTGACCACCCGTGCGGCCACATCGTTGGACCCACCGGGCGGAAACGGCACCACAAACGTCAAGGCTTTGGTGGGCCATTCTTGCGCCAGGGCAGCCGTTGGCGGCAACGCGAGCGATATCGCCAAGGCCAGCATCGGTATCGCAACGCCGCAAAGCCGGGGTCGCATCAGTTGGCACAAGCGAAGCACAGCGGATGGTTTCAGGGACATGGACAGCCTCGGAGGTGGTATCGCGCACATGAGCGCGTGTAGACCGAATCGTACGCCACGCGTGCCATGCGTCGCTGGGCTTCTGATTCAACGGCGCTGCCAATGACGCAGATCAATCGAAGGGCGTTCGCCAAGAATCAGGCAAAGCCTGGCACCCAAACGGCTTGGCGTAGCGCTAGGATGCACAAGCGATTGCCTTTCGCCGTGAGCCAGTCTTTCGTGGCGTCAACCTCCGGCAGCGATGCAGCCCCTGCCACTTTGCAACCCTTGAAACCCCACCACTTCATTCACGCACCGCTGGTGTCATTGCGCCAGGCACTGTCATGGGCTGAATTGCTCCCCTCTTTGAAGCTGGGGATCTGGGTGGTGGTGCTCTTTGCGGTGGCCGTTTGGTTGGCTCAGACCTTTGCAGCGCCCATCCAGGGTGCGATTGCGGCCTACCCGCGCTTGGGTGTGGTGCTGTTTGTGGCCACTTCAACCGTCGCCGTGCTGGTGCCCGCACTAACGAACCTGCCGCTGCTGCCTGTGGCCGTGTTGGCGTGGGGGCCCTGGTGGACTGCGCTGCTCTTGCTCAGTGGCTGGGTGCTTGGCGCGTCGACGTCTTTCACCTTGGGGCGGCATGCACAACCCTTGATCGTGCGGTACCTTCCGTCGGTGCGGCGCCATGCCGACATCGACCGCCTCATCCACCCGCAACATCGCATGGGTTCACTCATTTTGTTGCGAATGACCTTTCCAGTTGACGTCTTGTCGTACGCACTTGGTCTGTTCAGCCGCCACACCACGGTGGCTGAAATTGCCTTGTCCACCGCTTTGGGTGGGGCGCCCTTTGCCTTGTTGTTTTCGCTGGTACCGTCTTTGCCGGCCACCGCGCAGTTGTCCATTCTGGTGGCCTCGGCCCTGGTGTTTGCGTGCTACATGGTTTGGGTGTTGCGCAGATCGTCGATGGTGGACGATCGTTCGGGCGGTTGACACCACCACGCGCTGCGTGTCTTGGGTGTGCGGGCCCATCAAGGGTGCGACGCCGTCGCTGCGTACAACAGCAACGTCTTGGGGCCAACCCAACCCACCGGGGTGCTGTAAATGTCGAGTGCTTGCGCCATCTCTTGCCATGCGGCTTGCTGCAAAGCCGGTGACAGCCGAGCAAGCAACTCCATGATCGGTGACGCCGATTGTTGAAGAAACAGGACGTAGTGGCCCACCGACGGTGCGGCAAACGGCGCGCTGACGCTGCGCACGTTCACGTCGATGAAGCCAGCACGTGCCAAGAGACTTTCCAGCAACCCGGGCTGCCCCAAACTCATCAGCGTGCCGGGCTCACACGGCGAGCCCATTGCTGCCCACGGATTGCCACCGTACTTTTGGGCGATGGCCATGGGCGCAAGCAGGCAGGGGTTGAGCGATGGGGCGGCAAACACCAGTCCGCTGGTGCGGCCGCCTGGTTTGAGTGCGGTGTGAATGGCTGTTAACGCGCGCAGGGGCTCATGGCAAAACATCAAACCCAGGCGGCACACGGCTGCGTCGAAGGCTTCGCATGGCAAGCCCTGCGCCTGCGCGTCGGCGACCCTCAAGCTCACATTCGTATGGCCTGCGGCCCGTGCGTTGCAATGGGCCAAGGCAAGGATGGCTGGCGAGATGTCGGTGGCCAGCACATGGCCACTCGCGCCCACGCGCTGCAACACATCGAGCGTTTGGTCGCCAGCGCCTGCGGCAACGTCCAAAACCCGGGCGCCTGGCTGGATGTTGGCCGCGTCCAGCATCAACTGGGTTGCGCTGGCAAGCCAAGCGCGAATCAGTGGTGCATGGGCGTGCCAACCCGCAGCGGCAGTGTCCCACGCGCGCCGCGTTTGCACGCTCGCCGCCGCTTGCGTGGCAGCGCCGGGAAGGAGGGAGCTGCCGTCGTTCACCAGCACGGTCATGCTCATTCAACCTTGATGGCCAATTGGCGCAGCACCGGCTGCCAATAGCGTTGCTCGGCGGCAATGCTGTTAGCCAGAACGGCTGGTGTGCTTGACGCCGCCACCATGCCAGCGTCTTTGAACGCTGCCACCAACTCGGGTTGCATCAATGCCTGACGCAAGACTTTGGAGGCGGCTTCGATCACTTGGGGTGCCACCCGCGCCGGCATGAAAAATGCAAACCACTCGCGCACCACGAGATCGCGAAACCCGTGCTCGACCAACGACGGAACATCGGGAAAGTAGCTGCTGCGCTGCGTGCCCGAAGTGGCCAGCACGCGCAGTCGACCGGTTGCCTTGTGCTGCCGCATCAGGCCCTCGGGCAACACCAACGCTGCGATTTGCCCGCCCAACAAATCAACCATGGCGGGTGGCCCGCCCGCGTAAACCACATGCTGCCAAGGGGCCTCGGCATGTTGAAACAACATGGCCTCCAGCAGGTGCGGCAACGTGCCAGTGCCTGGTGAGCCGACGTTGGCCAGTTTCGGATTGGCGCGCATCCATGCGACCAAATCGTGCACGGTGACCACCTGGGCAGGCACCGCAGGCCCCACGGCCAGCGCAAGGGTCATTTCGCTGGCCAACGACACCGGCTGAAGGTCCAGCAACGGGTCGTAGGCAAGCTTGTTGTAAAGGTAGGGGTAGACAGTTGCCAGTGCGCCTTGGGCCAAGAGCATGGTCAACCCGTCGGTTGGGGCGGCCTTGAGCGCATTGACGGCGATTTGGCCTGCCGCGCCCGGGCGGTTGTCAATCAGCGCTGTCAAGCCTTGCTCACGCGCCAGGCTTTCTGAAACCTTGCGAGCAACGATGTCGGGGATGCTGCCTGCGGGCCCCGAGCAAAGCATGCGCCATGGTGCCGTTGCAGGCTGCGCGACCGCGACGCGGCTGAAACCGGCGTTAACCCAACCGCAGCCGCAAGCAAGGGTGGCCGTCTTGAGCAAGGACCGCCGGGTAAGTGGGTTGGACATGTTGAACTCCTGGAGGTTGGCGTGGCAAGGTGCAGCGCATGGCACGCATGGTTGCGCCGTTTCAAAGGCGTGGGAAGATGCGCGATGCAGCATGGTGATGCTGACCGTGCATCGCCGGAGGCATTGCTCGATGCGACTTCAAGCCATAGAACAGTTCATTGCGGTTGCCGATGCTGGCAGCATCCGTGGGGCTGCGCGGCAACTGGGCATGACCCAGCCGTCACTGTCGCGGGCGCTGCAGCAGCTTGAAGTGGATCTGCACGTGGAGTTGCTGCACCGCAGCGGTCGGGGCGTCAAGTTGACGGCCGCGGGCACCGTGTTTTTGGCGCGCGCCCGGGTGGCTGAAGCCGAGCTTCGAAAAGCCGCTGAAGAAGCGCGCAAGTCCGTGGATGACGGACAGGGCTTGCTTGCACTGGGGCTTTCGCCGGTGGGGGCCAGTCTCTTCTTGCCTGAGCTTGTGACCACACTGCAGCGCGAGCGCCCCAAGACGCGCATTCGCATTTTGGAAACCACACCCAGCGCGTTGCTCTCGTTGGTGCGTGACGAAGTGATGGACTTGGCCATCACGCAGCGCACGCGCATTCACTTGGATGCCGGGCTTGATTACCGCCCACTGGCCGAGGTTTTTACACGCGTGGCCGTGCGTCCGGGCCACCCCATGCTTCGCAGGCAGCCTTGCAGCATGGAAGAGCTGGCCAAGGCCTCTTGGCTGTACATGACGGCCCACGACAGCACCGACGACATCGTTAGCCGGTCGTTCATGGCCAACAACTTGCCCGTGCCACTGCCTGTTTTGCACTGCGGCTCGTACTTTGTGGCGCTTGACCTGATTGCCAACACCGACATGGTGACCGTGCTTCCGCCGCAGCTCTTGCAGCAGTGCATCCGCGACGGGCGCTTGGCGGAGTTGCCGCTGGTTGCACCGATGCTGCCGATTCAATTGGGGCTGTACACGCGATCAGGCTCGCAGCCCACCGCCGCCGCCAAGGCAACGGTCGCGCACATTGTGACCATGGCAGGTCGAATGGCACGGCACGGGCGCACCGACAGGTCAATCAAGAATGCTTAGCTTGCGCGCTGTTCGTTATCGTCGAATTTTGCCGAGCCAGGTTCGCACCGAGAGCGCGCGTGACAGCGTGCTGATTCATCGCCCAAAATTGCATCGCCGTTTGGTCATGCGTCAGTGAGACTTTGGGGATAAATCGATGGGCGATTGTTGCTACATTTCAGGGGACTGAACTTTGGCCGTTTCAAGGTCAGTGTTGTCTGTTTACTTCCCCAAACGATTTCGACCCCACCATGCATGCAACGTTGCACCGGCTTGTCAGGACCAACTTTCCTTCTATTGCACGCTCGTCTCTGGACACGCTGCAAGTTAATCTTGGGTACCGGTGCAACCAGAGTTGCCTGCATTGCCACGTCAATGCAGGCCCCAATCGCACCGAGGCCATGGACGCGGACACCGTGGCACTGTTGTTGGACGTCATGCAAGCCCGTGCCATCAAAACACTTGATCTGACCGGTGGCGCGCCTGAATTGAACGTCAACTTCAGGCCCCTCGTGATGAAGGCGCGTGCGATGGGTGCGCGTGTGATTGACCGATGCAACCTCACCATTCTGTCGGAACCCGGGCAGGAAGACCTCGCTGAGTTTTTGGCCACCCAAGCAGTCGAAGTGGTGGCGTCTTTGCCTTGTTATTCGGCGGCCAATGTGGACAGGCAGCGTGGGGACGGCGTGTTTGACCGCAGCATCGCTGGGCTGCAACGCCTCAACGCGCTGGGCTATGGCCGTGGTGACGCGGCGCATGTGCTGAACCTTGTCTACAACCCGCAAGGCGCGGCGTTGCCCCCACCGCAACAGCAACTTGAGCAAGACTACAAGCGCGAGTTGGCGACGCACTTTGGCATTCACTTTGATCACCTTTTTGCGCTGACAAACATGCCCATTCAGCGCTTTGGAAGCACGCTGGTTTCCAAGGGCGGATTTGAAAGCTACATGCAATTGCTGCGAAGCGCGTACCGCCCTGAAAACCTTGACACGGTGATGTGTCGGTCCATGGTCAGTGTCGACTGGCAGGGCGACCTGTACGACTGCGACTTCAACCAAATGCTTGGATTGAGCGCCAAGGTCAACGGTTTTATGCGTCCCCATCTGCGCGACTTGTTGGTGCACGATGGTGTGGGCGAAGCGATCCGCATTGCTGACCATTGTTATGGCTGCACCGCCGGGCAGGGCAGCAGCTGCGGTGGGGCGCTAGGCTCCGAGTCGCAGCCTTGACGCTCGCGCCGATGCGCTTCGCTTTTATCGTGCCAGTACTCAACGAGGCCGCGTTCATTGGCGCCACGCTGGCCTCGCTGGCGGCGGCGCGCGCGCGCGGGTGCGTCGTCGTGGTGGTTGACGGTGGCAGCCAGGACGCCACCGTGGCGCTAAGCCAATCGGATGCTGACCAAGTGATTCAATCGCCCAAGGGGCGGGCGCGACAAATGAACGCGGGTGCCCAGGTCAACATTGCAGCATGCTGCGACGTCCTCGTTTTTTTGCATGCCGACACCGTGTTTCCCGAGCAAGGTCTTGAAGCGATGCGCGATGCTTTGGCCCAAGGGGCAGCGTGGGGGCGATTTGACGTGGCCATTCGAGGCCAATCGCGGCTATTGCCTTGCGTTGCGCACTTGATGAACTTGCGTTCGCGGGTGACGGGCATTGCCACCGGTGACCAGGCGATCTTTGTGCGTCGCGATGTGTTTGAACGCATGGGCGGTTTTGCTGATCAACCGCTGATGGAAGACATCGATCTGTCGCGGCGGTTGTTGCTTGAATCGCGCCCAGCTTGCCTTCGACATCGCGTTGTCACGTCGGGCCGGCGCTGGGACCAACACGGCGCCCTGCGCACCATCGTCATGATGTGGCGTTTTCGCTGGCAGTATTGGCGCGGTGCGTCGGCCGCCGATCTGGCCAAGGGCTACCGATGATTCAACCGGCGCTTGATGGCCATTGCCTGCCAACGTCTCAATCACCCTGCTTGGTCATTGTGATGGCCAAAGCCCCGTTGCCTGGATTGGCCAAAACACGCTTGATGTCAGCCCTCGGTGCCGAAGGCGCGGCGCGTGTGGCGCAACTTTTGCTGGCGCACACGCTGCAACAAGCATTGGCAGCCAACGTGGGCCCCGTGCGGCTGTGTTGCACCCCCGACCCGTCGCACCCGGCCTGGGCGTCTTGGGCCAGGGTGAGCGGGATGTCACTTCACGCCCAGGGTGGTGGCGACTTGGGGCAACGCATGGTGCATGCCTTTGACGAAGCGGGCGCCGTTGGCCCTCCTCGCACGGGGGCACGCCACATGCTGATGATCGGGACCGATGCCCCGGCATTGACCGCTGCGCGCCTGCGAGAAGCTGCGCTTGCACTGGTGCGCCACGACGTTGTGTTGGTGCCAGCACTCGATGGGGGCTATGCGTTGGTTGGGCTGCAGCGGCTCGAGCGATCGCTGTTTGATGGTGTGCCGTGGAGCACGTCGGGTGTGATGACGGCCACGCGCACGCGACTGCATCGAGCCCAACTGTCGCATACCGAGTTGGCGCCTGTGGCAGACATTGACGAGCCAGCCGATCTGGTGCATTGGCCCGACAACTGGCCCGAACTTGTTCGGCTGGACGCCCCCATGGAGGTGGCGCCATGATCTGGCTTGGGTTGATTTTGAGTGCCATGTTTTTGGCTTACGCCAACGGCGCCAATGACAACTTCAAGGGTGTTGCAACGCTCTATGGGAGTGGTGTTGCCACTTACCGCCAAGCTCTGGCGTTGACAACGTTGGCCACCCTGGCGGGCAGTGGGGTGTCGTTGTGGTTGGCCGCCGATTTGGTGAAAGCTTTTTCTGGCAAGGGCTTGGTACCTGATGCTTTGGCCGCTTCACCCCCGTTTTTGCTTTCAGTTGCCCTGGGCGCGAGCCTGACGGTGATCGCTGCAACGCGTCTGGCCTTGCCCGTGTCAACGACGCATGCCTTGCTGGGCGCCATGGTGGGTGCCGGTTGGATGGCCGTGGGTGCTGACTTGAACCCAGCCGTGTTGACCAAGGGCTTTGCCTTGCCACTTTTGACGTCGCCTTTGATTGCACTGGCGCTTAGCCTTGCTGCAAATTTGGCTTGGCATCGATGGTCGCGAGCACGGGCGAGCCGGGCGGAAGATTGCTTGTGCATTACAACCGAGCCGGTCATTGCACCCTTTCAAGTGCGGGTCGGCGACGCGGGCAGCGGCGGCGCAAGCATGCGAGCCACGGCCCTGGGCGTGCGTCTTGCGGTTGTTGGCGGGCGCGGTGACTCGTGTGCGCAACCGCTGGGTGGGCAAACCGCAACGCGCACGCCACCGCGCCACGTGCTTCATCGTTTCACTGCGCGTAGCGGCTTGACTTTTTGGCACGGGCTGAGTGCAACTGCACTGTGTTTTGCGCGAGGCCTGAACGACACACCCAAGATCGTTGGATTGATGGTGGCGCTGCAAGCACTCAATGTGCGCGTCAGCATGGTGATGGTGGCGTTGGCCATGGCGGCGGGCGGCGTGTTTCATGCCCGGCGCGTCGCCGAAACCCTAAGCCACAAGATAACGCCCATGAGCGAGGGCGCGGCGTGCGTGTCCAACACGGTGACATCGACGATCGTCGTGGCGGCAAGTCTGTTGGGGCTGCCTGTTTCAACCACCCACGTGGGTGTTGGCGCCATCAGCGGCATGGGTCTTGTCAGCCGCTCGATTGACACCCGAGCGCTGCGCAGCATCCTGGCTTCTTGGATCTTGACCCTGCCGCTGGCAGCATCAGCGGCGTCCGTTGTTTGGCTTGTTGTTGCGTCGACGATTTGATGCATCGCCTTGCCAAGCCACTTCTTGCATTCTTTTTGTACAACCTAGCACCATGACAGACCACCACGAACAAACGTATCTGGGTACCACACGCGACGTTTACCGCGAGGCGGCGCTGACGCCCGATGTGGGTTTGTGTTGCACCACCACGCCCATTTGGCAATTGCCAGGGCTTGACATTCCCAAGCGCATGCTAGAGATGAACTATGGCTGTGGCAGTACCGTGCACCCTCGCGACTTGGTGCGCGAGCCACGCATCCTCTATGTGGGCGTGGGCGGCGGCATGGAGCTGTTGCAGTTTGCGTACTTTAGTCGCCGTCCGGGTGCCATCGTGGGTGTTGACGTGGTGGACGAAATGCTCAAGGCTTGCGATGACAATTTGACACGGGCCGAGCAGCAGAATCCTTGGTTCAAACGCGAGTTTGTAGATCTCAAGCGCGGCGACGCGCTGGCCTTGCCCATCGAAGACGCCAGTGTGGACGTGGCCGCGCAAAACTGCTTGTTCAACATTTTCACGCACGACGATCTGAGCCAAGCTTTGAGAGAGATGCACCGGGTGCTCAAGCCGCATGGCCGATTGATACTGTCCGACCCTGTGTGTGATCAAGCCATGCCGCAGGCCCTGCAAGACGACGATCGGTTGCGTGCGCTGTGTTTGTCGGGTGCCATTCCGCTGCAGCAGTACGTGCAGCGTCTGACCGACGCCGGGTTTGGCACCATCGAAGTGCGAGCCAAGCGGCCCTACCGCGTGCTTTCGCCCAACCACTACAACACCGACCGCTTGATCGTGATTGAAAGCGTCGAGATCTGTGCCATCAAAGACCCCATGCCCGACGATGGCCCTTGCGTCTTCACCGGCCGCAGCGCGATTTACTTCGGCGACAAGATCTTGTTTGATGACGGCAAGGGCCATGTGTTGACGCCCAACCAACCCCTGGCGGTGTGTGACAAAACAGCGCAAGCGCTGATCGGCTTGGGCCGCGATGACTTGCTTGTTTCGCCGTCGACTTGGTTTTATGACGGTGGCGGTTGCTGCTGACCAAGGACGATCAAACATGCTCGCGATTGTTGGTGGAACGGGGCTCTACGAGCTCGATGGCATGGTGGTGGAATCACGCACGGCGCGCGACACCCCCTTTGGGGCTCCGTCGGGTGACGTGGTGCAAGGTTGCCTTGCGGGTCATTCGGTGCTCTTCTTGGCGCGCCACGGCGCAGGCCACAAGTGGTTGCCCCATGAGATCAACTACCGCGCCAACGTCTTTGCGCTCAAGCGTGCCGGTGCAACGATGATGCTGGGCTTTTCTGCCGTGGGCAGTCTTGCGCAGCGCCTTGAGCCCGGCCATCTGGCCATGCCCAATCAGTACATTGATTTCACGCGCGGCTTGCGAGAGCACACTTTTTTTGGGCGTGGTGTGGCGGCACATCTGTCCACGGCCGACCCTGTCAGTGCGGCACTGACGGCTGCGGTGGTCAAGGCAGCCAAGTCGATTCAGCGTCCCCTTCATACCGACTTGGTCTATGCGTGCGTCGAAGGTCCCCGCCTCGGCACCAGGGCCGAGAGCCATTTTTTTCGTCAAGCCGGGTGCCATCTGGTGGGCATGACCAATGTGCCCGAGGTGTTTCTGGCGCGCGAAGCGCAAATGGCTTACGCGACGGTGGGTCTTGTCACTGACTACGACTGTTGGATGGACGACCCAGCGCGGCATGCCAATGTGTCGTCAATTTTTGAGCAGTACGGCCAAACGCTTGCGCAAGCACGCCTGCTGCTTGACGCGCTGTTGTCAAATCCCCTGCCACTGCCCGAGACCACGACTCGAACGGCCCTCAGCACGTCGATGGTGTCACGCGATCAGGATTTGCGAGACGATCAGCGTGCGTGGCTGGACGTGCTTCGCCGGTAAGGGCCGCGCGCTGATCGATCACCAAACCCACAGCGACTGCAACGAGCTGAATCAACGTAACAGGCCATGGAACGACGCCTGCGGTGTTCATGCTGATGTAGGCCAGACCACTGGTCAACGCGGCGGCATGCACGGCCGTGCTTCTCGCAACGGTTGCCAGGGGCAACGCCCACAACCAGTACCAGGCATTGACGGTGGGTGACCAGATCAAGATCCAGGCTAACGCAAGGTGCACGGCGGGCCAAGGCGGCAAGGCAGCGTGCGTGCCTTGAATGGTGCTGGCGCCAGCTCCCCGCTGGCGTTTTATCCACCAACGAACACCCAGCGCCAGCCCCACGGCGCTGATGGCGGTGCCCACCATTCGAGCCATGGGGTCGGTGGTGGCAACGGCAAGCAGCCGGAACATCAAAGGATTGAAGCGCCACGACTGGGCAAATGCTTGCAGGGCCACGATGTCGCTGCCACCTGCAAGCCAAAATGGCACGTACAGGGCCACCGTTGTTGCAATGGCGCCGAGGGCCACACGCCATGCCCAAGCCCCATCAACCTTTGGGCGCCAAACAGAACCGTCGGCGCTGCCTCGCCACATCAAGAAGGGGACGGCGACCACGGCAGCAATCTTCGTGCCCATGGCCAGGCCCAGCAGCCCGCCGACGCCCCATGCGACGTGGTTGCAAGTGATTCGAGATGCGGACGGCGCAGCGCCACGCTGCCATGCCACCAAGGCCAACAACAGCCAAAACGCCATCAACCCGTCGGGGTGGGCTTGCGTCATCGCTTCGCGCAGCACCAGGGGATGCACCGCATACGCGGCCAACCAGCGCCTGTCCACGTCCATGCAAGCCAGCACCATGAGAACGCCCATGTCGATGATGACAAGCAGGGCTTGAATTGAGCCCAGATGGCCAGGCAACAGCTGGTGGGCCAGTGCGAAGAGCCCTTGGAGCACGGGCCCATAAACGGTGGGCACATCGGGGAAATTGATGCCCGAAAGGACAGCCTGCCAACGAGTGTCCAGATCCCCGAGTCCGAAGTACGCCGACGGCGCAAGGCGGTAGGGGTCGAGCGCAGTCACGGTGCGCAAGCCGTCCCAAAGGTAGCGAAAGTGGTCGTCTTCAAGCAGTGGCCAACCGCTGGCCGCCATGCACCGCAATACCAGGGCCAGGCCCATGAGCGCGGCCAACGAGGCGCGGCGATGAGAGGGCGCAGCAAGCCAGTGCGCCAAGCGTCGGTCGACCACCAGCCACAACAAGCTTCCGGTGCCCAACATCAGGCTCAGGATGAGCGCCGACTTTTGTTGAGCGGGGGGCGCGTTGCCATGGGCGCCACCACCCCAAAGCAGCACCAGCGCACCGGCCAGGGCAAGCCCGGCGAAGCCCCCCCATGCCAGCAGCGTACGCAGCCAAATGGACGACGTCAAAACCCGATCGTGTAAGCCAAGCTGACCGCGGTGTCGTCCTTGACCGTGTTGCGGCCAGCAACCACGCGCGCCAGTGTCAGGCCCACGCCCTGGTTTTGCGCAAACGAGACGCCAGTCCCCAGCTTGACGACGCTGCGTTCTGCCTTGACGTCTTGAAACGCTGCGGGGCTGAAGCCTGGGCCGCCGATGTCCAAAGTGCCGCCGTACTGCTTGTTTGCGTAGGCAAGGCTTGCGTTCCAAATGCCACCAAATCGGACGCGGGTGCCGAGTTCATAGTACGTGGCGTTGGGCACGCTGCCTTTGCGGTTTTGCACACCGACTTCAGCCCAAACGGCCAAGGCTGGGACCAATTGCTTGCCCACCAGCACTGAAAGGTCAAGGCCGCTTTGCCCGTTCCCGAGGGCCGCCAGTCGTGCGCTGTCGTAGTTGCCTGCGATGATGCCTGCTGCACGAAGCGTTAGCGTGGGCCACCCTGGCCGCTCGTACTCATCAAGCACGCGCCAATTCAGACCGACCGTGGAATCGCTCAACCCGCGATCACTGTCGGCAGCACCGGCCTTGACTTGCCCGTAGCCCAACGTGGCGTCGACCGACAACGAATCGAAAATGCCATAGTCAAACCGCAGCGACGATGTGGAGCGTTTGAACGCGTTGGCGCCGCCCTGAGTGACGGCAGAGATGGGCACCTTGGCCGATCCGATGTAGGCGTTCTTGCCACTTTGCTCGGTGTGGATGACGCTGAGCGAGAACTGGCCAGGTATGGGCAACCAGGGCGATGCGCCTTCGGCGCTGGCCAGTGTGGGTAGCAGTACGGCCACACCCATGGCGAGCCGAGAAAGTGCGTGTGAGTTCATCATGATGGGGAGGGCGAAGTGAGGTTGTTGGAGGAGGGCTGGTGTTTGGTCGGCCTTGGTACTCAAAGCTTGAATCGACGCATCAAGTAGACGTCCAGCGCCTTGCTTTCGTCCGCAGACATCGTCACGTTTGGCTTGTTGGCGATCACTTGTTTGGCCATCGCTGCATCGAGGCTCTTGCCCGCCATGGGGCATGTGCCACAGGCCAGCTTGGTGGCAAAGACGGTTTTTCCCAGGTTGTAGGCAGCGGCAGCGCCCATCTGCGCTGGACCACCTCCCTCGGCGGTGGACGCGTTGGCGGCACTGGCAACAAACAAGCTGGCGGCGGCGAGGGCAAAAGCACCCATCTGGATTCGAGCGAGACTTTTTTTCATGGATGGCTCCGGGTTGAGGAAAGGGGTGAAGGGGACAAAGAGGAGGGATCTTTCATGGGCTTTGGGCGACGCCTTTCGCGCCACCACAGGCGTGCCACCATCCCGACAATGCCGGTTCCGGCGCGGTAGACGCCTAACCAAGTACCGCCAATCTTGGACACACCCGCGGTGCGGACCAACCAGCGCACGGGCACTTCGGAAACGCGTTGCGACAACACATGCGCCCGCACCTGCATCTCAACGGTCCACCCGAATGCGCGGTCTTGCATGTCAAGTGAATCGAATGCTTCACGCCGAATGGCGCGAAGTGGCCCCAGGTCGTGAGCAGGCATCTGCCACAACAAGCGCATCAGTTGGCACGCCAGAGCGTTGCCCATGCGTTGAGCGATGGACATCGAGCCAGGCTCGACATGCGTGCGCACCCCGATCACCATGTCGCAGCCGTTGTCGAGCGCGTCCAAAACAGTGACAACGTCCCTGGGGTCAACGGCGCCATCACCGTCTACAAATACCAAGCGGCCACTGATGCTGGCCTGCACGGCGTCCCAGCAGGCCTGTCCGTAGCCCAAGCGGGGTACTTGAATCACGCGCGCACCCGCACCTGCTGCGACGCGGGACGTGGTGTCGGTTGATCCGTTGTCGGCCACAATCACTTCGTGAATCAGTGCGCCGCCAGCACTGTTGCGCAATGCGAGCAACCCCGACACAACGCGTGCGATGCTGGCGCATTCGTTGTGGGCTGGCACGATCGCGCTTACCTGCAGGTTTTGCTTGAAATCGGTGCAGCTCGGGTTTTGCATGCACGAAGTACATCAGCGCGCGCGCAGCAACACATCACGCATTGCTCACCAATTTGTCACTGTTGATGGCGGTCTGGGGCTGCGAGTCGGTCTTGCGCGAGGGGTGGCCCCCCCCACTGATCTCTTGGCGGCGCGACGCTGGTGTTTACCATGGACACCCTTGGTTCTTGGGGCCGTGATGGATTCGTGATGACTATGCTGCGCGTCAGCGTCACAATGGGTTGGGTTGTAGCGACCCCTGTGCAACGGCCGCCCCTGACCTGCAAGATGATCGAAAGCAACACAACCTCAAGTGCCACACAGCGGAAGGCAGCGTCTGTGAGTTCGGCTGCTCGTCGCGTTTTGGTGATTGAAGACGAGCGCGACATTGCCGAGCTGATCGCCATGCACTTGTCGGAACTGCCTGCCGACGTGACCTTGGCCAGCGATGGTCCAGGCGGTCTGCAGCTGGCGCTTCAACGGCCGTGGGACGCCATCGTGCTCGACATTCGCTTGCCGGGCTTGAACGGCTTGGACCTGTGTCGAGCGTTGCGTGAACGGGCGTCGCCGGTGCCCATCCTCATGCTGACCGCACGCAGTGGCGAGTTGGACCGCGTGCTGGGTCTGGAATTGGGCGCGGACGACTACCTAACAAAACCCTTCAGCGTGCTTGAATTGCAAGCCCGAGTCAAGGCCTTGTTGCGGCGCTCGGCCGTGACGGCGGCCCATGCGGCTGAAGCCGCTGCGCACAAGCCGTCGCTGGTGGCCCACGGCCCACTGCGTGTCGACCGCATGCAGCGTCGCGTTTGGCTGGGAGACGCCGAGCTGGTGCTCACACCGCGCGAGTTTGATTTGCTGTGGCACTTTGTGCAGCACCCGGGGCGTGTCTTCACGCGCACTGAATTGTTGACCGATGTGTGGGGCTACGGCCATGATGGCTACGACCACACCGTCAACAGCCACATCAATCGACTTCGAAGCAAGCTGGGCGACGACCGCGCCGAGGCTGCTTTCATCCACACAGTTTGGGGCGTGGGGTATCGCTTCGAGGTTGCCGCTTGATGGGGCTGTTGAAGGCCTCTGGTGCCGTGGCCAAGCGCGGCGCCCTTTGGCGGCAACTGCACGTGCGCGCTGCGTTGATGGCCGCGCCGTTGCTGCTTGGTTTGGGCGCTGCCCTGTACGCGCTGTTCGCCCACTACAGTGCCCAAACAGCGCTCGAGGCGGCTCAGCGGATGAATCTGGGGCTGGCTCGGTCCGTGGTTGAGCATCAGCCGTCGGGTTTGGTCGACGTCGATGGCCAACCGGTGAGCAGCCGCGTGAAGGCGCTGGCCGAACACGTGATGATGATCAACCCAGCGGTGGAGGTGTATCTGCTGGATCCAAACGGTCGCGTGCTGGCGCACGCGCTGGATGGCCAACAAGGCCGCGACCCCGTCGGTGCGCAGATTGACTTGGCGCCTGTGCGCCGATTGCTGGCCAACGCGTCGCAGCCCAACGTGCGGCTGCCCGTCCTTGGCACCGACCCACGCCAAACCGATCGCCTCAATACTTTTTCAGTGGCCCAGTTGCCGCGTGAGGGTGGCGCGCCTGGCTACTTGTACATCGTACTCAATGGCAGCATGGCGCAGGCGGTCTCGGCCAGTCTTGCCAACTCAGACGCTCTGCGAGCCCTTGCCTTGGGCGTCGCGCTGGCCACGTGCTTGGCGACCGTTGTGCTTTGGCTAACCTGGCACCAACTCACGCGACCGCTTCGCCAACTCACCAACCAATTGGATGCCTTTCGGGTCGAAGGCGACACCCACGGTGTGCTCGACACCGGTAGCGAAATCAGCGTGTTGCGGCGCGCCATGCATGCCATGCGAGCCCGCATCGACCAGCAGTTTCAGCGCCTCGAGGACGGTGACCGACAACGCCGCGAGTTGGTCAGCAACATTTCGCACGACTTGCGCACACCCTTGTCCAGCATTCAAGGTTACGTTGAGACCGTGCTGCTGCGTGGTGACGCACTTGACGTGGCAACACGCACGGCGCACCTGAAAACAGCCCTGCGACATGGGGACTTGCTGGGCAAACGCATTGCCGATTTGTTCGAACTTTCCAAGCTGGATGCGGGCCGGATCGAGCCCAAGCATGAGGTTTTTTGCTTGGCCGAACTCTTGCAAGACGTGGTTCAAAACTACCAGCTTACGGCTCAGCAGCGAGGTCTCTCGCTCAACCTTGCTGCGGGCAGTCATGCCAAAGCCAAAGTGTCGGCAGACATTGCCATGATCGAGCGTGTGCTTCAAAACCTGATCGACAACGCGTTGCGGTACACCGCGCCTGGCGGTGCGGTGGCGTTGGCGATCGAGAATCGAGGCGCTTTCATGCAAATCAGCGTCAGCGATACGGGACAGGGCATTCATACCCAAGACCTGCCCCACGTGTTTGAGCGGTATTGGCGCGCCACCGAAGCCCAAACCAGCGGCGGGTCCAACAGCACCGGTTTGGGCTTGGCCATCGTCAAGCGTATTTTGGATTTGCATGGCAGCGTGGTGCGTGTGCATTCCGAGCTCAAACGCGGAACGCGGTTTGAGTTTTTGCTGCCGCACGCGGTCTGAGCCAAGGCAAAGCTCAATTGGCTGCCAAACCGTTGCTGCCAGCTGGCAACCCCGTGACCATGGAGGCGTCGCTCAGCTTGCCATCGCTCGCGATGCTGAACGACGTGATGCGATTGCTGCCCGCATTCAGCACAAACAGGCTGCGCCCGCTGGCCGAGATGGCAGCATCGATGGGGCCACCGGCGGATGTTGCCGCAATGCCCTGAGCCAAGGTCAGCTTGCCAGAACGTTGGATCGCGTAGCTGCTGATCGTGCCGCTGCCAGTGTTGGTGACATAGGCGTAGCGGCTGTTGGGGGTTACAACCACCCAGCACGCCGCAGATTGCGTGGTGCCCAGCGACGCCGTAACCAATATCGGTTTGGCGGGCGCCCACGCCTCGAAGTCATACGACGACACGGCGCTGGCATTGGCTGCACCGCCAAAGGCCTCAGACACCAAAGCGTGACCGCGCTTGTCAAAGGCAAAACCAAACGGTGTGGCCCCGGCCGAGGCGGTCACCAGCGGAGCGTCAAGTCGCCCATCGCGTCGCACGCGATAGCTGGTGAGTTTGTTGGTTGCTTTTTCGGTCACCAACAACACTTCACCGTCGGGGCTGAAGCCTACTTGCGCAGCGCCCGTGCCGGTGGCGGCTGACAGTGGCTGCGTGCTGTTGAGCGGGCTGAGGGTGCCGCGCACGTTGCGAAAGCCCGTGACGTTGCCTGCGCCGGCCGCGTTGAGCACGTACACGGTGCCATCGCTCTCTGTCACGCTGATGGGCCGCTGCCCGCCCGAATCAATCACTGACTTGAGCACCACCCCATGGCGCCGAATGGCAAAGGTCGAAACACTGTTGCTGAGAGAGTTCACTACAAAAAGGTGGCGCCCGTCGCCACTTAACGTCACAGCACCTTGGTTTCCCAAGCCCGTGCCGGTGCCCGAGCCTTGTGTGGCCAAACGCACTTGCAAGGTCAGCGAGCCATTTGCGGGTGCCGCATAAACCAAAAGTTCGTTGCCGGCCACTGCGTTGGTGCTTGTGAAGACATGGCCTGATCAAAAGCTGACTGTGTCATCTTCGTCGTCCTGGTAGGTTGCCGAGGCGGGCAAGCCCAGGCCACCAAGGGCCAATGTGATGCCAAGAAGTTTGAACGCGTGGCGTCGAGTGTGTTTCATGTGAATGCTCCGGTGGGTCGTCTAGACGTGGCTCGCGCCGCAACCGCAGCACGTGGTGCAGTGTTGGCGCACGCGACGGCGAAGTCATCACTGAAGCATCACGGAATCATTCTGATTTGGCCGCAGCTCGCCCCTTTGCGGCAGCCTTCCGACCGTTTGGATCAACGCCCGTGGCAACGCGCGCACACGCTTGTGTAGACCGGGAGGCCCCAGAGCGCCATAGCCGGATGTTGCGCAGCGTCTGCGCGTCAATCGGCTTTGATGTTGGCCCGCGATATCAACGCCTTCCATGCCTCGTGTTCGTCGCGGTAGAGCTTGGCAAACTGATCGGGCGTGCTGCCCATGGGCTCGGCACCCAAGTTACCCAGCCGCTCCACCACGTCGGGCATGCTTACCACGGCGTTGAGCTCGCGGTTCAGGCGCTGCACCATGTCCGCCGGCGCGCCCGGGGGGGCAAAAAAGCCAAACCAGTTGGACAGCACCATGTTGGGCACACCCGCTTCGGCCATGGTTGGCACGTTGGGCAGGGACGTTGAGCGTTTGGCGCCGGTCACGGCCAGCGGTCGCACCCGACCGTCTTTGATGTGCGGCTGCGCTGAGACGATGCTGTCCATCAAGAAGCTGATCTGCCCCGCCACCAAGTCGGTGATCACCAGGCCCGTGCCGCGGTATGGGATGTGAACCACGAACAAGCCACCCGCACGCCACTTGAACATTTCCGCTGACAAATGAGGGTAGGTTCCAATGCCACTGGAACCAAAATTGTATTTGCCGGGATTCTTGGCCACCAAGTCCACAAGCTCTTTTGCTGTCTTGGCCGGAAAGTCCCGCCCCACCACCAACACGCTGGGCGCCGTGGCCACCATGCCAATGGGCGTGAAGTCGCGAAAGGCGTCGTAAGGCAGTTTGGCGCTCAGTGCCGGGCCAATTGAGTGGGTGGAACTGGTCGACAACAGGATCGTGTAGCCGTCGGCGGGTGCCTTGGCGACCAAGTCGGCGCCCAACGAACCGCCGGCCCCGGGCTTGTTGTCAACCACCACCTGCTGGCCCAACGCGGTGCTGAGCTTCAACGCGACCAATCGGCCGATGATGTCGGTCGCGCCACCGGCTGGGAATGGAATCACCAAACGAACGGGCTTGGTGGGCCAACTCTGCGCCGTGCTGGTGATTGGCCACGCGGTGGCCACGGCCATGCAAAACAACCAACTGGCAAAGCGACGGTTCATTGAAAACTCCACACGGTTTGTATCAGTCACTGAAAAAGCCCGCTCGCGGACGCCATGGGATTGTCTCCTGAGTGACTTGACGGCCGCCTGTCATCAAAAAGGCGTAAGGATTGGCTGCAGAAACGGGCGCTCGGACATCACCGGGATTAATCTTTGTGCGTTGCAACGCCAAGGAATTCGTGATGGCCACCAAACGCATGTCTGCAGTTCAACCCACCAAACTCCGGTCGGTTCGCGCCGCCAAACCAGCGGCGGCATTGGCGACCAAGCCCGCTGCCGCCGCCGAGCACCCCCGCTTGGGCTTGGTGATGCGTTTTGCACCGGGTGCTGCGGCCCCTGGCATCAGGCGCATGGAACAGGGCGGGTTTCGGGTGGCGTCGTCCAAAGACTTCAAGTCGGTGGCATCGGTTCCCAATGACTTTGGGGGCGCCGATGTTCAGTACTTTGAGCGCTTTGGCATCGCCATCGTGCGAAGCAGTACCGCGAAGCTCAATGCCATGCTGCGCACGGGCGCCGAGCACCCCGGCGCAAGCTCGGTGCGACAAGAGCGGATTTACCGTCCCGCCGGGCAGCCCATGGGTTACCCATCGACGCCCATTCCACTGACCCGCAGCACGACGGTGTCTGGTGCCTCGACACGCGATTTTTTGATGGGCTACCGTGCAGGCGTCGACCAACTGATTGAAGCCCTGCTGCGCGAATCGCAGGACGATCCTGACGCGCTGTTTTCTGCGGCGGCGCGATTTGACGAATTGACGGTTGCCTGGGGCATTGAAGCCATCAAGGCCAACAGCTCAACCCTGACGGGCGCAGGCATCCGAATCGCTGTTCTCGACACGGGTTTTGACCACACGCACCCCGACTTTGCAGGCCGCAAAGTCACAAAAAAGCTCTTCGCCAGCAAGAGCTCGCCCGACGACATTCATGGCCACGGCACCCATTGCATCGGCACGGCTTGTGGGCCTTTGCGCCCAAGCCACGGCCCGCGTTACGGCATCGCGCACGAGGCCGAGATTTACGCGGGCAAGGTGCTGGGTGACGATGGTTTTGGCACCGATCGCTCCATCATCGCCGGCATGGACTGGGCTTTGGAGCAGGGTTGCCACATCATTTCGATGTCGCTTGGTGCTGCCACCCAACTGGGCGATGCACCCAACGACGACTACGAACAGATCGGCAAAGTGTGCCTCGACGCGGGCACCTTGGTGGTCGCTGCTGCGGGCAATGAAAGCCAGCGGCCAGCCTTCATTGCGCCCGTGGGGTCGCCCGCCAACGCGTCCACCTTCATGGCGGTTGCAGCGGTGGACCGCGCCTATGCACCGGCCGCGTTCTCCTGCGGCGGCATGAACCCGGGGCAGGACATCGACATCGCTGCGCCGGGGGTCGAGGTGTTGTCGTCACTGCCGGGCGGTCAGTACGCGCGCTGGAATGGCACCAGCATGGCGACACCACACGTGGCAGGGGTGGCGGCGCTGCTGGCCCAGTCCAACCCCAGCTACCGCGGTTGGGCCTTGTGGGCTAGGCTGCTGCAAACCAGCAGGCGCTTGCCAGGCAAAGCGCGTGACGTGGGAAGAGGGTTGTTGGTGGCGCCCCAGCGCCGTTGAAGGCCGCTCGGCTTGGTCGTCGGAGCCGCAGCCACCTGCGTGACGAGCCTGGGCGCTTGAACCACCCCCGGCGCTGCTGTATTCTGTGGGCATGCTTTCCCCCAAAAAACTCAGTCCCGTCAACGTCACTGTCCGCATCGAAACGTCCCAACAGGGCAACCTAAGCGGTGTGGTGCAGGCGCTGCAAGTGGCCGGCTTGTCCAAGTTGCAACGCCACGACCGCTTCATGCTCGTCAACGGGTGCGTGGCCCCCAACAAGCTCGAAGCCCTGCGCGAGGTCGTGGGCGTGGCTTCAGTCCGTCCAGACCAAGCCTACAAGCCGCAGTAGGAGGGTGGGGTGCTGGTGAGAATGGCGCTGTTGCCATGGTGTCTTCACCGCGAACCGCGCAAAGCATGACCCACGTCTTCCACCGCGACTTGCGCAGCACTTACCCCATCGCGGTGGGGGGCGACGGGCCTTACTTGATCGACCATACAGGCAAGCGCTACTTGGATGGTTCAGGTGGCGCGGCGGTGTCGTGTTTGGGGCACGGGCACCCGGCGGTGGTGCAGGCGGTTCAGGCCCAGGCTGCCAAGCTTGAATACGCGCACACGTCGTTTTTTTCGAGCGAACCCGCTGAAGCATTGGCTGACGATCTGATCGCGCATGCCCCAGCGGGGTTGAGCCATGCGTACTTGGTCAGTGGGGGCTCCGAGGGGGTGGAGGCGGCTATCAAGATGGCCGTGCAATATCACGCTGAGTGTGGGTCACCGCAGAAGAACCACATCATCGCGCGCTGGCAGAGCTATCACGGCAACACGCTGGGTGCACTTTCGGCAGGCGGCAACCGCTGGCGCCGGGCGCAGTTTGAATCGTTGCTGATTGACGTGTCGCACATCGGCGAGTGTTATGCCTACCGCGGCCAACGCAACGACGAAACCTTGGTGGCTTACGGCCAGCGCATGGCCGACGCATTGGAGTCCGAGATTCAACGGATTGGCCCCGAGCGGGTGGCGGCTTTCATCGCGGAGCCCGTGGTAGGTGCCACGATGGGCGCTGTAACGGCGCCGCCAGGTTATTTCAAGCGCATTCGCCAAATTTGCGACCGCCACGGTGTGCTGTTGATCTTGGATGAAGTGATGTGCGGCATGGGCCGAACCGGCAGCCTGCACGCCAGTGAACAAGAGGGCGTGCTGCCCGACCTGGAGGTGATTGCCAAAGGGCTGGGCGCGGGGTACCAGCCGATTGGTGCCGTCTTGGTTCACCAGCGCATCGTGGATGCCATGCGTCGCGGCAGCGGTTTCTTTCAGCACGGCCACACCTATTTGGGCCATCCCATCGCCTGTGCAGCCGCTTTGGCGGTGCAAAAGGTGATTCGTGACGAAGGCTTGCTGGCGCAAGTGCGCGCGCGTGGGCTGCAGCTTGACGCCATGCTGCGGGCACGCCTGGGCAGCCACCCCAACGTCGGTGACATCCGCGGTCGTGGGCTGTTTCAGGGCATCGAACTGGTAGCCGACCGATCCACCAAAGTGCCCCTGGACCCAGCCTTGCGCATCCACGCCAAAATAAAAGTGTGCGCATTGGCGCATGGTTTGCTTTGTTACCCTGCGGGCGGCACCCTGGATGGCCGTCATGGTGACCACGTATTGCTTGCACCGCCTTTCACATGCACCATCGAGCAGTTAGAAGCGTTGGTGGACAGGCTTGCACTGGCCGTCAACGACGTCTTGCCGGCCAGCCCGGCGTGATCAGCGGCTACCGCCGCTGCAACCCAAGAGGATCTTGATCATGCGTTTTGTACTTTCCATGGCTGCATTGGCGGCTGCAACGTTGGCGGCGCCGGTAGCTGTGGCCCAACAAAAGTTTGTCACCGTGGGCACGGGCGGTGTCACGGGTGTGTACTACGCAGCGGGTGGTGCCATTTGCCGATTGGTGAACAAAGACCGGGCCAAACACGGCATCCGCTGCTCGGTCGAGTCCACGGGCGGCTCGGTGTTCAACATCAACACCATCAAGGGCGGTGAGCTGGACCTCGGTTTTGCTCAAAGCGACGTTCACTACAACGCCACCAAGGGCTTGAGCCAGTTTAAAGACGCGGGTGCAGTCAGTGATCTGCGGGCTGTTTTCTCAGTGCACCCCGAGCCGTTCACCGTGCTGGCTCGCAAAGAGGCTGGCGTCAAGAACTTTGCCGACTTCAAAGGCAAGCGCTTTAACGTGGGCAATCCGGGCTCGGGCACGCGCGCGTCAATGGAAGAAATGCTGGGCGCCATGGGCTGGAAGTTGACTGACTTTTCGCTCGCTTCCGAGCTCAAAGCCGACGAGCACGGCCCTGCCCTTTGCGACGGCAAGGTGGACGGATTCTTCTATGCGGTAGGCCACCCCAGCGCCAACATTCAAGACCCGACCACCTCGTGTGGCGCGCAACTTGTACCGTTAACAGGCCCCGCGGTGGACAAATTGGTGTCCGAAAAGCCTTACTACGCCAGAGCCATCATCCCAGGTGGCCTGTACCCCAACAACCCCAACCCGACGCCGACGTATGGCGTGCTGGCCACCGTGGTGGCGTCGAGCAAAGCGTCCAACGACACGGTGTATGCCGTGGTGAAGGCGGTGTTTGACAACTTTGAAGAGTTCAAAAAATTGCATCCGGCGCTCGCCAACCTCAAGCCCGAAAACATGGTGAAGGACGGCTTGTCAGCGCCGCTGCACGACGGCGCGGTGAAGTACTACAAAGAAAAAGGCTGGGTCAAGTAGCGCACTGACCCCAACCCCAAGGCGCTGCGGCGCATGCCCAGCGTGCAAGTAGGGCGGAGCCTCAACAGCTTCGCCCTTTTTCTTGCCCATTGAACCCAACGCGAAAGCAAGTGCATGGCCACCGATCTAGAAAAAGCCCCCGAGGCGCTGCAGCAGTTGGTGGCCGACACAGACACGGGTGGGCGCAAGCCGTCAGGGTTCACCAAGCAAGTCATTTTTACCGCGTCGTTGGCCTGGGCTTTGTTCCAGCTTTGGTATGCGTCACCATTGCCTTTTACGTTCGGCTTTGGCATCCTCAACGACACCGAAGCGCGGGCCTTGCACCTTGCGTTTGCGCTGTTCTTGGCGTTTACGGCATGGCCGGCATTCAAGTCGTCGCCCCGGGGTTACGTTCCGGCAGTCGACTGGTTGTTCGCGTTGATAGGTGCTTTTGCAGGCGCCTACTTGCTGCTGTTTTACAACCAACTGGCCACGCGTCCTGGGCAGCCCATCACGATGGACATCGTGGTGGCCTGCGTGGGGTTGCTGTTGCTGCTGGAGGCCACCCGCCGCGCCGTGGGTTGGCCGATGGCGGCGCTGGCGGCACTGTTCATTGCTTACGCCATGCTAGGCCGCTACATGCCCGAGGTGCTGTCACACAAGGGTGCCTCACTGTCGCGCATGCTGCAGCACATGTGGCTCACCACCGAGGGCGTGTATGGCATTGCGCTGGGCGTGTCCACCGGGGCGATTTTTGTCTATGTGTTGTTTGGCACCCTGTTGGATCGGGCAGGCGGCGGCAATTACATGATGCAGGTTAGCTTTGCGGCACTGGGCCACCTGCGTGGCGGGCCTGCCAAAGTGGCCGTGGTGTCGTCGGCGCTCAACGGCATGATTTCAGGCTCGTCGGTTAGCAACGTGGTCTCGGGCGGCATCTTCACCATTCCGCTGATGAAGAAGGCGGGTTACGGTGGGGTCAAAGCCGGGGCCATCGAAACCATGGCCAGTGTCAACGGTCAGATCATGCCGCCCGTGATGGGTGCAGCAGCATTCTTGATGGTGGAGTACGTGGGCATCCCTTACGCCGAAATCGTGATGCACGCTATTTTGCCCGCCACGCTTTGCTACCTTGGCTTGCTGTACATCGTGCACATTGAGGCCCTCAAGCTCGGCATGCAACCCATCGTTCACCGCGAGCCGCGTCCCTTTTTAAGCAGCGCGATGCGCTTTGGGCTCGGCATCAGCGGCAGCGTCTTGGTGTGCGCCCTTTTGTACTACTTGCTTGCCTTTTTGAAGCAAGTGTTGGGTGCCGCCGCGCCGTGGGCGATCGGGGCGGTGGTGCTTGCGCTGTACCTCTACAGCCTGTGGGAAGCGTCGAAGAGTGCCGACCTGCCCGATGACATCGACATCGAAAACCCCAAGGCACTCGACACCTGGCCCACGGTGCGCGCCGGATTGCATTTCTTGATGCCCATCGGCACCTTGATCTGGTGCTTGATGGTTGAAGAAATGTCGCCTTCGCTGTCTGCCTTTTGGGCGATCGTGGTGTTGGTGGTGTTGATGCTCACGCAGCACCCGCTGACGCGTCTGTTTCGCAAACAAGCCGTGGGCGATGGTTGGACACGCGGTTGGCGCGAGGTGATTGGGGGCCTGACTGACGGCTCGCGCAACATGATCGGCATCGGTGTGGCCACTGCCACGGCCGGCATCATCGTCGGCGGCATCACGCTCACGGGCCTGGGACTGCGGATGACGGAGTTTGTGGAGTTCGTGAGCCAGGGCAATGTGATTGCAATGCTCCTGTTTGTGGCCTTCGTTTGCCTGGTGCTTGGCTTGGGTGTGCCCACCACGGCCAACTACGTCTTGGTGGCCACGTTGATGGCCCCGGTGGTGGTGGAGCTGGGCGCACAAAGTGGCTTGATCATCCCGCTCATTGCGGTGCACCTCTTTGTTTTTTACTACGGCATCATGGGCGACATCACGCCGCCGGTGGGGCTTGCCACTTTTGCAGCAGCAGCCATCAGTGGGGAAGACGCCATCAAAACAGGCGTTCAAGGGTCTGTGTACGCATTGCGCACGGTCATCTTGCCGTTCATCTGGATCTTCAACCCTCAGTTGCTGTTGATTGACGTTGAGTCAACTTGGGACTTGATCAAGGTGGTGGGCGCGAGCACCGTTGCCATGCTGCTTTTTGCGGCGGTCACGATGGGGTGGTTTCGAATCAAGATGAGGTGGTGGGAGATGGCTGCGCTGTCATTGGCGGTAGCGCTCCTGTTTCGACCCGACTTTTTCATGGACAGGTTGGCGCCTGAGTACCGTGATGAGCCCGCCACCAGGCTGCTTGACTTGGCCCGCGACGCACCCAACAACGGCCGCATCGTGATGCGCATCGCTGGCACCACGTTGGAGGGCGACGAGGTGATCAAAACCGTGGCGGTGCGCTTGGGTGAAAAATCAGACGATGGCCGCAAGCGCCTGAACGATGCAGGCTTGACGATGATGGCACTGGGTGACAAGGTGCAAATTGGGGCTGTCAAATTTGGCACGCGCGCCAAGAAGGCGGGGTTCGAGCAGGGCTGGAACGTGCGCGCCGTCAACGTGCGCACCGACCGTGCGAGTCAGCACTGGTTTTACATCCCCGCCTTGCTGCTGGCGGCACTTGTGTGGTGGGCGCAAGGGCGCCGCATGAATGGTCAGGGCTCCAACACCCTGCGCACGCACAAAGAGGCTGTTGCATGACGCGCATTGCATTGATCCACGCCTTGGCCCACTCGGTGGCGCCCATCAACCAAGCCATGGCGCGCGATTGGCCAGAGGCCTTTTGCATGAACCTGCTGGACGACAGTTTGTCGGCCGACTTGGCGGCGGCACAGGGCGTGTTGGACGAGGCCATGACGGCGCGTTTTGCGGCGCTGGGCGACTATGCGGTGGCGGCTGGCGCAGACGGTGTGTTGTTCACGTGTTCGGCCTTTGGGCCGTGCATTGAGTCGGTGGCACAGCGACACGCAACGCTGCCGGTGCTCAAGCCCAACGAAGCGATGGTCGACGACGCTGTGCTTGCAAGCCAGGGGCATCCCTTGGGGTTGATTGCCTCCTTTGCGCCCACCTTGATGTCCATGCCGCGCGAGTTCCCCGACGACACGGTGTTGCACACCGAATTGGCGGCGGGCGCCATGGACGCACTCAATCGAGGTGATGAAACCACGCATGACAAGCTGGCCGCTGATGCGGCAGAGCGATTGTGCGAGCGCGGCTGCACAGTGATAGCGCTGGCTCAGTTCAGCTTGGCGCGGGCTGCGCCAACCGTGGCGTCGCGCACGGGTTGCCGCGTGCTCACCACGGTTGAAAGCGCCGTACAACGGTTGCGGCAACGCGTGCAAGCGAAGGCCCGTCCATCCCCGTGATGGGTGTCGCTTCTGCAACGTTCCGTCACGTCTTGGCGTCTCGTTGATGGTGTCGCCCCCCCTCCTTGAGGGCAAACCAACACGCAGCCGCGTTCGAATCGATAAGAATCGAGACTTTGAATCGATGGCGTCACCCGCGTTCATACGCCCCCACAAGTCATGCATTCCCTGAGCGATCCGTTGTCGATGCCGCCTACCAACCAGTGCTTCACAGGTCTTTGTCGCGTCGGCATGGCGTTGGCCATCTTGGCGTTGTTGGCGTCGTGCGCTGTTTGGCGACCCACCGCAACACCGGCGCAGCCGCAGCCTGCTGCCGTCTTGATCGACACGTCCAACATCACCGCCAAGCACGCGCCGAGTGGGTTGCCTGAAGCATGGAACCGCGGCGTGTTCATGCAAATATTCGTGCGAGCCTACCAAGACAGTGACGGTGATGGCATTGGCGATCTTAAAGGCTTGACCCAGCGGCTCGATTACCTCAAGGATTTGGGCGTTTCGGGCTTGTGGTTGATGCCCATCACCCCCAGTGCCGACAAAGATCACGGTTACGCCACCATCGACTTTCGCGCCATAGACCCTGCGTTTGGCAGCTTGGCCGACTTTGATGCCCTGATTCGCGAAGCCCACCAACGCGGGATGGGTGTGATCATGGACTACACGCCCAACCACAGTGCAGCCGAACATCCTCTTTTTGTGGCCTCGCGCCAAGGCACCACCAACCTTTACCGCGATTGGTATGTTTGGTCGGACGCTGCACCCCAAGGGTGGAGCATTGGGGACAAAAACCCGTGGTATCACGCTGCTGCCAAACCCTGGGAATGGAAGGGCAAGTGGGAAGCGCTGCCCGCGCCGCCCGTGGGCGCCAAAGGTCATTACTTCGGCACGTTTGGGGGCGACATGCCCGACTTCAACTGGCGCAACCCCAAAGTGGTGGATTTCCACATCAGCAATTTGAGGTTCTGGCTCAACCGGGGGCTTGACGGTTTTCGCTTGGAAGCGGTACCGCACTTGATCGAAAACGATGCCCAGCGCTGGAACGACCAGCCAGAGAGCCGACAAATGACCGCACTGTTGGCACAAGAAATCAAAGCCTACCCCGGCAGATACGTTGTCTGTGAGGCCACGCAACAACCGCAGGCGTATGGCGCTCCGGCCCTGTGTGGCGGCGCTTTTGCTTTTGAACAAGCACAACACTTTGCCAAAGCGGCACGGGGCGACCAAACGTCGATCAAAGAACTTGCCACTTACTTTCGTTCGGCCCCGGCTTCGATGGCCACGTTTGTCTCCAATCATGACGGCTTTGCCGGTGCCCGGTTGTGGGACCAGGTGGAGGGTGACACCACCGCCTACAAGCTGGCGGCTGCAGGCTACTTGCTGCTACCCGGTACACCCTTCATCTATTACGGCGAAGAGATAGGTCAGGCGGGCTTGAAGCCAGCACCGCCCCTCAATGCCGACCAATTGCTGCGCGCCCCCATGAGTTGGGCCGGCAACAATCTGGGCACGGGCGGCTTCACCACGGGGACTCCCTTTCGTGCCCTGGCGCCCAACGCATCGACGCAGAACGCGGATGCGCAGCGCATCGACCGCGAGTCGATCCACACCTACTACAAAGACTTGATTGCGCTGCGAAAGTCCAGACCGTCGCTGGCGAAGGGCGAGTTTGAATCACCGTTTGCCAACCGTTTGGTGTTGGGCTACCAGCGCGTGCTCGACGACGAGCGAACGTTGGTGCTCGTCAACTATGGCAAGACCCGCATCGAATTGGAGGTGAATGACTTGCCACGACGTGCCCGCATGGCGCCCGTGTTTCCGCGGCGCGCTGGCTCGTCGTTCGTTACCGAGGTGACATTGGCCGATTCACGCGGGCGCGCACGGGTGAGCATCCCCCCTCGGTCGATTCGCGTGTTTGACGTGGAGCAGCGCACGCCCTGAGGCGGCGCTTTGCGGGGCTAAAGCTTCACCATCACGTTGCGAAGCTCGGTGTAAAACTCGAGCGAGTGCACGCCACCCTCGCGACCAATCCCCGACGCTTTGGCGCCCCCGAACGAGGTTCGCAAGTCACGCAAGAACCAGCTGTTGATCCAGCACAAGCCCACGTTGATCGCTGCCGCGAGCCGGTTGGCCTTGCCGATGTCTTGCGTCCAAACGGTGGTGGCCAAGCCGTAGTCGGTGTTGTTGGCCATCTCGATGACCTCTTCCTCGGTGTCGAAGGGTGCAACGTGGCAGCAGGGGCCGAAGATCTCCTCGCGCACGACCGATGAGCTCTCGGGCAATCCTGTCCAGATGGTCGGCTGCACCCAGTGGCCGTTGGCAAGTGCTTCAGCCATGCGCGGGGTGCCGCCGCCCGTGACTACCGTCGCACCTTGGGCCTTGGCCTGCGCAAAGTACGACATGACTTTGTCTTTGTGCTCGGCCGAAATCAGCGGCCCCATCGTCACGCCGGGCTCGTTTGAAGGGCCCAACTTCATGGCTTCGGCTTTGGCTTTGAGCGCCAGCACAAACCGGTCAAAAATGGGGCGCTGCACGTAAACACGCTCAGTACCCAGGCACACCTGGCCGCAGTTTTCAAAGGCGCTGCGCGAGATGCCAGCCACGGCCTTGTCAAAGTCGCAGTCGGCAAACACGACACCGGCGTTTTTGCCCCCCAACTCAAAGCTAACTGGGCGGATGCCCTTGGCTGCGGCGGCCATGATGGCTTCACCCGTGCGCGTTTCGCCGGTGAAGGTGATGCCACTGACGCCTGGGTGGCGTGTGAGGTGTTCCCCAGCCGACCCGGGGCCAAACCCGTGCACCACGTTGTAAACCCCTGGCGGCACGCCGACTTTGTTCATCACCTCGCCCAGCAGCGTGGCGGTGGAAGGCGTCTCTTCGGAGGGTTTGACCACCACCGTGTTGCCACAGGCAAGTGCTGGACCCACCTTCCACGTCATCAGCAGCAAGGGCAGATTCCAGGGGCAAATAACGGCAATCACGCCCAGCGGCGTGCGCAAGCCGTAGCTGATGGCCTTGCCGCCGTCGGGCGTGTCCATCACAAAGCTTTCGGTGGGCACGTTTTTGACGATGTCGGCAAACACCTTGAAATTGGCCGCACCACGCGGAATGTCCACGTGTGAAGCCAACCCATGGGGCTTGCCCGTATCGGCCATCTCGGCCTGCAAAAAATCGTCGAAACGGCGGCTGATCTCATCGGCCACGGCATGCAGCATGTCGGTGCGTTTGACCACCGTCATGCGCCGCCAATCACCTTGCAAGGCGGTTTGAGCGGCGGTGACAGCGGCATCCACGTCAGAAGCGCTGGCCTCATGAACGCGGCCGATGAGCCTGCCATCGACAGGCGCTCGTTTGTCAAACGTTTGGGATGTGGCCACGAAGCGGCCGTTGATGAAGTTGAGGATGTCTTTCATCGTCTGCCTTGGGGGGTCAGTAAGGCCACGCACTGCGGCGCCGGCGCTGCGGGCTGCCGACGTTAGCCGTGCAAGCGCGAGCTTCGGGGCACGCTGGCAAGCAAAAATTCCATTTGATCAGCCAATATCTTGCGCCCACGCAGAATCATGTCTTCGTGCAGGCTCGGGATGTAGGGCAGGTACATCAGCGTCATGTTGGCCTCTTCGGGCAAGCGGTTGCCCTTGCGCCCGTTGCAGCCGCGGCAGGCGGTGATGCAATTCATCCAGCTGTCGTTGCCGCCGCGCGATGTTGGCACGATGTGCTCGCGCGTTAGCTCGTCCAAGTGAAAGCCACCACCGCAATAGGCACAGACCATGCGGTCGCGCGCAAACAGTTTGACATTGGCCAGGGCCGGCGTGTGGCGCCAGGCACGGCTGGGGATGGCACCACGCACGGCAACGATGGGGTGCACGTCAATGCGCGACTGCAAGCCCGTGGCGCGCTGCGTGCCACCACGCAACACGCGAAAGGCGCTGCCAACCGTCCAGGCGACACCGTCGCTGGCGTAAATGACCGCCGCCTCTTTGGCGCTGATCCAGGCCTGCGGTCGGCCCGAAATGTCGAGTTGCAGGACTTCCACGTTTGGCTTCCGTACCCGTTGTTGACAGGCATAGCGTAAACCATTCGGCGATAAGGGTTGGGTTGCAAGGTTGGTAGTCGGCGCAGCTCCTGACGCGTGGGGCGTGGCATCGCTTGGCCCATGGGCGTGCAGGATATGCACGTGAACGAGGGGCGTGACAAATTCACGAGGCTGGTCTCCCTAGACATGCGCCCCTAGAGAAAGGGCTTCAAGCCTCTGGGCGAACGGCTGGAAGTTGTGCAAAATAGAACGAACGTTCGTTTTATACCGGCCCGCGTGGTGGGGCCCTTGCACAAGAGTTCAGCACCGCCATGGTCCGAGCCCCCGAAGAAGTTAAGCAACCGCCCGCTGCAGTGCCTGCGATGCCGCGCGCGAGGCGCGCCGCGCTGCGCGGCACACGCCTTGCGCCGACCGGGGTGTGGGTCGAGGAGGCAGCCCCCAAAGCCGAGGGCGCCGTGCACAAAGGCCGACAAACGCACGCTGCCATCTTGGGCGCTGCTTTGCGTTTGGCCTCTCAAGGTGGGCTCGAAGGGCTGTCCATAGGCACTTTGGCTGACGTTACCAAAATGAGCAAGTCGGGCGTGTTTGCCCACTTTGGCTCGCGCGAGGAGCTTCAAATTTCGGTGGTGCGTGAGTACCACCGCCGTTTTGAAGAAGAAGTTTTTTATCCAGCCATCGTGGCCGAGCGGGGGCTGCCCCGTCTAACCGCGTTGTTCGAACGCTGGTTGCGACGCGTCTCGGTCGAGGTGGATGCGGGCTGCATCTACATCAGCGGCGCGGTGGAGTTTGACGACCGCCCCGGGCCCGTTCGAGACGCCCTGGCTGGCATGGTGCAAGCATGGCAAACGGCGCTGGACCGCGCCATTCGACAGGCCATGGCGGTGGGTCACTTGCGAGCCGACACCGATGCCACCCAAATGCTGTTTGAAATCCACGGATTGATTCTGGCGCTTCACCACGATGCCCGCTTTTTGAAGCAACCGGGCTCCATTGAAAGGGCTCGGCGTGGATTTGCGCGGTTGCTGGACGCAAGCCGTACCGACGCAGCCGCAGTCGCTGGCCCAGTCACCAAAAGCCGCACCAAGCGCTGAAACCACGCTTGGCACGTCATTGCATTTTTGACTACCGAAACCAAAGGAATTCCACCATGGCAAGCTACACCCCACCCCTGCGCGACCTGCAATTTGTAGCGCACGAACTGCTGGGTGCTGTTGAAGAGTACAAACAGATGCCCGCGCATGCTGACGTGGACGTTGACACCCTTAACGCCGTGATGGAAGAGGGTGGCAAGTTCTGCGCCGAGGCATTGTTTCCGCTCAACCGCGTGGGCGACGAGCAGGGCTGCAAACTCGACAAAGCCAGCGGCGACATCAAAACACCCGATGGCTTCAAAGAGGCTTACACCAAGTACGTGGAGGGCGGTTGGGCTTCATTGGCGTGTGATCCGGCTTATGGTGGACAAGGCTTGCCCCTGATGTTGAACCAGGCCTTTTTTGAAATGCTCAACAGTGCCAACCAAGCCTGGACCATGTATCCCGGCCTGTCACACGGCGCCTACGAGTGCCTCAAAGCCCACGGAACCGAAGATCAGAAGAAAACGTACTTGCCCAACTTGGTGAGCGGTCATTGGACGGGAACCATGTGCTTGACCGAGCCTCACTGCGGCACCGATTTGGGCATGCTGCGCACCAAGGCCGAGCCACAGACCGATGGCACCTACCGGCTCACGGGGCAGAAGATTTTCATTTCGGCAGGCGAGCAAGACTTCACGCCCAACATCGTTCACTTGGTGTTGGCACGACTGCCCGATGCGCCTGCAGGCAGCAAGGGCATCTCATTGTTTGTGGTGCCCAAGTTTCACGTCAACACCGACGGTAGCTTGGGGGCTCGCAATCCCATCAAGTGCACGGGCATTGAGCACAAGATGGGCATCAACGGCAGCGCCACCTGCCAAATCAACCTCGATGGCGCCGCGGGCACGCTGGTGGGCCTGCCCAACAAGGGTTTGGCCAGCATGTTTGTGATGATGAACACGGCGCGCTTGGGCGTGGGCAACCAGTCACTCGGTTTGACCGAAGTGGCCTACCAAAACGCCGTGACTTACGCCAAAGACCGGTTGCAGATGCGCAGCCTGTCAGGCCCCAAGGCCCCAGAGAAAGCAGCTGACCCCATCATCGTGCACCCCGACGTGCGCAAGATGCTGTTGACGGCTCGCGCCTACGCCGAGGGCGCCCGCGCCGTGGCCATGCACACCGCGCTGCTGATCGACAAAGAGCTGAAGCACCCCGACGAGGACGTGCGCAAAGCGGCCGCCGACGAGGTGGCCTTGCTCACGCCCATCATCAAGGCATTTTTTACCGACAACGCATGGGTGGCCACATCGCACTGCATGCAGGTGTACGGGGGTCATGGTTACGTGCGCGAATGGGGCATGGAGCAGTACGTGCGCGATTCGCGCATCAACATGATCTACGAAGGCACCAACACCATCCAGTCACTCGACTTGCTGGGCCGAAAGGTGCTGGGTGACAACGCCAAAAAGCTCAAGGCCTTTGGCAAGCGCATCACCGACTTGATTGAAGAAGAAGGCACCAACGAGGCGATGCAAGAGTTCATCAACCCGCTGGCCGACCTGGGCGACAAGGTCACCAAGCTCACCACCGAGCTGGGCATGAAGGCGTTTCAAAACCAGGACGAGGTGGGTGCTGCGGCGGTGGATTACCTGCGCGTGTGTGGCCACTTGGTATTTGCCTACTTTTTTGCGCGCATGGCCAAAATCGCCTTGGCCAAAAAAGATTCGGGCGATCCGTTTTATGCCGCCAAGCTGCACACCACGCGTTTTTACTTTGCCAAATTGCTGCCCGAAACGGCGGGGTTGATCCGCACCGCACGCACTGGCTTGGCGCCATTGATGGCCATGGAAGAGGCCATGTTTTAGTGTTTTGGCGACCGTTCCGGGGCTAAGCTTCGCCCATCATCTCGGGGTCAATCGTGGCCCTTCAACTTGGGGCCACACGGGGCCCTTCAACATGTCACTGACTGGAGATTCCGATGAACATCAAATCATGGCCCCTCGCCCTATTGCTTACGTTGGCGTCCTCCGCCGCCCTGGCGCAAGCGTCGCCAGTGGGTCTTTGGAAGACGATAGACGACGAAACCAAAACTGAGAAATCACTGGTTCGCATCAGTGAGTCGGGTGGCGTGATCACAGGCAAGATCGACAAATTGCTCGACCCCACCAAACAAGATTCGAAGTGTGACAAGTGCGAAGGTGCGCGCAAAGACCAGTCCATCACCGGCATGACGATCATCGAAGGGGTGAAGAAGAACCCCGATGAGGCCTATTGGGACGGTGGCTCGATTCTCGATCCCAACAACGGCAAGACCTACAAAGTTCGCATCACGCCCGCCGACGGCGGCAAGCGGCTGGATGTGCGCGGCTACGTGGGCGCGCCCCTGCTTGGTCGCACCCAGTCTTGGATTCGCGTCGAGTAACGCGAGCACTCTCGGCGTTGCAATCTGCGCGCGCCAGGCTTTTTCCGTTTGATCCTCCCGGAGTTTTCATGAGTTCCAGTTTTCAAGTTCGCAAAGTGGCGGTGTTGGGTGCCGGTGTGATGGGTGCGCAAATTGCGGCGCACCTGGTCAACGTGCGCGTGCCGGTGGTGCTGTTCGATCTGCCTGCCAAAGAGGGCCCCAAAAACGGCATCGTCAGCAAAGCCATCGACAACCTGAAGAAGCTCAAGCCGGCGCCACTGGGGCTGGCCGACGAAGCCGCGCTGATTCAGCAAGCCAACTACGAAGACAACCTAGACTTGCTGCAAGGGTGTGATCTGGTGATCGAGGCCATTGCCGAGCGCATGGACTGGAAGCTGGATCTGTACAAGAAGATTGCGCCGCACCTGGCGGCGCACGCCATCGTGGCGTCCAACACCTCGGGCTTGTCAATCACCAAGTTGTCTGAGGCCTTGCCCGCCGAGATCAAACCCCGGTTTTGCGGCATTCACTTCTTCAACCCGCCGCGCTACATGGCCTTGGTGGAGTTGATCAACACCCCCACGACGCAGCCTGCGATTCTTGACCACCTGGAAACCTTTGTCACCCGCGTTCTGGGCAAGAGCGTGGTACGCGCCAACGACACGCCCAACTTCATCGCCAACCGCGTGGGCATTGCCGGCATGCTGGCCACCATGAAGGAGGCTGACAAGTACGGCCTGACCTACGACGTGGTCGACGATCTCACAGGCAAAAAACTGGGGCGCGCCAGCAGTGGCACCTTCCGCACGGCCGACGTGGTGGGTCTGGACACGATGGGCCACGTCATCAAGACGCTGCAAGACAACCTGCAAAGCGACCCCTTCTTTACAAGCTACGCCACGCCGCCCGTGCTTGACGGTTTGCTCAAGGCGGGTGCACTGGGCCAAAAGGTAGGCGCCGGTTTTTACAAGAAGGTGGGCAAAGACATTTTGCGCCTGGACCCCGCCAAGCAAGACTACGTGCCCGGTGGCGGCAAGGCCGACGAGATCGTGGCGCGCATGCTCAAGAAGCCCGCCGCCGAACGCTTGAAATTGCTGCGCGAATCCAGCAACCCGCAAGCCAAGTTTGTGTGGGCCATCTTGCGCGACAGCTTTCATTACGCAGCCGTGCACTTGGCTGACGTGGCCGAGTCGGCACGCGACATCGACTTTGCCATGCGCTGGGGCTTTGGGGCCCAGCAAGGCCCCTTTGAGTTGTGGCAAGCCGCCGGGTGGACACAGGTCGCTGAGTGGGTCAAGGCCGACATCGACGCTGGTGAAGCGCTGAGCAAGGCACCGCTGCCTGCTTGGGTGTTCAGCGGCCCTGTCGCCGACCGCGGTGGCGTGCATCAAGTTGAAGGGTCATGGAGCGCGAGCCAAGGCACTTTCGTGCCGCGCAGCACGCTGCCCGTTTATGCACGCCAGGCTTTCCCCGAAATGGTGGGCGGCGGTGCCGATGTGCTCAAGAGTGGTACTGAGATCTTCAAGAACGATGACGTTCGGTTGTGGACTCAAGACGGCGAGGTCTTGATCGCCACCATCACATGCAAACTGCACCTGATCAGCGCTGCGGTGATTGAAGGCTTGGCCAAAGGCGTTGAGTTGGCAGAGGCTGGCTACAAGGGCCTGGTGATCTGGTCGCCCGACGACGTGTTTTCAGCAGGTGCCAACTTAGAGTCGATGATGCCTGTCTTCATGAAAGAGGGCAGCAAGGGTGTTGCCCCGATCATCAAGCAATTGCAAGACACGATGCTTCGCATGCGCTACGCCAACGTGCCTGTGGTGGCGGCGATGCGTGGCTTGGCGCTGGGTGGCGGCTGCGAGATTGGGCTGTATTGCACCAAGCGCGTGGCGTCGATGGAAACCTACATTGGCCTGGTCGAAGTGGGTGTGGGCTTGATCCCTGCTGGCGGTGGTTTGGCGAGCCTCGCACGCCGTGCGGCCGAAGCAGGGCAGTCAGCACCGGGGGTGGATCTGCTCAACTTCTTCAAAGATGGCTACATGGCCGCCGCGTCGGCCACCGTGGGCACCAGTGCCCTCGAGAGCCGCAAGCTGGGCTACCTTGCCAGCGACGACATCATCGTGGCCCACAAAGACGAGTTGCTTTTTGTGGCCACCACCCAAGTCAAGGCGATGGCCGACAGCGGCTACCGGCCACCCGTCAAACGCATGATTCCCGTGGCGGGCCGCTCGGGCATTGCCACCATCAAGGCGCAACTGGTGGGCATGCGTGATGGTGCCTTCATCAGCGCACACGACTTCCACCTGGGCAGTTTGATCGCCGACGTGGTGTGCGGTGGCGAGGTGGATGCCGGCACGTTGGTGTCCGAGGAGTATTTGATGACGCTGGAGCGCAAGCACTTTGTCGCACTGCTTGATCACCCCAAAACGCAAGAACGCATCATGGGCATGCTCCAAACCGGCAAACCTGTGAGGAATTAGCCCACCCCCGAAGCGGCATTGCCGCTTCCCCCTCAAGGGGGCGACGCTGACGGCCCGGCCAAGCCGGATCCGTGGTGTCTGCTGGGGAAGAGATCTGACATTTGATTTTTTGGAGTTTGACATGAGCAAGCAACTGCAAGACGCCTACATCGTGGCCGCGCGCCGCACGCCGATTGGCCGGTCGGGGCGGGGCTTTTTTCGAAACACGCGACCCGATGATTTGCTGGTGGCGGCCATTCGTGGCGCCATGAAGGACGTGCCCAACCTCGACCCGAAAGCGATTGAAGACGCCATCATTGGCTGCGCCATGCCCGAGGGTGAGCAGGGCGCCAACATGGCTCGCATTGGGGTGCTACTGGCGGGGCTTGCCCAACTCCATCGGCGGGGTCACCGTCAATCGGTTTTGCGCGTCAGGGCTGACGGCTGTTCAAATGGCTGCCGACCGCATTCGGGTGGGCGAGGCCGACATCATGATTGCGGGTGGTGCCGAAAGCATGAGCATGGTACCGATGAGTGGCAACAAGCCGTCGATGAACCCCGAACTCTTCTTGCGAGACGACAACATCGGCATCGCTTACGGCATGGGCATGACGGCCGAAAAGGTGGCCGAGCAGTGGAAGGTGTCGCGGGAGGCGCAAGACGCCTTCGCCGTCGCGTCGCACCAAAAGGCGCTGAAGGCGCAGCAAGCAGGCGAGTTTGCGGCCGAGATGATCCCGGTGGAAGTGTTTGAGCGCACCCCCAATTTGCAAACGGGCGAGATCCATGTCAAGTCGCGTTGGGTCAGCCTGGACGAGGGCCCGCGTGCCGACACGTCGCTTGAAGGCTTGGCCAAACTGCGTGCGGTGTTTGCGGCTGCCAAAGACCCCAGCGGCAAGGCCACGGGGATGGGTAGCGTCACTGCTGGCAACAGCTCGCAAACCAGCGACGGCGCCGGTTGCTTGATCATCGCCAGCGAAAAAGCCGTCAAGCAATTCAACCTCAAGCCGCTGGCGCGATTTGTTAGCTTTGCCAGCCGAGGCGTGCCCCCGCACATCATGGGCATCGGCCCGATCGAGGCGATTCCAGCCGCCTTGAAGTCCGCCGGTTTGTCGTTGGCACAGATGGACTGGATTGAGTTGAACGAAGCTTTTGCCGCGCAAGCGCTGGCCGTTATCAACACGGTGGGTTTGGATGCCAGCAAGGTCAACCCCATGGGCGGCGCGATTGCCCTGGGTCACCCTCTGGGCGCCACGGGCGCGATCCGCGCCGCCACGGTGGTGCACGCGCTGCACCGCCACAACCTCAAGTACGGCATGGTCACGATGTGTGTCGGCACCGGGCAGGGTGCGGCCGGCATTTTCGAGCGTGTTTAGTCGGCGCTGGAACGCGAGCGTTATTGATCAACCCCGGCGCGTGTTTTCCACGCAGGCCATTGGCAAAGAGGCACCAGCATGAGTATCAAAACCGCCACCATCAACAACGTGGTCACGATTGAGATCGCGCGACCCGAAAAAAAGAACGCCCTCACCGCAGCGATGTACAAAGCGATGGCGGACGCCTTGCGTGCGGCCAACGCTGACAACAGCGTGCGCGCGGTGTTGATCACCGGGCAGCCTGGCATCTTCACCAGCGGCAATGACTTGGAAGACTTTGTCAAACGCCCTCCAGCGGGTGACGAGTCGGACGTGTTCCAGTTCATGGCAGCGCTGATGAACTGCGAGAAGCCTGTGGTTGCGGCCGTGACGGGTGCAGCGGTGGGCGTTGGCACCACCTTGTTGATGCATTGCGACTTGGTCTACGTGGCCGACGACGCCAGAATGTCGATGCCTTTTGTTGCGTTGGGCTTGGTTCCCGAGTTTGCTTCAAGCCTGTTGGTGCCCCAAGCCATGGGCATGCGCCGCGCGGCTGAAAAGCTGCTGCTGGGTGACCCCCTGACGCCGGAGCAAGCGGTCGAGTGCGGCATCGCCAACGCCATCCTCCCAGCGGGTGAGGTGGTGGCCCACGCGCGCCGCATGGCCGAGCGCTTCAACCAACTACCACCAGGTGCCGTGCGTGACACCAAGCAGTTGCTGCGTGCGCCGCAGCGCGAGGCCGTGCTGGCGGCGATGCGTGTTGAAGGCGCCAAGTTCACGGCGCTGTTGCGCGGCCCCGAAGCGCGTGAGGCGTTTCAGGCTTTTTTTGAAAAGCGCAAGCCCGACTTCAGCAAACTGCACTGAGTTTTGGTGCCGGAACTGACGGCGCCGGGCATGGGGCGTCACGCTGACGCAACCCACCGAAGCGCCGCCATCCAAACTCGTTGTTAGTCGTTGCCCACAAAATGATGCAACGGGGTTGCTCATTTTCGTTGTTCTTTGCGCCATGGCTTTACAAAGGTTCACACCCGCGACGCAATGCGAGTTGCCCTCAGCCCTAAACTCGTTGCAGCTTTTGCCATTCGGAGTATCCCAATGCCTCCCTCAGACGTTGCATCCCCTGACCTTGACGCCATGACGTCGAAGAGCGCGGAGGCTCCGTTGGCATGGACTGGCACCAGTGCTGACGACGCAGCGCACGGTGTTGCCCCATCCACTTTGGCGGCACTCTTCGCAGCCGCTGCGCTCGCGGCTTGCGGCGGAGGGGGCGAAGACACCGCCGCGCCGTCGCCGGTGGGCGTGACGCCGCCGGCGCCGGCTCCCGCACCGACACCTGCTCCAACACCGGCTCCAGCACCAGCACCAGCACCAGCACCAGCACCAGCACCAGCACCAGCACCGGCACCGGCACCGGCACCGGCACCGGCACCGGCGGTTTTCAAAGCCGAAGACGCTGCGCGCCTGCTGTCGCAAGGCGCCTTTGGGGCCACCCGCACCGAAGTTGACCGGGTGTTGGCCATGGGTGCCGACGCGTGGCTGGACGAGCAATTGGCACAGCCACGCGGCACTTCCCACGTCGATTGGATGCGCGGCAAAGGCTACGACACCGAAGCGCTCGAGAACAACCGCGTGGCCCTCGATTTCAGCGTTTGGCGCAAGTTCATCAGCAGCCCCGACGTACTGCGCCAGCGCATGGTGTACGCCTTGAGCCAAATCTTGGTCGTTTCGCAAGACGGCTTGGCTGGCAGTTTCCCCTCGTTCTCAGCGGGTCACTACCTCGACATCTTGGAGGCGAACGCCTTTGGCAGCTATCGCACGCTGTTAGAACAAGTCACCCTTTCACCTGCCATGGGTCAGTTCTTGTCGATGCGCGGCAGTCAGAAAGCCAACGCGACGGGGCGTCGGCCCGACGAAAACTACGCCCGCGAGGTGCTGCAGTTGTTTTCTATCGGTCTTGTGGATCTTGAAGAAGATGGCTCCCCCAAACTGGTGGCCGGTGCGCCCAAAGCGTCTTACACCGAAGCCGACGTTAGCGGCCTGGCACGCGCGTTCACCGGTTGGGACTATGGCGCGCCGGTGGGCACGCCGCGCACTTCGCTGCGGCAAACAGTGCCCATGTCCGTCCAGGCCGCGCGCCATGAGACGGGCGAAAAAACCTTCTTGGGCACCACCGTGCCTGCCAACACCGGTGGCGCCGACACCATGCGCCTGGCGCTGGACGCCATTGCCGCGCACCCCAACGTTGGCCCCTTTTTAGGCAAGCAATTGATTCAACGCTTGGTCACCAGCAACCCCAGCAAGGCTTACGTGGCCCGCGTGGCCAGAGCCTTCAATGGCAATGGCACCACCACCCGTGGCAACTTGGCAGTCACCCTGCGCGCGGTGCTGAGTGACGTTGAGGCGCGCGACCCCTCGCAGGCGCCCGATGCCACGGCCCGAGGCAAGCTGCGCGAGCCTGTTTTGCGTTTTGTGCAATGGGCCATTGCGGCGCAAGTGGGTTCGCCTTCGGGCGATTGGAAGCTGCCCAACTTAAGTGACCCTGCCCGTCGCTTGGGCCAAAGCCCACTGCATTCGCCGTCGGTGTTTAATTTCTATCGTCCCGGCTACATACCGCCGGGCACACCCATTGCCAGCAAAGCAGGGGTGGTGGCACCCGAGTTTCAAATCACCACCGAGTCGTCGGTGGCGGGTTACCTCAACTTCATGCAAAGTTCCATCAGCGCCACGGTTGGCATTTTGGGCTCGGACGTGGTGCCCAACTACGAGGCTTGGTTGCCCTTGGCGACGGACCCTGCCGCCCTGGTTGCACAGACGCATTTGTTGTTCGCGGCAGGCGCACTGTCACCCGCCACCGTCACCATCATCACCAACGCGGTGGCGTCGATGTCCGCAGGCACCGACGCGCAGCGCCGCAACCGCGTGCACGCTGCCATGTTGTTGACGATGGCCGCGCCCGAATACCTGGTGCAGCAATAAGCAAGGGGACCTGACATGAAAAAAACACACGTCACCAGTTTTGCCGACGCGTCACGACGGGAGTTCTTGAAGCGCAGCTCGGCCCTGTCAGTCGCGGGCATGGCAGCACCCTGGGCCCTGAACTTGGCCGCGATGGGCGAGGCATCAGCCCAAGCCGCCACCGACTACAAAGCAACGGTTTGCATCTTCTTGTACGGCGGCAACGACCACGGCAACACCCTGGTGCCGTACGACGCCACCACGCACGCGCAATACAGCACCCTGCGCAGCACCCTGGCCACGCCGCGTGACGCCCTAACGCCAACTTGGTTGGTGCCAACCGTTGCACTCGCAGGTGGGCGTGAATACGCCTTGGCACCGCAGTTGTTGCCACTTAAAGGGCTGTTTGATGCCGGCGTGATGGCGCCCTTGCTCAACATTGGCCCCTTGGTCGAACCCACCAGCAAGGCGCAATACGTGGCGCGCTCCACCGCCTTGCCGCCCAAGCTCTTTTCTCACAACGACCAACAATCGGTGTGGCAATCTGGTTTGGCCGAGGGCTCCACGTCCGGCTGGGGTGGGCGCATTGGCGACTTGTTTGCCGCGGGCAATGGCAACTCTGTCTTTACATCGGTCAGCGTGTCTGGCAATGCCGTGTTCTTGTCAGGTCGAGAGGCCGCGCAATACCAAGTCTCCAGCGCGGGCTCCATTCCCATCAATGGCATTGGTGCGACTCTCTACGGCTCGGGCGCAGCCGCCGAAGCACTGCGCCAACTGATCACGCAAGCGCCCAGTGGGCACGTGATGCAACAGGCGCATGCGGCGTTGGTGTCGCGGTCGATCAGCGCCGACACGGTGCTGCGCGGTGCGCTGGGCGGTACGCCTGCACTGGCCACAGCCTTCCCGGCCACGGGGCTTGGCGGGCAGCTGAACATGGTGGCCAAGATGATTGCTGCGCGCAACACGTTGCAAAGCAAACGCCAGGTTTTTTTGGTCAGCATGGGCGGCTTTGACAGCCATGACAACTTGGTGGATGACCACCCCGCCTTGCTCACACAGGTGGCCGACGCCATGGCGGCTTTCTACCAAGCCACTGCCGAGCTGGGCGTGGCATCCCAAGTCACCAGCTTCACGGCCTCCGACTTTGGCCGCACCTTGGCCAGCAATGGCGACGGCTCAGACCATGGTTGGGGCAGCTACCACTTTGCCATGGGCGGCGCGGTGCAGGGCAAGCGTTTTTATGGTTCGGTGCCGGAGCTGGGTGACAACGGGCCGGACGACGTCGGGCAAGGACGCATGCTGCCCACGATGGCGGTGCACCAGTTGGCCGCCACTTTGGCCACGTGGATGGGCGTTTCAAGCGGCGACATGGCGACGGTGGTGCCGGGCATCGACAGGTTCAGCAACGCCAACATCGGTTTGTTTGGCTGACGTGGGGTGATGGCTTTCCCGCTGGCGCGGTGGAGCCATTTCAGATCATGATGGGGTGGTTAATTTTTATGGCCAACCCATCATGACCTCACGCAGCCTCGCTGGCAAAACGCTCTTCATCACAGGTTCCAGCCGCGGCATTGGCTTGGCCATTGCCACGCGGGCGGCCGCCGACGGTGCCAACATCGTCCTGATCGCCAAAACCACCGAACCCAACCCCAAGCTGCCAGGCACACTGTCCAGCGCGGCTGAAGCGGTGGTGGCTGCGGGCGGCAAGGCGCTGCCCATCCAGTGCGACATCCGCGACGAAAACGCAGTGGCAGCCGCTGTCGAAAAGGCTGCTGCGCACTTTGGCGGCATCGACATCCTCGTCAACAACGCCAGCGCCATCGCGCTCACGCCCACCGCGATGACGCCCATGAAGCGGTTTGACTTGATGTTTGGCGTCAACGTGCGGGGCACTTTTTGTTGCACCCAAGCCTGCTTGCCTCATTTGGTCAAGAGTGCCGAACAAGGCCGCAACCCGCATGTGCTCAACATGAGCCCGCCGCTGTCGATGCGCGAGCATTGGTTCAAGAACCATGTGGCCTACACCATGGCCAAGTACGGCATGAGCCAATGCACCTTGGGCCACGCAGGCGAGTTTCGTGCTTACGGCATTGGCGTTAACAGCCTGTGGCCCCGCACCGCCATCGCCACCGCAGCGCTGCAGATGATTCCGGGTGTCGATGTCAAGATGTGCCGCACCCCCGACATCTTGTCCGACGCGGCGCACTTCGTCCTGACTCGCGACGCCAAGACCACCACGGGTAACTTTTTTGTCGACGATGAACTGCTGGCGTCCGAGGGCATCACCGACCTGGACAAATACGCGGTGGTGCGGGGCAACAAGAAGTTCTTGCCGGATTTCTTTTTGGATTGACGGCAGCGTTAAAAACCCAGCGGATTGCAGCTCGAACCAACCGCTTGATGCTGAGCAGACCGTCAACTCACCGCGGCACAGGCCGAGGATTGCCCTGGTTGTCCACCGCCACGTAAGTCAACGTGGCCTCGGTGACCTTGACCAGGGCGTCCTGGTTGTGCAGGCGCTGGGCCCATACTTCGACCTCCACCGTGATGGACGTGTTGCCCACTTTGACGATCTCGGCGTAGATGCTTAACAAGTCCCCCACCTTGACGGGCTGTTTGAAGATGAATTGGTTCACGGCCACGGTGGCAATGCGGCCGCCAGCAATGCGCATGGGCAACACCGAGCCACCAATGTCCACCTGCGCCATCACCCAGCCGCCAAAAATGTCGCCCGACGCGTTAACGTCGGCAGGCATGGGCACCACGCGCAGTACCAATTCACGCTGCGTGGGCGGCGCGGGGGCCACCAAAGCACGTTGGTGAGAGCCACTGTGGGTTGAAACCAGTGAATTTGCCATCATCATGTCCTAGATCTATGCAAAGAATTCTCCCATGAGGGGCGGTTTCGGCCACGCCGCCAGCCATCCACCCAGCCCTGCAGCCCCAAGCGACACGCCGCGCTCCGACGGCGCCACGTTAAAACGCTTGTTGCCCTACCTCTGGCAGTACAAAGCCCGGGTGGGCTTGGCGCTGGCCTTCATGGTGGCGGCCAAAGTGGCCAACGTCAGCGTACCGCTGCTGCTGAAAGAGCTGGTGGACCGCATGACGATTGCGCCGGGGTCGGTGCAGGCCATGCTGGTGGTGCCGGTGGGCCTGCTGGTGGCCTACGGGTTGCTGCGCTTGTCAACGTCGCTCTTTACCGAGCTGCGAGAGCTGGTGTTTGCCAAGGCCACCGAAGGCGCCACGCGCAGCATCGCCTTGCAAGTTTTCAGCCACTTGCACGCCCTGAGCCTTCGCTTTCACCTCGAACGTCAAACCGGCGGCCTGACACGTGACATCGAGCGCGGCACGCGGGCGGTTACTTCGTTGATCTCGTTTTCCATCTACAGCATCGTGCCTACCTTGCTGGAGGTGGCCATGGTGCTGTCACTCTTGGCGATCAAGTTTGACGCCATGTTTGCCTGGATCACCTTGGGCGCTTTGGTGGTGTACATCACTTACACCATCACCGTGACCGAGTGGCGCACCAAGTTTCGGCGCGAGATGAACGAAATCGACTCCAGCGCCCACGGCAAGGCGATGGATGCCCTCATCAACTACGAAACGGTCAAGTACTTCAACAACGAAGCCTTTGAGGCCGAGCGCTACGGCAAAAGCCTGGACGCGCTGCGCGCTGCCAAGCTCAAGTCGCAGTCCACCCTATCCATGCTCAACACCGGCCAACAACTGGTGATCGCGGTGGCGTTGGTGGCCATGCTGTGGCGCGCCACGCAAGGGGTGGCCGCCGGCACCATGACCTTGGGTGACTTGGTGATGATCAACGCCTTCATGATCCAGCTCTACATTCCGCTCAATTTTTTGGGTGTGCTGTACCGCGAGATCAAGCAATCGCTGACCGATCTGGACAAAATGTTCACGCTGCTCGACCGCGAGCGCGAGGTACCCGATGCGCCCGGGGCACCGCCTTTGAACGTGACGCAAGGCACCATCCGCTTCAACAACGTCAGTTTTGCTTACGACGCCAACCGGCCCATCTTGCATGAAGTTAGCTTCGAGGTGCCCGCCGGCAAAACGGTGGCGGTGGTCGGCGCGTCGGGTGCCGGCAAGAGCACCTTGGCGCGTTTGCTTTACCGCTTTTATGACGTCACCGGTGGCGCCGTCACCATCGATGGGCAAGACATTCGCGGCGTGACGCAGGCCACGTTGCGCCAGGCCATCGGCATCGTGCCGCAAGACACCGTGCTGTTCAACGACAGCGTGGCCTACAACATCGGTTACGGTCGCGCCGGGGCGACACAGGCCCAAATTGAAGCTGCCGCCAAGGCGGCCCGCATTCACGAATTCATCGCCTCCACCCCCAAGGGTTACAACACAACGGTTGGTGAGCGGGGGCTCAAGTTGTCAGGCGGCGAAAAGCAGCGCGTGGCCATTGCGCGCACCTTGCTTAAAAACCCACCCATCATGATTTTTGACGAGGCCACGTCGGCACTTGATTCCGCCAACGAAAAAGCCATCCAGGCCGAGCTCAAAACGGCAGCTGAGGGCAAAACGGCGCTCGTGATCGCCCACCGTTTGAGCACCGTGGCCGACGCGCATCAAATCGTGGTGCTTGATGGCGGGCGCGTGGTGGAGCTTGGCACGCACGCCGACCTTTTGGCACAGGGTGGGCGCTACGCGTCGATGTGGCGCTTGCAGCAAGAGACCCAGGCGCAGGACTTGGCGCGGGCTGATACGCCGCACCCCGAGCCTGTTGGTGGGCCAAGTGATACGCCGGGTGAGGCTGCAAGCTTGGCACACGCTGCAGCACGCAGCTAAGTCGTCTTGCCTGCCGCCAAACTGGTGGCTGTGGCCGGGTGCGCCGCCACGTAGGTCCAGAGTCTTGTTGCGGCGGCCTTGGGGTTCGTCACGCTTCGGTACAAGCGGATCTCAAGCTCCGTGCTCCAGGCGTCGTTGGCGGCAGGGGCCAGCTTGTGGCTGGCCAATTCGTCAATGACGCAGCTGTCGGGCAGCCAACCAATGCCGTGCCCTGCCACCACCATGGCTTTGAGCGCTTCGGACATGTGGGTGGCAAAGCAGTGGCGCAGGTAGGGCACGGCCGGCGCGTCCAACAAGATCATCTCCACCACGTTGCCCAAAAAGGCACCGGCTGAATAACTGACCAACGGCAGTGGCGCGTGCTCGGCCCCCGGCAACTCAAAAAGTGGGCGGCCTTGCCGGTCGGTGGCTGAAAAGGGTCGAATGCGCTCACTGCCCAGCACGATGAAGGGAAACTGATTGGGGTCGAGCACGATGGGCAGGTGAGGGTGGTGGTAGCCCAGCAGCAGGTCGATGTCCCCGTCCACCAACTGCTGCACCCCCTCGGGCACGTTCACTGCCAATGCCCGCGCTGTCACGGGCCCGTAGCGCTTGTTGAGCTGCTGCAACCAATTGGGAAAGAAGTTGATCGCCAGCGTGTGGGCCACCGAGAAATGCACCACTTCGTTGTCGTGTGCCAGCGGTTCTTGACCTTTTAGCAGCGCCCTGGCCGCGTACATCTGACGCAAGATGTCGGCCGCCAAGCCGCGAAACATCCAGCCTGCGGGCGTCAGCGCTGCGGGCTGCACCGTTCGGTCAACCAACTTCACCCCCAGCCATTCTTCGAGCGACATGATGCGTCGGCTCAGCGCCGACTGCGTCACATGGCGCTCGTCAGCCGCTTGCGAAAAACTGCGGGTGTCCGACAGGCTTAAAAAATCTTCCAACCACTTGATTTGCATGGCGGCGCACCGGGTTGCGTGTGTTGCGTGGGCAGCTTGGCGAAGCGGGCCGATGGCGCGCAGTGTAGGCCCGGGGGGATTGAACGCCATGCGCAAAGACACCGACGTTATGCGTAATTTGAATGCCGCTGGCGCATTGGGCTGGCGAGGCCCACAGTGCACATCTTTCACATTGGGCCTGGGTCTTTCACCAAGCCGTACGCCATGTCCAAAACCCCCTCGGCGCCCGCTGCGTCCGTCCCTGGCCCCACCCGCACCGAACACGACCTGCTGGGTGACCGCGAGGTGCCACAAGGCGTCTATTGGGGCGTGCACACGCTGCGCGCGATTGAGAACTTTCACATCACCGACACGCCCATTTCGATCTACCCCGATTTGATCGACGCGCTGGCCTGCATCAAACAAGCAGCGGCACAAAGCAACCACACGCTGGGGCTGCTGAGCCTTGAGCGTTGCAACGCCATCGTGCAAGCGTGTGAAGAGATTCGCCAAGGCAAGTGGCACGACCAGTTTGTGGTGGACGTGATTCAAGGGGGTGCAGGCACCTCCACCAACATGAACGCCAACGAGGTGATTGCCAACCGTGCGCTCGAGATCTTGGGCCATGCCAAAGGTGATTACCAACACCTGCACCCCAACGAGCATGTCAACATTGCACAAAGCACCAACGACGTCTACCCCTCGGCACTGAAGGTTGCCACCTACGCCGGTGTGCTCAAGCTGATCGACGCCATGGCCGTGCTGCGGCGCAGTTTTGAAGAGCGTGCCGCCGCATTTGCAGGCGTGTTGAAGATGGGCCGCACGCAAATGCAAGACGCCGTGCCCATGACCCTGGGGCAAGAGTTCAGCACCTACGCCGTGATGGTGGGTGAAGACGAGCAGCGCTTGCGCGAGGCTTCGCTACTGATCTGCGAGCTGAACCTGGGCGCCACCGCGATTGGCACCGGCATCACCGCGCACCCCGAATACGCCGCGCTGGTGATGCGCAAGCTGCGCGACATCACCGGCACGCCGCTCACCACCGCCCCCAATTTGATCGAGGCCACGCAAGACTGCGGGGCGTTTGTTCAACTGTCGGGCGTGCTCAAGCGCGTGGCCGTCAAACTGTCCAAAATTTGCAATGACTTGCGCTTGTTGTCCAGCGGCCCCCGCGCTGGTTTGGGTGAGATCAACCTGCCGCCCATGCAGGCGGGATCCAGCATCATGCCGGGCAAGGTCAACCCCGTGATCCCCGAGGTGATGAACCAAATTGCGTTTGAAGTGATTGGCAACGACTTGACGGTGACCTTTGCGGCCGAGGCCGGCCAGTTGCAGCTCAATGCTTTTGAGCCCGTGATCGCGCACAGCCTGTTCAAGAGCGTCAAACACCTGCAGCGTGGCTGCCTGACCTTGGCCAGCCGGTGCGTGAGCGGCATCACCGCCAACGCGGCGCACACCCGTGCCCAGGTTGAAAACTCCATCGGCATCGTCACCGCGCTCAACCCCTACATTGGCTACGCCAACGCCACGGCCGTGGCGCAAGAGGCTCACGCCACCAACGGCAGTGTTTACGACATCGTGCTGGCCAAAGGCTTGCTCACCAAAGCCCAGCTCGATTTCATCCTTCAACCCGAAACGCTCACCACCCCGCAACCGTTGCACGCGCTGCACTTGCCGGGCTGAACCCTCGAGTTGCATCCAGAACTAGGTAGTACCCCTTAGGCCATTGGTCCCTAGAATGCGTTGTTGGCCTACTTGTCCCTCACTCTGTTAGCTGTTTAGGAGAATTTGCATGAAGAAATTGCTGCTCGCCGTCGTGGCGTTGATGGCTGTTGGCGTTGCTCAGGCACAAGCCAACGACACCCTGGCCAAGATCAAAAGCTCGGGCACAGTCACCATGGGCGTGCGTGAATCGTCGGGCGCGTTGTCGTACACCCTGGGTGACGGTAAGTACGCGGGTTACCACGTTGAGTTGTGCCAGCGTGTGCTCGCTGATGCGCAAAAGTCGATGGGCTTGGCCAAGCTGGACATCAAGTACCAGCCCGTGACGTCGCAAAATCGCATTCCATTGGTGCAAAACGGCACCGTTGACATCGAGTGTGGCTCCACCACCAACAACGCTGCGCGTCAAAAAGACGTGACGTTTGCGGTCACCACCTTTGTTGAAGAAGTTCGCATTGCCGCCAAGGCCAATTCGGGCATCACGTCCATCAGCAACCTCAACGGTCGCAAAGTGGCCACCACCACCGGCACCACGTCGGTGCAGTTGCTGCGCAAACATGAAAAAGGCAACGGCGTGAACTTCGACGAAGTGTTTGGCAAAGACCATGCCGACAGCTTCTTGTTGATGGAGACTGGCCGCGCTGACGCATTCGTGATGGACGGCCAAATTCTGGCGGGGTTGATCTCCAAGTCCAAAGCGCCTGCCGACTACAAGATCGTCGGTGAAGTGCTGGCTGTTGAGCCCATCGCCATCATGATCCGCAAGGACGACCCAGCCTTCAAGAAGGCCGTTGACACCAGCATCACCAACATGATGAAGTCGGGCGACATCGCCAAGCTGTACGACAAGTGGTTCATGCAGCCGATCGCCCCCACCAACACCCGCGTGGGGTTGGCTTTGAGCGACGCCACCAAGGCCGCGTGGGCATCCCCCACCGACAAGCCTGCCGAAGACTATGCTAAAAAGTAATCAACGTATTCTTTGATTGCTTCGGATCAACCCGCGTGACAGCGGGGCTGGGACGACTTAACCTGCAAGGCGCACGAACCGAAAGGCTCGTGCGCCTTTTTTATCGTGGGCCCTGAGTCCACCCGTCAAGGAGACGCCTTTGGCTTGGGATTGGCAGGTATTTTGCAAAGACACCATTTCGGGTGACGTGGCCCAGAGCTGCTTTGGCAAAGGCGGCGACATCACCTACTTGCAGTGGATGTTCTCGGCCTGGGGCTGGACGTTGTCGGTAGCGGCCTGTGCTTTGGTGGTGGCCTTGGTGGTGGGGTCGCTGATGGGTATTTTGCGCACCACGCCCAACAAGTGGCTGGTATTTATCGGCGACGCATGGACTGAACTGTTTCGCAACATCCCCTTGTTGGTGCAGATTTTTCTTTGGTACCACGTGTTGCCATCGATCATCCCGGTGCTCAAGTCGTTCCCGAGCTTTTGGTTGGTGGCGTTGGCGCTGGGGTTCTTCACCAGTGCGCGTATTTCGGAGCAGGTGCGGGCGGGCATTCAAAGTTTGCCTCGGGGCCAGCGCTACGCCGGCTTGGCCATGGGCCTGACGCTGCCTCAAACCTACCGCTACGTGTTGCTGCCGATGGCGTTTCGCATCGTCATTCCGCCGCTCACCAGCGAAAGCATGAACATCGTCAAAAACTCGTCGGTGGCCTTTGCGGTGTCCATTGCTGAGCTGACCATGTTTGCCATGCAAGCGCAAGAAGAAACCTCACGCGGGGTTGAGATCTACCTGGCCGTCACGCTGCTGTATTTTGTGTCGGCCTTCAGCATCAACCGCTTGGCCAAGTTCATCGAAGGCCGTGCCCAAGTGCCGGGCATGGTTTTGAGCGGGGGCAAATAAATGAACCTCGACTTCGCATTCCTCAACTGGGGCATCGTCTCCAGCTTCATCGTCAAGGGCCTGCTTTTTTCCATCCAGCTAACGCTCATCGCCATGGTGGGTGGCATCATCCTGGGCACCCTGTTGGCCTTGATGCGTCTGTCGGGCAAAAAGTGGCTTGTCATGCCGGCAGCCGCTTACGTCAACACCATGCGCTCCATCCCGCTGGTGATGGTGATCTTGTGGTTCTTCTTGTTGATCCCGATGTTGATTGGCCGCCCGATGGGGGCCGAGCTGTCCGCCATCGTCACCTTCACGTTGTTTGAAGCAGCGTACTACTCCGAGATCATGCGCGCCGGCATTCAAAGTGTGCCGCGTGGGCAGGTTAACGCGGGCTATGCGGTGGGCATGACGTACGCGCAGTCGATGCAGTTGGTGGTGTTGCCGCAAGCGTTTCGCAACATGCTGCCGGTGCTGATGACGCAAACCATCATCCTGTTTCAGGACACGTCGCTGGTGTATGCCATTGGTGCGTACGACTTGCTCAAGGGTTTTGAAGTGGCGGGCAAAAACTTCAACCGGCCGGTGGAGACGTACCTGGTGGCGGCGGTGGTTTACTTCATCATCTGCTTCACGCTCTCGATGATCGTGCGGCGGCTGCAGAAGAAGATTGCCATCATTCGGTAGGTGGCACCAGCGGGTGCTCCGGTTTTCACGTGAATTTCTGAGTGGGTTCTACATGATCGACATCAAAAACGTTAGCAAGTGGTACGCCTCGTTTCAGGTGCTTACCGACTGCACCACCAGCATCAAAAAAGGTGAGGTGGTGGTGGTGTGCGGCCCGTCGGGCAGTGGCAAGTCGACGCTCATCAAAACGGTGAATGCGCTCGAGCCCTTTCAAAAGGGCGACATCGTGGTGGACGGCATCTCCATCTCCGACCCCAAAACCAATTTGCCCAAGTTGCGTTCGCGCGTGGGCATGGTGTTTCAGCACTTTGAGCTCTTTCCGCACCTCTCGGTAACCGAAAACCTCACCATCGCGCAAATCAAAGTGCTGGGCCGCAGCAAAGATGACGCCGTGGCGCGTGGCATGAAGATGCTCGACCGCGTGGGCCTGATGGCGCACAAAGACAAGTTCCCAGGTCAGTTGTCAGGCGGTCAACAACAGCGTGTGGCCATTGCACGCGCGTTGTCGATGGACCCGATCGTGATGTTGTTCGACGAACCCACCTCGGCGCTCGACCCCGAAATGGTGGGCGAGGTGCTGGACGTGATGGTCAAGTTGGCCAACGAGGGCATGACGATGATGGTGGTGACGCACGAAATGGGGTTTGCCAAAAAGGTGAGCCACCGCGTCATCTTCATGGATGCAGGCAAGATTGTTGAAGATTGCAAGCGCGATGAGTTTTTTGGCGACCCGAATGCACGAACGCCACGTGCCAAAGAGTTTTTGTCCAAGATCTTGCAGCACTGAGAACAAGCGTGCCCGCTTTGCTGCGCGGGCTGAGGAAGGGCACTTGAACGCTGCGCGTTCGCTGCCACAATCAGGGCAGCTCACTCCATGTGCCTACCGTGACTGATACCGCGACCGATACCCTCACTCTCACGCGCCCTGACGATTGGCATTTGCACCTGCGTGATGGTGCGGCGCTGGCGGCCGTGCTGCCTTACACCGCGCGCCAGTTTGCCCGGGCCATCGTGATGCCCAACCTCAAGCCCCCCGTGACCACCACGGCACAGGCAGTGGCCTACCGGCAGCGCATCTTGGACGCCCTGCCGCGCGGCTTGGCGTCGGGCGGCGAGGGCGCCGACTTTGAGCCCCTGATGACGCTCTACCTGACCGACCACTTGCCCCCCGACGAGATCGTGCGGGCGCGCGAATCGGGCGTGGTGGCGGTCAAACTTTATCCCGCGGGAGCCACCACCAACAGCGCAGCCGGGGTGACCGACATGCGCAAGGTGTATCCCACGCTAGAGGCCATGCAGCGCTTGCGCATGCCGCTCTTGGTGCACGGTGAGGTCACCGATCAAGCCATTGACATCTTCGACCGCGAAGCCGTGTTCATCGACCAGGTGATGCAACCGCTGCGGCGCGACTTCCCCGAGCTCAAGGTGGTGTTTGAACACATCACCACCAAAGCCGCCGCCGACTACGTGGCCCAGACCGACCGCCACACCGCTGCCACCATCACTGCGCACCACCTGCTTTACAACCGCAACGCACTGTTCAAAGGCGGACTGCGCCCGCACTTTTATTGCTTGCCCGTGCTCAAGCGCGAGATCCACCGCCGCGCGCTTATCAACGCCGCCACCTCTGGCAGCAACAAGTTCTTTTTGGGCACCGACAGTGCCCCCCATGCCGCCGTGCTCAAAGAGGCTTCGGTGTGCGGCGCGGGCTGCTTCACGGCCATCAACGCGCTGGAGCTTTACGCGCAGGCGTTTGAGTCAGCAGGTGCACTGCACCAGCTCGAGGCTTTTGCAAGTTTCAACGGCCCCTCGTTTTACGACTTGCCTCGCAACACTGGCACTGTCACGCTGGTGCGCCAAACCTGGACCGTGCCCGAAACCCTGCCCATGGGGGACGCCGAGTTGAAGCCCATGGAAGGCGGTGTTGAACAAGTTTGGAAGATGGTATGACACGACACGGTGTGATGTTATTGATCGACGGCGACAACGTGTCGCTTGACGTGATGGAGCAGGCTATTCCCTGGGTGCGCAAGCATTTTGGCGGCCCTCATGTGTGCCGCGCCTACTGCACGCCCGAATCGGCCGTGAAACATCAACTCGCGTTTCGGCGGCTTGGCATTCGCCCGATGGTCAATTTGGCGGCAGGCAAGAACTCCACCGACATCGCCTTGGCGGTGGACGCCATCGACCTGGCCATCGCCGATCGCCCCGAGGTGGTGGTGATCGCTTCGTCCGACTCCGACTTTGCACCCCTGGTCACGCGCCTGCGTGAAAAAGGCTGCCGGGTGGTGGGGGTGGGCCAGCGTGGCAAGACGGGCGAAGAAACGCAGTTGATGTACGACGACTTTGAGGTGCTGATACACCAAAAGCGGGGTGGTGATGGGGTGGGGCCGTCGGGTGCTTCTGCCGATCCGTCGCCCCGTGGCCGCGGTGGTCGGCGCGGTGGGGGTGCCAGGCGCGTTGAAGCTGTTTTGGTGCCCGAGGCCGACGCACCAGCTTTGTTAAGCGCCGCTGCGTCAGCGCCAACGCCGCGTACCGGCCGTGCTGGACCGCTGCGGACTGCTGCACCCGCGCCCGCACGCCGTGAGATCGAGACAGCGGCTGAGCAAGCGCCGCCAGCCACCGGCAGGTCGGGTGCGGCAGCCAAGGCTCCAGCCAAAAAAGCGGCTGCCAAACGGGCAACGGCCAAGTCACCTGCGACGCCTCTCGAAGCGGCTGCGCCCGCGCGCAGTGCGCCACAGCGACCCGTCAGCCTCAACCTTAACGATGAAGCCAGGGCCATCCTGCAGGCGCTGCCCGAGCTGGCACGGGGCGGCGACATGGCCATCAACGTGGCGGCCGAGCGCCTTCGCCAAGCCAAGGTGTTGAGCAACCGTGGCTCTTCCACCCGGTTGTTTGCCCATTACCCCGACCTGTTTGTGCTGGAGCCTGCTGGCCGGCCCACCCGTGTTTTGGCCCGGCAGGCGGTTGCACTTTAATTGCCGTTGGAGCGGGCTGCAGCGCCCGGCGCTATCGACTAGCATTGAACTTCAGCACCCAGTCCCCATCTGAGTGGACGGTGACTTACCAAGCCAAACGAGCCCATCGACCATGAAACGAATTTTCTTGTTCATTGCCACCAACCTCGCCGTGATGCTGGTGCTGGGCATCGTCATGCGCGTGCTGGGCATCGACCGCATGGCCGCCGCCAGTGGTCAAAACCTGTGGGGCCTGCTGGCCTATGCCGCCGTCATCGGCTTCACTGGCGCCATCATCTCGTTGTTGATCAGCAAACCCATGGCCAAGTGGAGCACGGGCGCCGAGGTCATCAACGACTCGCCCGACGCCACCCACCAGTGGCTGGTCGAGACCGTGCGCAAGTTTGCCGACAAAGCCAAAATCGGCATGCCCGAAGTCGCCATCTTCCCCGGCCAAGCCAACGCGTTTGCCACGGGTGCCTTCAAAAACTCCGCCATGGTGGCTGTGTCCACCGGCCTGCTGCAAGGCATGAACCGCGACGAGGTTGAGGCCGTCATCGGCCACGAAGTGGCCCACATCGCCAACGGCGACATGGTCACCATGACGCTCATCCAAGGCGTGATGAACACCTTCGTCGTCTTCTTGTCGCGCGCCATTGGCAGCGTCGTCGACAAAACCATCTTTCGCAACGAAGGCCGGGGGCCGGGCGTGGGCTACATGATCACCACCGTTGTGCTCGACTTGGTGTTTGGCGTGCTGGCCGCACTCATCGTCTCGTGGTTCTCGCGCCAACGCGAATTCCGCGCCGACCGAGGCGCCTCCGACCTGATGGGTGGCAACAGCAAGCCCATGATGAACGCCCTCGCGCGCCTGGGTGGCCTGCAACCCGGCGAGTTGCCCAAAACCGTGCAAGCGCTGGGCATCACCGGTGGGGTGAAAGGCTTCATGCATTTGTTTGCCAGCCACCCGCCGATTGAGGACAGGATTCGGGCTTTGCAGCAGGGCAAATAATCGCTTGACGATGAGCACCGACTTTGCCTTTCATGACGGAGGTTGCACCTGCCGCCAAATACGCTTTCGCATGACGTCAAAGCCCATGTTCGTCAACTGCTGCCACTGCCGTTGGTGCCAGCGAGAGACGGGGACTTCGTTTGCACTGAATGCGATGATCGAGGCGGACCGGGTGCAGTTGCTTCAAGGTGATGTTGAGGTCATCAACACGCCTTCCAACAGCGGCAAGGGGCAGTGGATATCGCGTTGCCCGACGTGCCATGTGGCCGTATGGAGTAATTACGCTGGCAGTGGGGATGCGCTGCGATTTGTCCGTGTGGGAACGCTGGACGAGCCTGATCGGCTGCCACCCGACGTTCACATCTTCACGGCGTCCAAGCAGCCGTGGCTTGTGCTCCCGCCCGGTGTGCCCGCGTTTGCCGAGTACTACAAAGCGTCCGAGCTATGGCCCGCGCAAAGCCTGGCGCGGCGTGCGGCGCTGTTTGCCAAGCCTCGGCCACTTTAACGCCGTGGCAGCTATGGCGATGGTGTACGCCAACTCTTGGCTGTAGCACGGCTCGCTCGCGTTGGCGCTTTCACAAACGGCCGTGCAGCGTGCTTACGTTGCCAACTTCAATGCACTCACCAAGTTGTCCGCGGCGCTGGTTGGCGCCTTTGGCGTTCGCTTGTTGGTGACGGCCTACCAAGAAGCTCGAGTCCGGTTTTCCTAACCATTCAGGCCAAACCACGCTCAGAGGTCGATTGATCATGCCCACACCACTTGTCCTTCTGCCTGGCTTGATGTGCGACGCCGAAGTCTGGGCTGACGTGGTTGTCCACTTGCGCTCGCATGGTGCTCTGTCGGACGCAGCAGCTATCGTTGTGGTGGACCATGGCTTTGCCGATAGCTTGGCGGCGATGGCTGACCATGTGTTGGCCACGGCTCCACCCGTGTTTGCGCTGGCGGGCCATTCCATGGGCGGGCGTGTGGCGTTGGAGGTGGTGCGCCGAGCGCCGCAGCGGGTCAGCCACTTGGGGCTCTTCAACACGGGGGCGTTGCCGCGCGAGGCGGGCGAAGCTGGCGCAAGAGAGACAGACATGCGATTGGGTCAACTGCGAATAGCGATCGAGACCGATGTCGCCGCCATGGCGCTGCAGTGGGTGCAAGGCATGGTCTGCCCCGCGCGGTGGCGCGATGATGCCGCGCTGGTGCAGCGCATCGTGGCCATGTTTGCCCGCAAGTCGTCCGCGCACTTTGCGGCACAAACCCGTGCGCTGTTGCACCGGCCTGATGCCGTGCCCGTGCTGCGCACCGTGCGCGTGCCCACGCTGCTGCTATCGGGCACGGAGGACGTCTTTACACCCCCCGCTCAACACCAGCAAATGTTGGCGCATCTCCGCGTCGGAATTGGTCAATTGGTGGTGGTTGAGCACGCGGCCCACATGGCACCCATGGAGCAACCCGAGGCGGTGGCAAAGGCGATGCAGGATTGGTTGCGCGCTTGACGGGGTGATGCGGCCCGCGTCAGGCCGACGGCACCGCGTTGGCGCGTTGCCCTCGCACCGACTTCACAGCAATCCAACCCCAAACGATCAGCGTCAACACCCCCAGCACACCGGCAATCGGCCGCGTAAAAAAGACGCTGAAGTTGCCGTCAGCCTTGATCATCGACGTCATGAAACTTTGCTCCAGAAGCTCCCCCAGCACGATGCCCAGCACCATGGGGGCCACCGGGATTTCATTGGCCTCCATCAACCAGCCGATCAAGCCAAAACACAGCATCACCAGGATGCCGTAGGGGCTGTTGGTGATGGAGAAAGAACCCACAATGCAAAATAACAGAATGACGGGTAGCAGCCCGCTGCGGGGCGCGCGCAACAAGTAGCCAGCGCCTTTGATGGCCGCCCAACCCAGCGGCAGCATCAGCAAGTTGGCCAAAACAAAGACGATGAAAACGGCGTAAATGAACTGCGGGTTTTGCAAGAACACGGTAGGGCCCGGGTTCATGCCTTTCATGTAGAGCACGCCAATGACGATGGCGGTGATGGAGTCACCCGGAATGCCAAACACCAGGGCTGGTATCCAGGCGCCGCCCACCGCCGCATTGTTGGACGATGTTGACTCGACCACACCTTCCACGTGGCCGGTGCCGAACTTTTCGGGCTCTTTCGAAAAACGTTTGGCCATGGCATACGACACCCAGGCTGCGATGTCGGCACCGGCACCGGGCAGCGCACCAATGGCTGTGCCCAGCAGCGAGCCACGAACAAAGTTGCGCCAGTACTTGCGCGCCACGCCACCGATGCCACGGAACAACGAGCCGACTTTTTGCTGAACCATCACGGCGCCACTGTCGGGAGTGATGGTGTTGCGCAAGAGCTCCGAGATGGCAAAGGCGCCGATCATCGTGGGGATGAAGCTGATGCCTGACATCAAGTCGACATTGCCAAAGGTGAAGCGGGGTTGGCCGGCCACGGGGTCGATGCCCACGCAACCCACCGCCAAGCCGATCAACAAAGAAAGCATGGCCTTGACACGGTGTCCGGTGGCAATCAAGGTGGCACAGCTCAGGCCCAGGCAGGCCAGCCAGAAATACTCAAACGAAGAAAAGTTGATGGCGGCTTCGGCCAGCATGGGTGCCGCAACGATCAAAAATGCCACGCCCACCAAACCACCAGCGACAGAAAACACCAAGTTGGCGCCCAGGTTGAGCTCCAGCATGCCGCGCTTGGCCATGGCGTAGCTTTCGTCGGCGTAGGCGGCCGACGCCGGCGTGCCTGGCATTCGCATCATGGCGCCCGGAATGTCCCCTGCAAAGATGGCCATGGTGGTGGCGGTCACGATGGCGCCCAGGGCTGGCACGGGTGGCATGAAAAACGTGATGGGCACCAACAGCGCGGTGGCCATCGTCGCCGTCAGGCCAGGGATCGCGCCCACAAAAAGCCCGAAGACGGCCGACAGCCCGATCACCAACAACACGAACGGGTCAAAGACCAACCCCATGGCTGCGTTGAATGCCTGCATGGCCTAACCACCCGCCACAAGTTGCATGAACCAACCGCGCGGCAGTGGCACGCGCATCAGGGTGCCAAAAAACCATTGAAACAAAATGGCCGAAAGCACACCCAACACCAACGCATTGCGCGTGCGCACCCCCAACCAGACCGACAGGCCGGTCACGATGATCGCTGACGTGGGCAAGAAGCCAAGCCGCTCTGCCACAAGCAAGTAAAAGACAACCGCCAGTGGCATGGCCACAAAGGACAACATGCCCCGTCCACGCAAGGTCTCGTCAACGGCCAACAGGCGTGCACCCGAGCGCCAGCCTCGTGCGGCGACGATGAGCCCGCACACAAAAATGCCTGCTGCGATCACTTGTGGGAAAAGGCTCGGCCCGTACTTTTGACCTGGAAACGGCGGAAACGTGAACGTGTAGCCAAACACGGCGGCGGCTAGCAGCATGAAGAAGACGCCGACCAGGGTCTCGTGGAAGCGCATCAAATGGTGCACAGAAAATGAAGTGGGAGGAGCCGACCGTGTGACAGGGCGAAGGGTTTGATGGCAGGCGCCGCAGCGCAGCCATGCAGGCCCACCGCCGTGGATCCGCACGTCTCAAGCGGAGTTAGGTTTTTTTGGCCAAGCCTGCCGCGTTCATTGCAACCCCCATCGCCTTGTCGCCATCGGCCATGAAACTGGCGAAACCCGCCGGGTCAGCCCACGTGGTGCCAAAACCGCGGTTCTTCATGAAGTCCTGAAACTCAGCCGAGTCGTAGACTTTTTTCAGCTCGGTGAGCAAGCGGCCTGCAATGGCATCGGGCAGGCCTTTGGGGGCTGCAATGCCGCGCCATGCGCCCACCGAGTAGTTGATGCCCAAGGCTTCGTTCAAGGTTGGTACGTCTTTGAACTGCGCGTTGCGCTGCGGCGCCATCACGGCCAAGCTGGTGGCCTTTCCGGCGTCAATCATGGCCTTGGCCTCAGGCACCGAGCAGGTGACGATGTCGATGCCACCGGCTGCCAAATCTTGCATGGCCGGGGCGGCGCCGTTGGACGGCACCCAAGCGACGTGGTTGGGCTGCAGGCCCATGGCTTGCAACCAGCCAATCAGGGCCAAGTGCCAGATGCCGCCCTGACCCGTGCCTGAGGCCTTGAGTTTGCCGGGTGGTGCTGCTTTGATGGCGTCGGCAAGTGCTTTGATGTTTTTGTACGGCGAGCTGGCGTTGACCTGTACACCTGGAGGGTCAACGTTCATTAGCGCCAGCGGCGTGTAGCTGGTGGATTTGAGCTCGGTGAGCCCTTGGTGATGCATCATCGTGATCTCGACCGTGATCATGCCGATGGTGTAGCCGTCGGCGGGTGCCGTGGCGATGGCCGAGTGGCCCACGACGCCTGAGCCGCCGGTGCGGTTGACCACGTTGAACGGTTGCCCGAGGCTCTTTTCAAGCATGGCGGCAACGATGCGCGCGGTGGCGTCGGTGCCACCCCCCGCACCCCATGGGCACACCAACGTGACGGGCCGGTTGGGCCAAGCGCCTTGCGCTCTTGCAACGCTAGGTAGCAGGGCAGTGAGGCCCGTTGCCGCAAGGCCACCGATCACGGTTCTGCGACCCAATTTACTTGTCATGCTTGTCTCCTGGGGGTTGGATGCGGGCGAACAAAGTCGAGTGTTAACCCCCCGCCGGTCAGGCGTCAACCGTGGTTTCCAGTTGTTGTATGACAAGTCGAGCCTGCCCGCATGCGTGCTGTGCTTGTTGATGTCAGGCTGAGGAAGCTGCAATCGAGGCCTGAACCTCAGCACGTGTAGGGCACCCAAGCCGCCCACCAAACCGGGTGCACTTGATCGACGCTGCATGGCAGGCCCAGCGTGCTGCCGCTTGAACAGAGAGACCCTCGACCAAAGCCAGAGCAAACGCGCCATGAAACACGTCACCGGCGGCCAGGGTGTCCACCACGGGCACGGTGGGCGCGGGCACACGGCGGACTTGGCCCGATTCAACCCACGCGTACCCTGCAGCGCCGCAACTGGCACCCACGTGCCCTGCATGACGGCGCGCCACTTGCAACAGTGCCACATCGACGTCAGTCAGCCCTGTAAATGCCAGCAGCCCGGCGTCCGAGAACACTGCGTGCGTGGCCAACGGCACCAGGGCTTCGAGCACATCACGTGGCGCAGTGTCCCCGTCTAACATGCCCGGTATGCCAGCCTGCCGCGCCGCCAACAAGGCAGCATGGGCTCCTTCAACCCATCGAACGTCGCACAGCACGATGTCGGCATCGGCAACACTTTGCAGGGGCAACCAGTGCGCCGAACGGTCGACAGCGGGGTCGTGAAAGGGCACCACCAACCGCTCGCCACGTGCATCGACAATCACCGCTGCCTGGGACGACGCCGATCCGGCAACGGTATGCAGCCCATCAACATTGATGCCTTCGGCACGAAGGGATTCACGCGTGGCCATGCCTTGCGCGTCGTCCCCACAACGAGCCCAAATGGCCGCGTCGCCGCCCAAGCGCGCAAAGGCGCAAGCGGCTGAAAGCGCCATGCCGTCCACCACCTGCACCATGCGCTGCGCCAGCACCTTGGCGGGGGGCGGGGGTACGGCCTCCACTTGGTAAATGCGTGTGGCACACACGGCACCGACGGCAATGGCGCGTGGCTTGCGTGAGCCCTGGGCGGTGCTGCGATCGGTGCGCGAGTGTTGGAACGTCATGGCAGCGCGTCAGGCTTTGGTCACAGCGCGATGGGTTGCAAACGCTGCCGCCTGCTTTGCCAGGGCCGTGATCGCGCCCCAATCGCGCGCCGCCATCAGCTCGGGCGGCGTCACCCAACTGCCGCCCACAGCCAGGCAGCCTTTCAGCGAGAGATAACGCGGGATGTTGTCAGGCTTGATGCCACCCGTCGGGCAAAAACGAACGTGGGGAAACACACCTTGCATTTGCTCAATCTGCGCAGCACCTTGCAAGCCGTGCGCGGGAAACAACTTGACGGTGTGGCAACCGTAAGCCATGGCTTGCATCACCTCGCTCGGTGTCCACACGCCGGGCAAAAGCGGCAAACCATGCTGCCTCGCTGCTTGCGCAAGCTCGGGTGTCAGGCCAGGCGTCACGCCAAATTGGGCGCCAGCATCGACGGCGCGCTTCACATCGCTTGCATCCAGCAAGGTGCCTGCACCGACCGTGGCCTCGGGCACTTGCGCGCGAATGTCGCTGATGGCGCCCAGTGCCTCGGGCGTTCGCAGCACAACCTCAAACACTGGCACACCGCCAGCCACCAAGGCGCGAGCCATGTCGGCCGCCACTGCACGGTCATGCAGCGTGATGATCGGGATCACGGCCGCGCCTTGCAGCAAGGGGCGGATGTCGGGGAAGTGGGAAGCATTGCGCACGGGGTGGGCTCGTCGGGTTGGCAATGCGGTACTGTAGCGATGGTCGACGCTGCCCCACACTTGTCGTGGCCTTGCGGTGCGGCCCAGGCTGCGCAAGGATCGTCGGACTTTGGTAAACAACGGTAAACCTATAAATGTGCATAAAACACATTTATACTACCGATTAAGGTAACTACGGGGTCAAACCATTAGCATCAACGATCACGACCAGAACGATCATCACCACACCTCGTCGCTGCAACAAGATGCACGGGCCATCCTTCAGACGTTGCCAAACCGTCGGCACTTGCTGCGGTTGTTGGCGGCAGGCTCGGTTGCACCTTTGGGGTTGGTCGCCTGCGGGGGCAGTGATGACGCCACAACCACAACCACGCCCTCCGGCGGCACGGGCGGCACCGCCCCGAGCGCTTGCAGCGTGATCCCCAACGAGACTGCAGGCCCTTTCCCCGGTGATGGCACCAACAGCAACGGCAGCGGCGTGGTGAACGTGCTTACCCAAGCAGGTGTGGTCCGCAGCGACATCCGCACCAGCTTGGGTAGCCTGAGTGGCACGGCGGCTGGTGTGGCCATGACCATCACCTTGAAGCTGGTGAACAGCAATGCCAGTTGTGCCAGCCTCGAAGGAAAAGCGGTGTACCTGTGGCATTGCGACCGTGACGGCGGCTACTCGTTGTACTCAAGCGGCGTGACCGACCAAAATTACCTCCGCGGCGTGCAGGTTAGCAATGCCAACGGCGAAGTCACCTTCACAACGATTTTTCCGGGTTGCTACGCGGGCCGCTGGCCCCACATGCACTTTGAGGTGTACAACAGCTTGGCCGAGGCCACGTCCGGCAACAACGATGTCAAGACATCGCAGCTGGCCTTGCCACTGGCTGCGTGCAACCAGGTCTACGGCGTGGTGGCCGGCTACGAAGCAAGTGTTTCCAACCTGAGCCGCATCACACTTGCGTCGGACGGCGTTTTCAGCGACACCGGTGGAGCCACGCAGTTGGCCACGGTGACCGGCGATGTTGCACTTGGCATGGCTGCTGCGTTGGTGGTAGGTCTTGCCGCCTGATGCAACGTGGATCGGCGTCGGCGCAAACGCGCTGCGCTGACCCCGCCAAGGTCTTCAGAAGGGACGGGGGAGGCGCGCATCGTGCGACCATAGCGCCTGTGCGTCCGACCACCTTGTCATTGCCCGAGTTTGTGCAGTCCATCCCCAAGATGGAGCTGCACTGCCACCTGTTGGGCACAGTGCAACGCCACACGTTTGCAGCGTTGGTGGTCAAGGCCAAGGCGCCCGTAGCAACCGATGAGATTGACGCGTTCTACACCCGAGGTGACAAGCCAGTGGGTGTGCTGCGCGTGTTGCGGGCGCTGGAAGCGCACATCCTCAAGTCGCCCGACGACTTGCATCGCATCACCTACGAGTACTTGCAGTCGGTGGCGTTGCACCACGTGTACTACGCCGAGTTCTTTTGGAACCCCACCGGCACGGTTCGGGGCGCTTGCATGCCGTACCGCGCGGCGCAAGACGCCATCGTGCACGCGATTCGCGACGCGCAGCGCGACTTCGGGGTGGTGGGGCGCCTGGTGCCCGCCATCGACCGCGAGGCGTCGCCTGCTGACGCCGTGCAAGTGGTTGAATGGATGAAGGCACACCGCTGCGACGAAGTGATCGGCCTTGGCATCGACTACCGCGAGGTGGATCGTCCGCCCGAGTTGTTTGTGGAGGCCTACCAGGCTGCGCGTCAGGCTGGATTCAAAACGACGGCGCATGCTGGTGAATTTGGCATGCCCTGGACCAATGTGCAAACAGCGGTGAATCTGCTGCGAGTGGATCGCATTGACCATGGCTACACGGTGGTAGACGAACCCTACTTTGCGAGTCGGTGTGTTGACGCTGGTTTGGTTTTCACCGTGGTGCCCACCAACTCTTACTACTTGCGCACGTTAAGACCCGAGCGCTGGGCGCTGGACCACCCCATCCGCACCATGGTGGCCATGGGCTTGCGCGTTCACCCGAACACCGATGACCCCACCTTGCATCACGTGACACCCACTCAAGCATGGGAAAAAATGGTGAATGACTTTGGTTTTGGCATCGACCACCTGCGGGCTTTCATGCTCAATGGGCTTGACGCTGCATGGATCGACGACGGCACGCGGCGACGTTGGACGACGGCATGGTGCGAGTCGTTTGACGCCTTGCACTCGCGCATGACCCCGAGCATCGGGGCATGATATGTTGACTGCCCTTGAAAGGCTCATGATGACCCCACGTCGCCCCTTGCTTACCGGCCTTGTTGCAATGGCGTTGACGCCCTGGGCAGTCGGACCCGCTCAAGCGCAACCCGCTTGGCCCACCGCCAAGAGCATCACCATCCTCGTGCCCTTCAGTGCGGGTGGCAGCCTCGACACCACCACGCGCTTGGTGGCCCAGCGCTTGAGTGAGCGTTTGGGTCAAACCGTGGTGGTTGAAAACGCCACTGGTGCGGGTGGTGGCATTGGGTTTCAAAGGGCTTTGCAAGCGGTACCCGACGGCTACACGTTCTTGATGGCGGGTGATTCGCCGCTCACACCAGGGCAAGAAAAAAGTGCCTCGCCGTACCGATTTGATGTCCTGAATGACTTGGTGCCGGTTGTGCTTGTGAACACGGCGCCGATGGTGCTGGTGGCCCACCCGTCGGTGCCAGCACAAAACTTGGACGAGCTGCTGGCGCTGGCCCGTCGTCAACCCGGACGCCTGAGCTACGCCACTTCGGGCGTGGGCACCATTCCCCACCTTGCAACCGAGATGATCAAGCGCCAGGCCAAGGTTCACATGGTGCACATCCCTTACCGCGGTGCGGCGCAGATCGTCAACGACGTTGCCGGCCAGCAAGTGGATCTGGCGATGTTGATCAGTGCATCGGCGGCGCCGCAGGTGCAGGCCAAAGCCATCAAGGCGTTGGCCGTGACGGGGGACGTGCGGCTGGCCATCATGCCCACCGTGCCCACGGTCGCCGAGACACCGGCGTTCAGGGGCTTCAACGCCGTCAGTTGGGCAGGGCTGTATGCACCCGCCAAGACGCCCGTAGCCATCGTGCAGCAGCTCAACCGAGCCGTGGATGAGGTGCTGAAGTTGGACGCCGTGCGCAACAAGTTGGCCGATACCGGCGTGGTGGTGCGCGGGGGGCCACCGGCTGCCTTTGTCTCCTTCATCACGCAAGACCGCGCGCGCACGGTAGAGATGCTGAAAGACACGTCGTTGAAGGAGTAGCGCCTTGGTCAGCGCACCTCAACGCAGCGTTTGGCTCGACACCGATCCAGGTTTTGACGACTGGTTGGCCATGCTGATGCTGGCCGCCGACCTGCAAGTGCACTGGGTGGGCACCAGCGTGGTTGCCGGCAATGCGCCGCTTGACATCACGATGGCCAATGCCTTGCGCATTGGCCACTACTATGGCTTGGCAGTGCCCATGCACCGGGGGTGCAGCAAGCCGCTGCGAGTAGAACTTGAGTCGGCGCTGGGTGTGTTGGGCGAGCAAGGCATGCGCACGCGTGGTGAGCCTTTGCCCGACGTGCAGGCGCAGCCTGCCAGCAGCGATGGTGTGACCGCGATGGTGCAGGCCCTTAAATCGAGCCCGCAACCGATGACGTTGATTGCGCTCGGGCCGCTCACCAACGTAGCCACCGCGTTAACGCAAGACCCGACCATCGTTGGCTGCATCGGTGAACTTCTCTTGATGGGAGGGTCCACCGAGCGTGGCAACCACACCCCGGCCGCCGAGTTCAACATCCACGCCGACCCCGAAGCGGCTGACATCGTGTTCAACGCGGGTGTGCCGCTGCGGATGTTTGGGCTCAATGTTTGTGCGCAAGCCCTGGTCGACCAGTCTCACGTGCGTGAGGTGCAATCCTGGCCCGGTCAACGTGCGGCCTGGTTGGCGGGGTATTTGGATGCATACCAGCGCATTCGCAGCAGCGATGGCCAAGTACCCATGCCCTTGTTTGACCCCGTGGTGACAGCCTGGTTGGCCGCGCCCGAGCTGTTTGAGTGCAGGCCCGCAAGAGTGGATATTGAACTGCACGGCCGCTTCACGCGGGGCATGACGGTGTGCGACTTCAAAACCAAACCGGGGCGGGCCTTCAATGCGCAGGTGGCGATGCAGGCCGATGGGGCACGGGTGGTGCGTTTGGTGCTTGACCGGGTGCGCGCGAGTTTGACTTTCAAGCCCGATGGCCCGCTAGTGACGCGGCCCCAACCACCAAGATCTCGTCGATGACAGCCAAGGTCATGGTGGTGGGCAGCGTCAACATGGACATGGTGTGGCGCGTGGCGGCGATGCCCCTGCGAGGTGAAACCGTGATGTCTACAACGTTCAACATGGTGCCCGGGGGCAAAGGTGCCAACCAAGCCGTGGCGGCAGCTCGCATGGGCGCGCGTGTGGGCCTGGTGGGTTGTGTCGGTGATGACACCTTGGGTGCCACCCTGCGCGCAAGTTTGGCAGTTGAAGGCATCGATCTGCAGCACCTGCGCACGGTCAAAGGCGTTGCATCCGGCGTCGCGGGCGTTCAAGTGGATGCAGAGGGCCAAAACAGCATCGTCGTGGGCCCCAACGCCAACACAGCATTGACGGTGGCTGACGTGGACCACGCAGCAGCAGCCCTGCGCGGTGCCGACGTGATGCTGTGCCAACTTGAAGTGCCGTTGGCGGTCGTGACCCACGCCGCATCCATCGCGGCCGCTGCAGGCGTCAAGGTAGTCTTGAATCCTTCGCCTTGTCAGCCGTTGCCGAGCGCCTTGTTGTCCTGTGTTGCAGCGCTGATCGTGAACGAGAGTGAAGCTTCTCGATTGAGCGACCGCGTGGTGGTCGATCTAGCTTCAGCCAAGCTCGCCGCTCGCCAATTGCGCAGCATGGGCTTGCCGTTGGTGGTGCTTACGATGGGTGAAAAGGGCGTGTGCGTGGCCCAGGGTGACGCAGTTGTCCATTTGCCTGCCATTCAGGTCGAGGTGGTGGACACCACCGCCGCAGGCGATACGTTTGCAGGTGCCTTTGCCGTCTTGTGGGCAGAGGGCTTGAGCGTGATCGATGCGGTTCAGGCGGCTCAACACGCAGCCGCGCTGGCGGTTACCCGAATGGGCGCGCAGCCATCGATTCCCCATCGTCAACAGGTCGAAGCGTTTCAACGTGCATCGAATTAACCGGGTGTCGTTCGCTTCCCAACTCATGCGTTCTTGGCTTGCGTGGTCTCGACATTCAAATGGTGCCAGCGTGCGCCCGATGCTGCTTGCCGTGTTTGGCTTGGCGCTGTTGCTTTTGTTTTGCATGCCAGGCCACGCGCGCCGCAGTGGCCCCGCGCGCACCCAAGCGATCGACATGGTGGTGCTTCATTCAACGGGTGGCCCCACTTGCGATGCCCGCACGGGCGCTGCGATCTGGGTCAAGGCCGGCACCATGGACGACAACATGCGCGTCATCGAGGCCCATCCTCGCTTGGGCATTCACTACATGATCGATCGCGACGGCGCACTGCGTGCCAGCGTGCCCGAAGACCAAGTGGCGCATCACGTGTTCAGCTTCAGCGGTCGATCCATTGCGGTTGAGCTGATCAACGACGGTGACGGGCGCGACCCGTTTCCGGATGCGCAGTTGGCAGCGCTGGTGCAACTGTTGCGTGGCATCCAACAGCGCCGCGGCATCGGGCGCGAGGGTTTCAAGCGCCATTCGGACTTGGATGGGGCGCCGCTGCCATGCAGCCCGGGGCAGCGGCGCAAGGTGGACCCAGGGGACGCCTACCCGCATCGTGCGATCCTGGACCGCGTCTTTCAGGTGCCTTGATCGGCTTATGCTTGACGTAAATGCCTGCCTTCCTCAACTCCTTTCGATGCCATGACTGATACGACGACTCCGACAGCCTCATCGTTGGCTCATGCGCACGCCGTGCCATCGGTGAGTAGCAGCTTGGTGTGGCATGCCGTGGTTGATGTTGGTGCGCGCGAAAGCTTGGGCGCATCGCCGCAGGGCGAGCGCTTCATCATCCCCATCCTGGGTGGCGAGTTCTGGGGCGGGGACGGGCACGCGCGGCTGCGTGGTGTGGTACGGCCCGGTGGCGCCGATCGACAACTTTGGCGCCCCGACGGTGTGCGAGAGCTGCACGCGCTCTACGAGATGCAGACCGACGATGGCGCCATACTCACCGTCAACAACCACGTGCTTATCGACGACCCCGCCAACGGCACCGGGCGCACGGGCAAGCGCTACGCCCGCTCCGTCGTCCACGTCACCGCACCCCAAGGGCCCCACGATTGGTTGAACCGGCGCGTGTTGGTGGGCACGCTGCAGCCGCTGATGCCCCAGCGCACGGCGGTATTGATTCGCGTGTTTGTGGTGGATTGAATACGACCCAAGCGGGTTGGTGCGCTAACGCAGCGCGTCGTTGATCTTTTGCAACTGCGCAGCCCCGGGGCACAGCGCGGCCTCGCCCAGGGTATTGAGAGGTTGCCGCACGGTATTGAGGGCCACGTGCAGGTCTTGCGCCTCGGGGTCGATGTAAAGCAAACCGGTGGCCAGCTCGCCCTTGGCGGCCAGGGCCTGGATGTAGTCCATCGTGGCGCGGCGGTTGGTGGGGTCGTGGCCGGCATGCAGCTTGCGCAGGTGCATGGTGCTGCCGTCGGCTTGGGGCAGTGCCAGGACTTCGCCAACCCCAGGCTCTGCAATCACCTCTTTGGCCAAATCAATGAAGTCGATGCGGCTGACGGCCTCGTTGTGCTCGCGCATGTAGTCGTAGCTGCGGGTGCTGCCTGCGTGGTTGTTGAAGGCCACGCACGGGCTCACCACGTCGATGAAGGCCGAGCCCCCGTGGTGAATGGCGCCTTTGATCAGGGGCACCAACTGCGCCTTGTCGCCCGAAAAGCCACGGGCGACGTAGGTGGCACCCAGTTGCAACGCCATGGTGATCAAGTCAACGGGTGAATCGGGGTTGAGCACGCCTTTTTTGCTTTTGCTGCCCCGGTCGGCGGTGGCCGAAAACTGGCCTTTGGTCAGGCCGTACACGCCGTTGTTTTCGACGATGTAGACCATGCGCACGCCGCGCCGCATGACGTGGGCAAACTGGCCCAGACCAATCGACGCCGAATCGCCGTCGCCGCTGACCCCCAAGTACAGCAAATCGCGATTGGCCAGGTTGGCACCGGTCAAGGCACTGGGCATGCGCCCATGCACGGTGTTGAAACCGTGGCTGGCGCCCAAAAAATAATCGGGCGTTTTGCTGGAGCATCCGATGCCCGACATTTTGGCCACGCGGTGCGGCTCCACGTCCAGCTCCCATGCTGCCTGGATGATGGCGGCCGAGATGCTGTCGTGCCCGCAGCCTGCGCACAGGGTGCTGATCTTGCCTTCGTAGTCGCGCCGCGTGTAGCCCACCTTGTTCTTGGTGAGCGAGGGGTGGTGAAGCTTTGGCTTGGTGATGTAGGTCATGGTGTCGTGGGCTTGATCGTGACGCGAAAGGGCCTGGGCCGTGTCAGGAAAGGATGCGTTCGCGACGCGGCGCCACCGCCAGTGCATGCACGTGGTTGGTGATGGCCTCGGTGATGAAGCGTGCGGTGATGGGGGTGCCGTCAAAGTGCAGCACTTTGATGAGCCACGCGGGGTCAATGTCCAACTCGTTGATCAGCATGCCGCGCATTTGCGCGTCACGGTTTTGCTCCACCACAAAAACGTGGTCGTGCGTGGCAATGAAGTCACGCACGCTGGCAGGGAACGGAAAGGCCCGCAGCCGCAGCGCATCAATGTGAATGCCCGAAGCGGCCAAGGTGGTGATTGCCTCGTCCATCGACGGGGCGGTGGAGCCAAAATACACCACGCCCAAGCGTGTTTTTTTGGCCGCCATGCGCACCTCAGGCTGTGGCACCAGCGTCGCCGCGGTGGCAAACTTTTTGAGCAGGCGCTGCACGTTGTAGATGTAGTCGGCGCCGGTTTCGGAGTACTGCGCGTTGGCGTTGCGCGTGGAGCCCCGGGTGAAGTAACTGCCCAGGGTGGCGTGCGTGGCAGGCAGCGTGCGGTACGGGATGCCGTCGCCATCCACGTCCTTGTAGCGCGCAAATTCAACGCCAGCCTCGAGTTGCTCGGCCGTCAAAACTTTGCCGCGGTCAAAGCGCCGCTCGTCACTCCAAACAAAGGGCTTGGTCAGGCGCTGGTTCATGCCGATGTCCAAATCGGTCATCAAGAACACCGGCGTCTGCAGCCGGTCGGCAAGGTCCAGCGCCGTGGCGGCAAACTCAAAGCACTCTCCCGGGTCTTGCGGCAACAACAGCACGTGCTTGGTGTCGCCGTGGGATGCGTAGGCGCAGCTGACGAGGTCGGCTTGCTGGGTTCGCGTGGGCATGCCGGTGCTGGGGCCACCGCGCTGCACGTCGATGATGGTCATGGGAATTTCGGCAAAGTAAGCCAGGCCAATGAACTCCGTCATCAGTGACACACCTGGGCCCGACGTGGCCGTGAAAGCGCGTGCGCCGTTCCAACCCGCGCCGGCCACCATGCCGATGGACGCGATCTCGTCTTCGGCTTGCACGATGGCGTACTTGGCCTCACCAGTCTGGGCGTCGTGGCGGTACTTTTTACAGTAGCTGATGAAGGCCTCGGCCACCGACGAGCTGGGGGTGATGGGGTACCAAGCGCACACCGTGGCGCCGCCGTACACGCAACCCAGTGCCGCAGCCGCATTGCCTTCCACAAAGATTCGGTCACCCACGGCATCGGCGCGCCTCACCTTCAAGCCCACACCCAGTCCATGGGGTGGCTGCAAGTGTTCGCGCGCAAAACTGCCCCCCGCATGCAATGCGCGCACATTGCTTTCAAGCAGTCTTTCTTTGCCTTTGTACTGCTCAGAAAACAGCCGCTCGATCACCCGCGCATCCACATCCATCAACTCGGCAATTGCGCCCAGTACCATGATATTTTTAAACAAGGTGCGCTGGCGGGGGTCTTCGTAGGTGGCATTGCAAATGGCGGTGACGGGCATGCCGATGATGCTGATGTCGTCGCGAAACGCCGAGGGTGGAAGCGCCTTGGTGCTGTCGTAGAACAGGTAGCCACCAGGCGCCAACTCCTTGACGTCTTGGTCCCAGGTTTGAGGGTTCATCGCCACCATCATGTCGATGCCACCGCGCCGCCCTAACCAACCCGCTTCGCTCACCCGCACCTCGTACCAAGTGGGCAACCCTTGGATGTTGCTGGGGAAGATGTTGCGCGGGCTAACTGGCACGCCCATGCGCAGAACAGCTTTGGCGTACAGCTCGTTGGCTGATGCCGAACCCGACCCGTTGACGTTGGCAAACTTGATGACAAAGTCGTTGATGGCTTCAAGACGCTTCATGCGTTGGCTCCTGCGGCAGCGCTTTGTGGCTGCCGATCGCGGCAGGTGGCTCCGGCGTTGGTGGTGGTGAGCAAAAACTTCTGCATGTCCCAAGCACCCGTGGGGCAACGCTCGGCGCACAGCCCGCAGTGAAGACAAACGTCTTCATCTTTGACCATCACGCGCTGGGTCTTCAACGGCAAGCTGACGTACAGGTCTTGCGTGGTGTTGACGGCAGGGGCCTTGAGCCGCGTGCGCAAATCGGCTTCGTCGCCATTGCCCGTGAAGCTGATGCAATCGGTGGGGCAAATGTCCATGCAGGCATCACACTCGATGCACAGGTTGTCGTTGAAGACGGTTTGCACGTCGCAATTCAAGCAGCGCTCTGCCTCTTTAAAGGCCGTGGGCAAGCTGAAGCCCAATTCAACTTCGACCTTGATGCTCTTGAGCGCTTTCTCGGCCGCAGCCCAAGGCACCTTGTGGCGCGCATCGTTGGTGGGCGCGTTGGCGTAGCTCCACTCGTGGATGCCCATCTTTTGCGACATCAAGTTGACGTGCGGGGCTGGGCGTTTGCGCACGTCTTCGCCGTGCAAGAAGCGGTCGATCGAGACGGCTGCTTCGTGGCCATGGGCGACTGCCGTGATGATGTTTTTGGGGCCGAACGCAGCGTCCCCGCCAAAGAACACGCGGCTTACGGAGGTCTGCAGGGTGGTGGCGTCCAGCACCGGCAGACCCCATTTGTCAAACGCAATGCCGGTGTCAGCCTCGATCCACGGGAAGGCGTTTTCTTGCCCCACGGCCACCAGCACTTCGTCGCAATCAAACACCACATCGGGTTCGCCCGTGGGCACCAAGCTTCGTTGCCCTTTCGCGTCGTACACCGACTTGACCTTTTCAAAACTCATGCCCACCAGCTTGCCGTCTTGATGCAAAAACGCCTTGGGGCTGTGGCATGCGATCAGAGGGATGCCTTCGTGCTCAGCGTCTTCTTTCTCCCATGGGGAAGCCTTCATGTCTTCGTAGGTGCTGCGCACCACCACCTTGACGTCGTCGGCGCCCAAGCGTCTGGCGGAGCGGCAGCAGTCCATCGCTGTGTTGCCTCCACCCAGCACGATCACGCGCTTGGCTGTTTTTTCGACGTGACCAAAGTACACCGACGCCAACCAATCCAACCCCAAATGGATGCCGGCCGCTGCTTCTTGTCGTCCGGGGATCTTTAAGTCGCGCCCTCGGGGCGCGCCGCACCCGACAAAAATGGCGTCCCAGTCTTCGGCCATCAGCGCTTTCATCGACTCAACGCGCTGGCCGCCCCGCAGCTCAACGCCGAGGTTAAGAATCCAGCCTACCTCTTCGTCGATGACTTCTTCTGGCAAGCGAAACCGCGGCACCTGCGTGCGCATGAAGCCACCACCTTTGGGGTCACCTTCAAAGATGGTGACGGCGTAGCCTTGCGTTGCCAAGTCTCGTGCCACGGTGAGTGACGACGGTCCCGCGCCCACACAAGCCACCTTCTTGCCATTGCGAGCGGCCGCCGCCAGCGGGGTGGGCATCAGCGCGCGCACCTCCGGGCCTTTGAAATCGGCAGCGACGCGCTTGAGGCGGCAAATGGCCACGGGTTCGGGCTTGGCCAGATTTTCTTCTTCAACCCGGCCGCGTCTGCAAGCGGGCTCGCAAGGACGGTCGCAAGTTCTGCCCAGGATGCCCGGGAACACATTGCTGACCCAATTGACCATGTACGCGTCGTCGTAGCGCCCTTGGGCGATCAGTCGGATGTACTCGGGTACGGGGGTGTGGGCCGGACAGGCCCACTGGCAATCGACGACCTTGTGAAAGTACTTGGGGTCGGCCACGTTGGTGGGTTGCACGGTTTGACGTCCTCGGGGAGGTATCGTGCGCAGCCTTGATTGGGCCACCGCCGCACCATCGCCAAGCAAAGTTTAGCGCGCCCACCGCACCGGGGGGCCTATGACAACCCCTCGTGCGGGGTGCCGTGGGACAATTGAGGTGTGAAGCAAGCCAGACCGCCGCTGGCGCAAGGTCCGAAAGGACGCGCTGGAGGAAGGTCCGGACTGCACAGGATGGCGTAGGAGCTAACGACTCTCCACCGCGAGGTGAGGATCAGAGCAACAGAGACGAGTCAAGGCGCGGGGGTGAGAACCTTCGCGCCGTGGGTGAAACGGGCAATCTCTACGCGCAGCAACACCAAGTAGGCCGACGTTGACGCGATCCGCGGAGTCGGCGGGTAGGTGGCACCGAGCCGCAGCGCGAGTTGCGGCCCAGATGAATGGCGGTCACGGCGATTGCACCTTCGGGTGCGGCGCCGCACAGAATCCGGCCTATCGGCTTGCTTCACACTTTTGAGGTTGGTGCTCGAGGGTGGCGCCTCTTGTGAACGGTTGGCTTTAAGTGTTAAACGCCTACACCAGCGCCCGGCTGGCAAACCTGCTAGGGTAGCGGCCCGGCGCATTTGCGCGTCCAGCTCGTCTGCCCTCTCACCATGTCCACGCTTCAACAACGGCTCGATGCCCTGGGTGCCCAACGCTTGCTCGCCATGCGCTGTGGCGTTGAAAAAGAAAGCCTGCGCGCGCAAGCCGACGGCAAACTTGCGCTCACGCCGCACCCAATCGCCTTGGGCTCGGCCCTTACACACCCCAACATCACCACCGATTTCAGCGAGTCGCAAGTGGAGCTGGTGTCGGGCGTGCATGCCCACGCGCAGGCTTGCGTGCAAGAGCTAACGCAAATTCACCAGGCCGTTTACAGGGCGCTGGGTGACGACATGCTGTGGGTGGCCAGCATGCCGTGCATGCTGCCGCCAGACGAGACCATCCCCATCGGCCGCTACGGCCGGTCCAACATCGGGCGCGCCAAAAGTGTGTACCGCATGGGCTTGGCGCACCGCTATGGGCGCCGCATGCAAACCATTTCGGGCATCCACTACAACTGGTCACTGCCGGGGCTCAGCAGCGACGAGTACTTTGCATTGATCCGCAACTTTCGGCGTCACTCGTTCGTGTTGCTCGCGTTGTTTGGCGCGTCACCCGCTGCCTGCTCAAGCTTTGTGGAAGGCCGCGACCATGGCTTGCAGCCGCTGGGCGAGGGGACGGTGCATTTGCCGTACGCAACCTCGCTTCGCATGGGGCGTTTGGGGTACCAAAGCGACGCGCAAGCTGCGCTGGCCGTGAGCTACAACAGCCTTGAAGATTACGCCGGTTCTTTGGAGGGGGCGCTGACCCGCCCACATCCACCTTACGAGCAATTGGGTGTGCGCAACTTGGGTGGTGAGTACAACCAACTCGCCACCAGCTTGCTGCAAATCGAGAACGAGTTTTACGGCACGATCCGTCCTAAACGTGTGATTCAGCAGGGGGAACGCCCGCTGCACGCGATGCGCACGCGCGGTGTCGAATACGTTGAGGTGCGCTGCATGGATCTTGACCCGTTCGAGCCGGTGGGCATCGGTGCCAACACCATGCGGGTGCTCGATCTATTCTTGCTGCATTGCCTGCTCAGTGACAGTCCACCCGACTCACCCGGTGAAATCGCGCGGTTGGCACGCAACCAGCACCGAGCTGCTGGGCAGGGCCGAGACCCGTCCCTGCGCTTGTCACGCGGCAACGCCGAGGTGCTGCTCACCGATTGGGCTCGCGAAGTGCTTGAAGGTTGCGTCCCCATCGCTGACACGCTGGACGCAGCGCGCAGCGGCATGGTCGACGGTGGAGGCTACCAAGCCGCGCTTGCCGACACACTGGCGCTGCTGGATGCGCCCGCGCAATGGCCGTCGGGGCGGGTGTTGGACGCGATGGCGCGCGAGCATCAGAAGTCGTTTTCGGCTTTCATTCGTGCCCAATCCCAGGCCACCAAAAAGTCGTTGCTTGCATTGCCTTTTGCCCCTGATGTGGCGGCATCTCTGGACGCTTTGGCGCGCGAGTCGATCGACAAACAACGCCGCATCGAAGCGGCCGACGTGGTGTCGTTTGAGGCTTGGCGACAAGAATACCTGGCGCCAGAAAAGCTCGTGGGCGCTTGACCGACGTGTCGATGTTGAATGGCTCTGGCCAGGGTCAGGAGATGACCGACTGCTGCGCAATGCCCGCGTCCACCAGCATGTGTTGCCCTGTCATGCCGTTGGAGTCGTCGGCGGCCAAGAACAAGGTGGCACGTGCGACGTGGCCGGGGTCGAGGCGCACTTTCAAGCACTGTGCATCCAAGAATGCCTGATCGGCGGCCGGGTCACGGTGCAAGGTGGTTTGCCGATCGGTGACGATCGCACCAGGCACGAGCGCGTTGACACGAATGTTTCTTGCCCCGAGCTCGCGTGCCAGTGTGCGTGTCAAGCCCAAAATGCCGGCCTTGGCGGTGGTGTAGCCCACCAAGTTGGGCCGTCCGCGCATCCAACTGACAGAGCCCATGTTGACAATGCTGCCACATCCTGCTTGGGCCATGCCAGGTGCCACGGCTTGGATGGCGAAGAAGTAGTGCTTGAGGTTGAGTGCCATGCGATCGTCCCAGAACTCGCTTGTCACGTCCTCCATGGCGTGCCTGTCATCGCGGCCGGCGTTGTTGATCAAGACCTGAACGGCCCCCACGTCCTTGGCAACGGTTGCCAGCAGCGATTGGTAGGCCGTGGTGTCTCGCACGTCACAAGCGCCATACCAAGGGGCCGGGTGGCCCGCATCGGTGCATGACTTGATCAAAGCGTCACCGCCGCCTGCTTTGGTGCCACAAAAGGCCACCTGAGAACCTTGCGCCGCAAAGGCACGCACCAACTCAGCACCAATGCCCGAGCTGCCGCCCGAGATGAACACCACCCGTTGGTTCAGCGATGCGTATCGTGTGTAGTCCATGCGTTCAAAGAGAGACCGTGTTGGCGGGCAGGCCCGGGACGTCAACGCGTGTGTGCAGCACGCAACCCGCCAGTGGTTCTTGCGCCAGCTCATCAGCTGGCCTCTTTTCGCGTGACGTGGTGATGTAGAGCGTTTTCAGATCGGGGCCACCCAAGCACGGCATCGTGGGGCAGCGCACGGGCAATTTAATTTCGTGCGTGACGCTGCCGTCGGGGGCGATGCGCAGCACCCTTGCGCCTTCAAACATCGCGGCCCAGTAGCCCCCCTCGGCGTCCATCGCTGCACCGTCCGGGCGACCTCGGTAGGCCTTCAAGGGTTCTTCTGCAACCTTGCTGGGGAACTGCGCAAACACCCGTTGGCGGCTGAGACTTCCTCGTTTGGCATCAAAGTCAAACGCGTGGATCGTGTGGGTTTTGGTGTCAGCCCAGTGCATGGTCTTGGCGTCGGGGCTCCAAGCCAAACCGTTGCTCACCGTGATGTCGCCTGCCATTTTTTGGAGCTTACCTTTTTGCAAGCAGTAGAGCGACGCCAAAGCCGGCTCGCGCGGCTCATAGATGGTGCCCACCCAAAAGCGACCCTGGGGATCGGCTTTGCCGTCATTGAAGCGCTCTGTTTTTGGATCGTAGGGCAGCTCGCAGGGCAGGGGCGTGCTGGCCCCGGTGCTGGTGTCAAAACGAACCAAGCCGGTGCGCAGTGCCAGCAGCAGACCACCACCCATCAGCGGTGCGCAGCAAGCCACGTCGGCGTTGAAACTCCAGCGCCGGTGCTTGCCCGTTGCTGCGTCAAAACGATTGAGCGCCCGACCCGGAATGTCGCACCAGTACAGCACTTGCTCCACCGGGTGCCACACGGGCGACTCGCCGAGCAGACTAGGTGGCACGCCCGGCAGGGCGCTAAGCGTTGCGGCTGGCCTCATGCGTGTGCGATGTCGAGCTGCATCCACGCCTGCGTGGTGTCGCCACTAGAAAGCTCAACCAAGCCGTTGGCCAACGGGTCAGCCATGTGGACGGCGTCGCTGGCGTGGCTGACGGGTTCGACACAAAAATAGTCACGCGTGGCCGGTGTAAAAACCACCGCGCGTGAAAGTGAGGACGTGATGCCCACCGACATCACTTCGTCGCGCACGCGAGCCATGCCGCGCCAGCCGTCGTAGCAGTGATCGGACTCAAGGTACTTCACATCGCTGTCAATGCTGTGCTGTGTGACGTGTCGCGTGGGCAGCTGTGTCTCGGGGTCGGACTCCCAGCGGCCGCTGCATTCCAGGTGGAGGCGGCTTCGCAAACGCTTTTGAAAGTAAGGGTGCCAGCCCAAGCCCACCGGCTGCGCAGCCTTGTCGGTGTTGGTCACGGTCATGCTGATGCGAAGGCCTGCAGGTGTGAGGTCAAAGCGCTGCGTGGCCTCAAAAGCAAAGGGCCAATGGTCGTTGCCACGGTGCGCCACGTGAAGTTCGACTCGCGACTCACTTGTCAGCGTGGCGTGCCAAGGTTGTTGCCACGCCGTGCCGTGCACCGAGTGGGGGTTGTTGTCAAAGTTGGGTGCGGTGGTGTAGTCGCTGCCCTGCCAAGTAAAACGCCGATGCGCTAGGCGGTTGGAGTAGGGCACCAAAGGAAAACAACCAGACAGCCGTGAACTCTCTAGTGCACCGGGTTCGGTGCTGCGCAACACTGGCGCAGACCCAAGCCACAAACCGGCAACGCAGCCACCCAAGTCGGGACGAAGCGCGAGGCGCAACTCACCGGCGCGAAGTTCCATTGAGGCATTGTTTGAGTTCATCTTGATCCTGGGCATATCGCAACGTTGCGGTGCTGCATCCTACCCACAAACGAAGTTGACCCCCATTTCACCAGCCGGTCGGCAAGATTTCCTGCAGGGACACGACCCTTCCTTCATCGATGCTCTTGTGGGCCGCAAGGCCGGTTGCCACCGCGCGCAAGCCTTCTTCAAGCGTGATCTCGGCGGGCAATCCGTTGCGAACGGCGTCGGCAAATTTTTGGTGCTCGATGTAGCTTGCGCCAAAGTGCTGACCCAAGTACTTGATGTTGGTGTCGCGCACTTGGCGCACTGCAACGCCCTTGGCGGTTCCCGATGGTTGACCCCAAACAGCGCGCCGTCCCCAGTCTTCACGCCGCCCAAAACGCAGCACACCTGACGGCAGCAATGATTCGAGCTTGCCCGCATCGCCCACGATCACCACGTGCTCATTGTCAATGGAGTTTTCGGCAAACATGCACAAGTCCAGGCTCGCGCGTGCACCGCTGGGGTACTCGACGATCACGTAAGCGCTGTCAAGAATGTCAGGTTGTTTGCCTTGGTAGCTTTCGTCCAAGTGGTTGACACGCTGGCCGCCCGAGGCAAAAACTCGAACGGGTTTTTCTTTCAAGATGACGTCCATCAAGTTGAAGTAGTGGCAGCACTTTTCAACCAGTGTGCCCCCGGTGTTGGCGTTGAAGCGATTCCAGTCTCCCACCTTGGGGTAAAACGGTTCGCGGTGCTCGCGAATGGCCACTTGGTGCAGGCGCCCCACAGCGCCCTCGTGCGCCATGCGGATCATCTCGGCCACCGGGGGCATGTAGCGGTACTCTTGCGCGACCCAAACGATGGCTTTGCGCCCTTGGGCGCGCTGCATCAAATCGATGCCGTCGGCCATGGTGGTGACCAAGGGCTTCTCCACCAAAATGGGCAACGGCGATTGCAAAGCGTCCCGCAACACCGCTGCGTGGGTGAAGTTGGGGCTGGCAATGATGAGCGCGTCGCACAGACCACTGCCAAGCAAGGCAACGTGCGTGTCAAAACACGCCACATCGCCGCCCAACAGTGCCGCCGCTTGCGTCAGGCTGGTGGGTGTGGGGTCGGCCAGCGCGGTCACTTGGGCGTCACCCAGTGCGCGGATGTTTTCGATGTGCTCGCGGCCCATGCTGCCGCAACCAATGATGCCGTAACGAATCTTTTGCATGCTGCTCACGTCCCGAATTTACCCTTTGAGCCCACCTTGGGTCAGCCCACCCACCACACGCTCTTGAAAGATCGCTATCAGCACTGCCACAGGCACGATGGCCACGATCAGGGCCGCCGAAATGATGGGCCACGGAAAAGTGAATTCACCTTGGTAGAGTGTGATGCCCACCGGCACGGTGCGCATCGCGGCGCTTGAATTGAGCGACAGGGCGAGCAAAAATTCGTCCCAAGCATTGACGAAAGCCAAGATGCCGGCGGTGAATACCCCGGGGGCCGCCAGCGGCACGACCACGCGCCACAGGGCGCCCAAGCGGGTGCAGCCGTCAATCATGGCAGCGTTTTCAAGGTCTTTGGGAATGCTCTGGAAGAAGCTCACCAACACCAACGTGCACACCGGCAAATTCAGCACCACGTAGGGCAGCACCAACGCGGTGTAGGTGTTCAGCAGGCCCAAGGCGCGCATCGTCTCAAATATTGGCACCAGCAAGGTCACCAGCGGAAACATGCTGGACGCGACGATGCACGTGAGGATCAATTGCCTGCGCTTGAGATTCAAGCGTGCGATGGCGTAAGCGGCCAGCGCCGCCACGAGCAGTGAGGCCACTGTGGACAGCAGCGCCACCGCAAAGCTGTTGCCCAGGTACTTGAGCAAGGGCTGGTCGGTAAACGCCTGCACGTAGTTGGACATCGTGGGGTTCACGGGCCAGTAGGTGATGGGTTTGCTGACCAGCTCGGCCTCGGTCTTGATCGATGTCAGCAAGATCCACAACGCGGGAAAAAAGCCGTTGAAAACCACGATGGCGGCGGCCATCCAGCGCAGCATCTTGCTGTCAAAAATGGACGTCATGCGTTGCGCCCGATGCGTCGCAGGTACACGCCGGTGACGGCCAGCGACAACAAGAACATGAAGACGGCGAGGGTGGAGCCGTAGCCCACGTCGAGGTAATCGATGGTGGTTTTGTGAATCAGCATGGCCAGCGTTTCGGTGCTGTTTCCGGGGCCGCCTTTGGTCATCGTGTAGGGGATGTCAAAGGTCTGCAAGGCGGTGATGGTGCGAAAGATCAAGGCCACCAGGATGGACGGCATCAGCATGGGGATGGTGATCTGCCAAAATTGTTGCCAGTGGCTGGCGCCATCCACTTCAGCGGCTTCGTACAAAGACTTGGGGATCATTTGCAGACCCGCCAACAGAATCAACGCCATGAAAGAGCTGCTCTTCCAGATGATGGTGAGGCAAATGGCGGCAAAGGCCCATTGAGGCCGCAGCAGCCACATGGTGGGGTCACCCCCGGGGGCCGAGAAGCGCCGAACGACGTCGTTGACGACACCGTACTCGGTGTGAAAGAACCAGGCAAAGATCAAACCGGCAAACGACAGCGGAAGCGCCCAAGGCAGCAGCAGCGCCAGCCGCACGGGCCACTTGCGTTTGAAGGGTAGGTTGGCCAGCATCGCCAGCCCCAAACCCACCACCAGGGCACCCGGCACGGTGATGAAAACGATCAACACGGTGTTTTTGGTCGCGTTCCAAAAGTCGGCGTCTTTCAAGACCAGCGCGTAGTTCTCCAGGCCCACGAACTTGAAGCCTCCCGAGCCACCCGACAGGCGAAGGTCAAAAAAGCTGTTGAAAATTAACTTGCCAATCGGGTAGACGACGATCAGCGCCAGCAACAGGAAGGCAGGCAACAGCAGCAAGAACCCGAGCGTCTTTTCGCTCGGGTCTTGCAGTTTTTGCCACAGGCTTGTTTGGCCCATGCCGGGGGCTCGTTGGGTTGCCCGCTCAGCGCATCACGCGTGCCAATCGCGAGCTGATTTCTTCAACACCTTCTTCGGGCTTCTTGGTGCGCGCCAGCACGGCACTGGTGGTGGTGCGGATCACGTCGCTCACCTGGCCGTACTCTTTGCTCATGGGGCGGCTCTTGCCCGCAATCACGACGTTGGCCGCATCCTTGAACCAAGGCGCGTTTTTGAGCACATCAGCGTCGGTGTAGACGCTTTGGTACACCGGCAACAACGAGCCCTCGACCGCCAAGAACTTGCTTGCCTCAGGGCTGGCCATGAACTTCACGAGCGCTGCGGACGCTGCCTTGCTCTTGGAGAACGCACTCACGGCCCATTGCCATCCACCCACGCAGGTGGCGCTCTTGCCGCCTGCCATGGCGGGCAAGGGCATCACACCCACCTTGCCTTGCACAGTGGAGTCTTTGTCGTCTTTGAAACGGTCCCAAGCAAAGCCCCAATTGATGGCAAAAATCACCTGACCGGCTTTGAACTCGTTCACGGTGTCGGGTGTCTTGACTTCGGCCACGTTTTTCTTGATCACCCCTTGGTCAACCATTGACAGCCATTGCTGTAGGCCTTTGGTGGCGGCAGGCTTGTCGAGCGTCATCTTGCCGCTGGCGTCGTTGAAGTCTTTGCCTTGGCCCCAGTACGGCAGCAAGAAGGTGCAAACGGCGCCTTCGATGGGCGCCCCTTGGATCGACAGACCCTGCAAATTGGGGTTGCCCTCGGCCGTTTGAATCTTCTTGGATGCGGCGGCCAGCTCGTCCCAAGTCTTGGGCTCGGCAACACCGTGCTTGGCCAGCAGGTCTTTGCGGTAGTACATGAACATCGCGTCGGCAAACGCCGGCATGGCTGCGATTTTGCCGTCCACGATGTTGGACGACCCGTAAACCGGCAGGTAGGGCTTCATGGCCGTGACAGAGTCACCCATGTAGGCATCAAGCGGTTCGAGCCAGCCGGCGCCAAAATACTGTGCTGGGTTGACGATGTCAATCATGTAGATGTCAATCGCGGTGTCCTTGGCGTTGAGCACCGTGCTGAGGTACTGGCGCTGCAACTCGCTGGTGGCGCCACCCGTCTCGATGTCGATCTTGACGTTGGGGTTCTTGGCCTGGTATTGGTCAAACAGCTTGCGCATCAAATCGGGGCGCTGGTTGGTGCCCCCCGAAAAAACACGCAGCGTGGTTTGTTGGGCATAAGCGCTGGTGGCACTGGCAAGGCCGGCCACGATGGCCACAGCGGTGGCAAGGGCCGTGAAGGCGGAGCGACGGATCATGAAAGGTCTCCTTGGGGCTGACAAAGTGGGTTGAGAACAGGGTGACAAAAAGCGTGAAGCATGCGGCTGAAGTTAGACAGCAACACCGCTGGCAACGTCAAACAAACGCATGTGGGTGGGGTTCAGGTGGACAGACAAACGCGATCCGATGGATTCGCGAAACGAGGCTGGACAGCGCGCCACCATGTCGCAGCCGCCCACCTTGAGCGTCACGAGGGTTTCGGCGCCCAGCGGTTCAAGCAGGGACACTTCGGCACTCAGCACTTCGTCGTCGCTGGTCAATCGCCCCAATGTGATGTTTTCGGGGCGGATGCCAAATTTCAAATCGCCTGCCTTGGGTGCTCGGGCCGCCAACGCAGCGGGCAACTTCAGTTGCGCACCGCCACCCAGCTCGGCATGACCATTGACAACCTTGCAGTCCACCAGATTCATGGGCGGTGCCCCCGTAAAGCCTGCCACGAACAAAGCTGCTGGCTGGTTGTAGATGGCATCAGGCGTGTCGTATTGCATCGTGCGTCCTGCCGACAGCACCGCGATGCGGTCGGCCATCGTCATGGCCTCGACCTGGTCGTGTGTGACGTAAATGATGGTGGCGCCCAGGCGCTGGTGCAGGCGTTTGATCTCGCTGCGCATCTCGCCGCGCAGTTGGGCGTCTAGGTTCGAGAGCGGCTCGTCAAACAAAAAAACTTTGGGTTGGCGCACGATGGCACGCCCGATGGCGACGCGCTGACGCTGGCCACCTGATAACTGGCCAGGGCGGCGGTCCAGCATGTGGTCGATGCGCAGAAGCTTGGCGGCGTCCATCACGCGCTGCTTGATTTCGGGCTCAGGCGTGCCTGCGCAAGCGCAAACCAAATGCCATGTTGTCAAACAAGTTCTTGTGGGGGTACAAGGCGTAGTCTTGAAACACCATGGCGATGTCACGCGCTCGGGGTGGCAGGTCGTTCACCACTTGGTCGCCAATGCGAATCTCGCCACCCGTGATGGTCTCCAAGCCGGCAATCATGCGCAGCAGCGTGCTCTTGCCACAGCCCGAGGGGCCCACAAACACCACAAACTCGCCGTGTGCAATTTGCAAGTCGATGCCATGGATGACCTGCGTCTTGCCGTCGTAGCTCTTGACCACCCCCGATAACGACACGGCTGCCATCAGTAGCCACCAGCGACGGTGGTGCTGCCATCTGGCGTTGGCATCACAGCGATTTCGTTGGCAGACGTAAGCGCTTTGACCGCTGCCTGAGCACCGCGCATCATGATGCCCAAGTCGGACGCGACAGCGACGAAGTCAAACCCCATCGCGCGGTACTGCGCCACCACTTCGGGCGTGCCACCGACCGTGCCCACGGGCATGTGCAGTGCCTTGCAGCGCTGCACGGCACTTGACATCACCTTCATCACCTCAGGGTGCGTCAGTGCGCCCACGTGCCCCATGCTGCCCGACAAGTCAGCTGGACCCAAAAACAAGGCGTCAACGCCCGGCGTGCTGGCGATTGCCTCGAGGTTGTCGATGGCGGTGGGTGTTTCGAGTTGCACGATCACGCCCATCGACTGGTTGGCCACTTTGAAGTAGTTGTTGATCGTGCCAAAGTTCGTGGCACGACCCATGCCGGCCATGCCGCGGATGCCTTCGGGCGGGTAGCGCGTGGCGGCGACGGCGCGTGCAGCCTCTTGGGCGTTTTGCACAAAGGGCACCAGCAGCGTTTTGGCACCCGCATCGAGCACCCGCTTGATGGTCACGGTGTCGTTCCAGGGTACGCGCACCACCGGCAGCATTTTGGTGTTGCCAATGGCTTGCAGCATGTGGATCACTTCCATCATGTCGATGGGGGTGTGTTCCATGTCAACCACCGACCAAGCAAAGCCCGCATGGCCGATGGCCTCGGCCACGATGGGGCTGGCCGACATGATCCATGTGCCCAAAGGTGCATGGGGCCCTGCGGCGTTGAGCATTTGTTTGAAGGGATTCATGGCGGGCGTCGTCCTCTCAATAAATCACAGGCTCGTCGGTCGTGGCAGGCCCTTGCAGAAAGTCAAAGTCACAGCCCTCGTGGGCTTGGGTCACGTGGGCCCGGTACAGGGTGACAAAACCTCGACTTGGCAAAAATGCCACTGGTCGCCACGCGCTTCTGCGGTGCGCCAATTCGTCGTCGCTGACGTCCAGGTGCAGGCGCCGCGCTTCGATGTCAACGTCAATCATGTCTCCCGTTTTCACCAACGCCAAAGGGCCGCCCACAGCGCTCTCGGGACTGACGTGCAAGATGCAGCTGCCATAGTGGGTGCCGCTCATGCGGGCGTCCGAGATGCGAACCATGTCGCGCACACCCTTCTCGAGGAGTTTCTTCGGAATGGGCAGGCCCCCCCACTCGGGCATACCCGGGGCCCCCACAGGGCCAGCATTGCGCAGCACCAGCACGCTGTTTTCGTCGCAATCGAGCGTCACGTCGGCACAAGCCGCGTTCATTGCCGCCGGGTTGTCAAAAACGATGGCGCGGCCACGGTGTTTGAAGAACTTGGGGTTGGCAGCGCTGGCCTTCATGACAGCGCCTTCGGGCGCCAAGTTGCCACGCAGCACGGCCAGGGCGCCGTGGCCACTGACGGGGTTGCTCAACGGGCGAATGACGTCGTCGTCCAGCACCTGAACGCCCTGCAGGTTGTCTTGCAAGGTGCGCCCGTTGACGCTGCGCTCAGCCAGCGACAAGTGCTGCGTGATGCGCGTCATCAGTGCGGGCACGCCACCCGCAAAGTGAAAGTCTTCCATCAAGCGGTCACCGCTGGGAAAAAGGTTGGCAAGCACGGGTACCACGCGACCGATGCGATCCAAGTCATCAAGGGTGAGATCCACGCCAGCACGGCGCGCCAGCGCAATGATGTGAACCGCGGCGTTGGTGGAGCCACCCAGGGCCATTTGCAGCGCCGCAGCGTTGAGGAAAGAACCTCTGGTGAGCAGCTTTTGGGGCGTTAGGTCGTCCCAGATCATTTGCACGATGCGCTCGCCGCACGTGGTGGCCATGCGCGGGTGGCCTGCGTCCATGGCGGGGATGGCGGTGGAGCCTGGCAGGGCCAAACCCAACGCTTCAACCAGCGACGTCATGGTGCTGGCGGTGCCCATGGTGTTGCAGGTGCCAGGGCTGCGTGTCATGTTCGATTCGAGTTGAATCCACTCGGCCGCGCTCACGTGGCCTGCTTGGTATTCGTCCCAGTAAAGCTTGGTGTGGGTGCCTGCGCCCACGGTGCGAGGCGGCTGCCCAGGCTTGAGGACGCGGTCGTTCAGCATCGGGCCCGCTGCACAAAACAAGGTGGGCAAACCCACGCTGATGGCGCCCATCAAGGTGCCGGGCGTGGTCTTGTCGCAGCCCGCCAGCAGCACCACGCCATCCACGGGGTGCGATCGCAACAGCTCTTCGACTTCCATGGCCAGCAAGTTGCGGTAGAGCATGGTGGTGGGTTTGACCATCACCTCGCCCAAGCTCATGGCAGGCAACTCAAACGGGTAGCCGCCCGCCATCAGGACGCCGCGTTTGACGCTCTCGGCTCGTTCGCGCAAATGGGCGTGACACGGTGAAAAATCGCTCCAGGTGTTGATGATCGCAACGATGGGTTTGCCCAGCACGTCGTCGCGTCGCACCCCCATTTGTTGCATGCGCTGGCGGTGCGCAAAACCGCGCATGCCCGCGTTGGCAAACCAGCGGCGGCTGCGCAGGTCGGCGAGTGCTTTGACGGGCGGCTTGGGGTGGGGCATGCGAGCGAAAGTGTTGGCAGGTGCTGGGGCAGCGGCGGTCAAAAATAGCGGCGGGGCTATTTGTTAGCGCTAACATTAGTGCATGCGCCAGCCTTTGTCTATTCGGGAAAAGCCGTAACCATGTCACGTCCAACCAAGCAACTGCTGCCTCCCGCTGACCCCGAGCCGCGCCAGCGTCGTGGCCATGGCCGCGCCACCATGGCTGACGTCGCGGCGCGAGCGGGTGTCACGGCGATCACCGTGTCGCGTTTTTTGCGGTCCCCCAGTTTGGTGGCGCCAGCCACCGCAGCCAAAGTTCGTGAGGCGTTGGCCGCGACAGGCTACGTCGCCAACAAGCAGGCGGGCAACCTGGCGAGTGGTCGCAGCAACATCGTGGCAGCGTTGGTTCCCAACCTGACCAATGCGATCTTTGCCGAATCACTGCAAGGGTTGGCGGACACTGTCCATGGCGCCGGGCTTGAATTGCTGCTGGCCTCCACCGACTACTCCGTCCAGCGTGAAGAGTCGCAGGTGCGTGCCCTGTTGGGGTGGGCGCCGCAGGCTGTGGTGGTGACTGGACGGCATCACAGCGACGCCACCATTCGGATGCTGCACGACGCGCAGGCCGGGGGCTGCGCGGTGGTGGAGATGTGGGATTTGCAGCCACCCATGCGGGGCAAACGTGCCTCCCCCATGGGCTTCAACCAAGTCGGCTTCAACCATGCTGACACCGGGCGGCGCATGGCGGAGCATTTGCTGGGTGCAGGGCATCGGCACTTGCTTTACGTTGACAGCGCGGTAACGGAGGACTTTCGCGCCCATGAACGGGGTGATGGTTTTGTGGCCACAGCGCTTGCTGCAGGTGCACGTGCCCAGCGAGTCACGGCGCCTGCTGGCGATGCGATTGATGCGGGTCGATCAGTGTTGGCACTTTGGGCGACGCTGGGTCCCATGCCCGACGCTTGCGCGTTGGCCAATGACCATTTGGCTTGCGGCTTGATTTTGCAAGCGCGTGTGGTTGGTGTGGCCGTTCCTGCGCAGTTGGCGGTGATGGGGTTTGGCGATTTCCCTTTGTCCCGCCAGCTCGACCCTGCATTGACGACGATGGCGCCGCCGCGCTTGGCGATTGGGCAGCGTGCAGCGGAGGTGTTGATTGCGATGCGCAAAGGGGGCTTGGGTGGCGCTGTGCGGCAGGTTGATTTACCCTGCGTATTGATGCGCAGGGGCAGTGCTTGACGCGTTTCTTGGTTGCTGGTGCTGGCTATTTGATTCTTTGACTCTGGGCCTTTGCGTCGACGGTGTTTGGCCAGCGCCGGCGGGTACGTGTTGGATCGAATGTCCTCCGATTCGGTCCGCCTTCGCGGCCCTCTCTCCCCCTGATTTCGACCCAACACGCACCCACCGTCACCGTCCTTGTGGGCATCGCGCTGCTTACCCATGGTGACTTACGGGGAATTGCTTTGTGGTGGGGATGGGGCTTTGGCTTCAGCCCCAGCGTGCTTCACCCCACGTCGCAAGGCCGTCGGCCGATCAACTTGCGTGCAACAAAAATGACAGAGCAAGCCCGGTGAACGCGAGCGGAGCTGCCCGCAGATCGCTCAGGTGAAAGAAGCTGCCATGAAGGCCACAAAGGACTGAACCCGCGCGGCGCGGTGCAAGCGCTGCGGGTACACGGCGTACACGTCAGCGTCGGGCGTGGCGTAATTGGATAGAAGCGTCACCAGTCGACCAGCACGCAAGTGGGCGGTGATATCCCACTCCGATCTCAACAAAATGCCGTGGCCGTCAAGGGCCCAGTTCACTGCAACTTCACCGTCGTTGGTGGACAGCGAGCCCCGTGTTTTGACGCTCTCACCCTTTGCGGTTTTGGGGCCACGCGCAGGACGCAACCGCCACAAGCCATAGGCCTCGTCGCCTTGGCGAATGCCGATGCAGTTGTGGTGGATCAGATCGGCAGGCGATTTTGGTTTGCCGTGTTTGGCAAGGTAACTCGGGGCTGCCACCAACAACCGCTGATTGCGCGCAAGCAGCTTGGCGATGGCGCGTGAGTCAGGTGGTGGACCAAATCGGATGCAAACATCCCAGCTGTCGTCGGTCAAGGGCGGGGGATGCACCGAGACCTGCAACTGGACTTCGACCTGCGGGTGCTTGCGCGCAAAGTGCGAAACAACGGGCCCAACGTGACTTCGGCCGAAACCCATCGTTGCGTTGACCCGCAACAGGCCTCGCAGTTGTGCCTGTTCGCCGCCAAGTACATCCTCCAGGTGCTCGATCTCTGCCAAGACACGGCGCGCATGATCAAGCACCACCTCGCCCTCGGGGGTAAGGCTCATGCGTCGAGTGGTTCGGATCACCAGCGGCTGCCGCAATCGCCCCTCCATTGACGTCAAGCGTTTGCTGACGGCTGCGGTCGTGACACCCAGCTCGCGCGCTGCTGCGCTGAGGCTGCCGCAACCACTGAGCGTGGAAAAGAAGATCAAGTCGGCGGGTGCGACAAGGGCCTGGTGTTGCGTTCGCTGATCGATCGGCATTGTTGATTGAAAGTTAACAATGCCTTGACTCTAGACCGATTTTTGATGACCGTCCAGACCTAAAGTGCAGCCATGAAAACCTACAAAATCGCGCTGATTCCCGGCGATGGCATTGGCAAAGAGGTGGTGCCTGCAGGGCAGCGCGTGCTTCAGGCTTTGGCGGCTGCAAGCGGCCAGTTTGCGCTTGACTTTGAGGCGTTTGGCTGGGGCGGCGATTGGTACCGGGCGTACGGCGAGATGATGCCGGCCGATGGCCTGGACGCGCTGCGGGGCAAAGACGCCATTTTGTTTGGTTCTGCCGGTGACCCTCACATCCCGACCACATCACGCTGTGGGGCTTGCGGCTCAAAATCTGCCAAGGGTTTGACCAGTACGCCAACGTCAGGCCCACGCGCATCTTGCCGGGCATTGACGCGCCGCTCAAGCGTTGCATGCCGCAAGACCTTGACTGGGTCATCGTGCGCGAAAACTCCGAGGGTGAGTACGCCGGTGTGGGCGGGCGTGCGCATCAGGGCCATCCTATCGAGGTGGCAACCGATGTGTCGATGATGACGAGGGTGGGGGTGGAGCGCATCATGCGGTACGCCTTTGCGCTGGCGGCTTCGCGGCCGCGGCGGCTGTTGACGGTGGTGACCAAGAGCAATGCCCAGCGACACGCCATGGTGATGTGGGACGAAATCGCGGTGGCGGTAGCGCGCGATTTCCCCACCGTGCACTGGGACAAAGAACTGGTGGACGCGATGACGGCGCGCATGGTCAATCGCCCGTCCACCATCGACACGGTGGTGGCCACCAACTTGCATGCCGACATCCTGAGCGATCTGGCCGCTGCCTTGGCTGGCAGTCTGGGCATTGCACCCACGGGCAACATCGACCCCGAGCGCCGTTACCCCAGCATGTTTGAACCCATCCATGGGTCGGCTTTCGATATCATGGGGCAAGGCTTGGCCAACCCTGTGGGCACGTTTTGGTCGTGTGTGATGATGATGGAGCACCTGGGCGAAGGGGCTGCTGCGGCGCAGTTGATGGCCGCCATCGAAACCGTGACAGGCGATGTGTCACTCCACACGCGCGACTTGGGTGGTCAAGCGACGACCGAACAAGTCACCGCGGCCGTGTGCCGGTTGTTGGGCGCACGCTGAGGGTGGGGTAGAGACGTTTTGCGGGGCTGGGAAGCCTTTTTGAGCTAACTTTGAGGAGAACTGCCTTGAAAATCCGTTGCATTCAAATGGCTGCACTGTCTGTTGCTGCGTTGATGGCGCCGCTGGCGCAAGCCCAGCCGTGCCCTGACAAAAACTTGATGTACTGGCAGGCGTTCCCCCCTGGCGGCGAAAGCGACATTTCTGCTCGCCATGCACAAATGGTGCTCAAGAAAAAATGCCCAAGCATTGACACCGTGATTCAGTACAAGGCGGGTGGTGGCGGCGCACTGATGTGGAGCACCATCAACACCTTGCCGGGTGACGGCGTGACGGTGGCAGGCATCAACTTGCCGCACATGGTGCTGCAACCGATGGAGGGCAACGTCCAATACAAACTGGAAGACGTCACGCCCGTCTTTTGGTACCACTACACGCCCGACGCCCTGGTGGTGCCCGAACAAAGTGCCATCCGCAGCTGGGCCGACTTCATCAAGGCGGCCAAAGACAAGCCCAACGGCATGAACTTGGGCGGCTCAGGTCAAAACTCGGCCAACCATGCGGCGCACGAGCGACTAAACCAGGTGTTTGGCATCAAGACCACCTACGTTCCCTACAAGGGCACCGGTGACATGACGCTGGCCGTGCTGGGCGGCCACGTCGACGGTGCGATGAGCTACACCGCCTTTGCCATCAACAACAAGACCAAGGTGCGCGCGCTGGCTGTGGCGATGGACAAGCGCCATCCGTTGTTGCCAGACGTCCCCACCTTCAAAGAGTTGGGGGTCGATTGGGTGGACGGCGCTTACCGCGGCGTGGGTGTGCCAAAAAGCACGCCCCCTGAGGCCCGCAAACGCTTGGCTGACATTTTTGCAGCGCTGAATGCCGATGCCGAAATGAAAGAGTTGGCAGCCAAAAGTGGGTTTGAACTGGTGAATGTGGGCCCCGATCAAATGGAGGCCTTCATGCGTGACCGCGTCAAGACCTACACGGCGGTGGGCAAGCAGATGGGTCTTGGCAAATAAACAAGCTTGAACCCCAACATGCGAACTGGCGTGTTGGGCGTTAAGCAGTGACCAAGGCGCGCAGCGCGTCAACCGTGGCCTGAGGCACTTTCAAGCCCTCTCGTTGTGCTTGCGCCAGCAGCTGGCTTCTGCGCACCCCAGGCAGTCGAACGCCGTCGTCGCTCATCATCTCGGTGATCAACACCTCGATGCGGTCAAGGTAGGCGCTGCTACCCGCCAGCGCACCAGGATCGATGATGATGAAGGCCTGGCCCAGGCGAGGGCGGTTGCCTGCATCGACAAAAAAGCTTGATGCTTCAAAGCCAAACTGGGCGCCAATAACGGCAGTGACCAGCAGCTCCACCACCAGTGCCAGCATGGCACCTTTGGGTGACGACACCGCGCCCAGCGGCAGCATCGACCCTGCCAGCGCCGCCTTGGCGTCGGTGGTGGGTTGACCGGCAGCATCAAGGGCCCAACCCAAGGGAATGGGTTTGCCCTCTTTGGCAGCCACCATCACTTTGCCGCGCGCCACTTCGGACAAGCTCAAATCGATCATCAAGGGCTCGTGGGCGCGGCGTGGAAACGCGGCAGCCACCGGGTTGGTGCCAAAAATGGCGTGCTTGCCGCCTGCGGTTGGCATGGCCGATGGTGAATTGGTGAGCCCCAATGCCACCAACCCTGCCGACGTCGCAGCGCGGAGGTGGTCCACCAGCACGCCGCAATGGTGGCTGTTCGTCACGCCGACAAAGGCGACACCGTGGGTGCGTGCACGGGCAACGGCTTCTTGCATCGCCATGTCGCACGCCGCAAAGGCCAGGCCCTCTTGCGCATCGATCAATGCTGCACCACCACGCTGCGACACCAGCGTTGGCTCCGCCGCGCCGTTGACGCGACCATTGCGCAAATGGGTGGCGTACTGCGACACGCGCGACAGCCCGTGAGAGCTTAAGCCCTGGGCTTCGGCCAGCACCAGGGCGCGGGCAGTGGCGAGTGCCATGGCCGGGTTTGCGCCTGCGCTCGAAAGGGCATCGACCACGATTGCTTCGGCGTCACCCATCGAGATCGTCATGCCAAAGCCTCCAGCACTTTTTCGGCGATCAAAAAGCTCACCCGCTCGTTGGACTCGGTGGCAACGCCCGCAATGTGCGGCGTCAAAATCAGGTTGGGACAGTCTTGAAAGTGCGGTGACGCGGGCAGGGGTTCGGTTTCAAAAACGTCGATCGCTGCGCCCCCCAAATGGCCACGTTTGAGGGCGTGGGCCAAGGCCACTTCATCGATGATGCCACCCCGTGCCGTGTTGATCAAGACCGCACCAGGCTTCATGGATGCGATGCGATGCGCATTGAAAAGCCCCCTCGTTGCGTCGACCAGGGGCACGTGCAGGCTCACCACGTCAGCCGTCGAGATCACCTCTTGCAGCCCTGCGCAACGTGTAGCGTGTGCGGCAAAGGCTGGGTGGTCTTGGTCAAGCATCGCGTCAAACGCAATCACTTGCATGCCGGTGGCACGCGCCATGCGGGCCGTGAGTTGGCCAATCGACCCAAAACCGATCAGACCCAGCGTCTTGCCCGCGATCTCGCGGCCGTTGGACAACGCGGTGCGTGGCCATTGGCCGCCAGCAACGGCTGCTGTGGATCCGTAGGCACCTCGCAGCAAGAGCATGGCGGTGGCAACCACATACTCGGCCACCGACAAGGCGTTGGCGCCCGTCGCTGGGATCACCCGAATGCCGCGGGCTTCGCACACCGGCACGTCGATGTTGTCCAGCCCCACACCCAGGCGACCCACCACCTTGCAGCGGGCCATGGCCGCCAACAGCTCACCCCGCACCTGGGTGCGGTTGCGCACCACCAGCACGTCAGCGCGCGCGCCTTCAGCGCGCAGCCGCGGGGCATCGTCTACCAACTTGGCGTCGTACAACACATCGTGCTTGGCAGCCAGTTGCGCCACTGCGCGTTCATCCATGAACTCGGTGATGACGATGCGGCTCACGGTGCAGCTCCAGACTTGGTAGGGACCATTTACGCGCTTTCGTACAGACGTGTCAGCACAAATTCGCGGTGACCCAGCGCCTCGGCTGCCGTGAAGCGCCCGTTGGCCGTGCGCAGCATGCACTCAAGCAACTTGTCACCCGCTTGGTCCAGCGTGATGTCGCGTTGCAGCAGGCCCGAGCTGTCCACGTCAACGTGTTCGCTCATCAACCGCACAGTGCGCGGGTTGGCGCAGATTTTGATGACGGGCAGGATTGGGTTGCCAATCACGTTGCCTTGTCCAGTGGGGAAGAAGTGCACCGCATAGCCCGACGCTGCGCACAGGGTCACCATTTCGGCCGCTGCCGACGACGAGTCCATGAACCACAGACCCGGGTGCGTTGGCATCTCGGCTTTGTCGATCACGCCATCAACAGTGCACTTTTTACCGATCTTCTGGATGTTGCCCAGTGCCTTTTCCTCGATGGTGGTCAGGCCACCGGCAATGTTGCCTTTGGTGGGTTGGCTGTCTGACAGGTCGCTGGTTTTGTGGCGGTTGATCACGTCCTGGTAGCGGTTGAACATGAACATGAACTGCTCACGCACTTTGTCGTTGGCGCAGCGCGCCGCCACAATTTGCTCGCCGCCGGTCAGCTCGGTGGTTTCGCCAAAGCACAGGTAATTGCCCAACGGGTGCAGTTTGTCAAAGGCGTTGCCCACCGTGGGGTTGGCGCCGCAACCACTGGTGGTGTCACTTTCACCGCACTTGGTGGACACCCACAGTTCGTGGATGGCGCAGGGTTCGCGCTGTTTTTCGCTGGCCCACTGCACGTACTCGCGCGCCGCTTTGCTGGCGCGCATAATGGTGTCGTGGTCGCCGTGGCCTTCGATGCCAAAACCCACGACGGGCTTGCCGGTGGTGGCGATGCCTTGCACCACCTTTTGCGTCCATCCGTCTTCGATGCCAATCACCACCACCGCCGCGACGTTGGGGTTGCAGCCCGTGCCGATCAGCGTGCGAAAGTGCAAATCAAGGTCGGCGCCAAACTGCAAGCGGCCGTAAGGGTGCGGGATGGCAAGGGCCCCCTTGATGTTGTGCGCCACGGCCTCAGCCGCCGCGTTGGACAAATCGTCCAGCGGCAAAATGATGACGTGGTTGCGAATGCCAACGCGCTTGTTTTCGCGCCGGTACCCCAAAAAAGTTGTGTTTTTGTCAATGATGCTCATGATGAGTATTCCTAACAGCAGTCGAGTTTAAAAAGAACGATTCAGCCAAGCAGACGCCGCAGAACTGGCTTCGCCAGGCTGCCAGCGTCGCCCCCCGGGGGGAGGCGGCCGCAGGCCGCTTCGGGGGGGGCGTCCTCACCAACGTTTGGTCTTGATGTTTTGCACGTGGGCATGCTCGCCCGCTTTGATGGGCTCCACCACCTTGCCCATGTCGATGCCGTATTTCCAAACGGTGTCGCCCACCGCCATGTCTTTGAGGGCCACCTTGTGCCCGATGGGGATGTCTTGCTTGGCCAAGATGCTGGTGGCTTTGTCGTCATCCATCATCCAGCCATTGAGGGACATGCCTGCCTTGACGCCTTCAACCACCACCACCGCAACGGTGTCGCGGGCGTCGTGAAGCACAAAATGAATCATGGTTGCTTGCTCCTGAAAACCTAGAAAGAGAAACCTTACCGCTCTGCGATGCAGGGCCCTTTGCGGCTGCGGCGGTCGGATCGTAATCGGTGGAAAAAGCTTGTCAATCCAATCATGTATATGATATGGATGTCTAGGATGGCTTGCTGCACATAAGGGTTTCGTTGATCACCGCACGCACCCCCCAACAACCCGCTTTGGTCGCCATTGCGCCGCAAGCCGCCGGCATGCCGCTGTACCGCGCGGCCAAGCGTGCCCTGTTGCAAGCCATAGAAAGCGGCGACGTTTTGCCTGGCGCTGCCTTGCCCAGCGAGGCGGCGTTGGCCAAGTCTCTGGCCATTTCGGTGGGCACTTTGCGCCATGCCGTGGACGAGCTGGTGGCGGAACACATCTTGGTGCGGCGCCAGGGGCGGGGCACCTTTGTGGCCACGCACAGTGCAGCGCGGTTCTTGTTCCAGTTTTTTCACGTGGAGCGTGCGGACGGCCTGCGCGAAAGTCCCGAAGTGCAAATGGTGAGCTTTGATCGCTTGCGCCTGCCCGATGACGTGGCTCAGTCCCTGGCAGTGCGCGCTGGTGAGTGGGCGGTGGTGGTTGAAAACCGCTTGTTGCTTCAAGGCCGTGCGGTGGTGCATGACCGGCTCTGGGTGCCCGCAGTGCTCTGCAAAGGCCTGACCGAAAAGCGACTCCGCGACCGCACCGGTACCATCTACCAGTTCTACCAATCCGAATTCGGCCTCACCGTGCTTCGTGCTCAGGAGCGCGCGCGGGCTGTGGGTGCCGATCGTGCGGCGTCGAGGGTGCTTGGCATCGCACCCGGCACCCCGGTGATCCAAGTGCAACGCACCGCGCTCACGTTTGGTGACAAGCCCGTCGAGTATCGTGTGTCCACCATCCACACTGCCTTCCACGACTACGTGCACACTTTGTCCAGGCCGTCGTGACGTTTATGAATCCAACCGTGCCACGCTCCTTTTGAACCCTGATGCCCCCCGACTGTGGCAGCGCCCACAATGGATGTTGGCCCTGATGCTGGCCTGCTTGGGCATGATCGGACCGTTTGCCATCGACACTTACTTGCCCGCGTTCAAGGGCATCGCGCAGTCGCTCGGGGCCACGCCCGTGGAGATGCAACAGACGCTGTCGGCGTACCTTTTTGGCTTTGCGATCCTGAACCTCTTTCACGGCGCGCTGGCCGATTCGTTTGGCCGACGTCCTGTGATCTTGGGTGGCATGCTGTTGTTTACCGTGGCCTCGGTGGGCTGTGCCATGAGCCAGTCGATTGGTGCTTTGATCTTCTTTCGTGCCTTGCAAGGCATGTCGGCAGGCGCAGGCATCGTGGTGTCGCGCGCCATCATCCGCGACATGTTTGCGCCCCGAGATGCGCAGCGCGTGATGTCGCAGGTCACCATTTACTTTGGCGTGGCGCCCGCCGTGGCGCCGTTGATCGGTGGCGTGCTATTTGAATACGCCGACTGGCATTCTATTTTTTGGCTTCTGGCGGCCATCGGTGCCATTTTGTTGATTGTCAACGCCAGGTGGTTGCCCGAAACATTGCACAAGGGGCAGCGTCAGCCTTTCAACGCCCGCAGCCTCTTCAGGGGTTATTGGTCGTTGGCGTCTGACCCACGCTTTATTGCGTTGGCCTTCGCCAGTGGCATCCCCTTCAATGGCATGTTCTTGTACGTATTGGCCGCCCCCACATTTTTGGGGGAACACTTGCAATTGGCACCTACGCAGTTCTTTTGGTTCTTCGTGCTCACCATCGGCGGCATCATGGGCGGAGCGTGGTGGTCGGGGCGTTTGGCGGGTCGCATCCGTCCCAAAGACCAAATTCGGCGGGGGGTGTTCATCATGCTGGGCGCTGCGGTGTTGAACGTGGCGGGTAACTGGTGGTTGGCCCCGCACGCCGCGTGGTCGATGCTGCCCATTGCGGTGTTTTCTTTCGGCTGGTCGTTGATGGTGCCGGTGGTGACGCTGCAAGTGCTTGACTTGGTGCCAGATCGACGCGGGATGGCGTCTTCATTGCAGTCGTTTGTGGCCAGTGTTGCCAACGGTGTGGTGGCCGGCGTGGTGGTGCCGCTGGTGATGCATTCGCCACTGGCGCTGGCACTCACGGCCTTGGCCATGCTGGGCGTTGGCATCGCGGCGTGGCTTTGGGTCAAGCCTCGCTTGCCTTCGGTCGCCATGCTGTCGTGACGCAACCATTGCACGCCTGAAGGTTGTTAGGGTTTGTGCATTGGGGTGAACGGCGCAAGCACCCTTTCCAGCACCACTTCGGTGTGCGTTGCCCCTTGCCGGGTGTGCACCTCAGGGGCCACTTCAACGAATCCGAGCCGCTTGGCCAGCGCGATGGACCGCCAGTTGTCCTGCTCTGCGTTGACAAAAAAATGCGTGACACCAAAGTCGTTCGCCACGCCGTCCAACATTTGACGCACGGCCGATTGAGCGAGGCCGCGACCCCAAAAAGTGCTGCCGATCACGTAAGCGATGTGGGCTTCATGGTTGGCCTTGATGGTGGTTTGAACGTACCCGGCCATTCGGCCCGACTCATCACGCACCACCCAGTTCAACCAATGCTCAGACCCATCGGGCGATTTGCGGCCTTCGCTGCGCGCAAGTTTTTTGCGCAGATGCTGGGGTGAAGCTGGCGGTGTCTCGTCGAGGTATTGGTACAGAGCGGGGTCGATCAGCACGGAAAAAAGCTCGTCGGCATGGGACACGGAGCGTGGTTCCAAGGTGGCGCATGGGCTTACACCATTTGGTTGATTTTGGATCATTTGCAACAAAATGATTCTTGAAGGAACGGGTTTCGGACCACGCCGTATGTCTATGTTTTTGAACGTTTTTGCCGTTCAAAAAAGGGCATATTTGCTCAAAAAAGCGGCTCTAAGTGATTGATTTCATTAGAAGTTTTAAGTTTCCAGGCGTTGCTCAGGTGCCTGGAAAGGAGCTATAGTGAGGATTAGTGGAAATTAGTGGGCCATTGTGTCGGAATACAACTTCGAGGGTACGGATCGTCTGGCGCTTGACCCTAAAGGTCGAGTGACGATACCCGCCCGCCACCGACAGGTTTTGGGTGCCATTGCCAACGATGAGTTGACGATCACCAAAGGCCAAAACGGCGAATTGATGGTCTTTCCGCGCCCGCTGTGGATTGAATTTCGAGCCCGCGTGCAGGCCTTGCCGATGGAGGCGAGCAACTGGCGCCGCGTGTTCTTGGGAAGTGCCATGCCCGTGGCCGTGGACAGCGGTTCACGCGTGTTGATTGCACCCGAGCTGCGCAAATTTGCCGAGCTCGACCGCGAAGTTTTGCTGGTCGGCGTGGGTCGAACGTTTGAACTTTGGGACGCGGCGCGATTTGCGGCGCTCGAGGCGGCGACCCTGGGCACGGTCATGCCCGAATCGCTTCGCAACATGGTTTTGTGATGGGAGACGCAGACCCATGGCAACACACCCCCGTCTTGCTCAGCGAATCGGTCGATGCGCTGGCAATCAAGCCAACAGGCACTTACATCGATGGGACGTTTGGGCGCGGAGGTCATGCCCGATCAATTTTGCAGCAATTGGGGCCCCATGGCCGATTGATTTGTTTCGACAAAGATCCGCAGGCCATAGCGCATGCGTCTGTGTTGGCCAACGACACAAGGCTCATGGCGGTTCACGCCGACTTCTCCGCGATGGCATCGGCGCTTCACGCGCTGGGGGTTTCATCAGTCGATGGCGTTTTGCTCGATCTGGGGGTGAGCTCGCCCCAGATCGACGATGCGTCGCGCGGCTTTAGTTTTCGATTCGAGGCGCCGCTTGATATGCGGATGGACACGACTCGCGGCGAGACCGCGGCCGATTTTTTGGCGCGCGCTGACGAGCGGCATATTGCAGAGGTGATTCGGGACCATGGGGAAGAACGGTTTGCTGTATCGATTGCAAAAGCGGTTGTTGCTCGGCGTGAAAGTGGGCAGCCCATTCGAAGCACCCGCGAACTGGCCGAGCTCGTGGCTCGCACGGTCAAAACCCGCGAGCCGGGCCAGGACCCAGCGACGCGCACATTTCAGGCACTTCGGATTCACATCAATGCCGAACTTGAAGCCCTCGCGGCGGGCCTTGAGGCTGCGCTGATGTTGCTTGCGCCCGCAGCACGATTGGCGGTGATCAGCTTTCACTCGCTCGAAGACCGCGTGGTAAAGCAGTTCATCGTGCGCGAGAGCAAGGCGGTGTATGACCGCCGTGCCCCGTTTGCACCGGCGCCTGCGCTGCGTCTGCGTGCGCTGGCACGCATCAAGCCGTCAAGCGCTGAAGTGGCTGGCAACCCCCGCAGCCGTTCGGCGGTGCTGCGTGTGGCCGAGCGCACCAACGAGCCGTTTGTTGCGGGGGCCGCTGCATGACCAAGTTGAACCTGATCTTGGTCCTGGCACTGCTTGTCAGCTGCTTTTATCTGGTCACCACGAGCCATGACGCGCGCCTGCGATTTGCGGCCATCGACCGCGCCAAGACCGAACAGAACAAGCTCGCGCTAGAGCACACGCGCCTGGAGGCTGAGCGTCAACAACAAACCACCTCGCTCAACGTCGAGCGCAAGGCTCGCGACCAGCTGCGGATGCGCACCGTCAATCCGGCGGTGACGCAGTATGTGCAAGACATCCCTGCAGCTGCCAGCGTTAAGTAACCATGCTCAGCCGCATCAAACATGCGCTGCAAGGCGCTTTCACCCAGACTCAAGCTCGCGGCAAAAGCAAGCGCTCGGTCAACTACGTCTCCAGCCCGCTGCTGGCCAGCAAGACGCCGCCTTGGCGCTCGAAGTTCATTGTCGCCGTGGTGGGTGGTGCCTTCTTGGTGTTGCTGGGTCGTGCCGTCTTTGTGCAAATTTTGGGTGCAAGTTTTTACGTGCAGGAGGGTGAAAAACGCTACGCACACACCATGGACGTGCCGGCCAGCCGTGGCCGCATCACCGACCGCAATGGTCAGTTGCTGGCCACCAGCGTCACAGCGCCTTCAATTTGGGCCATCCCCAAAGACCTTGAGGCCACACGCGAGCAGCGCCGCCGTTTGGCCAAAGCACTCGGTTTAACACTTGACGAGTTGGAGGATCGACTGGACGACAACCCTCGCTTTGTTTGGTTGCGGCGCCAGGCTGATGACGCGCAAGGCAAGGCGGTGCATGCGCTGGGTATCAAGGGCGTGCACGAGGCCCGCGAGTACCGTCGTCGGTACCCCGAAGGTGAAGCCGCCGCCCACGTGGTGGGTTTCACCAGTGTCGAGGACCGAGGGCTCGAAGGGGTTGAGTTGCAGTTTCAGCGCGACTTGCAGGGCTCCTCGGGCAGCCGTGCGGTGGTCAAAGACCGCTTGGGCCGCGTTATTGAAGACATCGGCGAGCCCACCGATGCAGTGCATGGTCGCGACGTTCAATTGTCGATCGACGCCAAAATTCAACACGTGGCGTTTCAGCGCTTGAAGGACGCCGTGTTGGCGCACCGGGCCAAGTCGGGCAGTGCCGTGGTGATCGACGTGCAAACGGGCGAGGTGCTGGCGTTGGCCAATTACCCAAGCTACGACCCTTCGGAGCGCAAAGGACTGAGCGGCCCTCAGCTGCGCAACCGTGCGCTCACTGATACGTTTGAACCTGGCTCCACGGTCAAGCCATTTGTTGCTTCGTTGGCACTGCAAAGTGGACGTGTCACCCCGCAAACTGTGTTGGATGTGTCGCGGGGCTCGTTGCAGGTGTCGGGCTTCACCATCCGTGACTCGGGTGACCACAAGCAGCTCAGCGTGGCTGAGGTCGTTCAAAAGTCGAGCAACATCGGCACCGTGCGCCTGGCGATGGCCATGCAGCCGCGCGAAATGTGGGAGCTCTACGCACAGCTCGGGTTTGGTCAAAAGCCCGACCTGCAGTTTCCGGGTGCGGTATCGGGTCGGCTGCGGCCTTACAAGTCCTGGCGGCCGATTGAGCAAGCGACGATGAGCTATGGCTATGGCCTGTCGGCCTCCTTGTTCCAAATTGCACGCGCTTACACCGTGTTTGCGCGCGACGGTGAATTGACGCCCGTCACCATGCTGAAGCAGCCCAAACCCGTGGCGGGTGTGCGCGTGCTTGACGCCAAAACGGCGCGTGACGTTCGCGGCATGTTGCAGATGGCGGCCACCGTGGACGGCACCGCCAAACAAGCGTTGACGATGGGTTACTCGGTTGGCGGCAAAACGGGCACGGCCTTCAAGCAAGAGGGCGATGGCTACTCCAAAGACAAATACCGCTCCTGGTTCGTTGGCATTGCCCCCATCAAAGACCCTCGGGTGGTGGTGGCCGTGATGGTGGACGAACCGGGAACCAAACAGCACACTGGCGGTGACGTCGCCGCCCCCGTGTTCAGTCAGGTGGTTCAGCAAACGCTGCGGATCATGAATGTGACGCCCGACGTCGAGGTCAAACCTCAATACATGGTGCAGGCCCAAACAGCCGCACCGGCTGACGCAGCGAAAGGCCCCAACTGATGGCCGTCACGCCCCTGCGCTCACCCGATGCTGCTGCCCGCTGGCTTCGCGAATGGGTGCGCGGCTCGCTTCGCACCGACAGCCGCTTGGTACAGCCTGGCGACGGCTTCATCGCATGGCCAGGGTACGGCACCGATGGTCGCCGCCATGTTCAAGCGGCGTTTGACGCTGGCGCCACCACGTGCTTGGTGGAGCAAGATGGGTTGCACGCTTTTGGCCTGGATGACGCGCGTGTGGCGTCGTTGCCTGGCCTCAAAGCGGCCACGGGCGACATCGCCGATGCCTACTTCGGGCAGCCCAGCGCATCGATCCAAGTGGTGGCTGTCACGGGCACCAACGGAAAAACATCCAGCGCTTGGTGGATTGCACAAGCGCTCTCGGGCTTGGGGCAACCCTGCGGCGTGGTGGGCACCTTGGGCGTGGGGGTGCCACCGGTTGACGGCCAATCAGGCAGCCTCGCATTCACCGGCCTGACCACGCCCGACCCTGTGCTTTTGCATCAAACCCTGCGCACTTTTGCCGACCAGCGCTTTGTGGGCTGTGCCATGGAGGCGTCTTCGATCGGCTTGGACGAACACCGTTTGGTGGGCGTGCGCATCGCTGTGGCGGTGTTCACTAACTTGACGCAAGACCACCTTGACTACCATGGTTCGATGGAAGCCTATGGTGCTGCCAAGCGAAAACTGTTTGCGTGGCCGGGGTTGCAGGCGGCGGTGATCAATGTCGACGATGTCGCCGGCGCGCAGTTGGCCGAGTCACTGGCAACTCAGCCCAAGCTTGCTGTTTGGACGACCTCCATGGCTGACGCGGGCAAAGCCCGGCTGCGCGCCACCCACGTTCACTACCTCGACGGGGGCTTGGCCTTCGACGTGCAAGAAGACGGCAGCGATGCGTTGGTGCCCGTGCGCAGCACCCTGATTGGTGACTACAACGTCAGCAACTTGCTGGGTGTCTTGGGTGCCTTGCGCGCCTTGAACGTTTCACTGTGTGACGCCGCTGCCTGCGTGCTGCGACTCACCCCAGTGCCAGGCCGCATGCAATGCTTGGGAGGCACGGGGCAGCCGCAGGTGGTGGTCGACTACGCCCACACCCCCGACGCCTTGGACAAAGCGATCACCGCGCTGCGCCCATTGGCGCAATCGCGTGGGGGTCGGTTGGTTTGCGTCTTTGGTTGCGGTGGCGACCGTGACCCTGGCAAGCGTGCACGCATGGGCGCGATCGCCGCCCAGCGGGCCGACGCGGTGGTGCTCACCAGCGACAACCCGCGCGGCGAATCACCGCAAAAAATCTTGGCCGACATCGCTGCGGGTGTGCCGGCAGGTTGTTCAGCGTCGATGATGGAAGATCGCCGCGTGGCCATTGAGCACACGGTGTTGGCGGCCATGCCTGAAGACGTGATTCTGGTGGCTGGCAAGGGCCACGAAGACTACCAAGAAGTGCGCGGTGTTAAGCGCCCCTTCAGTGACGTGGCCGTGGTGCAGGGCGCGTTGGCCCAGCGCGTACACGTGCAGGGGCAACGCGCATGTTGACGCTGGCCCAAGCACATGCCTTGTTGCCGACCGCTCAGCTGGTGGGTGATCCTGCCATCGTCATTTCGCGCGTGCACTCCGACACGCGCAGTGTCATGCCTGGCGACTTGTTTGTCGCGCTGCAAGGCGAGCGGTTCGATGCCCATGCGTTTTTGGCCCAGGCGATTCAAGCGGGTGCCGTGGCTGTGATGGCCGAGCGCGGTGAGTTTGCTCACGGCTTGAAGGTCATGCATTCGCAGGCGGGTTTGACCGCGTTGTCGCAGGCTTGGCGGCAGCGCTTTCACCTTCCCATGATCGCGGTCACTGGAAGCAATGGCAAGACCACGGTCACGCAAATGATTGCGTCGATTTTGCGGGCTTGGTTGGGTGACGGCGCCCTGGCCACTGCGGGCAACTACAACAACCACATTGGTGTTCCACTCACCTTGTTGCGTTTGCGCCAGGACGACATGACGTGGCATCGGGCTGCGGTGGTCGAGTTGGGCATGAACCATCCTGGCGAGATTGCCCAACTTGCGGCGCTGGTGCAACCCACGGTAGCACTGGTTAACAACGCGCAGCGCGAGCACCAAGAGTTCATGGCCAATGTGAAGGCCGTGGCGCTTGAAAACGGCAGCGTGTTGGCTTCACTGTCACCCAGTGGCGTCGCGGTGTTTCCTGGCGACGATGAACACACCGCGCTGTGGCGCGAGCTTGCGGGCACGCACGCCGTGCTCACGTTTGGCGCAGGGCAGCACAGTTTGGCCGATGTCGTTGCCAACGGTGTCTGGCACGACGATCATTGGTTGCTTCACTTGCGCACGCCCCAGGGTGTCATCACCGCGTCCTTGGCGGTGCCGGGGCAGCACAATGTCATGAACGCAGCAGCTGCGGTTGCCTGTGCACAAAGCTGCCGGCGCCCCGATGGACGCCATCGCGCGCGGTCTGGCCGAATTTGTACCCGTCAAAGGGCGCTTGCAAACGCATCGGGTGCGCCTGGGGTCGACGTCCGTGACGTTGGTGGACGATACCTACAACGCCAACCCCGATTCGGTGCGCGCGGCCATCGATGTGCTCGCCATGATGCCGTCACCACGTTGGCTGGTGCTGGGCGACATGGGTGAGGTGGGCACGCAAGGCGACGCTTTCCACGCAGAGGTGGGCGACTACGCACGTGTGCGCGGCATTGAATCGCTCTGGGTGGCCGGATCGTTGACGCAAAGCACAGCCAAGGCCTATGGCCCTTGTCGGCAGTTTGCCGACGCTGAGGCGGTGGTCGCCTCCTTGGCTGAAGCACCACCCTGCGCGTCCATGTTGGTGAAGGGGTCCAACTACATGGGCATGGCACGCGTGGTGAAGGCCTTGCAAGCCACGCGGCCAGAGGTGGCGGCATGCTGATCACCTTGGCGCAATGGTTGCAGTCGATGTACCCCGACTCGTTCGGCTGGTTGCGCGTGTTTCAGTACCTGACGTTTCGCGCCGTGATGGCCGCCATGACGGCGTTGTTGATGGGCTTGGCGCTGGGTCCTTGGGTGATCAACCGCCTGACCGAACTGAAGATCGGGCAACCCATCCGCGAGTACGGTGTTGCAGCGCACCTGGCCAAAAGCGGCACCCCCACGATGGGTGGGGTGTTGATCTTGTTGTCCATTGCCGTGTCCACCCTGCTTTGGTTCGATTGGACCAACCGCTTTGTGTGGGTGGTGATGATCGTCACCTTTGGGTTTGGCGCCATCGGTTGGGCTGACGATTGGCGCAAGGTGGTGAAGAAGAATCCCGAGGGCATGCCCTCACGTGAAAAGTACCTGTGGCAATCGGTGATCGGCTTGGTGGCTGCTTTTTATCTCACCTTCGCAGTGTCCGAAAACTCGTTCATGCGCGTCGTCGAACTGTTCATCAGTTGGGTCAAGAGTGGCTTTGCCACCGGCCTGCCGCCCAAGGCCGATTTGCTGGTGCCGTTCTTCAAGAGCGTCAGCTACCCCTTGGGCGTGTGGGGCTTCATCATCTTGACTTACTTGGTCATTGTGGGTTCAAGCAATGCTGTCAACCTAACCGATGGTTTGGATGGCCTTGCCATCATGCCTGTGGTGATGGTGGGCTCGGCACTGGGCGTCTTTGCCTACGTGGTGGGTAGCTCGGTGTTCAGCCGCTATTTGTTGTTCCCTCACATTCCGGGGGCTGGCGAGTTGCTGGTGTTTTGTGCTGCCATGGCTGGCGCGGGCCTGGCCTTTCTTTGGTTCAACACGCACCCCGCCCAGGTGTTCATGGGTGACGTGGGGGCACTGTCGCTGGGCGGTGCACTGGGCACCATCGCCGTCATCACGCGCCAAGAAATCGTGCTGGCCATCATGGGCGGTGTGTTCGTGGTGGAGGCGCTATCGGTGATGGCGCAGGTCTCGTACTTCAAGTACACCAAGAAAAAAACCGGCGTTGGTCAGCGCATCTTGAAGATGGCACCGCTGCATCACCATTTTGAGAAGAGCGGCTGGAAAGAAACCCAAGTGGTGGTGCGTTTCTGGATCATCACGATGCTGTTGTGTCTGGTCGGGCTGGCGAGTTTGAAGCTGCGATGAAACACCTTCAAGATGCCACTGTTTTGATTCTGGGCCTGGGCACCACGGGCTTGGCGATGGCGCGTTGGTGCGCACGCCACGGTGCAGCGGTCCGCGTTTGGGATTCCCGCGCGCAAGCGCCTCAAGCGCAAGCGCTGGCGGCACACGTGCCAAGCGCACTTCGCGTCCAAGGCGAGCTCGATGCGTCCTCACTGGACGGGGTGTCGCTGGTGCTCAAGAGCCCTGGGCTTTCGCCGCTGGACGAGCCGGTTGCCAGTTTGCTTTCTGCCGCCAAACAGCGGCGTGTGCTGGTGCAAGGCGAGTTGGATTTGTTCGCCTGCGCGTTGGCAGAAATGAAGGTGGCGCAAGCCTACGATCCCAAAGTGTTGGCGATCACCGGCACCAACGGCAAGACCACAACCACGGCGCTCACCGCGCTGTTGGTGGCGCGTGCTGGCAAGCATGTGGTTGCCGCTGGAAACATCGGCCCATCGATGCTTGACACGCTGTCAACGGCGTGCCTCGACGAGCACGATGCCACCGCGTGGCCGCAGGTGTGGGTGCTGGAGTTGTCCAGCTTTCAGCTCGACGGCGTCACGGCGTTTGCGCCTAGCGCGGCCGCCGTACTCAACATCACCCAAGACCATTTGGACTGGCACGGCAGCATGCAGGCTTACGTGGCCGCCAAAAGCAACCTGTTTGGTACCGACACGGTGATGGTGCTGAACCGGGATGATGCCTTGGTGGAAGCGATGGCGCCAGCCGTCACCTCAACGCGCGTCAAAGGGTCACGTGGCAAAAAGAAGCTGCAGCCTGTGGTGCGTTTTGGCTTGAACGCACCGACAGCGCCAGGCGACTTCGGGTGGGTGGTTGAAGGCGGCATGGCTTGGCTGGTTTGTGCCATGGACGATTCTGCGGGCGGCCACCGCCACGACAGCGACGTGCTGATTCAGCGTTTGATGCCAGCCGATGCGATGCGCCTTCGGGGTCGCCACAACGCGGCCAATGCCCTGGCGGCACTGGCGTTGGCAACGGCCATTGGGTGCCCACTGGGCCCGATGCTGCATGGGCTTCGTGAGTACACAGGTGAACCGCATCGCGTGGAGTTGGTTGCTTCCATCAACGATGTCGAAGCTTTTGACGACAGCAAGGGCACCAACGTGGGTGCAACGGTTGCGGCCATTGAGGGCCTGGGCGCTGACCGCGATCCCTCAAAATTGATTCTGGTGTTGGGCGGGGATGGCAAGGGCCAAGACTTCGGGCCCTTGGCTCAGCCCGTGGCGCGCTACGTGCGCGCCGTCGCGCTGATTGGCCGTGATGCAGGTTTGATAAAGCAAGCGCTTCAGGGTTTGGACGTGCTGCAACAAACGCACGCCACGTTGGAGGCTGCCACCCGCTGGTGCTTTGAGAACGCCCGTGCGGGTGACGCCGTGCTGCTCAGCCCCGCATGCGCGAGCCTCGACATGTTCCGCAACTACGCGCATCGCGCCGATGTGTTTGTTGGCACGGTCAAAGCGATTGCGGGCGAGCATGGCGAGGTGACTGCATGATCGCGGCGCTGCGTGAAGTGTGGGCCTCCAGGGTTGCCAACAAGGGCCAAGTGCCCGTGCGCGACTGGGTGCGCACTGCGCAGCCCAAACGCGTCAGCGGCGTCGATGTGCCGCTGGTGTGGGTGACGGTCGTGCTGCTGCTGTTGGGCTTGGTGATGGTCTATTCGGCCTCGGTTGCGATGTCGGACAACCCTCGCTTTGCACGCTATGGCCCGACCTATTTTGTAGTGCGTCACGCCATTTTGCTTGGTGCGGCCGTGATTGCAGCGATGGCAGCTTCCCAAGTGCCCATCTCTGTTTGGGAGCGCATGGCGCCGTGGTTGTTCGTGGCGTCGCTGCTGTTGTTGGTGCTCGTGTTGTTGCCCTTCGTCGGCAAGGTGGTCAACGGCGCCAGGCGTTGGATGCAACTGGGGGCCTTCACCGTGCAACCCAGTGAGATTGCCAAGCTGGCGATGGCCATGTACGCCGCCAGCTACATGGTTCGCAAGATGGACGTCAAGGAAAACTTTGCCCGTGCGGTCACCCCCATGGCCATGGCGCTGGCGGTGATTGGGCTTTTGTTGCTGGCCGAACCCGACATGGGCGCGTTCATGGTGATTGCCGCGATCGCCTTGGGCATTTTGTTCTTGGGCGGCGTCAACGGCCGCATGTTCTTCTTGATCATGCTGGTGCTGCTGGGCGCGTTTGCCGCCATGATCATTTTCAGCCCATGGCGCGCAGCGCGCATCTTTGCCTACCTGGATCCATGGAACCCTGCGTACGCGCAAGGTCGCGCCTACCAGCTAACGCACTCACTCATCGCCTTTGGTCGCGGCGGATTTTTTGGTCAAGGTCTGGGTTCAAGCGTCGAGAAACTGCACTACCTGCCCGAGGCGCACACCGACTTTTTGTTGGCGGTGATTGGTGAGGAGCTTGGCTTCATCGGTGTCACCGTGGTCATCTTTGCCTTCTTCTGGCTCACGCACCGCATCTTCCAAATTGGCCGTCAAGCGATTGCGTTGGACCGTGTCTTTGCGGGCTTGATGACCCAAGGCATCGGCATTTGGGTGGGTGGGCAATCGTTCATCAACATGGGCGTGAACCTGGGCGTGCTTCCCACCAAAGGGCTGACGCTGCCGTTGATGAGCTACGGCGGATCCGCGCTGGTGATGAATTTGGTGGCGCTGGCCATCGTGTTGCGTGTCGACGCCGAGAACCGAGCGCTGATGCGTGGAGGTCGCTCGTGAAGCACCTGGTCATCATGGCGGCAGGCACGGGAGGGCACATCATGCCGGGCCTGGCCGTGGCACAAGAGATGCGATCGCGCGGCTGGAGCGTGAGTTGGCTGGGCACCACCACCGGCATGGAGAACCGACTGGTGCCACCCAGTGGCTTGCCCCTGGACACCATCAACTTCAACGGCTTGCGCGGCAAAGGGCTGATGCATGCGTTGCAAGGCGCTGCACGCTTGGTGGGTGCTTTTTGGTCCTGTTTGAACATCCTGCGTGCCCGTGGTGCGCACGCCGTGCTGGGCATGGGGGGGTACGTTTGCTTCCCCGGCGGCGTGATGAGCAAGTTGCTGGGCAAGCCACTGATGTTGGTGAACGCCGATGCATCGTTGCTGCTGTCCACCAAGGCCTTGATGCCCTTGGCGCGGTGCGTGGCGTTTGGCTTTGACGGTGCTGCAGCAACCACCAGCCGCAACGCGATCGTCACGGGTAACCCCGTGCGCGCCGAGATTGAAAACCTGCCTGCGCCTGCCGCACGCTTCGCGAGCCGCCTGGGTGCTTTGCGCGTGTTGGTGGTGGGAGGCAGCCTGGGCGCTCAGGTGTTGAATCAAGTGGTGCCGCAGGCTGTGGCAGCCATGCCAGCCGCGCAGCGCCCACACGTGGTGCATCAGACGGGTGCCACGCACCGCGATGCCGTGCGTGAAGCCTACCGCGCAGGGGGCTTGGAGCCGGTTGGGGGAACGATTGAGGTGCTGCCCTTCATTGAAGACATGGCCGCTCAGCTGCGTGATTGCGATGTGGTGGTGTGCCGCGCGGGTGCCATCACCGTGAGCGAGTTGTGTGCCGCCGGTGTGCCCAGCGTGTTGGTGCCCCTGCTGGTCAGCACCACATCGCACCAACGTGACAACGCCATGTTCATGTCACAGCATGGCGCTGCCTTGCACCTGCCGCAGGTTGACCTTACGGCCGACAAACTCGCTGGCATTCTGTTGAGTCTTGATCGCGCGTCGTTGCTGGCCATGGCAGAGCGCGCCCAGGCCCTGGCTCGACCCCGCGCTGCGGCCCGGGTGGCCGACGAGATTGAACACATGGTGGGCAAAGCATGAAGCACGCCGTCAAGTCGATCCACTTTGTGGGCGTGGGCGGTGCCGGCATGAGTGGCATCGCAGAAATCTTGCACAACCTGGGGTACCGGGTGTCAGGCTCCGACCAAGCCGCCAGTGCCACCACCCGTCGCCTGGCCCGATTGGGCGTCACAGTTCACCTGGGGCATGACGCAGCCCATGTTGCAGGCGCTGAAGCGGTGGTGACGTCCACCGCCGTGAAGGGCGACAACCCAGAAGTGATCGCAGCCCGCGCCAAGCGCATCCCCGTGGTGCCGCGAGCTGTGATGCTGGCCGAGCTGATGCGCTTGAAGCGTGGCATTGCCATTGCGGGCACGCATGGCAAGACCACCACCACCTCGTTGGTGACGAGTGTGTTGGCCGAGGCTGGCGTGGACCCAACGTTCGTGATTGGCGGTAAATTGCAAAGTGCCGATGCCAACTCGCGTTTGGGTGCGGGCGATTACATCGTTGTCGAGGCCGACGAAAGCGACGCCTCCTTTTTGAATCTGAATGCCGTGCTCTCGGTGGTGACCAACATCGACGCCGACCACATGGAAACCTACGGCCACGACTTTGCCAAGCTCAAGCAGGCGTTCATTGACTTCTTGCACCGCATGCCGTTTTACGGCGCAGCGATCGTCTGCGGTGATGACGCGGGTGTGCGTTCGATCTTGCCCATGATTTCGCGCCCCGTCATTCGCTACGGCTTGGGTGCCGACAACCAAGTGCGCGCCGTTGACGTGCAAGCCTTGCCTGGGGGGCGCATGACGTTTGTGGTGCAACGCCGCAACGGCATGGACATGCCCGACCTGCCCATTTCACTGAACTTGCCGGGTGAACACAACGTCTTGAACGCGCTGGCTGCCATCGCGGTGGCCACCGAACTGGAGCTTGACGACGCGCCCATCGTTGCGGCACTTGACAAGTTTGGTGGCGTCGGCCGTCGTTTTGAGAGTTATGGTGATCTGCCAGCGAGTGGCGGTGGTGTGTTCACGCTGATTGATGACTATGGACACCACCCGGTCGAAATGGCGGCAGTGCTGTCTGCGGCCCGAGGAGCCTTCCCGGGGCGTCGCTTGGTGCTGGCGTTTCAACCGCATCGCTACACGCGCACGCGCGACTGCTTTGAGGATTTTGTCAAAGTCATGGGTGGTGCCGACGCCGTGTTGTTGACCGAGGTGTACGCGGCGGGCGAGCAACCCATCGTCGCAGCCGATGGCCGCTCGCTTGCGCGTGCCATCCGCGTGGCGGGTCACACCGACCCCGTGTTTGTCGACGATGTGGCCGACCTGCCCATGGCCGTCATTCACCACGCCAAAGACCAAGATGTGGTGATCTCGATGGGTGCCGGCTCCATTGGGGGTGTGCCGGCCAAGGTGGTGGATCACTTGAAGGGACTCGCAGCATGACCATGCCCGCCGTTCCCGTCGACGTCAGAGCCCTGGGCAAAGTGGCCGTGCTGATGGGTGGCACGTCGGCCGAGCGCGAGATATCGCTTTTGTCGGGCCAAGGTGTTTTGGCGGCCCTGCGCAGCCGGGGTGTTGATGCCCACGCCTTTGACCCAGCGCTGCGGCCCCTGCACGAACTCAAGCAGGACGGTTTTGTGCGTAGTTTCATCACCCTCCACGGCCGTGGTGGCGAGGATGGCACGTTGCAAGGCTCGCTTGAATGGCTGGGCGTGCCTTACACCGGTTCGGGCGTGATGGCCAGCGCCGTGGCGATGGACAAGGTGATGACCAAGCGTGTGTGGATGGCAGACGGCCTGCCAACCCCACCGTATGTTCGTTTGGCCCCCGACGAGCGCCAGCGGGACCGCGTGATGGCGATTCCCGACACCTTGGGATTGCCTTTGATCGTCAAACCGCCGCGCGAGGGCTCATCGATTGGCGTGAGCAAAGTGGCGGGCTATTCGCAAATGCAAAGTGCCGTGGATTTGGCATGTCAATACGACGCTGACGTGTTGTGCGAGGCATTCATCGAAGGCGAGGAAGTAACGTGCCCCATCCTGGGTGAGGGTGGCCATGCACGCGCGCTGCCCGTCATCAAAATCGTGGCGCCCGAGGGTGCCTACGACTACCAAAACAAATACTTCACTGATGTTGTGCGTTATCAGGTTCCTTGTGGTTTGCCCGACTCCGAGGAGGCCAACTTGCGCGCCTTGGCGGTTGCAGCCTACCGATCACTGGGGTGCCGAGGCTGGGGCCGTGCCGATTTCATGATTCGTGCCAGTGATCGCAAAGCGTTTTTGCTTGAGATGAACACATCGCCTGGCATGACGGGGCACTCCTTGGTGCCCATGTCGGCCAAGTCGATGGGCATGAGCTACGAAGACCTCTGCCTGCACATTTTGTCCACGGCTGCGCTCGACAGCGTGCCTTTCAAGGGGGTGCGCTGAGATGGCCCGCGTGGACGTTCGTGCCAAGCCCAAAAAGCGTGCCGACAACGTCGCACTGCCGGGGGACGTGCACGTGCTGAACTTGTTGGCCAGCGTGTTGGTTCTGGTCACGTTGGGCTTCCTGGCCTCCAGTGCGTGGGGTGTCATGAAGACGTCACGCACGTTCGCCCTGCGATCGATCGAAGTGGCCAACTCTTTGAACAAGACAAGCTTGTCGGCGCTGCGCGCAGTTGCAGCGCCACGCGTGGCAGGCAACTTCTTCACCGTTGACATGGTGCAAGCGCGGGCCGCCTTTGAGGCCGTGCCTTGGGTGCGACGGGCCAGCGTGCGTCGAATTTGGCCCAGCGGGCTTGAGGTCACGATTGAAGAGCACCGGGCCACAGCCTTTTGGGACGGTGGCGATGGTGACGATCGACTGGTCAACGAATATGGCGAAGTTTTTGATGCCAACTTGGCCGAGGTTGAGGACGACAGTTTGCCCATGCTGGGAGGCCCCGAGGGGTCATCGCCCCAGGTGTTGGCTGCCCATCAACGCTTGCTGCCTGTGTTGTCTCCCATGAGCGCACAAATCGAAGTCGCTACGCATCACGCGGCGTGGTTCGTGGCAGGCTGAACTGGACAACGGCGTCGTGTTGGAGTTGGGACGTGGCAATGCCACGGGTGACTTCCAAGACGTCGTCGAACGCACCGCTCGATTTGTGCGAACGCACGCTGAAGTTGTGGGTCGATTTGGCAATCCCAAGTTGCAACACGTTGACCTGCGGCATGGCAATGGTTATGCCTTGCAGCTTGAAGGTATTGAGCTCAGTGTGCCGAGCAAGCCGCAACAACCCCTCAAGAAAAGATAACAATCAGGACACACGCGATGGCCAAAGAATACAAAGATCTGGTGGTGGGGCTCGACATCGGCACGGCCAAAGTCATGGTTGTGGTGTCCGAGGTATTGCCCGATGGGAGCCTGCGGGTCGCTGGGATGGGCACGGCGCCTTCACACGGGCTTAAGCGCGGCGTGGTGGTCAACATCGACGCCACCGTGCAGTCGATTCAAGCGGCTTTGAAAGAAGCTGAAATGATGGCCGACTGCAAGATCACGCGCGTTTACACAGGCATCACCGGCAGCCACGTTTGTGGCCAGAACTCCACCGGCATGGTCATCGTTCGCGACAAAGAAGTGACGCCCGTTGATGTGTCGCGCGTGGTTGAAACCGCCAAGGCCATCAACATTCCCAACGACCAGCGCTTGTTGTTGGTGGAGCCGCAAGAGTTTGTCATTGACGGCCAAGAAGTCAAAGAGCCGATCGGCATGAGCGGGGGTCGCCTCGAAGTCAAAGTGCACATCGTCACGGGCGCGCAAAGCGCAGCCGAGAACATCGTCAAGTGTGTGAGGCGATGCGGGCTGGAGGTTGAGCAATTGGTATTGAACCCCAGTGCGTCCAGCCACGCGGTGCTGACCGCCGACGAAAAAGACTTGGGTGTGGTGTTGGTCGACATCGGGGCAGGCACCACGGACGTGCAGATCTACACCGATGGGTCGGTGCGCCACACGGCGGTCATCCCCATCGCGGGGGATTTGATCACCAGCGACATTGCGATGGCACTTCGCACGCCCACCAAAGACGCCGAAGAGATCAAGGTCGCCTATGGCATGGCCAAACAACTGTTGGTGGACCCCAATGAGCAGGTCGAGGTGCCTGGTCTGGGTGACCGCGGTCCCCGCATGCTGAGCCGACAAGCGCTGGCCGGTGTGATCGAGCCTCGGGTTGAAGAGATCTTTTCACTCGTGCAGCAGGTGATGCGCGAAAGTGGCTACGAAGAACTTTTGTCCAGTGGCGTGGTGCTGGCGGGCGGCGCAGCGTCCATGCCTGGCATGGTCGAGCTGGGCGAGGAGATTTTCATGAAAGCGGTGCGACGCGGGGTTCCCAACTACAACGGCGCATTGGCCGACATGTTGGTCAACCCGCGTGCCGCCACCGTGATGGGGCTGCTGCATGAGGCGCGCATGGCCAGAGCGCGCGGCAGCAAGGCGGCGGCTCAAAGTGGTGCGGCGGCCAGTTGGTTGGGCCGCGCGAAGGATTGGTTTCTTGGGTAGCTCCGAGCGTGCAAATGAGCGGAGTTTTGGTTTTTGAGTGAAGGAAGAAGCCCAATCACGAGGCTTCGAAAGCGTGGGTTTGTTGAAAAACAAATCGTTTATTTTTGGACGGCAACTGTATTTTGACTAGGAGAATTCACATGGCGATCGAAATGGTTGAAGACTTTGGACTGGGACCCACATCAAAGTGATCGGCGTGGGCGGTGGCGGCGGCAACGCGGTCGAGCACATGATCGCGAGAAACGTGCAAGGCGTGGAGTTCGTCTGCGCCAACACCGACGCACAAGCGTTGGGCCGCAGCAGCGCGCACACCACGATCCAGCTGGGTGATAGCGGTTTGGGCGCTGGCGCTGATCCGCAAAAAGGCAAGTTGGCCGCTGAAGAGGCCGCCGAGCGCATCCGCGAATCCATCCAGGGCGCGAACATGCTCTTCATCACCGCCGGCATGGGCGGTGGCACGGGCACGGGCGCAGCGCCTGTGATCGCACGCGTGGCCAAGGAAATGGGCATTCTCACCGTCGGTGTGGTGACCAAACCGTTTGAGTTCGAAGGCAACCGACGCATCAAGTCGGCTGACTCGGGCGTGGCCGAGCTGGAAGCCAACGTGGATTCACTGATCGTGATCCTCAACGACAAGCTGCTCGAAGTGTTGGGTGATGACGTCACACAAGAAGAAGCGTTTGGTCACGCCAATGACGTGCTGCGCAACGCCGTGGGCGGCATCAGCGACATCATCCACATCCCGGGCTTGGTGAACGTTGACTTTGAAGACGTCAAGACCGTGATGAGCGAGCCTGGCAAAGCCATGATGGGTACCGCCAGTGCGGGTGGCCCTGACCGCGCCAACAAGGCAGCCGAAGCGGCGGTGGCATGCCCACTGCTCGAAGGCATTGATTTGTCGGGCGCACGGGGCGTCTTGGTGTTGATCGCGGCCAGCCGTGCCAATTTCAAACTGAGCGAAAGCCGAAATGCCATGAACTGCATTCGACGCTACGCAGCCGACGATGCGCATGTGATCTACGGCACCGCTTACGACGAAACGCTGGGTGACCAGTTGCGCGTCACGGTGATTGCCACGGGTTTGTCGCCTGTTCGCCGCGCCCAACAACAACCGACGATGACGGTGGTTCAGGGTTTGCGCACGGGCACCGACAATCAGGTCGTGAGTGCAGTGTCCCACACTGGTATTGACCCCAACGGCTCGCGCATGCCCACGGACTACAGCCCCCTCAGCACGCCCAGCGTGTGGCGCACAGGCCGTGACCCGGCTGCCGTCAAGGTGGATGCTTTGGCCCGCAAAGGCATGGACGAGTTTGAGATTCCAGCCTTCCTGCGCAAGCAAGCTGACTGAGGCCCATGCCACGGTTTGGCCGCAAGGCCTGTCCGTGGTTGAAGGCCAGTATTGACAATTGTCTCTGGAATCGCCGTTCCAAAGCGCTGCGCAACCGCCGCCCATGCCATCAGGGGTATGGCAGCGGTTGTGCAGCGTGTGCGGCTGCGTGTCCGTAGAATGAAGCGGTCATGATTGCTCAACGAACACTCAAGTCCATCACGCGCGCCGTCGGCGTCGGGGTGCACAGCGGTCAAAAGGTCGAGCTGACGCTGCGGCCAGCGCCACCGGATACCGGGGTGGTATTTCGGCGCATCGATTTGCCAGAACCCGTTGAGATACCTGTGAATCCAACAGCCGTGTCGGATACGCGCATGGCCAGCACCATCAGCCCGCGCGGAGACCCGGGTGCGCCCAGGGTGCAAACCATTGAACATTTGATGTCGGCTTGTGCCGGTTTGGGTCTGGACAACCTCATCATCGACATCACCGGTGAAGAAGTCCCCATCTTGGACGGCTCAGCAGCCAGCTTTGTGTTTTTGTTGCAGAGTGCTGGCATCGAGCTGCAGAAAGCGCCCAAGCGGTTTTTGCGCGTGCTCAAAACCATCGAGATTCGAGAAGGCGAGGGTGACAACCTCAAGTGGGCTCGCTTCGACCCTCACGACGGTTACTTGCTCACTTTTCAGATTGAGTTCAACCACCCGGCACTCAATGCCACAGGGCAGCGCGTGACTTTCGACATGGGTTCGGGTCACTACAAGCGCGACATTGCCCGCGCCCGCACGTTTGGCTTCACCAAAGACGTCGAGATGATGCGTGCCCGTGGTCTCGGCTTGGGCGGCAGCATGGACAACGTCATTGTCGTTGACGACTACCGTGTCCTCAACAGCGACGGCTTGCGCTATGACGACGAGTTTGTCAAACACAAGATCTTGGATGCGATCGGTGATTTGCACATCGCCGGACACCCGCTGATGGCTGCCTACAGCGCCTTTCGATCAGGCCACGCGCTCAACAACCGCCTGTTGCGTGCACTCTTTGCAGACGCCAGTGCGTTACCAAATCGTGACTTTTGAAGACGACAAAAAAGCCCCCCAAGGTTTTGCCGCATTGGCGCCAGCCTGGTAACCCACCCACCCCATGGTCTACTTCCGGTTCATCTTTGGTGTGTTGATGGTGGCCGCCATTTTTTGCTTCGGTGCCTCCATCGTCACGCGCGACGTGGCGTGGCGTCGGCGAGGGATCACCGTGCTCAAGTGGACGCTGCTGGCTGCCTTTGTGTTTTTTGGCGTTTTGTTGGCCCAGCGTCCTTTGTCGTGAACACCCGAAGGGTTCGTGCTTCATCCAGGTAGCCCATGAGCCTTCGCCAACAGCTTGATTTCAGCCTCCGCTACGACGCTGAATTTGGTCACAAACTGGCCAACCACCTGCCCATGGCGCTGACAGCGTTGGCGCGACTGGGTGCCTCCGACGATCGTTTGCAACGATTCACCAAGCACTACAGCGCTCGATTGCACGCCATGCCGCCCGCGCAGCGTTGGCCAGCGGGTCACGCCTGGAAGCGCCATTTGGGTGACCCGCGCCATTGGCCGTCGTACCGAAGTTTGTTCAACGAGTGGCTTGACCACGACGGCGCGCCGTTGGTGCTGGAGCAGGCGCTGCCTGTGTTAATGCAAGGTGTCGGTGCCGTTGCTTTTCACGGCCTGATCCGCACGGCCTACGCCGTTGCGGCGGGGCATTCTCATGAGTTGGCCGACGCCTTGGCATACTGGTCTTGCCGTTGGTTCGAGATGGGCGACGTGCCTGACGGTGGTCGCGAGCAAGATGCGGCCCTGGTGCTGGGCCGGGCACCTGCTTGCAAAGGCAACCAGCCCTTGATTGCCGAACGAATGCTTCATGCTGCCCAGCACCCTGCGTTTACCGCCACCGCTGGGCAACTTCGACTGCGTGGCGGCGCCACCCTTGATCAGCTGGCCCATTTCGCTGCGACTCAGTACGCCAACAGCCGTAACTTCACGGTGCTGCACTTGCTCACCAGCTCCCACGCCATGCGCTTGTTGCTGCCGTGGCTCGACGGCGAGGACGCAGCGCGGGCACTGGGGCATTACTGGCTCGCGTTCTTGGCGGGATACCAGAGCAGTGGCATTGAACGCGGTGCACCTTTTTCCTCGAACTCCATGGTGCTTGATTGGCCTGCCATCGTGGCAATGGCGGTTGCCAGTGACGACGACCATGTGATCAAGGTTGTCGACAGTTGCGTCGAACAAGAACGAGCGTACGGTGGCGCAGTCTGGCGTTTGGCCGCCACGCGCGCCGTGGCAAGCCATTGATGGCGGGGGAGCCTGGGTCAGTAGGCGCGGCCCTTTTTGTACTGCGCATGTTGCCGCCGTGCCAGCGGCGATGCTTCACCCATCAATTTCATGGTGCGCCCTGCGTGGGCATCGGTGATGGCCAATCCGAGTGCGTCGGATGCGTCGGTGCTGGGCACGCCTTGCAATCCCAACAGCCGCACCACCATCGATTGAACCTGCTCCTTGCTGGCGTGGCCGTGGCCCACCACAGCTTTTTTCATTTGCAGTGCGGTGTACTCGGCCACCGCCAAATCGTTGCTCACCAAGGCCGCCAAGGCGGCACCGCGCGCTTGCCCCAACAACAAGGTGCTTTGGGGGTTGATGCTCACAAAGACGATTTCGACAGCGGCGCAGCTGGGCTTGTAGGTGGCAACCACCTCGCGCACACCGTCAAAGATGATCTTCAAGCGGGCGGGTAGATCACCTCGCGCCACTTGCTTGGTGGTTTTGATGGTGCCACTGGCAACGTAGCGCAGAGAGGGGCCCACAACCTCGATGACGCCAAACCCGGTTGTCTGCAAGCCAGGGTCAATCCCCAGGATGCGCGTCGCACCTAGCATCAGGCACCTACCTTGAAGTACCAGCGTACGCCATGAAAGAAAACGGGTGCCGCAAAACACAACGGCGCCACGCGGTCAAGCAAACCCACCGCGCCGGTCACAGCGTCGCGATTGCCCCATTGGCGCACGCCAGCGTCACGCTTCAGGGCCTCCATCACAAACTCCCCCAGGGTGCCCACAGCACCTGCCGCAGCGCCCAGGATGAAGGCTTGGCCCGCTTTGAAGGGCGTACTCCAGTACAACAAAGCGCCCACCAAGCCAGACACCAGCACGGCAATCCACCAGGCTCGAAACGAGAAGGACGTGCTGATCGCCGGAGCCACAACACGAGAACGGAAGCGGCGCGACGCAAACTCGTGCACCAAGTGCGCAGCACCCACGACCGCGACCAAAAAGAAGACCAAAAAGGCACCACGGCCTTCGTGGCCTGGAAAGCTCAGCAACAGCAACGCAGGGGTATGCGAGAGACCGTAGACACACACCACGATGGCCCACTGAATCTTGGCGTTGCGCTCCAAAAATCGCTCGGGGTCACCTGCCAGCGCACTCACCACGGGCAGTGCAAAGAACACGTACACGGGAATGAACACGGTCACCAAATCAAAGTGCCCACCGGCGACGATGCCGTATTGCATCGGCAACACCAAGAAGAAGGCGACCAAAAGGGCGCGATGGTCACCACGGCGGGTGTGCTGCAAAGTGATGAACTCGCGCAGCGCCAGAAACGACACCAATGCAAACAAAAGCGTGGCCCCCACAGGGCCCGAGATCCACGCCAACCAAAACAACGTGGCGCCAATCCACACCGTTTGAAGGTCGTTGCGGACACGGTCGCGGGCGTCATCATCTTCGGCGGCGCGGCGCGACCGCAGCCCCCAAAGAATCGCGACGGCTGTCACCAACAGCAGCACGCCAAAAAGCGAGACAAAAAGCAGTGCGACCTGCTGATCCACGGCCAAAGAACGCAACGCTTTCATCTCACTGCACCCGCGGGCGCAAGCCCAATACAGCCGATCGTGCCCGCTGCAAGAAAACACGCTTGTCTTCGCCCGCACCCAGCGTGAGAGGTGCGCCGAAGTTCACGGTGCACAACAACGGCACTGGCATCACTTCGCCTTTGGGCATCACGCGCTGAACGTTGTCGATCCACGTGGGGATCAGGTGCACATCAGGGAACTGCTCGGCCAAGTGAAAAAGCCCACTCTTGAACGGCATGGGCTCGCCTTGAAAACCCCGCGTTCCCTCGGGGAAGATGACCAGTGAATCACCGTTGGCCAGCGCCTCGATCAGGGGCTGCAGGGGGTCTTCATCGTCGGTTCGGGTGCGCGAAACGTAAACGGCATTGAAGACTTCGCGCGTGATCCAGTGCTTGAGGGGGGTGCTTGTCCAGTAGTCACGGGCGGCGATGGGGCGGGTGTTGACACGCAGCGAGCGTGGCAGGGCCGCCCATATCAAGACCCAATCAAAGTGGCTCTGGTGGTTGGCGAAGTAGATGCGCTGCTCTGCCTTGGGCGTGGTGCCCTTCCAATGCCCTTGCGCACCCGTGATCAGGCGGGCAAGGAAGGCGAGCACATAACCAGCAATATCGGCGCGAGACATGCGTGAATGCTAAGGCACGCACGGTCTGACTCGCAGCGCCATGCCAACGCCTCGCACCAAGGCAGCCAGACTGGGGCAAAAATCAGTTAGCGTATTGGGAAAGGAGCCCCATCAACCATGACCCACCTTGTTGTCATTGGCGGCGGATTTGCCGGCCTTTGGGCCACGCGTGCCATGGCCCGTGCCCCTGTGTCGATCACGCTGATCGACCGCGCCAACCATCACTTGTTTCAGCCCTTGCTTTACCAAGTGGCAACCGCTGGGTTGTCGGCAGGCGACATTGCCGCACCACTGCGGCATATCCTGCGCGAACAGCAAAACGTTGCCGTTCGCATGGACAGTGTCGTGGGCATCGATGCGGGCAAGCGCCAGGTGTTGCTGACAGGAGGTGATGCGGTGCCCTGGGACTTCTTGTTGGTGGCCACGGGCGCCACCCACGCTTACTTTGGCCATGATGATTGGGCCCACCATGCTCCTGGTCTGAAGACGTTGGACGACGCCATGAACGTGCGGCGACGCATTCTGTTGGCCTTTGAGCGTGCGGAAACTGCGGCAACCGATGCCGAACGCAACGCCTGGTTAACTTTTGCGGTGGTGGGCGCAGGCCCCACGGGGGTTGAGTTGGCAGGCACCTTGGCCGAAATTGCAAGGCACACGCTAAAGCGAGAGTTTCGGCACATCGATCCGGCACTCGCTCGTGTGCAGTTGATCGAGGCGGGGCCACGGGTGCTGAGCACATTCCCCGATGCGTTGTCTGCCAAGGCCGAGCGGCACCTGCAACGGCTGGGTGTGCAGGTGTTGAAGGGGGAGTCGGTGCAATCGATCGATGCACACGGGTATGTGCGGGGCAATCAAGTCGTGGCCGCCAAAACGGTGCTTTGGGCTGCGGGCGTGGCCGCATCGCCCTTGGGTGCGATGCTCAGCGACCAGACAGGCGCGACGCTGGATCGTGCAGGACGGGTGCAGGTATTGCCTGACTTGTCGCTGCCGGGCCATCCGCAGGTGTTCGTCGCCGGGGATTTGGCATCGCTCCAATTGCCGGGTGGCAAGCCCGTTCCCGGCGTGGCACCTGCCGCCAAGCAAATGGGGGCGCACGTGGCGCGTGTGATTCAGCATCGCCTGGCCCACCCCAATGCACCCGCGCCGGCGTTTGTCTACCGTGACCATGGCAACTTGGCCACGATTGGGCGCATGGCGGCGGTGGTGGATGTGAAGGGGTTGCAGCTGTCGGGGACGCTGGCGTGGCTCTTTTGGCTGGCGGCTCACGTCTTTTTCTTGATTGGGTTTCGCAATCGTTTGGTGGTGCTTCTGAATTGGGCTTGGGCCTATTTTTCTTACCAGCGGCATGCGCGGGTTGTTTTTGGCGCCAGTGATGCGAACCGCACGAAGGTGCCTTCTGATTGACGTTTGTTGGGGTGCTTCTATTTGCTTTGCTTTTATTGCTTTGCGATGAGGGTGCTTGGCCGGCGCTGGCGGGTACGTGTTGGATCGAATGTCCTCCGATTCGGTCCGCCTGCGCGGCCCTCTCTCCCCCTGATATTGTTCAGATGACTCCCGCTGCGCTAAAGGGAGTTGCGTGCAGCTGACCTTGTTCTCCCCCTTGGGCCTTTGAGCTCGTAATTAAGACTGGGGCACTGCGCGCATTCGACGCTGTAGTACGGACGGTGTCTTGGGGCATCACGAACATCGACTGAAAGGGGTTGACGGGCAGCTTGTCGGGGCACGGCACAACTGTTGATGCGGCCCCTTCGTAGGTCGCGGTCACGGTGCCGCTCGACTTGCAGCTCGCTTGCATCACGACCGAGGCTGAGAGAAACATCAACAGCTTGCGCATGCGGCGCGTCGCCAGCTCAGTGCCTGAAGTGCCGCACGCCTGTCAGCACCATCACCACCCCACGCTCGTCGGCTGCAGCAATCACTTCGTTGTCGCGCATCGAACCACCGGGGTGAATGACGCACTGAGCGCCCGCGTCAACGATGACATCCAAACCGTCTCTGAACGGGAAGAATGCATCGCTCGCTGCCACGCTTCCTTTTAGAGTTAGCTTGGCGTTGTCGGCTTTGATGGCAGCGATGCGGGCGCTGTCAATGCGGCTCATTTGGCCGGCCCCTACGCCCAAGGTCATGCCGCCCCCTGCAAAAACAATCGCATTGCTTTTGACGTACTTGGCAACGGTCCACGCAAACATCAGGTCGTCCATCTGGGCGCTGCTGGGTTGCAGTTTGGTGACCACCTTAAGGTCACTGAGTTTGATGGCGTGGTTGTCGGCATCTTGAACCAACAAGCCACCACCCACGCGCTTGACATCTTGCCGGTTGCGGCCGACCAACCTCACATCGGCGGGGGCGCTTGGCAGTGGGATCTGCAGCACGCGCACGTTCGCTTTGGCTGCCAAAACGGCAAGAGCCCCAGCGCTGAAGGCGGGGGCCATCAGCACTTCAACAAACTGTTGGCTCAAGGCCGCAGCGGTCGCGGCGTCGACTTCGCGATTGAAGGCAATGATGCCGCCAAACGCCGACTGGGGATCGGTTTTGAAGGCCTTGCTGTAGGCCTCTGCCGTGCTGGTCGCCACGGCCACGCCACACGGGTTGGCGTGCTTGACGATGACGCAGCACGGTGCCTCGAAGCTCTTGACACACTCCCAGGCCGCATCAGCGTCGGCGATGTTGTTGTAGCTGAGTGCTTTGCCCTGCAGTTGAACACCCGTGGCAAGCGACCCTAGCGCGGGGTTGGTTTCGCGGTAGAAGGCAGCTTGTTGGTGGGGGTTTTCGCCGTACCGCAGGTCTTGCACTTTGACAAACCGGCTGTTGTGTTGGCCCGGGAATGCAATCGGCGCAGCCTCGGGATGGAGGGGGTCGAGCGCCGACAAATGGTCGCTGATGGCGGCGTCGTAGTTGCTGATGCGGTTGAAGGCTGCCACCGCGAGTGTGAACTTGGTGGCCCGCGTCAGCGGGCCTCGCTTGAGCTCGGCGATCACGCCCTCGTATTGCGACGCGTCGGTCAATACCGCCACGTCTTGCCAGTTTTTGGCGCCACTTCGCACCATCGCAGGGCCGCCGATGTCGATGTTCTCGATGGCATCTTCCAGCGTGCAGCCGGGCTTGGCGACGGTGGCCTCGAAGGGGTAGAGGTTGACCACCAACACGTCGATGGTGTTGATGCTGTGGGCTTGAAGTGCATCCATGTGTTGAGGCAGGTCTCGCCTTGCCAACAACCCCCCATGCACGCGCGGATGCAAGGTCTTGACCCGCCCATCGAGCATTTCTGGAAACCCCGTGTGGGACGCAACCTCGGTCACTGGCAGCTGAGCGTCTGCCAGCAATTTGGCAGTGCCGCCGGTGGACAGCAATTGGTAACCGAGAGCGTGAAGGTTTCGTGCCAATTCGACAACACCTGTTTTGTCGGACACAGAGAGGAGGGCGGTGGGCATGGGTGGTGTCCGGGTTGGCATCGGTTTGGGGCTATTTGAGAAGCTTGTGTTCTTGCAGCTTGCGACGCAAGGTGTTGCGGTTCAACCCCAACCAATCGGCAGCTTTGCTTTGATTGCCGTCAGCTTGTTTCATGACCACTTCAAACAAGGGCTTCTCGACGGTGCGCAGCACCATTTCGTGCATGGCATGGGGTTGCGACCCTTTAAGGTCGCGAAAGTATTGCTCTAGGCTTTCGCGAACGCAGGCTTCAATGTGTTTTTTGGTCATGGATGCAATCACGATTTCAAGCGGTCAGGCAAATCTGACCATCGTTGGCTGACGGGCGCGGCGCAAGCCGAGGCATGACGCGATGCATCGATGCCAGATCGTCAAACCAATCGCGCACCGCCAACCATTGCACCTGACACGTGTCGATGCGATTGATGCGATCACGCAACTGGTCACCACCTGGCAGCTCGCGAAGCGCCCACCCGATGTGCTTTCGCGCGCTGCGCACGCCTGTGTATTCACCATAAAGGGTGTAGTGGTCGTTGAGGTGGTCCAGCAACCAGGCGGCTGCTTCTGACACGGTGGGTGGCGCCAGCGACTGGCCCGTGGCCAGGAAATGTGCGATTTCTCGAAAAATCCACGGGCGCCCTTGAGCTGCCCGCCCCACCATCAATGCGTCGGCCCCTGTGGCCCGCAAGACAGCCCGCGCCTTTTGCGGTGAGTCGATGTCGCCATTGGCAACCACGGGAATGCTCAGCACCGACTTCACAGCAGCGACCGTGTCGTATTCGGCAAGCCCCTGGTAGCCTTGTTCGCGTGTGCGTCCGTGCACCGCAACCATCGCCACGCCAGCGCTCTGTGCCATGCGAGCCATGGCCACAGCGTTGCGTTCGCTGTTGCAACGGCCGGTGCGCATCTTCAGTGTGACTGGCACATTCTGGGGTGCACAGGCCTCGACGACAGCCTGCACGATTTGCGCCGCCAGCGGCTCGTTGCTCATCAATGCCGAACCGGCCCATACGTTGCAAACCTTTTTGGCGGGGCATCCCATGTTGATGTCGATGATCTGCGCGCCCCGGTCGATGTTGTAGCGTGCTGCGTCGGCCATCTCTTGGGGATCGACCCCAGCAATTTGCACAGCGATGGGCGCGGCTTCGCCGGTGTGGTCTGCGCGACGCGATGTTTTGAGCGATGTCCACAGCTCGCGCTTGCTGGTCACCATTTCGCTCACAGCGTAACCGGCCCCCAAACGTTTGCACAGCACGCGAAACGGCCTGTCGGTCACCCCAGCCATGGGTGCAACAAAGAGGTTGTTTGGCAAACTGTACTGGCCGATGTGCATCGTGACGGCTGGGTGGTGGGTGCCTAAAAAGGAGGCAGGAGTATAGCCACGGCATGGTGCGGGCAGCGGTGGCTGCAAGCTCGGGATAATCCCCCTCATGGAAGACTGGATGCAATCTTGGACGCAATGGCTGATGACCACCCTGGCGCTACCCGAATTTGGGCTCAGCACTGTGTTTGTGGTGTCGGTGGTTTCTGCCACCTTGCTGCCGCTGGCCACCGAACCTGCCGTGTTTGGGTTGGTCAAGCTCAACGCAGGTCTTTTCTGGCCCACCATCTTGGTGGCTTCTGTGGGAAGCACGCTGGGTGGGGCCATCACGTGGTGGATGGGCTATGGCGTCGAAAAGGCCTACGAAAAGGCGACCCACCATTCACCACTTGAAAATCGTGCGCTCACATGGTTGCGCCGCTTCGGCCCCAAGGCATGTTTGCTTGCGTGGCTACCTGGGGTGGGTGACCCGTTGTGCGCGGTGGCTGGTTGGTTGCGGTTGCCTTTTTGGCCTTGTGTGGGGTACATGGCCGTCGGCAAGTTCTTGCGGTTTTTGCTCTACACCGCTGTGCTCTTGTGGCTGTTCCCGGGCCCGATCGGTGCAAACTGAAGGTCACATAGCGGGGGCTGAAATGCCCCCAGCGCCGCGCGCGCGACCCTGTAGGGCCCCCATGACAGGCGACAATTCAGGGTCCAGTGCCCATTCACACCAATGCCCCTTGAGGTGTGCGATTTGATCGCCAATCTGCAACCCAGAGAACGTCTATGCAATCATCGATAACAACCTCGATGCACCTGCCCACTGCGGCATCCAGCAAAACAAAGTCGTACGACGCCCTGTCCAGACATTTTGCGCGCCTGCACCGACTGGAGCACTCGGCCGCCATCGTCAGTTGGGACCGCGCTGCCAACATGCCGCCTGGTGGCCATGAGGCCCGCTCGGCGGCATTGGCCGAGCTCGCTTCACTGTTGCATGGCGTGCGCACCGATCCCTCCCTGCGTGACCTCCTGGCGAATGCAGAGCAAGAGGACTTGTCGGACATGCAACGGGCCAACGTTCGCGAGATCGCTCGCGGTTATCAGCGTGCGACGGCCTTGCCCGACGCGTTGGTGCAAGCCAAAGAACTGGCCACGTCGGCATGTGAACACGCCTGGCGCCAGCAGCGGCCTGCCAACGATTGGAAAGGCTTCGCCCCCAATTTGAAGGCGGTATTGACTTTGGCGCGCGAAGAGGCGCAGACACTCTCCCAGTCCCTGGGCCTGTCAAACTATGACGCTTTGATGGACGCCTTTGAGCCTGGGATGCGAGCCGATTCGGTTGACCGCATTTTTGGTGAAGTGCGTCAGTGGCTGCCGGGCTTGATCGATGATGTCATGGCCAAGCAGGCCCATGAGCCCGTGACGGCCGCAGCAGGGCCGTTCAGTGTCGACAACCAGCGAGCCCTGTGCGAGCGGGTGATGCACGTCTTGCAGTTCAATTTTGACGCGGGGCGGCTCGACGTCAGCGCCCATCCGTTCAGCGGTGGTGTGCCCGAAGACGTTCGAATGACCACGCGTTACCGCCCAGAAGACTTTTTGCAAAGTTTGATGGGTACCGTGCACGAAACGGGGCATGGTCGCTACGAGCAAAATCGCCCACGCGATTGGTTGGGGCAACCCGTGAGCGAGGCGCGCTCGATGGCGGTTCACGAGAGCCAGAGCCTATCGTTTGAAATGCAGCTGGGCTCACACCCTGGGTTTGCCAGGGTGTTGTCCCCCATGGTTGCCGATGCTTTTGGGCCGCAAGCTGCGTTTGAACCCCACAACCTTTGGAAGCTGATAACCCGTGTCAAGCGCGGCCTCATTCGTGTTGACGCCGACGAAGTCACGTACCCTGCGCACGTCATCCTTCGCTACGAGATCGAGCGCGCGCTGATCGAGGGTTCCCTTCAAGTCGATGACATCCCAGCCGCGTGGGATGAAAAAATGAAAGCGCTGCTTGGGGTGGACACGCGGGGCAATCACCAAGACGGCGCGATGCAAGACGTGCATTGGCCAGCGGGCGCATTCGGCTACTTCCCTTGCTACTCACTCGGCGCCATGTACGCCGCGCAGTGGTTTTCCACCATGCGTCAAGCCATTCCCGATCTTGATTCGCGCATCGAGCGTGGTGATTTGAATGCCGTGTTTGAATGGCTGCGCGTCAATATCTGGCAGCAAGGGTCGCGTTGGACCACCGACGAATTGGCGCGGCAGGTGAGCGGCGAAACACTCAACCCAGCGCATTTCAAGGCGCACTTGATCCGCCGTTATTTGAGCTGAGGGGTCGGGATCTTGGCGTGTCTGATTGTCGCGACCGATGCAACTCGCTGCGTCACGGCGCTGCGAACAATCGCTCTTCCAAGTCGTCCAAAGTGGCGTCCAAACGCTTCAACGCCTGCGCCGTGCGCGTCGGCGTGGTCAAGCGATTGGGGCGGTCGGCGATCAATCGCCTTGACGAATCTTCCAGTGCAGGCCAGTTGATCGTTACCCCGTGGCGCGCCAACTTGGCCGATAGAGAGCTTCGTTTGGCGCGCAGCATGGCTCGGGTTTGTTGGTAGGCATGTTCGGCCAACTGCCGTCGCTGCGACACGCTGAAGGTGTTGGCAAGGTACATCGCCGCGTCGCGGTGGTTGGGCTCAAACAAAATGATGTCCACCTCGGGGTGGCTGCGCTCGTAACCACGCATGCCGAGTGCCAAGCGCGAATGGATGAGCGAGCGCAAAGTTTGACTCAATACCAACGGCAGGCCTCCGTCGACCATGCGAGGGATGGCCTCGTCGGCGCGACCCATCGCACGTGGTGGCGCCACCGTGGCGTCGAAGGGCACCAGTGGGTTCATGCACAGCAGCAAGTCCAGGCCACGCTCTAACAGCACACTGGCATGGAGTGTTTTTTTGACGGCACCATCGATGTAGCTTCGACCGTCGATCGTCACGGGTGGAAACAAGCCCGGCAACGCTGCGCTCGCCTGGATGGCGACACTGATGGGCACGTGGTCCAGGCCGGGTGTACCAAACGGGGCGGCATCGCCCGTGTCCAAGTCGGTTGCCACCAAGATAAGGGTGCGCTTGAGCTTTCGAAAGTCGTTGGTACGCCCCGGCGCCGAAAACGCCTTGGCCAACTGGGTTTGCAGCGACTCGCCACTCAAGACGCCCGTTGGCAAGGCCCGGCCAAGGCGCTCGAGTGCTGCCAGCTTGCTGCGGCGGCGCACGCTGATGTCCCAACCAGCCTGGGCTGCCAACCAAGGCAATGACGCCAAGCGCTGCCCAAACTCGCGCCAAGCAGGGCGCAGCAGCAGCGCTGGGTCCAACACACTGGCCTCGTCGCCATCGTTTTCGATGAAAGCGGCGCACTGCTCGCGCGGTGTCATGCCATTGGCAAGGCCGGCGGTAATGAAGGCACCAGCCGACACCCCCACGTACGCATGCAGGTCGGTGAAATCGAGGCCGACAAGCGCCTCTTCCAGCGCACAAAGTGCACCGATCTCGTAGATGGCGCCCAGCGGTCCGCCGCCAGCCAGCGCCAAACCGATGCGGGGCTTGTTCGACGCAAGCTTGCGTCGCGCTGCGGGGGGGCGTTCACTCTCGGGCGCATGCCCAGGGCGCGCATTCAGAGACTGGCGGGCCGAGCTGCCAGTGGGCTTTCGCGTCTTTGTCAAAGGGGTGGCTGATGGGGCGCGATGTCCTGTGGCCATGCCGGGTGCCTGCGAGTCAAGCAGGCTTGCGAGTGCGTTTCACCACTTTTTTGGTCACGGCGCTGGCCTGGCGAGCGGCAGTTTTGACGGTTGCCGCCTTGCGCGTCGGCGCTGGCTTTGTCTTGGTGGGGCCACCGATCTTTGCGTTCAGTGCGTCGATTCTGGCGATCAACGTGTCAACGTCGGCGCGCGACGGTACGCCCAGCTTATTCAGTGCTTTGGCGACACGTTCCTCGAAGATCGACTCGAGCCGGTCCCACTGTGCCCCAGCCTTGGAAGTCACGCCATCGGCCACCGCCGTCATTTTGGTGGCGACTTCGCTGATGCGGTCTTCTGCCAACGACTGAGTCTTGCGCTGCAGCTTTTGGCCTTCGCCCACCAGTGCTTCAAAAACTTTGCCGCCCTCGGCTTGGGCTTTGGAGAATGCGCCCATGCCCGCCAGCCAGATCTGCTGTGTCGAGCCCTTGATGTTTGCAGCGAGCTCGCTGTCCAGCAGGCCAGCAGGAGACGCCTTTTTTGCGTCGGCCATCTTTTGGAGCTTTTTGACCATTGTGTCGTCCTCGGTTGAAGCGGTGGTTTTGCGGCGTACCAACCCAGTGGTCCGCTGGTGCCGACTTTAGGGGCCTTTGTCTGAGGCGCGAAGCCTAGATTTCTAGGGTGTCCCCTCTACCAACGCGGTTTTTGTGATGACCAAAGGCTTTCGAGGTGACAGGCCCCAAAGCGACAAGGCAAGCTTGCGGCACCCCCCACCCGGGAAAGCGCGATGGGTAAGCACTCGGCTTTGAGGAAACAATGCGTCAGCGCAACCAGGAGACACCATGAAGTATTTCGTGACAGGGGCAACCGGTTTCATTGGCAAACGTTTGGTCAAGACCTTGCTGGACAGGCGAGGTGCCACCGTCTATTTTCTTGTGCGCCGTGAGAGCGAGCGCAAAGTGGCGGGTTTGTTGAAGTACTGGGGCACCACCAAGTCTCGTGCAATACCCGTGTTTGGCGACCTGACCGCCAAAAAACTAGGGGTGGCAGTTGACGAGGTCAAAGCACTCAAAGGCAAAATTGACCACGTGGTTCATTTGGCCGCCGTTTACGACCTAAGTGCTGACGAAGCCAGCCAAGTCACTGTCAACATCGACGGCACCCGCAGTGCGGTGGAGTTTGCCAAAGCCATTGACGCCAAGCACTTCCATCACGTCTCCAGCATCGCGGCCGCTGGCCTCTACGAGGGCGTGTTTCGCGAAGACATGTTTGAAGAGGCTGAGGGGCTGGACCACCCGTACTTCATGACCAAACACGAGTCAGAAAAGGTGGTGCGCAAAGAATGCAAAGTGCCATGGACCGTGTACCGCCCGGCCATGGTGGTTGGCGACAGCAAAACGGGCGAAATGGACAAAATCGACGGCCCGTACTATTTCTTCAAGCTGATTCAGCGCATGCGGCAATTGCTGCCCCCTTGGATGCCGGCCATTGGGTTGGAAGGCGGGCGCGTCAACATCGTGCCGGTCGACTATGTGGTGGCCGCGTTGGATCACTTGGTGCATCAGCGCCGTGCCGGGGGTGAGTGCTTTCATCTGGTGGACCCCAAAGGCTACCGCGTGGGCGATGTGTTGGACATCTTCAGCCGTGCAGCCCACGCCCCGCGCATGAATCTTTTTGTGAATGCAGCGCTGTTTGGTTTTGTGCCCCGTGGTGTCAAAAAATCGCTCATGGCGTTGGCCCCTGTCAAACGCATTTACCGGGCCGTGATGAGCGACTTGGCGCTGCCAGAGGAGATGTTGACGTTTGTCAATTACCCCACGCGTTTTGACCGCAGGGCTATCGATAAAGCGCTGTCCGGGTCGGGTATCGAATGCCCGAGCTTGAACGACTACGCATGGCGGTTGTGGGACTACTGGGAGCGAAACCTCGACCCCGACTTGTTCATCGACCGCAGCCTGCGCGGCACGGTGGGTGGCAAGGTGGTGTTGGTCACGGGGGGCAGTTCGGGCATTGGTTTGGCGGCAGCCCACAAGTTTGCCGAAGCGGGAGCCACCACCGTCATTTGCGGCCGTGACCAGGTCAAGCTGGACGAAGCCTGCAAAGAAGCCAAATCCAAAGGCTACAAGTTCATCGCCTACCCAGCCGACATTGCTGACATGGCCGACTGTGACCGCTTCATCAAGCAGCTGGTTGAGGACCACGGTGGGGTCGACTTCTTGATCAACAATGCCGGGCGTTCCATTCGCCGCGCCATCGAGTCAAGTTACGACCGTTTTCACGACTACGAGCGCACCATGCAGCTTAACTATTTTGGTTGCCTGCGCGTGACGATGGGCTTGTTGCCGTCGATGGTGACCAAGAAGAAGGGGCATGTCGTCAATATCAGCTCGATTGGTGTGTTAACCAATGCACCAAGATTTTCGGCCTACGTGGCCAGCAAGGCCGCACTGGATGCTTGGACACGCTGCGCTTCGAGTGAATACGCCGACCAAGGCATCACGTTCACCACCATCAACATGCCCTTGGTGCGAACGCCCATGATTGCGCCCACTAAAATTTACAACAACGTACCCACCCTGAGCCCGGAAGAGGCGGCGGACATGATCGCCAACGCCTGCATCAGCAAGCCGGTGCGCATCGCCACGCGCCTGGGCATCACAGGCGAGTTGTTGCACGCGCTGGCACCGCGCGTCGCGCAGATTGGCATGAACACTAGTTTCAGGATGTTCCCTGATTCGACGGCAGCCAAAGGCGACAAGGCAGGTGCCAAGCCGCAGCTATCGGCCGAGGCCGTTGCCATGCAGCAATTGATGCGAGGCATTCACTTTTAAGGCGACGCGCTGGTCGGGGTGGGCCGGGAGGGCCCGTGGCTGCGCGCGCGCCGAGACGCAAGGTGTACTACTGCGCCTTGATTTCGGTGACCACGTACTGGCCGTCAATCTTCTGCGCCGAAAACTTTACTTTCATGCCTTCGCCCAGGCCCTCCAACATTTTGGCGTCTTTGACTCGAAACACCATGGTCATGGGGGGCATGTCCAAGTTTTTGATCTCGCCATGATTGAGCGTGATCTTGCTTTGCGCTTTGTCGATTTTGCGCACCGTGGCGTCGGTCGGTTGTGCCCATGCAGCGGTTGCAATGGCCAGCGTGGCAATCGAAGTCAACAATCGTTTCATGGTGGGTCTCTCTTTCAATCAAACACGGGGCGATTTTGAATTTTGCGCCCTCTTGGTGCAGAAACCTGGTCTTTCTCGCTGCAGGCGACATTGGAAAACGGGGAAAGTGTGAGGGTTCCCTCGCCTGCCTTCCCGTCTCGCTTAACGTGCCACTGCCAGTCGCTGCCTACAATGAGTGTGAATTTACTTTCTAAAGTAGCCATGACCACCCACACGCCCACCGATGTGTCCCACATCCCCCCGCGCGACAAGGCTGAAATTTTGGCGCAAGCGCTTCCTTACATTCGCAAGTACCACGGCAAGACGCTGGTCATCAAGTATGGCGGCAACGCCATGACTGACCCCGCATTGCAACAAGATTTTGCCGAGGACGTGGTGTTACTCAAGTTGGTGGGCATGAACCCAGTGGTGGTGCATGGCGGTGGCCCTCAAATCGACAATGCGCTGGCCAAGATCGGCAAAAAGGGTACGTTCATCCAAGGCATGCGCGTGACCGATCAGGAAACGATGGATGTGGTGGAGTGGGTGTTGGGAGGCGAGGTGCAACAAGACATCGTCGGCCTCATCAACCAAGCCGGTGGCAAGGCCGTGGGGTTGACGGGCTATGACGGCGGCTTGATTCGCGCGCGCAAGTTGAAGCTGCAAGACAAAGACGACCCCACCAAAGAGCACGACGTGGGGCAGGTGGGTGAAATCGAATCCATCGACCCGAGTGTGGTCAAGGCCTTGCAAGACGACCAGTTCATCCCAGTCATCAGCCCCATCGGTTTCGGCGCTGACAACCAGAGTTTCAACATCAACGCCGACGTGGTGGCGTCCAAGCTTGCCACGGTGCTGAAAGCAGAAAAACTGATGATGTTGACCAACACGCCAGGCGTGCTTGACAAAGCTGGCAAGCTGCTGACCGACCTCACTGCGCGTCGCATCGACGAGCTGTTTGCCGACGGCACCATTTCAGGCGGCATGCTTCCCAAAATTGCTGGTGCACTCGACGCTGCGAAGAGCGGCGTTAACGCCGTGCACATCATTGACGGCCGTGTCCCACATGCCATGTTGTTGGAGATCCTCACCGATCAGGCATACGGAACGATGATCCGTTCGCACTGACAACAACTGACAACGATCAATGCACGCGCTGGCATTGAAGTTCACGGGGTTGTGGGCCCGCCCATGAGTGTGAAGCCCTGCGAGGTGCTGACGCTGTGCGCATGACGCCGTCGGCCCGGGGCGCCTCGCGGGTGTGGCTGTTTGATCTGGACAACACGTTGCACGACGCGGGTGCCTACGTGTTTGGTCAACTCAATCAAGCCATGACGGATTACGTGGCTGACGAGCTGAAACTGCCGCGCGCCGACGCCGATGCATTGCGTCGCACCTATTGGCATCGCTACGGTGCAACCTTGATCGGGTTGGTGCGGCACCATGGCGTGGACCCCCATCACTTTTTGGAGCGGACGCACCGCTTACCTGACCTGCTGAACCACCTGTCGGCGTCACCGCGGGACGTGGCGGCCATCAAGCGTTTGCAAGGCCGCCGTGTGGTGCTAACCAACGCGCCGCTGCACTATGCCCATCGGGTCTTGGCGGGTCTGGGGCTCGCCCGCCTCTTCGACGATGTGGTCAGCATCGAGCACATGCGCATGTTTGGCAACCTTCGCCCCAAACCCGATCGGCGCATGTTCAAACGTCTTTTGGCCCAACTTCAAGTCCAAGCGAGCCGATGTGTGCTGGTGGAAGATACGTTGATTCATCAAAAGGTGGCGCATGGATTAGGCATAAAAACGGCATGGATGTGCCGATATGCGCGACCGAAATCACACAACCGCGAAGTTGGTGTTTACCAGCCTGCGAAGCCGCAGTACGTGTATGCAAGAATGAGGACGCTACAAACTTTACGGCGCTTTTTCTGATGTCCGATTTGACCACGGCGACTCAAGACGACACCGACACCTCGGTGCCGGGTGCAACCGTGCGCAAGCGTCCCAAGCCCGGCGAACGCCGTGTGCAAATTTTGCAGACCTTGGCGTCCATGCTCGAGCAGCCGGGTGCCGAACGAATCACCACAGCGGCGTTGGCCGCCAAGTTGTCCGTCAGCGAGGCAGCCCTTTACCGGCACTTTGCAAGCAAAGCACAAATGTTCGAGGGCTTGATCGAGTTTGTCGAAACCAGCGTGTTCACACTCATCAACCAAGTGATCGAACGCGAGAGTGATGCCCGCTCCCAAGCTGGCCGCATTGCCACCGTGGTGTTGCAATTTGGCGAGAAGAACCCCGGCATGACCCGTGTCATGGTGGGTGACGCGCTGGTGTTCGAAAACGAACGCTTGGCGGTGCGAATGAACCAGTTCTTTGAGCGCGTCGAGTCCCAATTGCGACAAACCATGCGCCAGGCTGCCGAGGCCGCAGGTTCCACCACCCCCACGGTCGAGGCCAATGCGCGCGCGTCGGTGTTGACGGCCTTCATCGTGGGCCGGCTGCAGCGTTACGCACGCAGCAACTTCAAGCGCACGCCGACCGAGAGCCTCGACCTGGCCATCCAACTGCTCACCAAGTAGCTTGATTGACGTGGCGGCGCCACGCCGTCATGGCGTGGTGCTGCAGGTTCGCCCTGGGTGCTGAATGCCTAGAAACTACACTCCGGGGCGTGAATAAACCCGCCACCGAATCCACCGTCGCAGCCTCGCTCGACAAACTGGCCCAGCGCGTGGACGCGCTGATCGATCAACTGCATGCTGCGCAATCGGGCATCGCAGCGCCCGATTGGTCTGCGTCCACCGCATTTCGGGCACGGCGTCGGCGTGGGGTGTTGCGAATCGAACCCGTCGCAAACGTGGCGACCATTGCGCTTGCCGACCTTCGTGAAGTTGACGCTCAGCGCGAAAAGTTGGTGCGCAACACCGAACAGTTTGTGGCCAAGAAGCCTGCCAACAATGTGCTTCTAACGGGCGCACGAGGGACAGGAAAAAGTTCGTTGATCAAAGCCTGCCTGAACGCCTTTGCGTCGCGTGGCTTGCGGTTGATCGAAATCGACAAAACCGATTTGATGGATCTGCCCGAGTTGGTGGAACTGTTGGTGCAAAGGCCCGAGCGTTTTGTTTTGTATTGTGACGATCTGAGCTTTGAGGATGGCGATGCCGGCTACAAGGCCCTCAAGTCAGCGCTCGACGGCTCGATCGCGCAGGCCAGTGAGAACGTCTTGATCTACGCCACAAGCAACCGGCGTCACCTGCTTCCGGAACACATGAGCGACAACCTGCGTGCGACCTACACCGACGACGGTGAGATGCACCCTGGCGAAGTGGTCGAAGAAAAGATCTCGCTGTCCGAGCGCTTTGGTGTTTGGATCAGTTTTTATCCCTTCTCTCAAACCGAGTACCTTGCCATCGTGTCGCAGTGGCTCGTGCACTTTGGCGTGCCGGCGCAAGCCATGGCCGCAGCCCGAACGCAGTCGCTGGTCTGGGCGCTGGAGCGCGGCTCGCGGTCAGGTCGCGTCGCGTACCAGTTTGCCCGCGATTTGGCGGGGCGCACCTTGTGAACGCAGCGGACGACGCGCGGGCTGCGGTGGATGTTGCGGTGGGCGTGCTCCTGCGCGACGACGGCTCTTTCTTGCTCACCTCACGTCCACCAGGCAAGGTCTTTGCCGAGCACTGGGAGTTTCCAGGGGGCAAGCTCGAGCATGACGAGTCGGTGGAGGCGGCTTTGGCGCGTGAGTTGCACGAAGAGCTCGGCATTGAAGTGACACAAAGTGAACGCTGGCGCGTTGAAATCATGAGCTATCCACACGCCAAGGTGCAATTGCACTTTTGCAAGGTGACGGCTTGGCGGGGCGTACCGCATCCCCGCGAAGGTCAAAAGCTGTCGTGGCAACAGCTTCCCGTCTCGTCACAGCCGTTGTTGCGGGGAACGCTGCCCGTGCTCGACTGGTTGGCCGCCGAGCGTGGTTTTGGTGGATCAACCCATGGTGCCCCGTAAAATGGTGCCATGACCTGGATCGATGACGTTCGATTTGACGACAAGGGCCTGGTGCCCGTGATCGCTCAAGAAATGGGCAGCAACGATGTGCTGATGTTTGCTTTCATGAACCGCGAAGCGTTGCAGCGCACCGTGCAAACTGGCGAGGCCCATTACTTCAGCCGCTCGCGCTCACGGCTGTGGCACAAAGGCGAATCATCGGGCCACGTGCAACGCGTTCACGAGTTGCGGCTTGATTGCGATAAAGACGTTGTCCTGCTCAAAGTCACCCAATTGGGTCACGAGCCTGGCATTGCCTGCCACACGGGGCGCCACGCTTGCTTTTTTCGAAAGCTGCAGGACGGCGTTTGGCAATCAGTCGACCCGGTGTTGAAAGACCCCTCCATCATTTACGCAGACACATGACCATTTCCTCCAACGACACCCTGGAGCGCCTGGCGGCCGTGATCGAGTTACGCCGTGGCGGTGATCCCGACAAAAGTTACGTTGCACGATTGATGGCCAAAGGTGGCGACGCCATTCTAAAAAAAGTGGGCGAAGAAGCCACCGAGGTGGTCATGGCTGCCAAAGACGGAGACCCCAAACGCATCGTTGCTGAGTTGGCTGACCTGTGGTTTCATTCGATGGTGTTGATGTCGTTTCATGGCTTGCGGCCAGCCGATGTGCTGGCCGAGCTTGAGCGCCGTGAAGGGGAGTCGGGCCTGGAGGAGTTTGCCAAGCGCAAAATGGTGGCGCGGGAGCGATCTGAAGACCCCACCGACAGCCGCTGATGTCGCCGTGAGCCACCCCAGCACCGCGAGGAGCCACCGATCACTTCCCGTGTGTTTGATCAACAAGAGACACCCCCATGAGCGACAACGCCCCTGTGCAACCTCAAACGACGCAAGACGCGGAGCGTGAGAGCAGCCTGCGCACCATCAGCCACATCAGCTATGCCTTGCATGCGGTCGTTGCTGTGGCGGCTGTCGTGCCGGCGTTTCAGGCCAGCGTGCTGCTGTTGGTGGCGGCCATCGTGTTGGACTTGGTGAAGCAAAGTGACGCCAAGGGCACGTGGCTGGAGTCGCATTTCAGTTGGCGCATCCGCAGCGTCATTTGGGCGGGGTTGTTGTACGTTGTCACCTCACCCCTGTGGTTGCTCTTCATCGCGCCTGGATGGATTGCGTGGGGCATCGTCTCCATTTGGTTCTTGTACCGGGTCGCGCGCGGTTGGTTGAATCTCAACGGCCGCCAGGCCATGCCAGCCTGAGCCCAACTGGCAAAGCGCCATGGAAAACACAATCGACGCTCACTGCATTTTTTGCAAAATCGTGGCGGGCAAGATCCCGTCCAACAAGGTGTTTGAAGACGAGCACATGCTTGCCTTTCACGACATCAACCCCTGGGCTCCGGTGCACATCTTGTTGGTACCCAAGCGCCACATCGTCTCGATGGCCGACGTGGGCGAGGCAGACGCTGGCCTTTTGGC